>JBMNMQ010000005.1:0-221955 GCA_050953425.1 Anaerovoracaceae bacterium | reverse complement strand
ACCGCAAGCTGGTGCTGCGCCCGCTCCAGCTGCAGGGCAAACCCGCCTACCAGTGTGAATTCCATAGCGACAGCAAAGTGACGCATCAAAACCTGGCTCCCGACGACGTCCCGGCATTCGTCGAAGAGAAGATCCGCAGCGAGTTCAAGCAGCTGAATCTCTACACGGCCGGCGAAGACGTCGAAGTGCGCGCCGCCCACGCGGACAGACCGCGGATGCTGCGCCGCCGGGCACAGCACCGCGGCAGCGAGCAGAATCTGTATCACAACCGCCGCAAGCAGTACCTGATTCCCGCCGACGAGCCCTGCGATTTTCTCATCCGGCTCGGCGTCATGGCGGCGGACGGCAGCGTCATTCCCAAGCGCTACAGCAAGTTCCGGCAGATCAACCGGTACCTCGAAATCCTCCGTGACATCCTGCCGGCGCTGCCGGAAGGAAAGCTGCGGGTTCTCGACTTCGGCTGCGGCAAAGCCTACCTGACGTTTGCGCTCTATCACTATCTGCACAGCGTCTGCAGCCGCGAGGTCAGCGTCACCGGCCTCGACCTCAAGGACGACGTGATCCGCTTCTGCAATGATACGGCGCGCGCACTGCATTACGACGATCTGCACTTTGAACGCGGCGACATCGCCGACTACGAAGGCGGCGGCGTCGACCTCGTCGTCACCCTGCACGCCTGCGATACGGCCACCGACTACGCGCTGATCAACGCGGTCCGCTGGGGCGCCTCGGTGATTCTCTCGGTGCCCTGCTGTCAGCACGAGCTCTTCCGTCAGATCGAAAACCCGACGCTCGAGCCGGTTCTGCGGCACGGCATCCTCCGCGACCGCTTTACCGAGCTTTTGACCGACGGCATCCGCGGCCTGAAGCTGGAAGCGGCCGGCTACGAGACGGCGATGATCGAATTCACCAGTCTCGAACACACCGCCCGCAACATCATGATCAAGGCCGTGCGCCGCCGCAGCCCCGCCGCTCCGGCCAGCCGCCGGGCCGCGCGCCAGTACGCCGACCTCTGCGCGGCCTATCACCTGCGTCCGACCATCGACCGGCTGCAGTCGGGGCGAACGGACGACGCGGCACCCGACTGAAGCGGTGCGAGAGCTCGTCACCGCATGCCCGAAGCATAAATATGCCGCAATGGGCCGCGCACTCCGCTTTCAAAAATGTTATTTTATGGATATTCTCTCATCGATTCTCTCATCACATAGTAGAATATGGAGTCATAGAGGGCTGTTTTTGCCATATATTGCAAATTTAAAAGTGCCGTGAAAAAACCCCGCAGCCGCTGATTTTTCTACGGCTGCGGGGCTTTGCACATTGGTCGGAGAGACAAGATTTGAACTTGCGGCCCCTTGACCCCCAGTCAAGTGCGCTACCAAACTGCGCCACTCCCCGGCACGCATATTATTATAGGACAGAATGCCGACGCACGCAAGGATAAAACATCTGCGGGCGTCGTTTTTGTATTTTAACGCATCTCGTCCAAAAAGGCAATTTCTTTTTTGACGCCGCGCAGCGACGATAGTATAATCTTTCCATCCATTAAAGTTTTGTTATTCGCAAAAAGGGGGCTGACCGAAATGCAGGATATCCTGGAAGTTTTGAAATCGAGGAGATCGATCAGAAAGTACGAAGCGGATCCGGTGCCGGAGGATCTGCTCGAAAAAATCATCACCGCCGGTCTCTATGCACCGACCGGAAGAGGGCGCCAGAAAACAATCATTCTCAAGATCACGGACCCCGCGACGGTGCGCCGGCTGGGCCTGATCAACGGCAAAATCATGGGAAACGAAGGAATGGATGCCTTTTACGGCGCGCCGGTCGTGCTGGCCGTCCTTTCCGATAAAGATGTTTCGACCGCGGTCTATGACGGCTGCAGCGCGATTTCCAATATGCTCAACGAAGCGGCCTCGCTCGGCCTCGGCTCCTGCTGGATTCACCGGGGAAAAGAGCAGTTTGAAACAGCTGAAGGCAGAGCGATTCTGGAAAAAGCCGGCATCGATCCCGAGCAGTATATGGGCATCGACAACGTCATCGTCGGCTACTCCGCCGAGGGGCTGCCGAACGCCCAGCCGAGAAAAGAAGGCCGCGTGTTCAGCCTGCAGGCACCTCCATCACAGGGCTGAGGCAGACGGACCGGATCACCCCGGCGCTGCAGGCAGACGGACCGGATCAACCCGACGCTGCAGACAGACGGACCGGATCAACCCGGCGCTGCAGACAGACGGACCGGATCAACCCGACGCTGCAGACAGACGGACCGGATCAACCCGGCGCTGTAGACAGACGGGCCGTACCCGCTGCAAATCACCGGCCGACGGAACGGACGCTCCCCTTCGCGGAGAGCGTCCTTGCTTATTGCTGATTGAGTTTGCGCACTGCCGAACCGCGCGGCCGCACCTTCACCGCGGCGCAGGCCGCAACCCGAGCCGCCCGGGCCGCACCGGCACTTCCTACATATTGCCGAGATAGACATACTTCAGAGATTCCCGGGCCGTCTCTGCCAGGCGGCGGACGAGACCGGGATCGGTCGGCGCCGCGTCCCGCATGCGGAAGGCCGGGAAAAAGCGCGAGATGTGCAGCGGGATGTTCTCATCGATGGCGGCAATCCAGGCCGCTTCCCGCTTCATGTCCTCGATGCCGTCGCTGAAGCCCGGCACCACCAGCGTGGTCAGCTCAACGTGGCAGGCCGCGGCGGCGCGTTCGATGAAATGCTGTACGACGTCGAGTCGTCCGCCGATCTGCCGGTACCCTTCCGGACGAAAGCTCTTCAGATCGATATTCATCGCATCGATCCACGGCAGCACCTCATCGAGAATGCGATCGCCGAAGCAGCCGTTGGTGACGAGCACGTTTTTCTGCCCGTTATCGCGGACGAGACGTGCGGTATCGCGGACAAAATCAAACGCCGTCAGCGGTTCGTTGTAGGTGTAAGCGACGCCCAGATTGCCCTCGATCGCCAGCGCCTGCGCGGCCAGCTCCCGCGGCGTGACCGAAACCAGGCGCAGTCCGCGCAGGTCAAAGACGCCGTCGTCGCGCCGCTCCAGCCCGGGCATCGAGATGCTCTGATTCTGGCACCAGGGGCAGCGCAGGTTGCAGCCGTAGGTGCCGACGGAGAGAATCTGCCGGCCAGGGTAAAAGCGGGCCAGCGGCTTCTTTTCGATCGGGTCCAGCGCCAGTGCCGTCAGACGCCCGTAATTGCCGCGGCGGCTCATCGGTGTCTCACCACCTCAAAGCGCTCCAGATGCACCGGCTCCTCCGGGTCGATGCCGGCCTTGCGGCGGGCGATCGCGATCTGCTCCTCGACCGTATCGACCCCTTCGAGATCGGGCAGCAGCAGACCGGTACGGCCGCCATTGCGGACGATGACGCCGTAGCGATGCACGTCGAGCTGCTCCGGGCCGTCGATTGCTTCCGGCTCACCGAGAACGTCGACGCTGTAGACGAGGTCGTCGAGCTCGTCGGCGCGCACCGGCTGAAAGCGCGGATCGCCGGTGCCGGCGCTGACGGCGTTTTCCATGATTTCCTGCGCCAGGTTATCCCGCACCGGACTGATCGTGCCGATGCAGCCGCGCAGCCGACCGTCCTTCTTCAGCGAGACAAACGCTCCGGCACGGCGCTGCCGCAGTTCCTTGGGGAGGATATCGGGCATGCTCATCGCCTCGCCGGTGCGGACGTACTGTTCGAGCGAAGCGCGCGCCAGTCTGACGTACGGATCTTCCTTTTCCCGGATCTCCTCATGGCGCTGCCGTTCTTTTTCCGCAGCGCGGACGCCGAAGTCGCGGTCAGGGTCTTCCTCTCCCGGATAGAAAGTGCAGATGCCGTAGCCGACGCCTGTCCGGTCTTCGTAGGACAGCTGCCGCGCCGTTACCCGCTGCCGGTCAAAAGCGCCGGCGAGGATGACAAAGCTGCGGTGGCCGCACTCGGCGGCGCTTTCACAGAATGCCGGATCAAAGTCAAAGAGCTCACCGAACGCTCCGCGCGACATCACATCCATGATCCGGGCATCGTAGCGCGGTCCGTCCTCGCTGAATCCGTACGGACCGTCCTCCTTCAGCTTGTGCGAGAGATCGCCGCTGGCGACGAGCACCGTACGCCGACCGAGATGATCCGACGTCTGGCGGATCAGCTGACCCAGCTCGTAGTGGCGGATCAGCGGCTCGCCGGAGAGGCCGATGCGCACGACACGGAAATCGGTGTACTGCTGCTGAATGAAGTGCAGCGGTATCATTGTCGCGTGATCGAGCGACGCGTCGCGTTCACCGAGCGTGCCGGCCGGGAAGCCGATCTGTTCGCAGTGCTGCGACAGCTCGCGGACGAATTCGGTGTCGTAGTCGGCGTGATACGAGGCCTGCGAAGCGCGGAAGTGCCCGAAATTCCCGTCCGCGCCGCGTCCCGGTGAAATATGGAAATAATCCAGGTAGAGAACGCTGTGCGGGCTGGTGATGACGATCGTTTCCGGCCGCAGATCGGCGATTTCCCGCGCCGCCTGTTCATAAGCTGCCGTCGTGGCGGCGATGAGCTTTTCTTCGCCGCGGCCCACCGCCGGAATGATCAGCGGCGGATGCGGTACCATAAATCCGGCTGCAATACTCATTTCTCTCCTCCTCCTGCCATCGTGTCAGGGTACAGATCACCCAGCAGCCAGCTGGGCTTTACATTTTGGCGGCGGACAGCCTGCCTCAGAGCTCGATGTTGTCGATCAGCCGTGTCCTGCCGAGGCGCACGGCCACGGCCAGCAGCGCACTGCCGTCGCCGCGCACCGTGTCGACCGGCTGCATGGTCTCCCGATCGACGATCGAGATATATTCCGGCCGCAGCAGCGGTTCGCTCGTCAGCTCCTCTGTCACCGTCTGCTGCAGCGCGGCGGCGGGGCAGCCTTGACGGCCCTGCCGCGCCTGTTCCCGTGCCTTCCGCAGCGATCGGTAGATCCGCGGCGCGGCGGCCCGCTCTTCCTCGCTGAGATAGGAATTGCGCGAACTCATCGCCAGCCCGTCGGCCTCGCGGACACTCTCGCAGCCGACAATTTCAATATCGAAATTGAGGTCGCGCACCATCCGGCGGATCACCGCCAGCTGCTGGGCATCCTTCTTGCCGAAATAGGCACGGTCGGCACCGGTGATATGAAACAGCTTGCTGACCACGGTGCAGACGCCGCGGAACAGCCGCGGCCGACTGCCGCCGCAGAGCGTTTCGGTCAGTGTCGTCATATCGACATAGGAATAAAAGCTGTCGCCGTACATCTCCTCAGCCGTGGGATGGAAGATCAGACTGGCGCCCCGCTCTCGGCAGAATTCGGCATCGTGCCGCAGGTCGCGGGGATAGTCCTCGAGATCCTCGCCCGGCGAAAACTGCATCGGGTTGACGAAGATGCTGACGATCGTGCGGTCGTTTTCCGCCGCCGAGCGTTCGATCAGCGAACCGTGTCCGTCATGCAGATAGCCCATCGTCGGCACCAGGCCGACCGAGCAGCCCTGCTTCCGCCAGCCGCGAACCGCGGCGCGGACCTCGGCGATGGTCTCGACGATCTGCATCGGCCGTTCCCCGGTGCTCCTGCTGTTACTTGACGGCATCGACGACCTCCTGGTCAATCTTGAAAGTGTGTTCCTCGGCCGGGAAGGCGCCGCTGCCGACTTCCTCGATGTAGCGCTTGACACCGTCGGTGATCAGCGCCCCGGCATCGGCAAATTTCTTCGCGAACTTGGGCGTAAAATCGGAGAACAGTCCCAGCATATCCTGATAGACAAGGACCTGCCCGTCGCAGCCGGCGCCGGCGCCGATGCCGATCGTCGGGATGCTGATGTTCTCGGAGATTTTCTTCGCCAGCTTGGCGGGCACGCACTCGAGCACGACGGCAAAAGCGCCGGCTTCCTCGATGGCGCGGGCATCGTCCATGATCTTCTGCGCCGTGGCGATGTCTTTGCCCTGGGCTTTGAAGCCGCCGAAGGCATTCTTGGACTGCGGCGTCATGCCGATGTGCGCACAGACCGGAATCGATGCGCTGACGATCGCCTTGATCTGCTCGACGACCGCCGCGCCGCCCTCCAGCTTGACCGCCTGGGCGCCGCCTTCCTTGAGAAACCGTCCGGCATTGCGGACGGCATCGTAGACCGACGTCTGGTAGGACATGAACGGCATATCGCCGATCACCAGCGCGTTTTTCGCCCCGCGGGAAACGGCGGCGGTATGGTGAATCATGTCGTCCATCGTCACCGGAATCGTGTCTTCATAGCCCAGCGAAACCATGCCGACGGAATCGCCGACGAGGATGGCGTTGACGCCGGCCTCGTCGAAAAGCTTGGCAAAGGAATAATCGTAGGCGGTGATCATCGCCTGGCGGATGCCCTTCTTTTTACCTTCCCGAAAAGTTACAACTGTATTTTTCATTTCTTTTCCTCCAGCAGTGCGAGCAGCGCACGGTCTTCGTTGGTGTTATGTTTTTCCCCGGCCAGCCGGACCAGCTCCCGGGAGAGCAGACGATAAATTTCCCGCCGGTCACCGGAGAGGCTGTCAAGGTGCAGACGCACCGTCTCCAGATCACCGCGCTCGACCGGTCCGGTCAGGGCGGCGGCGGGGCCGCGTTCACAGACGGCGGCGATGTTGCCGGTCATCAGCGGCGTCAGCAGCTGCAGCGCCGACTCGCGTTCAAAGCCGCAGTCGGCGAGCAGATCGAGGGCGATGCCGGCGAGACCGACCATGAGGTTGCTGGCCACGCTCGCCGCGCAGTGATAGACACCCTTCTTGTCGCTGCGGATGCGCGCCGTCGGGTTGCCGCAGCGCCGCAGAAGCTTCTCGACCGCCGTCACCGCATCCGTCTCGCCCTCGAGAGTAAAGAAGACGCCGTCAAGACAGCTGCGGCGGCTGCTGACAGCCGTCATCGGGTGGGCCGATGCGCAGTGCGATCCCGCGCACGACAAAACGCTCGAGGGAACCGAACCGCTGAGATGGCAGAGGATCTTGTCCTCCGGCACGCCGTTCTCTGCGTGCGCCAGTTGTACTGCCATCTCGCTGATGATCCCGTCGGGCGTCGTCAGAAAAATTATATCACTCTCGTTCACCAGCTCTGTGAAATCGAAAAAGGCAGTCGATCCAGTCGAATCTGCTGCCTCTTTTGAACTATCATCGGATCGGCTGAAATATCCGCTGACGGATATTCCGTTTTTTACAAAATGTCTGCCGAGAGAAGACCCTGCTTTCCCGGCGCCGATAAATCCTGCTTTCATAGCACCACCTCCCATAGGGAAGAGTGATATCATCGTGAGTCCCACTCCTTCAAGGATATAGGCTGCGATCATCGTCCGTATTCAATTGTCATCCCGCGGCCGGCTGCGGAATGACGACTGCCGCGCATCTCTGATGCTGCCGCGCCGCCGGATCGCCGTCGCCTCGGGACAAATTCATTATATCATATCAAACCGGCATTGCAATAGGAAATGCCGGCGGATGCAGGACCTGCGGGGCGGCTTTCCGATTCGGTCAGGCCTTGCCTTCATCATCGGGATGGCCGGCCTCGCCGGGCAGTGTCCCGCTGCCGGAGTCACCCTCCGGGCTGCCGTCATGCTCCCCGGCGCTGCCGTTTTCGTCGGCACTGCCGTCAGCGTCGCCGGCATCCTGCCCGCTCCCGGCACTTCCGCCGCTGCCGAAACTGTGCAGCGAACTGCCGCCGGAGGCCGCCGCCTGCAGTTCAAAGCGGGCAGCCGTCGCGTTCGCCAGGGCGTGGAAAGACGGGAAAAACAGCCAGGTATTGAAGTGTCCGGCCGACCAGTCTTCGCCGCCGCGATACCAGGCGGGCGGTGCGGTGGGAATCTCTTCAAACTTCTTGGCCCACTTTTTTGAGAGGCCGAAGACGTAGGCATAGGGCAGTACATCGTAAAAGTAATTGGGGTTTTCCTCAAGCAGTTCTACGAGCTTTTCCGCCTCGGCAACGCGGATGAATTCGCGGAAGCCGAGCAGATGTCCGAGCAACTCCGTTCCCTGTTTCGTGCGGCTCTGCATGAAGCGAATCGTGAAATAGGCCGTCACTTCGAGCAGCGCCAGGAACAGGCCGCCGATGAAAAAGCCGAAGAACAGATGCGCCAGCAGCACGCTGAGGCCCATCGTGATTCCCAGAATAATCAGCGATATCACCGCCGTCGTCACTTTGCGGGTACGCCGCATCGCAAAGCGCCGGTCGGAAGCGCGGACGCCGAGAGCACAGGCAATGCAGCTGAGGACGCAGAGACCGGCCGTCGGCAGGCAGATCAGCAGACTGCCGTAGATCATCGTAAAGAGCACCGCCGCTGCAGCAAAGCCGACGACGAGAAGGATGAAGCCGACGATGCGTGACAGGAACATCGCGCGCGGGAAAATCCGCCGCTTGCGGTCTGCGGTATAGTAGTCATGAATTTTTTCCCGGGTCGTCTCGAACGTATGATGAAAGCGGTCGCCGAGCTGCGAATAGAGCACCTCGCTGCCGTTGCCGGCGGCAAAGAGACCATCGAAGAAAGCGCGCTCAAACTGCCGCGCCTCGTCCTGCGGCAGGTCGTGCTCCTTGACGATGCGATAATCCTTTTTGCCCGCTTCCTCGATCGTCAGATAGCCTTTCTGGGCAAACCAGAAGAGCAGCGAGGCGACGTCCTTCTTGTCCACGCGGCCGTCGATGATATAGCCGGCATCGGCCGGGCCGACTCCGGCCGGCGGCACGTACTCGACGGTTTCGACCACTTTTCGGTCGCGGCCGAAACGATACCAGAGCAGAACGAGGATCAGTGAAAAGACGACTCCGAGGACGCAGAGCAGCACCTTCCACCAGCGCGTCGTCCGCTCGCCGGTGAAATAGCCCTCCGGCAGCTTGACGCCAACCGTGACGCCGACATTTTCCGGCAGCGCCCTGTCGGCTGTGATGGTGATCGTCCGGCCCCGCACCGTCCAGTGCAGATACTTGGTGTACGAAGTGCCTCCGCGTCTGCCGGCAGTGACCGAAACGTTTCTGCTGTCGAACTTCCTGGGCATCGTCACGGTGATGCCGGTATGCTCGATCGCGGTCGGCCAGTCGTCCGGCAGAACTTTGTAAAAGAAGCTGTCATAATCAGCGATGCCGTCGTCGTACATCGACGCTTCATATGAGAGGCTGTAGGTTTTCTGACCGCTGACTTTCTGCTTTTTGCCGCCGATATAGACGATCTGCCTGCCCTTGCTGCGGCTCAGCGTGCAGGGATCGTTGATCACCGTGACCGTGCCGATCTTCACCGGCATACGCACGTTGCGGATGACACGGCCGCTGCGGTCGGTATAATTCACTTTCTGACTCAGCGGGATGGTCCGGGTGATGCCGTGGATCGGCTTGCTGATATCGAGCTTGATGGTCTCGGTGATGTAAGCGGAATTGTTCTTGTCGACGTTGACCTGCACGTTGTAGTTGGTCGTGCGGTAATTTTCCGCCGCCTGCACACCGGCGGGCAGCAGCAGAACGACCGCGAGGACCGCGATCAGCAGCATCAGCAGCAAGCTGCGGCGGTGTTTTCCCGCCGCGGCTGCCGCCGGAACTGCTTCTGATGGCGAACTGAAGATGCTAAAACTGTACTTTGACATTGTTCCTCTCCTCCGCGCTTTCGACCTCGAACATCGGTCTGCGCTCGAAATGGAATATAGAGGCGATGATATTGCTCGGGAACATCTCGCACATATTGTTGAAGCGCTTGACCACCGCGTTGTAGTACTTGCGGGAATTGGCGATATCCTCCTCGAGCCGGCGCAGCTGCTGCTGCAGATCGAGGAAGTTCTGGTTCGCCTTGAGATCCGGATATGCTTCCGACACCGCAAAGAGGCTGCGCAGCGAATCGGTGAGCATGTTCTCTCCCCGCATGCGCTCCTCCGTCGTGCCGGCGCTCTGAACCGCACTGCGCGCCTGCGTCACCGCACTGAGCGTTTCCCGTTCGTGAGACGCATAGCCCTTGACCGTTTCCACAAGGTTGGGAACCAGGTCAAAGCGTTTTTTCAAATAGACGTCCATCGTCGAGAAGCTCTCCTCGACGTTGTTGCGTGCACCGATAAAACTGTTGTAAGCCGCGATCAGCCAGATTACCAGCACCACGACAATGACCGCGACGACAGCAAGAACGATCATTCCGGTTGACATACTAATCTCCTATCTCCCAATGGATGGGTTCCTGCAGAAACTCATTGGTACGACTGAAAAAGCGCCCGCCGAAAAACCCGCGGCTGGCGGACAGAGGACTCGGATGCGGTGCTTCGATGATCAGATGAGCCGGATTGGTGATCAGTTTTTTCTTGTTTCTGGCCGGCCGTCCCCAGAGCAGGAACACCATCGGTTCCCGCCGCTGATTGAGCAGGCGGATGATTTGGTCGGTGAGAATCTCCCAGCCTTTGCCGGCGTGAGAATTGGCCTGATGCTCGCGTACGGTCAGCACCGTATTGAGCAGCAGGACGCCCTCCCTGGCCCAGCTCTCCAGACAGCCGTGCGGGGGCGGCGGACAGCCGAGGTCATCCTGCAGTTCACGGAAAATGTTCTGCAGCGACGGCGGCTGCGGTACGCCCCGGCGCACCGAAAAACTCAGCCCGTGGGCCTGCCCCTTCTCATGGTAGGGATCCTGCCCGAGGATCACCGCCTTGACTTTGTGGTAGGGCGTGAACTTCAGGGCGTTGAAGATATCGTACATATCCGGAAAAATCGTCCGCGAAAAATACTCTCTTTTCAGGAACTCGCGCAGCTGCAGATAATAGTCCTTGCGGAACTCTTCCGCCAGCAGCTCGTCCCAGTCATTGCCTATGTGTACCATGCTTTCATTATACGCTGTCGCCGTGCCGGAATCAACCGATGTGTCGTGTGCAGCGTCGGTCAGTCGAGGTAGCCCAGCGCCGCCCGCACAATATAGAAGACCAGGCCGGCGACAAAGAGACATGCGGCGCCGATCATCAGCCACTTTCTGATATTCTTCTGTTTCTTCATGTCGTTTCCTCCGGCGGCGCCGCCGTGCACAGCCGCCCATCCTCTCCGCTGCGCTGCCGTGCGCCGTTGGAAATCATATTAACACAGGAGCCGGCCGATGACAAACCGCCGGCCGCCATGTATAATACAGTCATGAAACGCCATGCCATCATTCCCCTGTTCATCCCCCACCGCGGCTGCCCGCACCGCTGCGTCTTCTGCGACCAGAAGACCATCACCGCCCGCTCCGCGCCGGTCACCGCCGCCGATGTCAGACGCACCGTGGCGCAGTATCTGCCGACGCTGCGGGGACGCGGTCTGGAAGCCATCGAACTGGCTTTCTACGGCGGCAGCTTTACCGGCATCCCCGCCACCGAACAGACGGAGCTGCTGGACGCCGCCTGCGACTGCAAGCGGCGCGGCCTGATCGACCGCATCCGCCTCTCGACCCGCCCCGATTTCATCGACAAAACCGTCCTCGACCGCCTGCGTCGCTATGCGGTCGACACCGTGGAGCTCGGCGCGCAGAGCTTTGATCCCGAGGTACTCGCGCGCAGCCGCCGCGGCCACACGGCCGAAGACATCGAGCGGGCCTGCCGGATGCTGCGCGAGGCCGGCTTTGCCTTCGGCATCCAGCTGATGATCGGGCTGCCCGGCGACACCCGGGAAAAGGCCGTGCATTCGGCGCAAAGAGCGGCTGCCCTGGCGCCGCAGCAGGCACGCCTCTACCCGACGGTTGTGCTGCCGCATACCGAACTGGCGGAAATGACGCGCCGCGGCGAATACCGCCCGCTCAGCGAGGAAGAAGCCGTAGCGACGACGGCCGCGATGTACCGCATTCTCGATCGGGCGGGCGTCACGATCCTCCGCGTCGGCCTCAAGAGCACCGATCTGATCACGCCCGCGGCCGATCTCGGCGGCGGCTATCACCCGGCCTTTCGCCAGCTGGTCGAAGGCCGCCTGGCACGCGAGAACGTCGACCGGCAGCTTGCCCGGCTCTGCCGCGGCACCCCGCCGCAGCTGCCGCCGGCGCTCCGCATCGAAGCCGACTCCCGCTGCTTTTCCGCCCTCATCGGCCACAAAGCCTGCAACCGGCGCCGCTGGGAGCGGCTCTGGCCGGGGACGCGGTTTCACTGGCATATCAATCATGACTTAAAAGACGGGGAATATTGTGTTAAAATACTAACGTCCTGAGCGGCATGCGTCCCGAACGGCATCCCGGCGACACCCGAACAATACTCCACCGAGGCTGACGCTGACACTACGCAACCGACCAGCTGACTGCATCGCCCTGCGGAGCACTGCCTGCAAAGCGGCGCACCGGGCGAACCGCGTCGCAGCGGGCACAGCAGGCCAGGCAGCGCAGGATGCCGCGCGGAAGAAAACCCGCCGGACAGCATCAGACATAGAACGACATAAACAATAACAGAATCAGACATTGGACGACACAAGACAATACAAGACCTGGAGGTATCCTATGAAAGCAGTCGTATCCGTTATCGGCCGTGACATGGTCGGCATCCTCGCCGCCGTCAGCGGCGAATGCGCCAAAGCCAACGCCAACGTCATCGAGGTCACGCAGTCCGTGCTGCAGGACTACTTTGCGATGATCATGCTGATCGACATCTCAGACCTCAACTGCGAACTGAAGGAGCTGGAAAACCGCCTCAACGAAAACGTCAGGGGCATGAACTGCCACGTGATGCACGAGGACATTTTCAATTCCATGCACCGCATCTGAGGAGGACCACATGCTGAATACACAGGACATTCTTGAAACGATCCGCATGATCCAGGATGAGCACCTCGACATCCGCACGATCACCATGGGCATTTCCCTGCTCGACTGCGCCGACAGCGACATCGACGCCTCCTGCGGCAAGATCTACGACAAGATCACCCGCTGCGCCAGCGACCTCGTTTCCACCGGCGAAAAAATCGAGGCCAAGTACGGCATTCCCATCGTCAACAAGCGCATCTCGGTGACCCCGATCGCGATGCTGGCCGGCGTCAGCGGCGGCGATCCGGTGCGCTACGCGAAAACCCTCGACCGCGCCGCGAAAGCCGTCGGGGTCAACTTCATCGGCGGCTACTCGGCGCTCGTGCACAAGGGCTTTTCCCCCGGCGACCGCGCCCTGATCAACGCAATCCCGGAGGCTCTGGCCGACACCGAATACGTCTGCTCCTCCGTCAATATCGGCAGCACCAAGGCCGGCATCAACATGGATGCCGTCGCCCTGATGGGCGGCGTCGTGCGCCGCACCGCCGAAGCGACCAGCGACCGGCAGTGCATCGGCGCGGCCAAACTGGTGGTCTTCTGCAATGCACCGGAGGACAACCCCTTCATGGCCGGCGCCTTCCACGGTCCCGGCGAGCCGGACTGCGTGCTCAACGTCGGCGTCTCCGGGCCCGGCGTCGTGCGGGCGGCACTGGCCAAGATGGACGACAAGGCCGATCTGCAGGCGGTGGCCGACACGATCAAAAAGACGGCCTTCAAAATCACCCGCATGGGCCAGCTGGTCGGCACCGAGGCGAGCCGCATGCTCGACGTGCCGTTCGGCATCATTGATCTCTCCCTGGCGCCGACGCCGGCCATCGGCGATTCGGTCGCCTATATCCTCGAGGAGATCGGTCTCGAACAGTGCGGTGCCTGCGGCACCACGGCGGCGCTGGCGATGCTCAACGACGCCGTCAAAAAAGGCGGTCTGATGGCCAGCAGCAGCGTCGGCGGACTCTCCGGCGCCTTCATTCCGGTGACCGAAGACGCCGGCATGATCAAGGCGGCCCGCGACGGCGCCCTCTCGGTGATCAAGCTGGAAGCGATGACCGCGGTCTGCTCGGTCGGTCTCGACATGATCGTCATCCCCGGCGACACAACGGCCGAAGTTATCTCCGGAATGATCGCCGACGAAGCCGCGATCGGCATGGTCAACAGCAAGACCACCGCCGTCCGCGTGATTCCGGCCATCGGCCTCAAAGAGGGAGAAGAGCTCGACTTCGGCGGCCTGCTCGGCAAGGGCCCGGTGATGGCGCTGCCGAACAAATCGCCGGCGGCGATGATCCGCCGCGGCGGCCGCATTCCGGCTCCGGTACAGGCGCTGAAAAACTGACGCGTACTGACGTTAACAAAACGGCAATACAAAACGCTGCGATGCACCTGCCGCCTTCCTCGGCGGCGTGCCGCAGCGTTCTTTGCGATATGATCCGCGGCGTGAATCAGCGCATTCCCCTGGACGCCGCTCCCGCAGAAGTGTCAGAAATCTTCTCCGGACTCATACTCAAAAATGCCGCCGTTGCCGAAATCCCAGCGTCCGCGGCCGACACCGATGCCGAAGTGCAGCTTGGCGATGCCCAGATCGATCAGATCGCAGGCTCCCTCTCCCTTGACGCGGGCGGCCGCCGCCCCGTCGGTATAGTAGAACAGCACCGGCTGCCGGTTGCGCGACGAGGGCGCGCGCTGGACACAGCGCATGCCGTCGATCACCCAGTTTTCAACCGGTTCCTCGGACACCAGCATCTCGCGGATTTCCTTGCGTCGATGCCGGATCGAGCGGGCCGCGGAACGTTCCCGCATGGTGATCTTCTCACGGGCGTGCCCGACGACGATCACACAGCGCAGGACTTCGCCCTCCTGCGGCTGCACCCGCACGCGCAGCGGATCATAGCTGTCCGTCACCCAGCAGGTGCCGAGGCCGAGCCGCGTTGCCAGCAGCACCAGGCTCTCGCCGAAATAGCCGGTTTTTTCATCGAGGTCGGGATCATCGGCCGCGCCGATCATTTCAAAATAGTTCTGTACGCCGCTGAAATTCCGCGCTCGCAATCCGGAAAAAGCCGCCGGGTCATCGGCGATCAGATGAATGTTCAACCCGCTCAGCCGATTGCATTCCTCGACGGCATCGTAGAGGGCGATCAGCGTCTCTTCATCCAGCGGCTCCCGGGTATAGCTGCGCCGGGAAACGCGGGCGCGAATTGCTTCTTTCATACTCATTGTTTCCATATCCATACTGCTTCCACTTCCAATCAGCCGGTTTTTCCGCGCGGCGGCTGCCGACCCTGCGGCACGCCGTTCCCGCGCAGCATTGTTTTCCTGTTTCGGATTTCGCGGCGCCGCAGTCACTTTGCCAGGGCCGCGCGCAGCCGCGTCACGGATTTACTGATATCACAGCCGTCGACATCGACCGTCAAATCGGCGTATTTTTCATACAGCGGCGCTCGCTCGCGATAGAGTTCCTGCAGCGTAACGCCGTCCGCGACGGAAATGCCGCGCTCCGGCACATTGTCAACGCGGCGGATCATCTCTTCGCAGGACACTCTGAGATAAACGATGGTCCCGAGATTGGCGAAGTGGCGCATCGCCCGTTCTCCGTAAACCGCACTGCCGCCCGTGGCGATCACGGTATGATCGACGCTGATGCCGAGATTGACATCTTCTTCAATCTTATTGAACCCCCAAGGACCGACGCTGTCCAGGATCTCATGCAGCGTCTTCCCTTCCCGCTGCTGAATAAGAACATCCGCATCGAGAAAGCCGTAACCGAGCACTTTGGCGAGTACCACGCCGACCGTGCTCTTGCCGCTTCCCGGCATGCCGATCAAAATGATATTATCCATATGCCATGCTCCTCCGTTGCAGAATTCCGCCGGCGCATTCCCAGCGGAATCGTTACCTATTATAGCATAAAGCGGACGTCTTTGCACCGACCGCGCAGATACAAAAGAAACTGCATGCGCAGGCACAGGCGGCCCGCCGCCCGAAAGCACGCACGACCTGAAAAAAGATTGACGACGACGGCATTTATCCCCATAATAGTAGCCAGGAGGTTCATTGTGAATCAGGAACAACTACATTTCGGAAGAGTCGCGGCGGCGCTCATTCTCGCGGCCGTGCTGATTATGTGTCTGCCTCTGCAGGCACAGGCCGCCGCCGGCTCAAAAGACCGTGACACCGGAAAGCAAATATCCGTCGACTGCGAGGGAGCCGCCGTACTCGACGTCCACAGCGGCCGCATACTCTACAGCAAGAACGGAACCGGGAAATTCTATCCCGCCAGTACCACGAAAATCATGACCATGCTGGTGGCCCTGGAAAATGCCGATTCGCTCTCTCAAACCGTCAAAGCTTCCAAGAACGCCGTTTACGGCATCGACCCCTCTTCGACCGCGATCGACCTCAAGGTCGGTGAAAAGATGACGCTCAAAGAAGCACTCTACGGGGTACAGCTTGCTTCTGCCAACGACGCCGCGGTCGCCATCGCGGAATCCGTCGGCGGCAGCGTGCATAAATTCGCCGGAATGATGAATAAAAAGGCGAAAGAACTGCATCTGAAGAACACGCACTTCACCAACCCGCACGGCCTCTACGATCCGAACCATTATACATGTCCGGAGGACCTGGCCAGGATCACGCAGGCCGCTCTTGCCAATCCGCAGTACGTAAAGATCTTTACGACACTTTACCACGTCATCCCGAGAACCAATAAATCGAAAAAACGGGAGCTCTACAACACGCACCGCATGGTCAAGTATCAGCCTTCCTACCATCCGGCCGTGATCGGCGGCAAGACCGGCTACATCACCGAATCCGCCTTCAACCTCGTCACGGTCGGCAGGAAAAACGGCATGGAACTGGCGATCGTCACCATGCGCGGCATCTCGGCGGATGCGATGGTGCAGGATACCAGGAAACTGCTCAACTACTATCTGCGCCACTATCACGAGCTGACGATCAAGCCGTCACTGCGGCCGATGCAAATCGGCGGTCTGAACAACCAGAAGGTCAAAGCCGCCAAAAGCGTCAAAGTGATGGTCCCGAAATCCGTTAAAAGTGCGGATCTCCGCTGCAGGGCCGAACTCAGCGACCACCTTCGCTTCCCCGTGTCGAAGGGAACGAAAATCGGCACCGTGGAGGTACTCAGCGGCAGCACCGTCGTCGGCACCACCGATCTGCTGGCCGACGAAACGCTGCTGACCACATCGCTGCATAACATGCATCTGGCCGTCGCCATCGCTGTGCCCTGCCTGCTCGGCGCCGTGATCGTCGTTCTGGTTGTCGTGCTGGTACGCTGCCGCGGTCAGAAGAAGTCAAAAAGCTGAGGGCAATGCGGCACGGGGCGATTCGCTGCCGACAGGACGGTGACAGCGCGGCCGGGTGATCAGTCACACCCTCAAAGACCCGTACAGAAACTGCCGCTCTGAGGAACACCGGCAGGTGATCTGCTGCGCCGCAGCCGGGCCGGAAAAGCATAAAAAATCCCGGAGTGCCGTCAGGATCTCAATTCACGCCCTAGTTTCCCTAGGTGGGTGCGCTCATCCCGCGCGTCTGCCTTCCACTCTGAGGAGGCCCGGCATCTTCACGAAATATCATGCTCCCTGCGTCAATCTGTAGGTTGAATTAACGATCCTTAACAAACAGCCCAGGATGTTTTCCGTTGTTCTTATTCTGCTACGAGCTCATTATACCACCGTCCGCCGGCAATGTTAACCGCAGGCAGGCGGTTCCTGCATGTTCTTTTTTGTTTTTCTCAGCTCTCCAGATCGACTGCGCAGTTGTGATAGACTTTCTGCACATCGTCGTTATCCTCGAGGGTTTCGATCATCTTCTTCAGATTCTCGACATCCTCATCCTTCGGCGTCGATTCATTGGCCGGAATGTTCTCAATATCCGCCTCGACAAAACTGTAGCCGGCTTCGGTCAGGGCATCCTTGACGGCCATAAAATCGTCCGGATCGGTGAGAATCTCGAACGAGTCGTCGTAGGTCTGCATATCCTCCATGCCCGCCTCGAGCGCCGTCTCCATCAGCGCATCTTCGTCGATGTCGTCGGTCTTCTCGATCAGGATTACGCCCTTGCGGGAGAACATATAGGAGACACAGCCCGGCGTGCCGAGATTGCCGCCGTACTTGTCAAAAGCACTGCGCACTGCACTGGCGGTGCGGTTCTTGTTGTCGGTCAGCGCTTCGACGATGACCGCGACGCCGCTGGCGCCGTACCCCTCGAAGCTCAGTTCCTCGTAATTCACACCCTCGAGCTCGCCGGTGCCCTTTTTGATGGCGCGGTTGATGTTGTCGTTGGGCATGTTAATGCTCTTCGCCCGCTCTATCGCGTGCTTCAGCGACACATTGTAATCGGGATCGCCGCCGTTTCGTGCGGCCACCGTAATCGCGCGTGCGTATTTCGTGAACAGGGCGGCGCGCCGCTTATCCTGCGCGTCCTTTCTGCCTGCAATCGTTCCATGTCTGCCCATCGTGCGGACCTCCTTGTATACTGATCAACAGTGATTGTTTTGTCTCTGCAACGAGTGCTATTATATATCAAAAAGGCGCACTTTTCAATAGTCGGCGGGCCTGCGGGCGATGCCGCAGGCGATGCGGGCAATGCGCGGCGAGGAAGCGCTTCATCGAAACCGCCGAAGGAACGGCTGTGCGGCACCGCTTCTGCCGCGAAGCACCTCCGCGTGCGATGTAAAGCGGGAATACATGCCTGCCGGCGGAAATGCATTGCACGCCCGCCGGCGTGCACCGAGGAGTGAAGAAATTGTCTGCAGGAAATCGGGGCCTCAAATCGACAAGGCGAAAAACCCGGAAAGCGGAGAACCCGGGAATCCAAAAAACGGAGAAATCGCGGAAATCACGAATCCAAAAAAAAACAAGTTCAAATCTGCGTCCCGTTGTGCTATAATGATGGGCGAGCGCTCGCGGCGGACCGCCGCGCCTCCTCATTACGGCCCTGTAGCTCAGTGGATAGAGCGTCACCCTCCGAAGGTGAGCGTCGCACGTTCGACTCGTGTCAGGGTCACCAAGAAAACAATCCGCCCGGCACTTTAGTGCCGCTGGCGGATTTTTCGCCAGAGCTGCCCGCGATTGCTGAGCGCAGCGAAACAGAGCGGCTGCAGCTCGAACGTGAAACATGCTGTCCCAAGAGCGCGAAGCGCGATTGGCTGACAGCATTTTCGCCAGAGCTGCCCGCGATTGCTGAGCGCAGCGAAACAGAGCGGCTGCAGCTCGAACGTGCAGCAATCCGCCCGGCACTTTAGTGCCGCTGGCGGATTTTTCGCTATTCAAAGTCCTCCGGGTGATGCTTGAAGTGCCAGATCATCTGTGCGGTCAGTGCCGTACGGTCGCGCTCGGCATTGAGTTCGTCGCGCGAGACCCAGCGCGCTGCCGACAGTTCCTCGCGGTCCATATGAATGCCGCGGCTGTCATCGAGCTGACAGTAATAACCGAGCAGCAGGTTGGAATCAACGCCCCACGGCTGGCTGTCGTAGTAGCGGATGTTTTTGACATGCAGACCGACTTCCTCCATGACCTCGCGGCGCACGGTATCCTCGGCGCTCTCGCCGATCTCGCAGAAGCCGGCGATCAGGGCAACGCCCTTGTATTCGCGTCCGGCATAGCGCGTCATCAGAATGCGGTCGCCGTCGGTCACACCGACGATCACAGCCGGGGCGATCATCGGATATTCCTGGCAGCCGCAGCTGCGGCAGATCATCGAGCGTTCCTTCCGGCCCGGTTCCATCCTGGCGCCGCAGCGGCCGCAATAGCGACGGCGTCCGTACCAGGTATAGAGATGATACGCTGTCATGGCCGCCAGACCCTCCCCCGGCAGCGCCGTCGTTTCGCCGGCGGAATCCCACATCAGATGCAGTTTCTCATAGCTGAACCCTTCGCGGGCCGTGCGCTCTCCGGTCATCAGCAGAAAGTACGGCTGCGCGTCGAGGCGGAAGAGAAACTGCAGTTCCCCGGTGCGGAACAGCGATGCCGTGGGCAGACGGTAATGACCGTCTTCAATCCGCACAAGAAGGCGCCGTCCGTCAAAGCAGAAGACGGGATCCCCGGGTGCGGGCTCGGCGAGTTCGTAGCGGTTGCTGAACTGTATCGGGGCAATATCCTGAATCATTTACTTCTCCTGTCATAGATCCGGTACGCGGCGCACGGCGTGATCCGAGGGCAGTTCACAGCTGCGGCCCGGTGCGCGCGTTTCTGTCGTCATTCCTGTCCGCAGCTCCCGTCAGCGATTCCTGTGCTCGCCGACCCGGCCCTCGCGGATCAGATAGCCGGCGGCGTCAATATGCTGCTTGAGACTGCGGGACAGATTCAGCAGCCGCAGGACAAAGCGCTGCAGGAAGATGCTGTCGCTGCCGCGGCGGGCGATGTCCTCGGCGATGAAGACTGTCAGCACATCATCGCCCCGCTCGCGGATCATGTCGATCGTCTTTCGCAGTCCGGCGGTTCCGGCCGGCGTCAGATCCTCGACCAGATCGCGGATATGGCGCAGCGCCGACCCCAGCTCGCCGCCCTCGCCGCCGCCGTGCTGATCGTGCAACGACTGCAGCACCAGGCTCGCTTCCAGCACCTGGTCACGGATGGCCCGGGCAAAGCTGTCCGCATCATAGATCCGCAGCGGATCGGCGCCGAAAATCTTTCCGGCCGCCTCGGCCTGACGCAGATGGGCGCGATGAATCGCCGCCATCGTCATGGCGTTGCGTTCCTTCTCGCTCAGCTCCGGTGCGTCTCCGCCGCCGGACTGCGAACGGGCGGCCTCCTCGTGCTTTTGCTTGAGCAGGGAAGCTGCGGCTGCCGAGTGGGTGCGAAAGGTTCCGGGCCGGAAGGCATACTGTTCGCCTTCCAGAATTTCCAGCGTTTTCAGCGTATCGAGACGGCCGAGCAGCAGATTGCGGCGGCAGGTCTCGGCTTCAAAGACGAGGAAGTTTCCGAGATCCCGGCTGGGAACAAGATGGATCAGATCGGGCGCCGAGCTGAGATCGGCCTGATGCACGCGGCCGACCGCCTGCAGATCAACCGCCAGTACCGCGTCGGCACCGAGATCCAGCGCCATGCGCACCGGCAGATTGTCGGTATAGCCGCCGTCGACATAGCGCACGCCGTCGATCTCATGACTGCGCGCCGCCGGGAAGCAGCTGGCGCTGGCGACCAGGTAGTCGTGCAGCCGGCCGTCGGGAATGTCCTCGAGCGTCAGCAGATGACCGCGCAGGCCCTCGATTTCGGTCACTGACAGGCCGAAGCGGACATTGAGCTGCCGGCTGCGGCTGCGCACCAGCTCCTCATCGATATACTGATGCAGCACCTGCATGAGACCGTCGGTTTCCAGCAGGCCGCGCGTCGCCAGGCTTCGCGCCGAACCAAAGATGTGCTCCATGCTGCTGAGATTGTGCAGTCCGCTCGCCAGCTTCTGCCGCAGTTCCGTCGGCGTCTGCAGTCGGAAAAGCTGCTCGGTCTCAGCGTTTTCCCAGAAATTCCGCGCCGCGTCAAAGTGACCGGTCAGCATCATCGCACCGTTGAGCGCACCGACCGAAGAGCCGGTGATGATCGCCGGCTGCAAATCGACATCGCGCAGTGCCTGCCAGACGCCGCACTGATAGCTGCCGCGGCTGCCGCCGCCGCTGAGCACCAGAGCCGGCCGGCTGCTTTCGCGCAGGCAGCGCAGCACTTCGCTCTCGTCGGCCCGCCGGGCAACGGCCGCACGCACGGCTTCGTCGAGCGCGGCCCGATCGGGCGAGTCCGCCGAGCCGCACTGCTCGGCCGCCGGCTCCCGACCGGATGCCGTGTCCCGCTGCGGTCCGGCAGCGGGCGTCTGTCTCAGTGTGGATGCTTCTGACATGTTTTCTTCCTTTCCTCACAACGGGAGCAGCGCCCTGGTCCCCACAACGTGGAGCAGCGCCCTGAGTCCGTTCCCGTTTTCTGCGCAGGATCGCCGCGCGGCAGTCCTGCCGCGGCCGGTCCGACCGGTATTCAGGCTTCCCTGCGCTTGTTTTCCTCTGCCGCCTTTTCCTCCTCCAGTTCGCGGGCGAGATTTTTGTGCGCCGTCGCCATCATCAGCTTGATGCGGTTGAGCTGGTTGACATTGCTGGCGCCGGGATCGAAGTCGATGGCGGCGATATTGGCCCGGGGATTGCGCTTGCGCATGGCCTTCATCATGCCCTTGCCGACGACGTGATTCGGCAGGCAGGCGAACGGCTGCAGGCAGACGATATTTTCCACGCCGTTGTCGATCAGCTCCGCCATTTCGCCGGTCAGCAGCCAGCCTTCGCCGCACTGACTGCCGAGAGAAATGACCTCGGCGGCCTTGGCGGCCGTATCCTCGATGAACGCCGGCGGCCGGAAGCGCCGGCTCGCCTCCAGTGCCCTGCGGGCCGGACGGCGCAGCCATTCGAAGAAGGAGATGAAGATCTGATTGAGCCGCATCTGGCTGCGGGTGCCGGACAAGTGCTCGTAGTTGAATTTCTTGTTCTCAAAGCCGTAGAGGAAGAAGTCGATCAGGTCGAGCACGACCGCTTCCCCGCCCTCCTTTTCGATGACGCCGACGATGTCGTTGTTGGCCGTCGGATGGTACTTGACGAGGATCTCGCCGACGACGCCGACCTTCGGCTTGCGCAGACCTTCGATCAGCGGCAGCTCATCGAACTCCTTCACAATACGGCGGAGAATGCGCCGGAATTCGAACATGCTGCCGTTGTTGATATTGTGGCGCGCCAGCCGCGAACAGGCCTCGAAGAGTTCGTTGGCCGATCCCGGCACCTTTTCGTACGGGCGCGTCGCGTAGAGCACCTTCATGAAGACATCGCCGTAGACAAAGCCCATGAGGATGCGCTTGACCAGGCCGACGGTGATCTTGAAGCCGGGGTTTTCCTCGAGGGTGCCCGAGGTGCCGACGGATACGACCGGAATCTGCTCCATGTTCATATCCCGCAGCGCCTTGCGCAGCAGGCCGATGTAGTTGCTGGCACGGCACTGTCCGCCGGTCTGGCTCATGAAGATCGCCGTGCGGTTGAGATCGAGATCGCCGTTCTTGAGATAGGAAATGATCTGCCCCAGCGACACGATCGTCGGATAGCAGGCATCGTTGTTGATGTACTTGAGGCCCTCGTCGACGGCGCGGTTATCGACCGGCGGCAGCAGCACCGCATGGTAGCCCTCGCGGGCCAGCGCCGTTTCGAGGAACTGGAAGTGCATCGGTGACATCTGCGGAATCAGGATCGTGTACTCCTTCTTCATCTGTTTGGTGAAGACGACACGCTGGTAGGTCGGTTCCTTCTCCTGGTGATGGATGTCATTCTTTTCGCGTTCGTCGATCGCCGCCTTCAGCGAGCGGATGCGGATCCGGGCCGAGCCGAGGTTGCTGCCCTCGTCGATCTTGAGCACCGTGTAGAGCTTGTTGTGACGGCGCACGATTTCCTCGACCTGGTCGGTTGTCACCGCGTCGAGGCCGCAGCCGAAGGAATTCAGCTGCACCAGTTCGACGTCATCGGTGCTGCCGGCAAACTCCGCCGCGTGGTACATGCGCGAGTGATAGACCCACTGGTCGAGCACGCGGATCGGCCGCGGCAGCTCCGCCATGTGCGCGACCGAATCCTCGGAAAGCACGACCAGATCAAAACTGCTGATCATCTTGTTCATGCCGTGATTGATCTCCGGGTCGACATGATAGGGCCGGCCGCAGAGCACGACGGCTTTCTTGCCGTGTTCGCGTGCATAGCGCAGCGCCCGCTCGCCCTCCTTTTTGACGTCGCCGTGGTAGCGGCGATCCTCGCGGCGCGCCACTTTGACCGCCCGCTCGACTTCCTCGCGGCGGATGCCGTTGTCGTGCAGCATCGCGCTGAGCTCCCGCACCAGCTTGTCATCGTCGTCATAGGGCAGGAACGGATGCGAAAATCTGACGCCGTATTCGGCAAAGAGATCGTCCATATTGTTGGCAATGACCTCCGGATACGTCGCCACAATCGGGCAGTTGTAGTGATTCGGCTGCGAAGCGTCCTCCTCGCGCTCGTAGTTGACGCTGGGATAGAAGATCCAGCTGACACCCTGCCGCACCAGCCACTCGATGTGGCCGTGCACCAGCTTGGCCGGGTAGCAGGCGGTGTCGGAGGAAATCGTATCCATGCCCTTCTCGTAAATCTCCTTGGAGGAAGGCGGCGACAGCTTGACGCTGAAGCCGAGGCGCGTAAAGAAGGTGAACCAGAACGGGTAGTTCTCGTACATGTTGAGTACGCGGGGAATGCCGACGACGCCGCGCCGGCTCTCCTCCAGGGTCAGCGGCTGATAGGAAAACAGCCGCCGCAGCTTGTATTCATACAGGTCGGGCAGCTTGCTGCGGTCCTCCTCGCGGCCGGCACCGCGCTCGCAGCGGTTGCCGGTGATATAGCGGGAGCCGTCGTTAAAGCGGTTGATCGTCAGCAGGCAGTGGTTCTCGCAGCCCTGGCAGCGGGCGTGGGTGTTCTCGACACTGAATTCGTCCATCTCCTCGGGGCTGAGCAGCGAACTCTCGGTGCCCTCGACATAGTGCTCGCGGGCGATGATGGCCGCCCCGTAAGCACCCATGATGCCGGCGATATCGGGCCGCACTACGTCGCGCCCCATGATCTTCTCAATGCTGCGCAGCACCGCGTCGTTTAAGAACGTGCCGCCCTGGACAACGATCTTCTCGCCGGCTTCATCGACATTGCGAAGCTTGATGACCTTGTAGAGCGCGTTGCGGATCACCGAATAAGAGAGGCCGGCGCTGATGTCGCCGATCGTCGCGCCCTCCTTCTGCGCCTGCTTGACCTTGGAATTCATGAATACCGTGCAGCGCGTGCCCAGATCGACCGGCGCCTCGGCAAACAGTGCCTTCTGCGCGAAGGTCCGGGTATCCATGTTGACCGATTTGGCATAGGTCTCCAGAAAGGAGCCGCAGCCGGACGAGCAGGCCTCATTGAGCATGATGTTGTAAATTGCGCCGTCGCGGATCTTCATGCACTTCATATCCTGGCCGCCGATGTCGAGGATGAACTCAACGCCGGGAAGGAATTCGGCGGCGCCCTTGTAGTGCGCCATCGTTTCGATTTCCCCCATGTCGACCTTGAAAGCCGCCTTGATCAGGCCCTCGCCGTAGCCGGTGACGACGGCGTTGGCCAGAAAGCTGTCCTTCGGCAGCTGCGGATAGAGTTCGCGCAGCATCTCCATCACGGCACCGATCGGGTCACCCTCATTGCCGCGGTAGAACTGATAGAGCAGATTCTTTTCGTCATCGATCAGCGCCGCCTTGGTCGTCGTCGAACCGGCGTCGATGCCGAGAAAGAGCCGGCCGCGCGCCTTTTTCAATTCGCGGCGGCGAATCCTGTCGCGGTCGTGGCGCTGCCGGAACGCGTCATAGTCGGCCTGGTCGCGGAACAGCGGTTCCATCCGCCCGGTATCGTTCATCAGTGTCGGATCGATGTGCGCAAAGCGGTCGATCAGCTCGGCGAGCCGAATTTCCTCCTCGCCGCCGGCCAGCATGGCCGCGCCGAGAGCCACGAAGTACTGCGAATCGGGCGGGAAGATAATCTCCTCTTCACTCAGTTCGAGCGTATCGATAAAGCGCTGCCGCAGCTCCGAGAGAAACGACAGCGGGCCGCCGAGGAATGCGACCTTGCCGCGGATCGGGTGGCCGCAGGCGAGACCGCTGATGGTCTGGTTGACAACCGCCTGGAAAATGCTGGCCGCCAGATCGGGCACAGAAGCGCCCTCGTTGATCAGCGGCTGAATGTCCGTCTTGGCAAAGACGCCGCAGCGGGCCGCGATCGGATAGATCATCCGGTGCTCTTTGGCCGCTTCGTTGAGACCGGCCGCGTCGGTGTTGAGCAGCACCGCCATCTGGTCGATGAAAGCACCGGTACCGCCGGCGCAGGTTCCGTTCATGCGCTGTTCGATGGTCTGTCCGTAAAAGGTGATCTTGGCGTCCTCGCCGCCGAGCTCGATCGCCACATCGGTCTCGGGTATCAGCGCTTCCACGGCCCGGCTGCAGCTGACCACTTCCTGTTCGAATTTGACCCGCAGCAGCTTGGACAGCGAAAGGCCGCCGGAGCCGGTAATCGCCGCCCGCACCGGTATGTCGCCGCAGCGCTGATAAAAATCACGCAGCAGCTGCGATGCCTTGTCAAAGACATCGGACATATGCCGTTCATAACGCTTGTAGATGATGTTGTCGTCGTCATCGAGAACCACGAGCTTGACCGTGGTTGAACCGACGTCGATTCCCAGTCGCATACATTTCTCCATGAATCAAGTTAATCTGCCGTTAACTGTGTTAATCTTCAGTGTTCCTGTTTGGTGTCCATATATGGTATCTAATACTATAATATACCACGAAATCCGTGCTATAATACTACATTATGAAAAGTTCGATAAAAAAAAGAACCTGGCAGGCCGTCTACCGCCTGCTCAACCGCGTCAGTCCCCTCGCCGGCGACTGCGGTCAGCTCTGCCAGGCAGCCTGCTGCCGGCCGGTCAGTCCCGACATGGGCATCTATCTGATGCCCGGCGAGCACAAGCTCTTCACCGGGCAGGAGGACTGGCTGACCTGGGACTGGGACTACGCACGCGACTACGAGTTTCCCGCTTCCTGGAGCGGGCGCGTCTACTTTATCCGCTGCAATACACCGCCGCACTGCGTCCGCGCCATGCGCCCGCTGCAATGCCGCACTTATCCGCTGGCACCCCACCTCGATGCGCGGAACCGTCTCTCGCTGGTACTGTACAGCGCACCGACGCCCTACGTCTGTCCGCTGATCGCCGAGCGCCGGCCGCTGCAGCCGGATTTCGTCCGCGCCACCTTCACCGTCTGGCGGCACCTGATCCGCGGTGATCACCGCATCCGCGACCTGGTACGGATGGATTCCCGCGAACGCCTCCTGCAGGGGGAAGACATCGTGACCGTCTATGCCCCCGGCCTGGCAGTCTGAACCGGCGCGGCATGTCCCGCCGAGCGGGCGGACGCTGCGCCTGCGGCGTCCCTCCTCCCTGTCTCCGCAAAACGCCGCATACACGGCTTTTCCGCGCAGCCGGCACTTTTCCGGCACCTGCCTCAGTCCTGCACCTGCGAGGCGTCGCCGTCGAGCCGGGAAATGTCGCGCCGGTAGATGCTGCGCAGCTTGACAGCATAATAGGCGATGCCGAGACCTTCGGCCGCCGGGAAGCACCACCAGACCAGGTCGATGCCGCCCAGCCAGGCGAAGAGCACGGCCAGCGGCAGCGCACCGACCAGCTGCCGCAGCAGCGAACCGATCAGCGAAACGACGCCGCAGCCGCAGGCGCTGAAGAAGCCGGAACTGACGATGCCGAACGCCGCCGGAACGAAGCAGAGACTGATGATGCGGAAGGCCGGCACACCGTACTTCATCATCGTCGCCGAAGCGTTGAACCAGTGCAGAAAGACCTGCGGCATGGTCTGAAAGAGCACCAGCCCGATGCCCATGATCACCGCTGCCATCAGGATGGCGAAGCGCAGCGCGTGCATCAGCCGGCCGCGGTCGCGGGCGCCGTAATTGTAGCCGAAGACCGGTGTCGAGCCCTGGTTGATGCCGAACACCGGCATGAAGATAAAGGACTGCATCCGCCCGTAGACACCCATGATCGCCACCGCCGTGTCGGAAAAGCGCGAGAGAACCGCATTCATGCCGAGATTGAGAACACTGGCCATCGCCTGCATGAGAATGGCCGGTCCGCCGACGGCATAGATCTCCGACAGCGTGCGGCGATCCATCTTCGTCCGCCAGTCGATGCGCACGTCGTGACCGCCGCGCAGCAGCATCGTCAGCACCACTGTCATTGCCGCCGCCTGGCCGATCACGGTCGCGGCCGCGGCGCCGGCGATGCCCATCTTCGGCGCGCCGAGCAGACCGAAGATGAGGATCGGATCGAGTGCGATATTGGTCACCGCACCGATCAGACTGGTCATCATCGGCAGAATCATGTTGCCGGTCGACTGCAGGATCTTTTCGCTGGAAATCTGGAGCATCGAAAAAAGGCAGCCGATCGAAACGATCCGCAGATACGCGGTGCCCTGCTCGATGATGGCGGCATTTTCGGTAAACAGCGCCATGAACGGCCGGGTAAAGAAAAAACCGAAGACGACAAAGACCGACCAGTTGAAAAAGGCCAGCTTCAGCCCCACCGACGCCGCACGGCTGGCATCGTCGAACTGCTGTGCGCCGAGCCGGCGGGCAATCAGCGAGTTGATGCCGATGCCGGTGCCGACGCCCAGCGCGATCATCATCATCTGCACCGGCTGCGCCAGGGTGATGGCCGTCAGTCCCGCTTCTCCGGTATAGGAGATGAAGAGCGTGTCGACGACGTTGTAGAGCGCCTGAATCATCATCGACAGCATCGCCGGCCACGACATGCTCAGCAGCAGACGCCCGACCGGCGCGGTGCCCATCTTCTGCGAAGTGATTGGATCCCCCTTGTCCCCTTTCATACCGCCTTCTCTCTACAGTGTCGGAAGCAGAAAATCGTGCGGCACATACGGGTTGGTGAGGGTGAATTCCTCGCCTTCCTCGCTGAGCCCTTTGGCGGTATTGAGGATATAGCTTCCCTCTGTCCGAATGTGCTCAATTTCATCCCAGACAAAATCTTCGACATACTCGTACCAGCCGCGCGCATTGAGCTCGTCGCGGTCGATGTCCCAGGATACCACATAGAGCGGCTGGGTCCAGTGCCGCGTTTCCTCGTCAAAGCTGACTTCGTCGTCCTCGCGAATCGCATAGGTCTCAAAGCGGTAGGTCGTCTCCGTTTCGCGGTTGAACGGCGGCAGCAGTGTCAGATAGCGGACCCCGTCGATCGAAGTTTCGATGAACATGTCTTTCAGCGTATCGTAGATTCCGATAATTGCACTGTTCTTTTCCATATTGTCTCCCTCTGTATCGCGGCAGAACGCGGAAACCCGACGACCGGACGGGTCCCGCGCCTTTCGCACTCGCATATGGTCATGATTGAATCTTGAAAAATGTTCGGGCAGCTCATAAGCCGGGTTCTGTATTTGGCGATCATCTATCTTGGACGACCGTTGCCGGCCGCCTCCAGCGACCTACCTGACGGGGGCCTGCGGGCAGCAGGCCTTGCTCCCTGCTTGGTCTTGCTCCGGGTGGGGTTTGCACGGCCGCCATGTCTCCATGACGCCGGTGAGCTCTTGCCTCGCCATTTCACCCTTGCCACAGCGGCCCTGCGTCCCTGTTTCGGCGGTGTGTTTCTGTTGCACTTTCCCTATAGTTGCCTACGCCGGACGTTATCCGGCACCCTTGCCCTGCGGAGCCCGGACTTTCCTCACACTCGCGTGCGCGATCACCCGAACTACCCGAACATTGTGGATTATACCATAAATAAATGCCGGATTATACTGTTAATAACAGCAAATCATTTCCTGCCATGACGGCGCATCAAGGCAGGAAAACCGGCAGTTCCATTCCCGAAAAGCGGCCGCTGCTCTCGCGCGCAGCCGGCGGATCAGTCCGTGAACGGATTGGTGCAGGCGGTCGTCTCCCGCACCGTCAGCGCCTCGCCCGCCCGGGCGCGCAGCTGGGCGGAAAAGTTTTCCGCGAAGATCTTCTCCGTGCCGTAGTGGCCGGCGTCAATCAGCGAAAGACCCCGGGCTCTGGCGGCCTGCGCTTCGTGCAGCCTGACCTCTCCGGTCAGCAGCAGATCGCAGTCCTCGCGGCAGGCGAGATCGACAAATTCCCCGCCGGCACCGGTACAAAGACCGACGCGCCGACAGGCGCCCCCTCCGCCGTCTACCACCCGCAGAGCGTGCGGCGGCAGCCGCAGCGCCGTCGCGACCCGGCGGCAGGCCTCCTTCAGCGGCAGCGGCCGCGGCCAGCTGCCGACGAAAAACGGCACCGTCTCCGCACAGGCAGCAGGCCGGCCGGTATCCTCGAGGGCTATCAGCTTTGCAAGATAAGTATTATTGCCAAGCGGAGCGTTGTCGAAAGTCAGGTGCGCGGACCAGACGCTGAGGCCGGCCCGAACGGCGCGGCAGACGTATTCCCCGATCTGTCCGTCGTCGGCGTCGATGCAGCGCAGGCTGTGAAAGAGCAGCGGGTGATGCGTGACAACCAGGTCAAAGCCGCCCTCTTCCGCCTCGGCGAGCACCTCCCGCGTCAGTTCCAGCGCCACCAGAACGCGGCGCACTTCGCCGCGGCCGGCATTGATCTGCAGGCCGCTGTTGTCCCAGTCCTCGGTCAGATGCGGCGGAGCGATTTCTTCGAGAAGACTCCGCAGCTGTGAAAATTGCATGGTTCTCCTTTCCTCGGCGGCGCACCCCCGCCGGCCCTGTTCCGCCCGCAGGCACCCGGCAAGGACCTCATCGCTTTTAAGAATTTCTCCAATGCCGGAGTTCCGCCCGCAGGCACCCGGCAAGGACGCCGCGCATGCCCGGTTCTGGTTCAGCGCGGGGGATTCGGTCTCTCCCCGGCCGTCATCAGCAGGCCGCGCAGATAGCGGATGTTCTCCAGCGTCGTCATCGCATCCGCATAGCGGCTCTTGCTGCGTTCGCGGAAGATGTTCTCCTCCCGGGCCAGCTTGCGCCCCAGATATTCCACGGTCAGATCGTCGCCGCGCTGCCCGTACCAGGCCGGCACCTCCCAGCGGATCGAGTCCGCATCTGCCGCCGCCTGGCGGAAATCGGCGATTTTTTCCGGCTCCGGCACCACGGTGAGAATTTCGCAGAGAAAGCGTCCCTCCCGCACCAGCGCTTCGCCGCGGATCGAATAGCCGTGGTGAAAGAGCCAGTGCCGCAGCGGGCCGACGGCGCTGCGCGGCTGGAGAATAAACCTGCCGAAGCTGCGGCTGTGCCCGGGGTTCCGGCGCAGGATTTCGGTCATCAAAAGTCCGCCGATGCCGGCCATGACGACGGTGTCAACCTCCCCGTCCCGGAGCACCTCCAGGCCGTCTCCCTGCCGCAGATCGAACTCCGTCTCCGGCATTTCGCGCCGGCAGCATGTCTGTGCCTTCTGCAGGGAATCGGCGCTGATGTCGGTGAGAATCACATGGGGGCAGATACCGCGCTGATAAAGATAGACAGGCAGAAAACCATGGTCGGTCCCGATGTCGGCCATGGTTTCCCCGTGCCGGATTTCCAGGGCGATGGCTTTCAGACGATCGCTCAAATGCAGCACAGCTCTACTCCAGATAATCCTTGAGCTTTTTGCTGCGGCTCGGGTGACGCAGCTTGCGCAGCGCCTTGGCTTCGATCTGACGGATGCGCTCGCGGGTCACGTCGAACTGCTTGCCGACTTCCTCCAGCGTCCGCGCGCGGCCGTCCTCGAGGCCGAAGCGCAGCTTCAGTACCTTCTGTTCGCGGTCGGTCAGCGTGTCCAGCACCTCCATCAGCTGCTCTTTGAGCATCGAGAAGGCGGCTGCATCGGCCGGAGCCGGTGCGTCGACATCGGGGATGAAGTCACCCAGGTGGCTGTCGTCCTCTTCGCCGATCGGCGTCTCCAGCGAGACCGGCTCCTGTGCGATTTTCAGGATCTCTCTGACCTTGTCGACCGAAAGATCCATTTCTTCGGCGATCTCCTCCGGCGTCGGTTCGCGGCCGTATTCCTGCAGCAGCTGCCGCTGGATGCGCATCAGCTTGTTGATTGTTTCCACCATATGCACCGGGATGCGGATGGTTCGCGCCTGGTCGGCGATCGACCGGGTGATCGCCTGGCGAATCCACCAGGTCGCATAGGTGGAGAACTTGAAGCCCTTGCGCCAGTTGAACTTGTCGACGGCCTTGATGAGGCCGAGGTTGCCCTCCTGAATCAGGTCGAGGAAGAGCATGCCGCGCCCGACATAGCGCTTGGCAATGCTGACCACCAGACGCAGGTTGGCTTCGCAGAGCTTTTTCTTGGCTTCCTCATCGCCGGCCTCCATGCGCTTGGCCAGTTCAATCTCTTCGTCCGCCGTCAGCAGCGGCACCTTGCCGATCTCCTTCAGGTACATGCGCACCGGGTCGTCGACGGCCACGTTTTTCGGCAGCGAACTGTCGAGATTCTTGTCCTTCTCCTTGCTGTCCTTGCTCTCCTTGGCCTCCTCTTCCTCATCCTTTTCGATGTCGCTGAGCTCGGTGTCGTTGGGCTGTTCTTCCTCGATGATCTCGATGTCGTTCTTGAGCAGTTCCTCATAGAGATCCTCGATCTGGTCCTTGTCCAGTTCGGCCTCTTCGAGATGACGCCCGATCTGATCATAGCTGAGCTTTTTGTTTTCGCCCGCCAGGGTCACGAGTTCCAGGACGTATTCGGCAAAGGTTTTGCTCTCCTCGCCGACCTTGATCTCCGCGTCGCCCCTGGCGGCCTTTTTCGCACCGCCGTCTTTTCGGACCGGTGCATCGGCGCCGGCCGCGGCAGCATCCGCCGCAGCTTTCACGGCCGTGCCGTCCGCATCTTTGTCGGTCCCGGATTGCTGCTCCGACCCGGTCTTTGCGGCCGCGGACTTTTTCGCCGCCGTCGATTTCCCGGCCGCCGTCTTCTTCGCGGTTTCTTTCCCGGCAGTCGATTTCCGGGCCGCGGACTTCTTCGCCGCGGACGCGGACGTTGTTTTCTTCTCTTCCTTCTCCTCCGCCGCGGTTTTGGACGCTGCCTTCTTCGCGGTCGTTTTCCTGGCCGCCGGCTTCTTCGCCGCGGATGCGGTAGCCGTCTTCTTCTCTTCCTTCTCCTCCGCCGCGGTCTTTGCGGCCGCGGTTTTGGACGCCGCCTTCTTCGCGGTCGTTTTCCCGGCCGCCGGCTTCTTCGCCGCGGACGCGGACGTTGTTTTCTTCTCTTCCTTCTCCTCCGCCGCGGTCTTTGCGGCCGCGGTTTTGGACGCCGCCTTCTTCGCGGTCGTTTTCCCGGCCGCCGGCTTCTTCGCCGCGGACGCGGACGTTGTTTTCTTCTCTTCCTTCTCCTCCGCCGCGGTCTTTGCGGCCGCGGTTTTGGACGCCGCCTTCTTCGCGGTCGTTTTCCCGGCCGCCGGCTTCTTCGCCGCGGACGCGGACGTTGTTTTCTTCTCTTCCTTCTCCTCCGCCGCGGTCTTCCCGGCCGCGGTTTTGGACGCTGCTTTCTTCGCGGTCGTTTTCTTTGCCGCCGGTTTCTTTTTCGTCGTCTTCTTCACTGTACCGTCGGAAGCCTTGGCGGCAGCCGCTTTCTTCGTGCCCTTCTTCGCCGGCGTTTTTTTCACCGCTGTCTCCGCAGCCGTCGATTTCTTCTTCGTCGTTTTCTTCGCCGCCTTTTTTTCCTCGGTTTCGGTACCCGTTTTCTCCGCAGCCGTTTCCCTGCTGCCGGCGGCTGCCGCGGCCGCCGTTTTTTCCTGCTTAAGGCCGGATTTTTTCGCTGTCTCTGCCATCTTCTCCTCTGTTTTCTTTTTCTGCACACTGCCGCCGGCCGCCCGCTGCCTGGTCTTCTTCGTCCTGCCGCTGCCGGCTCCCGCCGCCTTCTTCGCGGTCACAGTCTGTTTTTTCACCGTAGCTGCCAAATTAGTTTCCCCCTGACTTGATCTTTTTCTGCACTGCGATGAGCTGTTCTGTCAAAGTCCGGATGTCCTCCCGGTTGGCTTCCTCGTCCGCCATGGACAGACGCATAATCAGCAGTTCTTCTTCTTCCTTCCACTGTTCCAGCTCCGCTTTGCGGATGCAGTCACGGCAGATGGTGTCGAGATCTCCGGTGAGCACGACCTCCTCTCTGATCTCCCGCACCATTTCCTGTTCTTCCTCGGAAAGGACCTGCTCCAGTTCCGCGAGGTCAAAGTCACTATCTTTCTTATACACCGATTGCAGCGCTTTTAAAATGCTTTTCCCCGCTTCGCTGACGAAGACGCCCGTGACGCCAGGTTCCTTGTCCAGGTAGGAAGCATCCGTCAGCAGGAGCTGAATCATGCTGCGTTCCGCCGCGGTCAGCTGCCGGTCCCGCTGCTTTTGCCGGCTGCGCCGCGGCGCCCCTGCCGGCGGAGAAGCCGTCACGCTGCGGCCCATCTGCGCCCGCAGAGCGGCCTCCGAGACGCCGAACTCGGCGGCAATTTTCTGTCGATAGAGATCGGCCTCGACCGGTTCCAGCTGCTGCAGGAGCCGGGCCGCCTCGGTGAGAAATTCCGCCCGCTCCTCGAGGCGATCGAGGTGGTAGCGCTGCGCCAGGTCGGCGAGTTTGTAGTCGGCGTACGGCAGCGCCTCATCGATCAGGTCGAGAAAGGCCTGCCGGCCCTGTTTGCGGACGAATTCGTCCGGATCCTTGCCGTCGGTGACGTGCAGCACCCGCACCCGCAGTCCTTCGCGGTGGAGGACTTCGATGCCGCGCAGCGCGGCCGCCCGGCCGGCGCTGTCGGCGTCATAGGAGAGCACGACGCTGTCGGTATAGCGCTTGAGCAGATGCGCCTGCTGCTCGGTCAGCGCCGTCCCCAGCGAAGCCGCCACCTGATGAATGCCGGCCTCATAGAGGGCGATCACATCCATATACCCCTCGACGAGGATCGCGCAGCCCTCGCTGCGCATCGCCCGCCCGCTGAGATGCAGTCCGTAGAGATTGTTCTTCTTGCGGAACACGCTGGTCTCGGGCGAGTTGAGGTATTTGGGAATGCCGTCCGGCTGCAGCGTACGGCCGCCAAAGCCGATCACCCTGCCCGCGGCATTCTGGATCGGGAAGATCACGCGATCGCGGAACTTGTCGTAGCAGCGTCCCTTCGAGCGCGAGAGCAGACCCGCCTCGAGGAGCCGCTCGTCGCTGTAGCCGAGGCCGCGCAGATGATCGTGCAGGCTGTTCCACCCCGCGTCGGCATAGCCGATGCCGAAATCATGCAGCGTCTCTTTGCGCAGGCCGCGTCCGCGCATGTACTCGAGTCCCGGGTTGGGTCCGGAGCGCATCGCGCGGTAAAAAAAGATCGCTGCCTGCCGATTGATTTCATACAGCTCTTCGCGCCGCTTGCTGCCCCGGTAGCTGCGCTCGATCGTCACGCCGCACTCGGCGGCCAGCTTTTCCAGGGCATCGTTGAAATCCAGATTGTCATATCGCTTGACAAATTCGATCACATCGCCGGTCGCTCCGCAGCCGAAACAGGTAAAGATCTGCTTCTGCTCGGAAACGACAAACGACGGCGTCTTCTCATTGTGAAACGGGCAGAGTCCCTTGTAGCTGCTGCCGGCCCGCTTGAGATGGACAACCCGGCCGACGATGTCGACGATATTGCACCTGCTCTTAATCTCCTCGATTACATTGCTTTCCACCATACAAGGCCGTCCCTCCAATCATTTATACGCCAAAGAAAAAAGGATTCCTTTTGAGAATCCGAAAAAATTTACTCCCTCCGCCTGAGAAGGCAGAAAACCGCTCCGGCCGCCGGACGCGGTCAGCGCACGAACAGGGATTCGTAGGAAGCCACGGCATAGCGGTCGGTCATACCCGCTACATAATCCCGGGCCATGTCACAGCGGTCGCCGGTGCCGCTGCACTGCCGCAGCTCACCGGGCAGACACTCTGGATGCTGCACGTAATAGCGGTAGAGGCCGGTGATGACGCGGCGCACCTTCTCCAGATCGGAAGCTTTCTTGACGTTCTCGCTGCGGTAGACATGGACGAACATGAACGCGCGCAGAGCGTTCATGTAGTATTCGGCTTCCTCGCTCTGGCGGATCTCTCCGGCGCCGTCGCTGCTGCGGATCATATCGCTGACCAGCGTGCTGATGCGGGCGCTGTGTCCGGCGCCGAGGTGTTCGATGCAGTCGGCGGGCAGTTCTTCCTGGGTGATCACGCCGCTGCGCAGCGCGTCGTCGATGTCGTGGTTGATGTAAGCGATGCGGTCGCTGATGCGGACGATCTGCCCTTCCAGCGTCAGCGGCTCCGCCTCCCCGGTATGGTGGAGGATGCCGTCGCGCACTTCCCAGGTCAGGTTCATGCCCTGTCTTCCGTGATGACGCTCGAGCACGTCGACCACGCGCAGGCTCTGCTCGTTGTGCGCAAAGCCGCCGGGGTGGATCTCGTTGAGCACCGCCTCGCCGTTGTGCCCGAACGGCGTATGGCCGAGATCGTGACCGAGCGCGATCGCTTCGGTGAGATCCTCGTTGAGCGCCAGCCCGCGGGCGATCGTCCGCGCGATCTGCGATACTTCGAGCGTGTGCGTCAGACGCGTCCGATAATGATCGCCCTCCGGCGCCAGAAAGACCTGGGTCTTGTGCATCAGGCGGCGAAATGATTTTGAATGGATGATGCGGTCGCGGTCGCGCTGAAAACAGGTCCGCAGCGCACAGGGCTCCTCGTAGAAGCGGCGGCCGCGGCTCTCCGCGGCCCGGCAGGCGTGCGGCGAGAGGATGGTCTCTTCGCGTCTCTCCTGTTCCAGACGGTCGATCATCGGCACACCTACTTTCTGCCCGTGGAGCCGAACCCGCCGCGGGCGGGATTGCCGAGCGTTTCCACTTCTTCGAACTCGAGCGCCGGCTGGTGCCGGAAGATGCGGAATTGACAGATGCGGTCGCCGGCGGCGATTTCAGCGTCGCGGGTGGCGTAGACCGGCATCATCAGGTGGTCGTCGTCGGCGCAGTACGATTCGTCGATGACGCCGATGCCGTTGGTCTGAAGGATGCCGTAGCGCCGGAAAGCGGAGCTGCGCGGGGCCAGCAGCATCTCATAGCCGGGCGGCAGCTGCACGGAAACGCCGAGGTCGATGAGGCGGAAATCGCCTTTTTTGAGGACGACGTCCTCGGCCGCGTGCAGATCGATCCAGTCGCTCCGGCCGTCGACATAGCAGAGCCTGGGTGCATGGTCGCTGTGATATTTGATGCGTATGGTTTCCGTCATGTTGTCTCCGTTTCCTTTCCCGGCAGGCCGCCGTCCGTACGGCTGCCCGCCGCCGTCCGCCGCTCCGCGCAGCCGCTATTCCTGCATGTACCGACGCAGCGGCAGGCGGCGGCCGCTGACGGCCACGGCCGAATAGCGGTCAAAGTCACAGATGTATCCGACCGCTTCCTCGATGTCCGCCATCGTCACCTTATTGATCGTTTCCAGCACCTGGTCCGGCGTCTCCACTTCGCCCAGCAGCGTCATGTCCCGCCCCAGCGTAAACATGCGGCCGTTGAGATTCTCCTGACCGAAGATAAAGCTGCTCTTCAGCTGTTCCTTGGCTTTGGTCAGCTCGTCCTCGCTGACGCCGTCATGTTTCAGCCGCTCCAGTTCCTCGCGGATGGCGGCAATCGTGCGGTGCACGTTTTCGTGCGCCACGCCGGCGTAGATATGGAAGTAGCCGTCGTGGGAAAAAGCGCTGTTGCCCGAATAGACAGAATAGGCCAGTCCCTTTTCCTCGCGGATATCCTGGAAAAAGCGCGAGCTCATGCCGCCGCCCATGATGTTGCTGAGCAGGGAAAAGACGTAGTAGCGGTCATCGGCGAGGCGGATCGTGCGCGTCCCCAGGCACAGGTGCGTCTGCTCGATATCCTTGACCTTAACCCGGCAGGTCGGCTCGGGATCGCTGTCGGGATACTCCAGCGGGGGCTTGGCAGCCGGCAGATCGCGCAGACCCTCCTCGACCATGCCGCAGACCAAGTCTTCATCGAAATTGCCGACCACGGCCACCACGATACTGTCGCGCGTATACTGCCGCCGCAGATAGTCGACGATCTGCTTGTGATTGATGCGGTTCAGCGAGCTGCCGGTGCCGATGATCGAATGGGCGAGCGGACTGCCGCGGAAGACCTGCTCGCAGAGGGTGTCGTGCGCATCCTCGTCGGGCGTGTCCTGCACCATCTTCAGCTCCTCGCGGATGACCCGGCGTTCGCGGTTGATCTCCTTCGTCGCAAAGAGCGAGCCGGTGAACATGTCGAGGAGAATTTCCAGCGACCGTTCCATGTTGGAGGCCAGCGTCTTGACGTAATAGCAGGTCGCTTCCTTGCCGGTGAAGGCGTTGATCTGCGCGCCGATGCGGTCGACATCCTCGGCGATCCGGCGGGCATCCCGCCTGGCCGTGCCCTTGAACATCATGTGTTCAATGAAATGCGAAATTCCGGCGGTGGTTCCGTCCTCATCGGCAGCCCCGGTGCGCACCCACAGTCCGAGGGTCGCCGAATTGGTGCCGGGCACCGATTCCAGTACCATCGTCACGCCGTTGTCTAATTTTTTCGTCTTAATCATACATCATCACCATTTCGAGTAGTTCCAGTTCTGTCAGGATCCGGCCGCAGCCCGTTTTCCGCAGGGCGTATGGCTTCTTCGGGCATCCCGCATCCGGCTGTTCCCGCATCCGGCCGCGATCCTCTATGCACTCTGCTTTCCGCGCATCCGGCCGGCCGGCCGGGCGGGGTCCGCGGCCTGTGCGGCCGGTGTTCTATTCTATCACACTTTGCCTCGTTTGGATATCCGTCAATCGATTTCAGCGGCAGTTCTGCCGCTGTTTTCGCCGTGCCGGTTTTCATCCGCGTCCCCCGGGCGCCTCTTTCGCCGTGTTCACCGCACTGCTGCGGCAGGCGGTCTGCGCGTCCGCAGCCGGATCACCTTCCTGCCTGCCGTCGCTGCGGCGCGCCGGCAAAGAGACGGATCATGCAGAGGGCATTGATGCGAAAGGCAAAGAGCGGCTGCACATCATGCCAGGCCTCATCCCAGTAGCGACTCTGGTAGGCCGCGAGGATCTCTGCTTCGCCCTTTCCCTGCCGCACGGCGGTTTCGATCAGTTCCTTCTGCTCCCGCGCCAGCTTCTCAAAGCCGTCCAGAAACGCCGCTGCCCGGCCGCGGTCCAGCCAGCCGCTGTGCGGGCAGTAGAGCCGCTCCGGGCGGCAGCCGCGAAAGCGGCGCAGCGTGTCCATGGCACCGTCATAACTCTTGAGGATCGCGGTCATCTGCCGGCCGCCGGGGCCGATCACGCCGACGCTCTCGCTGCTGATCAGAAAATGCTGCGGTTCGACGGCGAACGCCAGCGAGCAGGCGGTGTGGCCGGGCGCCGCCAGAACCCGCAGCCGGCAGCCGCCGAGATCGATGACATCGCCGTCGCCGATGACACGGTCGACGCGCATGCCGGCGGTCGTGACCTGATCCGGATCGCCGCCGAAGAGCCGCGCCGCGTCGCGGCCGCGCTCCTCTATGCTCCGCAGAGCGTGCGGCCGGGCCAGCACCTCGCGGGCGTGGGCTGCACCGAGCACCGTCGCGCCGGGGAACGCGCGCAGCAGCACCGGCAGCGCCCCGATGTGATCGTAATGCGTATGGCTGAGGAGAATATAATCGAGCGCCCTCCCCTCGAGAGCGCTCCGGCAGGCGGCCGCCGTCTGCGCCGCCGCATAGGCCATGCCGCCGTCATAAAGGGCGGTCCGCTCGCTGCCCGCGATCAGCAGCGCCTCGCCGCCGCGGCCGCCGCCGAGCCGCGTCATCGTGCACGAAGACACCGCCCGCTGTTCCATCTGTTGATTCATGTCGTTTTCCGCCTGCACAATACCTTCTTTCCGCTGCGCCGTACCGGCCTCTCCGCGGCCGCGCTACTCGCGCTTCATCTCATCATCGTAGACATAGCCGCGGCGGAACAGGTCGTCCTCCTCGCCGCTGTCCTCGAGACGCGCCAGATCCCCGAAATCCATGATATAATCTTCCATTTCGTAATCCAGACAGTCATTGAAATCAAAGCTGTAATCCTCGTTGTCGAGCTTTGCCATCCGCGCCAGCGTCAGGGCGTCGCGCAGCGGCAGCAGCTTCTGTTCCTCGGTCGCGCGGTCGATGCAGGTCACGCCGGATTCAAACGTGTACCAGTTTTTGAAGCGCGCCAGCTCCTCGGCAAAGCGCTCCATCAGACTCTCGTCGTCGGCGGCGCGAATCAGCCCCAGCAGCGAGAGGCGGATGTTTTCGAGGAGCATGTAAAACTCCGTTTCACTGTCGGGGACGTTTTCCTGCATTTCGGCGAAATAGCCCTCCAGCATTTCCTCGGTTGTCTCCCGATCCACCTGCGAGAACAGCTGAAACAGCGTGTCCTCGGGGATCTCCTCGTCGCTCTCGAGAAGATCGGCAAAGTTCTCATAGTACTCGAAATCCTCCGGATCATCGAGTTCCAGCATTTCCAGAAGTTCCTGCAGTTCCATCTCCCTCACCTCCGATCTGCCCGGGCGCGGCCTGATCCGGCCGCCCGCGGCTTACTCCATGTCGAGATTTTTAAACGCCACGCGGACATCCGTGTGACGGAAAATACGATCGATCATATTGCGGAAGTTCTCCGACAGATCGCTGGCGTAAAAAGTGTTGGTTGTTTCCGATCCGGCGGCGAGCATATTCCGTTCCCGCAGCACGTACTCGATGCTGTGCACGACCTCCGACGACGGATTGATGATCTTCAGCCCCGGGTAGAGACGCTCAATGTTCTCGCGGATCAGCGGATAGTGCGTGCAGCCCAGCACCAGCGTATCCAGTCTCTTCTCGAGGACAAAATCATCGAGATAGTAGCGGATCATCAGATCCATGATATCGTTGGTGATGATGCCCTCCTCGATCAGCGGCACAAACGCCGGCGTCGCTTCCTCAAAGACAGTCAGCTGCGGCCGGAAGGTTTCGATGATGGTACGGTAGGCATGGCTGCCGATCGTCGCCTTGGTGCCGATGATGCCGATGCGGTTGTCGGCCCCGCAGGTGTTGATGACCTTCTGTGCGGCCGGCTGGATAATGCCGAGAATCGGCACCTTCGGGTACCGGTTCTGGATCATCTCCAGGCAGGTGGCGCTGACGGTATTGCAGGCGATGACGATCATCTTGACGTCGTGGCCGATCAGAAAGTCAGCGATCTGCAGGGAAAATTTCTGTATGGTTGAAAGCGCCTTGGAGCCGTAGGGCGTGCGCGCCGTATCGCCGAAATAGATGATTTTTTCCTCCGGCAGACGGTCGACCAGGTTGGGAATGCAGGTCAGTCCGCCGAGACCGGAGTCAAAAAAACCAATGGGTCTGTTGTCCATTCTCGTGCGTTCCTTTCGTCACTTTGATATGCTATAATATATTCTACATCATGGGCGAAGGCTTGTAAACAAGGAGGAACCGCTGTGAAGAACGTCAGACAGAGAAGTGAAATCGAAGATCAGTATAAATGGGATATTGCGGACATGTACACCTCGCGCGAAGCATGGCAGGCCGACCTCGATGCCTGCGAAAAGCTGGCCGGGGAATACGCCGCCCTGCAGGGCAGCCTGACAGAGAGCGCTGCCTCGCCGCTGCACGCGCTGCGGCTCAAGGACCGGCTCTGGCAGAAGCTCGAGCGCGTCTACGTCTACGCCCGCATGAAAAAAGATGAAGACAATCGCGTGGAAGCCAGCCAGGCGATGAACGACAAGGCCGCCGCCGCGATCGCCCGCGTCAGCGCAGTGACCTCGTTCACGACGCCGGAACTGCTGGCCGCCGACGAAGAACGGCTGCTGGGCTTTCTCGAGGAAGAGCCGCGTCTGCGGATCTACCGCCACATGCTCGAGGACCTGTTCCGCGAAAAAGCGCACGTCCTCAGTCCGGCCGAAGAGCAGCTGATGGCGCAGATGAGCGAAATCACCCCGGCGCCGAGTGAGATCTTCACAATGCTCAACAACGCCGAGATGCGCTTTGGCACCGTCCGCGACGAAGACGGCGAGGAAACCCGCCTGACGCACGACAATTACATCACCTTCATGGAGTCGCCGCAGCGGTCGCTGCGCCGCGACGCGTACGAACACATGTACCGCGCCTATGAGCAGCTGATCAATACGATCGCCACCGCCTACAGCTACAGCGTGCGCGGCGATACCGTCACCGCCCGCATCCGCCGCTACGACTCGGCGCGAGCGGCCGCGCTTTCCGGCGACAATATCCCGGAAGCGGTCTACGACAACCTTGTGGGCATCGTCAACGACAACCTGCCGACCCTGCACCGCTACCTGGCGCTGCGCAAAGAGCTGCTCGACGTCGACGAACTGAAAATGTATGACGTCTACGTGCCGCTGATCACCCTGCCGCGGCGGGACATCCCCTATGAAGAGGCGCTCGACATCATCCGCGCCGGCCTGGCGCCGCTGGGCGAAGAATACCTGGCGCGCATGAACGCCGGCTTTGCCGACGGCTGGATCGACGTCTATGAGAACGAGGGCAAGACCAGCGGCGCCTACAGCTTTGGCTGCTACGACAGCAAGCCGTACGTTCTCTGCAATTACACCGATACGCTGCAGGACGTCTTTACCATCGCCCACGAAATGGGCCACTCGATGCACGCTTCCTATACCCGCGAAGCACAGCCGTTCATCTACGGCAGTCACTCGATTTTCACCGCCGAGGTGGCCAGCACGGTCAACGAAAACCTGCTGATGAAGCACCTGATCGCGACCGCCGACGATCCGCAGATGAAGAAGTACCTGCTCAACATGCACATCGAGGCCTTCCGCACCACGCTCTTCCGCCAGACCATGTTTGCCGAATTCGAGCAGCGGACGCACGAAGCCGTGGAAGCGGGCGAAACACTGACCGCCGGCTGGCTGAACGAAACGTACGATGAACTCAACAGCCGCTATTTCGGTCCGGCTCTGAGCCATGACGACCTGATCCGGTACGAGTGGGCACGCATCCCCCACTTCTATTCCGCCTTTTATGTCTATAAATATGCCACCGGCTATTCGGCGGCCGCCGCCATCTCCGACCGCATCCTCGCGCAGGGGCCGGAGGAATATCTGCGCTTTCTCAGGACCGGCGAGAGCGACTATCCGATCGAACTGCTGAAGATCGCCGGCGTCGATATGAGCACGCCGCAGCCGGTCGAGCAGGCGATGCGGACCTTCGCCGGACTGGTTGACGAGTTCGAGCAGCTGGTGCGCGGCTGAACAATGACCCGGCAGAAGAAACGCTGAGGAAACGCTGAGGCACCGCCGGAGCCGGCCGTCGAAGCGAGCAGTACACCCCGGAGGAGACAGGAACGACATGAGCAGCGAACACATCATCAGCATCTACCGCAACAGCCAGCCGGCTTCCGCGGCGGCCGCGGAAACACTTCGCGAAAGGCTCCGCCGCAGCGGCTTTCAGCCCTGCGACGGCTACCAGGAAAACGCCGAGCTGCTGTTTGTGATCGGCGGCGACGGCACGCTGCTGGAAGCGGTGCATCGCTATGATTTTCCCGATGTGCCGATCATCGGCATCAACACCGGACATCTCGGCTTTTTTCAGGAGATCCGTCCCGACCAGCTGGACGATTTTCTCCACCATTACCAGCGCGGCGAATACACGCTGCAGGACCTGCCGACGATTCAGGCGCGGGTGCTGCTGCCCGGCGGCAGGAAGGAAGTGCACCGCGGCCTCAACGAGGTCATCATCCGCAACGTCGGCAGCTTTACCACGCACCTCAACATTTTCCTCGGCGGCAGCTTTATTGAAAAATTCAGCGGCGACGGCATCCTCGTCGCGGCCCCGGCCGGTTCCACCGCCTACAACTATTCGCTCGGCGGCGCCATCGTCGACCCGCGCCTGCAGCTGATGCAGCTGACGCCGATCGCGCCGATGAACACCGTCGCCTACCGCTCGTTCACTTCGAGCATCCTGCTTCCCAGCGATCTGCAGATCGAAATCATCCCCGAATACCTCGAAGGGAACACCTCGGCGCTGCTGATCGACGGACTGGAGACCAATTACCGCGACGTGGAAAAATTCATCGTCGAATACTCGGAAACCAGGGTGCATCTGCTGCGGTTCGAAAACTATGATTTCTGGAACAAAGTAAAGAGTAAATTCCTCTAGATTACACCCCGCATGCTGTGTTATAATTTAGTATGTTATCTTCATGTCGAACAGAAAGCGACGTGAAGATAAATGCTGTCATGATTGAAGCTGCTGAAGGAAAGGAACTCTCGCATGGCACGAGAATTTACATACACAGTCACGGAAGAAGATGAAGAACGCGGTGTTACCATCAAGGAAATTTTAGACCGCCATTTCAATTTTTCGTCGCGGCTGCGCAAAAAGATCAAGAAAGCGCGGACCGTCTTTCTCGATGGGCACGAGACGCCGATGTGGATCGAGCCGTCCGCCGGCTCCGTCATCACCGTGGATATCCCCGAGGAACGGAGCCGCTTTACGCCGGAGCCGATTCCGCTGACGGTACTCTACGAAGACGAAGATCTGCTGCTGCTGAACAAGCAGCCCGGCATTGTTGTACACCCGACCACCGGCTGCCCCGCGCACACCATCGCCAACGGCGTCGCACAGTATATGCGCGACAAGGGCATGCTCTACAAGATCCACTTCATCAACCGCCTCGACATGGATACCAGCGGCGTCCTCGCGCTCGGCAAGAACTCGCACGCGCAGGATGATTTTGTCCGCCAGAGCGAACGCGGCGAGGTCAAAAAGCAGTATCTCGCCATCGTCGACGGCATTGTGGAAGATGACAGCGGCACCATTGACGCGCCGATCGGACGGCCGCTCAACGAGCCGATCCGCCGCGGCGTCGTCCCCGACGGGCGCCCTTCCGTCACCCATTATGCGGTGCAGGAACGCTATAAAAACCACACGCTGGTGCGCCTGCGCCTGGGCACGGGCCGCACCCACCAGATTCGCGTGCATATGAAATACATCGGGCATCCGGTGACCGGCGACGCGCTCTACGGAGCCCCGAGCGATCTGATCGCCCGCCAGGCACTGCATGCACAGACGCTCTCTTTCTGTCATCCGGTCAGCGGCAAGCCGCTGGAAATCACGGCTCCGCTGCTCGACGACATGAAGCAGCTGCTGGAGGTCTGCCGCGGCCAGATTCCGGCCGCCGGCGTTATCGAGGCGGTCCACCGCCAGAAGGAAGCAGCCGCGGCATTGAAAGAGAACAAAAAGAAAAGCGCCGCGACCGCGGCGCCGGTCCCCGGCGAAGAGGCGCCGGCAGCGATGCCGGGCAGCGATGAAACCGCGGTACCGGCCGCAGGCGAAGAGGCGCCGGCAGCGATGCCGGGCGGCACCGGCGAGACCGCGGCACGACGGAAAACGCAGGAGCCGCCGTTTCCCCGGCTGAAAGCGAATCGCCCGACGCAGCCCATCCCGTGCGGACCGGCACACGGGCGCAGACCGCGGACAGCGCCGCGTACAGCGCTGCGGACCGTCCTTCCGGTGTGTCCGCGGCCGCCGCAGAGCCGGCACCCGCCCCGGAGCACGGCGCGGCAGCAGCTGCCGAAGCAGATCCCGCGTCCGGCGTCAAACTGAGTCCGGTGGCTGCGGCCGCGGCGGCCAAGGCCCGCGACGATCGGGAAGACGACTGCGACGAGGACGAATGCGACGGCGGTCGTGCGGAAATCGCCACTGCCCCCAGCGAAGAAACCCACACCTTCGGCGGCGAGCAGTAGCAGCCGAACATGGAACAGCGATACGGAACCGCCGCATGGCGGCGCAGAGTTCCCGCTTTCTCCCGGTGATCGAAACGAATCGGGACACTCGATCCGCGGCGCTGCCGCGGATCTTTTTGATTCCCAAAAACAAAAATAGAGCCGCCCGCTGCCGCAGGCGATCCTCTCCGCAGGACGCGCGGGGATCGGACGGCAGTCAGACCGGACGGCTCCGGCCGGGCGGCTTCCTCTTTTTTTCGCTATTTATTTTTGAACTGAATATTCTTTTCCTTGCGCAGGAATCCGCCCATGCCGATCTTCTGATCCTCGGTATCAAAGAGATGGCAGAACACCGCGCGTTCAAAATCGCAGCCGTCCTCGATGACCGAGCGCTCCGACTGGCGAATCGCCTGCTTGGCCGTACGCACGGCCAGCTGTCCGTTCTTCTCGATCTTCTCGGCGAGCGCAAACGCCTGGTCGAGCAGGTCTTCCGGCCTGGTGACATGGTTAACCAGACCGATGCGCAGCGCCTCCTCGGCGTCGATGCGACCGCCGGTGAAGATCAGCTCGCTGGCCATGCCGCGTCCGACCAGCTTCGGCAGCCGCTGCGTGCCGCCGGCGCCGCAGATGACGCCGAGCGTGGTCTCCGGCTGGCCCATCACGGCCTTCTCCGAAGCCAGACGGATGTCGCAGGACATCGCCAGTTCGAGTCCGCCGCCGAGCGCGTAGCCGTTGATGGCCGCGATCGTCGGAAACGGCAGATTTTCGATGCGCAGGTTCTGATTGCAGCCGAGCTTGGCCCACTCGCGGATCGAGTTGCTGTCCTGCGGATACATCTCGCTGATGTCCGCGCCGGCGATGAAGGCCTTGCCGCTGCCGGTAAAGATCAGCACATAGACGTCGGGGTCGACCTGCGCCTGCTCGATGGCTTCATCGATCTCCTGCATGAATTCCGTGCACAGCGCATTCAGTGTGGACGGCTTGTTGAAGGTGATCAGTGCGGTGTGACCGCGTTTTTCATAGAGAACTTCTTTCATGGCAATACCTCTTTCCTGTCTTTGCTTTCACATTTACGTTCTCGGCGCCCCGGCGCCGCGCTGCCATGCCGGCCAGCCGCTGCCGGAAAGCACGGCCGCCGCAGGCTTCTCGTCCTCCCTGGCGTTACCCGAAGATGATGCAGAACGGCAGTGCCACGCCGAAGGTGGCGATCACCGGCACGACCAGGCAGGTCACAAAGTTGTATTTATAGGAGAGCTGGTGGGTTGTGTGGCAGACATTGAACACCGAAACAATGGAGCCGTTCCATGGCAGCGAATCGAGGCCGCCGGAACCGTCGGAACAGAGTCGGTGAATATAGCCGATGTTGTACCCCTGCTGCGCGTACTTGAGGAAGGTATCGGCCAGCGTTTCGTACATCAGGGCGAGGCCGCCGCTGGCGGAACCGAGGATGCCGGCAAAGACGTTGGCGCCGACCGCGGCCACCACGTACGGGTTGGCCGACGAATGCTCCAGCACCGTCGTGGCGTAGGCGTAGAATGCCGTACTCCGGGCCACCGAGCCAAAGCCGACGATCATCGCGGTGTTGAGGATGATGATCACCGCCGAACGAGAAGCATCGTTGAAAATCGACAGCAGCTTTGTGCCCCGCGGCAGATACTTCCAGAAAAACAGCAGCGACAGCAGAATGCCGATCACCAGGCAGACGATGATGTCCAGCCCCAGCGGCTTGACGTTGAAGAGAACCAGCACCATCACCAGCGGGATCAGGGACGTCGTCAGGCTGGGCAGGGAAGCATCCTCGGGAATGCGATGCACGCCCTCCGGCCACTGAAAGTGTTCGCCCCTTTTCTTGGCCCGATGTCCGGCCCAGTTCATGAACGCCAGAATCAGAACGACCTGCACAGCCGCGCCGATGACACCGGGAACCAGGCCGGCGTACGACGGCGTATGCAGATATTTCATCGAAATAATATTCGGAATCTGCGGCGTAAACGGTCCGGTCATCGCGAATGTCCACATGCCGCCGCAGACAATGCCGGGCAGCATATAGGTCGGCAGATCGGCTTCCTCAAACAGCTTCAGCGCGATCGGGTAAACGGCAAAGATAATCACAAAGCTGTTGATGCCGCCGTAGCTGAGGATAGCCGGCGGGATCATGCAGGCCAGCATTACGTGCCTGGAACCGAATCCGTTCGCGATCATCATGCCGATTCTGGTCGCCGCGCCGGACTCCTGATAGAGGTTGCCGAGAATGCTCCCGAGCAGAAAAATAAAGAAATAGGTTTTGAAATAGTCTGCAACCCCGCCCATATAATCCCGGGTCAGGCTGTCGAACAGCGGCAGACGGCTGCAGAGACAAACGATGATTGCCGCGATCGGGCCGATGATAATCGGGGAAAGTTTCTTGAAGATCAAAATGGCCATCAGGGCCAGCGATCCGATCAGACCGATCCCGGAAATCAGAACTGAAGTAGACATGATAGTCCTGCGCTCCTCCTCCCTGGAACTGAACCCGCCGTCCGCGCTGGATTGCGCTTCCGGCGCCAAATCTTATTATAGCACAAGGCGCCGCCTCTGACCACAGCGAAACCGGGATTGCCCGCGCCCCGAACAATGCTCGAAAATGCCGAAAATTCGGGCAGTTTCAGGGGAGCGGCTCTCACGGGCGCAAGCCGCGGCAGGCAGCGCAGCGTCCCTCGAAAGCGGCCGCCTTCATTGCGGCGAGGTTGTGACGTCAGCATACTGCAGGCGAATGACCCGTTCCAGATCGGCCGGTGCCAGTTCGACCTGGCGGCCGATTTTTCCGGCGCTGAAGAGAATCGTCGGCCAGTTCCTGGCGGAGGCGTCGAGCGTGGTGGTGAAGAATTTTTTCATTCCGATCGGAGAGCAGCCTCCGTGCACATAGCCGGTCAGCGGCAGCAGTTCCCGCATCGGAATCATCGCAACGGCCTTCTCGCCGACGGCGCGGGCCGCTTTCTTGAGATCGAGTTCGCGGTCAACCGGGATGACAAAGACGAAATGCTCGCCGCTGCGGCTGCCTCGCGTTACCAGCGTCTTGAAGACCTGCTCCGGCTCCCGCTGCAGTTCCGCCGCCACCTCGTTTCCGCTGACCGTATCCGTCGACGCCAGCGCATAGTGCCGGTAGGGTATGCCCTGCCGGTCCAGCAGCCGCATCACGTTGGTCTTGTCCCGTTCCTTCTGCTTTGCTTTTTTACTCATGCCGCTCCCCTCTTTCTCGGTCTTCACGCCGCGCAAAGCCGGTTTCCGGCTCCATGTTCACACGGCTTAAAACTGTTGTCACCTTGATTCGCCCGCTGCGCGCAGCCGATTTTCGCCCCGGCCCGCGCGCCGCGAAAAACCGCTTCCGCTTTGACGTTCATGCCGCACAAAGCCCCCGGTTCCGCACGGGATCCGGGGGCGAGCCATTCGTGTTGATATCCGATCCTATACCGGATAGACGGAATTTTCCTTGTCGAGCAGGTTGAGATCGAGCTTTTCCTGCTTTTCGATGCGGCGCTTGAAGAAGTCCTCCGCGACCTTCGGGAAGAAGGCCTGCGTCAGCACGTCCTCAGGCTGCTGCATATATTCGGCGCAGTCTCGCTTGGCCTGCTCCAGCTCCGGTTCGATCAGGTCGGCCGGACGGCAGGTGACCTGCTCCTCGTCGCCGAGGATCTTCTTGACGACGTCTTCCTTGATCGGCAGCGTCGTCTTGCCGTACATGCCCTTGACGAGATCGCGCGCTTCCTTGGGCACCATCTTGTAGCGTTCGCCGGTCAGCACGTTGAGCACCGACTGCGTACCGACGATCTGGCTCGACGGCGTGACCAGCGGCGGATAGCCGAAGTCTTCGCGAACGCGCGGCACTTCCTTCAGCACTTCGTCGAATTTGTCCATGGCGTTCGCTTCCTTGAGCTGCGACACCAGGTTGGAGAGCATGCCGCCCGGCACCTGATAGATCAGCGTGTTGATGTCGACGCCCATGACCTTCGGGTCGAGCAGTCCGCTCTTGATGTATTTCTCGCGGATCGGGCGGAAGTGCTCCGCCACCTTGTTGAGCAGATCCATGTTCAGTTCCGGATCCCGTTCCTGACCCTTCAGCGCGGCCGCCATCGGTTCGGTCGGCGGCTGCGAAGTACCGCCGGAGAACGGCGAGATCGCCGTGTCGATGATGTCGACGCCGGCTTCGACCGCCTTCATGTAGGTCATCGAGCCGAGGCCGCTGGTGGCGTGCGTGTGCAGTTCGACCGGAATCGTCAGTTCTTTTTTCAGAGCCTTGACGAGGTCGTAGGTGTTGTAGGGATCGAGCAGACCGGCCATGTCCTTGATGCAGAACGAGTCGCAGCCCATCTCCTCGATTTCCTTGCCGAGCTGGACAAAGGTTTCGTTGGTGTGAACCGGCGAAATCGTATAGGAGACGCAGCCCTGCGCGTGCCCGCCGTACTTCTTCGTCGCCTTGACGGCGGCCTCGAGGTTGCGGGTGTCGTTGAGCGCGTCGAAGATGCGGATGATGTCGATGCCGTTGCCGATCGCCCGGTTGACGAACTCATCGACGACATCGTCGGCGTAATGCTTGTAGCCGAGCAGGTTCTGACCGCGCAGCAGCATCTGCAGATTGGTTTTCTTGATGTGCTTGCGCAGCGTGCGCAGCCGGTCCCAGGGATCCTCATCGAGGAAGCGCAGGCAGGCGTCGTAGGTCGCGCCGCCCCAGCATTCCAGCGAGTGATATCCGACTTCATCCATGGTCTCGAGAATCGGCAGCATCTCCTCGGTCGTCATTCTGGTGGCGATCAGAGACTGATGTCCGTCTCTCAGTACCGTTTCCATAAACTTTACTTTGCCCATTGTTTCCTCCAAAAAAATAATTTCCGATCCCTGTTCGCCGCGCTGAAAACGGGCAGCGGCAACGCCTCAGGCGATTATTTTATAATACTCTGAAATTTATGATACCAGTGTTTTCGCCGCATTTCAATAGTTTGCCATCATGTATACAGAGTACGCCGGCCATACGAACCGGATACCGCAGATGCTTTGCCGGCCGGATGCCGCCGGCTGCTCATTTCGGGCCGGATGCAGCCAGATGCTTTGCCGGCCCGGATGCCGCCGGCGGTGCTGTCCGTCACTCTGCGGTGCCGGTGTTCTGTGCGTCTGCAGCCGGCGATTCGTCGGCATCCCCCTGTCCGCCCAGCCAGCGCTCGACGTATGCGACGTCGGACGGGGTGTCGATGTACTGCAGGCCGCGCTTCTGCCGTGTCTCCCTGCCCTTGCCGGTCAGCAGCAGGACGGTGTCTGCGTCGGCTTCCTCGATGGCGCGGTGAATCGCTTCGCCGCGGTCGGGAATGATTTCGCAGGCACACCCTCTGCCCGTCACCCACGGCTCGATCTCGCGGCAGATGTCGAGCACCGGCTCTTCGCCGGCATCTTCCTCGGTGAGGTAGACCTTGTCGCAGCTGGCGCCGGCCGCTTCGCCGAGTTCGCGGCGGCGGCGCTGGGCCTTGCGGCCCGGACAGCCGAAGACGATGCGGATGCGCCGTCCCGGATACTCCTCGCGGACGCTGTCGAACAGCGCCTCAAAGCTCATCTTGTTGTGGGCGTAATCGACGATGACGACCCGCCCCGCTCCGCGGGTCGGAAAAGACCTCCATGCGGCCGCTGACGCGCGCCGCAGCCAGTCCTTCACGGATGGTCGCCAGCGGCACGCCGAGCGCGCGGGTGATGGTAATCGCCGCCAGGGCATTGCTGACATTGAAGAGCCCGGTCATGCCGATCGCAAACGGCTCGTCAAAGCCGGCACCGCGTGCGCGAAAATCGATGCCGTCGGCCCGCGGCTGCACCGCATAGCCCCGCACGTCGGCTTCCTCGCTGCGGCCGAAGGTGAGCACCTGCTCCGCGCTCTGCCGCGCTTCCCGCAGCGCCCAGTCGGCGTACCTGCTGTCGCGGTTGATGACGGCCGTGCGGCACTGGTGCATCAGAACCATCTTGCTGTTCATATAGTCCTCGATGGTCGGGTGCTCGACAGGGCTGACGTGGTCCTCGCCGAGATTGAGGAAGCAGCCGACGTCGAAGGTGATACCGAGGGTGCGGTGATACTTCAGCGCCTGCGAAGAGACTTCCATGGTCAGGTATTCGATGCCGCTGCGCACTGCATTGTCAAAGTGCCGGTGCAGCATCATCGCTTCCGGCGTGGTCAGATGCGACTCCTCGCAGCTGACGCCGTCGTAGTTGTCGATGCCCGAGATCACAGCCGTGCGCGGCCGCCCCTGCGCTTTCTCCCAGGCGTCGAGGATGGCGCGCACATAGTAGGTGGTCGACGATTTGCCCTTGGTGCCGGTGATGCCGACCGTCGTCAGCCGCCGCCAGACCTGATTGTAGTAGAGATCGGCGATCAGCGCCATGGCGCGGCGGATCTCGCTGACGAGGATCACCGGCGCGCCGCCGGCCTGCTCCGGATACGGCTGTTCACTGAGGTAGACGAAAGCGCCCCGCGCCAGCGCTTCGGCAAGATACTGCGGCCGGAAATGCGCCCCCTTGCAGACGAACAGCGTGCCCGGTTCGATGTCCTGCGAGTCGTAGGAAATATAGGCGACCTCGCGCGCGGCGGCTTCCGCCGGCACCGCGGTGCCGACGAGCAGATCCGCGGCCCGCAGCCGCTCGATATATTCCCGTACCGTATGTTTTGTTTCTTCCATGATCCGTTTCGTCTCCTCTCCGTCCGTGCAGACGGTTTTATGGCACATGCACAGCGCTGTTACGCATGCCGGCAGCCCGGTCTTCACGGGCACCGTCGCTTTCCGGCCGCCGGCACAGCCTGCTCTGCTTTCTGCAGTGTCCTACATCCGCGGCGCGTTCAGCGGTTCCCGCAGATGATTGTTGACGACCAGAATTTCGTAAAAGGCTGCCCGCCCGGCATGCATATATGCCATGGCCCACAGCATCGCCAGCGAGCAGACAAAATCCACCCAGATCATGGCAGAGCTGGTCTGCGCAACGCCGATGTGCTGCAGCACCGCCGTGACGATGATGAGCGGGATGGCACTGAGCAGAAACCAGCCGATATAGGAAAGACAGAAGCCGAAGTATTTTCCCTTGTTGCCCATCATCATCCTCTTGGACGTGTCGACGATCCGGTCGACCGGCATCTGCGGATTGTCGCGAAGAATGAAGTAGGACTGGCTGTAGCGGATGGCTGCAATGATGCCCGGTACGATGAACAGCAGCGACCATAAAAAGATGAACAGCACCATGTAGAGGGTCAGCAGCAGGGCCTTGCCGAAGTAAGCAAAGCCATCCAGCACCGTGGAGACATCCGGCTCCAGGCGGCGATGATTGTCAATGAAATATTTGGCCAGGCCCAGTGAGATGGCGCCGCCGAAGATCAGTACATAGACCGTCCCCAGCCAGCTCAGATCCGGTGACTGAGTGTTCATGGTCATGCCGGTACCGAAGGTGCTCAGATTCATGCTGCCGGCTCCGCCGGAGAACGATTCAAGGAGCAGTACCGGTACCTGCAGCATGATCATGGCTGCCAATACCACCAGCACCGATTCCGTCCAGCGTCCGCGCAGCGCTTCCCGTCCCAGCATGCGAATGCCGCCGAGACGTTCCCGCATGATATAATTCGTTTGCATATTTTTCTCCTTTTCCTGTTTATCTCCAATACAAACCAATTCGCATTATACCATATACCCTCCCGCTTCAACAAGGGGGGCAGCACCGCGCTGCCCGCAGCCGTACCGATCTGCCGCCGGTGCACCGGGCTGCCGCCGGCGCCCTGACTCCTCCGCCCGGACGTTTTACGCAGTCGAAAAAGACAGCGGCGCCGCAGCGCCGCTGTCCTTGCTCCGGATGTCAGACAGCATCCGGCAGGTTTCTGTCTTTTCTTTGTGTCGGATTAGTACAGGCTGGCAAAGATCTCTTTGATCTCGTCCTGCGAAAGCGGCACATAGTTGTTGTTCAGCAGTCTCTGCTGATTGTCGACCGTGCTCTTGGCGAAGGATTCGATCTGATCTTCGGTCATGCCCCATTCCTTCAGCGGCTTCAGTTCGAGGAAGTTGCCGAGGAGCTTGTCCAGTTCGTCGTAGACATCGGCTTCCTTGCAGCCCATGATGTCGGCATAGATCTTGTTCAGCTTTTCGATCTTGCCCTTCGGCTGCTTCTTCATGTACATCTTGAAGACGGCCGTGAAGCAGATGAAGTTCGCTTCGCCGTGGGCGATGTGGAACGCACCGCCGTGCGCATAGGACAGAGCGTGGACCGCGCCGCAGCCCGCGTTGCCGAACGCGATGCCGGCATAGTTGGCAGCCAGGCAGAAGTCCTTGAGGAATTCTTTTCTGTTGTCAGCCGTGTTGCCGCCCTTTTCGATGATCTTCTTGTAGCCGTTCATGATCATCTTGATCGCCTGGATCGAGAACATCTCGGTGAACGGGGAAGCTTTCGGCGACAGATAGGATTCGGTCGCGTGGATCAGCGCGTCGACGGAAGAAGTCGCGAAGACTTTGTCCGGCAGACCCTGCAGGGATTCCGGAATCAGCACCGCTTCGTCAGCATAGGTCTGTTCGTCGGCAATGCCCTTCTTCAGGTTCAGGGACGGAATCGAAGCAACCGCAACGTTGGTGACTTCGGAACCGGTACCGCAGGTGGTCGGCACGACAACCAGCTTTTTCACTCTCTTCGGAGCAACCTTGCCGGTATAGAGATCGGCAACCTTGTCCGGAATCTCGCAGGAAAGGACCTTGCAGCAGTCTACGATGGTGCCGCCGCCGAACGCGATAATGCGGTCATACGTATACTTGTCCATTTCCTTCTTCATGGCGTCCATCATTTCGTCGGTCGGCTCGCCGGCGCCGTACTTTTCCTGATAGACAACCGGAATGTCGAGGCCGCACGGCTTGACATACGGCGTGAACATCCATTCGTTGGTGACGAGGATGTCGCCCTTGCCGAGGTTGAATTCCTTGGCGAATTCCTTGAAAGTGTCAAAATAATGGATGGTTGGTACTACTCTTAATGCTTGCATAGTTCTCCTCCTGATACTCTTAGATGCCGCAGCGCGGCGATTACGCAAGTTGATCCGCGGACCGGCAGCGGCCGTGCCGCCGTCCGCCGGTCCGCGGGGAACGTCGCTGTCAGTATGCGATCTTGAATCTCTCTTCGAAGGCCTTCTTGAGGTCGTCTCTGACGTCCGGATGCGCGATCTCGATCAGCTGTCTCGCTCTGTCGTGCAGCGTGCGGCCCTTCATTTCGGCAATGCCGTACTCGGTGATGATGTAGTCGGCATCGCATCTGGAAGTGGTCACGGCCGCGCCGTCGGCGATCTTCGGAACGATCTTGGAAATCATCGTGCCGTCCTTCTTGATCGTCACGGAAGGCATGGCGATGATCGAACGGCCGTTGCCGTCGTGCGCCATGGCAGCGCCTCTGACAAAGTCGACCTGGCCGCCGACCGCGGAGATCTGCATCGTGCCGATGCACTCGGAAACGATCTGACCCATGAAGTCCACTTCGACGCAGGAGTTGATGCAGACGATGTTGGAAACCTGGGAGACGACTTCCGGGTGGTTGACAAAATCAACCGGCTTGAGAACGACCATCGGGTTGTGGTCGACCCAGTCATACAGCTTCTTGCTGCCCATCAGGAAGGTGACGCACATCTTGCCTTCGTCGATCGGGTTCTGCGAGCAGTCGATCGCGCCCTTTTCATAGAGGTCGACCACACCGTCGGCGATCATTTCGGAGTGGATGCCGAGGTGCTTTCTGTCGCCCAGCTGCGCCAGAACCGCATCCGGAATCGCGCCGATGCCGAGCTGCAGCGTATCGCCGTCCTTGATCAGCGAAGCGCAGTTCTTGCCGATCGCTTCCTCGACCGGTCCGATCTTGGCGGATTTGCTCTCATAGAGCGGGTGGCTGGCTTCGACGAAATAGTCGATGTCGTTGACGTGGATAAAGGTATCGCCGAAGACGGTCGGAACCTGGTCGTTGACTTCAGCGATGATCGTGCGGGCGGACTTGGCGGCCTGCATCGTATAATCGGAAGAAACACCCGTGCAGCAGAAGCCGTGTTCATCCGGCTTGCCGACCTGTACCAGCAGGACGTCTTCGTGGAACACGTCGTTGCGGATCAGCTTGGGGATTTCGTGGAAGAACACCGGCACGAATTCGCCGTGTCCCTCGGAAGTGGACTTTCTCGTCGCCGGGCTGTTGAACCATCCTTCATAGGTGAAGGTGTCGTGGTTCTCCGGACGGGAGTATTCGCCCTTGCCGAGCGTAACCATGTGCGAAACGGTGATGTCCTTGTAAGCATCCTTGTTCTTCACCATCGCGTCGACCACGACCTGCGGTTCGGCGACGCAGTGCGCCAAGACTACTCTGTCACCGCTCTTGATGCCGTTTCTGACGGCTTCGTCGGCTGTGCAGGTGCATTCCTGATAATGTTTTTTCCAGTCCATAGCAATTACCTGACCTTTCGTTAACATTGGATAATATATATTGTTTCTAGGATTGACAAGCGTTTCGGCATCCGGCTTCCGCCGCGTCTGCGGTGCCGCCGATGCGGATCAGCGGTGCCGGGGTGCTCTGCCTGGTATTTTCACGCTCAGACTGCAGTCCCGTACGCCTGCCGGCGGCATCCCGCCGCACAGCCGGTATTCCATGTCCGGTCTACAGCTTGTTTTTCCAGTCTGTGCGCCAGCCGTTCCAGCGGCCGTCGCTGTTTTCCTCGTCAGATTCACCGGCGCTGATCACACCTGTGTTGTAGAGTTCTTCGCGCACCTTGGCGAAGGAATTGTCGCCGCCGATCAGCTCCGCGGACGGTTCGCCCGCTTCCATCCAGTCGGCTTCACAGCGCCCCTGTTCGGCGCCGACCTTGCGTGCTGCCGCTTCGATCTGCTGCCGCACGCCCTCGATGTGATCCCGGGACCACATCTTCGCGACACCGTGCCGGGTACCGTACTGTGAAAAAGCCGGGCAGCAGCTGGTGCAGCCGCCGATGACCAGCAGAAAGTCATATGTCTCTCCGGCACGCGCGATTCGAAAATGGACCTGCGGAACTTCCTTTTGCAGTGTCCGCAGTGCCGCACCGCGATCGTAGTGCGGATTGCATCCGCCGCAGAATTTTACGCCGCAAATCATGAATTGCTGTTCTCCCTGCAATACTCCCCGGTTACATGCCCCCGGCCGGGGATAGAAAAAGGAGGATGCGGCTCCTCTCCGCCGCGGCCGCAGCGGAGAGAAACCGAACTACCTCGTGACGCAATAAGCCGCCAAGCCTTCTGCATGGCGGCTTATCATTCAAATTCGGGTTATTTGATGCCGGCGATTGCCTTAGCCAGCTCTTTCTTGCCCTCGATGTTGCCCTGACGACGGATCATGATTCTCTGCGCCTGCGGGGAACCGGCACCGTGCATGGACTCTGTTCTGTAGCCGACAGCCGCGGAACCGAGGCACAGGTTTTCCATCAGTCTCATGACTCTCTGTCTCTGCTCTGTGGTGCAGGACGGGGAAGCCGCGAAGAACTTCTGGCAGTAGTCGCCGATGGTTTCGCCGTTTCTGCCAACCTTGAGGTCGGACTTGAAGTCGACTTCGGACGGCATCGTGACCATCAGGCCGCCGGCGATATCTTCCGCCAGTCTGACGATTTCATACGGGAATCTGGTGATGTTCTGCTTACATACGTTGGCCAGCAGCAGGTCGATCTGATAGTTGCCGGCTTCGGTCGGATAACCTTCTGTCGAGCAGGCAAGACCGCAGCAGTACAGCGTCTCGTTCAGGTGCGTCATCTCGATCAGCTTATCCTTGATGTGGGAAGCCTTGTCCGCGCCGTTGTATTCCGCAGCCAGAGCCGCCGTACCGATCAGGACATCGCCGACACCGACTTTGCAGCCGCCGTAGGACTGTCTGTGATATCCGGCAAATCTCTCAACCAGCATGCCCGCGAAGTCATATTCGCCGGCCATGAAGATGTATTCGTTCGGGATGAAGACGTCGTCGAAGACGACCAGCGCTTCCTGACCACCGTACTTCTTGTTGCCGAGGTCGATGTCAGCGTTCTTTTCCATCTTTCTGGTATCGCAGGACTGTCTGCCGTATACCATGAACATGCCGTCGGCATCGGACGGGCAGGCAAACGCGACAGCGTAATCCTTGTCCTCTTCCTTCATGGCCTGTGTCGGCATGACAATGTGCCAGTGGGAGTTGATGGAACCGGTCTGGTGGCACTTCGCGCCTCTGACCACGATACCATCTTTTCTTCTTTCCTTGATGCGGACAAACAGATCCGGGTCTTTCTGCTGGCTCGGTCTCTTGCCTCTGTCGCCCTTCGGGTCGGTCATCGCACCGTCGACGATCAGGTCTTTTTCCTGAACCATCTTGAGGAAGTTGATGAAGTTCTGGTGATAGTTGGTGCCATACTTCTTATCGATTTCGTAGGTCGTGGAGAACGTTGCGTTGAACGCGTCCATACCGACGCATCTCTGGAAGCAGCCGGCGGTCTTCTGTCCGCACAGTCTCTGCATCTTGACCTTGTTCTTCAGGTCTTCGGTGCTCTGGTGCAGATGCGCGAATCTGTTGATCGTTTCGCCGGTCAGGCTGGACTTGACAGTCATCAGGTCAGCATACTGAGGATCCTGTGCCAGGTCATATGTAACCGCGACGCAGTTGATCGAAGGTCTGATGATCGGATGATCTACCCAATTGTCGATCTTTTCACCGAACATGTAGACTCTCGTCTTCAGTTTTCTCAAGCTCTCGATGTACTGAGCTCCTGTCATTAATGCCATAAAAAATCACTCCTTTTATCTTTTCTGGATGCTTCCGGGCACCTGTTGACCGGATTATCCAAACTCAACGAAATTTGTGCGGCTGTCAGCACAGCCAAAGAAAGCCAGGTGACACTCAAACCTCTTTGTTGAGTATCTTCCTCGCCATATCCAGCAGATCTTCACTGACAGAGGTGTCCAGCTCGGCGCGCTTTACTTCTTTGCACTCCGCTGTAAGAACCGTATTGACAACTTCTTCGATGGTTGACTGCGCAGACGGACACTGTGCGCAGGCACCGGTCAGACGAACATAAGCCACGCCGTCTTCGAAACCAGTGAGGACGGCACCGCCGTAATGCTGCGCCAGAATAGGATCGACCTTTTCCTTCAGGACCGCTGCAATCTTGTCTTCCATTGCCAATGTTGAACCCTCCTGCTTCAAGCTGTCTGCAAGTCCAATTATACCCCATGAATTCCGTTATTTCAAGTGCAGTATAGTCTTTGCATTATTCTGAAAACGCGCTATAATACCCCTATGATTTACTCGGAAAAGAAATGTCTGATCATCACTTCCTGCCTGCTCGGCAGGATCCGCGATCTCGTCGATCCCGACGATGCTTTTGTCATCTGCGCGGACGGCGGCTGGGATCTCGCCGCGGCCGAAGACATCCGCCCCGATGTCGTTCTCGGCGACTTTGATTCCTCGCGCCGGCGGCCCGCGGAGCAGAGCGGCGCACCGGCGCGGGAAGCGGCCGGGGCCCGGCCGGCCTCTGCGCAGCCGGATTCTGAAAGCCCCGATACCCGGCCATGCTCTTCGCAGCCGGCCGCCGACCGCACCTGCCCGCCGGACTGGCGGGACGCCGCGGAAGCCGTCACCGCCGACGGCATCCGTCTGATCCGTCTGCCGGCCAAAAAGGACAAGACCGATACCGCGCTCTGCATCGATTATGCGGCCGGCCTCGGCTTCCGGCAGATCCTTCTCATCGGCGGCACCGGCGGCCGCGCCGACCACACCGTCGCCAACCTGCAGACCATTGCCGCCGCCGCCCGCGACGGCATCTCGGTGATGCTGGTCGACAGCTGCAACGTAATCATGGCGCTGGTCGATGACGAAATGCTGCTGCCGGCCCGCCCCGGCTGGAAGCTGTCGCTGCTCTCGCATTCCGACCGCTGTACCGGCGTCTGCGCCCGCGGCGTCGAATATCCGCTCGAGGACGCCGAGCTGACCTCCGACTTTCCCCTCGGCGTCAGCAACGAATTCACTGCCGACGAAGCGTACCTGGCCGTCGCCCACGGCACCCTGCTGGTGATGCTGTCCAGAGATCCGCAGCCATCCGACTGACCGCTGCCGGGCGGATAACAGCAATCCGACTGACCGCTGCCGGGCGGATAACAGCCATCCGACCGACCGCTGCCGGGCGGAGCAGGGTGCTCTCGACCAGATAAAGCGAAACAGGAGAACCCGTTTCGGATTCTCCTGTTCTTTTCTTTTCAATGATCCGGCGCTTTATACGGCTTTCAGTGCCTGCCCGGGCCTGCGGCCCGGCGATGCCGCACCTTCATGCGGTGCCTTATCTGCAGCATCTCTGCGCCTTTGCCCGCCGGGCAGTCAGCAGTGCAGCGGGCACGCAGTGCCGCTTTTCAGGTGCGTTTCTTCCTCGCTCCGGCCGCCAGCAGCAGTATGCACAGCGCCGCGCCGGCAATCAGAGCCGGAACAAGCGGCATGCTGTCGTCGCCGGTACTGACCGCACCGTTGTTTGCTGCCGACCAGCCGGAGTCCGCAGACGCCGTGGTCACCGGAGAGTTTTTGGAGCTCTTCGTCGTTTTCGCCGTCTTCTTTGATCCCGATGAGCCGCCGGATGTCTGATCCGGGTTAATGACCGGCGCATACTTGCTCGGCTTTCTGGTGTTCGTCACCGTCAAACCGTCTTCCAGCTTTGTAAAGCCCTGCGGCACAAAGTCCTCGCCGTTCTCGTCGGTTTCCCTGACGCTGTAACGGCATTGCAGCGGCGTGTCCGATCCCTCTTCGCAGATGTACGTGGGAAGATCCGTCCAGGTCACCTCGTCGGTGCCGTTTTCCAGCTGCTTGATCTCCGCGCCCGGAACCTCTTCGGCTGTTTCCTGGTCGCCGATCGTGCGATACAGCTTGAACCAGATGGTCGGGTGCTCGTCCGTATCAGGTGTCTCGCCATCGCTCTGCAGCCATGTCTTGAAGGCGGAGATGCTCGTCGTCTCCCGGGTGTTCGTCACTGTCAGGCCGTCTTCCTTCTTCGTGTATCCGTCCGGCACAAAATCATTGCCGTTCTCATCGACTTCGACGACGGAATAGGTGTAGGCATTGCCATGCTCGTCGGTCTCCGGGAGATCGGACCAGACGGCCGTCGTGACGCCGTTTTCCAGCTTTTTCAGCTCCGTGTCCACCGGCTGCGGTTCCCCGCCGCTGACGGCACGATACAGTTTAAAGTATATCGTCGGATGCACGCTGAGATCCGCACTGCCGTCGGCAGTCTGCCAGACTTTCTGCGCCGTAATGTCGGTGCTCCTGATACGGTTGCTGATCGTGACGCCGCTGCCGGTGTCTCCCTGCAGATGTACCTGCACTTTCTGGGTCGTCGCAACCACCCAGTCCGGGCTTTCTGCCGCCACTTCGGTCAGCTGATAATAGCCGTCGTCGAGATTTGCCAGTTCGGCGATGCCGTTTGTGTCGGTCTTGATGCTGACCGAGTCCTTCCGGCTGCCGTCTGTATCCTCATACCAGCCGGAAACGGGGCTGCCGTTTTCTCCGTCCAGCTTTTCGACCTTAAATGTGACGCCTTCGATCGGAACCGTCGTTCCGTCCACGACCTTGGTGATGCGGATCATTCCCTTCGGCACGCCCTCGGCACCGGCATCCGCATAATAAATACGCAGCGTCGAGGAAGTCGTCTCGGTCGTCTCCGTTTCGCTGTTGATAGTATATGTCGTTTCCAGATTATTGCGCACCGGCGTCGAGTTATTCTCGTCGCGCCCGGCGGACAGCTTTGACTGATCGACCTCGGTGCTGAGCGTAAACGCAAAGCAGACCGGTGTCTCAGTACCGTCTATGTTTCTGGAAAAAGCCGACGCCGGGAAAGTAAGCGTCAGAGTATTGTAGTCACTGTTACTGGTATCGTAACTGATTGTCACACCAAGTTCCTGCAGAAACTTCCTGCATTTACCATCGCCGCCTGCACCGGCTACCGGAGAAGTCCCGTACTGGCAATAGACGGAAACATCTGTAAAGGTTGGATTCGACAGTGCCTTCGGCATCTTGTCGACGACTTTGACGGGCCCGGTCACCTGTGCAGCATTGCGATTGACGACAATCCACCAGCTGGCCTTCGTATAGTCGGTTCCCCCATTTTCATCTTCGGCGAATTTTCCCGATTTACTGCTGAATTTGGTCGGACTGCTGCCGCTGTCTTTCACATACACGGTCTGTGACTGACGGCCGGATTCGATGACTGCCTGCGAAGTACTGTCACTGCTGTTCTTTTTAATCACTTGAGCTTTAAAATTCAGATAGCCCTTCACATGCTGATACTGCTCAACCTCCTTATTGAAGGTGATCACTGCTCCGCCCGAGGTGACTTTTGCCGTAGCGATCACCGTATCGGAGCCCTGCAGCTTTACGGGAATGTCGGTCTGATACTGTCCGGCGAGATACGCGTCGCCATTCCCGTTTTTTGTCGGCCATGAGACCCGGATCGTATCTCCGTCGCGGATATCGGCCGCTCCCTCCGCATCCTCACTGAACTCGAGGTGAACGCTGAGCACGGCCCAGTTGGTTATGGGCTGCTCTGCCGAAGCTCCCTTGTCGATCGTCAACGCGGTCACATTCGTCGCCGAGATATCGCTGCCCGCATGCGTCACTTCCGGCAGCGCAGCCGGCAGCATCAGCAGCGTCAGCGCCGCCATGACCAGCATGCCGAGCCGCCTCAGCTCTTTTTTCACTGGAAAATGCATCTTGCTGAATTCCCTCCTATTCACTGAACTCAATAGATATTAAGGTGCAGCTCTCCAACTTTTTGAAACACCACATTAATAATTGTACCAACTTTATCATTATATTACATTTTTTAACTATGACAACTATTTTTTGATGTTACAGTAAATTAATGAACCCTTAACGAGCATCGCCTTCTGCATCCCAGTGCCGCATCGGCCTGATAAAAACAGCGCCGACAGGTTCAAATACAGGCTCTCCGTCCGGAGAACAGCCGCCGCGGTACGGAAAGCAAAATGCGCAGCTGTTCTCGACAACGACCGCAAAAATACCGACCCCGCCGCAGGTGAGGTCGGTATGCAAGCTTCTTAAAACAGAATTCCGGGTGCCGTTCGTAATATTGCCGCGCGCCGGCTGTCGTGCCGTCCGCAAAAGCCCCGGCGCCGCTCGAACTGCTGCCGGGATAAATCGGCGCTGTTCCCGCCCTATTTATTTTGGAATTTTGCGTCGCGCTTTTCCAGGAAGGCCGCCATGCCCTCCTTCTTATCCTCGGAACCGAAGAGCGTCGCCATGGTCTCGATCTCCAGCTGGCTCGAGCTCTTGATGTCCATGTCATAGCCGGTGTTGATCGCTTTCTTGGCAGCGCCGACCGCCAGCGGCGCCTTGGACATGATCTTTTTCGCCAGCTTTTCGGCTGCGGCCATCAGTTCATCCGGCGCAGCAACCTGCTCGACGAGACCGATGCGGTACGCTTCCTGCGCATCGATCATGTCCGCGGTCATGATCAGCTTTTTCGCCATGCCTCTGCCGACGAGACGCGGCAGACGCTGCGTGCCGCCGAAACCGGGGATGATGCCGAGGTTGACTTCGGGCTGGCCGAATTTGGCCTTTTCCGAGGCGATGCGGATGTCGCAGGCCATCGACAGTTCGCAGCCACCGCCGAGGGCGAAGCCGTTGACGGCGGCGATGATCGGCTTTTCGATCGCTTCCATCTTGTTCATCACACGGTGGCCGGCCGTCATCATCCGGCGTCCGCCAACGGTGCCCAGTTCGCTCATCTCGGCGATATCGGCACCGGCCACAAAGGCCTTGCCCTCGCCGGTGACGATCGCCGCCCGGGCTGCGTCGTCTTCTTCAAACGCCGTGAAGGCGTCGTACAGTTCCCCGAGCACTTCCTCGTTCAGAGCGTTCATCGCCTTGGGACGGGCCACGGTCACATAAGCAATACCGTCTTTAACTTCATACTTGATTGTCTTGTACATGATTTATCCTTTCTGCAGAATTGCCTGCACTGATTGACTTGTTCTGATCCGATCCACCGCCGCTGCCTTTCCGCTCCGGCTCCGCGGCCGGGCCGCCCCTGCCGTCCGTCGGCTCCGCTCTGTCTGCCGCGTCTTTCTCCGCAGCTTCTCCGGCAGCTGCCCCGGCGGTCTCCCCGGCATCGGCTTCCCCTTCTTCGCCCTCCAGCGTGCTCTTGAAGTAGCGCGTGATGGCGATCAGCTTGATGTCCTCGGAGAGATTGCGGATATATTCAACCATCCGCTCCGGTGATTCCGGCATATCGTTTTCCACCCACTCGACCACCATGCCGACGACGCCGTAGGCAAAGATCTTGGATACAAAGCGGCTGTCCTCCTGATCGATGTACTGCTCGCCGACCCAGTCGTTGATGATGTCGGTAAAGAGGTTGATCACCGCCTCATGCATGTAGCGCCGGAATTCCTTGTTGTCGTAAGCCAGCGCATTGCGGTAGTAATTGCGGTCGCGTATGATGATTTCGAGAACCTCCTGCAGATTCTCTGTCCAGGAGATCTGGTTGAGGTTGTTCTTGAAAGTGAGAATAATCTCGTTGTTGTAGATCCAGTTCAGCAGCGCATATTTATCCTCAAAGTGATAGTAGAACGTCAGGCGGTTGAGACCGCAGTCCGAGGTGATATCGCTGACCGTGATGCTGTCGAAGGGCTTGACTTCCATGAGTTTCTTGAAAGAAGCTGCGATGCGCTTTTTGGTGAGTTCGCCTTTTGACATGATATCCTCCCGCCTGTCGGTGTCAGCCGTGCCGGCGACGACTCATGATACGGCCGCCGTGTGCCCGCTGTCTCCTGACCGAGTTCATTCTACCATATTTTTTTACACCCGTCTATCTTTTCCGGAGATAGAAAAACACCGCGGAAAAGCATTGTGAAAGAGTTCGAATGCAGCAGCAGACCCGCGCGGTCGCCGCAGCTGCCGCCGCAGAACCGGAAGACACCGAAAAGCGAGAGGACTATGCCGTCCGGCCGGCATGGGATCGATGCCGAAGGCGGAACGGCCGTGCCGTTCGTCGGCATAAAGGCCGAAATAAAAAGAGCACGCGCACCCTTTTCCGCAGGTGTCGTGCCCTCCTCACAGCCGGTCGGGCGCACGGTACTTCACAGTACTTTGCTGAAAAAGTTCCGCGCCCGCTCGGTTTTGGTATGGTCGAAAATTTCCTCCGGTGTGCCCTGCTCCATCAGCACGCCCTCATCGAGGAAGAAGATGCGGTCGGCAGCTTCCCGGGCAAAGCCCATCTCGTGCGTGACGATGACCATGGTCATGCCGCCTTCGGCGAGACTCTTCATGACTTCCAGCACCTCGCCCACCATCTCCGGGTCGAGTGCCGAAGTGGGCTCATCAAAGAGCATGATCTCCGGATCCATCGCCAGCGCGCGGGCGATCGCGGCACGCTGCTTCTGGCCGCCGGACAGCGATGAAGGATAGACATCCACCTTATCCGACAATCCGACCCGGCGCAGGAGCGCTTTGGCCCGTTCTTCGGCGCGGGCGCGATCCATCCTGCGGGTCTGGATCGGCGCCAGCGTGATATTTTCCAGCGTCGTCATGTGCGGGAAGAGATTGAAGTTCTGAAACACCATGCCCAGCCGCTGGCGGATCCGGTTGAGGTCGACGCCCTTTTCGTTGATGCACTGGCCGTCGAGAATCACCTGTCCTTCGGTCGGCTCTTCCAGCAGATTCAGGCAGCGCAGAAACGTGCTCTTGCCGGAGCCGGAAGGCCCCACCACGCACACCACTTCACCGTCCTCGATGACGGCGTCGATGCCGCGCAGCACCTGCAGCTCACCGAATGATTTATGCAGATTCTTAACTTCGATCACTGGCAGCCATCCTCCTTTCCACATAGGCCATCACCCGGGAGAGCGGGATGGTCAGACACAGATAGACGATCGCCACGCCGATGTATGCGTACCAGTAGTTGTAGCCCTGGCTGGCCCAGAGGACGCCCTTGCGCGTGATTTCCTCGATGGAAATGACGGACAGTACGGCCGTCTCCTTGATCAGCGTGATGAATTCATTGCCCAGCGCCGGCAGGATGATGCGAATCGCCTGGGGGATGACGATATAGCGCATCGTCTGACGATGGCTCAGCCCCAGGGAGCGGGAAGCTTCCACCTGGCCGACGTCGACGGCCTGCAGGCCGGCACGAATGATCTCCGCGACATAGGCGGAACTGTTCACGCCGCAGGCCAGGATGCCGCAGACGATCTCCAGGCCCCGCCAGGTAAAGTCACTGCCGGACGCCTGCATCAGGGCCGGCAGCCCCGCGTACCAGATCAGAGCCTGCACGAGCAGCGGCGTACCGCGCAGGATCTCGACATAGACCGAGCCGATGAGACGCGGTACATGAAATTTAGATAGTTTTAATAAAGCCACGAGAAGGCCGAGCACGACTCCGAGGATGACGCCGAACGCGGTGATGGTCAGCGTCGTTCCGATGCCGGCCGCGGCCTTTTCGATACCAGTAAGGTAGCCCATGCTGTCCCTCCGGTCAACAACTGCGAAAGCAGGAGAAAAGGTCTGCGCCGTCCGCAGACCCCTCCGCTTCGGTGACCGGCTGCTGCCGCTGATGGCAGCAGCCGTTTTTCATACATTCGATCCGGCCGTCCGACGGCCGGCCCTGTGGGGATCAGCCCCCGCGGGTATTAAAGATCCGGCGTGCCCAGCTTCCATTTTTTGTAGAGCTTCTTCAGCGTACCGTCTTTTTCGATGTTCTTCAGCCCATTGTTCATGGTCTTGAGCAGTTCATCGTTATCTTTCTTGACCGCGATGCCGTAATTCTCGGCATTCATCCTCTTGCCGACGATCTTCAGCTTGTCCGGTGATTTGTCGACGTATGTTTTGGTGACCGGCTGATCATTGATGACGGCGTCGATGGTGCCGTTTTCCAGATCCTTGAACGCGACGTCCAGACCGTTGTAGGTCTTCACCTCGCTGATCTTGCCCTCTTTCTTCAGTTTATCGGCCTGCTTGGCGCCGGAGGTGCCGATCTGCGCGCCGACGATGGTCTTGGTATTGAGATCATCCACGGACTTGATGGTGTTGTTGCTCTTCGCCACCGACAGCGCCAGTCCGGCCTTGTAGTACGGCTGCGAAAAAGCTACTTTCTTTTCCCGTTCCTTGGTGATGGAAAGTCCGCTGCAGACGATGTCGATATTGCCCGAATCGAGCGCCGAGATGAGGCCGTCGAACTCCATGTTCTTCCACTCCACCTTGATGCCCTGATCTTTGGCGATGGCGTTGACAAGGTCAACATCAAAGCCGTCCAGATCGCCGTCCTTGTTGGTCGTGTCAAACGGCGGAAAGGTCGGCTCCATGGCCGCGACATACGTCTTGTCCTTGTCTTCGCCGCCGTTCGAGCCGCCGCAGGCGGTGAACGCAAACACAACTGTTAAAGCCAGCGCCAGAACCAGCGCTCTCGCTGCCCATTTTTTCATTCGTCTGTCTCCTCTCTTTCGGAAATCAGGGCTGCCGGGCCCTGAACAAAACGAAACCTTGTAATATCATTCATCCACATATGGATCGGCGGTCAGATCCGATCGCCGTCTGCTGAAAAGTGCAGAATAACGGTTTAATGATACACTAAATGCACGCAGCAGGCAAGACTGTAATTTTAACTTTTACACTTACACGTGCTTTTTAATCCTGCGGATTTCTGCCGATTTCAATTCCTGATTTCCATTCAGATCTTTGTCGATTCCCGAAGACTGCAGGTTTATTACTGCACTTTGAAATCTTCAGACTTCGCCGCGGCGCAAATTTGCATTAACAAGCTATTGGTCTGTCGCCGAGCGCACCCGCTGCCGCGGAAAGTGCGTTCGCAGGAAGGTTTCCAATGGCACCGCCGATGATCATCCTCCCGTCCGGACGCTGTCGACTGCTTCCAAGAGCGCTCTTCTCGCCGCCTGAAATCCACAAAAAAACCATATACCCCCGCTATACGGCAGAGGCATATGATGAGATAAGATGTAAATAAAGATTGCCAATATAGTTCAGGGATATCCGGAACAGTCGCCGCCCGGATTCCGCTGTGTCAGGATTCGTACTTTTTCTCGAATTGCCGCTCCTGTACCACAGAAGCGATGTGTGCGCAGTCCGGAGGAAACAGCGTTTCTTCCGGCATTTGTCTGCTATGTCCGTGCCTCTTCCCGCTCGCAGTCAGGAAGAGGGGCATGGCCTCAGCGCCGGAGAAGGAGAACCGGCCGAAGCGAAATCTCCGGCCGGCACCTCATACTTTCCTTCTATCTATTTTCTTTCTTCACGATTTCACATTTATGAACATACAACATTTTCCTGCTGATGTCCAATGATTTGAAAAAATCACCCTTTTTAAAGAAAATTTGACTTGTCCGGCCGATCTCGGGTATACTAACAGCAGCATCAAACCGCATTCCGGCACCGACGCCGAGTCCCTTCGATGCAGACAGACACGGAAAGCAAAGCCGGAATATCCAGCGCCGGACCGGAAAAGCGCAGCATACAGCGGCTGCCGCATGACGCTGCCGGCGAGCTGCAGGAAAAACACTTCCGATCAGCCGCAGAAGAAAGGCTGTCGATCAGCCGCTGGAAAAACACTTCCGATCAGCTGCAGAAGAAAGGCTGTCGATCAGCCGCAGGAAAAACACTTCCGATCAGCCGCAGAAGAAAGGCTGTCGATCAGCCGCTGGAAAAACACTTCCGATCAGCCGCAGAAGAAAGGCTGTCGATCAGCCGCAGGAGAGCATCATGAACACGGAACAACTGGATCAGATCGCAATCCAAATTGTCAAAACCTATTACAACAACGATCTGCGCTTATTCTTTCACTACATGGACAAAGACATACTCTGGGTCGGTCCCCGGCAGGGGCAGGTCATGCAGGGAAAAGCAGCCCTGCAGAAGGCCTGGTCCCAGGAACACAGCGACCTGACCTTTGAAGTCAGCGACATCCGCATCATCAGCGAGCAGCTGGATTACAAAGTGCTGGCGCAGACCCTGTTCTACGAAGTGGCGACCCATTTCCCCGACGGCACCATCCATACCCACGATCAGCGCTTTCTGTTCATCTGGAAGGAGCATCAGATCAAGCGGGAAACCGTGCCGCGCATCATCATCATGCACATCTCCAACGCAGCTCAGAAGAATCAGTCGGATCGGATCTACGCCGTGCACGATCACGGTATGGACAGCGATGCGCTGCGCGTCTTTTCCTCTCCCTTCGCGAACGACATCGTTTTCATCCGCACTTCACGTTCCGGGACAACGTACCTGCCAACTTCCTCTATCTTCTGGATCGAAGCCAGCGACAAGGGAAAGCACTGCGTCTTTCATACCAAGGACGGCAGCATCAGTTGCATCGACGCGCTCAGTACCGTTGCCGGGGAGACCGAAGGCATATTTCTCCGCTCCCACTCGAGCTATCTGGTCAACCCGCTGTATGTGAAAAAACTGCAGCGCTTCACCGTCACCCTGCGCGACGGCGCCGTACTGCCGGTTCCGGAAAAGAAATACACTGCCTTCCGCAGCGCCCTGTCCGTCTGGCATGCGCGCATCCGGAAAGCCAAGGCAGCCTTCATGCAGGAAGTTATTTCGGACGACGCCGAGGTGTAACTCCGCCTCCCTTTCCGCCGGACAGCGAAAGAAGATTTAAACAAACGAAACGCCGGGTCTCACCGCAAGGCACCTCCGCAGGGCGCGCGGCACTGCCCGCAGGACTGCCATCGCAATCCCGTGGACAAACCGCCATGCGCCCGAGGACAAGTGCCCGGGGGGGTAACCCCGGCGTTATTGTTTCGCATTTCCGGCGCTGTCTCCGCGGCTGTGCTGCGAACATATTTTGCTCGACAAAGGAGGCCGCCTCGCGGCAGCCTCCTCGTTTCATCGATGTATCGCAGACGCTGCGGCGGATCTCAGTTCTGCTCCAGCTCCTGCTCCACCGCCGCCGTCGGCCGCACACGCTGCGGCAGCCGTTCGCGGATCATCTGCTGCAGATGGTCCGTGCACGGCAGCGGATCGGTCAGCCGTCCGCGCTCGACCACGGCCAGCTTCGGTGCCTGCTGCAGCGTGATGCCGCCGATGCAGGTCCCGCGCGCCTGACGGTAAGCCGGACTCTCCGCGGCCAGTTCCCGCGTAATGTCCGCCGTCTCGTCAAAGCCGAGGTCGCACTCGAGAATCGCCGCCAGTTCGGCCGCGATCTCCCAGTTGCTGAGGGCGATGCCTTCGTCGATGGCCGCCTGTACCGGCAGCAGCCGCCGCTCGGTATTGAGGAACGAGCCGTCGGTGCTGGCAAAGCCGGTGCCCGGCAGGATCACATCGGCCTGCGCCGTCGCCTCCGTCGGGTGGGTATCGCAGACCATCAGGAAATCCAGGTCCTTGAGCAGCTTGGGATCGGGATCCTCGCCAAAGCACAGCAGTGCCTTGACGCCGTCCATCGCTTCGGCGCCGTCGACGATGCCGAGCCGGCGCAGTCCCTGGGAATTGTTCTTCGGTTCGATCTGCAGGATGCCGTCGCGCGGGCCGCCGATGTGCCCGGAGAGCACCGCCAGATCGGCGATCAGCGCCGCCGCTTCCGGGGTTGCCTCGTTGCGGCCGAAGACGATCATCGCCTTTTTGGCCTGCAGATACTGCGCGGCGATGTCCTTGGCCGCCTCGCCCGGCTTGACCTCGCGCAGGCTGCGGCGGAAGGCCGTGATGCCGCGCGTGCCGGAAACCGGCTTCGCGCCCAGATCGAGCAGCGCTTTGGCGATTTCACGCAGCGCCGCCACACTGTTGCGCGGATTCCATTCGCGGGCGGCAAATTCATACTCCTGCTCGCTGCCGCCGGGGTTGACGACCAGCACCTTGGCGCCGTCGCGCGCCGCCTGCTTCATCTTCATGCGCAGAACCGGATAGGCGTCGGTGTCGAGCCCGACCGCGAGGATCAGGTTCGTCGACAGCAGTTCGTTGATGCGGTTCGGGGAAGCGTCGCTGCCGAGCACGTCGGCGAGGCCGGAACGGCGGTGGTCAAAGCACAGCGTCTTCGCCCCCATCGCCCGCGCCAGCTTCTGCATCGCGTAAGCTTCCTCGCAGGTGTAGCGGTCGGAGATCGAGACCGCGACCGCGTCCCTGCCATAGCGCATCGCCGTCGCTTCCGCCTTCTTGACGGTCATCATCAGCGCGTCGTGCCAGCTCGCCTCAGCCATGGCGCCGTCGCGGCGCATCTGCGGTTCCTCGATCTTGTCCTCGAGCACCGCGCAGTCAAAGCCGAACTTGCCCATGCCGCAGGCGAGGCCGTCGTTGACCGTCGCACCGCGCCTGGGGTCGGCCTTGATCAGCATGTTGCCGCGGTATTCCAGCGTCAGGGAGCAGCCGACCGAGCAGTACGGACAGGTCGTCTCGACCTTTTCCGTCTCCAGCGGCACTTCCTTGGCCACGCTCTGGCGCTCCTGCAGCGCGCCGCAGGGGCAGACGCTGACGCACTGGCCGCAGGACATGCAGCCCGACTGAGCCAGCGGTTTGTGCATATTCGGCAGCACCACGGTGTCAAAGCCGCGTTCGGCAAAGCCCAGCGCCTCCATGCCCACCAGCTGGTCGCAGGCGCGCACGCAGAGGCCGCAGAGGATGCACTTGTTGGGGTCGCGGACGATGAACGGGTGCTCGTCGTCGTAGTCGACGGTATTCTGCTCGCCGGCAAAGCGTTCCGGATGAACGTCGTATCGGCGGGCGTAGTCGATCAGCTTGCATTCGTAGTAGTCGTGGCAGCCGCAGCCCAGGCAGCGATCCGCCTCGCGCAGCGCCGACTCTTCGTCGAATCCGTCCGGTACGACTTCGGAGAAGTTGTCCTTTCTCTCCTCCGGCGTCAGTTCGGAGATCGGCGGCCGGCAGAGGCGCTCGCGATCCTCGAAGGTCTTTTCGGTGATGTCGTCGCGGGTGACCAGATATTCCGGATCGACGGCGATCTCCTCGCCGCGCAGATAGGCATCGATGGCCTGGGAAGCGCCGCGCGCGTCGGCGATCGCTTCGACGGCGATCGAGATCTTGTCGTTGCCGCAGTCGCCGCCGGCAAAGACGCCCTCCATGCTGGTCATGAACGTGGCCGGATCGTAGGCGATGCCGCCCCGGTCGGTCTTCTTGATGTGCCGGAACAGACCGGCGTCGACGCGCTGGCCGATGGCCAGGATGACGGTGTCGACGTCGAGCGTCTCGGTCTGTCCCTTGACCGGGATCGGCCGCCGCCGTCCGGATTCGTCGGGCTCGCCGAGTTCCATGATCTGCAGCTTCATCGAGCGCACGCGTCCGTCGCGGCCGGCGCGGATTTCCAGCGGATTGGTGAGGTTCTTGAAGACGACGCCCTCTTCTTCCGCTTCGTCGATTTCGATTTCATCGGCCGGCATTTCGTTCCGGGTCCGCCGATAAACGTTGTAGACCGTCTCGGCGCCGAGGCGCACGGCCGTCCGGCAGGCGTCCATCGCGGTGTTGCCGCCGCCGACGATAGCGACCTTGCGGCCGATGTCGATCGGTTCGTTGCGCACCACGCGGCGGAGAAAATCGATGCCGCCGTAGACGCCGTTGAGATCTTCGCCCTTGCAGCCGGTGCCGGTGGAGACCCAGGCGCCGATGCCGAGCAGCAGCGCGTCGTGATCGGCGCGCAGGGTTTCAAAGGGAATGTCGACGCCGACCCTGGTGTCGGTGACGATGTCGACGCCCATCGCTTCGATGAAAGCGATCTCGGCATCGACGACTTCCTTCGGCAGCCGGTATTCGGGGATGCCGTAGCGCAGCATGCCGCCGGCCTTGGGCATGCTCTCGTAGATCGTTACGTCATGTCCCTTCTGGCGCAGGAAAAACGCCGCCGAGAGGCCCATCGGACCGCCGCCGATGATGCCGACCGAGCGGCCGGTGTCCGGCGCGCAGTCGGGGATCGCCGGTCCCTCTTCGTTGTCGTCGGAGAGGTCGTAATCGGCGACAAAGCGCTTGAGCTGCTGGATCGAGATCGGTTCCTCGATCAGGCCGCGGCGGCAGTCGGTCTCGCACGGATGCGGACAGACCCGCCCCAGCGATGCCGGCAGCGGAATGCGGTCGCGCACCAGCTTGACCGCTTCGCGGTATTCGCCGTTGGCGATCAGGCCGGCATAGCCCTGGCAGTCGGTGTGCGCCGGGCAGGCCAGCACGCACGGCGGACGGCAGTCGCCGCGATGGTTGGAGAGCAGCAGTTCGAGGTTGGTCTTGCGCGATTCCCGCACTCTCTTCGTCTGCGTGTAAACCACCATTCCCGGCGTGATCGGCGTCGCACAGGCCTTGGCCAGCTTGCGGCTGCCCTCCACCTCGCAGAGACACAGGCCGCAGGAGCCGTAGAGTTCGGTGCGCTCGTCGTAGCACAGCGTGGGAATGAAAATATCGTTTTCCCGGGCGACCTCGAGGATCGTCTGACCCGGAAGGCCCAGGACTTCTGTTCCGTCAATACTCAGTTTGTATTGTCTTGCGTTCATTTCAGCCTCCCCCTCATTCTACCGTAATCGCGTCAAACTTGCAGTTTTCCATGCACTTGCCGCACTTGATGCAGGTGTCCTGATCGATCACATGCTTTTCCCCGGCACTGCCGCTGATCGCCTGCACTGGACATTTTTTCGCGCAGAGCGTGCAGCCCCTGCAGGCGTCGGTGATCTCGTAGTGCAGCAGGGCACGGCAGGATTTGGCCGTGCACTTGTGCCGGTAGACGTGATCTTCGTATTCGTTGCGGAAGTACTTGAGGGTGGTCAGGACCGGGTTGGGCGCCGTCTGGCCGAGGCCGCACAGCGCGCCCTCCTTCACCTTGACGGCCAGTTCCTCGAGCAGCTCGATGTCGCCGTCCTTCGCCTTCCCCTGCGTCATGCGGTCGAGAATCTCCAGCATGCGCTTGGTGCCGAGGCGGCAGTAGTTGCACTTGCCGCAGCTCTCCTTGCGGGTAAAGTCGAGGAAGTAGCGGGCCATCTCCACCATGCAGGTGTCCTCGTCCATGACGATCATACCGCCGGAACCGACGATGGCGCCGGTGCGGGTGATGTCCTCGTAGGTGACCGGGGTGTCGATCAGGGAAGCCGGCACGCAGCCGCCCGACGGGCCGCCCATCTGCACCGCTTTAAACTTGCGGTCTTCCTTGATGCCGCCGCCGATGCCGTAAATGACGTCCTCCAGCGGCAGGCCCATCGCCACCTCGGCGAGTCCGCCGCGGCGGATCTTGCCGGCCAGCGAGAAGACCTTGGTGCCCTTGCTCTTCTCCGTGCCGTAGGCGGCAAACGCTTTGCCGCCGTTTAAAAAGATCCACGGCAGATTGCTGTATGTCTCCACGTTGTTGATGTTGGTCGGCTTTTTCCAGATGCCCTTCTCGGCCGGGAAGGGAATCTTGATGCGCGGCATGCCGCGGCCGCCCTCCAGAGAAGCGATCATCGCCGTCTCTTCGCCGCAGACGAAGGCGCCGGCGCCCTCCTTGATGCTGAGAGTGAAGTCAAAGCCGCTGTCAAAGATATTCCTGCCCAGATAGCCGCGCTTTTCGGCCTGCTCGATCGCAATGCCGAGGCGCTTGATCGCCAGCGGATACTCGGCGCGGCAGTAGATATATCCCTGCGAGGCGCCGATCGCATAAGCGCAGATGATCATACCCTCGATCAGGGTGTGCGGGTCGCCCTCGAGCACGGAACGGTCCATGAAAGCGCCCGGGTCGCCCTCATCGGCGTTGCAGATGATATACTTGGGCGTGCCCTTGGCGTCGCGCGCGGCTTTCCATTTGAACCAGGTGGGGAAGCCGGCTCCGCCGCGGCCGCGCAGTCCGGATACTTTCACCTCTTCGATGACTTCATCGGGATGCATGCCGGTGAGCACCTTTTCCGCCGCCTTGTAGCCGTCGCGTTCGATGTATTCTTCAATGCGTTCGGGGTTGATCAGGCCGGCGTTGCGCAGTACAATGCGGTTCTGCTGCGCGAGGAAGGTCTTGTCCTCTTCGCTGATGCATTTTTCCTTAACCGGTCTGCCGTCGCGGATGTGCTGCGTGACGATCGCCTCGACGTCCTCGGGGTGCACGTGCACATAGCGCGTTATGTTATCTTCGTCGTCATAGACGTCGACAATCGGCTCCAGATAGCAGGTGCCGATGCACCCGGTGGTGCTGACCGCCACGTCCAGATGATTTGCTTTCAGCTGCTTTTCCAGTTCCGCGGCCGTCTGCTGCGCGCCGCTGGCGATGCCGCAGCTGCCCTGTCCTACCAGTATTCTCATGGCGTCACCTCCTAAGCCGTTGCCTTTGCCTCGGCGCGTATCTCGTCGAGAATTTCCTTCACGGAATCCTTGGTCAGATTGCCGTACGTGCGTGTTTCTTCGCCGCAGCGCACCATCATCACCGGTGCCAGCGAACAGCAGCCCAGACAGGCGACGTTGTTGAGCGTAAAGATGCCGTCCTCGGTGGTCTCGCCGTCACGGATGCCGAGATGCTCGGTCACCGCTTCCTCGATGCCGTCCGAACCGTTGACATGACAGGCCGTGCCCTTGCACAGCATGATCAGATAACGGCCGATCGGCTGCATGCGGAACTGGGCGTAGAACGTCGCTACGCCGTATATTCTGGCCGGCTTGATGCCGGTTTCCTCCGCTATGAAATTCATCACCTCAGGAGAAAGATAGCCGTATCGCTCCTGCGCCTGGTGAAGTATGGTAATCAAGCTGCCCGGTACGCCTTTATACCGGTCCAGCACCGGCTTGAAGTCTTTAAACCGCTCGGCGCCGGGACATTTATTTTTTCCCATTGCACTCTCCTTTGGTCCATGGAAAAAGCTGCAGAGCCGCTTTCGCGTACGAAAGCGGCAGCGCGTCGAAACAACGCGCTTTTAAAAGTATATCAATAATTGTCGCAAGATTCAATACAGATGGTGAGCAGGCGTGAAGTATACAGTATATTCCGGAAAGGACGGAAAGATGCGGAGCGGCGGGCAGATCCGCGGCGGCTTCCTCAGAACGAAGCGAGGAACATCAGCAGCGCCGTCTCGGCATCAAACAGGCCGCTCTTGATGTTGGTATCGACGGCCAGCGCGCTCTGCAGAATGTGCATCAGCTGCGCCTCACTGCAGCGGGCGGCAAACCCGGACGCCTTCTTCACGCGGTAGGGGTGCACCTTGAGCAGCTTTGCCATCTCCTGCTGGTTGTAATGCCGCTCACACAGCTGGCCGACTTCCAGCATCAGCTCCAGCTGACCGATGATCGTCGCCAGCAGTTTCATTTCGTTGGTACCCGAGAGAAGCAGGCCGTGAATCAGGCGCAGCGCCTCATCTCTGCGGCCGACGCTGATGCTGTCGAGCATCTCGAAGACATTGTGTTCGATGTTGTCGGAGAGACCGAGGCGCACATCTTCCGGCGTGATTTCCTCGGCTTCGGCGAGAGCCATAATTTTCTTCAGATCACCGTCGAGATTGCCGAGGCCGTAATCGATGTATTCATTGCGATAGCCGCTCTCGGCGATCAGCATCTCGAGAGTGCCGCGGCTGGCGGTATGGCCGGCGCTGACGAGCCGCTTTTTGAGAAAGCCGAGGAGATCCCGCTGCCCGAGAGCTTTGAAGTCGTACTCCTGTCCTTCTTTGCACAGCGTCTTCGCCATCTTCCGCGGCGGTTTCAGCAGGCGGTCATCGTCCGGGTCGTCGGCCGCGACCACCAGCAGCGTCGTGTCCGCCAGCTGCGGCAGATAGGCACAGAACTTGTCCCTGATCTCGTCATCGAAGATCCCCGATCTGCCGTTGCGCCAGACGTAGCTGAAGTTCTCCAGCAGCACCACTTTTCTCGGCGACAGCATCGGCAGCGTTTCGCAGGCTTCCACGAACGGGTCGAGATGAAATGTGTTGGTGTCAAAGCGCACCAGGTCGACCGCTTCCATGCCCTTTGTCACATAGCGCCCGACAATCTGCCGCACCGCCCAGTCGATCAGCAGGGACTCGCTGCCATGCAGAAACACCAGCTTTTCCAGCCGGTCCTTTTTCAAATCCGTATCGAACCTGCGATAGGCGTGTGGTCCATTGTCCTTTTTGCTCCTTGCTGCCATGCTCCTCCTCCTCGCTCTATTACACCGTCAAAGAGGCGCCTTTGTCAAGAGCGAATCGCGGCGTAAAAGTGAACGCACAGAATCGCAAAGGGGTGAACGCAGCAGGAATAGGCAGCACAAAAAATCACTGCCACCAGTGAAACTGGTGGTATGAACAGGCCCTAAAAGGGCCTCGGACCAGCAAGCATCTTAAGACGCACCGAAAAGTTCACCAGCCGCTTAACTTTTTCGGGCCGTGTCTTAAGGCGCTCTTTCCTGCCGATCTATTCCTGCGACCCGTAAACGGGTCAATATACTCCTTCAGCAGAGCGCACACAGCTCTGTAACAAATCCCATTTTCTGAATACATTTTACCACTTCCCGGACGACTGTTCTGTAGATTAGCAAAAATGACATGTGTCCGGGCAAAAATAACCTGTAATCCCAAAAAACACCTCCGAAGAAATGCTGTCGATATGCGTCGGCTCACCCGCCGGTTTTGCCGGTCTTCAACTCTATAAACTCCTGATTGCATCACTGACGCAGTTTAGCGCAGCATCTCTTATACTGCCATACATAGCATATTTTATACTGCCATACATTGAACGTCTTAAATGGGACACAATCAGCAGTCGGATCTTTCGACCACCCCGTCAACGCGCTGCAGATGATCCGCAAACAGCCGAAGCTCACAGGCGGCCGCCCGTCTGACCCCTGAAAATCCTCGACACGTACCCCGGATCATCACTTCGGCTCCGCTGACCGATCCTTCAGCATCGTACGCCAGCGAAAGCCGGGCCGGACCGCCGCCGCGCCCTGCCGGTCGCAGCGAAAGACGGGAATGCCCGCGCGGCGATAGGCATCCAGCGTCTGCGGCGCCGGGTGACCGTAGATATTCTTCCCGACCTGAATGACGGCCGCGGCCGGCGAAGCGGCCCGCAGCAGCGCCGGTGAAGAACTGCGGCGACTGCCGTGGTGCGGCACGGCGAGCACATCGACATCGAGAAGATCGCTTCCCCGCCAGTACGCCGCGATCTCCGCCTCCGTCTCCGCGCCGATATCGCCGGTCGCCAGCAGCGACCAGTCATCGAAATCGACGCGAAATACCAGACTGCGCTCATTTTCTTCCTCGTGCTCCGCCACCGGCGCAACGACGGTGATGCGAAAGCCCGGCTCGCGCAGCAGCACGTCACCGACCTCCAGTCCGTCGCCGGTCGTCAGCAGCCGGTCGACCATGCCCTGCTCCTGCAGTTCCAGCAGGCCCTGGTAGTGATCCGTATCGCGGTGCGTCGCCAGCGCCAGGTCGATGCGCCGCACGCCGCTGTGCAGGAGATACGGCCGGAGGATCTTTTTGCCGACGTTGAAGCCGTGCCGTCCGCCGCCGTCGATCAGAACCTGCCGGCCCGACGGCGTCCGCAGGTGGATGCACGAGCCCTATATCGTATTCATGTGAATCACAAGAATAAATCGCAGCTCTACCTAACGTCCCAAGTCCAGTAGAATTAATTAGAATATCTCCTTCTATCAAAATCCTTTCCTGTGCATAGCTCTCAAATGAATCTGGGTCGATGTACTTTGCGAGATCTAAGCTAAAACCTGACCACTGAACACACTTTTGTGATACTACTGGTATTTCTCTTTTCGGAGAATAAGATGGTGATTTGCCTCTTTGTAAATACTGACACAGTTCCTCCAAATGCATCCACGACCAGCTATCTGGGATATCATAATAGTTTTCATCATCAACATCGACAAGCGAAGTTTTTATTCCCTTTTTCTTAAGTATTTCTTCGCATTTTCCGTCACTTTCTAATTGCTTTGTTAGCTGCCCTCGTACTGCTGCTGATAGAATAGAAGATCGCATCCTATTGTTAAAATTAGAATCAAGAAATACTATTTCATCACTTACTTTCTTAATGTTATGTATCTGAACATCATGATCTCCCGCAATGAAATCTTCAAGCGCAGTTGTTGCTACCGATAGTTTTGCATCAAGCTGTTCTCTTTTTGAGATGTACTGATTTATAGTATCCACTGGAGACAGGATTTCTTCAACAACTTTCGGGTATCCACATAAATCCAAGTTATATCTGAAACCTTTTATTTCTTCGATTGTGTACTTTCTTGCTTTATATGTTTCACCATCATCATCAATAATTACAGCACGGTCATTCCACCAAGCTATTGCATCTTTAAAATGCTCCATAAGGAGTGGTTTAGTCTTTGAGAAATGCTTATAGTTAGCTGGCAAATCCACTCTATATATCCATGTTTCTTTTGTCGACTTCCCTTTTTCAAAAAACAGAATGTTTGTTGGAATATCTGTATATGGTGAAAAAACACTTCCAGGTAACCGTATAATCGTATGTAAATTAAAATCACTGCACAGTTTCTTTTTGATATTATATTTAGTTCCTTCTGTGCCTGATAAAAATAAATCTGGGAGAATAACTGCAGCGCGTCCTTTTTCCTTCAGACGATACATTATTACAGACATAAATAGGTCTGCAGTTTCTCTACTTGCAATATCTGCAGGAAAATGATTTTTAACTTCATTTTTCTCGCTACCCCCATAAGGAGGGTTCATTAGAATAACATCAAACTGATCCTTTTCGGTGTAGTCAAGAACATCCTTAAGTAAAGAATTATCATGATATACGCGGGGTACGTCTACACCATGGAGCAGCATGTTTGTGACACAAAGCATATACGGGAATTGTTTCTTTTCGATCCCATAGATGGATCGGCCAAGTTCGTCAGCATCTTCTGTGGTTTCCACCTTGTCCTGGAGCTGCTTAATCCAGCTAACAAGGAATCCGCCCGTACCACATGCAAAATCTATTAAGACTCTATCTTTGATACAATGCCTATATGTACTTATAGCCCGGAAACCGCACTGTTTCTGGGCTTTTCTTCGTTTCAGGGCATAGAACAGGAGCGCGTCTGTGGTCCTGTACTGATACGATCTTGTGGCTGCTGTAGTCAAAAGCGACACCCCCAATCTGCAATCGTTAAAAAGTATGGCTATCGTTGAAAGGTTTAATCGGCGTCACCATGCTTTCTCAAGCTGTGACGCGTCATAGGAATCCACGTGTTTTCCGTCGTCAAGGGAGACCATTATCAAGCTCCCATTGATGTCAATTATCGTTCCTTCTTGTCCGCGATACTTGACTCGTACATGATCACCAATTCTGAAGCCGGAGGACGACTTGGCTCGGTTTGAATCTCCGAGAACACCGAGAAAAGCAAACAGTCCTGATTTTTTCTTTCGTTTCTGCTTTTCGAGATTCTTGTTAATCCGGTTCAGATTGTCCGCCAGCTGTCCAACGCTTTCCGCGAGGTCGTCAATCTGTTTCTGAAGAACGCCTGGCTGCCAGATAGCACCTTCATTCGGATCTTGCAGATTGTATCGCTTAGCGATGTTCCTTATTACATCGTCCCGAATCTCGTTATTATTCAGTTCTTCCAATACCTCCTGTGTGCAAGAGCCGGTCGCCGCTATCGCGAGAGTATTCAAAAGCTCCTCGTCGCCGATAAATACGGCAAACTCCGCAACCTGAGCATAGGTGAAGGAAAGCTGCGCCTTCTCTGCCTTGCGAAGAAGGCGACAGGCAAGAGCCTCATCTATGCATTGACAGCAATCTACAATCTCGGCGGTATCCGCATTTTGTAGATCGGAAATCTGTGAAAGTCTGGAAGAAACGGTGCTATCAGACCAGCCAAGATAGCCATCATAGAACTGTTCCCATGTCATCATAATCTCGCCGTCAGGCTCACCATCATTTCGCCACCGATGTTCGTGATGGTAAACATGTCATTCATCATAAGCATTTCCCTATCAATTTGGTATTTGAACGGGAACATATAGCTCATTTCGCGCAAATCCTGAAGAGTAAAGTTTCCTTTATCCTCGACTGTCATACCGGCACTCGCCAGAAGTGCATTTACTTTATCATCTCGCACTTCATGCTTTACGATAATGTAGTGACCCGGCTTCTCGGCTTTCAAAGCACCAATCGCTTTCATTGTTGCGATGATCTTGTCGATAGAGTGGAACAGCGTGGCGCGTTCACCCCATTCATCAAAGATCTTCTGTTTTAGTTGCTGGATCGTAAACTCCTCTTCAAATTCGGAGAGCTTACCAATGATCCTCGATACATCTACAAATATCGGATAAGTGGCGAGGATAATACACCAGTGTGCTGCAAGCGAATTATCAGAATCCTTCTCGATAAGAGCCCGTGCCTGTGTACGCAGAGATTCCGTCTCCGGATTCTCGTAATGCCATAAGTTCATCAGGATCTCTCTGGTTTTACGCAAGTTTGTAGGACTCTTGATTTCAAAGCTGAGGTATTCATTCAGCCTGTCCTTATATTCTTGTTCTGGCAGATTCTCGGATAACAGCTCGACGGCCTTGTTAAGCCATGTCATCTTCAAATTTCTCGAAAGTCCGACCATCTTACCCATTGTTATCCACCGCCTTTATTTTAATAAATGGCACAATCACCTCGTCCACCGTTATGCCTCCGTGTGTCATCACCTTGTCACCTTTCGCATCAAAGGATTTCCCAATGTTGCAGATCAAGTAATCATACTGCTTGTCAAGAAAGTACTTCGGGTACTCGATCATGTCATATTGTTCCTTCATTTTCTCTTTGTCTGCAAACTTCTCCAAAACCAACATGCGATGGCTCTTTGTTTCTGTCTCGACGCCAAGCTTCATCAGTTTCCCCTGGCCGACGCATGGAGTATTACCGTGATCAGCTGAAATATAGACATCAAAGCCCTTACTGAGTAGATTCCGCACAAGTGTTGCGAGCTTCCCGGTACTGGACAGATATTCCACATCACGATACATGCCGGATCGTCCCTGCTGCTGACCGTGAACCATATCATCTATGTCATTGATGATGACGCAACCGCACCGAATCGTCGGTCCAAAGTCGGCGTCATATCCTCGATGATATTCAACCTGCTCTTTACGAAGGCCAAAGCTCATGGCGCAATCGGTGAATTCCTTTCCCTCCTTGCTGGTACTCCACGGGCTCAAAAGCTGAAGTGGATATTTGCCTGAAACGAGGCTCTGCCGGGAGAGCGATGTGATCGTCGGAATCATGGCAAAAGCCGCAGATCGTTCGTGCTTTATGTTTCCGAAGCTTCGCGACAATATGGTCCAATCGAACTCCGACATTCCGTCCATGACAATGATCACGAACTTGTCGCTGTGATTATGCATGTAATCCATCGCGCCCTTGACGAGCACCGGCGTTTCCCGATCTGAAGTAATCTTTCCTGAAAGCTTGCCGAAGCTCTCAATTATGAATTTCAAGAACGGTTCCTGCACGAACTCAGCATTCGAGTCAATTTCATAAGAGGCACAGAAGACATCAATCTCGGATTTTGCCTCTGCGACCTTGATCCAATCCTTGTAGTTCTGGGCCTTTTCTGCCAGAACAGAAACATCTTTGATCCGCTGGTTTACGTATTCGCAAACGTTGTCTTTGCCGTATACGACATCGTTTACGAAGTCTTTCGTCTTTTCGTACGTGCGGCAATCGTCATAGAGGCTTTTATACGCCATGCAGAGAAGATCAAAATTCAGGTCTGCCTTTTCCCGGATGCACTGTGTCTGCAGACGCGGGAAGAGATTCATCAGGGAAATACGAAATTTGTAAGAACCACAAATCTTCAGAACATCATATGGGATGTAGACCTTCGGTCTTGCGAAAATCAGGTACTTATCCTGACCACTTTTGAATTTGTCTTCCCACTCGATCCTGAAGCTCAGATCATCTTTGTAACGAATGATCTGAAAGCCCCTGTTTGCAAACTCATTTGTATAATGTGTTTTTTCTTCAAGGCCGTCCTCGTCAATGAGAATCATGCGTGAAGTGTTGGAAGCGTAGGTTTTTTCATATACATATTGTCCGAACATTGTCACGCCTCCAATCTGACAAGCAGGCACAACCTGAATTCTGGATAGACCTCTTGTCCTTTTCTATATCGCCCCTCTACGGTTTCTTTTTCTTTTTCCAGTCGCTGCAGCCGGGATTTTCTGATGTTATCTATGCCCACATGCTCTGTCGCTTCTGTCCGCAGTTTCAGGGCATACATGTATTTGTCATAGCTTTCCTTATTCCTTTTTAGCTGCTTATCCTTTAATTCAAGAAACGAATCGTAAGCAAATTCTGTGCTCAGATTTTCGAGCTGCTGGTATTCTTCTCCAGTTAAGTTCGGTACGGAATGGACTGAAAGTCGTGACGTTCCGTCGAGAAACACATCCATGATCCGCTGCCCAGCCATTGGCCGCAGCACAAAATCTTTGTTGACAAATACGGGAAGTATTCTCTGGTCCATTTCTTCATCGGTTACAGACAGATCCCAGAGCATGAAGTAGCCTTCCTCGTTCGGAAAATCCTGAATCGAAACCGACAATATCGGGGAGAATCGATCCTGAATCACGTTTGCATTGAGATGCCGCGTAATGCTCTCGTCATTGATACTGATATCCATAATGAGCCGCGGGTCCAGTCCCTGCCATGCATCATAATAGGTGAGCATCTGGCGTAGAGCGGAATCTACATCAAAGTTCGATTCCTTCCCGACGAGCTTCGTCAGGTCTTTGTCTTCATGAAGCAGGCTCTTGTATTTCTGCGCGTTTTTCAGCTCCTGCCGCAGCTCAGATTCTACTGGATACAGATTCTCATCGGATTTTCTATGTGGCCTGCTGATCGAACGCATATAGACGTCGGTAAAATCGACCTCTGCGACTTCGCTATCGAGGACATCGGAATACTTATCGACCCCCATTTCTTTGAGTATCACAGAGAGCTTTTCTTCCAGCACCTCTCGTACACGGTTTTCAATCGTGTCTGTTACAATAAAATTGAAAATCTGCACATCTCGCGTCTGACCGATACGATCCACACGACCGCAGCGCTGTTCGATCTTCATCGGATTCCACGGCAGATCGTAATTGATGATGATATTCGAGAACTGCAGGTTCAGGCCTTCGCCACCGGCGTCAGTAGAAATAAAGATATTCGTGCTGTCCCGGAATTCCCGGAGCGCCTCGTTGCGTTCTTCAATGCTCATCCGGCCATTCAAGATTGTCACTGTATATCCCATTGAAGTCAGCAGCCGCTGGAGATATTCCTGCGTGGCCACAAATTCCGTAAAGATGATGATTTTCTGGTTTCGATCTGCGTTCAGAAGCGCGTCTATCGTGTTCTCCAATGTTTCGACTTTTACATCCGGGTGCTGGAACTCTGCCTGCTTGGCAACGGCGATGATATTCTCCAGCTCGCTGATTTCTTCTTCCATGTCAAGGGACATTGCCTGAAGAGCATCCTCGACACCGTCTTCGATATCAAGTTCCGCCAAATCCTCCTCGGTAAGAGATCCCAGTTTGGTATTCTGGGTTTTCAGGATTTCAATCCGTCTTTCAAGACTCTGACGAATTGCTGCTGTGCTGCTTGTCACCATGCGCTGCATTATGATAAGCAGGAAAATCAGGCACATGTTTTTCTTACGATTCCGGAGCGCCTTGTTATAGGTCTTCGAAACGTAGGACGTGACCATCTCATAGAGCTTTCGCTGATAAGTATGCCGTTCGTCCCAGGTCAGCTCGACCAGATGTGTGACGCGGTTCTTAAACAGCAAATTTCCATTATTATCTATGGCTTCCCGCTTTTCCGTACGAATCAGGAACGGGGCTACCTGTTCCTTGACGACGGATTTTGCGTTCGGAAAGGCGTCTTCATCCAGCAGGCGGACTAGCCGCAGGAACGGCTCAGTCTTACCGTTATGAGGTGTGGCTGTCAGGAGCAGCAGGTATGGGCTTGCCTGCGAAAGCAGATATCCGAGCTTATAGCGCGCCACTTCTCCGGAAGAGCCAGCGACGCGGTGCGCCTCATCGATGATGATCAGGTCCCAGCCGCTGTTGATAATGGAATAAATCCGCTCCTGGTTATATTGCTCGACGCGTTCCTCCGTCCAACCGGCATGTTTTTCGAGCGGCTTGATCGAATCCATCGGGGAGATGACTTGATCGTATTGCCCATAGACATCCTCGCTGTCCGTAAGCCTGCGAATCGTATCGTAGTCCGACGGAAGAATCACCTGAAACTTCTCGTGGAATTTCTCCTGCATTTCCGCAGACCACTGCGTTACAAGGCCGGTCGGGCAGACCACAAGCGTCCGCCTGACCAGTCCTCTTGCTTTCAGTTCCTTGATGACCATGCCAGCCTCGATCGTTTTCCCGAGGCCGACCTCATCCGCCAGAATATAGCGGATGTTGTTTGTGGACATCACACGATTCAACACATGCAGCTGATGCGGCAGCGGAATGACACCGCTGGCAAGAGAAGTCAGGAGTCCTCCTGCAGTTTCGTTTTTAATCTTTGACAGCAACGTAACATAGCGCAGATAATTCTCATCGTAGGTATTCGATCCAACTGAATCACTCAGGCTGTCCTCCATCACTTTATAGACGGTTCCGGTCGATGGATCGAAGACGCGATAGGACACATATCCCCACACTTCGAGCCGTTCGAGCACCTGTACACTTCTTCCTGTATTCCTGTCAAAGGCGAATTCCCCTGCCTTCAGCATGCATTGCCACCTCCAAAAATGTGCAGATCAAAGCCTTACTGCACGCGGCTCAAACTAATGTCGTAATACATCAGTAATTTGTCATCTTCCTGAATAGTCTGCTCAGGCAGACGTTCTGCCATATCAACAATGGCCTGATAGTTCTTGTCCTTCCAAAGCCGCGAGAAACCGACACGAATAGCTTCTGAGCGGAACAATTTCAGCTTGCCTTTGCTATTCATGTAACCTTCAAACTCTTTCCAGAGATTCTTTTCGCGGAGCTTGGCAACATCGCCTTCCTTCGTTCGATCCGGAATATACCAGCGACCTTTGTCATCCTGAATAAAGTTCTCGTCCAGCATAACAGACAGCTCAGGCATATCCTCATAGCGGTCAACTGACTTCACTTCCTGCATGAACTTCGGCTGAAGTTCTGCATATGTCTGCGGTGTATCAAGCTGCTGGTACAGCCACGCAATGGCAGACTTCTCATTTGTTACAAACAGCTCAAACTGAACCGGCTCAACATCCATTTTTATACGAGCGGTATCGTACTCATTTATCTGATCCGGGAGAAAATACATGCCGTCGCGTTTCAAAAACCTCTCGTCAAGACCTTTGTAAAAATCCGTCGCATCAATCGGCACCGGAATCCCATTCATGATATGGTAAGCCACCATGCGGTCGAAGAGCAGGTACGCCTGTCGCTCAGAGATGATGTCGATCTTACCATTGTGATCCGCATCGACTACAACAGGAAGATTAGTAAGGTGCTGACGAACGAATGCCCATGCAGTTTCTTCTGTACCGGCTTTTTCTTCAAATTCCTTGCGAAATTTCTCCTTGGGTTTATAGGCAGATATGACAAGGTCTTGTTTTACAGCTGATGCATTGTTTACCTGCTTAAAGCTGCCTTGCTTCTTATCAAGAGTACGGACATCTGCAATAACGAATCCGGCTCTACTTAGACTTTGTTGAATCGCATTCCAAACTGAATTTTTTGAATTATGAAACTCGACAGTCATCCAATGGCCTGGCTTTAAAATGTTAAAGCATTGTGTAAAAGAAGCTGTCATTAAGTTTTGATAATCTACCAAGCTTTTGTTCTGTACAGTGTCTATAATTGCTTCATCTGAGTTATTGGTTCTTACCTTGAGCCACGCCTCCCAAAGATAACTTAATTCTGAATACATCAAGTTACCTCCAAAAGGCGGATCTGTAAAAATGTAATCAATTGAATTGTTAGGGACATTCCTTAAATCAGTTAAAGAAGCTGTGTTAACAGCCACCTGCTTATTTTCAGACCTCCAAGCCTCAAACAATTTTTTCTTGTTATTGATCAGTGAAAAAACCGATGTCTCATACACACAAGAAGAAATATAAAGTGTCCCCGATAACGGGCCAGCTTGATTCTTACTCCATTTGAAGAGTTTTGAAGCTCGTTGGAGAATTGAAGTAAATAAAAACTTTAACTGCTTGTCATCGCCTATGTGCTCATAAAGGCACGACAGGACATATAAATTTCTTTTTGTAAAAAAGTGATGCACATGCGTTATTCCAGACTTATCATTACGTCTGGCTTCTTTTCCTTCTGGCATTCTTAATGTTGGATACCAGTAGGGTATATGCATATTGTTTACTTTTTCAATAACCGCCATGTCACTCTTATCTGGCCTTTTTGTATATCTTTTTCCTCCATATGTATAGTTTATTTGTACTGGAACTTGCTTAATCATTGATATAACTTTGCCAAGAGCATCATCCACCACAGGCGTCATTGCTTTCTCGCAATCGTTCTTTTTCATCGACGCCCCGCAATGTGGGCATGAAAAGACGTCCTTTACTTTTCCACCATTTCCTTCTATTGCAGCATCCCAGAAGACAATTTCCTCACCGCAGTGTGGGCATATAAGTACATCAGACCATATAGTGTAGTTGATCGTCCCTTTTGAAGATCCAAAAAGAAGCTGGTTATCCTCGCTTACATTAGTTTCATAAACCCAGCCAACTTCATCAGAAACCTGACTTATTAATGAATCAAGTCTCTTTTCAAATTGAAATGGATCCACATGTGAATTGTATACGTCAGCTAAAAAACCTGCTATAGGAGCTAAGTCGTTTAACACAGCCTTTCTGGTACCAAATTTCACATTTCCCATTTCTGCCTTAAAAAGGGCCTGATCTTCATTAGAAAGATGTCCACAGGATTGAGCTGCAACTCCAGTCATTCCTGTTCCGCAAAAACCATCAAAAACAATATCTCCTGGATTTGTATAGTGAAGGATGTATCGTACAATAGCTTTATATGGTACCTTGGTATGGTAAGCGTGAGCCATATAAATAGGATCAGTTTTCCCTTCACTCACATCTGCTGCAAACGGCTCGCAGTGATAATCATCCGTCTCCTCGTCATAAGGTGTTCCATTTTCTTCAATGAACTCCTTGATGAATGGATTCGGGCATGCTGTATAATACGGTGCATCAGAGAGGGTAATGATGTCCTCATCCGAGCCGATTGGAAAGCCTTCTATATCACGGACCTTGTCGAGGTCCTCCTTTGTCAGTTCTCTCTTCTCCATGTTTTAATTCTCCTTGCGTTTTACGACGATACGCAGCTTGCTTTCATCCTTACCCTTTGTATAGGAAGCAATGATGTCATTCAATTTCTTACGGAATTTGTCCTCGCTGAGTGGCTGCAGCTGCTCAAGTTTTTCCACCAGCGTCTCTGCATCGATGACCACCGGTTCGAATCCTTTCAGGAGCGCGGTGATGCTTTCAACAAAGAAATCATCTACACGCTTCGGCAGTTCTTTTGAATTTACAAAGTCGTCGATGACTTTCTGCTGGTCGTCGTTCAGGTACTGCTTCTGAGCGAGCACAAGCGGATCGGTGACGGTCTCCAGCAGCTTCTTCGTCCATTCCTGTGTCAGCTCATCAATGCCGTCGTCAATCTGATCCAACAGCCCATGCACATTTCTCTCATGGCTGCTCATATCGAAATGGCAATGCGGGCAGATCGGATTCTTTTTCAGCTCGTTAGGTGTCAGCTCGTAGCAGACCTTGATATTCGCCATCGAGGTTTCGAGGTCTGTGAGCTTTGCGCCGGGAAGGATTGTAATGCCGTGCAGCTTTCTAAGGTTCTTTAGCGCAAGGCTCTCCTGAATCTTGCCTTTCCGCTGTGCGTCCTCAATGCCGAGGCGTTTCTTCGAATGCGCATCGTAATAGAGATTGATGTACTTCTCCTGAACCGGCTCCAGCGCATCCTCCACTGCGCGGGCTGCATCCGTTCCACTGGTACCTTCTGCGATGCTGTCTCTGGCTGTACGGAAAGCTGCACGCGCATCTTCGATGGAAGCTTTCAGCTCCTCAATATCGAAGTTCTGGACACTTGCAACGTATCCGACTAAATCTCCGCATTCGCTCTTGAAATCGAGATACTCCGGAATACGACGTAAAGTCCAGATCTGCTTCTCAATTTCCTGAATCTCATCCATCGTGTGCCGGAAATTATTCAGCTTTGCGAAAGTGTTGAACTTCGCTGAGTAGTTGCTGAATTCCTCCTTAACCTTATCGCAGGCGCTCTGCATTTTCGCCTTCATCTGCGAATCTGCAAGCGGCTCTCCCCACAGCTCGAAACCGTCAGAAAGTTTCCTTGTTCCGAGAACCGCATCATTGCAAAGATTCTGTGCGGCCTGAATGAGCTGCTTGACGCCATTGTCTCTGTCCTTCGGCAGATCCAGGAGCGCAGGATTGAGGCCAAGTACCTCGAACATCTTCTTGAGCTCCGCCAGAGCCATCTTTGCCGGACGGGAGATGTACTTGAATTCGTACAGATCAAGCGCATTTGTATTTGGAATCTCATCAAGGTTGGATGCTGTTATCGTCTTGCCATTGTTCAGCGTAATGACAGCGTAGCCCGCGTAAACAAGCGACAGGAAGATGATCGGTGTAAACAAGAAGCTGATCTTAAATTGCTTGTCGATATACACACCCATGAACTGCTCTTCAAACATGTCTGTATAGTTCAGCACGCCCTGTGGCGGCAGCTCCTGCAGGCGATCGATATAATATCTGGCATACTTCGAGTTTTCAGGTTTGATCTTGTCATCCTCGAGCACACCAAAGCTCTCGAGCATCATCCGTGCTTGCTGCGTCTTCCGGCCTGCAAAATAGTCAAAGGAATCCCGTGCCAGTCCTGCCATGTTCTTTCTGGTGACTCTGGTCTTCATGACCGGGAAGTCTTTGTACTTGCCCGTGAAATATTCGTCGAGGCAGATCGAGGCTGCGAGGTCGATGGTATCTTTGAAAGTCAGGTCTGGACGATACTTGCCTTTCAAAACCTCGATCAGCTGCCGCATCTGAGCTTTGTAGGTCACGTTGAAGCAGGTGTTCTTGTTGTCGCTCAGATATTTTACGAGCTGGCGGTTGAACATCTTCGCTTTGTTCAGGTATGCTTCCTTGTCTTTGCCTTCGCTGATTTCGGCCAGCTGATTGGCAGCGGCATACAGCTCGAGGTTCTTCTTGAACTCATCCGAGGAGCGGAAGAAGAAGTAGACCTCATCTGGGAGGTTGGCGATATCCACATTGCCGTTGTCATACGGCGGCATAATGTGAATATAGAAGTCCCGCTCCGGCTGGGCCGTGCTGCGTTCTCCCGGAAGTCCCATAAAGAGGTAACCTTCCCTGAAGATGTTGTGGCTGTTCCAGTTCAGGTCATACTCGTAGATTTTGAAGTTTGTGACGTATTCCTTCGCATCCCATTCAAGGCAGTTATAGACAACCGTATAGAAGTAGCGATTCAATTCTGCCGGAGCCAGAAGCGATGCCTTCTGATTGATCTTCTCGTCGTAGTCGACGATCTTGTCGACATCAATGTAGTACTGGTTGTTGGCGTCGTTGTGGATGATGAACTGTCCGGAGACTGTCGTCATGATGTCCTTGAGCGTCGTATTGACAACGCCAAGAAGGAAGTCCGCGTCGTTTTCCGGCATAGAATCCAGATACAGGCAAAGGTCATCCTTCAGATTTTCTGCCGTCAGTCCGAACTGCACATCGAGGCCGTTCGTTGTCAGCCTATGTACACTGAGTGCGTAAATGATCTGAATTGCGAGCGGCTTATAAACCTTATGCGGGAAGGAGCGATTGATGATCTCCTCCAACTGGGTGCTGGCGTTTACGACCTTGCTGATCGTGACGTCGCTCTTCAGAAGCCCATTACCCTTAATTGCTGGCCAATAAGTATCGAAGGAATAGATTCCCGGCGCATCTTCCGGTACGTCTTTGTCGAAGATGTCGCGGATAACTTTGGAGATGTTCTTCAGGATGTGCCGGTTCTCTACGAGGTAGACCTTGTTGAACACATCAATGTATGCTGGATGAATCGGAAACAGATCTACGAATTCATCCATGCGCGTGGACATCCCACTGTAAAGGCTGGAGAACTTCTCGAGGTGATTGCGGATCAGCGCCTTCTGCTCAGGATTCTTCTTCAGGATTCTTTCCGAAACAACGTACTCCGTATCTTCCTTCGTGATCTCCATCTGCGTGAAGCGGTCGCTGACATGCTTCAGCGTTTCGGACACGAAGCTGAACTTTGGATTGTCGAAGATCTTCTCCTGAATACCGAGGATGATCCGGAGATTGCTCTTGGAGCACATCTCTCCAAATGCACGCAGCACTTCCAGGTCGAGAACCAGCTGGCGCTCGTCTCTGGAAGTCAGGTAGGCAAGGAACTCATCGACGACGATCAGATATCCCTTGTCCGGATACTTTGCATTGAAGGCTTCCATCATCTGACGGATTACCTTCTTGTTATCACGGACTGTAGAGTAGTCCGGCTTCTTGAAATCAATGCCACGACGCTGGAAATCCTCCTCGATGTAGTCGAAGAGAATGTCATAAAGCGTCATGGTGACACCACCGATTTCCAGCCTCAGGATCTCGAACTTTCCTGCGACCGGTTCCATCCGCTTGGCGAAATTCTGGTTCTGCAGGTACTGAAGATTATCTGCGTCATTGGCGACTGCGGAGATCACGCTCATCAGGTGTGATTTACCAGTGCCGTAGTTACCTACGATGAAAACGCCTTTGTTGTCGACCACTTCATCCATCTGGAGTTGGTCGATGACAGGAGCCTGCAGGCTCTCCGCCATGCTGTCTGACATGACGTAGGTCTGCACGAGTTCCTTGACTCCGCTTTGTGTTTTTGTTCCCTCAACGAGCTGTATCGTTGATTCAATTGGTTTGAAGCTGATTAGCTCTGAATACTTCATGCTGGCGTTTCCTCCTTAAATGACACAGGTGATGTCATAGTTCTTTACTTCATATGTTTTATAGTCCGGGTACCCCTGCTCGCTGTAATAAAGCGCTCCGTTTTCATATCGTCCCGGCCAGATAACACTATATGGTTTGCTCTTGCGGGCCTCGGTCAGAATCTTCAAAACATCAACCTGATAAGCCGGGTTGAACATAACGTCGATATCCTTGATGACCACATTATCCGGATACTGAGCGAGCACGCTTTGAAAGCATGAGGAGAGCCGCATAGTCCGGCTCCGCGGTGATACTTCCTGCAGCTTTTCTGATAAAGGCTTGCTGATGGACACCGGCTGAGAAGACAATTCCCGTATTCGAGTCCAGTAAATGAGCAGCCGGGAGATGGTGTTCTTCTGTCTTTTGAGATTCCCATATTCAATGATCTCACCCATGCCGATCCACCTTCCTCATTTTGCCTCTTCGTTCGTCATTTCCATTATGTCGCTGACATCACAGTCCAGGGCAACACATATTTTTTCTATGATCTCTGTATTTACATTTTCGTTTTTTCCAAGTTTTGTTATTGATGCCGAGCTGATACCGGCAGCCTTCTGTAAGTCCTTCTTTTTCATATCGCGATCTATCAGTAGTTTCCACAATTTCTTATAGCTAATGGCCATGACGCTTACCTCGCTTTCCGCCAAAATCAGACTTATAGACCTATTATACACATCCGACAATGCAAATTCAAGATTTAATCGAGCGTTCACAAGAAAATTTCCATCGAATTCTTGAATTATAGATGAAATGTAGCTTGAGAATCCCGTTTGTAAGCGGAGACTCCCGTTTGGTAAATAAGAGGTGATATTCTGTAACCGAGAATCCCGATTTGTAAATGAAAATCCCGTTTTGTAATCAAGAATCCCAGATTTTAATAATTAATGGGCATGCTATAATGACTCCAGACCAAATTTCTGCATAGCAAACAGAGATCGAATCACGCTCGAAACTTTTTGTATACGGAGATTCCATCCCTTACTTCAGGTGCTCAGTTGTGTTTTTCTCTGGCGGCCGTGTCTGAATAATGGTTACTTCTTGAGAAGTTTTGGCTTCAGGATGATGTTCTCGGCGGCAACCTTTGAACATCCCAGTTTTTTAAGCACTTCTTCTCCATACAGGAAGCTGAATGAGTCGTATGGTGTGCGGTCATTCAGCTTCTTTCTTTTGTACGAGTTGATGTGGTCCATCATCCGGGTCACATCTTCCTGAGTCAGGTCATCAAAGCTGGAACCCTTGGGCAGTATCCTCCGGATCAGCTCATGATTGACCTCGCAGGAGCCCTTCTGATACGGACTGCTTGGATCGCAGTAATAGACCCTGGTCCTCATGAGGGAATGGGATTCACCAAAGTCCTCCCGGTACTCTATCTCTTTGGGATTTGAAAACTCGCTGCCATTGTCGGTAAGAATCACAGGAAAGAGCTTTTCAAAGAGAACGGTGCCCAGGGCGTAATCCAGACGGTTGAATATATCGATAACTGATCGCGAGGTATTCGCATCGCGAAGGAAAGCCAACATCAGACTGGTATCCACGAAGTGGATTGTAAGAAGGCATTTGCCTCCGACTTTGCCGATAACGCTGTCCATCTGGACGATATGGGTCTCAGGTTCTGTCTCCATGAACTTCAGAAAATCCTGATAGCTCCGCCCTATGCGGCAGCCTCTGTCTACTTTGAACTCCGGCTTCTTATACCGCGGACGATATTTCACCTTCCTTGGAAGGTCGATGTTCCTGACGTCAAAGAGCTGGGCGTCTACATAGTTGTAAAGGGTCTTCTCGCTGCACATGAGCTCATCTACATGATCAAGATAGATCTGATGGAGAGACTGACCATTCTTTACCAGAGGGGCGATGATGGCATTGATCCTTGCAATCGTGGCTTCATCCGTCAGGATTCCAGTACGGGCTTCTGAGATGGACTTCTCCGCCCGGATATGGGCATCTGCGGGATCATAGAGCTTTTTCAGGAGGGTGCAGTTGCTCATCTCTCCACATCCGTTACAGACGTAAGGAGGTTTATTCTTGACGGTACAGACATCCTCAGCAAAGTCCTTACAGTGTCGGTAGCATTCTGCGCACAGGCTGCACTTATAAAGCGAGGTATGAGTGCATCTGTTTTCGCAGATGCCCTTACGTTTACAGCTTTTCCTAAGCTTGCATGGGTTAAAGGGATAGCCTGGGCGCCCACTCTTTTTATCAAAGGAGTATCGTTTTACTTCCTTGGCAATCGTTGTCCGGTCTTTCCCGAGATTCCTGCCGATTGCACCGAACGACTGATGCTCTTTGAGACCGCTGGCAATCTCCAGACGGTCCTCATAGGTTAAAAATTTAGACATAGCGGTTCCTTTCTAACGACCGCCAGAGGTCTTAAAGATAGCAAAAAATGAGACAGGCTTTCCAGCCCATCTCATCTTTGTAAGGAAGAATCCATACACTTCTTCCCTGATATGTAACTATTGATGATTAACTCTGCCTGAGATCCTGGGTATGGAATCTCAGTTTACAATTGAGGCTCGCTTTATCAGCTTTTTCGACGTGGTCAAAAGTGGTCAAATATTCGATGGCTTTTTGTTGACTTTAGAACTCCAGAAGTGTAAACTAAAAGTTACAAAAGTATATGGTAAAGGAGCTCATATGAAATGAAAGCCGAACTTATTGCCAACATCATCGCAGCCCATTGCTCCGGGGATGAATCAAAATTCAAGGCCGCAGTGGATGCATTAGCTGCAGATGAAGATAAAAAGGGAAATGTCCGAGTATCAAGCTTGATCCTTGCATCATACAAGGGTGCAAGGACAGACAGCAAGAAAAAGCCTGCTGTTATTACTGAAGATGAACCAGGATTTTCTGTACAGTCCGTTGGAGGATCTTCCGTTGTAACACCAAGAGATAAAGACAGCCATCTTGAGCTATATGACTTCATTCATCCCTCTATTTCATTGGATGATGTCATACTCCCTCCGAAGCAAAAAGAATTGATTCTACAAATACTGGAAGAACATAAGGATCAGGCAAAACTTGCAGAGCATAATCTCCCAGCTGCAAATCGGCTACTTTTATGCGGACCACCCGGATGTGGAAAAACAATGACAGCACACGCCATTGCTCACGAACTTAATCTTCCTATGGCTTATGTCAGATTGGATGGCTTGGTTTCTTCATATCTAGGCCAGACAAGTGTTAATTTACGTAGAGTCTTTTCGAGCCTTGGAAATTCTCCGGTTGTGCTATTTCTTGATGAATTTGATGCAATCGCAAAGAAGCGTGACGATGGTAATGAACTTGGTGAATTGAAGCGAGTCGTCACTGCTCTACTACAGAACTTTGATAATATGCCGGATAATGTTTTTCTCATCGCTGCTACTAATCATGAGCATCTGCTGGATCCTGCAATATGGAGAAGGTTTAACTACGTGTTAAATCTAGGATATCCTGATGAAGAACAACGTGCCCAGCTCATTCAGCGGTGGCTCGATGACTATAATTTTCCTAATAAATTGAACGTAAAGAAAATGGCTGTTCTCACATCAGATCGTAGCTCTGCTCAGATTAAAGAACTGGTTATTTCAACTGCAAAAAGATCTGTAACATCAGGCAATCCGGTGACAATGGATGATTTTATAGAATTATTAATTCAACAGCTAACGGATAATTCAAACGGAAAAGGGGTCGCTGAAGCGGCTGTCATTCTTAACAGCAAGGGTGCTAGTATCCGGTCTCTTGCAAAAGCAATCGGTGTCCCTCATAACACCTTACTTTATCAAATAAATAAGCTAACCAAAGGAGATGATTCGACAGATGAGTGATTACAGGCCGCATCTCTTAATACCAGAGACTGAAGTAGACTATGTAGATCCCGGCTCTCCACGTGGTCCGAAAAAAGAAGACGTAGATCATTATGAGCATGGAAAAGTGCTCTCATCCGGTCTTCAAAAGATCGTGAATGAATATACCAAGCTTCAAGGTACTGGTTCACTTTCCAACGAAGATATTCGTATCTTCGAGATTTTTCTTTCTGACGACGAGAAGTTTTCAAATAAAGCTTTGCGTGATTTTCTCACGGGTGAAGGTATAAAAATTAAAACCGTTCATGATGAAAGACACGCTACAGTCGTTACCACGGGTTCACGTTTCAACACCTTGAAGGACCGTGTAGGCAAATATCGTGATGGTCAGCGAATCAATAAGAGCTTTCGGGACATCTCATCTTTTGACTTTCCTTCTGCCGAGGACAAGCAATCTCCTCTATTAAAAGAGCAAATATTAGATGCACTGGATTCCAAAATATTCGATGTCGAATTTGAGGAGCATAAGCTTACCGACGATATTGGCCAAGAAGGAAGCAGACGTATTGAGGAAAAATTTATAGGTAAAATGAAGGAAGAAGGTGGCGAATTACTGTCAAAGCCTTACTCTTTATCAGATGATACAAGAATAATTCGCGCCGGGGTATCATTGAGTTGTTTACAGAAAATGTCTTCAGACCCATTCATAGCTCAAGTTACACCTACAGCGTTTTATTCTACTGCCCCTGCGTATTGTGTACCAGCAACTACCAAGCTTACACTCGATCCATCTATAGATATTGATGCCCTTCCCGTTGTAGCTGTTCTGGATAGCGGTGTCGATTTTCCTGCAGAACTAAGTCCCCTTGTTATTGAGCATTGGACTCCGCAGGGAGCATCACCTGGCGATAAAAATCATGGCACAAGCGTGGCCAGTAAAATTGCCTTTGAAAATACTGGCACCCAAATGGCCAATGGCGTAATGACTCCTCGCGCACGAATTATCGACTGCAATATCTGGGGTCCAGATCCCGAAAGCGACGATCCTACTGTCATTTCTAACCCAACTATGATTCGACGTATTAAAGAAGCCGTACAAAGATACCGGAATGACACAAAAATCTTTAATTTCTCATCAGCTGGGCTATTCCCAATAAAGGGAGAACGCATTAGTAATCTCGGCTATGAACTCGATGTGCTTTCCCGCAAATACGACATACAATTTGTTATCGCCGCAGGAAATCATAAACTCTATAAAACAGAGGATTCACTTCAGGCAATTCTCGACGATGATGATGCACGGATTGCGCCACCATCTGATTCTATGCTGAACATTTCTGTTGGAGCGATTGTTGGACAGGATCATGAAGGAAGTCTTAGCAAAAAATTTGAAGTTGCTCCTTATTCCAGAATTGGCCCTGGATTTAAGGGAATGAGAAAACCGGATATTGTCACATATGCCGCTACAGTTTCAAAAAATGGAACGGCCTTCCCAGATGAATACTCTATGATGATCGGCCCTAATAATCTTTTTGCATTTGATGCGGGTACAAGTTTTTCTGCACCAGTAATTTCTGGCGACCTCGCACAAATTGAAGACTCTTTGCCTGACAAAAATATAATGCTTGCGAAGGCACTGCTATATCATGGTACTTTTCTTCCTATAGATCCTGGCAAGAAAAAAATATATAGAGATGACGCAGCCTTCTATGGTGATCTTTATGGCCGTGGAATCCCGGACGTTATGGCAAGCATGTATTCGACGGAAGACAAAGTGACTTTTCTTCATGTTGGGACCATGAATAAGCAGCACAAACAGCGTGTAAAATTTATTATGCCGCAAGTATGCGACAGTCTGGACATGAGCAAACGTAACAAAAAAGTAAAGATAACCGTTACTTGCGTTACGCAATCTCCTATAGATAAAGACAAGGGCGAGGATTATTTACAAGCATACGTAAGTGCATCGCTTTATTCAATAAACGGATCGGGTAAAAAAGGTAACAGCAATCCATCAGAGACTGATGGACGCAAAAAATGGGATACCTGTTACCATTTTGAAAAGACCTATTCGAGTTTCGGAAGCGGTGATTGGGAAATATATCTTGAATTACATACTCGCTATGACATTCCAGATACAGAAAATATCGGGTACGCTCTTGCGATCACGATTGAAGATGTAACCCATTCTCTTAATCTCTACGATTCAATCCGTGCGGAAGCGGGAAACAGATTTCCTGTAGTTCAAACTGTACGAGTTCCCATTCGCGTTTAAGACCACGCAAAAGAACAGGGCAAATGCAATACCCTGTTCTTTTTTATTTTCTCTGTGTTTTAAGGAATGCTATAAACTGATTAACACGATCTAATTCTTCAGGTGATAAATCCTCCGCACCTGCAATACCGGCTGGAGCTACCCCTGTTGATTCTTCCTGCATATCATCAATATATCCAGCCAATTCCATCAGTTCTTCGTAAGGCGCATCAAGAGCCTTTGCCAATGAGCGAAGGATCTGCGGTGAAGGCTGTCTTCTTAAGCCGTCTTCGATTCTCTTGATTTCGGTATGACTAATCCCAGATAATTCCGAAACCCTTCTTAAAGATAGATCCTTTTCTGTGCGGCGTTCTTTTAGATACTCGCCTAATGTTCTTTTTTCAGAAGCCATCTTCAGCACCTCCCTTCTTTTGTATTTTACCATCTGTGTAACTCAAAAGCAACATTTTTCGAGGAATTTGCTTGTAAATGTAACCTATCAGTGCTATATTATTCATGGAACCTAAAGGTTACTTTTGATTGTATGATAGGTTTCAGTTCGGGCTGATCGTGTCTGCAGAGTCTTAATGACATGAAGCCTATATTTTTTGAGCCATGTGTAACTTATAAGTTCCATTTTGAGAAGGAGGTGAATCCTATGGAAGTAATCAAGAATGGAAATGGAAAAACGGTCTGTCGTGCTGATGGTTCAAGCAAATCCGTGGAAATTATCCATAAGCACTATAAAACGACGATCACCTTTCTTAGTAATGGCAAATATACCGTAACCAACACCAGAATCTGATTTACATCAACTAAATAAAATCCGCAGAACCGCTGGACGGGCATGGATTGAAGCATTTTATCTGCTTCTCCTGCCCGTCCTTTTGTTTCTACGGACGTTTCGGCTTCTGCGGATTCAAGCAAATCCAAAGGAGTCGAATTATGGAAAAAGAATCTAAACAGCATCGCATCTATGACAAAGGCACTCGCACTTGGTTTGAAATTCCCGAAGAGGAGTATCGGGAGTATGACCGTAAGCGTACAGCTCTCCGCAGACGGATGCAGTACCAGCACCGCTGCACCTGCCCCAGAGATAAGTTCTGGCTGTGCGACTGCATGTGTGAAGACTGCGAGTTCCAAACCACACCTATGGTATCTCTGGATGATCCCCTTCCGGACGCAGAAGGGACATTGGGTGATTATGTGCCGGATGATAAAACGACCATAGACGAGGTTCTTGCTGACCGTGATCTTCTGGAACGGCTCATCAAGAGGCTTCGTGAAATCGACCCGGAGGCCGACCGCATCATTGCAATCTGGCAGGAGCATCCGGAAGGCATCTCCGACCGTAAAGTCGCCGAACTTCTCGGGCGCAAACAGAGAACGTTCGCCGATGAGATGAAGAAATTCCGCGACGAGTTCCGTGGCTATCGTAACTTCTAATTCATTATCTGTCTGCCACTGTCCCAATTTCAGGACAGTGGCAGATTTTTTTATTTTTCTTCCGCTCAAATTGCCTGCCCGTCTCCAGTGGAAGGTGAAGGGCAAAGAAACCAGCCCGGAAAGAGAGGTGAAAAACATGTATCGCAACTACGCAGACAGCGGAGGCGCATCGGTGAACACGGCAAATGAGGAGATCAGACTCCTGAATGCCATCAGCCGCGTATCCGCAAGACTGGCAAGAAACCTGACGATTCTTGCCGCCGACAGACAACCCGAGGAAGGAGGAAAAACCTATGTCAAAAATGGCCGAAATGGATCAGACCATCCAAGAACTCAGAGATGCGGCCGCTGCTATTAACAACGCTGCCGACTGGCTTTATCAGCAGTTCTCTGGAACCGAGAATGATCCTTCAGTCAAATCAGCGTCGGTACAGAAAGCGGCGAAGAAAGAACTGAAGCTCGAAGATGTCCGTGCTGTACTGGCGGACAAGTCCCGTGCCGGATATACCGCCGAGGTACGCGATCTGCTTAAGAAGTACGGTGCAGACAAGCTCTCAAAGGTCAATCCGGCAGATTATGAAGCCCTGATGAAGGACGCGGAGGTGCTCGGAAATGGCAGCTAATTCACACGCCGTTCTCTCTGCCTCGTCTGCCGACAGATGGCTTCACTGCCCGCCGTCCGTCAGGCTCAGTGAGAGATTTGAAGACAACGGAAGCATCTACGCCTTGGAAGGAACCTGCGCACACGCTCTTGCCGAATACAAACTCCGCAAGGCGCTCGGTTATCCTGCGGACGATCCGACAGAGAACCTCGATTTCTATAACGAGGAAATGGATGAGGCGACCGACGGATACGTCAGCTACGTACTCGAACAGGTGCAGGCCGCAAAGGAAACCTGTGCAGACCCGACTGTCATGGTTGAACAGCGCGTAGATTTCTCCCATTGGGTGAAACAGGGCTTCGGCACCGCAGATGCACTTGTCATCGCAGACGGAACGCTCCACATCATAGACCTCAAGTACGGGACCGGAATCGAGGTCTCAGCAGAGGACAATCCGCAGCTCAAATGTTACGCGCTCGGAGCCTTGTCTCTCTTCGATGGCATCTACGATATCGACGACATCGCCCTGCATATCTACCAGCCGAGACGCCAGAACATCAGTGAGTGGCAGCTTCCGAAAATCGATCTGCTCACCTGGGCCGAAGAAGTTCTGAAGCCCGCAGCGGATCTCGCATGGGACGGCAAGGGAAATTTCTCCTGCGGCGACTGGTGCCGGTTCTGCAAATCGAAGAATATCTGCCGTGCCCGGGCCGAGGAGAACCTGAAGCTCGCGCAGCATGATTTCAAGCTGCCACCGGAACTGTCCGACGCTGAGATCGAGGTCATTCTTTCCAAGGTGGACGGACTGGTCTCATGGGCATCCGACATCAAGGAATACGCGCTCCAGAAGGCGCTTTCCGGAAAGGAATGGCACGGCTTCAAGCTGGTCGAGGGACGATCCGTCCGCAAGTACACCGACGAGACATCCGTCGCCAAGGCAGTCGCTGATGCCGGGTACGACCCGTATGAGAAGAAGCTGCTTGGTATCACCGCTATGCAGAAAATGCTCGGAAAGAACCGCTTTGAGGAGCTTCTTACAGCCTACATTGAGAAACCACAGGGCAAACCTACTCTCGTGCCGGACAGCGACAAGCGCCCGGCCATGAACACAGCAAAAAACGATTTTATGGAGGAAAAAGATCATGAGTAAAAGAATCGCTAACCCGATGAAGGTCATCACTGGACCGAACACCCGCTGGAGCTACGCAAACGTTTGGGAGCCGAAGTCGATCAACGGCGGGACTCCTAAATACAGCGTCAGCCTCATCATTCCGAAGTCCGATACCGCAACGCTTACCAAGATCAAGGCGGCCATCGAGGCGGCCTACAAGGAAGGCGAGGCAAAGCTCCGCGGAAACGGAAAGACCGTGCCGGCCCTGTCGGCGATCAAGACCCCTCTCCGTGACGGCGACGCAGAGCGTCCGGACGATGAGGCGTACAAAAACGCTTACTTCGTCAATGCGAACGCCACAACAGCGCCGGGCATCGTGGATGCTGATCTGAATCCGATTCTCACCCGCTCGGAGGTGTACAGCGGCGTTTACGGGCGTGCTTCCATCACCTTCTACGCCTTCAACAGCTCCGGCAACAAGGGCATCGCCTGCGGGCTTAACAACCTGCAGAAGATCCGCGACGGTGAGCCGCTCGGAGGCAAGGCAAGTGCCGAGTCCGATTTTGCAACCGATGACGATGAAGATTTCCTGAACTGAAGGAGGCTACCATGACTTGGACATATGTTCTCTGCGCTTTGACCCTGGCCCTGTATATTATCCTCGCCATTTTCTGGATCGTTCGTTCGATTGTTGATACGGTCGATGACCGCAGGCGCGACAAGGAAAACGCGAAGTGGGAAGCCGATAGGAAAAAGCTCGAGCTTGAAAAGGCACAGCGTGACAAGGAATACCACGAAGCGCGGATGAAAGAGCTGAACTCAAAGTAAAACAGACGGCAGGCGGTGGGGAGAGGTCTCCACCGCTTGTTTGATTGGAGGTAGAAATTGAAAACACTCAGCATCGACATTGAAACATATAGCGACGTCAGCCTTGGTAAATGCGGTGTATACAAGTACGCCGAATCACCCACCTTTGAGATTCTGCTTTTCGGATATGCCGTTGACGGCGGCGAAGTCAAGACGATCGACCTCGCACAGGGAGAAAGGCTTCCGCCGGAACTCATCGACGCGCTTGTCAGTGACGAGGTCGTCAAATGGGCATACAACGCGAACTTCGAACGAGTATGCCTCTCCAGGTATCTTCGTGACATGGAAATCAGTCTCGATCCGTTTTTCGATGATCATCCTTTGTCCATGAAACGTGCCCGTTTCTTAAGTCCAAAAAGCTGGCGATGCTCGATGGTCTGGGCTTCCACGATGGGACTGCCGCGTTCTCTTGAAGGCGTCGGTGCTGTCCTCGGACTGGAGAAACAGAAGCTCACCGAAGGAAAAGACCTCATTAAATATTTCTGCGTTCCCTGTGCTCCAACGAAATCGAACGGTGGCCGGACCAGAAACCTTCCCCGCGATGCTCTGAATAGATGGGAAGCCTTCAAGCGATATAACATCCGGGACGTAGAAACGGAAATGGGAATCAAGGAACGCCTGTCCAAGTTCCCGGTGCCGGACTTCGTATGGGACGAATACCACATCGATCAGGAGATCAACGACCGCGGCGTACGTCTGGATATGGATCTCGTGGAAAAAGCGATCGAATTGGATACCCGTTCCCGTGCGGAACTCACCGCTGCCATGAAGGAACTGACATCGCTTGATAATCCGAACAGCGTGCAGCAGATGAAACAGTGGCTGGCTTTGCAGGGAGTCGAAGTGGAAAGCCTCGGGAAAAAGGAAGTCGCCAAGCTCATCGAATCCGTTCCGCCAAGACTTAAGGAAGCCCTTGAGCTCCGCCAGCAGCTATCAAAGTCATCCGTGAAGAAATATCAGACCATGCAGCGGGCCGTGTGCGATGACGGCCGGGCCAGAGGCATGTTCGCATTCTACGGCGCAAACCGAACAGGCCGCTGGGCAGGCAGGCTCATCCAATTGCAGAACCTCCCGCAGAATCATCTGGAAGACCTGGCCTCCGCGCGTGCTCTGGTAAAATCCGGAAACTTCGAGGCCGTCAAGCTGCTCTATGAGGATGTCCCGGACACGCTCTCTCAGCTCATCCGCACGGCCTTCATCCCGAAGGACGGCATGCTCTTTTATGTCGCTGATTTCTCCGCGATCGAAGCGAGGGTCATCGCCTGGTATGCCGGTGAGAAGTGGCGGCAGAAGGTGTTCGAGGACGGCGGTGACATTTATTGCGCGTCAGCAAGCCAGATGTTTCATGTGCCGGTCGTGAAGCACGGCGTGAACGGCCACCTGCGTCAGAAAGGCAAGATCGCGGAGCTCGCGCTCGGCTACGGCGGCTCCGTCGGGGCGCTCAAGGCGATGGGTGCTCTTGAGATGGGTCTTTCCGAGGACGAGCTTTCTCCGCTGGTCGACGCATGGCGGCAGACCAATCCACATATTGTTCAGTTCTGGTGGGACATTGACCGGGCGGTTATGGACGCCGTACGCTATCATATTCCTTCCATCATTTACGGTTTGAAGATCGAATACCGCTCCGGGATGCTTTTCATCCGGTTGCCTTCCGGCAGGAGGCTCGCTTACGTAAAACCGAAGATCGGAACAAACAGGTTCGGCAGCGAATGTATCACCTATGAGGGCATCGGCCCTTCTAAGAAATGGGAGCGTCTCGACTCCTATGGTCCGAAATTCGTGGAAAACATCGTACAGGCCACTTCCCGCGACATTCTGTGCTACGCTATGAAGACGCTTCGAAACTGCCGGATCGTCATGCACGTTCATGATGAGCTGATTATCGAAGCAGACCCGTCGGTCTCTCTTGATGCGATCTGTGAGCAGATGGGCCGCACACCGCCGTGGACGCCTGGGCCTTATCCTTCGCGCTGACGGTTATACCACACCTTTCTATAAAAAAGATTGAAATAGCTTCGTCAATATCGGTGCTCACCTCCGCCTGAAAAGCGGAGGTGATTTTTTTCCGCTCAAAACGGCTGCCCTTCTCCAGTGGAAAGTGAAAGGGTGAGCATTCAGAAAACTTTCCGCTCGCCCGGAAAGGAAAATCTTATGACAAAAGAAATCGAACAGCCTTTAGTAATCGCGGAATTTGGAAGCATTAGGACAATCTCTGTAGATGGAGAACCTTGGTTCGTCGGCAAGGACATCGCCATGATCCTCGGCTACAGCAATCCGAGAAAAGCGGTTATTGACCATGTGGATGACGAGGACAAGGGAGTAACGAAATGTGACACCCTTGGAGGAGTGCAGGAAATGACGGTTATCAACGAGTCCGGTCTGTACTCCCTCATTCTCGGAAGCAAGCTGCCCACAGCAAAGCGTTTCAAGCATTGGGTAACCTCAGAGGTCCTGCCGTCTATCCGCAGACATGGGCTTTATGCTATCGACGACATTCTGGAGAACCCGGATATCGCCATCGCGGCTTTGCAGGAACTCAAGGCGGAACGGGAAAAGAGACAGCAGCTTGAAAACACGGTCGCCGTCCAGACACAGCAGATTGCTGAGATGAAGCCGAAAGCCAGCTATTACGACGTGGTTTTAAACTGCAAGGATCTCGTCGCCATCTCTGTCATTGCCAAGGATTACGGCTGGAGCGCGAAACGAATGAACAAGTGGCTGCATGAGAAAGGCATCCAGTTCAGACAGCCAAGCGGCATCTGGCTCCTCTATCAGCAGTATGCCGACAAAGGTTATACCTCCACAAAAACCACAACCTTCACAGGAAACGACGGTGAAATCCATACTGCCGTTCACACCTACTGGACGCAGGCAGGAAGGCTCTTCATCTATGAACAGATGAAAGCTGACGGAAACCTGCCGCTTATCGAGCAATAACCTTTTTCTGCTCACCTCCGTGAAAAAGCGGAGGTGATTTTTTCCCGCTCAAAACGGCGCTCTTTCTCCAGTGGGAAGTAGAGGCGGAATAGCGCCTCGGAAAGGAGGTTGACCGCATGGAGTTCAAAAACAGTGAAGGCTATCCTGATCCGACATGCTACGAGGCTCTTAAAAACATCAAGGCTGAAGAACAAAGGTCGCTCAGGGCTTTTCGCCCGATCGTCTACATCTGCTCTCCGTATTCCGGGGATATAGAGAAAAACGTAAACGCGGCCAGACACTACAGCCGTTTTGCCGTAGATCAGGGATACATTCCGCTCGCACCGCATTTGCTTTTTCCACAGTTTCTCAATGACAACGACGAGTCGGAACGCGCACTCGGACTGTTCTTTGGAAATGCCTTGATGAGCAAATGCGCCGAGGTCTGGGTGTTCGGAGACAGAATCTCCGCCGGGATGGAAGCAGAAATCAGACGCGCCAGATGGAAAGGCTACCGTCTGCGCCATTTTACAGAAGATTGTCAGGAGGTTTAAGCATGTACGAAATTAACGAACGCAGCAAGGTGCTGGATGACGGGACGGAAATCACAACCTATGAACGTGAAGTCGTAAGCGCCAACATCCTCGATGTGGAAGCCGGAACCACCGGTTACATGGGCGGCGACACCGGGCATGGCGGCAGAACCTATTTCAGGATTTCCGACGCGGCATGCACAGACATGGACGTTCATGTTTTACGCGACCGCTATGGAGACGTGGCAGGATTTGAAGTCACGCTCGGCGGTGACTGCGAGCTGGAAACCATGATCCGGGCACTCAAATTCATCACGAAGGTGCTCGAGGACGAATCGAAGGAGGTCTGCAATTAAACATGAAATTTACGTTATACACCGCCGACTGCACGGGAAATGAGGCCAACTGCCTCTATCCGCATGAAGCGATTATCAATGGTCCGGAAGATTTTGCGGCTGCCGTCGCCCACGATCATGTGACCGCGGCATATCAGAACAGCTATCGCTCGAACGACAACTTCATCTCCGCCGACGCTATCGTCTGGGACTGTGACAACGATTTTTCAGAAAACCCGGACGACTGGGCGACACCGGAAACGCTGGCCAAGGGTGCTCTCGCAGATGTCTCGTTCGCTGCTTCTCCCAGCCGCCACAACATGCTTCAAAAAGACAGCTACTCAGCGCGTCCCCGTTTTCATCTGGTCGCGCCGATCAACACCTGCTCAGATGCCGCTGCCTTTACAGCGCTTAAGAAGTCCGGTATCCGGCAATTTCCGTTCTTTGACTCCAAGGCGCTCGACGCGGCTCGTTTTCTGTACGGCACGAAAGTAAAACCGGAAGACGTGTTCTGGCATGAAGGCACTCTTACGATTGATGAGATTCTGCCGAATGCGCCGGATGAGAAAGCACCGGAGGAACCGACCTACACCGGAGGCTCCATTCCCGAGGGAAGCCGCAACAACACGATGTCTCATTTCGCAGGCCGCGTACTGAAACGCTTCGGGAACACGGACAAAGCCTATGAGGCGTATCTGGAACGCGCCGCCAAATGTGAACCTCCGCTTCCCGCAAGGGAGCTGCGTACCATCTGGCACAGCGCTTTGAAGTTCTTCAAGAACAAAGTGGAAGGCAGCGACGGATATGTTCCTCCGGATGAGTATGAGGATACGTTTGGCACCAGCTTCTTAAAGCCGGAAGACTACTCCGACATCGGCGAGGCCAAGGTGATCGCCAAGGAATGTAAGAACCAGCTTCGCTTCACCAGCGCCACGGACTTCATCGCCTTCGGCGGAGACCGCTGGTATGAGGACAAGCAGAAATCTCTGGGAGTCGTTGAAAACTTCATGGACGATCAGCTGCTCGACGCAACGGAGGCGATCCGGATCGCGGAAGAAAACCTGACTGCCATCGGCGTCTCAGAATCAGATGTCAAATCAAGAAGCAAAGCCCTTGTCAATGCCGTCCCGGAAAACAAGATGGGACTTCTCTATGCCCTGCTTGGCGCGGACGCATATAAGAAGTTCGTCATGAAATACCGCAACTACAAGAACATCGTCAACGCTCAGAATGCCGCAAAGCCGATGCTGGCGCTTGATGTTTCGGAACTCGACTACGATCCGGAGCTTCTCAACACGCCGGACGCTACCTACGACCTGACGAAAGGTCTCTCAGGCAGCCATCCGCATGACCCCGACGATCTCATAACGAAGATTACAGCCTGCTCTCCCGGTGATAAGGGAAAGGATCTCTGGCTTGAGAATCTTGACCTGTTTTTCTGCAGCGACATGGAGCTCATCGACTATGTGCAGCAGATCGTCGGCATGGCGGCAGTCGGACGCGTCTATGCGGAACAGATGATCATCGCTTACGGCGGCGGCGCGAACGGAAAATCCACCTTCTGGAACACGATAGCGAGGGTTCTCGGAAACTACTCCGGAAAGATATCCGCTGAAGCACTCACCATGAACTGCAAGAGGAACGTCAAACCGGAAATGGCGGAGCTCAAAGGTAAGCGCCTCATCATCGCGTCGGAGCTTGAAGAAGGTCAAAGGCTCAATACCGGCATGGTAAAGCAGCTCTGCAGCGTCGACCCGATCGAGGCGGAAAAGAAATATAAGGACCCGTTCCACTTTGATCCCTCTCATACACTCGTTCTCTATACGAATTACCTGCCAAAGGTGTCCGCCAATGATGACGGTACCTGGCGCAGGCTCATTGTGATTCCGTTCAATGCAAAGATCACCGGGAAATCTGACATCAAAAATTACTCCGACTATCTTTTCGAGCATGCAGGGCCGGCGATCCTTTCCTGGATTATCGAAGGCGCTGAGATTGCTATCGCAAAGGGATTCAAGATACCGGAACCGAAGGCGGTCAGAGACGCCGTTGACAAATACCGTGAGGACAATGACTGGCTCGGGCAGTTCATTGACGAGCATTGCGACGTAGATCCGTCATATACGGAAAAATCCGGGGATCTTTATCAGCAATACCACGCAGTCTGCTTTCAGACCGGTGAGTACGCCAGAAGCACGACGGATTTCTACGGGAATCTGGAGAAGGCAGGATTCAAGCGTAAAAAGACCAGATCCGGAATTCTCGTTTACGGCCTGAAGCTCAAAACCGGTCAGGATTTTCTGGACTGAAAGTAAAAGTGTGCAGGTCGAGAAGGTCTATATACAAAAGTCCCTATAGAGAAAAAATAAAAATTTATATAGGGGTTTTAGGAAATGACTATCGAGACCTGCACACCTCAGGTTTTTCAAGGAGAAATGCATGAACGAAAAGGAAATAGAACGCAAATTAGTCGTGATGATAAAAAACGCGGGCGGGATCGCGCCGAAGTTCGTCTCTCCGGGTTTTGCAGGTATGCCCGACCGTCTCATTTTATTACCTGACGGGCATATGGCGTTCGCGGAACTGAAGGCATCCGGGCAAAAGCCGAGACCGCTTCAGGTGGCACGCCACCGGCTCCTTCAGAAGCTGGGATACCGGGTCTATGTGATTGATGACGTAGACGAGATCGGAGGGATGCTGGATGAACTTCAAACCCCATGATTACCAGAAATATGCCATCAACTACATCGAGACGCATCCGGTCGCTGCCATCCTCTTGGACATGGGTCTTGGAAAGACAGTGATCAGCCTGACGGCTGTCTTCAATCTTCTGTTCGACAGCTTTCTGGTTCATCGTGTTCTGGTGGTCGCACCTCTTCGTGTGGCGAGGGACACCTGGCCAGCAGAGATCAAAAAATGGAAGCACCTGTCCGGCCTCACCTACGCAATCGCGGTCGGAACCGCCAGAGAACGAAAAGCCGCTCTCCTTCAAGGCGCAGATGTCACGATCGTCAATCGGGAGAATCTCGGATGGCTGATTGACAGCTCCGGCATCCCGTTCGATTACGACATGGTAATTGTCGATGAGCTTTCATCCTTCAAGAATCACAAATCCAAGCGATTCAAAGCATTGATGAAGGTTCGTCCTTTCATAAAAAGGATCGTCGGCCTTACCGGCACCCCTTCTTCCAATGGTCTCATGGATCTATGGGCGGAGTTCAAACTTCTCGATCAGGGAAAACGTCTCGGGCGATTCATCAGCCAGTACCGGCTGAACTACTTTGTCCCAGACAAGAGAAACGGCGAGATCATCTACTCCTACAAACCGCTGCCCGGTGCCGAGGATGCAATCTACCAACAGATATCCGACATCACGATTTCGATGAAGTCCACCGACCATCTGAAAATGCCAAAGCTCATATCCACGGAATATGACGTTCATCTTTCCGAAGAGGAACGCAAGCGATATGAGGAGCTGAAAAGTGATCTTGTTCTTCAGCTTCACGGTGATGAGATCACTGCTGCGAATGCCGCAGCGCTTACCGGCAAGCTCGCGCAGCTTTCAAACGGCGCAGTCTATTCGGACGACGGTAAGATCATAGAATTCCACGACCGAAAGCTCGATGCCTTGGAAGATATCATCGAAGCCGCAAATGGCAAACCGCTCCTTGTCGCCTACTGGTTCCGACATGATCTTGAGAGAATCCGGAAACGATTTGACGTAAGAGAAATCAAATCATCCAAGGATATCACGGACTGGAATGCAGGACAGATCCCGGTCGGACTGATTCACCCTGCTTCCGCAGGACACGGCTTAAATCTGCAAGACGGCGGAAGCACGATTGTCTGGTTCGGGCTCACATGGAGTCTTGAACTTTACCAACAGACGAACGCGAGACTCTGGAGACAAGGACAGAAAAGCCGGACTGTCGTTATCCAGCACATCGTCACTGCGGACACCATCGACGGGCAGATTCTGAACGCCCTGCGACGTAAAGACAAAACGCAGTCAGCTCTGATCGACGCGGTGAAGGCGGTGATGCGATGACTGATCCATATGAAAATCTCGCAAACGCCATTGTGCTGCAGGCAGTCAAAGACTACAGAAAAGCTCTGAAAACACTACGGTTGAATCCGAAAAGCAAATCGGCAAAGGCAGACAGGGATGAACTGGAGCGCTTCTTCCGCTCTAAATGGTATTCGTGCCTGACGTCGGTCGATGGCGAGTTGTTAATCCGAAAACTTCAAGAGGAGGTGGAATCATGACGCCAAAACAATATTTGATGCAAGCCAAGCACTTAGACGCGCTGATCAATGCCCGCCTCCGTGAGATTGACTACTGGAGAGAAATGTCCACCAGCATTTCCGGTTCGAGGTTCGACGGCATGCCGCACAGCCCGAACTGTCCCACTGACGCGAACTTCGTTCACTGTCTGGAAAAGGTCGCGGAGATTCAGGCTGACGTTGAGAAAAAGGTGGCACAGCTCATATCCCTGCGAGATGAGATCAACCGCCGCATTGATACGATTACCAACCCGGAGGAACAGCTGGTGCTGCGCTACCGGTATGTTGACAATTGCACATGGGAAGAAATCGAAAGCCTGATGAATGTGTCGGAACGGACGGTCTTCCGCATCCATGGCAGCGCTCTGCAGCATTTCCCCGTACCGGATAAAAGTTGACAGCCTTTGGCAGTGTTTGGCAGTGAATGGCAGTACCCGCCTGTGATATAACTACAATAGAAAAACAGAATGAAAAGCGGCACAGCCGCATTGAGCCTCGGAAGGTTAATCCTTTCGGGGCTTTTCTTATGCCAGGAAGGAGGCGGCAAGCCATGCCAAGAAAACCGAAACGCCCCTGCCGCTACCCCGGCTGTCCGAACCTCTGTGAGGACGGCGAACAGTACTGCGACGAGCACAAGGCTTTGATGGAAAAGCACTACGAGAAATTCACGCGCGGCTACTCTACCGGCAAACGATACGGCAGAGCGTGGCAGCGCATCCGCACGCGTTACGTTCACAAGCATCCCCTCTGCGAGGAGTGCCTGAAGCACGGACGATATGTAGCGGTAGAGGAAGTCCACCACATCGTTCCTCTCTCCGAAGGCGGAACGAACGACGAGTCGAACCTCATGAGTCTTTGTCGCTCCTGCCACGAGAAGATCCACAAGGAACGCGGCGACAGATAAATTTTTCTGCCAGGTAGGGGCGGTCAAAATCTCTGTTGCCTTCGCCTACGGAAAACGGCGCGGGGTCTTCTGTGCGAAAAAAGCGAAAACAAACGAGGAATAGCCCCAAGCGGGCTTTGAAGGAGTGAACTTATATGGCGAAAGACGGAACTGCCAGAGGCGGTCAACGTTTCGGGCAGGGACGCCCGAGCAAAGCAATCAAGGAAAAAATCGACGCGGGAAATCCCGGCGGCAGGAAGCTCCGGATCATGGATCTTCCCGAACCTCCGGACATGGAAGGCCGCGAAGCGCCGGACCCGCGTGACTACATGCTCGAAAAACAGCAAAGCGGCATCGACCTATGCGCGGCTGACGTGTTCAAAGAGACCTGGGAATGGCTCGCGAGCCTTGGCTGCGAGAAGCTCGTCTCCAGACAGCTCATCGACCAGTACGCAATGAGCGTCGCGAGGTGGATTCAGTGCGAGCATGCGATCTCCCGCTACTCGATGCTCTCAAAGCATCCGACCAGTGGAAAGCCAATCGCGTCTCCGTTCGTCACGATGTCGCAAAACTACATGAAACAGACGAACCAACTCTGGTATCAGATCTATCAGGTCGTGAAGGAAAACTGCCTGACGGATTACAACGGCGCAGACGTGCAGGACGACGTGATGGAACGCCTGCTCCGTGCAAGGAAGGGACTATAAGATATGAACACAAAAAGACTGGAACAGGTACCGATCGACAAGCTGGTGCCTTACGCAAGAAATGCAAGAACACACTCAAAAGAGCAGATCGCGCAGCTCCGTGCGTCCCTCCGCGAGTTCGGATTCGTATCTCCGGCGGTCATCGATCAGGATTACAACATCCTCGTCGGACACGGAAGGATCATGGCTGCACGCGAGGAAGGCTACGAAACTGTGCCCTGCGTGTTTGCCGAAGACCTCACCGAAGCACAGAAACGCGCATACATCCTCGCTGACAACCAGCTCGCATTAAACGCCGGATGGGACGAGGAGATGCTGTCCGTCGAATTATCCGATCTGCAGGATCAGTCCTTCGACCTGTCGCTTCTCGGCTTTGACGACAAGGAGCTCGAGAAACTCTTAAACGGAAGCGATGACAATACCATCGAGGACGACGACTTCGACCTGACCGCCGCCTTGGAGAAAGCCTCGTTCGTGGAACCCGGCGACGTCTGGACGGTCGGCAGGCACCGTCTGATGTGCGGCGATGCAACTAAGCCCGAAGATGTAACTACACTAATGGACGGCAAACGCGCGAACCTCGTCCTGACCGACCCGCCTTACGGTGTCTCCTTCAAGGCATCCGATGGGCTGACCATTCAGAACGACAGCCTCAAGGGCGAGGAATTCTATAACTTTCTGCTCTCCGCATTCAAAAACATGGCGGATCACCTCGAGAAAGGCGGTGCTGCCTATTGCTTTCATGCCGACACGGAAGGTCTCACATTCCGGCGTGCGTTCGTCGACGCAGGATTTCATCTTGCAGGCGTGTGTATCTGGGTGAAGAACTCCCTCGTGCTCGGTCGCTCCGACTATCAATGGCAGCATGAACCGATCCTGTACGGATTTCTACAGAACGGCAAACACCCGTGGTACGCCGGGCGCTCCGAAACAACGATCTGGAATTTCGACAAGCCAAAGCGCAACAAGGATCATCCGACCAGCAAGCCGCTCGACCTGCTCGGCTATCCGATTTCAAATTCCACACAGGAGAACGCCATCGTTCTCGACACCTTCGGCGGTTCCGGCTCAACCCTCATGGCGTGTGAGCAGCTGAACCGCACCTGCATGACGATGGAGCTTGATCCGAAATATGCCTCGGTTATCCTCCGCCGCTATGTGGAGGACACAGGCGATTCGGAAAATGTATATGTCGTCCGGAACGGCAAAAAGCTCCAGTATTCTGACCTTGTGAAGGAAGTTGAGCTTCCGGACGCAGGCTGATTTCTTTGTGTACTAAGCACAGTTTCAGCCAAGAACAATCGGAAAAATTTTTACGTGAGAAATACTCCGGATTCGCTTGCTATTACACCCGGAAAGAGTGATGTATAGACATGCCAAAAAGCAAACAACCACAACGAAAACGGAGGTAAACACAATGCGAATCAATTACAACGTAACAGGAGCAAGACGCAAAGAACTGGTCAAGGTCATTTCCGATACTACCGGAGTCAAGGCGGACTACAAATTCATGCCGACCTGCAATTTTGAGATCGGAAACCTGACCGTCACCAAGAACGGCACCCTCGAATGGGATGATCGCACTGCACCGGAAATCATCAGCCGGATCACCGAAGCACTCACAGAGGCAGGCTTCACACAGGAACCCGATGAAACGGCGGAACCCGAAATCGAGAAGGAACCAGCTGACACGGAAGAAAGCACGACAGCGTCCGAAGAAACCGGTCTTACGGTTGAGATTCCGTCAGACAAGGTAGCGGTCGGGAACCTGACGAACATCCTCGAAGCAAAAGGCAGCCTCATTAAAAAGGCGCTCGGCGTGGACGACCTTCGATTCGAGATCAAAGACGACCGCATCGCCTTCCCTTGGTTCAAGGAACTGCCGGAACCGGACGAAGCGAAAGCCTACACCGAGTTCATTTCCCTGCTCTGCAAGCTCTCGAAGGAGCTCAAACGCACCAGCAGCAAAGAAACGCCGGTCACAAACGAAAAATACGCCTTCCGCTGCTTCCTGCTCCGCCTCGGATTCATCGGCTCCGAGTACAAGGGAAGCCGCAAGATCCTTCTGCGGAACCTCTCCGGAAACTCCAGCTGGAAGAACGGCGCGCCGGAAAAGGAATCGGATGAGGAGGTGCAGGCATGAGGATGATCAGACCTGAGCAGCTTGAACTGCTCCGCAGGACCTACCCGAACGGCACCCGAGTCGAGCTCGTGCTGATGGATGATGTGCAGGCCCCGCCCATCGGAACAAAAGGAACCGTCTACGGCGTCGACGATACCGGCAGTCTGCTCGTCCACTGGGACAACGGCAGCGGCCTGAACGTAATCTACGGCGAAGACATTGTGCGAAAGGTCGGTGAGTGACATGACGGAAACCATCAAGGAACAGATCCTCGCAATCCGCGACACCGGGCTTACGAACATGTTTGACCTGCCCTGTGTGCAGCGGCTCGCGTTTGACCGCGGATATTACGAGCTGGTCCTCTTCATTGAGGAGCACCGTGACGAATATGTCCGCTTCATCATGACCGGGGAATCCTGATTTTCCGGACACAGAAAGTTATCAATTTATCTTGAAAAATTGACTTGCTATCTGTGCCGGACAGAGTGATATATAGACACACCGAAAGGGAAAACCACAGAAAATCAGGAGGAAACAGACATGAAGTACACAGTTGAAGCCATCGAAAACGCTAAGCCTGGAATGAAATGGGAAGACATCGGATGCCACTGGACGCTCGGACAGGCATATCTTTACAGCAAGGAAGCAGGAAACGACCTGCCGAACTTCGGCGAGGTCATCTGGGACGACGACATCGAAACGATCCTTGACGACTGCAGGAAGCTAGGCATCAAGGAATTCACGATCAGTTCCACCTTTTCAAGCCTTATCGAAACCATCGCCCGCTTTGAGGAGCTCGGCTGCACATTGGACGGGATTGTCAAGATCAAAGAGCGCTATACCCACTTTGGAAGCAAGGAACACGCGCTGATCCCAGCCTTCAAGATGACCATCAAGGAAGCATGACCGCTTGACTAAATTACACAATCCACTCCGCGGGAACTTCCCGGAAGATTGTCACATATATTCCTTGAAATGACTTGCTATTACAGGCGCTTAGAGTGATATATGTACATACCGAAAGGGAAAACAAAACGAACGGAGGACAAGACCATGTGGGAAAAAGGAACACTTCTGATCGAAGGAACAAGCGTTAAATACTGGGTAAAGCATTACGAGGAGCCTTCCGAAGAATACGGAATCGACGGAGGACGCATTTCGAAGATGGAGCTTCGGGTAAACGGCAAGGTCACCTTAAACTACGACCGCGGCTGGGACATTGAACCGGAAGATGAAGCAAGCCAGCTCGCTTACGCAGCTCTTCTGAAACAGTACAACTAAGAAACACCTGAATTTGAACATTCCGAAAGCAGAGCCGACAAAGGCTCTTGCTCTCGTACTGAAATAGATTTTTTTGCAGATCGCTTCGGCGGTCTTTTCTTTTGCCATGAAAGGAGGCGGACGCTCATTGGCCATGCGGAAACTGAAAAACTACAAGACGACGCGGTTCATGGAACCGACCTCCCACTACGACGAGGTGCTCGCGGACTACGCGGTGCTTTTCATCGAACAGCTCTGCCACACCAAAGGAACCTGGGCGGGAAAACCGTTCGAGCTCATCGACTGGCAGGAGCAGATCGTCCGCGACCTCTTCGGTGTGATCAAGGAAAACGGATACAGACAATTCAACACCGCATATGTGGAAATCCCTAAGAAACAGGGAAAATCGGAGCTTGCCGCTGCAATCGCGCTGCTTCTTACCTGCGGGGATAACGAGGAACGCGCCGAAGTGTATGGCTGCGCGGCCGACCGGAATCAGGCAAAGATCGTGTTCGACGTAGCGGTCGACATGGTCCGCTTCTGCCCGGCGCTCTCAAAGCGCGTAAAAATTCTCGAATCGCAGAAGCGGCTCGAATACCTGCCGACGCACAGCTTCTATCAGGTTCTGTCAGCGGATGTCGCAAACAAGCACGGATTCAATACCCACGGCGTCATCTTCGACGAGCTGCACACGCAGCCGAACCGGAAACTGTTCGACGTCATGACGAAAGGCTCCGGCGACGCGAGGATGCAGCCACTGTTCTTTCTCATCACCACCGCCGGAAACGACACACATTCGATCTGCTACGAGCAGCACGAAAAGGCGCTCGACATCATGAGCGGCAGAAAGCATGACCCGACGTTCTACCCGGTCATCTTCGGAGCGGACGAATCCGAGGACTGGACCGACCCGGAAGTCTGGAAGAAAGCGAACCCGAGTCTCGGCATCACGGTCGGAATCGACAAGGTCAAAGCTGCCTGCGAGTCCGCAAAGCAGAACCCCGGTGAAGAGAACGCCTTCCGTCAGCTCCGCCTCAACCAGTGGGTGAAACAGTCCGTCCGCTGGATGCCGATGGACAAGTGGGACGCCTGTGCCTTTCCGGTAAACGAGGACGACCTCGAGGGAAAAGTCTGCTACGGCGGTCTTGACCTGTCCAGCACGACAGACATTACCGCTTTTGTTCTCGTCTTCCCTCCGGAAGATGAAGACGGCAAATATGTAATCCTTCCTTATTTCTGGGTACCGGAGGACACGCTTGACCTCAGAGTCCGGCGCGACCACGTTCCCTACGATCTCTGGGAGAAACAGGGCGTGCTGCAGACCACGGAGGGAAACGTCATCCATTACGGCTATATCGAGAAGTTCATAGAACGATTAGGCGAGCGCTTCAACATCCGTGAGATCGCATTCGACCGCTGGGGAGCCGTCCAGATGGTACAGAACTTAGAGGGCATGGGATTTACCGTCGTTCCGTTCGGTCAGGGCTTCAAGGACATGAGTCCGCCCACCAAAGAACTGATGAAACTAGTCCTCGAAAAGCGCATCGCACACGGCGGTCATCCGGTGCTCCGCTGGATGATGGACAACATCTATATCCGAACGGACCCGGCAGGGAACATCAAAGCCGATAAAGAGAAATCCACGGAGAAGATCGACGGCGCGATCGCTGCCATCATGGCTCTTGACCGTGCGATCCGCTGCGGGAACGACAACACCGAGTCGGTTTATGACAGCCGCGGCATCCTGTTCATTTGAATAAAACTTACACGATTTACTATCAGGGCCTCCTTCTCAGGGAGGCTTTTATCAGTTCGGAGGAAATTTTATGAGCATTTTCAAAGGAATCTTCAAAAGCCGTGACAAGCCGAAAGACTCCACCGCCGGAAGCAGCTACCGTTTCTTCTTCGGCGGCACGACATCGGGGAAATCCGTGACGGAACGATCCGCCATGCAGATCACGGCGGTCTATTCCTGCGTCCGGATTCTTTCCGAGGCGATTGCGGGACTGCCTCTCCATTTGTACCGCTACATGGAAAACGGCAGCAAAGAAAAGGCGCTCGACCATCCGCTTTACACACTGCTGCACGACGAACCTAACCCGGAAATGACGAGTTTCGTCTTCCGGGAGACCCTCATGACGCACCTGCTTTTGTGGGGCAACGCCTACGCGCAGATCATTCGAAACGGCAAGGGAGAAGTCGTAGCGCTTTATCCGCTGATGCCGAACCGGATGAGGGTCGACCGCGATGAAAACGGCGAGCTTTTCTACGAATACCAGACCTCGCAGGACGAGGCGCACACAATGGAAGGAAGTCTTGTACGGCTTACGCCATACGACGTGCTCCATATTCCGGGGCTCGGCTTCGACGGACTTGTCGGCTACTCGCCGATCGCAATGGCAAAAAACAGCATCGGTATGGCAATCGCCTGTGAGGAATACGGCGCGAAATTTTTCGCAAACGGTGCGACGCCGGGAGGCATTCTGGAACACCCCGGCGTGGTAAAGGACCCGGAGCGCGTCAGGGAAAGCTGGAATTCCGCTTTCGGCGGCTCTGCCAATTCCAATAAGGTGGCAGTTCTCGAGGAAGGCATGAAATACACGCCGATCTCCATTTCACCGGAACAGGCGCAGTTCCTTGAGACGCGCAAATTTCAGATTGACGAGATCGCAAGGATATTCAGAATCCCGCCGCACATGATCGGCGACCTTGAGAAAAGTTCGTTCAGCAACATCGAACAGCAGTCGCTGGAATTCGTGAAATACACGCTCGACCCGTGGGTCTCCCGCTGGGAACAGTCCATGCGGCGCGCCCTCCTTCGCCCCGAGGAAAAGAAAGAATACTTCTTCAAGTTCAACGTAGACGGCCTTCTCAGAGGTGATTACCAAAGCCGCATGAACGGCTACGCCACTGCAAGGCAGAACGGCTGGATGAGTGCGAACGACATCCGTGAACTTGAAAATCTCGATCGTATTCCGGAGGAAGACGGCGGCGATCTTTACCTGATAAACGGAAACATGACCAAACTTGCCGACGCCGGGATCTTCGCCGCGTCGGCGCAGAAAACGGAGGAACAGCCTGATGAAGAAAAAGAACCGTCCGGGCAGCCGGACGAAGAATCACAGGAACAATCGGAGTCCGGTAACCGGCTCCGGGAAAGGAGTACGCCCTTATGACAAGAAAGTTCTGGAGATGGGTGCGAAACGAAACGCCAGACAGCTTCGGTTCAGACCGTACGCTCTACCTCGACGGGGAAATTTCCGATGAGACCTGGTACGGCGACGAAATCACGCCTCAGATCTTCAAGGATGAGCTGAATTCCGGAAAAGGCAACATCACGCTCTGGATCAATTCACCGGGCGGCGACGTCTTTGCGGCTGCCCAGATCTACAACATGCTGATGGATTACCCGTACGACGTGACCGTCAAGATTGACGCTCTCGCGGCATCCGCCGCATCCGTCATCGCGATGGCTGGAACGAAGGTCTGCATGAGTCCCGTGGCCATGCTTATGGTCCACAATCCCGCGACCATAGCGATCGGCGACAGCGAGGAAATGCAGAAGGCGATCGACATGCTTTCCGAGGTCAAGGAAAGCATTATGAACGCCTACGAGATCAAGTCCGGCCTTTCAAGAGCCAAGATCTCAAAGCTGATGGACGCCGAAACGTGGATGAACGCGAAAGAAGCAAAAAAGCTCGGATTCGCGGATGAGATCTTATTTGCGGATGGCACCGAGCCTTCCGGAGACGATGACAAAGAGACTGACGACGGTTCCGAAATCGAGATGCTTTTCTCAAGGAAAGCCGTCACTGACTCGCTTCTTTCAAAGCTCATCCCGAAGCGCGCACCTGTGCAGAAAAATACGAAACCGGCCGTCAAGGCCGCTGACCTTGAGAAGCGGCTCTCGCTTCTCAGCCACTGAATGAAATGGAGGAACTTAAAATGACCAAAATCATGGAACTTATGGAGAAACGCGCAAAGGCGTGGAACGCCGCAAAACAGTTTCTCGATACACACTCCGACAACGGAGGCAACGTATCCGCGGAAGACGCTGCCACTTACGACAAGATGGAAAAAGAAGTCACCAACCTCACCCGCGACATCGAACGCCTGCAGCGACAGGAGCAGATCGACAAGATGCTCTCCCAGCCGACCACGGCTCCCCTCACCGGGAAACCGGGAGCAGAAACGCAGCCGGAGGACAAGCCGGGCATCGCTTCCAATGCGTACAAAACAGCGTTCTGGGATTCGATCCGCAAGCGCAACTGGTACGACGTCAAGAACGTTCTCGAGATCGGAACCGACGCGAACGGCGGTTACCTCGTTCCGGACGAATACGAGAAACAGCTGGTGCAGGCGCTGACCGACGAGAACTTCTTCCGTTCCCTCGCTCACGTCATCCAGACCGACAGCGGCACGCACACCATCCCGATCGTCGCATCTCATGGAACTGCGAGCTGGATGGAGGAAAACGGTCTGTACCCTGAATCCGATGACACCTTCGACCAGATCACCCTCTCCGCATACAAACTGGGAACCGCCATCAAGGTTTCCGAAGAGCTGATGAACGACTCCGTCTTCGATCTGGAGAATTACATCTCCACCGAGTTTGCGAGACGTATCGGGGCAGCCGAGGAGGAGGCGTTCCTTGTCGGCGACGGACAGAAAAAGCCTGAAGGCGTCTTCACCAAGGTCAAGGCGACCGACGGCGCGACAACGGAGATCGCGAATACGAACATCACCTTCGACGAAATCATGGACGTATTCCACTCCCTGAGAAGCGTGTACCGCAACCGTGCGGTCTGGATTCTGAACGATTCCACGGTAAAGGCGCTGCGCAAGATCAAGGACGGCAACGGCAACTACATCTGGCAGCCGAGCGTGGTAGCAGGCCAGCCTGATACGATCCTCAACCGTCCGTACAAGACGAGCATCTACGCTCCGGAACTTGCCGCGGGAAACGTACCGATCCTGTTCGGAGATTTCTCCTACTACTGGATCGCCGACCGTCAGGGACGTTCCTTCAAGCGCCTGTCTGAACTGTACGCGGCTAACGGACAGATCGGTTTCCTCGCCTCCGAAAGGGTCGACGGCAAGCTCATCCTGCCGGAAGCCGTCCGCGGTCTTTCCGTCAAGGCATCCGCCTGATCCGCTCACTTAACATTTCAAGGGCATCTCCTTTTTTCGGGGATGCCCTGATTCTTTAACGGAGGTAATCAGATGGAAGTGACGCTTGAAGAAGCCAAGACATACTTAAGAGTCAGTTCCTCCGACGAGGACGAATTGATTAAAAATCTCATTCAATCCGCGACTGCAATCGTACAGGACATAGCCCGTTTCCCCGACGAGGAATGGGAAGCGAATGAAGAAAAGGTTCTGATCCGCATACGGATCGCCGTTCTCTATACCGTCGCTTATCTCTACGAACATCGGGAGGAAGCGGATCACAGTCAGCTGAACCTCACGCTCCGCGCACTTCTTTTCGGCGTCAGGAAGGAGGAGTTCTGATGAACATCGCAGCTCTCCGCGTCCCCGTGACCTTTCAGAAGAACGAGATCACGGTAGACAAGTACGGGAACCGCACCGCCGCATGGACGGACTACTTCAAGTGCTACGCCACCATCGGAACGCAGAGCGGATCGGAGTCATCGGGCGAGGTCATAAATCCCGAGGAATCCCTCGACTTCACCTGCCGGTGGTGTTCTGAGCTTGCCGTAGTCGAATCCACGAAATACCGGATTCTTGCGGAAGGGCATGTCTACAACATCACCTACGTGAACCCGATGGGATACAAACGTAACTCGATCAAATTCAACTGCAGACTGGAGAAAGGCGCATGAGCAGGAACGTATCTATCGACGACATGGATTCCGCCATCATGACGAAACTTGAAAAGTATGCGGACCTCGCGGCGGACGATCTGAAGGACGCCGTGAAGAAAACGGCGAAGTCCGTCCGCAAGGACATCCAGAACACCGCCCCGGTCGACACCGGAAAGTACAAAAAGTCGTGGTCCGTGAAAAACGTTCACGAGGATTCCGAATCCATCGATCTCGTCGTGCATTCGAGAAACCGCTACCAGATCGCCCACCTTCTGGAACACGGCCACGCCAAACGCGGCGGAGGAAGAGTCGCGGCGAGACCTCATATAGCCAAAGCCGAGGAACGCGGAAATGAAACGCTTGTGAAAGCGATTGAAGAAAAACTGAAAGGATAAAACTTCATGACACTCGAATACATCAAATCGATGCTCGAAGAGACGGGGATTCCTGTCGCTTACGATCATTTTGCAGAGGGCGAGTCTCCGGACCCGCCTTTTCTCTGCTTTCTTTTTCCCGGCAGCGACAACCTGTTCGCGGACGATACAGTCTTCCAGAAGATCGACGAACTCAACATCGAACTGTACACGGATAAGAAAGACCCCGGTACGGAAACCGGGATCGAAAACATCCTGAACTCGCACGAACTTCCCTACGAAAAATCGGAAGTATGGATCGAGTCGGAAAAGATGTACGAGGTTCTGTACCAGACACAAATCATAGGAGGTTAACAGATATGGCAAACAAGAAAAACAAGGTCAAGTTCGGCCTTAAGAACTGCCACTACGCGATCGCGACGCTCGCGGAGGACGGCACGGTCACATTCGGCACGCCTGTCGCCATGCCCGGCGCGGTATCTCTTTCCCTCGACGCCGAGGGCGAAAACGATCCGTTCTATGCGGACGATTCCGTATATTACATGGTCTCGAACAACAACGGATATTCCGGCGACTTCGAGCTCGCCCTCATCCCGGAGAGTTTTCTCACGGACGTCATGCATGAAACGGAGGACAGTAACGGCGTCATCGCGGAGAACAAGGACGTGGAGCCGGAGCATTTCGCGCTCCTTTTCGAGTTTTCCGGCGACCAGAGAAAAATCCGCCACTGCATGTACTACTGCTCGGCGACCCGTCCTTCCGTTTCCGGCTCCACGAAGGAAGACTCGACCGAAGTGCAGACGGAGACTCTCTCCCTCACGGTTTCGCCGCTGCCGTCCGGACTCGTGAAGGTAAAGACCGGAACGAATACATCCGACGCTGTGTACGACGCCTGGTACGACAATGTTTATGAACCGACGGCTGCCGCGGCGTCCTCGTCCACGAGTTCTTCGTCCACAAGCAGCCTGACGGAATGAGGTGATCGGCAATGGCAGTGACAAAGACAATCGAAATCGACGAAAAGCCTGTGACGTTCCGCGCGTCAGCCGCCATTCCAAGGCTCTACAGGAATAAATTCCACAGGGACATTTACCGTGACCTGAGCAAGCTTCAGAAAAGCATCGACGAAAACGACGCGGAAAATTCCAGTCTGGACACGTTCAGTCTCGAACTTTTCGAGAACATCGCATGGCTCATGGCAAAGCATGCGGACAAAGACGTTCCGGACACTCCTGAGGAATGGCTGGACGAATTCTCCACGTTCTCGATCTACGAGATTCTCCCTCAGATCATCGAGCTGTGGGGACTCAATACGGAACAGCAGGTCCAGTCTAAAAAAAACACCATGCGACAGAGCGGGAAATGACAACCCCGCTCTTTTTACTGCGCTGCGTACAGATCGGACTTTCGATCTCGGAACTTGATCTTCTCACGATCGGAACCGTAAACGACATGTACGCGGAGATGTCGAACGACGACTGGGACTACCCGGAAATCGCGACGCAGGAAATGATGGACAGATTCTAAGGAAGGAGGCTTCGTATGGCTGACAGAATCAAAGGCATCACAGTCGAGATCGGCGGCGATACGACCGGCCTCTCGAAGGCGCTGTCCGGCGTCAACAAGGAAATCAGGAACACCCAGTCCCAGCTCAAGGACGTAAACAAGCTCCTGAAACTCGATCCGACCAACTCCGAACTCATCGCCCAGAAGCAGAAACTGCTCTCTCAGGCGGTGACGGAAACCAAGGACAAGCTCACACAGCTGAAATCGGTGCAGGATCAGATGGACGCGGGTCTTAAAAACGGCAGCGTCACGCAGGAACAGTACGACGCATGGCAGCGTGAGATCATCGCAACCGAGCAGGAACTGAAGAACCTCGAGGAACAGGCAAAGAATACGGATTCCAGTATTGCGGCCACACTAAAACAGACCGGTTCCAAGATGCAGGAAGTCGGAGGCAAGATCTCAGGCGTCGGCGAATCCCTCTCCAAAAGCGTGACTGCGCCGATCACCGCTCTCGGGGCGGCTTCTCTTGTTGCTTTCGGCGAAGTGGACTCCGGACTTGACATCGTGACGCAGAAAACCGGTGCGTCCGGGCAGGCGCTTGAAGAAATGCAGCAGAGCGTCAAAAATCTCGCGACACAGATTCCGACGGACTTTGAAACCGCAGGCGCGGCCGTGGGCGAAGTCAACACAAGATTCGGTCTCACCGGGCAGGCGCTTGAGGATCTGTCTGGCAAGTTCATCAAGTTCGCGCAGCTGAACGACACGGACGTATCCACCTCCGTCGATAACGTCTCCTCCGTCCTGAACGCCTTCGGGCAGTCCACGGACGACGCGGGCGACCTTCTGGACGCCTTGAACGCCACCGGACAGGCAACCGGGATCTCCATGGACACGCTGGCAAACGACCTGTCGCAGAACGCCGCACAGTTTAAGGAGATGGGACTGACCGCCCAGCAGGCCGCCGGATTCATGGGCATGGTGGAAATGTCCGGTCTCGACACTTCAACGGCGATGGCTGGTCTTAAGAAAGCCATGAAGAACGCGGCAGACGACGGCATGTCCCTCGATGAGGCGCTGAAAGGTTTCTCCGACACGATGAGTTCCAACAAGTCGGACACCGAAAAGCTGCAGGCCGCCTACGACCTGTTCGGGAGCAAGGCAGGCGCTGCATTCTACAACGCCGTGCAGAGCGGGAAACTCAACCTTGACGATCTGTCCGGCACGCTCGGCGATTTCTCCGGAAGCGTGGAAAGCACGTTCAACGAGACGCTCGACCCGATCGACCAGTTTCAGATGACCTTGAACTCTCTGAAGGAAGTCGGCGCTGACATCGGAAACAGTCTCGCGACTGTTCTCAAGCCTGTCCTGCAGGACATCTCGGCCGCACTTCAGAAGTTCGCGGACATCTGGAACGGCATTCCCGGACCCGTGCAGGAAACCATCGTGAAGATCGCTCTTATCGCCGCGGCCGTGGGACCTGTTCTCATCGTCATCGGCAAGCTGATCACCTCGGTCGGGACGATCCTCACCGTCATACCGAAGATCACGGCTGCGGTCACCGGCGTGAAAACCGTTATCACAGGGCTGAACGCGGCGATGGCCGCCAATCCGATCGGCCTTATCATTACCGCCATCGGACTGCTCGTTGCCGCATTCATCTATCTGTGGAACAACTGCGAGAGTTTCCGGAACTTCTGGATCGGTCTCTGGAACAACATCAAGGAAGTCGCTGTCACGGTATTCACCGCGATCAAAGACTTCTTTACGACGATCTGGACGGCGATCACAAGTGTATTCACCACCGCCGTGAACGGAATCAGCACGTTCCTTTCCGGTGCCTGGAATGGCATAAAGACCGTCGTTGAAACCGTCATGAATGCCATCAGCACCGTGATCCGGACCATCTGGAACGGTATCAAATCATTCTTCACGACCATATTCACGGCGATCCAGACTGTGGTGACGACCTATTTCAATATTTACAAGACAGTAATCACCACGGTCCTCACCGCCATCCGGACTGTTGTGACCACCATCTGGAATGCGATCAAAACCGTCATCACTACCGTGGTAAACGCAATCAGAACCGCAGTGACCACGGCGTGGAACGCGATCAAAACCGTGACCTCTACCGTCTTTAACGGAGTGAAATCGGTCGTAACCTCGATCTGGAACGGCATCAAGTCGGCCGTCATGTCCGTCGTGAACGCCATGAAGAGTGGCATCTCCGGCGCGTTCAATGCGATCAAAAGCACGATATTCGGAATCCTCAACGGCATCAAGGGAAAATTCTCTTCTGTTTTCAACGGGATCTGGAGCTTCGTATCCGGAATCGTCGGAAAGCTCAAGAGCGTTTTCAACTTCAAGTGGAGCCTGCCGAAGATCAAACTCCCGCATTTCTCGATAAGCGGCAAGTTCAGCCTGAACCCGCCGAGCATCCCGCACTTCTCCGTCTCCTGGTACAAGAAGGCGATGGAGGGCGGCATGATCTTAAAAGACGCGACGATCTTCGGACAGTCGAACGGCACGCTCCTCGGCGGAGGAGAAGCCGGTGACGAGGCAGTCGTCGGCGTGAACTCTCTTAAGAGCATGATACGCGAGGCGGTAAATGACAGCTCCGGCTCAGGCTACAACGGTCCGCTCATCAACATCGAGACGATGAGCGTAAGAAACGACGACGACATACGGAAAATATCCCAGCAGCTCAACAGCCTGCTTGTGGGCAGCCGCCGGGCGAAAGGAACGGTGATCTGAATGGGCTTCAAATTCAACGGCAGAACTTCCCAGAGCTTCGGCCTTGCCACACGAATGACCAAAGAATACAGAATGCCGGATTTCACCAATAATACGATCACCGTTCCGGGACGCGAGGGCGTGTTCGACTTCGGTGAAACGATCGGCGAAAGGAAGATCGAGATTTCCTGCTTCATCCCGCCGGGCAAATCCGACGCGGACTTTCTCGCACGAAAAGATGAAATCATCGCATGGCTGAATCCGGACGAGGGGCTTAGCGATCTGATCCTCGACAAGGAACCGGGACGCGTGTACAAAGCGAGACTCGAAGGAGGATTCTCATTTGATAAGGCGGTTCGCAACTCCTGCACTTTCGATCTCACGTTTTTCTGCCCGGACCCGTATGCCTACGCGGAGACGGACGAAACCTATGAATTCACCGAACCCGGCACTTTCACGTTGAACCGGGAGCTTGGAAACGCGGACTCCCTTCCGGTCTATCTCCTTCAAGCCAGTCTCACGAAGGAAAAAAGCGCTGTCCTGACCACAAACGGTAAATCACTGGAAATCAGCGGACAACTCGGAAAAGAAGAGATCCTCGTGATTGACTCCGCGCTCATGACAGCAAAAGTCACGGACACGGAAGGCAATACGCTCCGGAACGGTCTGCCGCTCATAAAAAGCCTGAACTTTCCGGAACTTACACCCGGCGGGAATACACTCGTGATCGACGCAGACAGCAGCACCGAGCAGGTTGTCAGAGAGCTGAAATCACAGGAATATTTCACAGGACAGGTTCCCGCCTTCTGGGGATCGGACGGTCTGTGGCGGTTCAACGAATCAGAGCCTGACTCCAGCACCAGTCTCGCCGACTCCTCCGGCAAAAACCGCAGTGCGGTAATCAGCGGATGGAGCGGCACGACCGCAAGCCTTCCATCCGGGCATCTCGGACGGTCATTCAGAATGAATATCAACGACCCGGAGACAGAAAAAACCTATCTCAAGGTGACGAACGACGGTACGATCTTCTCCGCGCTCGGGGAAACGATCGCCGTCGGAGGGTGGTTCATGCCGACCACCTACTCCGTCGGGAATACGTACTGCCCGCTGTTCAACACGCGCTACGGCCCTGGGCAGCCGATCTTCTACCTGTCGCTTTTATCCGGGAAGCCGAGGATCATGCTCTACGATTCTTCAGGGACTCTGATCCTCGATAAATCCGTGACGCCGTCTTTCACTCTGGAAAACGGCGGCTGGTATTTCATCGCCTGTCTCATCAAACCGAACGCCAAAACCGCGCAGTACATTCTTGGCGATCGCAGCACAGGCACGGTCTGGGAATCGGATGTCCTCAGTTTCACGGGTACGCTCAACGCCTCCTGCACGGCGGACCTGATCTGGGGCATGCATTCCGACTCCTACTGGTACGCGGGCAGCTTCGACGACTGGTTTCTCGACTGTGATTCCGACCTCACCGCGGATGACATATCCCTGTGGCTCAAGGAATCACTGTCTGCAAACGCTGCGGATTCCGATGCCAGCGTGGACGGGCTCACAACGGAGAACGCCGTGACCCTGAAAGCGGCAAGCGGCGCATATCCTTCGTCCGGGACGCTCACCACGGCGGCTGTCTCCTACGGGATTGAAGGCACCTGCCTTGTCACCGTGGACGCGGAAACCCCGGACGGAACCGGGATCACAGCAGAAACTTCGACATCGGACGACCTTTCGGCATGGAGCGACTGGGCTTCACTCGGTGATGACGGCAGCGTGCAGTCCGGATCAGGGCAATACATCCGTTTCAGGATAACCCTTACGACAATGGACACCTCGAAGACCCCGACGTTAAGAGGAATCAGTCTTTCCGTTCCGGGAGAATCATCATTCAAGAAGCTGAAGATAATAGCCCGCAGCAGATGGAGGTGACAGACATGGCGGACGATAAGGACCTCATCGTTCTCGATAAGGAAGGAAACAAAGAAGCCGTACTCGAAAACGCCTATAACGTCGTCGTCACGGGTGAGATCAACGGCATCGATACGCTGGAGTTCAATCTGCCTTTCAAGGACGGCAAACGAAAATATCTTGAAAACGAGAAACAGATAACGGTCGGAAACGATATTTACCGAATCCGCACCATAACGGACGAGAAAAACGAGCAAGGAGCCGCTGTCACCTCCGTATATGCCGAAGCCGCGTTCTATGATCTCGGATTCTCAGTGAAGAAAACGGAACAGACATTCAACGCGGATACGGCCGACGTCCCGATGACCTACGCACTTAAGGACACCGGCTGGACGCTCGGAACGGTCAACGTCCGCACGAAGCGCACCTGGACATCTACGGAGAAAAACGCTCTGGCGATTCTCCGGAAGGTGCAAGACCTTCACGGAGGCGACCTCATCTTCGACAACGCGAACAGGACCGTGAGCCTTCTGACCTTCAGCGGCACGGACTCCGGCGCGCTCTTTTGCTACAAAAAGAACATGAAGTCCATCAAGCGCGTCATCGACACGCAAAGTCTCATCACACGCCTTTATGCCTACGGCAAGGACGGCATGACATTTGCGTCCATCAACGACGGGAAGGAATACGTCGAGGACACCACATACACGGACGAGATCCGCATATCCACGCTCGACTGCTCGAATTTCACGAACCCTTACCAGATGAAGGAATACGCCGAGATGCGTCTCGCGGATTACGCCTCCCCTCGCATCTCCTATGTTCTGAACGCGATGGATCTCTCCGTCCTCACAGGTTACGAACACGAAACATGGAAGCTCGGCGACATCGTGACCGTGAAAGACGACGAACTGGATCTTTCCATCAAGACGAGGATCGTGCGGCGGGAATACAACCTGCGTGAACCATGGAACACCGTACTCGAACTGTCGACTACTCTCCGGGAGCTCGGAGACTCCTCATCTCAGTGGGACGCCGCCGCCGACACGCTTGCCGGGGCGAACCTCGTCGACAGCCAGGAGATGCAGGACCTTGTGCCGTTCAATCATTTGAAGAACTCACGAGCCGACTCCGGCCTGTCTTACTGGGAAAACTCCGGATTCGAAGTGGATGCGGAAAACGGCGTCTCGGGAAACGCCTCCTTCAAATGCACCGGAGCGTTGAATACCACGAAAAGCCTGACGCAGACCGTGACTCCGGCAAACCGGGACAGTTACACTTTCTCCTGCCAGATCGCGTCGGACGATCTGAAAAAGGGAGAAAACGGTCAGGTCGGCGTGGAGGTCACCTTCGAATATGAAGACGGAACGACGGAGACACGGTTTATCGATCTGATGTAAGGGAGAAAGACATGGCAAGTTTTACGCATGTGGCGCAGGCGGTCTCTCCGCAGAACGGACGTGTCAAAAAAATACGTGTCCGGGTCTGCGTGACTGACTGCACCGGAACCATCCATATCACCGACATGCTCCTGCAGGGCGGATCGATCGCGACCGGATGGGTCGGGCATGTAAGCGAGATCAAATGGACTGAGGACGGTGAATAATCATGCCGATATTCACACGATTCACGGAAACCATCGAGAAAAAGGAAAAGAAACGTATCGTCTCAGTTACACTGAAACCACAGGTGACCGACTGCACAGGAATGGTATGGTTCACCGATCTTATGCTGCAGGAGGGCGACCGCCTCTCCGGATATGTAGTCAACACGGAAACGCTTCAGAAGAAGTACGAAACCGGCGATGAATACGCAGTCACCGGCAAACGATTCTACAACGGCATTGTCCGCGGAAGCATGACCTGCATCATCTTCAACCTTGGTAAGACCACCGCAGGACTCGACTGGAAGATCACGCCAAACCAGAACATGAAAGCCGGCAGCGTCTCCCTTGCCTTAGGTGCCGGAGCGCACAAGGCGACCTTCACCGAAGCGGCAGCCGCCGAAGACGAACTGAAACTTCTCGCGTCTTCACGAGAATGTCTGAAAAACGGATCGGCCGCTTCAAAGGACGGCTTTTTCCAGTATTCCGCCGCCGGGGACAGCAAGCATCCGGTGACGGTCGAAGATAAGAAGTCTGCACGGCTCTACGTGGAGTTTACAGAGACAGAGGACGGTGATCTGATATGAGCCTTGATGTACTCAAAGGCCGCAAGTGTATGGTCTGGACATTTATGGGAAACGCGAGAATGTACACCGCGCTTGATAATTACGGAGACCGCCTGTCACAGGTCGGTCTTTTTTCTTTCAAGGTAGACAAGACCGGGACCATCACGGAATCCGGCGTGGCGATCAGCGACATGCTGACCTACGTCAATCAATACTCTCACATCACATGGCTTCTGACCGTACGGAACGACGGGACGTCCAGCGTGTTCACCGCCCTCAGGGAAAACACGGACGGCGCGCAGGACAAATTCCTGACGGAACTCGTTCGGATCATGGAGAAATACCCGTGGTGCGACGGCGTCGACATCGACCTCGAGAGAGGCGGCGATTATTCCACGCACGCAAAGTCCACCGCCATGTTCCGGAACATCTGGAACGCGGTCAAAACTTACGATAACACAAAGAAAGTCAACATCTGTCTCCCCGGCATGAGCTCGGTGAACGGCTCGGTCGGCGGCGAAAACTGGTGCGTCTACGCGGATCTGAACGATTACTGCGATACCGCTGCCATCATGAGTTACGGCATGGCGTGGGCGGGTTCCGCTCCGGGGCCGGTGTCCCCGAAGGACTGGCTTGACGGTATCTACGACTACGCATCCCGCGTCATGACGCCGGATAAAGTGTTCATGGGACTTCCCGCATACGGATGGAACTGGCAGATCTACGACACGCCGGAAAACCTCGGCAAGACTTACCGCGGAGTTTCCAACACATACTACGCGGCGAAAAACTGGATGACGGGAAAATACAACTTCACGGACGACAAACCGCCTCAGCCCTTCATCCCGATTCTTGCTTACTGGGACGACTATAACAAGGTCCCTTATGCCTTCCCGCAGGTCTATGACTTCATGGAGGGACGGGACGCCGCAAGCTATGAGTACCCGCAGCTGAACGGGACATACAACCGCAGACACTACCTCACGGCCTACGGCAAGACGCAGAAAACCGGCTTCGGCACCGTCTATGTGGATCATGACGGAACGCCGGACAGCTATTCCGGCATCGTATCCAGCGAAAACGGCATAGCCGTCATGGGCGACGAAGGCAGCGCGACCTACCGCTTCACCATCTCATCCGCCGGGACATATGACATCGCGGTACGGCTCTGCTATCCCTTCTGGGACAAGAACGGCATTTACGTATCGATTGACGGAACGCAGAAGCGTTTCACGGAGTCGCGCCTGTGGTGGCCGTACTGGAGAAGCACCTTCTGGGCGAGTCTCGCAAACGGAATATCCCTCTCCGCCGGAGCGCATACCATCACGGTGTCAGTCGACGTGAAGGGCGTACAGTTCTACGGATTCCGCGTCTGCTCATCGTTCACGGAAACACCGTCCGCGGGCTCCGCGTCCTTTACGCTCTCTCCGAGGAAGTTCATCGACGTGGACGGAAACGAATGCCAGCCTGACAAGGGATTCAAGCTCACAACCGAGGTGCTCCGCAGAAAGCCGGATTCCGCGCTCATCTGGTACGCCGATTTCAGGGACTACGGAATGCTTGAAACAGGTTACTGGAAAACCGTATCCGGCTCATGGAAGATCTGGCGGGAGGACGAAAACTCAGAGAGCCGCGTCTACTCCCAGCTTGACGGGAGCGGACAGTTTGCATGGAACTACGACGGTTTCCGGGACATTCACCTCAGAGCACGTCTTGCATTCCCTTCCGGAAGCACTGGGCGTGCGGGGATCTTCTGCGGGAGCCTGTTCTGCTGTCTGAACTACGACACGCAGGCCGTGGAGCTTTGGAACGGGAGCACGAAACTCGGAAGCTACGGCCAGAGCCTCAGTCAGACAAGGTCAACCGATCTGAGAACCGATCCGATGATGTACACCATCGAAATGCGGATCAGAGGAAACACGGTGCGCATCTATTCCGGCGCGGCCTACACGCTTCGTTTCACCGCGAGCGTCAGCGGATTCACCGGCGGCCCGGCGGGATACCAGAGCGACAGCCGGACCGTGTGTGAGCTTCTCCGTATGGGCGACGCATGGACTTATGAGCCGTATGAACGCTTCGACGTCACGTTCCCGGACGGCACCGTCACGCAATACGGCAGGATCAGCCGCACAAACTGCACATGGGACGACGAGTTCCAGGTGTTCACGCTGACATCCGACGTGGAAGAACCCGACACGAGAAGCGAATCCATCTCGATGGACTATGAGTTCTACCACTCGGCGCAGCTCAGTCTCGAATGCGGGAAGGATTACACGGTCACCATCACGCCAAGGGATATTAACATCTGGCTGTCCCGCCTGTTTCTCGGCGACGCGGACGGATTCTCGATCCTCTACTATCAGGACGTGGACTCGCTCGTCTACTGGGCGAATCAGGCGGCCTACCGCTGGGGACTTCGCGGAATCGCGATCTGGTCGCTCGGACAGGAGGACTTAAGACTCTGGGAGGCTTTGCCTAAGCAAACCGGATAAACAACATACGGATAACCGTTTTCAATGGCTGCCTGCAATCACGCAGGCGGCCTTTCTTTATGCCATTTTTCAAAGGAGGTTACACATGAAGGAATTCTGGTCAATCATTCAGCTCATCTTTGCCGGAGTCGGCGGGTGGCTCGGCTATTTCCTCGGAGGCTGTGACGGGCTGCTCGTTGCGCTCATCATCTTCGTGGTCTGCGACTACGTCACCGGCGTACTGTGCGCCGTTTCCGACAGGAAGCTCTCGAGCGCGGTCGGCTTCAGGGGAATCTGCCGCAAGGTGCTGATCTTCATTCTGGTCGGCATCGCCAACATCCTCGACATCCATGTGCTCGGTCACGAAGGCGTTCTGAGGACGGCGATCATCTTTTTCTACATCTCGAATGAAGGACTCTCCCTTACCGAAAACGCCGCACATCTCGGTCTTCCGGTCCCGGAGAAGCTGAAGAACGTATTGGAACAGCTGCATGACAGAAACGATAAGGAGGAGAAATAACATGGCGATGAAAGGAATTGACGTAAGCCGCTGGCAGGGGAATATCGACTGGGCGAAGGTAAAAGCGTCCGGCATTCAGTTCGCCATCATCAAGGCAGGCGGCTCGGATGACGGCTTCTACACGGACAGCAGATGGGAAACCAATTACAAAGGTGCTAAGGCAAATGGCATCGCGGTCGGAGCTTACTATTTCGTCGGTCCGAAATGCGTGAATGCCGCAGCCGGGAAAGCAGATGCCGAGAGGTTCATCCGGCTTCTTAAAGGCAAGCAGCTCGAATACCCGGTGTTCATGGACAACGAGGCGCAGCCAGCCTCGGCAAAAGCGGGTATCACGGAAGCGGCGATCGCATTCTGCGAAACGATGGAAGCCGCCGGATACTTCGTCGGAATCTACGGTTCCGCCTTTTCCGGATTCCGTGAAAGGATGGACGATTCCAGGCTCTCCGCCTACACCCACTGGGTCGCGCAGTACGCGCCGAAATGCACCTATTCAGGCAAGTATGGTATTTGGCAGTATTCTTCCTCAGGACGTGTAAACGGTATCAGCGGAAACGTAGACATGGATCTGAGCTATGTGGACTACCCGTCTATGATCAAAGTCGGAGGATTCAACGGTTACGCGAAAGGCACAACGACTGACAAGACTGCTGCAGTGCCTGCAAAGAAGTCCGTGGAAGATCTTGCCTCCGAGGTGATTGCCGGGAAATGGGGAAATGGCACGGACAGAAAGAAACGCCTGACCGCAGCCGGATACAATTACAACGCCGTGCAAGCGAAGGTCAATGAGAAGCTCGGAGCATCCGAAAAGGCATCCGCCGTCTACTACACGGTGAAACGTGGTGACACACTCTCGGCCATCGCGAAAAAGTATGGCACAAGCGTCTCTGCTATTCAGGAACTCAACAGCTCGCTTATTAAAAACGTGAATCTCATCTATGTCGGATGGAGGCTTCGCGTGAAGTGAATATTCTATTCTGCACACCCGTGGGTGTTCCTTAACCGGAATGCTCACGGGTCTTTTTTTGTTTCCGCTCAAACCACCGCGCTTTCTCCAGTGGAAAGTGACGGGAGGTGTTTTCATGAACACAGAACAAAAGAAACAAATTCGCAGTCTTCGCAAAGAAGGATATGGATATACCTCGATAGCTCATGTGCTGGGACTTACCAAAAGCCAGGTGTCAGCCTATTGCAGACGAAACGATCTCTCCGGCAGGCTCGCTGATCTCAATGATGGGAATACGCCGGGTGAAACATACTGCCTATGTTGCGGGAAAAAGCTCACGCAGATCCCCGGACGTAAAGAAATAAAGTTCTGTTCCGATGCCTGCCGCCTCAGATGGTGGAACAGTCATCCTGACGACATCAACAGAAAAGCGTTCTATACATTTACCTGTGCCTGTTGTGGTAAAACCTTCACAGCTTATGGAAACCGTCACCGTAAGTACTGCTCCCACGCCTGTTATATCCAAGACAGGTTCAAAGGTGGTGACAGACATGAATGACGAACAGTTCGAACGCGAAAAGCTCTATCAGGCAAGTATGGAGATGTTTCATACGATGCTGGATCATGGGCTCATCACCGAAGAAGAATACGCGTTCATTGATACCAAAATGCGTGAAAAATACAGACCGATAATCGGCACATTATTACCCCGATAACGCTTGCTATGTGTCTGTTTCAGAGTGATATATGGACAAGACGAAAGGAGTGATACCATGCCGAAAATCACAAAAATCGAGCCAAAGGTAAAGGCTCTACCAGAGCGGAAAAAGGTGGCAGCATACGCCCGTGTGTCTATGGAGACCGAGCGGCTACACCACTCTCTTTCTGCACAGATAAGTTATTACTCGGATTTGATCCAAAAGAACCCCGAATGGCAATACGCAGGCGTCTACGCCGATGAAGGCATCAGCGGTACCAGCACGACAAAACGACCGGAATTCCAGAGAATGCTTGACGACTGCGAGGACGGGAAAATCGACATCATCCTCACCAAGAGCATATCAAGGTTCGCTCGGAACACGGTCGATCTTTTAGAGACCGTCCGGCATCTCAAAGAACTGGGCATCGAAGTACGATTCGAAAAGGAGCACATCAATTCGCTGTCCGGCGACGGTGAAGTCATGCTGACGCTACTCGCCTCGTTCGCACAATCCGAATCCGAGAGCATTTCCAACAATGTGAAATGGGGCATCCGAAAGCGCATGCAGGCGGGTATGCCAAACGCCAGCGGCCATTTTCAAATTTATGGTTACCGCTGGGAAGGCGATGAGATGGTCATCGTCCCGGAAGAGGCTGCCATCGTACGGCGCATTTACCAGAACTTCCTTGACGGAAAATCAAGGCTGGAAACCGAACGGGAATTTGCTGCAGAAGGAATCACCACAAGGCAAGGATGCCGATGGGTTGATTCCAATATCAAACTGGTTCTCACGAACATCACATACACGGGCAACATGCTCTTTCAGAAAGAATTCATTTCAGACCCGATTGAAAAACGTCGGTGTAAGAACCACGGTGAACTTCCACAGTACTATGTGGAGAATACGCACCCGGCTATTATTGACAAGAAAACATTCGACTATGTTCAGGCTGAAATGGCTCGGTGCAGAAAACTCGGGCCGTTGGCAAATAAAAGCCTGAATACCTGCTGCTTTACAGGAAGACTAAAATGCCCTTACTGCGGCTTAAGCTATATGCACGAGCACAGAACCAAAAACGGCAACTATCAAGAATTCTGGGTTTGCGGCAGCCGAAAGAAAAAGAAGGTCGGCGAGGGGTGTCCCGTCGGCGGTTCTATCAATCACAAGAATTTGAAAAAAGTCTGCGCTGAAGTATTAGGCATCAGTGAGTTTGATGAAAAGGTTTTTCTGGAACGGGTTGACCACATCGAAGTTCCGAAAAGATATATGTTGAGGTTCTACCTGAAGGATGGAACGATTGTTACAAAACCCTGCCCGAACACCGGCCACCAAGATTGCTGGACCCCGGAATATCGGGCGGAAACGTCAGTGAAACGACGTGCAAACCCCGGTGCCCGAGGGGCAACCGGTCTAACCGGAAAGATCAAATGCGCTGCCTGTGGCTGCAACTTCCGTCGCTGCACACAACCTGCCTCCAACAATGACAAGCCGAAACTTCACTACTGGCGCTGCGCCGAACACAGCAAAGGCTGTATTACTGTGGGCTTTCGAGAGGATGTCCTAAAACCGCTCATTGCGGATGCGATGGAGATTCCCGAATATGATTCAGAACAGTTCAAAAAACAGATCGAGGTTATTTACGTTAAGGATACGGATCTTCTTGAATTTCATTTCAAGGATGGCCGAATAAAAACGGCACATTATGTTCCTCCGGAGAGGACATTCGCTCCACGCAGTGAAGAAGCCAGAGAGCATATGCGCAAACTAATGCAGGAGCGATGGACACCGGAACGTAAAGCTGAAATGAGTGAAAAGATGAAGAAAATCAGGAGTGAGAAATTTTGGAACAGCAAAAGAAAGTAACCACAATCCCGGCATCACGGACGCGCTTTTCTTCCACTCCTATTACTGAGAAGAAGAAACGCAAGGTCGCCGGATACGCCCGCGTCTCGACAGATCACGACGATCAGTTCACCAGCTACGAGGCACAGATCGACTACTACACAAACTACATCAATTCCCGTGACGACTGGGAATTCGTGAACGTCTACACGGACGAGGGAATCAGCGGCACCGGCATCAAGAAAAGAATCGGATTCCAGAGCATGATCGAGGACGCACTCGACGGGAAGATCGACCTCATCATAACCAAGTCCGTCAGCCGTTTCGCCAGAAACACCGTGGACAGTCTGACCACTATTCGAAAGCTCAAGGACCACGGTGTCGAATGCTACTTCGAGAAGGAAAACATCTGGACTTTCGATGGCAAGGGCGAGCTTCTCATAACGATCATGAGTTCCCTTGCGCAGGAGGAATCGAGAAGCATTTCCGAGAACTGCACTTGGGGTCAGAGAAAACGATTCGCGGACGGCAAGGTGACTGTTCCATTCAACCGGTTCCTCGGATACGACCGCGGTCCGAACGGGGAGCTTATTCCGAACGAGAAGGAAGCCGAAATCGTGAAGCATATCTATCGGATGTTCCTGCAAGGTATGACCTACAACGGAATCGCCAAAAAACTGACCGCCGATGGCATCAAGACACCGGGCGGCAAGGACAAATGGAGCATCAGCACTGTCAGGTCCATCCTCTCCAATGAAAAATACAAGGGCGACGCCCTGCTGCAAAAGTCCTACACCGTCGACTACCTGACGAAGAAGACAAAAGTCAATGAGGGCGAGATCCCGCAATACTATGTGGAAGGAGACCACGAGGCTATCATCCCTCCTGAGACATTCGACATGGTCCAGCGCGAAATGGAAAATCGCGGCAAAGGCAGGAAATACCACAGTGGGATTCACCTGTTCTCCAGCAAGATCCGCTGCGGACAATGCGGCTCCTTCTATGGCTCAAAAGTCTGGCATTCAACCGACAAATACCGTAAGGTGATCTGGCGCTGCAACCACAAATACGATGGCGGGGAGAAATGCAGCACACCGGCCCTAACGGACGACGACGTGAAAGCCGCATTCCTGTCAGCTGCGAACAAGCTCCTCGCAACAAAAACCGAAGTCATCACCAACGGCAAGGAGATGCTGGGCCTGCTTTTCCAGACAGACGTGATGGAACAAAAACGCGACAGCCTGATCGAGGAGGCGCAGGTCGTCGCCGACGCCGTCCAGCAGAACATTGCGGAGAACGCCCGCACCGCGCTCAACCAGACCGACTACCAGAAACGCTACGACGATCTCGCTGCCCGGTATGACAAGCTCAAGAAGGAAATCGACGAACTCAGCGACAAGATACAGGAGACGCAGTCCCGGAAGGCCGGTGTCGAAGACTTCCTCAAGGCATTCGAGAAAACGTCTGAAACCCTGACGGAATTTTCCATTGACACATTCAACGGACTGGTCGACCATCTCACCGTCTACGCCAAGGATGACATCCGCGTGACCTTCCGGAACGGTCAGGAAATCAAGGCATAAGAATAGCCTGGCTATCAGTAGCATCACTGATTGTCAGGCTGTTTTTTATGTCTATAGACAAACTGGAAGTTGTATAGCAGTTCGGGCAAATACCTGCCCGGCAAATACCGATTTGTCATTTTCTAATCTCGTAATACCCCTCAGCCTGATATTTGCCATAGTATTCCAGAATCTGCTTGCCGATGGCTTCCGGATCATAATCACACGCCTGAACCAGAAAGCGCACGAAATCCGGTGTAATAATCCTGCTGTGGTTTTTGTCATAGAGATACTGTTGATACTCCTCGTACTGTTTATTCGTGATGTTGTGCATTGGCTTTCCTCGCATATACAAAAATTCGCCGGTTTATGCAGCCGACGTTAAAGCGACACCCCAAAATCGAAACCGACACCCCTAAGCACAGGCAACGTTAAATTGTATCCAATTTTGCGTCTTGATTTCATATAATGTGCCATCAAAAGGCTCAATCATTGTCGCAATTAGCTGAACAACATCATGAGGGGTGTAGTACTCACCCTCCTCTTTTGTCGCATTTACGGCAAATTCTTTTAAGAAATATTCATACACCCGACCGATAAGGTCTTTTTCTTCACCAAAAGCCTTATGGCTGATTTTATTGACTTCATCTACAACCTGTTTAATATCATTGGGAGCAAGGTTACGAGTAGTAAATGTTCCCTCAACAAAACAGCCCTTTAACTGTTTGCTGCTGGTAGCAATGCTGTGCAGAGCAGTATCTAAAGCAACATTAAGTTTAGGAGCAGGCGTTTTAATAATAGTTGACCACCGTGCTTCTATGGGCAAATTATATGTACCGTCAGTAAAGGTGGCATCGTCAAAAAATGCCGCAATAATATTTTCATCATCGGGATCAAGTCCTTGGGCGATGAGATCCTGACGGAGTTTTTCCACTCCGTCCTCAAACTTTTCTCCGATAAAGCGCAGAAATACAAGTGTGAGCATCATATCACGCTTTTCGAAAAACGAACCGGAATTACGAGCTTTACGCAGTATATCACGGCACTTAAACAATATTGAGTCCAAATTTATTTTTTCTTCAGTTTTCTTCTTTGCCATTTATATTTAGCTCCTTATTATGCGCCATAGTTCTTTGTAATACTTTTCAATGCAAGATGAAACAAGCCATACTGTCTGAAATACAGTTTTCAGCAAAATCGGTGAATGGAGTGCTCTGCACTAAACATTGTAAAGTGCAATCCACATATTCGCTGATCTACTTTCTTTAAAGGGAAATCAAATAGAATTTGCAAACTTATGCTGCTGTTATTCCTCATCCTCTAACAGCTCATAAGTCCGATAATAGGAAAGCATCGCCTGAAGTTGCAGCTTGTTGGCGAAAAGCTGGCGGTAGGTGACGGTTTTCTCCTTGCTCTCGGCTTTGAGCTTCGCCATCTTTTCCGTCGTATCGTCGTACTGCCTCAAGATAGCGGCGAGCATATCTTCAAAGGCTTTCAATCTCTGTTCGTCCATCATGTGCTCCGTTATTTCTCCGCCGCAACGCCGGATTTCATCCAAGCGTCCACTTCGCTTATCTTGAATTTCCACAGCCTGCCGATTTTCGTGGCGGGCATTTCTCTTTTTTCGATCCAAGCTAAAACGGTGTCCCGGCTGACGCCAAGATATTCGCAGATTTCCTTCATCGAGTACCAGCGTTCCACATTCAAATCCATTTTTGTTGCCCTCACTTTCGGGTAGATATAAAAACACAGCATAATTATACAGCAAGCCGAGAAGAAAATCAATGTTTTTTGCCGATTTATCATGGATTTTGCAGGTTTCATCCGGTGATATTTGTACTTTGCATAAAAGAGCCGTCTATCCAGTTGCATTGGCTTGAGCAAGGCGGCGCAAGACGCACATTTGACATACAATCCAAAACCGTGTATCATATCCCTTACGATTGACTACCCGAAGGAGGAAAAAACGATGCTGCATACGATCATTTTAAAATCGAATCTCATTACGCTCGGATTGTCCTCCGTGGAATCCGGGTTAAAACTGCATAGGGACTTTTTACGCATACGGCGCAGACGAAAACGGTAATTGAAGAAATTTCAGGATCGTGCAGAGCTGTCGTGTTCGGCAGCTCTGTTTTTATTTGAAGGAAGGAGAAAAGCAACATGATTTATTTTACTGCGGATACCCATTTCGGGCACGAAAACGTCATCCGCTTTTGCGGCCGTCCCTTCTCCTGCGCCGCAGAGATGGACGAGGTTTTGATTGCAAACTGGAACAGCCGTGTAAAGGGTAGCGACACAGTATATATCCTTGGCGATATGTTTTTTCGGTCGGTCAATTTTGAAGAAATCCTGAAGCGGCTCAGGGGTAAAAAGCGCCTGATCGTGGGCAATCACGACGGCTCATGGATGACAAAGGCGGATATTTCGAGATATTTTGAAAGCATTGACAAGTTTCTGGAAACCACCGACGGGCAGCACGCCCTGACCCTGTGCCACTATCCCATGGTCACGTGGAAGCACGCCCAAAGGTCTTATATGATCCACGGACATATTCACAACGATACGAGCATGGATTACTGGCCTCTGCTGGCAGCACGGGACAATGTGCTCAACGCCGGAGCGGACATCAACGGCCTAATGCCGGTTACCTTTGACGAGTTGGTGGAGAATAACAGAAACTTCAAGCGGCTTTCAGCCGGGAAGGAGGAACCTCATGAAAAGGTTTAGAAAGAATTTATATACGATAGAGAAAATCGTCTGGGTTTGTCATCGGATGCAATATATCAAGGATAAAGACGGGTATCTGTTTTCCGACATGGTCTACCCCACCAAGATAAAGCCGGAAGATTTGCCAGAGTGGTATGTTCACGGAAGATATTGTAAGCGGTGGGGATATCTTTCCGCAAAAGGCGTTGCGGATCTGAAATATATCCCGAATTTATGGGTCAACCATTTCCTGAAAGACGATTTTCTGCTGGTTTCCTATCATGAGCCCATTCGGGAGGTGCCGGACGGCAAATGGATTTGGGAGAAATATACCGGCTTTGATTTCACCATAAGCGGGAACGAAATTTTGTGGTTTCTGAAAGCTGCAAGGAAATATTCGGGAATCGACATTTCCGAGATCACCAGACAGATTCAGGAAAAGGCAGATATGCTGCCTCAAAAGCACCCGCATGAATTCAAAGACTTTCGGTTTGATGTTCAGGCGTATCTGGATCAATCGTAAAAAAGCCGCTGAAAAGCGGTAAAATGGAGATGATTTTATGTTTTATATCACAGGAGACACCCACGGCGATTTCAGCCGTTACCTTGCCTTTGCAGACAAAATACAACCGACCGAACAGGATGTTATGATTGTATTGGGCGACGCAGGGCTCAACTACTACACAGGAGAAAAGGACGCAGGCCGCAAAAGATTTGTAAATAGTTTTCCGTTCACGACTTTCTGTATCCACGGAAATCATGAGATGCGCCCTGCGGATATTCCGAGCTATCAGGCAAAGGAATACTGCGGCGGAACGGTTTGGTAGCGCAGAACGTGGCGATGAAGGTAGACCGCCCAAAGAAGAATGATTTCCAGCCAGTGTTTCTGGATGCGGCAGAGCTTCAGCACTTATTTGAAGTGGTTAAGGGTACAAAGCTGGAACTTCCCGTTTTAGTCGCCGCCTTTTACGGCTTGCGCCGTGGCGAGGTGCTGGGGCTTAAATGGGACGCCATCGACTTTGAACGGGGAACGCTGACCATCAAACGGACGGTGACCTCCGTCAATGTCGGCGGGAAAACGCAGATCATCGAGCAGGAGTCGGCAAAAACCAAATCCAGTATGCGCACCCTGCCGCTGGTAGGAAGATTCAAGGAATACTTTGCAGAGGTCAAGGCGGCGCAGGAGCTGAACAAGCAGGTCTGCGGCAACTGCTACAACTACGAATACGACGGCTTCGTCTTCGTGGATGAGTTGGGCGAGCGGATGAAGCCTGATTACCTGACCTCTCAATTCCCCGCCTTTATTCAGCGGCACGGCATGAAAAAGATGCGCTTCCACGATCTCAGGCATAGCTGCGCCTCCCTCTTGCTCGCCAACGGCGTACCGCTCAAGCAGATTCAGGACTGGCTGGGGCACTCGGATTTTTCCACCACGGCGAACATCTATGCCCATCTGGATTACAGTTCGAAACTCTCCTCAGCGCAGGCGATGGTGAGCGGTATGCCCCTTCCCGAAGCAGGAGATTTCGGCAGCAGATGGGAGCAAAACGCAGAAAAAAGCGGGAAATAAAGCGAAAAGCTGTTCTTTCCAAAATTATGGAAAGAACAGCCCAAAACCAGGTGATTTTCGGAGCGAACGCAAAAAAAGAAAAATCCAGAAACCCGCATGGTTACTGGATTTTTCGATGGCGGAAGCGGTGGGATTCGAACCCACGAGCCCGTGAAGGCTACCTGATTTCGAGTCAGGCCCGTTATGACCACTTCGATACGCTTCCATATTTTAACTGTGTGCGCCGTATGGGGAATTTCCCTGCGGCGCATATTATTTTACCGGGTTTCGGGGGAAAAGTCAAGCGTTTTCTGTCAAAAAGGTTGACAACTGCGGGGATAAACGGTTAGAATATATTGTGTATTATCTCTGTGCGGCAGCGGTGCAGCTCGGCGGCGTGTGCTGCGCGACATTGTCTCGGAAAGTGAGGATTGCCGTTTCGGCGGCAGATGGCTTATGAAAATCTCGAAATGGATCCGCCGTGCGGCGGCCGTCGCGCTGTGTGCGCTTTTGGTGCTTTCCACGGCGGCGTGCTCGCAGCCGGCGAACGTGGAGTCCGGCGCGATGACGCCCGATTACCCGGTTACAATCAACGAAGTGACGATCGACGCGAAGCCGCAGAAGGTGGCGGTGCTCTCGGGCAGCCTTGCGGATGTGGTGCTTGCGATGGGCTATGAAACGAGCCTGGCGCTCGCGAGCGAGGACTGCACCCAGTCGGAGCTCGAAGTGCTGACGAAGGTTTCGGCGACGGATTCGGCGTCCATCATCAGCAGCGGCGTCGACCTCGTGCTCGCCGAGTCGATGGACGACGCGACGCGCACGGCGCTGGAGGAGGCCGGCATCACGGTGCTGGTCCTGAACCGCGCGACGAACCGCGAGGATTTTGAGCGGCTGTATTCCGAGGTGGGCTCCGCGCTGAACGGCGCTTCCACCGGTTCGACCGCGGGCATTCAGGCGGCGCAGAAGATCTTCTCTTCGCTGGACGACCTCGCCCGCCTTGTCCCGGAAAGCTCGACGGTCGTGACGGCCTGCTACATTTCCGACCTGAGCGGAAAGGCGGTCACGGGCAATGAGCTCGGCAGCGTGATGATGTCCTACATCGGCCTGACCAATGTGTTCAAGGGCCGCACGGACGGTACCTTTACGTATGAAGACCTGAAACTCAGCGATCCGACGATGATCTTCTGCACGGAGGAAGTGCGCACGCAGATCCTTGCCGATGCGCAGTACGCCGAGCTTTCGGCGGTGCAGAACGGGCGCGTTTATGCGATCGATCCGCATTATATGGAATGGCAGGGCAACACGGTGTACAACGCCGCCATCGATATGATGGGCCTCGCGTATCCGGAGCTGACGGAGTCGAGCGAGCCTTCGGTGACGATGGAGCTCGGCACGGCGGAGCCCTCGGCAACCCCGGCGCCGGAGTACACGGCGCTGGCGCAGGGCGATGAAGGCGACGCGGTGCTCGCCATGCAGGAGCGTCTCGCAGAACTCGGCTACCTGACCGAGGAGTACGGCGGTACATACGGCGAGACGACGGCAGCGGCCGTTTCGGCGTTCCAGGCGGGCAATGGCCTGGAGGAGACCGGCGAAGCGGATGTGGAGACGCTCGCGCTGCTGTTCTCGGCAGAGGCGTTGAACACGGAGGGCGAAGCGGTAGCGCCGGCCTCTTCCGAGCCGACGCCGTCACCGGCGCCGGAGGGCAGCGATACGGAGAGCAGCGCGCAGGATGCGGAGACCTCCTCGGCGACGGACGACGCGGCGCCGACCGGCGCTGCGGGCGACGTGGGCCAGGTCACGACGCACGATTCCGAGTGATGAACATGCAGAAGGCTTCCAGCGGGGAACACCCGCCGGAAGCCTTTTTTGCGCGTTATTTTGCGCTTTGCCGGAATACGGGCGGCGCGTGCGCCGCATACTTTCTTTAGCCTTCGCCTTATATTGACATTTGCCGTGGGGTTCATTATAATCAGACCAAACACGCAATTTGGAGCGGTTGTATTGAGAAGGAAGTGGAAAATATGTTCTTTACGAGAGACAGGGACTTTTACAAGACGCTTGTGCGGCTCGCCATCCCGATCGCGCTGCAGAACGCGGTGACCTTCGCCGTGAATTTTGCCGATAACCTGATGGTCGGCACGCTCGGCGACAGCGCGATTTCCGGCGTATACGTCGGAAACCAGCTGCAGACGGTGCTGCAGATGTTCGTCGCGGGCATCGAGGGCGCGATCCTGATTCTGGCCGCCCAGTACTGGGGGAAGCGCGACACCGGCAGCATCCGGAAAATCGCGTCGATCGGCGTGCGGTTCGCGGTGCTGGTCGGCGTTCTGATCACGCTCGTGGCGTTTTTGTTCCCGTCGCAGATCATGCGGATCTTTACGAGCGACGCGTCGGTCATCGAGATGGGCACGCCGTACGTGCGCGTCGTCAGCCTTTCCTACCTGTTTTTCTGCATTTCGCAGGTCCTGATCGCCTCGATGCGCGCGGTGGAGACCGCGAAGATCGGCCTGTTCGTCTCGTGCGTCGCGCTGATCGTCAACGTCTCGCTGAACTATGTGCTGATCTTCGGCAAGCTCGGCTTCCCGGCGCTCGGCGTCACCGGCGCCGCGATCGCGACGCTGATCTCCCGCATCGTGGAGTCGACGGTCATGGTCGTTTATGTCCGCCTGATCGACCGCAAGCTCTGCCTGCGGTTTAAGGACCTGCTCAAAAACGACCGCCGCCTGACGCGCGACTTTCTGCGCTACGGCACGCCGATCGTCGGCGGGCAGATCGTGTGGTCGGTCAACATGATGGGGCAGACGATGATCCTCGGCCGCTTCGACGCGGGCGTCATCGCGGCGACGAGCATCGCCGGCATGCTGCACAACATGATGTATATCGCGATGAACGGCTTCTCGAGCGCCGTCGGCATCATCACGGGCAAGACGGTCGGCGCGGGGCGCATCGACAAGATCCGCGAGTATTCGCGCACGACGCAGGTCATTTTCCTCGGCATCGGCGTGCTTTCGGGCATCGCGGTGTTCCTGCTGCGCGACCCGTTCATCAGCATGTACAACGCGAGCCCGGCCGCGGTCGAGTATTCGCGCCAGTTCATCAACGTGATCTCGATCACGATCGTCGGCACCTGCTATCAGGCGGCCTGCCTGTTCGGCCTCGTGAAGTCGGGCGGCGACATCGCGTTTGTCTTTAAGAACGATACGATTTTCGTCTTTCTCGTCGTGCTGCCTTCCGCGATTCTGGCCTCGTATCTCGGCGCGCCGCCCTGGGTGGTCTTTGCGTGCCTGAAGTCGGACCAGGTCCTGAAGTGCTTTGTCGCCGTCGTCAAGATCAACCGGTACAACTGGATGAAGAACCTGACGCACGACAGCACCGAAACGGAGGCCTGATCTTCGGGCGCAGGGCCGGCGGCCCTTCCGGAAGCGGGGCGCCCGGCCGGCATGAGAATCTGCGAAGCATGGAGTGGTGATCGATTTGAAACAATTCAGGGGCGCGCTGCTTTTGACGCTGACCGCGCTGATCTGGGGCACGGCGTTTGTCGCGCAGAGCCTCGGGATGGACTATCTCGGCCCGTTTACCTTCAACGGCGTGCGCAACTTCGTCGCGGCGGTCGGCCTGCTGCCGGTCATCGCGTTCCTGCGGCGCAGGCAGGGGAAAGCTGAAGCGCGCGGCGCGGCGGGAAAAAGCGGGAAAACGCTTTGGGTCGGCGGCGTGCTGTGCGGCCTCGCGCTCGGCGTGGCGTCGAGTTTGCAGCAGATCGGCATCCAGTTCACGACGGTCGGCAAGGCGGGCTTCCTCACGGCGCTGTATATCGTGATTGTGCCGCTGCTCGGCCTGCTGCTTAAAAAGCGCGTTGCGCTGCCGGTCTGGGTCAGCGTCGTGATCGCGGCGGCCGGCACCTATCTGCTGAGCATCCAGGAGGATTTCACGATCGCCGCCGGCGACCTGTTCGTGATCCTGTGCGCGGTCTGCTTCTCCGTACATATCCTGCTCGTGGACCGTTTCTCCCCGTCGGTGAACGGCGTCGAGCTCTCCTGCATCCAGTTCCTCGTGGCCGGCGTGTTTTCCACAATCGTGGCTTTCCTTGTGGAAACGCCGAACGTGCAGGACATCCTGCGCAGCTGGGGGCCGATCCTCTACACGGGCCTGATCTCGAGCGGCGTCGGCTATACGCTCCAGATCCTCGGCCAGAAGGACACGCCGCCTGCGGTCGCCTCGCTGATCATGAGCCTCGAGTCCGTCTTTGCGGCGCTCTCCGGCTGGCTGCTGCTCGGCCAGGGCATGACGGGCCGGGAGGCGGTCGGCTGCGCGCTCGTCTTTGCCGCGGTCGTTCTGGCGCAGATCCCGTTCGACGCGCTGCGCGGCCGCAGCGCCGCGAAAAAACGCGCATAAAAGCCCGCAGGGGCTTCCTTTTTCCGAAAAGCTGTGTTATAGTGTAGGTAAAGGTGGCCGCCCCGGAAAACGGGCGGCAAAATGAAAGGATTGGTATTGAAAATGTCTTCGATGCGCATGATGAGGGTCAAAACCTACGAGGAGATGAGCGCGCTTGCCGCGGGCATGATCGGCGCGCAGGTGATCTTGAAGCCCGACTGCGTGCTCGGCCTTGCGACGGGCTCGTCGCCCATCGGCACGTACAAAAAGCTGGTTGAGAGCTGCGAAAAGGGGCTCCTCGACTTCTCCGGCGTGCGGACGGTCAATCTCGACGAATACTGCGGGCTTTCCGGCGACAACCCGAACAGCTACCGCTATTTCATGAACGACAACCTGTTCGACCACGTCAACATCGACAAGGCGAACACGCATGTGCCGAACGGCTTTGCGGAGGACCTCGAGGCGGAAGCCGCACGCTATGAAGCGTTCATCGAATCGCTCGGCGGCGTGGACCTGCAGCTGCTCGGCATCGGCCACAACGGCCACATCGGCTTCAACGAGCCGACGGATCATTTCCCGACGACGGTGCACACGGTCGCGCTGACCGAGAGCACGATCAACGCGAACGCGCGCCTTTTCGAGCGCCGCGAGGACGTTCCGACGCAGGCGATCACAATGGGCATCGGCACGATCATGAAGGCGGACAAGATCCTCCTGATCGCGGGCGCGGACAAGAAGGAGATCGTCGAAAAGGCGTTCTACGGCCCGGTCACGCCGGAGGTCCCGGCCTCCGTGCTGCAGCTGCACCGGAACGTCACGGTCATCCTCTGCGAAAACTGAACAGCCTGAAAAAGGCCGCGGGGCATCCGGCAGGAGCCCTGCGGCTTTTCCTGTTTTTGCGGCTGGTTTTACAGGTCGAGCTTTTCGAGCAGCACGCCCGTCTCCCGGTCGACGCGGTCGTAATCGACGTAGGGGCGGTACAGCGTTTCGACCGCGTCGTGCGTGCGCTTGCACAGCCGAAGCTCCTCGACGGCGCGCGCGGTGAGCAGGTCGGCCTCGTGCAGCGCGAAGGAGACGAACTCCGGGATCGGGCTGAGCAGGAACTCGTTCAGCGTGGTGTGCGTGTCGTCCACGGCGCAGAGCATTGTGCCGCTGTCGGGCAGGCGGATGCATTGGGGCAGCTCCGGCGTGAGAAAGTCGGGAAAGACCTCCGCGCGCGTGCCGTTTGCGAGCGCCGCGGCCTCCCGCAGAAAGACGGCGCCGAGAATGCCGGGCAGCAGGACCGTGTTCTCCGCGCCGAGCGTTTCGCGCAGGTCGAGGACGCCGCCGGGCGTCGGCGTGCGCAGGAACAGCGTGCGCGTGCCGCCGGGCGCGGAAAGGGAGAAGCTCTCACGCAGGAAGGCGCGGATCATCGGCAAGTCGGCGGATTTCGATGCGTCCGCCACGGCGGCGCGGCGCAGGGCGCCCGCCGCGCCGAGACACGCGAAGGCCGCGTTGTAGTGCGCGCGGTTTTCCGAAAGCAGAAGCTGCAGCTCGCCGCGCCGCCGCGCGAAGGCCTCGCGGTGCAGAAAGTGCCCGAGGTTCAGGATCTCGCCCTCGATGCCGGGAATATCCGGGTCGATCGTGTGCGGGGCGGTGCCGTCCAGCAGCACGATCCCCTTTTTGGGGATGCGCACGGCGTCGAGGCTTTCGGGGTCGCTCGCGCAGCGGAACTCCTCCACGGCGTAGCCGTTCGCCCGCGCGAGGCACGAGACCTTTTTCATCAGCGTGTTCTTGCCGACGCCCGGCCCGCCTTTGAGGATGTACGTGTAGTGCGGCTTTTCCCACGGCGGCACAATGCTTTCAAAGTGCCCGATGAAGCCGCGCCCGGTGTTGGCGCCGGGAAAGTATTTCTTGGTCATGGTACGGAACCGTCCTTTCAGCGTATTCAACACAATATATGCGGCGCCTTGTGCTGCGATGATAGACCGATTCCACCGTTTTGCGCGGAAAATACGCACAGTTTATCCAGAATTTTTTACGTTTTCCGCACGGGCGCTCGTATTGAATTGTTCTGCTGTGTGTGTTATCATAGTATAAATGTTTCAAAAGAAGCGGCGCGCTTTTCGGCGCGCGGCAGGATGAACGAATGGATTCCGAATCGGCGCGCGTCTGCGCCGTGGAAAGGATGGGTTACGCATGAGAGTCGGACTGGATGTCGGCTCGACAACACTGAAGTGTGTTGTTCTGAACGACCAGAATGAGATTTTATTTTCCAAATATGAGCGTCATCTTTCGCGCATTGTGGAGAAATCCGTTGAGATGCTGCGTGAAGTGGCAGAGCAGTTTCCGAAAGAAAAGGTGCTTTTGAGCATTTCCGGCTCGGCGGGTATGGGTCTTGCAGAGCGCAGTGACATTCAGTTCGTGCAGGAGGTGTACGCGACGCGCATTGCGGTGAACCGCCTTGTGCCGGGTACGGATGCGGTCATCGAGCTTGGCGGCGAGGACGCGAAGATTTTGTTCCTTACGGACGGCAATAACGCCTCCGGCCTTGAGGTGCGTATGAACGGATCCTGCGCGGGCGGCACCGGCGCGTTCATCGACCAGATGGCGACGCTTTTGAACATCACCCCGGATGCGCTCAACACACTTTCGAAAGAGCATGAGAAGATCTACACCATTGCTTCCCGCTGCGGCGTGTTCGCAAAGAGCGATATTCAGCCGCTTTTAAATCAGGGCGCGCAGAAAAAAGACGTGGCGGCAAGCATTCTCTACGCCGTTGTGAACCAGACCGTTGCGGGTCTTGCGCAGGGCAGAGAAATCGCGGGCAAGGTCGTATACCTCGGCGGCCCGATGACGTTTTTAAGCGAGCTGCGCGTGGCGTTTGATAAGACGCTCGGCATTACGGGCATCTGCCCGGAAAATTCGCTGTATTTCGTCGCGTTGGGTGCGGCGTTTGCGGCGGACGGCAAGAGACGACGCTTGCGGAGATCATCAACCGCATTGCGCATTACACGGCAAAGGAAGAATACCGCGCCTGCCCGCCGCTTTTTAAGGACAAGGCGGATTACGAAGCATTCACAAAGCGCCACCTTAACGCCGGCGTTAAGGTGCGCGACACACTGGAGGACGGCGAGCCGGTTTATATCGGCATCGATGCGGGCTCCACGACCGTTAAAGCCGTTGTGACGGATAAGGACGGCAATATTGTTTGTTCGCGCTATATGTCGAACAGCGGCAACCCTGTCCCGCTGATGCGCGAATTCCTGCTTGAAGTTTACACGCGTTTCCCGCAGGCGAAGATCTGCGCCTGCGCGGCGACCGGCTACGGCGAGGACATCATCAAAAACGCGTTTTCCGTCGATTACGGCATCGTAGAGACGATGGCGCATTTCTACGCGGCGCGCGCGTTCAACCCGAAGGTCGATTTCATCATCGACATCGGCGGTCAGGACATCAAGTGCTTCAAGGTCGAAAACGGCGTCATCGACGATATTTTCCTCAACGAGGCTTGTTCCTCCGGCTGCGGCTCGTTCCTCCAGACGTTTGCGGGTGCGCTGGGTTACTCCATTGAAGATTTTGCAAAGCTCGGCCTGTTTGCGGATCGCCCGGTCGACCTCGGCTCCCGCTGCACGGTGTTCATGAACTCCTCCGTGAAGCAGGCGCAGAAGGACGGCGCAACGGTGGAGAACATCTCCGCGGGTCTTTCCATCAGCGTTGTCAAGAACGCGCTGTATAAAGTTATCCGTGCGGTCGATTCCAAAGCAATCGGCCGGGAGATCGTCGTGCAGGGCGGTACGTTCCTGAACGATGCCGTGCTGCGCGCGTTTGAGCAGGAGATCGGCCACGATGTCATCCGTCCGACCATTGCGGGCCTGATGGGCGCATACGGTGCTGCACTGTATGCACGCGAAAAGCACAGGCTGCGGGTAAGGCGACGGAGCTTTCGACGCTTTTGAGCAAGGAAGCGCTCGAAGAATTCACCCACAGCGTAAAGGCGATCACCTGCCGCGGCTGCTCCAACAGCTGCAAGTTGACGGTGAACACCTTTTCCGGCGGACGCAAGTTCATCAGCGGCAACCGCTGTGAAAAGCCGGTGACGGGCGTGAAATCCACCGAAGCGCAGTACAACATGTTTGAAGAAAAGCGCAAGCTGCTCGCGCGCTATACATACAAAGACACGGGCAAGCCGGTCATCGGCATTCCGATGGGCCTCAACATGTACGAGCTTTTGCCGTTCTGGTATAAGTTCTTCACAACGCTCGGCTACGATGTGAAGACGTCACCGGCGTCGAACCGCCAGCTTTATTTAAAGGGTCAGCACACCATTCCGTCCGATACGGCGTGCTTCCCGGCAAAGCTGATGCACGGCCACGTGGAAGCGCTGCTTGACGAGGGCGTGGACGCGGTGTTCTACCCCTGCATGACGTATAACTTTGACGAAAACCTCGGTGACAACCACTATAATTGCCCGGTCGTCGCCTATTACCCGGAGGTCATCTCCTCCAATATCCAGAAATCTAAAGGACACCGTCTTCATCGGCGATTACGTTGGCCTGCACCGCAGACACGACTTCCCCGGCAAGATGTACGAGATTTTACGCCGCCACTTCCCGAACGGTACGTTCACGAAAAAAGACGTGAAGAAAGCATCCGACGCGGCGTATGCGGAGTATGACCTCTACATGCGCGCCGTGCGTGCCATCGGCGACAAATTCCTCGCGCTCGCCGAAGAACAGCATAAGCCCGTTATCGTGCTGGCCGGTCGTCCGTATCATGTGGACCCGGAGATCAACCACGGCATTGACGGCCTGATCTGCGACTGCGGCGCGGTCGTTGTGACGGAAGACGCCGTTGCGTGCAAGGAGAAGAAATTCCCGACGAAGGTCCTCAACCAGTGGACGTATCACTCCCGTCTGTACGCGGCTGCAAAGTACGTTGTAGACCGTGCGGATAAGCGCGTGAACCTCATTCAGCTTGTCTCGTTCGGCTGCGGCGTGGACGCCATCACGACCGACGAGGTGCGCGGCATTCTGCACGACGGCGGCAAAATCTACACCCAGCTCAAGATCGACGAGATCACAAACCTCGGCGCGGTGCGTATTCGTCTCCGCAGCCTGTTTGCGGCGCTGGATTTACAGTAAGGGAGGCGCACGAATATGGCTTTTACCGATCGCGTTGAATTTACAAAGGAAATGAAAAAGGAGGGTTATACGATCCTTGCGCCGAACATGGCGCCCATCCATTTCCGTTTATTTGAAAACCTGTTCGCTTCTTACGGCTACAACGTGGAGATTCTCCAGACGCGCGGCCGTCAGATTGTGGACGAGGGCCTGAAATATGTCCACAACGATACCTGCTACCCGGCGCTGCTCACCATCGGCCAGATGATGGACGCGCTGCACAGCGGCAAATATGATCTGCATAAAACGGCGCTCATCATCACCCAGACGGGCGGCGGCTGCCGTGCTTCGAACTACATTCACCTTTTGAGAAAGGCGCTGGAAAAAGACGGCCTTTCGTATATTCCGGTCATTTCGCTCAACATGTCCGGCCTCGAGAAAAACAGCGGCTTCAAGCTGACGCTGCCGATGATCCGCAAGGCGCTGGGCGTGCTTGCGTACGGCGACCTTTTGATGCTGCTGCACAACCAGACGAGCCCGTATGAGAAAGAGGCGGGCGCGAGCCGGAGAGCTTGTGGACCGATTGGACGAAAAAGCTGACCGATATGTTCGCAAAGGAAAAGGGCTACTCCGCAAAGGAGATGGAGACGATCCTGCCGCAGATTGCGGAGGATTTTGCCCGAACGTGCCCGTGACCGGCGAAAAGAAAGTGCGCGTCGGTGTTGTCGGCGAAATTTACGTCAAGTATTCGCCCATCGGCAACAACGATCTGGAAGAGTTCCTGTTCAGCCAGAACTGCGAAACGATGGTGCCGGGTCTGCTTCGGCTTCATGCTGTTTAAAGTCGATAACCGCATGGAAGATATTAAGCTTTTCGGCGGCAGCAAGCGCGAAGTTTGAGGTTGTGAAGATCCTCTTTGACTACCTCGTCGGCATCGAGAAGCCACGTTATCCGCGCCGTGGAGCACGCGAACACCGTTCTCGAACCGCTTCACTGTGCCGTCCTCGTATGCGCACCTCAAAAAGCTCATCGACAGGCGTCATCGGCTACGGCTGCAAGATGGGCGAGGGCTGGCTCTTGACCGCGGAAATGATGGAGCTTATTGAAAGCGGCTACCCGAATATCATCTGTGCACAGCCGTTCGGCTGCCTGCCGAACCACATCGTCGGCAAGGGCATGATCCGCAGCCTGAAAAACCTGTACCCGAAGTCGAATATTGTGCCGATTGATTACGATCCGGGCGCGACGAAGGTCAACCAGGAGAACCGTATCAAGCTGATGCTCGCCGTGGCAAAGGAGAACATGGAGAGCGCAGAGGCAGAAGCATAAAGGGAAACGCGCGCTTTCGGCGCGCGTTTTTTGCAGGCGCGCAGCGCGCGCCGGGGGAAAGGAGCGACAGGAATTGGAGATCGTGTATCACGGAAAATGGGGGAAGGCGCGCCACGACTACCCGTGCGCGCCGCTCGAAATCCGTCCGCAGCAGGTGCACTGGTACGGCGCGGACTGGTATCTGCCCGCGGTTTACGCCTGCGCGCAGGGCATGGTGTTCCATCTGTTTTCGTCCGTCCCGGAAGAGGAATTCCGCGCGTTTTACGACCGGTGGGCCGCGCGGGCCGAAGAACTCGACAGAATGGAAGCCGAGCAGGCCGAGGCCGAAAACCCGCTCGCAAAGCCGATCGGCTATACCGTGCGGATCAACGGGCGGGAAGCGGGGCGCTATACGGGCAGCGGCGCGGTGTGGGTGCCGGGCCTGTCGGAGAACGAAAAGACGGCGGCGCTGCTCGCGCATTACGGCCTTGCGCAGGCGCACCCGGGGCGGGCGTGGCGGTGCATGCGCGTGCAGCTGCCCTGGGCGACGAAGCGCAGGCCGGAAAGGCTGCGCAGCCTCTCGGTGACGCTGAAGCCCGACCCCGTGACGCTGCCGTGCCCGGCGGTGTTCGAGACGTCGCCGGACTGCGCGCCGTTCGACGTGAAGTTTGTGCTGCCCTCGGGCGCCGAGCACACGCTGCACGTGCTCGGCTGCGCGCCGGATCGCCTTGCCGAGCCGATCCGCGACGAAGCATCTCTCTGGCCGCGCGAATTCTGCGTGCTGCGCTACACGGTGACGCCCGCGCTGCCCGGGGAAATCCAGCTGCAGCCCGCGGACCGGAGCCAGGGGGACCCGCCCCGGCGGCTGGAAAAGGCAGAGGGCAGCGTGGTGATCGGCGGAGCGGCGGCAGTCTGCCTGCTGCAGCCTAAAGAGGAGGCGGAGCGCGCGGCGGCCTCCGCGCTCTACTTCGAGCCGCCGCAGTCGGTCGCCTGGCGGCTGCGCCTCTCGGGCACGCCCGACGTCGGGCAGGCGGACCTCTGCCTGCTGTAAACCGGACGTGCCGCCCGGTTCCGCCGCTTTCTTGGCGGCCCGCGCCGGGAATTCAATAAATAGAAAAATGCAAAAAGAAAAAGCCTCTGTCGGCCCGATCGGGCGGCGGAGGCTTTCGGCGTTTATCCGGTCAAATGCAGTTTTTCGAGCAGCGGCAGGAGCAGGCGCAGCACAAGGCCGGTGCAGAGGCCGCAGACGATGGAGAGCAGCAGCATCGCGGGGATATAGAACAGCGCGGCGCGGCCGGTGAGGAAAACCGCGATGCAGAGCTGCGCGGCGTTGTGCGCCAGCGCGCCGCAAACGCCGGTGAAGAGCAGGGAAAAGCGCGTCTTTTTCCAGACGACCCACATCGCGAGCGTGCTCATCAGGCCGCCGGAAAGGCTCATCAGGCCCGCGGTCACGCCGCGCGTGAGAAACGCGAAAACGCCCTTGATCAGCGCGATCGCGAGCGCGTACGGCAGGCCGAGCGAGCCGGCCGCGAACATCGTCACGATGTTCGAAAGCCCGGGCCTTGCGCCGGGCGGCAGGCCGGGGATCGGCGGCAGCATGCCCTCCAGCAGGGTGAGCGCGAGCGCCAGCGCGCCGAGCAGGCCGCAGACGGCGATTTTTCTGGATTTTCCCGACATGGCGTGCTTCCCCTTTCCACGGTGCGTTTGCGCGGTCAGCCGGTCATGGCGTCCACCGCGCCGTCCCCGCCGTCGCCGACGATGCGGATGCTGACGCGCTGCGGCAGGCATACAGCGGTTTCCCCGACCCGGTCGCAAAGCCCCGCTTCCACGCAGACCTGGTCCGGGCAGGGGCTGGAGACGAAGGCGGCGCCCGCGGGGCCGACCTCGATGACGGTCCCGTTGACCGTGAGCGTCTCCGTTTCGGTGCGCGCGGTGAAGTCGATGCGGTACAGCTCTTCGCCGTCCTGTTCGATCACGACCGTGCCGCCGTCCGGCTGCATAAGGCTCCAGCAGTACGCGCCGGCGGCCAGCGTCAGCAGGACGAGCAGACAGAGGATTTCCTTAAATGTGATTCGGCGCTTTTCCATCAGAGTGTGGGCGGGACGTCCTGCGCGGAGCCCTCAACGGCGAAGGTCAGCGAGCCGGATTCGAGCAGGTAGGTGAGCGCGTCGCCCTCCGAAGCCGAAAGCGTGAGCTGTCCGTCCGACAGGGTGTAGGCGATGGAGCCGCTCATCTGCGCCGGCTCGAAGCTGTCGCTCGAGAGCGTGTAGGTGATCCGCTCGCCGTCGGCCGTGTAGGTGCCGGTACCCTGATAGGCGACCTCGCTCATGTACCAACCGGCCATGTACGACATGGTGCCGTCCTCGTTGAAATTCAGCTTGAAGATGAAGTGCTCGACGCCGCTGGTCTCCGCATAGGCGACCCAGGTGCAGCCCTGCAGGGCCGCGGCGGGGTCGGGCGTGGGTTCTGCGGTCGGCGAGGCGGTCGGCGTGGGCTCCGCCGTCGGCGTCGGTGCGGCAGTCGGCGTTTCGGTCGGCTGCGCGGTTTCCGCGGCGGAGGATTCTTCCGCCCCGCCGACCGAGGCCAGCGTCGCGCATCCGCTGCACGGAACGAGAAGCGCCAGCGCGCAGGCCAGCGCTGCAATATACTTTTTCATGACGTTTCCTTCTTCCCGGAATTATTCTGCAATCGTGTAGCCGTCCGCCGTGAGCGTGAAGCGGTCCTGCAGGCCGTCCGTCACGGTGATGACGTTGTCGGTGCTGATGAAAATGCCCTCGGCGTCATAGCTTTCGAGCAGCGCCTGCCCCTCCTCGAGCCCGAGCACGAAGCAGGCCGTTGCGAGCGCGTCGGCGCGGGCGCCGTTGTCGCACAGCACCGTCACCGAGACGAGGCCGGTTTCGGCGGGGTAGCCGGTTTCGGGGTCGAGCAGGTGGTGGTAGGTTTTTCCGTCCTGCGTGAAGCATTTCTCATAGCTGCCCGAGGTGGCGAGAAAACCGGATTCGATCGAGAGTGCGCCGAGCGCGCCGTCCGAATTCGGGTCGCGCACCGCGATGCTCCAGTCCGCGCCCGAGTCCTTCTGCCCCCAGACGCCGACGCTGCCGCCCACGGAAACGATCGCGGCCTCCGCGCCGGTCTCCGCATAGGCTTCGATCGCCGCATCGCAGGCGGCGCCCTTGCCGACGCCGCCGAGGTCCACCGCGTTGTCGAGGTTTTTCAGCGAGGCCGTGTTCTCCTCCGTGTCGAGGCGGAGAAATTCATAGCCGACGTTCGGCAGCAGCGCGTCGATGGTGTCGATGTCCGGCACCTCCTGCCGCTCGCTGTCGAAGTCCCACAGGCGGGAGATCGGCGCGATCGTCACGTCAAAGGCGCCGCCGCTTCGCTCGGCCACATCCTGCGCGATCTCGAGGATCTCCATCGTGTCGCTGTTAAGCTCTACCCAGTCCTTCCCGGCGGCGTTGTTCAGCTTCTGCACGTCGCTGCCGGAAACGCGCCAGGAGATCTCGTTTTCCAGCGATTGGATCGCGTCGGCGGCGGCCACGGCGGCTTCCTCGCTGTTGTCGCCGTAGACGCTCTGCTGCACATAGCTGCCCATTGCATACGTCGTGACCTCATACGGCTTGCCGACGCTGTCGAGCAGCGGAAACAGGGCGATGACGAGGATGAGCACAAGCAGCACGGCGCCGAGGACCAGCGCCAGCCGCTTGGCCGTCTGTTCGGACATATTCCGCAGTTTCATCTTGGTCGGTCGTGCTTTCATGGGCATCGGTCCTTTCTTTGCCTGCCATTTTATCATAAAGCGCGGGGAAAGTCCAGCCGGGCGCTTTACATGCGGCCGGAAACAAGGTAAAATTATTGTGAACGGCCGCGTGCAAAAAGGCCGTTTTACATGCGGCGGGCGGGGCCGTGCCCATGCGGCAGAATGCCCGCCGGCGCACAGGAAGGGGGAATTCCATGCGGCGAAATGCCTGCTGTTTTACCGGGCACCGGGCGATCGCGCCCGAGGACCGCGTGCCGCTGCAGACGGCGCTGCGGGCGGAGATCCGGGCGCTCTGCGAACGCGGCGTGACCGCGTTTTACGCGGGCGGCGCGCGCGGCTTCGACATGCTCGCCGCCGAGGCGGTCCTCGAAGCGCGCGAAACGCTGCCCGTCGCGCTGCACCTGATTCTGCCGTGCCGCGACCAGTGCCGCGGCTGGCCGCTCGCCGAGCGGATGCGCTACGACGCGATCCTCAGCCGCGCCGACTCCGTCCGCTACGTGGCGGATGCGTACACGGCGGACTGCATGCGCCGCCGGAACGACGCGCTGGTGGCGGCTGCGGGGCACTGCGTCTGCTATCTGCAGCGCGACCGCGGCGGCACGGCGTATACGGTGCGCCGGGCGCGCGCGGCCGGGCTGGAAATCATCCACCTGATGACGGCCGACCCGGTGCAGACGGCGCTGCCCGGCACCGGAGAATAGGAAAAGAGACGTGCCGGGCGGCACGCCTCTTCTCCTGAAGGGATAAAAAATGAAAAATATAAAAGGTCGATAAACTCTGAATTTGGCGGCCTTACGCTTGGACGCGGCCGATCGCGGCGATGATGATGTCCGCGATGTCATCGATTTCGAACTGCGAGGAGTCGATCGTCAGGTGGTAGTTCGAGAGATCGTCCCAGCGCTTGTTCGAATAGAAGTTATAGTAATTGGCGCGCTGCTTGTCGCGCTTTGCAATGAAATCGGAAACCTTTTTCTCATCGCAGAGCCCCTTGCGCAGGATCCGCGCGATGCGCGCTTCCTTGTTCGCATGGACGAAGACGTGGAACACGTTCTTGTAGTCGCGCAGGATGTAGTCGCCGCAGCGCCCGATGATGACGCACGGCCCGTTGTCCGCGGCTTTCTTGATGATGTCGCTCTGCAGGATGAACAGCTTGTCGTTGATCGGCATATCGTTGATTCCCGTGATGCGGCTGCCGAAGGTATAGTTGCCCATCACCATGGAATACAGCAGGCTGCTGCCGGCCTTTTCGTCCGCCTTCTCAAAGACTTCTTCGCTCAGACCGCTCTTTTTTGCAGCCAACGCGATCAGTTCCTTATCGAGAAGGGGGATGTTCAGCTTTTCGGCCAGCCGCTCTCCGACTTCGTGGCCGCCGCTGCCGTATTGGCGGGAAATCGTAATAATCGGTAACATATGCACTCCTCCTCGGTGATTTTTCCGTGCGCTGCGGCGCGGAAAGATTGTTGAAAACACGCGGAATATCCATGTAGGATATATAAAATTATGTGTATTTTCTATAAGTAATCCTACTCCAAATTCCCCGGATTGTCAACAGGCAGATGCACTTTTTTATTTCAAAAAAGTGCAAATCGTTAAAATACTTGAAAATCAGAGGGCGGATTTGTGCACTTAACACATGATCCGGCGGAGAACAGCCGAAACTCTTCGTCGGTTCTTCACAATAATTTCACATTTTGCCTGTATACTGAACAAACAGAAGCAGTACCGCCAGAAAGGGAGGGAATCGCGGTATGTACAGAATTCTCGTTGTGGACGACGAGGCGAAAATCCGGCTCCTCATCCGGAAATACGCGGAGTTTGAGGGCCATGTGGTCACCGAGGCGGAAAACGGCATGGAGGCCGTCAACCTCTGCCGGCAGGACCCCGACAAGTTCGACATCATCATCATGGACGTCATGATGCCGGAGCTCGACGGCTTTTCGGCCGTCGCGGAGATCCGGAAGATCGCGTCGCCCGCGGTCATCATGCTTTCGGCGCGCGGCGAGGAGTACGACAAGATCCACGGCTTTGAGCTCGGCGTGGACGACTACGTCGTGAAGCCGTTTTCGCCCAAGGAGCTGATGATGCGCGTCAACGCCGTGATGAACCGCGTCAACCGCACGGGCGGGCAGCGGCGCGAGATCTTCCGCGCGGAGGGGCTCGAGGTGGACTTCACCGCGCGGACCGTCAAGGTGGACGGCGCGCGGGTCGATCTTTCGCCGAAGGAGTACGACCTGCTCTTCTACCTCGTCAACAACCGCGGCATCGCGCTGACGCGCGAGATGCTGATCACAAACGTGTGGGGCTATGACTTTTACGGGGACGACCGCACGCTCGACACGCACATCAAGCTGCTGCGCCGCAGCCTCGGTCCGTACAGCAAGTTCATCGTCACGCTGCGCGGCGTCGGCTACCGCTTCGAGACCGGGTCATGAAGCGGCCCGTATTCGGCCGGCAGCTGAAAAAGCCCGGCATCCGCGCGCAGGTGCTGCTCGGCTTTACGGTGTTCACCGCGCTGATCGTCGCGCTGCTCTGGTTTTTCCAGATCGGCCTGCTCAACACGTTTTACAAGGCGATCAAAACGAACGAGATCCGCGCGGTTTCGGACCGCGTCGTCGCGATGCTCGACGGCGGCGCCTCGATGTCCGACTTCATCGAAATCACATACAATTCGAACGTCTCGATCCTGCTGTCCGACAAAAACGGCACGAACATCTCCATGTCCCCGAATGCGCGCGGCAGCGTGCTGGAGCGGTTCGGCAACTTCGACTGCAGCCGGCTGTTCCTCGAGGTCAAGGCGGCGGGCGGCAGCGTGATGCAGGACAACATCGAGGAGACGCCGGGCGGCATGGACGCGAGCATCATTTACGCGCGCACCGTCACGCTTTCGGACGGCGAGGAGTACCTCGTGCTGCTTTTGAGCGGCGTCGTGCCCGTCGATTCCACGGTGGAGACGCTGAAGGTGCAGCTGTGGTGCCTCACGGGCGTGATGCTCGTGCTCGCCCTTGTGCTGGCGCTGTTCATCGCCGCGCGGCTCTCGAAGCCGATCGAGCGGATCAACGATTCGGCCAAGCGGCTCGCGCAGGGCGACTATGCGATCCGCTTCCCGGACAGCGGCACGCGCGAGGTCTCGGAGCTCGCGGGCACGCTGAACTACGCGGCGCAGGAGCTTTCGAAGGTCGAGGACCTGCGGCGCGAGCTGATCGCGAACGTCTCGCACGACCTGCGCACGCCGCTGACCATGATCTCGGGCTATGCCGAGGTCATGCGCGACATCCCGGGGGAGAACACGCCCGAAAACGTGCAGGTGATCGTGGACGAGTCGAACCGTCTGGCCGACCTCGTCAACGACCTGCTCGACCTCTCCAAGCTGGAAAGCGGCACGCAGGCGCTCAAGCCCGAGGTGTTCTGCCTGACCGGGGACATCCGGGAGACGCTGCGCCGCTACGACAAGCTGGCCGACTACAGCTTCCCGTTCACCTTTGACCGCGAGGTGTTCGTCTGCGCCGACCGCCTGCGCATTTCCCAGGTGGTGTACAATCTCGTGAACAACGCGATCAACTACGCCGGGGCGGACAAGACCGTTTCGCTGCGCCAGGTCGCCGCAAACGGCGTCGTGCGCGTGGAGATCCGCGACACGGGCGAGGGCATCCCGGCGGACAAGCTGCCGTATATCTGGGACCGGTACTACAAGGTCGACAAGGACCACCGCCGGGCGCAGGTCGGCACCGGGCTCGGGCTTTCGATTGTAAAAAATATCCTCGATATGCACGGCGGGCGCTACGGCGTCACGAGCATGGTGGGGCAGGGCAGCACCTTCTGGTTCGAGCTGCCGGAGTACACGCCCGCGCCGCCCGCGCAGGCGGAGAACTGAACCGCACGGCATCGCGCGCGGAAAGCGGAGCGATGCGCTGCTTTTGCGCGGTAAAATGCCGCCGTGCCGCAGCGCGCGCCGAAGCTGCGGCCGACAAGCAGCCGTCCGGAAGGCAGACCTGCCGCGCCGGGCGGCTTTTTTGCGCCCCCGCCGCGGCGCAGGCGCGTTTCTGACCGAAAGCACAGAAAAGAGATTCCTGAAAATCCTATATTTTCATCGAGAAAAATCTCGAAAACGCTTGATAAAGGAATATCGATATGATAAAATTTATTGAACTGAGTTTTTCGGATGGCGGCGGACGCTGCGCATCCGGGCGTCGGCGCGTGCTTTGCGGCGGTGTGTGTTTACATAACACGGAGTTTTCGGAGCAGCCCCTCCGAAGACGGCGCTGCGGCGGGCCGATGCGCGAGGAAAACCGGGGAAGCCATCGGGCAGATTCAACAATCCAAAATAAATTATAGAAAGGATGACAGGAGTAGCTATGAAGTACAGCTATTATCCGGGGTGCACCCTGAAGACGAAGGCAAAGGATCTCGACGCCTATGCCAGAGCTTCGGCGAAGGCACTGGGGTTTGAGCTCGAGGAAATCGAAAACTGGCAGTGCTGCGGCGGCGTCTACCCGCTCGGCTCCGACGAGATCGCGACAAAGCTCTCTTCGGTGCGCGCCCTGAATGAGGCGAAGGAGAAGGGGCAGGACCTCGTGACGCTCTGCTCCGCATGTCATCACGTCATCAAGCGCGTCAACGATGACATGAAGAATGTGGAGGATATCCGCACCAGAGCCAACAACTACATGCAGCTCGACGAGCCCTATGCGGGCGAGACGACCGTGCTGCATTTCTTGGAGGTGCTGCGCGACCGCGTCGGCTTCGACGAGATTCGAAAGAAGGTCACGAACCCCCTGAAGGGCAGAAAGATCGGCGCCTATTACGGCTGCCTGCTGCTGCGCCCCAGCGCGCTTCTCGAGTTCGACGACCCGGAAAACCCGACGATCATCGAGGATTTCATCCGTGCCATCGGCGCGGAGCCGGTCGTTTACCCGTACCGCAACGAGTGCTGCGGCGGCTACATTTCCCTGAAGGAAAAGGATATGTCGAAGCGCATGAGCGCGACGATCATGGAAAGCGCGGCCGGCATGGGCGCTGAAATGCTCATCACGGCATGTCCCCTCTGCATGTACAACCTCAACAAGAGCGGCAGCGGGGCCATCCCGGTCTACTATTTCACCGAGCTTCTCGCAGAGGCGCTCGGCGTCAAGGAGGAGGCGGCAACGAAGTGAACAACGCAAAGAAACAGGCGGAACAGATCCGCGAGATCAGCGGCGTCAACCCGTACAAGTGCATGAAGTGCGGCAAATGCTCCGCTTCCTGCCCGTCGTTCAACGAGATGGACATCAAGCCGCACCAGTTCGTATCGTATGTGCTGAACGATGAGATCGAGGCACTCATGCAGTCCGAATCGCTCTGGAAGTGCCTCTCCTGCTTTGCCTGTGTGGAGCGCTGCCCGCGCGACGTAAAGCCCGGCAAGCTCATCGATGCGGCGCGTCAGCTTGTGGTGCGCCAGCGCGGCGAGACGTACCTCTCGCCGGACGAGGTGCCGGAGCTTCTGGATCCGGACCTCCCGCAGCAGCTCTTAGTCAGCGCGTTCAGAAGATACAGGAGGTGATAGCGTGCAAAGAATAGGAGTTTTTGTCTGCCACTGCGGCAGCAACATCGCAGCCACGGTCGACGTGAAGAAGGTCGTGGAGATGGTCCGGCTCGAGCCGGGCGTCGTGCACGCGGAAGATTACCAGTACATGTGCTCCGAGGTCGGCCAGGCGAAGATCGCCGCGGCGATCCGCGAGAAGCACCTGACCGGCGTCGTGGTGTGTTCCTGCTCCCCGCGCATGCATGAGACGACCTTCCGCAAGGCCGCCGAAAAGGCCGGCCTCAACCCCTACATGGTGGAAATCGCCAACATCCGCGAGCACTGCTCGTGGATCCACAAGAATATCGAGGAAGCCACCGAGAAGGCCGTGATCCTCGCCCGTGCGGCGATCGCAAAGGTCAATCTCGACGCGCCGCTCGTCGCGGGCGAAAGCCGCGTCACGAAGCGCGCGCTCGTCATCGGCGGCGGCATCGCCGGCATCCAGACCGCGCTCGACATTGCGGACGCGGGCTACGAGGTCGACATCGTCGAAAAGACGCCGAGCATCGGCGGCAGAATGTCCCAGCTCGACAAGACGTTCCCGACGCTCGACTGCTCCGCATGTATCCTCACGCCGAAAATGGTGGAGGCTTCCGCGCACGAGAAGATCAACATCTACACCTACAGCGAGGTCGAGAAGGTTTCCGGCTTCGTCGGTGATTTTACGGTCGACATCCGCAAGAAGGCGAGAAGCGTCGACATGACGAAGTGCACCGGCTGCGGCCTGTGCCAGGAGAAGTGTCCTTCGAAGAAGGCGCCCAGCGAGTTCAACCGCGGCCTGAACACGAGAAGCGCGATCTACACGCCGTTCGCACAGGCGATCCCGAACGTCCCGGTCATCGACCGCGAGCACTGCATCAAGTTCAAGACCGGCAAGTGCGGCCTGTGTGAAAAGGTCTGCCAGGCGGGCGCGATCGACTACACGCAGAAGGACGAGATCATCACCGAGAAGTACGGCGCGATCGTCGTCGCGACCGGCTTCGACACGATCAAGCTCGACAAGTACGACGAGTACGCGTACAACCAGAGCAAGGACGTCATCACCTCGCTCGAGCTCGAGCGCATCATGAACGCCGCAGGCCCCACGCAGGGCCACCTGGAGCGCCTTTCCGACGGCAAGCCGCCGAAGAACATGGTGTTCATCCAGTGCGTCGGCAGCCGCTGCTCCGACAAGCGCGGCAAGAGCTACTGCTCGAAGATCTGCTGCATGTACACCGCAAAGCACGCGATGCTGATCCGCGACAAGTACCCGGACGTCAACGTGACGGTCTTCTACATCGACGTGCGCACCCCCGGCAAGAACTTCGACGAGTTCTACCGCCGCGCGGTCGAGGATTACGGCGTCAACTACATCAAGGGCCAGGTCGGCAAGGTCGCTCCGCAGCCGGACGGCACGCTGCTCGTGCAGGGCGTCGACCTGATCGACAACAAGCAGATCCTCATGAATGCGGACATGGTCGTCCTCGCGACCGCCATTGAGCCGGACCCGTCGGTTCGCGGCATCGCGACGATGCTCACCGCAAGCATTGATACGAACAACTTCCTCACCGAGGCGCACGCGAAGCTCCGCCCGGTCGAGTCCCCGACGGCCGGCGTGTTCCTCTCCGGCGTATGCCAGGGCCCGAAGGATATCCCCGAGACGGTCGCGCAGGCCGGCGCGGCGGCGGTCAAGGCCATCGGCCTGCTTGCAAAAGACAAGCTGATGACGAACCCGTGCACCGCGAAGGCCGACGAGCTGCTGTGCAACGGCTGCTCGCAGTGCGAGAACGTCTGCCCCTACGGCGCGATCAGCTATGAGACGAAGCTCATCAACGACCACGGCGTCCGCGAGGAGCGCCGCATTGCGGTCGTCAACAACGCGCTGTGCCAGGGCTGCGGCGCGTGCACCGTCACCTGCCCGTCCGGCGCGATGGATCTGCAGGGCTTCTCGAACAGACAGATTCTTGCGGAGGTGGATGCAATATGTCGATAACAGCGAACGAAGAATTCAGACCGAAGATCGTGGCGTTCTGCTGCAACTGGTGCAGCTACGCCGGCGCGGACCTCGCGGGCAGCAGCCGCCTCACCTACCCGGCGGACGTCAAGATCATCCGCGTGCCGTGCTCCTGCCGCGTGAACCCCATGTTCATCCTGCGCGCCTTTGAAAAGGGCGCGGACGGCGTGATCCTGTGCGGCTGCCACCCGGGCGACTGCCACTACAGCACCGGCAACTACTATGCGAGAAGAAGAATGGCGCTGCTGTTCTCCATGCTCGACTACATCGGCGTCGAACACGGCCGCACCCGCGTGGAGTGGGTCTCGGCGGCTGAGGGCGTGAAGTTCTCCCAGACCATGAATGAGTTTGTGGCGAAGATCACTTCGCTCGGCAAGAACGTCAGACTGGAGGATTTGAGATGCAGGAAATAATCAACCGCGCAAAAGAGCTTCTGGCGGACGGAACCGTCGTGCGGGTCCTCGGCTGGAGAATCGGCGACCTGCCGTACAATCCGGAGCCCTCCTACTTTGAGACGGCGGAGGACCTGGAAGCGAATTTCGTGTACAACGGCTTCTGCGGCGCGAACCTCAGCAAGTACATGATCGAGGGCTCGAAGCTCGAGGGCAAGACGCTCGTCTTCCTCAAGCCGTGCGATACATACAGCTTCAACCAGCTCATCAAGGAAAACCGCGTCGCGCGCGACAAGGCGTACATCATCGGCATCGGCTGCAAGGGCAAGCTCGACGTCGAGAAGATCAAGGCGCAGGGCATCAAGGGCATCCTCAATATCCGCGGCGCGGAGTACGACGGCCCTGCCGATACGCTGACCGTGGAGACGCTCTACGGCGAAAAGACCGTCCCGTACAAGGACGCGATGCTCGAGCGCTGCCACGTCTGCAAGGGCAAGGACCACATGATCTACGACGAGCTGCTCGGCGAAAGCACCGATACGAAGGATGCGGACCGCTTTGCGGAGGTCCGCAGGATCGAGGCCATGAGCCCGGAGGAGAAGTTCGCGTACTTCCAGTCCGAGCTCAGTAAGTGCATCCGCTGCAACGCCTGCCGCAACGTGTGCCCGGCGTGCAGCTGCCGCAAGTGCGTGTTCGACAGCACGAAGTTCGACAGCGCGCAGAAGGCGAACGTCGACTCCTTCGAGGAGAAGATGTTCCACATCATCCGCGCGTTCCATGTGGCGGGCCGCTGCACGGACTGCGGCGAATGCAGCCGCGTATGTCCGCAGGGCATTCCGCTGCACCTGTTCAACCGCAAGTTCATCAAGGATATAGACGAATTTTACGGCGAATACCAGGCCGGCGCCGATGCGGAGTCGAAGGGCCCGCTGACGAGCTTCACGTTCAACGACGTCGAGCCGGGTGTCACCGGGGGAAGGAGATAAGCCATGTTCAAGATTGCAAAGCGTAATCTGCCCGAGCTGCTCAAAGCGATCGCGGCGCAGCAGGAGCTTTACCTGCCGGTGAACATCAGCGGCCAGACGAATTTCGCGGTCTGGACCGAGGGGACCGAGGCGGATCTCGACACGCTCAAGACGGTCAAGTCTCCGAAGGATATGTTCTTCCCGCAGAGCGAAACGCTCTACACGGTCAGAAGAGACCACAAGAAGCTCTCGATTGAGCCCGAGGCGCTCAGGAGCCAGAAGTTCGTGGCGTTCGGCATGAAGGCGTGCGACATCCAGGGCATCAAGGTGCTCGACAAGGTCTTCCTTGCGGAGCCGGTCGACACGTTCTACAGAGCCCGCCGCGAGCACGGCACCATCGTGGCGCTCGCGTGCCACGAGCCGGAGGAGACCTGCTTCTGCAAGGTGTTCGGCGTTGACTGCGCCGAGCCGGATGCGGACGTCGTGATGTGGGCGGTCGGCGAGGACTACTGCTGGAAGCCCGTGACGGAAAAGGGCCAGGCGCTCACCGACTCCGTTTCCGCGGTGCTCGAAAACGCCGATGCGGCCGATGCGCAGGCCGTCGCCGACGAGCAGGCGAAGATCCGCGCGATCGTCGAAAAGCTGCCGTACACGAACCTCTCGCTCGAGGGCTGGAACGGCGACGCGACCGCCGAGAAATTCGACTCCCCGGTTTGGGAGAAGCTCTACAAGCCGTGCCTTGCGTGCGGCACCTGCACCTTTGTGTGCCCGACCTGCCAGTGCTACGACATCAAGGACTACGATACGGGCCACGGCGTCCAGCGTTACCGCTGCTGGGACTCCTGCATGTATTCGGATTTCACGATGATGGCGCACGGCAACAACAGAACGAGCCAGATGCAGCGCTTCCGTCAGCGCTTCATGCACAAGCTCGTCTACTTCCCGGCAAACAACGACGGCATGTACTCCTGCGTCGGCTGCGGCCGCTGCGTGGAGAAGTGCCCGGCTTCACTGAATATAGTAAAGGTCATCAAAGCCTTTGAAAAGGAGGCAGTCGATCAATGAGTGAATGTACGTGCCATTGCCACGATAACTATGTGAAGGACGTCCTGATCCCGCAGGTCGGCGTGATCACCGACATCCGCGAGGAGACGCCGGACGTCAAGACGTTCCGCGTCAATGCGCCGGAGGGCGGCAAGCTCTTCGAGCATATGCCCGGCCAGTGCGCGATGCTCTGCGCCCCGGGCGTCAGCGAGGGTATGTTCTCGATCACCTCTTCGCCGACGAACAAGGAATACCAGGAATTCAGCATCAAGAAGTGCGGCATGCTGACCGACTACCTGCACAGCCTCGAAGTCGGCGACGAGATCACGGTCCGCGGCCCGTACGGCAACCACTTCCCCGTGGAAACGGAGCTCAAGGGCAAGAACCTGCTCTTCATCGCCGGCGGCATCGGCCTTGCGCCGCTGCGCTCGGTCATCAACTACGTGCTCGACAACCGCAGCGATTACGGTACGATCGACATCCTGTACGGCTCCCGCTCGAAGGATGACCTCGTGCAGCTCAAGGAGATCCAGGAGGTCTGGATGAAGACCGAGGGCGTCAACGTGTACCTCACGATCGACCGCGAGCAGGAGGGCTGGGACGGCCACGTCGGCTTCGTGCCCGCCTACCTCGAGGAGCTCGGCTTCGATACGAACAAGACGGCGCTCCTGTGCGGCCCCCCGATCATGATCAAGTTCTGTCTCGCTTCGCTTGTGAAGATGGGCTTCTCGAAGGAGCAGGTCTACACGACGCTCGAGCTGCGCATGAAGTGCGGCGTCGGCAAGTGCGGCCGCTGCAACATCGGCTCCAAATATGTCTGCAAGGACGGCCCGGTCTTCCGCTGCGACGAGATCGACGAGCTGCCGAACGAATATTAAGAAAGGGAGTTGCTAACATGGAAAATATGGTAAATGTATATTTTTTCGGTAAACGCTACAGCGTCCCTGCGGATCTCACGATCATGACCGCCATGGAATATGCCGGTTATACGCTGAAGAGAGGCTGCGGCTGCCGCCACGGCTTCTGCGGCGCCTGCGCGACGATTTACCGCATCAAGGGCGATAACGAGCTGAAGACCTGCCTCGCCTGCCAGACGCAGGTTCAGGAGGGCATGTACGTTGCGAGCATCCCCTTCTTCCCGACGGATAAGCGCCTGTACGACATCAACGAGATCAAGCCGAACCAGCAGATCATGATGGAGCTCTACCCGGAGATCTACAGCTGCATCGGCTGCAACGCCTGCACGAAGGCATGTACGCAGAACCTCAACGTCATGCAGTACATCGCGTACGCGCAGCGCGGCGAGCTGGAGAAGTGCGCGGAGGAATCCTTCGACTGCGTCAGCTGCGGCTGCTGCTCGGTCCGCTGCCCGGCGGGCATCTCGCACCCGATGGTCGGCCTGCTCGCAAGACGCCTCACCGGCAAGTACATCGCGCCGGAGTCCAAGCACCTCGAAAAGCGCGTGGAGGAGATCCACAGCGGCGCGTACGACGAGCTGATCGAGCAGATCATGCAGAAGCCGATCACCGAAATGCAGGAGCTGTACAACACGAGAGAGATTGAGAAATAAGGAGGGTCAGCCATGTTTACACCGGAAATGCTTGCCTCTGTCAAAAAGGTAGAGGCAACCAGAGACGCGCGCATGGGCATGGAGCCCAGACGCATGACCGCAGAGGAAAAGGACGCCCTTCTGAAGGCGTATCACCCGGACTACAGAGAAGACGGCTTTGATACGATCAAGATCGGGCCGAACAAGGGCCAGAAGGTGCCGAAGGAGCTCGGCCATCTGCTGCACTCCAACAGCCGCCTTTTGAATCACCCGGTCGACCTCAACAAGATCGATTACGATGTGGACGTGCTCGTCATCGGCGGCGGCGGCGCCGGCGCTTCGGCGGCCATCGAGGCCCACAACGCGGGCGCGAACGTCATGATCGTCACGAAGCTGCGCATCGGCGACGCGAACACGATGATGGCGGAGGGCGGCATTCAGGCTGCCGATAAGGAAAACGACTCCCCGGTTCAGCACTACCTCGACGCCTTCGGCGGCGGCCACTTTGCGGCCCGTCCGGAGCTGCTGCGCCGCCTCGTCATGGAAGCGCCGGACGCGATCAAGTGGCTGAACGAGCTCGGCGTCATGTTCGACAAGGACGCCGAGGGCAACATGATCACGACCCACGGCGGCGGCACCTCCAGAAAGAGAATGCACGCCTGCAAGGACTACTCCGGTGCGGAGATCATGCGCACGCTGCGCGACGAAGTGCTCAACCGCAAGATCCCGGTCGTCGAGTTCACCTCGGCTGTCGAGCTGATCAAGGACGATAAGGGCCAGGTCGCGGGCGCGGTGCTCCTCAACATGGAGACCGACGACTACATGGTCGCGCGTGCCAAGACGGTCATCATCGCCACGGGCGGTGCGGGCCGGCTCCACTACCAGAACTTCCCGACCTCGAACCACTACGGCGCAACCGCGGACGGCCTGATCCTCGGCTACCGCGCGGGCGCTCCGCTCCTGTATCAGGATACGATCCAGTACCACCCGACGGGCGTTGCGTTCCCGTCGCAGATCTTCGGCGCGCTCGTCACCGAGAAGGTCCGCTCCCTCGGCGCGATGCTCGTCAACGTGGACGGCGAAGCCTTCATGCATCCGCTTGAGACGCGCGACGTCGCGGCGGCTTCCATCATCCGCGAGTGCACCGACCGCCACAAGGGCGTCACGACGCCGCTCGGCACGGGCGTCTGGCTCGACACGCCGATGATCGAGCGCATCGGCGGCGAGGGCACGATCGAAAAGCGCATCCCGGCCATGCTGCGCATGTACATGAACTACGACATCGATATGAGAAAGCTGCCGATCCTCGTCTACCCGACGCTGCACTACCAGAACGGCGGCCTCGAGATCGGTGGAGACGGCTTCACGAAGGTCATCAGCAACCTGCTGGTTGCGGGCGAGGCCGTCGGCGGCATCCACGGCCGCAACCGCCTGATGGGCAACTCCCTGCTCGACATCATCGTCTTCGGCCGCAACGCCGGTAAGGCTGCGGCTGCACGGGCGAAGGAGACCGAGCTCGGCACCATGACGCTCGAGCACATCGAGCGCTATGCAGAGGAGCTGAAGAACGCCGGCATCGAGTCGGACGACGTTTCCCCGCTGCTGCTGCCGAAGTACGCCCGCCACGAGAGATAAGCACAGACCGTGCCGCCGCACGGCGCCAGGTGCGCCGCCGGACTGCCCACCGGGGCGTTCGGCGTGCGCTGCGCGCTGTGCGGTCGGCCCTGTCTGATCAAGGAAAGGAAGTTGTTTCCAGCTATGCGTGAAATTGAAGTCAGCCAGATCACAGACGTCGTTGAGAAGCTGTGCATCGAGGCGAACGAGCACCTGCCGGAGGACGTAAAGTGCGCCATCCGCTCCTGCCGCGCCTGCGAGGACGGCGAGATCGCACAGGGCGTTCTCGACAACATCATCGAAAACTTTGAAATTGCGGACAGCGAGTGCGTCCCGATCTGCCAGGATACCGGCATGGCCTGCGTGTTCCTCGAGATCGGCCAGGACGTGCACCTCGTCGGCGGCGACCTCACCGAGGCCGTCAACGAAGGCGTGCGCCGCGGCTACGACAAGGGCTATCTGCGCAAGTCGGTCGTCAAGGACCCGGTTCGCCGCGGCAACACCGGCGACAACACCCCGGCGATGCTCTACACCGAGATCGTCCCGGGCGAGAACATCAAGATCACGGTCGGCCCGAAGGGCTTCGGCAGTGAGAATATGAGCCAGATCCGCATGTTCAAGCCGTCCGCCGGCCTGCAGGGCATCAAGGATTTCATCCTCGAAGTCGTGGAGACGGCCGGTCCGAACCCCTGCCCGCCGATGGTCGTCGGCGTCGGCATCGGCGGCACGTTTGACAAGGCGGCGCTGCTCGCGAAGAAGGCGCTGATGCGCCCGCTCGATTCCGAGAATCCCGACCCGTTCTATGCGGACCTCGAAAAGGAGATGCTCGAGAAGGTCAACCAGCTCGGCATCGGCCCGCAGGGCTTCGGCGGCAAGACGACGGCGATCGGCCTCAACATCGAGACGATGCCGACGCACATCGCCGGCATGCCGTGCGCCGTCAACATCAACTGCCACGTGACGCGTCACAAGACGGAGGTGCTCTAAAATGGAAAAGCATATCAAGCTGCCCCTGACCGCGGAGCTCGCGAAGACGCTCCACGCCGGCGATACGGTCTACCTCACCGGCACGATCTATACCTCCCGCGACGCCGGACACAAGAGAATGTGCGAGGCGCTGGCAAAGGGTGAAAAGCTGCCGTTCGACCCGACGGACGCGACGATCTACTACGTCGGCCCGACGCCCGCGAAGCCGGGCCAGGTCATCGGCTCCGCCGGCCCCACGACGAGCGGCCGCATGGACGCCTATGCGCCGACGATGATGTCGGTCGGCGCCCGCGGCATGATCGGCAAGGGCGCGCGCCTGCCGGAGGTCGTCGAGGCGATGAAGAAGTACAGCGGCGTGTATTTCGGCGCGATCGGCGGCGCCGGCGCGCTGCTCGCCAAGTGCATCAAGAGCGCGGAGCTCATCGCGTATGAGGATCTCGGCGCCGAGGCGCTGCGCAAGCTGTACGTGGAGGAGATGCCGCTCGTCGTCATCATCGACAGCGAGGGCAACAACCTCTACGAGGAAGGCCGCGCGGCATATCTCGCACAGCACAAATAAATTGTCTTTGCAGCAGGAGGCGGAATTGCTCCGCCTCTTGTTTGTGCATATCAATTCTGACAGAATAAAAGGGGAATGAAGCGAAATGACACCTGAAATGATTGCTGAGATTCTGGAAACCATCATGATTCTCGCATTCGGCCTTTCCTGGCCGCTCTCCATCTACAAGTCGGTCAAGTCCAGAACCGCCAAGGGCAAGAGCCTGCAGTTCGAGTTCTTCATCTGGCTCGGCTACATTGCGGGCATCGCGATGAAGTTCATCCAGTGCTTCGCGCTGGGCAAGGACGGCCCGATCTTCTATCTGGGCTGGGTTTTCTACGTGCTGAACTTCGTGGAGATCACGATCGATATGGTCCTCTACTTCCGCAATGTCAAGCTCGATAAGGAGAGAGACGCCGCGGAGAACAAGTAAACGGCGCACCGGAAACGCGCCGGCAAAACGGCAAATCAACAAGGGGCGGGAAGCTGGCAGCTTTCCGCCCTTTTTTGCGTGTGGGGGCTGCGGCGGTCTTCGCCTACCGCACGGCGTGTATCCGGCGGGAAACCGGGGCGCCGCACGGCCTTCGGGGCATGGAAACGCAGGTTTACGTCCGGGAGCCGGGCGGCTGGAGGCTCGCGCACGTCCACTATTCCGGCGAAGCCGTCCCGCGCTGACGCAGGGGCCGGGCGGTTAACGTATCGCGCAAGGGCGCTGCGCGGGGATCCGACAAAGAATATCTTTTGCATATATCAATAATATTAAATATACATTTTACATATTTTAAAATTCCGGGTATACTAGAGGTGGCGGTGCAGGTGCACGGCCGAAAATTGCCGGAAACGGCGGAGAGATTTGAGGGATTCGAATGAACGGACGGACCGTACAGCGGCGCCCGGCGCGGCGGATCGGAGGGGATGCGGCGTGAAACGCTTCAGACCTACGGGACAGATGTCCGACGCGTACTTTACGGCGCTGCTCCTGACGCTTTCGGGCGGCTTTCAGGACGCCTATTCGTACTGCTTCCGGGGGCAGGTGTTTGCAAACGCGCAGACGGGCAACATCGTTCTGCTCAGCGTGCATCTGCTGCGCGGCAGCTGGGGGAACGCGCTGCACTACCTGATCCCGCTCGGCGCGTTCGTCGCGGGCACCTGCTTTGCCGAGCTGATCCGCGGCGCGTTCCGCTATGCCCGGCGGCTGCACTGGCGGCAGACCGTCCTGCTGCTCGAGATCCTCACGCTGTTTTTCGTCGCGTTTATCCCGGTCGACAACATTGCAAACGCGCTGATCTCGTTTGTCTGCGCGATGCAGGTGCAGTCGTTCCGGAAGATGCGCGGCAACACCTACGCGAGCACGATGTGCGTCGGCAACCTGCGCAGCGGCACGGAGCTGCTCTGCGCCTTTTTCCGCACGCACGAGAAGAATCTGCTGCGCGACGCCCTGCGGTACGGCGGCATCCTGCTGACCTTTGCGGCCGGCGCCGGCCTTGGGAGCGTTGCGGCGCTCGCGTGGGGCGCGTCGGCGATCTGGTGCTCCTGCGTGTTCCTGGCCGCCGGCTTCGGCCTGATGTTCCTTTCCGGGGCGCCGGGCGGCGAAAACGACGGCGGAAAGGGCGTATAAAAGGCCCGCATCTTGACAAAACTGTTCGAAAAGACTATCATAAATCGTATGGAGCTTATCCGAATTTTTTGAGAAAGAAGTTGTAGAGAATATGAGCGAAAACTGCACGCATGACTGCTCGAGCTGCGGCGAGGACTGCCCCTCCCGCCAGCAGCCGGAGAGCTTTCTCGCGCCAATGAATAAGATGAGCAAGGTGAAAAAGGTCATCGGCGTCGTCAGCGGCAAGGGCGGCGTCGGCAAGAGCCTCGTCACCTCCATGCTGGCTGTCACGATGCAGCGCCGCGGCCTCAAGACCGCGATCCTCGACGCGGACGTGACCGGCCCGTCGATCCCGAAGTGCTTCGGCATGCACGAGAAGGCGCAGGGCTGCGAGGACGGCCTTTTCCCGGTCAACACGAAGAGCGGCATCGAGGTCATGAGCATCAACCTCCTGCTCGAAGACGAGACCTCGCCGGTCGTCTGGCGCGGCCCGGTGATCGCCGGCGTCATCAAGCAGTTCTGGAGCGACGTGATCTGGAACGAGGTGGACTGCATGTTTGTCGACCTGCCTCCCGGAACCGGCGACGCGCCGCTGACGGTGTTCCAGTCCATCCCGCTCGACGGCATCATCATCGTCACCTCGCCGCAGGAGCTCGTCTCCATGATCGTCTCGAAGGCGGTCGAAATGGCGCAGATGATGAACGTGCCGGTGCTCGGCCTGATCGAGAATTACAGCTACGTCCAGTGCCCGCACTGCGGCGAGCCGATCAAGGTGTTCGGCGAGAGCCACATCGATGAGGTGGCGGCGAAGTACGGCCTCAAGGTGCTCGGGCGCATCCCGCTCGACCCGCAGATCGCCTCGCTGTGCGACCGCGGCGTCATCGAGCTGTTCGAGGGCGACTGGCTGGAGGAAGCGGCGGACGCTGCGGAGGCCGCGCACAAGGACGCGTAAAATTCAAAAAAACAGTTGACAACGCGGCAAAAACCGGGTATAGTAAATTTAATCCGGAAAATTTCATATTCCAAAAGCGATGACGAAGACGGCGCGGTCCGGTTTGTTTCAGAGAGTCGGCGGCTGCTGCGAGCCGATACAAAAGGAGCGAGTGCCCATCCCTTCCGAGCTGAAAGCCCAAAAGCCGCAAGGCGAGTAGATGCTTTCCGAGTTGTGCTGCGTCAGTGCATAGGGCTTCATGCGAGTCCGAAGAGTGGTTCCCGTTCGGGAGCAATTTGAGTGGTACCGCGGATTTTTCTCCGTCTCAAAGCAATTTGAGACGGAGTTTTTTTATTCGGGATCAACCGCTTCGCCTTTGGAAAATACAGGAAAGGAATGATCGAATTGGCAAACGAAATACAGACGGTGAGATCTGAAAAGACGGACCTCAAAACGCAGCTCGCGGAGGTGGCGGAGCGAATCCGCACCATGCGCGACATCATGGGCCTTTCCGAGGAGGAGATGGCGCAGCGGACCGGCGTGACCGTCGAGGAGTACCGCCGGTGTGAAAACGGCGAGAGCGATTTCAGCTTTACGTTCATCTACAAATGTGCGGAGCGCTTCGGTATCGACCCGACCGACCTCATCAAGGGCGTCAGCCCGACGCTTTCCACCTACACGATTTCCCGCCGCGGCGAGGGATTGCCGATCACGCGCCGCCACGGCTTCAAGTACCTGAACCTCGCGCCGCTGTTCAAGCAGAAGACCGCCGAGCCGTTCTACGTCACGATGCCGTACAACGAGGCGGAGCAGAACGTCGCGATCAAGCTCTCCACCCATCAGGGCCAGGAGCTCGACATCATCGTCAAGGGCCGGATGCGCGTGCAGGTCGGCTCGCACATCGAGGAGCTCGGCGCGGGCGACACGATCTACTACAACAGCGGAACGCCGCACGGCATGATCGCCATCGGCGGCGAGGACTGCGAATTTTACGCGATCGTCATGCGGCCCGGCCAGGCGCTCGAGCCGGAGAAGGACAAATTCGAGGGCCTCATCAAGGCGAAGCTCGCCCGGCACGGAGCGCGAGACGGTCTCGAGCCCGTTCGTGCACACCGACGCTCGACGAGAACGGCATCCTCAAGTCGATCGATTTCACGGATGAGGAGAAGTTCAACTTCGCGTTCGACATCGTCGACCGGATGGCGGAGAAGGAGCCGGACAAGCTCGCGATGCTCTGGGTCTCGAAGCACCACGAGGAGCGGCGCTTCACGTTCGGCGATATGAAGCGCATGTCGAACAAGACGGCGAACTACTTCAAGTCGCTCGGCATTCGGCCGCGGCGACCGCGTCATGCTCGTGCTTCAAGCGCCACTACCAGTTCTGGTTCGCGATCCTCGCGCTGCACAAGCTCGGCGCAGTCGTCATCCCGGCGACGAACCTGCTGATGGAGCACGACTTCGACTACCGCTTCAAGGCGGCGGGCGTCAAGGCGCTCGTCTGCACGCCGGACGGCCAGGTCGCCGATGAGGCGATGCGCGCGGCGAAGAACTGCGATACCGTCGAGCACCTGATGATGGCGAACGGCGCGCGCGAGGGCTGGCTCGACTTCGACGCCGGCGTCGAGGCGCAGAGCGACGTTTTCGAGCGTACGGCGGACACGGCCTGCGGCAGCGACCCGATGCTGATGTTCTTCACCTCGGGCACGACCGGCTACCCGAAGATCGCCGAGCACAACTACAAGTACGCGCTCGGCCACTACATCACGGCGAAATACTGGCACAACGTGAACCCGGAGGGGCTGCACTTCACGATTTCGGACACCGGCTGGGGCAAGGCGCTGTGGGGCAAGCTGTACGGCCAGTGGATGTGCGAAGCGCCGCGATCTTCACCTACGACTTCGACAAGTTCGACGCGCACGACATCCTGCCGATGTTCAAGCAGCTACAACATCACGACGTTCTGCGCGCCGCCGACGATGTACCGCTTCTTCATCAAGGAGGATCTCTCGAAGTACGACCTCTCCTCGATCGAGTACAGCACGACGGCCGGCGAGGCGCTGAACCCCGAGGTCTTCGAGCAGTGGAAGCGCGCGACGGGCCTCTCGATCTACGAGGGCTTCGGCCAGACGGAGACGACGCTTTCGATCTACAACCCGGTCGGCTCGGTGCCGAAAAGTCGGGCTCCATGGGCATCCCGAGCCCGCTCTACGACGTGGACCTGATCCTGCCGGACGGCACGCCCGCGCCGGTCGGCGAGACGGGCGAGATCGTCATCCGCACCGACAAGCACACGCCCTGCGGCCTGTTCATGGGCTACTACCGCGACGAGGAGAAGACGCGCGAAGTCGTGGAGCGGCGGCGTGTACCACACGGGCGACACCGCGTGGCGCGATGAGGACGGCTACTTCTGGTATGTCGGCCGCACGGACGACGTCATCAAGTCGTCCGGCTACCGCATCGGGCCGTTCGAGATCGAATCGGTCATCATGGAGCTGCCGTACGTGCTCGAGTGCGCCGTCACCAGCGCGCCGGATCCCGATCCGCGGGCAGGTCGTCAAGGCGTCGATCGTGCTGACGAAGGGCACGCGAGGGCACCGAGGCGCTGAAGAAGGAGATCCAGACCTACGTCAAGACGAACACGGCACCGTACAAATACCCGCGCATCGTCGAGTTCCGCGACGAGCTGCCCAAGACAATCAGCGGCAAGATCCGCCGCGTCGAGCTCAAGGGCTGAGCGGCGTTTGCCTGATGGGGAGCCGGCGTACAGCAAGCCTGTGCGCCGGCTCCTTTTGTGCGTTTAAAGAAATTTAACGCGCCGTTCACAGTTTTTCCGCAGGCGGAACTTATAATAAAAATGGTATTTTATGCAAACCCGGGCCTGCTTTCCGGCCCGGTGCGAAGGGGATGCACATCGATGCGCAGTGAAAGCAAAATCCTTGCGGGCAAGGGCCGCGCCCTGCTGGTGGTCAACCCCTGCGCGGGCCGCACGAAGGGGCGGCTGTACGCCGACCTGCTGGAAACGCATCTGCACAATGCCGGCGTGCCGGTCATCCGGTGCGAGACGACGGCCGAGGAGAACGGCGCGAGCTACGCTGCGTCGGCCGCGCTGGCCGGGTGCCGGCGGATCTTCTGCATCGGCGGCGACGGCACGCTGAACGCCGTCATCAACGGCATGCTCGGCGCCGGGGCGAACCTGCCGATCACCTATATCCCGGCGGGCACGACGAACGACTTCGCGCGCACGCTGAAGCTGCCGCGCCGCATCGGCGACATGCGCCGCGTGCTGGCGTCGGGCCGCGACGTGGCAATCGACGCCGGGCGCTTCAACGACGGCTACTTCTCGTACGTCGCCTCGTTCGGCGCGTTCACGAAGTGCTCGTATGCGACGCCGCGCAGCATGAAGCGGCTGCTCGGGCACCTCGCCTACGTGCTGGAGGGCATCCGCGACATTACGGCGCTCGAGGCGCGCCCGATGACCGTGGAGGCGGACGACTGCACGTATACCGGCGAGTACATGTTCGGCGCGTTCAGCAACACGGTGTCGATCGGCGGCATGCTGCACTACGACAGCGCGCTCGTCGACATGAGCGACGGAAAGCTCGAGATGCTGCTGATCCGCAAGCCGGAAAACCTCGGCGAGGTGCGCAGGCTCGTCCATGCGCTCGGCAGCAGCGACTTCGACGACCCGCTCTTCGACTTCGCCGCGTCCTCGGCGTTTCACCTGAAAACGGAGCAGGGCTTCGACTGGTCCGTGGACGGCGAGCGCGCCGCCGGCGGCACGGCGGTGGAGATCGCGTGCGTGAAAAGCGCCGTGCGCATCACGGTTCCGGCGAGAAAAGATTGATTTTTTACAGAAAACGTGTATAATAGCAGGAGACTGTGCGAATCGTTTTCCGTTTTGCGCAGGGAAAGGAGGGATGGGACTTGGCCGTCACATCCGCAAAAAAGAAGGTCGGCATGGGGCAGACGATCGCGACGATCCTGCGCGACCACATCGTCTACCGCAAGCAGATCATCAAGCTCGCGGGTTCCGATCTGCGCCGCACCTACCGCGCCTCGGCGCTCGGCTGGGCGTGGGCGGTCATCAAGCCGCTCGTGACGATCTTCGTTTACTGGTTCGCCTTTTCGGTCGGCCTGCGCAAGGGCGGCGACATCGCCGGCTACCCGTTTGTGCTCTGGCTGATCAGCGGCATTGTGCCGTGGTTTTACATGAGCGAAATGCTGACGCTCGGCACGGAATGCATCCTGCGCAACCGGTACCTCGTCACGAAAATGAAGTACCCGGTCTCGACGATCCCGACGTTTACGAGCATCTCGAAGTTTTTCGTGCACCTGATTCTTCTGGTGCTGACGATGCTGATTTTCATACTGACCGGCCATATGCCGACGGTGTACATGCTGCAGCTTCCGTTTTACATGCTGTGCAACTTCCTGTTTTTTACGGGATGGGCGCTGTTTGCCGCGCCGATCGCGGCGATCAGCACGGACTTTTCGAATCTGGTCAAGTCGTTCGTCACGGCGGTGTTCTGGCTTTCGGGCATCCTGTGGGAGGTCGACTCGATGCACGACAAGCTTGCCCACCAGCTTCTGATGCTGAACCCGGTCACGTTTATCTGCAACGGCTACCGCAACTGCTTCATCTATGAAACGTGGTTTTTCGAGCAGCCGAAGCGGCTGCTGTACTTTGCGGTCGCCCTCGTGCTGATCTATGCGCTCGGCTTCTGGAGCTACCGCCGCACGCGCAGCGAAATGGCCGACGTGCTTTAAGGGGAACGATATGGACGATATTGCAATCCGGTTTACGGGTGTATCCAAAATTTACAAGCTGTATTCGAGCAGCCGCCGCCGGCTCCTCGGGATCTTCTTCAAACGCGTGCCGCACAAGGTGAAAAAGGCCGTCGTCGATATGAACCTCACGATCCGCCGCGGCGAATCCGTGGCGGTGCTCGGGCGCAACGGCGCGGGCAAATCGACGCTGCTGAAGATGATCACGGGCGTCACGTTCCCGACGGACGGCGAGATCGAGGTCAACGGCATCGTCAGCGCGCTGCTCGAGCTGACGAGCGGCTTCGACCAGGAGTTCACCGGGCGGGAGAACATCTACCTCAAGGGCCGCATCCTTGGCCTGCGGGATGAGGAGATCGCGAAGCTCGAGCCGGAGATCGTGGAGTTTGCCGAGCTGGAGGAGTACATCGACCAGCCCGTGCGCACGTATTCGAGCGGTATGAAGGCGCGCCTCGGCTTTTCGATCTGCGTGAACATCCACCCCGAGATCCTGATCGTCGACGAGGCGCTCTCGGTCGGCGACCGCGCGTTCCGCGACAAGTGCATCAAAAAGATCAAGGCCATCATGCAGGGCGACATCACGATGCTGTTCGTCACGCATGCGGTCGAGACGGCGCGGGCGTTCTGCAAGCGCGGCGTCGTCATGAAGGCCGGGCGCATCGTGTTCGACGGAGACATCGATGCGGCGATCGAATATTACAATACGAAATACTGAAGGCACGGGTGGAGGACGGGCGCTTATGAAAAAACTGGTTGCGTGGCTTCTGGCGGCTTCCATGCTGCTTCTGCTCGCCGCCTGCGCCGCAGAGGAAAGCGGCACGGCCATTTCCGGGGCGCTGCCGGAGATCCTCGACCGCATATACGACACGGCGCAGGTCGACGACGAAACGCGCGATTTTCTGAAAACCGGCCTTGTGACGACGGATCTGCCGCCCGAAGCGCTGGGCGAGGGCCTCGGGATTGAAGAGATGCCGAAGGCGGACGTTGTGGCGAGCGAGCCGACGGCGGAGGGCGTCCCGTTTTTCGCGTGCCTGCTGCGTATGCCGGGCGGCACGGACGTCGAGGCGTTCAAAACGGAGCTGTTCGATGCGGCCGCTTCCTGCGTGGAGCACAGCGGCGTACAGGATATGTGCGTCGAAAGCGCCGGCGATCTCGTTTTGCTGGTCGTGGCGGAGAACGCGGAAAAATACAGCGAGGCGTTTTTTGCGCTCGCCGAATAAATCAGGTCCCGCGCCGCGGGACCTTTTTCATAGGCGCCGTTTCAGGCGGCGCACAATCTGGAAAGAAAGGAACAGCCCCTGTACGGGGCGCGGTGTTTTCATGATTCATGCATTTTCCCGGTCCGAGCTTCTGCTCGGCACAGAGGCGCTGGAGACGCTGCACCGGTCGCGCGTCGCGGTGTTCGGCGTCGGCGGCGTCGGCGGTTACGCGGTGGAGGCGCTGGCGCGCAGCGGCGTCGGCGAGCTGCATCTGGTCGACAACGACACGGTTTCGCTGACGAACATCAACCGGCAGATCATTGCGCTGCACAGCACGGTGGGCCGCGCCAAGGTCGACGTCATGCGCGAGCGCGTGCTCGACATCAACCCCGACTGCCGCGTTTTCACCTACAACACGTTTTTCACGCCGGAGACGGCCGGCGATTTCGACTTCACCCGGTTCGACTATGTCGTCGACGCGATCGACACGGTTTCGGGCAAGATCCAGATCACGGTTTCGGCGCGGGAGGCCGGCGTGCCGGTCATCTGCGCGATGGGCGCCGGCAACAAGTTCGACCCCACCCGCTTCGAGGTGGCGGCGCTCGAAAAGACGAGCGTCTGCCCGCTGGCCCGCGTCATGCGGCGGGAGCTGAAAAAGCGCGGCATTTCGGGCGTGAAGGTGGTCTATTCCAAAGAGGAGCCGACGGCGCCGCGCGGCGAGGTGGAGACGGACGCGGTCTTTGAGACGCGCCGGCAGACGCCGGGAAGTTTGCCGTTCGTGCCCGCCGCCGCGGGGCTTGTGCTGGCCTCCGCCGTCGTGTACGACCTGATCGGAATCCGCCTGTAAGGGGCGCTGCCCGGCGCGTCCGGGCGGAAAGCTGTGGATTGGAGGAAGCTGAGATGAAAGAATATCGGCTGTATGCCGGCGCCTACACGGACGGGCGGCCGGGAAACGGCGTGTTTTTCCTGCGCTTCGGCGCGGACGGCCTGCGGGAGGAAAGCGTCTGCGGCGGCGTTGTGAACACCTCGTATGTTCTGCCCGTTGGGGACAAGCTGTACGCCGTGGAGGAGCTCGACGGCGAGGCCGCCGTGCTCGAGTTTTGCCCCGCTGCGGGCACATCGTATAAGCGCCATGCGGTGCCGGGCTCTGGCCTGTGCCACATTGCGGCCTGCGGGCCGTTCCTGTACGCTTCGGGCTATGCGGGCGGCACGCTGACCGGCCTGCGGCAGGCGGACGGCGGCGTGTGCTGCTTCCTGCGCCATATGGGCCACAGCGTGCGCGCGGACCGCCAGGCGCAGGCGCACGTGCACGCGGCGCTGCCGTCGCCGGACGGGCGGCTGCTGCTCGTGGCCGATCTGGGCATGGACCGGCTGTTCCGCTATGCGGTCGGCCCGGACGGGTCGCTCGCGCCGGACGGCGCGCAGCCGTGGGTCTGCGCCGCGCCCGGGCAGGGGCCGCGCCACTTTGCGTTTCACCCGAACGGCGCGTGGCTCTACCTTGTGGCGGAGCTGGAGCGGTCGCTGCTTGTTTTCCGCAGCACGCCGGCGGGGCTGCAGCTCACCGCCACGCACGCCATGCGGCAGGCGGGCGACCCGGCCGACTCGCTCGCGGCGGACGTCCACGTGACGCCGGACGGCCGCTTCGTTTACGCCTCCGTGCGCGGGGCGGACTGCATCGAATGCTTCCGCGTTCTGGAAAACGGCGGCCGTCTGGAGCCGGTGGGGCGGTTTTCGAGCGGCGGAAGGTGTCCGCGCAGCTTTGCAATCAGCCCCGACGGGCTGTACCTTGCGGCGGCGAATCAGGAATCGGGCAATGTGACGGTTTTCCCGCGCAACGCGCAGACGGGCGCGCTCGAATCGCCGGCCGGCGTGCTGGCGCTGCCGCAGGCCGCCTGCGTCAAGTGGGCCGACTGACGAGAAAAAGCACAGAAATTCTGCGGAAGCGCCGCGGCCGATTGAAAAGCCGCGGCTTGATCCTGCGCAGCAAACGTAGGCGGGCGGAAAGCAAAAGGGGAAGCGGCGGGAGGCTTGCAAAATTCCGCGGGATACTGTAGAATAGGTGAAGATTGTTTAAGCGAGGGATCTCTCTTGATGCTCTACAACCAGCGCGTGGAGTTTGTGCTCCAGCAGCTACAGCTTCAGTCTACAGTTAAGGTCAGCGATCTCAGCCGGCAGCTGCAGGTTTCGGTCGACACCGTCCGCCGGGACCTGAAGGCCATGGAACAGCAGGGCCTCATCCGCTGCGTGCGCGGCGGCGCGTGCATGCCGGAGTCGAGGGTCTCCATGTCCGATTTCACCGGCCGCGAAATCATCCACAGCGACCTGAAGCGGGAGGCCGCCCGAAAGGCCCTCGCGTATATCCACGAAGGGGACGTGGTGGCGCTGAACTCCGGCACCACCAATACGGTTCTCGCGCAGGAGCTGCTTTCGCTCGGCAGGAAATTCACCGTGGTGACCAATAACTTTGCCGCGGCCAGCGTGCTGCTGCAGGCGCCCCAGATTCGTCTGGTTCTGGTGGGCGGCCAGCTGGACCCGCAGGAGCGCTCCACCTATGGCGCCCTCTGCGAGCAGGAATTTGCCAAGTTCCACCCGGATCTGGCGCTGCTTTCGATCAACGCGGTCAACTACCGGGACGGCTACACCGACTTCCGCATGGACGAGATCGGCGTCATCCAGCTGCTCGCCGCGCGCGCCCGGCAGGTGCTGGCGGTGATGGATTCCAGCAAGCTTGGAAAATGCTCGAAGCGGCAGGTCCTCACGCCCGAGCAGGTGGACTATCTGGTGATGGACAGCCGCGTGCTCCCCGAGGTGCGGGAAAAATACGAAAAGAAAGGCATCGCCATCGTGTGAATGCTGTTGAATCTGCAGGAAAGCCTCTGGTCTGTGTATTGGACCAGAGGCTTTCTTACGCTTTTTTTACAATGCTTTTACGGCTTTTCGCTTGTTATTGCACGCATTTGCGGCGTATAATGCGATTGTAAACAGCAATAAACAGCAAAAAGATGCAAGTAAACGCAATGAGGTGTTTTGAAATGGATCAACAGCAGATCGAACTGGTGGTGTTTGACTGGGCCGGCACCACCGTGGACTACGGCTCCAGCGCCCCGAGCGCGGTGTTCGGACGTGTGTTTTCCGCGTCGGGCATCCACCTGACCCGCGCGGAGATCAACGCCCCGATGGGCATGGAGAAGAAGGCGCACATCCGGCAGCTGCTCTCCTGCGCGTCCGGCAAAAAGCAGTGGGCGGAGAAGTACGGCCGTCCGTGGAACGAGGCGGACGTCGAGCGGCTCTACGAGGAATTCGAAGCCACCCTTTCCAAAGTGGTAGAGGAATACAGCGCGCCGCTGCCCGGCGTGCCGGAGACCGTGGCGGCCCTGCGGGAGATGGGGCTCAAAATCGGCTCCACGACAGGGTACAACGCGCGCATCATGGAACAGGTGATCCCGAAGGCCAGGGCGTTCGGCTATGCGGCCGACTGCGTCATCACCCCCGACGTCACGGGGAAGGGCCGCCCCTCGCCGTTCATGCTCTACGAATGCATGCGGCAGATGAACGTCTACCCGCCGTGCCGCGTCGTCAAAGTGGGCGACACGGTGGTGGATATGGAAGAGGGCAAAAACGCCGGGGCCTATGCGATCGGCGTGCTCACGGGCTCCAACCTGCTCGGCCTGACGCAGGAGGAGTACGACGCGATGGACCCGCTCGCGCTGAATCGGAAAAAGAAAGAGGCCGCCCTCTGCTACCTGCATGCCGGGGCGGATCTGGTGATCGATTCCATCCGGGAGCTGCCTGAGGCGATTGCGGTGCTGAACCGGCGCATGGCAAAGGGGGAAGCGCTGTGAATCGGTATTACAACCCGGTGCGCACCGTGGAGGGGGACGGCTGCCTGAGCCGACTGCCCGAGGTGCTTGCGGAGATGGCGCTCCCCGAAAAGCGGGTGCTGGTGCTGGCATGGAGCCGGCAGGCGCTGGAGCACCCCGCGGTGGTCGCGCTGCTGGAAAAGGACAGCGGCTTTCAGGCAAAGGGCGTGGTGTTCACGGCGTCGAACCCGACGGTGGAGCAGCTGTTTCAGGTCTGGCAGGAGACGCAGAACTTCGCGCCGGAAGCGGTTGTCGCCATCGGCGGCGGCAGCGTGCTGGATGTCGGCAAATCCCTGTGCTGCCTCTACGGGCGGGATCTGAAAAGCGTGCAGGACGTGCGGGAGGCCGTCGCCGGCGGAAAGCTGCGGCCCGCCGCCCGCTGGATCGGCGTGCCCACCACGGCGGGCACCGGCAGCGAGGTCACCTGCTGGGCCACCATCTGGGACCCTGAGCAGGACTGCAAGCGCTCTCTGGAGAGCCATGAAAACTACGCGTATGCCGCGCTGGTAGACCCGGCGCTGGCCAAGGGCATGCCGGTCAGGCTCGCGGTGTCCTCCGCATTGGATGCGGCGGCGCACGCCGTGGAAAGCTACTGGGCCAACCACACGAACGCGGTGTCCCGCGGTCTGGCGCTCGAAGCGGTCTCCACGATCATGGGCGGTATCGACGGGCTGCTGGAAAACGCGCCGGCCGCCCACGAGGCCATGGCCCGCGGCAGTCTGCTGGCCGGCCTCGCCTTCAGCAACACGAAGACGACCGCCTGCCACTCGATCTCCTATCCGCTGACCATGCACTACGGCATCCCCCACGGCGCGGCCGTGGCCATGCTGCTGGCTCCGGTTCTGAAATTGAATGCGCCCGCGGTCCCCGGCGTGGACCGGCTGCTTGAGGCCCTCGGCGTCCGGGACGCTGCGGACCTGAAAGCGCGGGTCGACGGCCTGCTGAAGCGTTCGGGACAGCCCGCAGCCTTGAAGGACTGGGGCGTGCAGCCCGACGACCTGCCCCGTCTGGCCGCCCTGGGCATGACCCGGGGCCGGGCGGACAACAACCCTGTGGCGCTGGACGCGGAGACGATCCGCGAGCTGCTGCAATCCATCTACGCGTAACACCATCTGTCAGGAGGAAATCACGATGCAATACGGCTATAGAAAGAACGAAAAGAAGAACGGCAGAAGACTTTCCGCGCTGTTCCTCGGCGCGCTGTTTACCGTCAGCGTGCTGACGGGCTGCGGCGGGGACAGCGGCGCCGCGGCGGATGAAAACAACCCCGGCGGCGAGGACGGCGTGTTCACCATCGCCTATGCGCCCAACGAATCAAACACCGAGGCCGCCGACGCGCGTCAGGGTCTGGCGGAGGAGCTGCAGGAGGTTCTCGGCTGCGAGGTGGAGGAGATTCAGGCCAGCGACTACAATGCGATCATCGAGGCGCTGCGCACGGGCAATGCCGATATGGCCTATATGGGCTCGCAGGCCTTGGCGCTGGGCGTGGAGCGCACCGATCTGGAGCCCATCGTCATGAAGGCAGAGGAGGGCGACCCGGAAAGAGCGATCTACCATTCGGTGCTCATCGCCAGAGCGGACAACGACGAGATCAACGCCATCGAGGACATTCAGGGCAAAACGATGGCGTTTGTAGACCCGGATTCCACCTCCGGCAATCTGGTGCCGACCGCGGAGATCATCCAGGCGTTCCCGGATGAAAACCTGAATTCCGACATGCTCCACACGAACGGCGACTTCTTCGAGGCGGTCAGCTTCTCGGGCTCGCATCAGGCGGGGCTGCAGGCGGTCATCAAGGGCGACGTCGATGTAGCGCCCATTTCCGACCAGATTCTGGCCTCCGAGATCGCGAACGGCGCTGCGGCGGAGGGCGACGTCAAGATCATCCATGAATCCGGCGCGATTCCCGCGGAGTGCATGGTCGTGGCGGGGCATGTGTCCGACGAGGTCCGCCAGACGCTTACGGACTTCCTCACAAGCTACGACAACGAGCAGTATTTCACCGACGTGATCAAGGTTCCCGGTGCCCGATTCATCGAGTGCGACATGAGCGACTACGAGGACATCATCGAGCTGAACAAGATCATCAACGAGTTTTAAGCGCGACATTAAGGAGAGATCGGCATGGAAACACTTCTGCGCTTCGATAACGTATCCAAGCAATATGCCAACGGGGTGCACGCCCTGAACGGCGTCAGTTTTGACGTGGAGGAGGGCGAGTTCATCTCGGTGATCGGCCCTTCCGGGTCGGGAAAGTCCACCCTGCTGCGCGCCATCAACCGGCTGATCCCGATCAGCGGCGGCAGGGTGCTGCTCGAAGGGGAGGCGGTCTCCCAGCAGCACGGGCGCGCGCTGCGTGCCCTGCGCCGGAAGGTGGGCATGATTTTCCAGAACTACAATCTGGTGTACAGCCTGTCCGTGCTGCAAAATGTGCTCCATGGCCGGTTGGGGTATATGAGCGGCCTCAAGGGGATCTTCGGCCTCTACAGCGAGGCGGACAAGCGCCAGGCGCTGGACCTGCTGGAGGAGCTGGGGCTTGGGGAATTCAGCTACAACCGCGCGTCGGATCTCTCCGGCGGCCAGAAGCAGCGCGTCGGCATCGCCCGGGCCATCATGCAGGGGCCGAAGCTGCTGCTCTGCGACGAACCCATCGCTTCGCTGGACCCCTCGAGCTCCAAGACCATCATGGACCTGCTGCGCTCGATGACCCGGAAGCGGAATATCGCCTGCATCGTCAACCTCCACCAGCTGGATGTTGCGCTGCAGTACTCCACGCGGATCATCGGCCTGAGCAAGGGCGAGATCGTCTTCGACGGCCCGCCGCAGCAGCTCGACGACGAAACGATTCAGCGCATCTACGGCACCACCCGCGAAAACCTGATGCTGGGAGGGAAAGACCATGCATAAGCGCATTCCGCTCATCGCCCGGGACCTGAAGCGGTTGTACACCGGCTTCCTGATCGCTGCGCTCGCGCTGTTCGTCCTGTGCAGCTGGCTGACCGAGTTCAACCCGATGACGCTCATCGCAAACGGCGAGGCCTTTGTGGAGTTCATCACGCAGGACTTCCTGCCGCCGGCGCTGCCCAAGGCGAGCCGCATCCCCGGCGTGCTGGAAAGCGTCGTGGTCACGCTGGCGCTGGCGCTCTCCTCGACGACGGTGGCGGCAATCCTCGCGTTCTTTGTGGCCCTGTTCGGCAGCGAGAAGGTCTCGCCCTTCCCGAAAGCGGCGAAATTCGTCCGGGGCTTCGCCACGTTCCTGCGCAACATCCCCGCGCTGGTTTGGGCGTTCATCCTGTTTTCCTCCCTCGGCATCGGCACGGGCGTCGGCTTTGTGGCGCTGTGCATCACGAGCTTCGCTTTTCTGGTGCGGGCCTTTGTGGAGACGATGGAGGACGTCTCCGAGGACTGCGTGGAGAGCCTGCAGGCGGTGGGGGCCAGCTTCCCCCAGCGGGTGAGCCAGGCCATTCTGCCCTCCTGCCTCAGCGGTTTTCTTTCCTGGTTCCTCTACAGCGTGGAGGTGAATATCCGCGCCTCGACCATTGTGGGTATGGTCGGCGGAGGCGGCGTGGGCCTGACCCTGTTCTCCTACATCAAGAGCTTTCAGTATGACGTTGCGTTGAGCATCATTTTGCTGGTGGCGCTCATGGTCATCGTGGTGGACCAGATTACCGGCAAGCTGAGAAAGGAGCTGCTGAAATGAACCTGCAATACTCGAGCGAATCCGGCTCCGCGCTGGAGCTGGAAAAGGCGGTCTCCCTGCCGCGGGAAAAGCCGAAGCGGCCGAAGCGCATCCCGGTGAAGTGCCGCCAGCGCAACCGGTTCATCCCGGTTTTCCTGATCGGCGTGGCCGCGCTCTCTCTGGCCAGCCTGCTGTATCTCGGCATCGACTGGGGAAAGATGGCATCGCGCATCCCGGACATCGGTGTGGTGTTCTGGGACCTGGCCCATCTCGACTTCTCCAATATGGATTTGATTCTCTCTTCTCTCGTCGAAACGGTCTCCATTGCCGTGCTCTCCCTGTTGTACAGCCTTGTGCTCGGCGTGCTGTTCGGCATGCTGGCCGCCCGGAACGTGTTCCGGATCCCGGTGCTTTCCGTGGTCACGCAGGCGTTCTTCACCTTCCTGCGGGCGGTGCCCACCCCGGTCTGGGTGCTTTTGATGCTGGTCTGTCTGGGCATGGGGCCCGAGGCCGGCGTGGCCGGGCTCTGCGTCCACACGACGGCGTTCTTTACAAAGTCGTTTGCCCAGAGCTTTGAGAGCATCCCGCAGGAAACGATCGAGGCGCTGGAGGTCACCGGCGCCAGCCGCCTGAGCATCTTCTGCAACGCGATCCTGCCCGCGGCCTTTTCCCAGATCGTGGCGTGGGCCGGCATGCGGCTGGAAACGAACTTTTCCGAGTGTGCGATCCTCGGCATGGTCGGCGCGGGCGGCATCGGCTACGTGATCTCGAATTCCCTGCAGGGATACGATTACGGCACGGCCGGCGTGGCGATCCTGCTGGTGTTCCTGATCGCCTACGCCATCGAGCGGCTGTTCGTGGCCATCAAGAAAAAGTTTAACAGCTAAACCCGACGCGCCGCAGGGCGCGCAGGAAAACCGGACAAGCCGCACAGGCGGCACTGAAAAGCGGAAAAAACACGGAAGCGGTCGGCTGCATTTCAGCCGACCGCTTTTCACTTTGACAGTAATTCTCAGGACAGCGCCTCAATGATTTGCTCCATCACATCGGCGCTCGGCATGGAAACGACCTGCGTAACCTCTTCCGCGATACCGGAAACGCCGAACTGGGCGATATCCGTAGGGGCGTCGTACACACCGGTGCGGAACCCGTGGCGCTCCCAGGCAAGCCGCTGGATGTCCTCGTCCAAAAGTGCCTGCGCACCCGCGGCGCCGGCCTCGTCCAGCGCGATATACACGTGGGAGGACCACACGGTAGGCGTGGGGTACAGGATGACGATATCCTCCTGGATTTGCGCCCACGTGTCCGGCTCCTGAACGGCGAATTCCAGAAGCTGGCTCTCATATCCGGCGATGAGCGGCTTCGCGCCCATGCCCGTCTTCAAAAACTGGTCGAACAGGTCCGAGGAGGAGCTTTCCATGTACCCGAGCCGCTGAAAGATCGTCTGCAGCCGCGGCAGCACCGCAGGCAGGTCCTCTTCCGCGGCCACGCCTCCCGCCAAAGTGTTGGCCAGAAGCCCGGCAAACATGTTGCCGGAGTTGGACTTGGCCGGGTCCGTGGTGCCCACCGAAACGGTGCCGTAGAGCGCCGGCAGGCCGATGTCCGCCCATTCCGTTCCGGATTCGATCAGTTCCGTAAGCGCTTCCATGTCCACCGTGGTGATGCCGCCGCTTTCCTGCGCGATGTTCTGCGCCTTCAGCGCGTCGGCCACGGTGGCGTGGGTGTACAGCACGATGGGCGTATTGAAAATGATTTCGCTGGCCTGCGGGGCGCCGAAATTCTGCTCATACAGTTCCAGCGCAGTCTGATTGGAGGGGAACAGGAAGTTCTGGCCGGAGGAATCCATGGTGACCATCTCAATCGAGCCCTCCCGCGCATAGTCCAGAGAAAGCTTGTAGCGGTCCCGCAGGATGTCCTGCACCGCCTCGTCCTCGAGCAGGCCGATCTTCTCGCCGCCGACGTAGCCCTTGATCTCGGTTACCTGCAGCGCGTCGGAGAACCACACGTACCCGACCGCGCCCAAAGCCACGACCAGCAGGAGAAGAAGCCCGATCCATTTCGTTTTCATTTTAATCACCATGCCTTATTTTTTTGTGCCGGTCGGCGAAGCCGATTGCCGCTCTGCTCGTCGCGGCAAAGGCACACTACCGCCTCTTTTCCAGCGGGTCGCTTCCGAGCGTCTGCTCCAGCACCTGTATGTCCACTTCCGTATCCAGAAGCTCTCCCGCCATCAGGTGGGTAAACTGTTTTTCAAACGCCTGATTCAGTACAGGGAGAACATCCTCGGTTTTGCGCTGGACCTCCAGCACCTCCCGGGTGTGCAGGCCGGTCTTTTCCAGTTCCATGTAACGGTCGAGCAGCTTTGCCGCCGTATCCAGATAATAGAGAAAGAATCTGCGCGCCTGTGGGATTTTCTCCCGGTTCTTCTTCAGGTAGCTCATCATGCGCCGGGTTGTGGCGGTGAGAAGCCTGATCTGGTCTGCGACGGCCGCTTTGGAGATTTCCTGTTCGGCGCGCTCCAGCGTTTCCAGATCCTCCTGAGCGCCCTGCAGGAGCGTCAGCAGTTCTTCCCCGTCCTTCAGCCCGTCCAGGCGCAGGCCGGCGATTTTCCGGCTGGGCTTCAACAGGAAGAACAGGCCAAAATACACGCCCGCGCTCAGGAGAAAGGAAACGATGGGGTTCCAGTGCAGGGCCAGAAACAATATCAGAAACAGTCCGCTTGCCGCCAGAAGGGAAAGCAGCATCCTCGCCGTGCCTTTCATCAGTTATACCCCTTTACGCTGCGGAAAGCCCCCACAAGATCTTCCCGGCCGTCGAATACCCGGGCGTTGGAGAATTCCGCGAGGTCTTCCAGCTGGCTTTCGTCCGCATCGCCGAACATGATGGAGAAAATCGGGACCTGACTGCCCAGCGACGCGTAGGCGTCGGCCAGCTGGCTGAAGCTGCCGCCGGACTGGCCGTCGGTCAACAGTATGATGGCCGGCGTGTACGCGGAAAGATCGTACTGCTTCAAAGCGTCTATGCCCTGAACGGCGGCCTGATACATGTCGGTGCCGCCGCCCGGCCCCAGCGCTTCTATCGTGGCGTACAGGTCTTCCAGCGCCGGGCCGTTCCCCTCAGCGGTGTAAACGCCCAGCGTTTCGTCGTTAAAGGGGATGATGATATTCACCTCGTTCTCGGAAGCCTGCAGGAAGTTCTCGGCCGCGTAGCTCTGGATCAGAAGCTGCTCCATGGCGGCCTCCAGCTGCCGGTTGCCGTCTCCGGACATGCTGCCGGAATAGTCCAGACAGTAGACGTTCAACGAAGGCTTCTTGAATTGCGTCTGGTACAGATCCAGCGCCTCGAACAGCACGTCGGCGGCAGGCATGTGGATGGGAGAGAGCACCCGGTCCGGCTGCAGGCCCCAGTCCTCCCGGAATACATCCCGGTTTTCCGGATTCACACCGGTGTAGCTGGACCGCCGCCCTGTGCGCTGAATTTGGCTCTGCACCGCGTCGGAAAGCAGGTATTCCTGCAGCGAGAGAAACAGTTCTTCCTTCTGGCCGTCCCCCTGATCCACATACGCCAGAGGGGAATCCGCAATCGTAAGGCCGTCTGTGGGGTACACCGCATAGAGCGGCTCCCGCCCCTCGGCCTCCAGCGCCTGATTTGCCTGTATGACCAGGCACTCGTAGTTGACCATGGCGTCAAAATCGCCCTCCAGAAACATATCCTTCAGCCAGTCGGAGCTGCCGGAGGAGCGCTCTACGCCCGCGAGCAGCTCGGTCATCCGCGTGCGGAGCGCGTCCGTCTGCAGGTCTTCCAGCGTGATGGATTCCGGATTCCCGAGCAGGGCGTAGAGAAAACCGATGTAGGCGCTTGCGCCCGAATTGGACTGGGTGGCGCTGGTCATGCAGAAACGAAGCTGACCGCTGCGGATCGGCTCCAGAAGATCGCCGACAGACACTTCCCTGCCCACAAATCCCAGCCGTTCTGCAAGGCTCTGCCGAATGCCGAATATCACCGGTGTGATCGAGATGGACTCGGCGTGCTTCAGGTTCAGGGGGGAGTCCCCGACGTTGAGCCACAGGGAGCTCGCAGGCCACACCGCGTCGTAGGGGAGCTTATCCTGCTCCAACTGACGCATGATGTCCAAAGAGCCCTGATAGGTCATCTCGATGCGCATGTCGTTTTCATTCGCAAATTGCTCCAGAATGGGCTCCAGCTCGCTGTTTTCCGAGCCGGACAGAATGCGCAGCACCTTGCTGCCGCTGCCGAGCACTTGATCGGCGGTCTGGCTCCGGCTGCCGGATTCACAGCCGCCAAGCGCAGTCAGCATGAAAAGAGCCGTTAGGATGATGGAACACGCTTTCAAGAATTTCATAGGGACCTCCTTCGGATGGGTGCAGTTTCCCAGTTTCAAGACTATTGTACCGGAGACGGAACAGGCCATCTATCGCGCGAAAGAAAAGAACAGGTAAGATATAAGTAAAATGCGCAACAAGAACGGGGAAACGGCCCGTCCCTGCGATTTTCCGTTGAAACGAGAAAGAGCCCGCTGCCCGCATTCGCAGGCAGCAAGCTCTTTTCGTTATATACAGAAGATTCCGGAGCAAAGCGCCGCAAGGCCTGTACCGGCGCCTTACAAATCTCAGTCGTGCACTTTGAAGTTTCGCAGCAGCATTTCCGCAATGCCGGGGGCTTCCGGGTCGTGGTGGCCCTTGCCGGTGTCCAGCCCGCCCTCAGCCGCTCGATGCAGCGGCTGGAGACGGCGCTGCAGGTTTCGCTGTGGGACGGCGTTTACCAGCTGATTATCCTGCCGCATCCGGTCGAGGAGGCGGGCATAACCTGCGCGAAATACGGGGAGGAGCATCTCTTCTTTTCGCTGCCGCCGGCGCACCCCCTGTCCGGCAGCAAAGCGCTTTACATGAAGGCGCTCAACGGCGAGACCATGCTGCTTCGGAACCGTTTGGGGTTCTGGCGGGAGATGGCCGTCCGGAAAATGCCGGATACCCGTTTTCTGGAGCAGGAGGACGTGGCCTTTAACGAGCTTGTGCAGTTTTCGGCTTTGCCCAGCTTTTACAACGGACGTCGCACTTCGGCGGGAGGAAAGCCCAAAGAACCGCATCAACATCCCGATTCTGGACGAAGAGGCAAACGTGACCTACTACTGCCTTTCCCGACCGGCCGCCGGCACCGACCTGCGCAGCTTCTTCCGCGGGATCGGCGGGGATTCGGATGCATCCTCGAATGGGAAGTGATTCAGAGACAAAAAAGAACAGGTGCCGGGAAATACGGCCCGTTTTGTTATCGTTGCCATTCCGCTTTTGAATCTGGTTGCGCTGACTTTGGCTTTTCTCTTAATGCGCATGCAGCGAAAGACCAGAGATTTTCTCAGATCTACTTATATTTTTCCTCTGGTTCTTCCAGTAGCATCCGTAGTGCTGTTCTTTGAATTTCTTTTCCACGAAACGGGGATTGTCAATATAGCTTTGCAGTTTTTCCACATGGATGCCATAGATTTTATGCATTCACAGTATGCGTTTTGGGTTCTCATCATACTGTATGTCTGGAAAAACTGCGGATATAATGTGATTCTTTTTGTCGCGATGCTGGAGTCTGTCCCTAAAGAGTATTATGAGGAAGCCTCTCTGCAGGGGGCTGGTTCACTGGCGAAGATGTGGTATATCACGCTGCCGGTGTCTGTTCCGTATCTCTTTGTCATCCTGATTATTTCTTTTGTCAATTCCTTTAAAGCGTTTCGCGAAGCGTATGTCCTATTTGGAAACTACCCGGATAACAGCATCTATATGATTCAGCATTTCATTAATAATAATTTTGAAAACATTAACTACACGCGGATATCCACGAGTGCGGTGTTGGTGTTTCATAAGGGAGCAACTTACTCATACCGGCACGCCTCCATTTCCTCGCGCAGCCGCCGCAAGGCAAGCTGGATATGCCGCCCCGCTGTGCTGCGCGTCCGGCCGATATGTGCGCCGATCACTCGCTGCGGCTGGCGCAGGAAGTAGTAGCGCAAAATCACTTCCCGTGTCTGCTCCGGCAAAGCAGAGATCGCGTCGACAAGGGCGGCGTTGCTCAATAGGACGGTCTGGCCGCAGACGGTAAAGGCGTATTCCTCGTCCGGCTCCGACCCGGCAAATTGGATAAACTTCTCATTTACCAGATAGTCAAGGGAAATTTCCCGTTCCCATTTCTGCTGTAGCCGTATGATTTTCCCTATGGCGGCATGCCGAATGACGGCTTTACAAAAGGCGTTGTGCCTGATCCGGATATACTCTTGATAGGCTTCAATCTCGGTCATGGAAATTCCCCCTCTCTGAATAATAGTGCGGGGCGGCAGCACTCCTTGCTGTCGCCCCTTGATTGCCTATCTGCAAAGGCGGGCGGGGCTGTCAACGGCGGCGCAAAGCAACGTTCATTTTACTGTTGACTGGCTCAGCTGGCTTTGTGCTATTGCCTTGTAGTAAACACAAATAGAAATGATCGCAGTAATCACTTCCGTGATCCAAAACGCATTCCAGACGCCAACCGCTCCGAGAAACCTGCTGAGTAAAAACGCAGCCGGGATGATTACCACTACATACCGGCAAAGAGAAATCAGTAAGGAGGGCGTGCCTTTCCCCAGCCCCTCCAATGCGCCGGAAGAAGTAACAGAAACCGCCGAGACGATAAAACCGGCGCCGATGATACGCAGGGCTGTTTCCCCGGCCTGGATCGTCGCTTCTGTGTGGGTAAACAGCCCCATCAGCTGGCCGGGGATCAGCAGACATATCGCGGTTCCAAGCACCATAATGATACCGCTCATGCACAAAACGATCTGATAAATCTGGCTGACTCGTTTGTGCTCCCCCGCACCGTAGTTATAGCCGATCAGGGGGCGCATCCCCTGCACAATGCCATTCGCCGGAAGATAGATGAATGTCTGCAATTTGTAATAGATTCCCAAAACCAGAATATACACTTCGGAATATGCCGCTAAAATCCCATTGAGTGCCGAAATCAAAAGAGACGGAAGCGCAAGGTTCAGGGTTGCGGGAATGCCGATAGAATACAGCTTGATGACCATCTTTTTGCTGGGCAAAATGTACTGCCTGCGGATATGCACGCGAATTGGCCGCAAAAGATAGACTACAAGGTAAATCGCCAGTGTCAGAGCCTGTCCGATGCCGGTTGCCAGCGCAGCGCCTTCAATTCCCATTTCCGGGAATGGGCCATAGCCAAAAATCAGAACGGGGTCTAAGACGATGTTTGTGATGCACCCGCACATCAGGCTGATCATGGTTGTCTTCATGTTTCCTACTGCCTGGAACAGTTTCTCAAACGCCATGCTGACGGTAACAATGAGCGTAAAGGCGAACGCAACGATAGAATAGCGGACGCCAAGTTCAATGACCGCTTCGGATGAAGTGAACATCCGCAGGAAAACCGGCATGATGGCGATACAGCAGACTGTCATAACAACGCCATGAATCACGGCAAACACAAGCCCCTGTGTAGCGGCTTGATCCGCTTTGCTGTTATCGCCCGCGCCCAGATAGAAGGCGATCACTGCGTTGATTCCAACGCCAAATCCAATTCCGACAGCATTGATAAAATTTTGAACCGGGTAAACCAGTGATAACGCCGTCATAGCTTCCTCGCTGATCTGCGCGACGAAAAAAGCTGTCTACAATGTTGTAGAGGGAATTGACCAGCATGGATAACACCATAGGCAGGGACATGGATAAAATCAGCGGTAATACCGGCTTTTCTTTCATGAAAGTATCGTTCATAATTCCTCCTTCGCAGAATACGTTATGATTTTTTACGGTGATACCAGGCCATCATTATGAGAGCAACAAGCAAGGTGCCAGTTTCCGCGACAGGGAATGCAAGCCAGATTCCGTTCAGATGGAACAATTTGTCCAGACACCATAAGGATGGAACAAGGAAAAGCATCTGCCTGCATAATTGAATCGCCATGCTGGAACCTACTTTTTCTGTGGCCTGAAAATAGGTGGAAATCATGGTAGAAAGACCGCAAAACAGATAGCTTGCCGCCATAATCCGCATAGCGGATATTCCAAAGGAGCGCATGGCTTCCGACGCCGTAAACAATCCCAAAAGCTGCGCCGGAAAGAGGATGACGGCCAATGTTCCCAGTATCATCATACCGGTGACCAAAGCGGTTCCGTATCGGAAAGCGGAGTGCAGCCTATCGCTGTTCCCTGCGCCGTAGTTAAACCGCATGACTAGGCAAACAGCCCTGGATCAAGCCATTTACCGTCATAACGATCAACTGCTGCACCTTAAAATATGCACCGAAGAATGCAATCGCCGTATCGGAATACGCCACCAGAAACAGATTGACGAACGTCACCATAAACGAACTGAGGGCGTTCATAATAAAAGATGGCAGGCCAAGGGCGAAAATACGGCGGATCATCCTCTTTTGCAAATGAAAGCCTTTGATCTTTATCCTGCACTTTTTGCTTTTTGCCCAGCAGCAAGGCAAATGCCAAAATCATGGATAACAAATAGCCCGCAACAGTAGCCACCGCAGCGCCACGGATTCCCATAGCCGGAAAAACACCAATACCAAAAATCAGGAGTGGGTCGAATACAAAATTAACGACCACTCCTGCAATCTGGAACCACATGGGAGCAACCATGTTCCCGGTGGCCTGTATCATCTTCTGGATTGCGATATGCACCATGTTGGGAATTTGCATGAACGAACATACGCTCATATAGGCAAGACTCAACTGATAAATTTCTTCATTATTGGTGAATGCCCGAAAGTAGGGTTTCATAATCAGTAATGACAGAAGATTGAGCAAAGCACCAATTCCAAAGGCCAGTAACAATCCATGTGTGACGGTGGTATTTGCCTCATCCTGCTTTTTCTGCCCAAGATACCCTGCAATCAGTACATTCACGCCGACACCGATCCAGATAGACGCCGCATTCATCAGAGTTGTAATCGGGAATCGACAGGGAAACCGCCGTCAGCGCATTCTCACTCAGCCGCGCTACAAACGCGCTGTCTATCAGGTTATAGGAATATTGCAGAAACATGGAGATCAGCGGCGGTATCGACATTTGCCAAATGAGCTTTCCAACGGGCGCAACCGCCATTTTATTATTGGTCTGCATACTTTCCCTCCTCTCCACAAAGTGTCCGGCGCAAAAAAATTGCGCCGGACAGCAGGTTATTAAATCCGAACAATATAGTTTTGTTTGCGTGCTGCGGGCTGACCGGCTTCCTTAGCTGGATAACCCAATGCAATCGCTCCGACGCCACGCAAGGTTTCCGGCAGCTTCCACTCCCGCAGGAGAGCCTTACCGCTTTCACTGTCGAAAATCTCACGTTCCCGATGTACCCATACGGTTCCCAGCCCAAGAGCATGGGCGGCGAGCATCATATTTTCAAGGACGCAGCTTCCATCCTCTACAAAGGTGTTTGCGGAGCCATCTGCCAGAACCAAAATCACGACAGGCGCGCCATAATAAGGGTCTGTATTGTTCCCCATCACTTCTGCGTTTAACCTGGCGATTTCCTGCCGGTATTTGGGGTCTGTGATTGCAATGATGGTAGGGGATTGACGTCCTCCGCCGGTAGGTGCATAAGTCCCGGCTTCCAGTACAGCGTCCAAAGCCTTGGAAGGGACAGGTTCCGATTTATAAGCCCGTACACTACGGCGCGTCTTGATCAGAGATAAGAAGTTGTTTTCCATAAAAAATCATCCTCCATTCTGTCAACATTTCCGAGATGCAGGCAACAAAAAAGCCACACAACTATCATAAGACAGTTGTGTGGCAAAAAGATGACCGAATCCGGAAAAGTCCACTCAAATTTTACGTCTATTATTATAGCGAGCTTTCGGGAGACTGTCAAGCATCAATCTTTACGGAATTGTGGCGGCTGTCTGTTGCTTTTTGTGTTACTTTATGGCACATGAGCATTCTCTTGCGGCTGTAAACGGCTGTGCCGGTCAGGGCAGCGCCCGCAGCCAACATCAACGCCATCCAAAGAGCGATATTGCTGTCGTCGCCGGTCTGCGGAGAAGTGGTATCGCCGGTCTGGCCGTCATTTGGCTTATCGGTATCTGTCGGCGTTCCCGCTGCGGGTTTCTTTTCCACGAACAACCGCATTGATAGCAGCTTCAAAGCCTTTATGAGGGATGTCACTTGGTTACGACCAGTTTGTCGTCCTCTACAACCAACTTGGCGGTATCGCCGGTATTGAGGGTGCCATCCAGCATTCTCTCAGCCACGGCGTCCTCCACCTTATTCTGAATGGCTCGGCGCAGCGGACGTGCACCATATTTGGGGTCGAAGCCTTCTCTGGCAAGCTCCTTCACCGCTTCTTCGGTTGCATCCAAATGGATACCCATGGACTCCATACGGTTCTCCACGGTCTTGAGCATCCGACGAGCCACCTCTTCGATATCCTGCTCGGTCAGAGCACGGAACACAATGATGTCATCGATACGGTTCAGGAACTCGGGGCGGAAGGTGCGGCGCAGCTCTTCCAGAACGGTTTCTTTGGCCTGCTCGTATGCCTTGTCGGCATCCGCCTCGGCCTTCTTGTCGCCTGTTGCAAAACCCAACTTGGAACCAGCATCAGTAAGTGCCTTTGCGCCGATGTTGCTGGTCATGACGATGACGGTGTTCTTGAAGTCAACGGTGCGGCCCTGAGAATCTGTGATACGGCCATCGTCCAGAATCTGGAGCATGATGTTCCACACATCCTCGTGCGCTTTTTCGATTTCATCGAAAAGCACAACGGAATAGGGCTTGCGGCGCACCTTCTCCGTCAGCTGGCCGCCTTCATCGTGACCCACATATCCGGGAGGCGAACCGACCAGACGGGACACCGTATGCCGTTCCATATATTCGGACATATCGATTCGGATCATGGCGTTTTCGTCACCAAACATGGCTTCTGCCAGAGATTTACACAGTTCCGTTTTGCCAACGCCGGTAGGGCCCAGGAACAGGAAACTGCCGATGGGGCGTTTGGGATCTTTCAAGCCGACACGACCGCGGCGAATGGAACGAGCCACAGCCTTTACGGCCTCGTCCTGACCCACGACCCGTTTGTGGAGTGTATCTTCCATATGCAGCAGACGCTGACTTTCGTCCTCGGTAAGACGTGTCACAGGGACGCCGGTCCAGTCGGACACAACAGCGGCAATATCCTCTTCGCTTACATCCCGGTGCTCCTTGTTGCTCTCGCGGCGCTTATTGCGCTCGGTCTCCAACTGTTTCTTATAGTCCCTTTCCGTATCCCGCAGTTGGGCAGCCTTCTCAAAGTCCTGTGCCGCAATGGCGGCTTCCTTGTCTGCGGCAAGAGCGTTGAGCTTCTCTTCAAGGCTCGCGAGTTCTTCGGAAGGTTCTTCTTCCTCCATCTGCACACGGCTGGCAGCCTCGTCCATCAGGTCGATGGCTTTGTCCGGCAGGAACCGGTCGTTGATATATCGGGCAGAGAGTTCCACTGCAGCCTTCAGGGCTTCGTCGGTAATGTGCAGACCGTGGTACTGCTCATACTTTTCCCGCAGACCCTTCAAAATCTCCAGTGTGGCCTCCTGGCTTGGCTCACCTACGGTAACCGGCTGGAAACGACGCTCCAGCGCGGCATCCTTTTCGATGTACTTGCGGTATTCATTCAAAGTTGTTGCACCGACGACCTGGATCTCGCCGCGGCTGAGAGCCGGCTTCAGAATATTGGCGGCGTCTACGGCTCCCTCAGCGGAGCCTGTGCCGACAATGGTGTGCAGCTCGTCGATGAAAAGGATGATGTTGCCGTCCTTTTTAGCCTCCTGCATTACCTTTTTGATACGGTCTTCAAATTCGCCGCGGTACTTAGCACCAGCTACCATGCCGGTAAGATCCAAAGAGAGCAGCTTTTTGTCCAGCAGCTTTTCCGGCACTTTACCCTCGGCAATTTTCTGAGCCAGTCCCTCGGCAATGGCCGTCTTGCCAACACCGGGCTCACCGATAAGACAGGGGTTGTTCTTACTGCGGCGGGACAGGATCTGGATCACCCGCTTGATCTCTTTATCACGACCAATGACAGGATCCAATTTTCCTGTTCTGGCGTCAGCTGTCAAATCGTGGGTAAACTCCGACAAGTTCTTATTCCTGCCGCTCTCCTCGCTGCCTCCGGCATCCGGGGTACTACCCCTGCTTTGGGTGCGGGACGCGACGCTGAGTTTATCCATCAATGCTGTATACAGTTGACGGGCATCTACGCCGGCGGATCGAAGAATACGGACGGCCATATTGTTGCCTTCACGAAGAATGCCAGCTAGCAGATGCTCTGTGCCGATATAGGCATAGCCGCCACGAATGGCATCCTCCATGGCAATTTCCAGTACATGCTTCATTCTGGGGCTTAGGTTCTGGGCAGAACCGCTGTTGTCCGCAGGGCGGGAGCCGGCGGTTTTGCGAATCATTTCCGTGAGCAGATCATCCGTCAGACCGGCCTCTGTCAACACCGTATGGGCAAGTCCCTCGTCCTCACGCATCAAGCCCAGTAGCAGGTGTTCTGTACCCATGTAACCGTGACCCAGTTCGCCTGCAGCCTCCTGAGCCAGCTGCAAAGCTTCTTCCGCAGTGGGAGTGAATTTATTTTCATCCATAACGCAATACCTCTCTTTGATTGTAAAGTACGCCTATTCTTTAGATACACGCTTTAATTGCGATCCTCATCATCTTTTTTGGACGCTTCGGCTTCCTTATGAGCTTCTTCCAACTTGTGGATTTCGTCCCGCAGCTCCGCGGCACGCTCAAAGTCTTCTTCGTGAATAGCCTTCTTCTGTGCATGCTTTAATGCATTCATCTGACGCAGGTAGGAAAAACGGCTCTGATCCTCACAACTCATCAGGTTGTCCTTCCGATCCTTCTGAACCTCCTGCACCGGAACTGTTCCGATGGCAGGCATTTCGTCGAAGAAATCATCAAAAGGACTCTCCAGCATCCGCCCCATCAAAGACGGCATGGAACTAAAGAAGCTATTGTTTCCAAAGAAGCTGTCAAGCATGGACGGCCGCTGATCAAAAAAACTCCGAGTATAGCCCAGCTTGTCGGCACAGGCTTGGCAAAGGTGATGTTCTTCTGTTCTGCCATTGATACTGCTGCGATATACGAAGTTGGCTTCGTTCTTGCCACAATTTTCGCATTTCATGATTCATTCCTCCAGTAAGACTGTTTAGTCTTTCTCAACTATCTATAGTTTAAGTTTTTTCATTTGTAATCACAAGAAACTGTCGGTACAATAAAAGAAAAACAGCTTGTGCCAAATGCACAACATGTCTTTCATTTATTCCAGGATATCTGTAAGTCCCAAGAGCCGTGCAGGTGTGGTTTTGGTCATACTTCGCAGCTCTTCCGGGCTGACATTGTGGCCGGCCATAAACTGCAGATACTGCCGCAGGGATTCCTCCCACGGCGGCGTTGCGGGATTGCCGCAGTCGGTGGACAGGATCGTGCTCTCTGCTCCGAGCTTCCGTATGGCTTCAAGGTTACGCTCTGCATTGCTGACCCACTGACCGCTTTTCAGCGGCTGCATAAAGCAGCGTTCCAAAACAACATTGTAATCCGATATCAGTTCCTTTTGCATTTCAAGGCTCATATCCACGACCCAGTATTCCGGATGGGTAATTACGATCTTTTGTACGCCGACATTGCGGGCGCTGTCTATCACACACCGTATCTCTTCCGGCGAAATATGTCCGGTGGCAAGAACCGCATCATAGTCCTTGATAAGCATAAAAATCCGGCGCAGCTCCGGAAGCAGTACACCCCGACCGTCCGTCATGCGAATGCCGCCGGATCTTCCGCGCTTTCGGCAATCGTTTTCTGCATCCACCGTTGGCAGCCAAATAACTTTAGCGCCCATTTCAAGTGCGGTCTGTACCGCTTTGGGATTCAGTCCGCCCGCTTCATAGTTCAGAGCCAATCCGCCGTACATGACAAAGGCATTGCTCTCAAATGCAGCCCGATTATAGACGTTGCACAGCGCTGCACGCGCTACGGTGGAGCAGTGATGCCCTTTGATGACAATCGCCCTTGCCCCGGCACGAACGGCAGCGGAGGTCAACTCTACATCGTTATAAGTGCGCTGACAAACATCCGGCGTTGTGTGAACATGCATATCAATGACGCCGTTCAGTGAAATTTTCTGTTTCATGTCTTCGCTTCCTTATAAAAAATCTGCCGCCCGCACTGCGCAGGCGGCAGACCCGGTCACGATTATTCGATGGTAATTTTGCTGCTTGAAGTCAGCTTTTTCGGATCATGCTTCGGAACCAGAATGTTCAGAACACCATGTTCGTATTTCGCCTTGACGTCCTCCGGCTTTACATCGCCGACATAGAAACTACGGGAGCAAGCGCCTGCATAACGCTCCTGACGAAGGATACGACCCTTCTTGTCCTCTTCGTCCTTGTCAAGGCCCTTTTCGGCGCTGACGGTCAAATAACCGTCCTTGACATCCACGTGGATCTCGTCCTTTTCAAAGCCGGGCAGATCCACTGCGAAACGGTAACCCTTGGCGTCATCCGTCTCGCGGATATCGGTCTTCATCAGGTTTCTGCCGTGCTTACCGAACAGCGGATCATGACCGCCGAAGAAACTGGTGCCAAAGAAATCGTCTAACATATTTTCACCGTAAATGCTGGGTAACATAATACATTCCTCCAAATAATTTTTTCTATATTAAAGCTTTGCAGTGCGGTAAACCGCACCTGAGCATTGCTTCCAACAAGTTATTTTGTTCTCGGAATACAGGCATAGATAATCGAACTGACGCCTTCCAGCAGGAACACAAGTCCCACCGTCATACCGACAGCTGTTATGCTGACCCACGGATCCATCATGCAGATGAATCCGGCAATCATCAGAATAATACCGACAGCTAAAACCCATCCCCACTTGCGAACGCCGAGCGCCTTTAAATCAAACGCACTGACGAACCGTGAAATGCCGGAGAACAAGAGCCAAAGCGTAAACAAAAACGGCAATGACAACATGGTAAACCACGCATTGAATAGCAGGAACAGTGACAAAATTACTGTCAGCACACCGTCCAGCAACAACCAGCCGGAGCCCATCAGCAGCCTGCTCGTTGCGGCAAACACAACGATCTCCATAATGCCCGAAGCCAACATAAAAATGCCGACCATCAAGCCTGCCGTTTCTGCTGCAATGTCCTGATTGCACAGGCAGTAGATACCAATCGCAATCAAAAGCACACCGGAAATGATATTCAAAACACGCATCGCTTTAGAAGTCATAAGCTTCTGCACCGCCTTTTCATTGACCTTTCTTTGTTTTCTATATATAGTTTAATCTTTTGCTCTTGAAACGACAATGGTACAGCAGTATAATAAAGCAAAAAGCACTTGTGCTTTTTGCACAAGTAGAAGGAGGGATAGATATGGGGCAAGCAAATTGGAAGAGCGGAAGTGCCGACGCACTTTTGGCAGAGTTTTTCGCACAGGACGATTTAAAGGCGTTGGCTGCCGACGCCGGTGCGCTGCTGGAATGTCCTCTGATTGTACTGGACGATACCTTTCATGTTATGGCACATCACCGGCCGCTCGGCTTTACCGATCCGCTTTTTCAGGATACCGTCAGACAGGGGGAGATTACCTATGAGGCCGGTGCGGTTATCAGTCAAAGTGAAGAGCTGTCTGCCGGGAGGCAAGACTATATAAAGCTGGACGGCAGCGATTACCGTCGCCGTTTTGCGCCGCTCATCAGCTCCGGCGTGCAGCTGGGCTATCTTATTTGCGTAGATACGGACGGACATCTGCAAAGCATTCCGCCGGAAACCTGGAATACGGTAGAACAGGTTTTGGCAAAGCAGGTCTTTATCGAAGCCAGCAGGCAGGACAAGCCCTTTGAAACGGCAGAGGATATCCTGATGCACCTTTTAGACGGAGGGTTTTCCTCGGCGCCTTATTTTCGTCTGCAAGCCTCCGGTACTTATCTTGCGGATTTTCATCCCACAGGCTTTGCGCTGATCGATCTGACCGCCTATCACAACGAATATCTCGGCAAACGGCATCTGAAAGATGAACTCGGCGTAAGATTCCCACAGTCACATTCCTTTTTATATCGGGGAGATGTGTTTCTATTCTTACACGGAAAAACAGATTCCAATGGTTTTTCTGCGTTGGCGGAGGAGTTCCAATTAAAAGTGGTGATATCGGACGAAATTGACGAACTGTTTGAGTTGCCAGCCCTCTATCGCACAGCGCGTGAAGCGCTGGAGCTGATGATGGATCGCCGCTTTCACGGCGGAAATGTCTGCACGGTGGCGCAACTCCGCACGCCGCTTCTGCTGAAAGATTTGGAAGGGCGAAGCGACCTGATCGCAAAAGAAATCCGGGAGCTTGCCGCACACGATAAAAAAAAGGACACGCAGTATTGCGAAACGCTTTATCATTATCTGACCTGCTGCCGATCTCTGAAGAAGACCTGCGATGCCCTTTTTACCCATCGAAATACGGTGCTTTACCGTATCCGCAGAATAGAGGACGATTTTGCCATTCCTTTGGATGAGCCCGCCGCACACGCCGATTTGCTGGTCGGCGTTTCGCTGCTGCTGTTTAAAGAGAAGGGACCGGATTTCTTTCTGCATACCGTAACCAAGAACGAGAGAGAGGAACAATGATTATGAAAGAAAACAGAAAACTGTTAAGAGAAGTACTAAACGATATCCGCCATGATATGACCGATGAGGAAGTGCTGAATTTGTTGGCAGACAGCAAAATTTCGGTCCGAACCGACTTAATGATTTTACAAGTACTAAATCAAATAACCCTTTCTCACCGTCTAGAATCATCTGCCGATAGCCTGGTCTACTGTTGGTTCTTAGAGCAGAACCGATATCGGAATAGATTTTTACAAACTGCCAGTTAGGGTTCTCCCGAATTATTGTTTCAAAGTAAGCTTTCTGCGTTTCGAGACTTCCAAATTGATCGGGATGATTCGTGCTTACTCGGCAGTAGGCTGCAACCCGCAATTTTTCTTTCTTGTGAGAAAAAAGAATCGTTTTTGGTATCATAGAAAATCCCTCCATGCTAAAAGTATAGCATGGAGGGATTCTTTCTGCTTGAAAACATGAAAAAGCTACATTTTGATTTCTCAAAATGTAGCTTTTAACTTGAGAAGTGTTGACAAATAAGATACTCACGAAAAAAAGAGAATTCCGAATTCGGATTTGATCTGTTTCCATTTTTACACAGTACTTTTTGAGCTGTACTTCTGGAGGTCCCGTTTTGGTAAAAGAGGACGATCCTAAACAAACGGCTTAAATGCTGGAAGTATGACATGAGAAAGAGGTCAAATTTGGATTGTTTCATTTTTGAGTCCCAAATTTCGACCTCTGTTCATGCTTGCTACTTGTAAGCTATTGCCTTAAGCATGACGCCCCCTAAGTCTTTCACCAAAAACCTTTTTAGATTCCTCTGTAAAGAAAGAAATGTTCTTCGAGAAATATTCAACAGCCTCATCTATCTTATTTTGAGCAACAAGTAATTTGCTCCGACAGATAACAACTGTGTTACTATTTGTCCCCTCTGCTTCTAGCTCTTTAATAGTTTCTTGCATGGTATCAATTTTTTTAAAGAGTTGTGCAATATCAAATTTTACAACGAGTGCATACTTCTTGTCTCTAGGAAAGTCCAAGATTGCCTGATTAATCTGTGATAAAGCTACATCATAGTCTTGTTCTACATATGCGGAATAAAGTGCTCGACATCGACCGTACATGCTTTGTGCCTTTTCACTTTGTATTTTTTCGAGCTTGATTATCAATTCATATAAGAGATCGTCTTCTGGTTGCTTATAATAGGTATTTATTAAACAGTCAAAGTATGCTTGAATATGATACGGATTATCGGAATATAAATAGTAATTCTCTTTAGCTAATCCCATCGCTTCTTCAAACTGTTGGAGATTTTTCAAGACAAGGACTTTTTCTCTCTTGGCCTTTGACATTTCAGGTCGCTTATCAAGTAACTCGTTCAAGCGATCTAATGCACGATTGTTCTTACCAATTTGTCGATAATAGAATGCCTGTAAAAATGTTTTGTCATCATAATCAAGGAATTGAACCTCTGTTAAGAAATCATTATTTTTTAGTTTAGCTAATGCAGAGCATAATAGATATCGGGTTTCATATATGATTTTCCCATCTATATTGTCAGTGTGTTCTAAAGCTCTTCGAGCTAATTTAACAACATCCTCATATTGCATATCAGAATACAAATCCGACATGCTTTTTAAATAAACTGATGGGATCATATAGTCCAAATCAATTTGTTTTCCTTGTTTTATATTCTCACGAATTGCCAACAAAAAGTCATTGGCATTATACCATGTAGTCGAATTGTTAGAAAACATTTCTTCAAACAGTTGCTGAGCTCTTTTTCGATGTTCCGGTAATATTTTTACTCCAGAACGTGCAACATAGTTGCGAATCACTTCGTTGAGTCTAACATATTCTCCATTTACACCTTCCAGTTCAAAGAAAGATTCTTGAAATAAATTCTCGTATACTTCAGAATATCCGGGAGTCACACTTAGAATTTCATAAAGCATTGTAATACTGATTGCATCATATTTGCTTATTAGTGCTAATATTTCAAATACTGCTTGTGTGTTGCGATATTTTTCTAATAAAGAAGATACCTCTTGCTCGTTATAATCTGATAGAAGCTTATACTGTTTCTGCAAATATGAAAATCCTTGATTCTTTATCAAGTCTACTGCATAATATACCTGTGCAGGATAGCCCGTGAGGTGTTGGCTAATAGAGTCCATATCATTCCTACTAAGATTTAATTGCTTGATTTCAGCCAGACGGCGTAGTAATCCTTTCCTTTCAGATAGGCTTAGTTCTGGGACATTTAGAAAGAACGCAGAATGAACATTCCGCACAGACTCGAAATTAGTTTTATATTTGGTAATAATGACAAAAAGCATTCCATTGAATAAGTTTTCTGATAATATAATCGACTTAAACCAATCAGAAATATTTCCCCTATAATCTACAAGACATCCATCATCTTTTATAAGTACAATCTCCGAAAATTTAGCTAGGTCTTTTGATAAACTGACTGCAAAATCAATTTTTTCTTTCATGGTTTTATCTGCAACCTTGGGCAATTCGTTTCCCTCTGTAAATCCAAGATCATGAATTTTAACTATGAAATCCTCGATACTTTCTTGATAACTTAAGGATATTTGTGAAAATTCATAATACTGAGGCATAATTGTACCTTTAATTAAACAATGACGTGCTAGACTCTTTCGTCCAATATTAGGAAGCCCGCTAACGATAAAAGTGTTAATTGGCGGTTTGTCAAAATCATCAATGCGTATTTCAAAATCCTTAACCAAATCATTTCTACCAACAAAAATTGTGTTTCTATATTGAAAACTGGGGTGACGTGACCATTTTACATCTTTCGCTCGTTCAATAATTAGTTTAGCCGCTTTTGCGGGTCTAGCAATATATTTTAAATTGTAATCCTTGAGCCATATAGGTATTCTTTGATCAGAATGCTTTATTTTTGGATCAATAATCAGTGGATATATCCTATCCAAGGTATGATCTGCTAACTTTCTTTGTGCTTCGCTAAGCTCGTATTTTACCCAATCACTTTCGACTGCAGATTGAGAAAGAAGAACAACATATAAATCTGTAAAATCAAGTGTTCGATTAATTTCATCTATCGATTTCTCACCAGCTTCAAATGTAAGTTCATCATATACAATAGAATCCTTACCTAACTTCTGAATTAGTTTATTAGCTACTTCATTACAATAACGAGCCTTATCCTTACTGCTATGGGAGATAAATATTCTCATGATTCATCATCCTTATAATATTATTAAATCAACTCGATTAAGTCGTATTTAATATTATACCACAAATCACCATTTTTCTCAACAAAAAATCAGACACAGAGAAACACCTACATGTAGAGCTACAATACAAATTGGACAGAGAGGAAGAGAGAAAAAAGTAGAAAGACAGAGCCTTCATAGGGTATAGTTAAGTTACCACACACAACAAACCCAAAAAAGGAGCTCTGTCCCTCATGAGTAACAGTATAACACAAGACATGTGGTATCGGCAATCCCTAATGCAATATGCGGCCAAATATGGCGTGAGCCGCGCCAGCCGGAAATACAACAAGAGCCGGTCGTATATCTACTTCTGGAAGGCACGCTGGGATGGAAGTGTGGGATCCCTGGCCTGTCAGTCCAGACGCCCGCACCACCATCCGAACCAGCATACGGAGGCAGAGCTCAAGCTCATCCGGGATATGCGAAGAAGAAATCCAACACTGGGCATGGTGGAGCTGTGGCACCGGCTTCGCAAGCGCGGTTATACTCGCCGCCCGGAAAGTCTGTTCCGGGTCATGCGCAAGCTTGGAATGTTCCCGCAGCCCAAACCCAAAACGCCTTACAAAGCAAAACCATACGAGCAGATGCAGTATCCCGGCCAGCGCGTACAGGTGGATGTGAAAGTGGTCCCGCTGAAATGCCTGGCCAACCCGGAAGAACGGCTGTACCAGTATACGGCAATCGACGAGTATACCCGGTTGCGCTATCTGGGCGCTTATCCAGAACAAAGCACCTATTCTTCCGCCGACTTTCTGGAGAAAATGGCGGCCTGGTTCAAACGCCGTGGCGTGCGGGTAGAGTGTGTGCAGACGGACAACGGCTTCGAATTTACCAACCGTTTCTCCAATAGCAAAAGAGACCTGCCCACACGCTTTGAGCTGACCGCTGCACGGCTTGGGATCCGGCACAAGCTGATCCGTCCATACACGCCCCGCCACAACGGCAAAGTAGAACGCAGCCATCGCGAAGACCAGAAGCGATTCTACGACACCCACCGTTTCTTTTCCCTTGCCGATTTTGGTGCCCAGCTCGCCGTACACCAAAATCGCTCCAACAACTTACCTATGCGCCCCTTGGCCTGGCTCTCTCCCAAAGAAAAACTGGCTGCCTTCTTTGAATCTCTCGCTGTACAAAATGTTTGGCAAACCTACAAAATCAGACACAGAGAAACACCTACAAAATCAGACACAGAGAAACACCGACAGCACATGGTCTGCCGGAATTTTTCTATACCTGCTACTCAGTGAATTGGCTGTGTGATCTCAAACCCGCCTATGAAACGGATTCGGATTTCTTCTTTGGAAAGTACGGTGACTTTTTCGATGATGCGGTATACTAAGGCATCGGAGTATTCTGTCAGGTCAAGCTCTTCTGAGGGAATTAACCTCATGACTTCGTCAACTTTATATTCCATAACCTTGGAGCATTCTGCAGCTTGCTCGAGTCGTTTCTTCTGTTGCTTTAGCTTGCGTATAGTTTCGCTGATTTGTTTCAGTTTATAGTCAAGGATATCATTTTCATCGACTGCCAGACTCAGAAGTCGATCAAATTCTGTTTCCAATTCCTTAATTTTGCTTTCTAATATATTAGGGCTGGTTCCTTCCTTTTCCCCAGCGATGTAGCGTATCAAGGTATCCTGTAGCGCTGCAGCCATTTCTTCCTGCTGACCATGAATTAGGGATCGGATGGCTTTCAGTATGGCAGCGTGGAGGGAGGCTTCTTTGAGGCTGGGTGAATTCCCACAGGATTTCGGCCCGAACTCCAGCCGGTTGATGCATCGCCAGACGATTTGCTTGCGCCCGTGGATATTCCAAGTTACCCTTCGGAAGTAACTGCCACAGTCCCCACAGACAAGTCTTTCCGAAAGTGCGTATTTACTGGTGAAGCGTCCGCGGTTGGTCTTGGCTCTCTTGGTACTGGCGGGCTTCTTACTTCTCCTGCGGGCAATTTCCTCTTGGATTTGATAAAACATCTCCCTCGGGATGATGGCCGGATGATTATCCTTGATGTAGTATTGCGGTAGTTCGCCGTTATTTTTCTTGATCTTACCTTCAATGAAATCTGCTGTGTAGGTTTTCTGCAACAGAACGTCGCCCATGTACTTTTCATTTTGCAGAATGTGTTGGATGGTTTCCGTGCTCCAGTTCTTATTGCCGGTGGCGGTTAGGATGCCCATATTCTCCAAGGTTTCCTTTATAGTACGCAGACTGCTGCCGTTTAAGTAATTGTGAGCAATCAGTCGGATGATCTCTGCCTCTTCAGGTACAATTTCAGGCTCGCCGTCCGGCCCTTTGCGATAGCCCAGAAAATTTTTGTAGCGGAAGATAAATCGACCCTGCCGATAGCCCATACGGATGCCCTTTGTGACGTTGCCGCTGATGGATTCGCTCTCCGCTTGGGCGAAGGAACTCAGGCAGGTGAGGATCATCTCGCTGTTCATATTTGAACTATCAATGTTTTCTTTCTCAAAAATGACCGGAATGCCCCAGCTTTTGAGGAGCCGTACGTGCTTGATGCAGTCCAAGGTGTTTCGGGCAAAGCGGGAAATAGATTTTGTCAGGATGAGATCGATTTTCTTCTTCCTGCACAGTTCAATCATTTTGTTAAATTGTTCTCTGTTCTTGGTGCTGACGCCAGAGATTCCGTCATCTGCAAAAATTCCGGCCAGCTGCCATCCCTCATGATGGGTGATTTTGTCTGTGTAATAGCTTACCTGTACCTCAAAGCTGTTTTGCTGTTCTTCTTCCTCGGTACTCACCCGGCAGTAGGCCGCCACCCTCAGTTTGCGCTTTTTCTTTCGCAAATCGCTCAACATAGGGTTTGCCGGGATTTCCATGACTACTTTTTGCGACATGACAAGTTCTCTCCCTATTACAATAAATTTGGACAGGAAAGCCGGGCAGCCAGTCCGGCTTTCCCTCCATCTCGTGCCTAAGCTACAATAAGAGGAGCAACTGGCTGACGTTCACTCCCTTGGGCTTCGTATGTCCGCTTTGAAAGACGGTCAGCCATCCTCTTGTTGCAGCGTTCGATTTGAGCAGGTTGAGCCTACCGGATGCCGGGGAGTTCGTGTCACCCAATAGATTGAATCGGCAGCGAGAAAAGATGGATTCCGGTTGCACAGATTCGTTGTATTGGAGGAATGTGGATGAACTGCGTTGGCATCGATGTTTCCAAGGGCAAAAGCATGATCGCAGTCATGCGGCCTTTCGGAGAGGTGGTAGTCTCACCCTTTGAGGTACTTCACACCGACAGCGAACTGAGTGAGCTGGCAAGGCTGCTCAAAAGCCTGGACGGTGAGACCCGTGTGGTGATGGAAGCCACGGGTAATTACCACGCGCCTGTGGCCTGGCTACTCCACGACGCGGGGCTTTATGTCTCGGTAGTCAATGCAATGCTGGTGCACGACTACGGAAACAACAGTTTAAGGCGGGCCAAGACCGACAAGAAGGATGCTGTGAAGCTGGCCAACTACGGCCTTGACCACTGGCTCACACTGCCGAGATATGTCCCCGATGAGGATACCCGGCTCATGCTGAAGACCTGCTACCGGCAGTACCAGCAGTATTCCAAAGTACAAACCATGCTGAAGAATAACCTGATCTCCCTGCTGGACACAACTTTCCCGGACGCAAACCGCCTGTTTGCCAGTCCGCCCCGCGCTGATGGCAGCGAGAAGTGGGTGGACTTTGTAGATGCTTTTTGGCACTGCGAGTGTGTCTGCGGTCTGTCTGAGAAGACCTTTATCACCAGATACCAGAAGTGGTGCAGAAAGCACGGCTACAATTTCAACGAAAATAAGGCATTGGATATATACGCCTCTGCCTGTGGGCACTTCGGTGTCATGCCAAAAACGGATACAACAAAACTTTTGGTAGAACAGGCTATTTCCCAACTCCGGGCAACTTCTGCCGCGTTAGCTGCTCTCAAGCAAGAGATGCAGTCCCTGGCAGCTTCTCTGCCGGAGTATCCTGTGGTAATGGGGATGTTTGGCGTTGGTCCCTCTCTCGGCCCCCAGCTTATGGCTGAAATTGGCGATGTCCGCCGTTTTCATTCAAAAAAAGCACTGGTGGCCTTTGCGGGCATTGATGCCCCGCCCTACCAATCCGGCCAAATGGATGTCCGCAGCCGCAGCATTTCCAAGCGGGGGTCTGCCTCCCTGCGCAGGACGCTCTTTCTGGTGATGAGTGTCATCCTGCAACGTGCTCCAATGGATGAGCCGGTCTACCAGTTCATGAGCAAGAAACATTCTGAAGGCAAGCCTTACCGAGTCTACATGATGGCCTCCGCAAACAAGTTTCTGCGCATCTACTACGCTTCTGTAAAAGCCTATTTGGATTCCATGGAATACGACTGATTTTTCTGCACTATATCATCTGGCCGGCCGCCATTTCGATTTTGAGATGCTCAGCGGCTTAGATTTGTGCGCTCGTTTTTTTGCTCATTCTCTCGAAAATTTTACTTGACTTTTTTTAGCAGGTCTTCAAACTATTTTTCCATTCAATAGCAGAAACTGCACAGAACCGTCTGGCTGCAGAATAACTTGCTTAACGGTTTGGTCGAAAAGTTCTCGGTCCAGTTCCAGATCGTTGCCATGATCCTGAAAAAGGGTTTTCATTTTGATGGTGAGGTGGTCGGATTCCTTAATACAGCAGGTTTTATACTTTTCGGCAGCGCATTTCAAAATCAGGGAAAGTAGCTCATTTGTATGGACTTCACGCTGATTCATCATTTGATTAATTTCGTTGGTCAATCGGGCTGCCTGTATAGACAGGCTATTACACGGAACGGATATTTGCTCCACGCTTTGAGGCGTACGACAAATTGCGAGTAGTTTATCTGTGACTGCTTGCAGCAAATCGCTATCGGTAGTACCAATGCGCTTACCGCAACTTTTGCAATCCCAGCGCACCCGTGGGGCTCTTTGTGCCATTCTGTATAGACTGCTCCCACAATTACTGCAGACCAGCTTTTTTTGTATGAATACGATAGAAGATTGAGCGGTTGCTCGCTGTTTCCTCATAGAGATAACCGCAGAACCTGTTTCTTTGCTGACGATAGAAGGGTAATCGTCAGAGTTCCAGTATCTCTTGTCATCCAGCATTCTGGCAATCATGTTTTTGTTCCAATGCACAACGTTTCCGCGGTAGCACATTCCGGTTTGTTCTGCGTAATCTGCCAAGTGTTGTAGGGAAGCACCATTCAGGTAACCGGAAAATAGTTCTTGAAGTAAAGCGCTTTCTTTTGAAAGGATCACAATCTTTCCGTCTGCCATATGATATCCGAATGGAAAGTACCGGATCTTTTTCATGAATGAACTCTCCTTTCCTCCAGAATTAACCCGTTAATGAGTTGGAAGCAGAACTTTTCCTGATGAACGGTGATTTGTCTTACCATACTCTGAAAAACGGAATCTTCAAATTTCAGCATAGGGTTTGTGTCTTTCAGTAAGTCTAGCAACAAGCGAGTTCCATCGATGGTACTGCTGATCTCGTCCGGTTCTTGAAGCTTCTGTAATTCTCGCCGCAGCTTTTCGATGTTTTTATTATTGCAGTTGACTTTTTCAATAAAAATAGCAGAATCGATATACCCCTTGGTCTGTAACCTTGTGAGTGAATGATTCTGCTTAATGAAATCAGAAATTTTTTCGTCTAGAGATTTTATGTCTGGTCTGATGCGTATGGCTTTTGCTTGCAATTCAATCAGCTGGAATAGCATGGTTTTTAGGATATCAATATTATCCAACAATTTATTATGAATGAATAAAAAAGCAGAGTAAGCTTCTTCTTCGTAGAGAACAGGCATACGGCATAAGTCTTTGTTCTCTTTATGTAAGGCGCAGGACCAGCGATTCTTGCCACTATAATGATGTTTGTGAAAATTGGATCCGCATGCTCCACACCGCATCATATTGCTTAGCGCTACCTTTGGCGCTCGACTTTTCATGGTATATGGAGCCCTTCTCTTCTGGAGTAATTCCTGTACAGAATTGAAAACTTCTCTTGAAATAATGGCCGGATGCGAATTCTGAATATAATACTGGGAAATCTCGCCCTTATTTCTCTTTTCCCTCAAAGGTAATTCATCGGGGGTGTAGTATTTCTGAACCAGTGAATCGCCAACATATTTTTCATTGGAGAGAATATATTTTATCATTGAAGGGCTCCAATGCCCCGACGATTTCTTATCTGTCTTCAAACCCGTTTCGTTTAGGCTTCGGGCAATCTCTGTTGTACTTTTTCCTGTGAGATAACTGCTGAAAATGTATTCAACAATCGGGACTTCCTGTGGATCAGGAATCAATGTTCCATTTTTCAGGTAATAGCCGAGTGGGGCGCTGCAGGTAATAAAATCGCCGGATTTCATCCGGCGTCGGTAGCTCCATTTCAAGTTCTTCGAAATAGAGAGGGATTCCTCCTGTGCGGCAGATCCCAGAATACTTAAGAGCATTTCGCTGCCCATATTCCCGGTATCGATTTGCTCTTTTTCAAATTCCACCGCGATACCAAGCTGTTTGAGCTCCCGCACCGTCTGGATGCAGTCAAGGGTATTGCGGGCAAATCTGGAAATGGATTTGACCAGAATACGGTCGATTTTTCCGGCACGGCAGTCGGCAAGCAGACGCTGAAAATCATTCCGCTTGTCGGCTGTGGTGCCGGAAACTGCTTCGTCAGCATAAAGGCCGGCAAACTCCCATTCGTCTTTGGATTGGATGAAGTCCGTGTAATAGGCCACCTGGGAGGCAAAGGAATTCAGCTGATCCACTGAATCACTGCTCACACGGGCATAAGCTGCAACCCGCAGCTTTTTCGCCTGTTCGGCTATAGGCTGTATGATTTTAACCTGCGGCATTTTCGCCACTCCTTTTCGGCTGGACATCCTTTTTGTCACACCAAAGACTACCACAACCGGTTTGGGATAGCTATCACGACAACCACTAAATATGGAGCTGTAAGACGCCGTACGTTTCGGCAATAGCAACATTCGCCTGCCGGCAGCTATCCAGCGTCATTTTTCCCTGCTCGGATAGTCTTTTCAGAAAAGCGTATGTAACGTAATACTTTATTTCGTTTATCAGCCGTTCACTCGGCATTACAGGGTCAAGTGGATTTTCCATAATCGAATCTCCTAGTGCATAAAATAATCCGGGCCTTTCTTTGCCCGGATGAATTCTTCTACGTCTTCGATTTTTCCGGTGATCCGTAGGTCTGGCAGGGCGTCCAGCACAGCCCGGTGATACCGCTTTCCGGGGGCTGCCCGATAGTCCAGAATGCTTACCACGCATGTATCTGTCTCGGTGCGAATGGCCCGACCGAATCCCTGCCGAAGCTTTACCTGCATATCCGGTATGACTACCGCCCGGATGTAATCCTGTAAGGTGGGATACCGCTCCCGCTCCGCTTCGCTCAATGGATCGGGAACAGGGAAGGGCAGCCGCACGAGGATCAGCGAAGACACCATATCGCCGGGGAAATCCACACCTTCCCAACAGGAGCCTGCTGCGAACAGCACGGCGTTTGGCGCTTGCTTAAACTGGTGGATGACGTCCTGCGCGTGCCGCCATACTTCCATAAGCGGGAAGAACAATTGCTCCTTCACCTGATTGTAGACAGCGCCCATCAGGGAATAAGAGGTAAAAAGCACCAGCGTGTGGCCGCAGGTAGTTTCTGCTAACCTACAGATCTGCTCCGCCAGATACTTGACTTCCTGTTCACTGCCCATTGACAATTTTGGCTGGTCTTCGGGAAAGTATAACAGGCAGTTTTCTTCATAGTTGAAAGGCGAAACCGCGACGAAATCTTCCAGCCGCTGGTTTGTGGACAGCCCCATAAGCTGCCGGGTCCTGTCGAAGCTGCCGCCGGCCATGAGGGTGCCGGAAGTCAAAATGGCGGGTGTGGATTTCAGCCACAGCGCCTTGGACAGGAGTTCCGGCATCTCCCGGCTGGCAGCGCACAGACTGGGGGTTCCGCTCCGATCGTATTGGATGTAGAGAATGTATTTGCGATCTCCGGTGAAAAAGAGGTTAAGAACCTGTTCCGTCGTTCCCAGCCGGTAAAGGATCCATCGGGGAAGATGCAGGGCCAGCTGTTTCTGAAGCTGCCGGAGGAAAAAGAGGCAAGCCCGAAGGGCTGCTTCCCGTTCCGGCGTTAGGACAAATGCAGTGCGCTGCGCTTCTTCCAGCAGTTCGCCCCGGCACATAGCCTGTACGAGGGCGTCAAACTTTTCTTTCAGCCGCTGGGCCGCAAGGGTGTGCTTTTCTTTTATCAGCAGCGAGCAGAGTTCATGGAAGTCTTCCGTCGACAGGCTCTTTCCGTACATCTGACGGGCGGCGTCCGGCAGCTTGTGGGCCTCGTCAATCACCAGAGCCCGGTAATCATTGAGAAGAGGACGCATTTCCTGCAAACGGTGGGCGGCGTCGGCCAACAGATAGTTGTGGTTGCAGATCTGAATGGAAATTTCTGCGCTTCTGGCTTCTTTCAGATATTGGTGGTATCGGCAGGTGCTTCTCAAAGGGCAGGTTTTTTCGCAGACTTTTGGGACGCATACCTGGTGCCGATCAAATCCGCTGAGGCCGGCGACGGAGTCCAAGTCGTAATGGGTGCGCAGGGAGAGCAGCGCCTCCATCTGTTCCGCATTCTTTTTCTTGTCTTTCACAGCTTCCAATCGCTGGGAAAGACGGGCGTCGCAGACAAAACGTTCCTTGCCTTTTCGCACCATTGCCCGGATGGGCTTGGAGATGATGCGGTTCTCCAGAAAAATCCGAGATAAAAATGGAATGTATTCTCCAATGATAGCGTCCTGCAAGGCGACGCTGGAGGTGGAGACCACCACGGACTGGGAGCCGGCGGGTACATGGGGCGCGAATTTTTTCAGCAAAATGCAGGCAGTCAGATAGGCATAGGTTTTGCCGATCCCGACGCCTGCATCGCATAGGACGATATTGTTTTGAAACAGGGTGTCCATCATGGCGTAGCAGAGGGCGATTTGTTCTTCCCGCACAGCCAATCCGTTTTGAGGCAGAAGTGTTCGGAAGATCCGTTCTATCTCCCCGTAGGCCTGCTCTTTTGAAATAGATCTGTTCATTTCGGCACATTCTCCTTGGCCTGTTGGCGGCAAACTAATGCGGCGCAGATTTTCTGCGCCGCACGGATTCGCCGTCAACGGCAATCTGAATAAAGTAGTGGATTTTGATGTGCCGTATTTGCAGCTCGCCCCCCGGCAACCTCTTGGGAACCACGCGGGCAGGCTTGCAGTTTACAAGCCGTTCACTGGCTCTCCAGGGATCTTGCTGATTACAATCCAAGGTCGGCCAGCCCATCTGACGTGTGGGCAAACGATAGCGTGTATCATAATCCCCCGCCCGAGGTTGTGGCAAAAAGGGCAACTGCGCCCTCTTTCCGGTCAAAATGAATCGCTCAAAGCCAAACAACGCAAGCTGCCGTCTCAAAGAAGAGAGGCAGCTTGCGGCTGGGCTTGTCCTGGCGCTTTTTCCGAAGCCCGCATACTGCGGACTTTTCAGTCGCTCGCTCAGGCGGGAACGTACCCGCATGGCTGGTGTTCATTTTTCAAGCTACAGGTGAACGTCTTTTTCCCCGTTCATCCTATAGCCCAGGAAAAAGGCCGGAATCTTTCTGCTTATGAAACTTTTTTTAGCTTTTTCTTGAGTTTGAAAATTCTCAGATCTATGGCGTTGACCGAAAGGCCTGTTTGCTCTGAGATTTCCTTGCTGCTGTATCCGTTCATCTTCATGAAGATGATTTCTAGGGTGAGTTTGTCCGTGTTATGCAGCAAAGAAAAAAGATCCGTATCTTCGATGCTGTCTAACAGGGTTTGCGTATCCTCGACGGGCAATTCAATATCCTGTGCAGATATGAGATCCACAAAGGGCGACCATTCCACCTGACGCTGCAGGTATTGGCGCTCTTTATTGAACTGTGCCCAATCGTATGTATGCAGGCGCTGGATGGTGTCCTCATCCACGCCGAGCTTTCTGAGTTCTTTTTCTTCAGCTTCTTTCCAGCGGAGCCATTGTCTTTCCGCTTTGGCTTTGTTGTAAGCCATGGCTGCTTCCTCCGATCAATCTGAAATTTGGGAAAATTCAGATTGTCGGAGGCGGCGATCTGCCGCTATGCGTTGTTAGCCATGAATGTTTTTTACAGGTATGAAAAAAGCATACCCGCCGAAAGGTGGATATGCAAAAAAATGTTATCTTATTACTATAACAGAATGAGGGGATGTCATTCGTCCCATGTTAAATATTAAAAGTTGCTTCCGAAAAATAGGATAATGAGATAGACGGGTGATAATGTGGGTATAAAAACAAGTAGTCTATCTTTGGGATAGCTACTTGTTTTGTGCTGACAATAAACACTTGGTATACGTAGGTGTACTAAAGTCTGCTCATGCTTTCACTGACTCAGCGTTGAAAAAGCAATAATGAAAATTTAGATATATCTGCTTTTTGTCTTCTGTTTTCTTACCTCACGTCTCTTTTCACTAAACACGGAATTTGCAATAAAGCTGAAAGAAAAATTCCAGTGCCAATTGGGACGGCGTATCTAGGAAGATAAAATATCATAAGTAAAGTGTAAATTATGAAAAGAGAAATTGAAAGAATAACGGTTACTTTGCGGAATATAACAATTTCGTTGAAGCTTAATTTTCGATTTACTGAGTCAATTGGACTGAGTTTAATTAAACTGATGGTAGATAGAGCTACAAGAACGGTAAAGCTGAAATAGATCTGAAAACCGTTAATTATTTTTATCAGACCGATCATTGCGGAAAGGAGCACACTAGAAGTGACTAAACACAATGTAGATGACTTAAAATGAAAGCCACCACTAAACTTCCGTATTAGGACAAATGGTAAGATCATCAAGAGTCCATCCAGCATAGAATCAAATATTGCGCCAATTATAGTTACAAGCAAAATAGGCGTGAGAGAAAATAGGAAGCTATAGGCGGCGTATTGATAAAGATCTATATCGTTTGCAGAGATTGCTCCAGATGCATATAGCCACGTACTGATTTTTGTTGCTACCTTATGTATCATTTGATTTTTTTGAATCGTGAAATGGCGGAAGGGACAGCGGGCTGATAAATGATCATACTAGAACCAGTATTTGCCGAAATAAGAAGAATGGCGGATAAAAATGCAGAAAGGATGGATGCAAGTTTTTTGGGGATTGGATTTGTTTTTGTCAAGGTAATAACCTCCTTTTTTAGTAATATTATATCAGATATTCGGAGGAAAAATTGCCGATTGACACGAAATGACATTTTGTTTTCTGAATTGGTTGTATATACCGTAACTTAAAGAATAAATTAATGCAATATCGAATAATTCTGAATTATGGTGATTTTTTTGAAAAAGCAATATAATACAGAATAGTTCTGCAATACATTGTTAAATTCAAGGGGACTTTTTGATACGATAAATTCGGTGATGCATGATGAGATTCGATAGTAAAGTTGTGGGAAAGCGAATTGCGGCGAGACGTAAACAAAGTGGTTTGAAGCAGAATGTACTGGCAGAACGTCTGGATATTTCTAATAATCATATGTCTGGAATTGAGAACGGAAAAGAAAATCCAAGTCTAGATCTTCTGGTTCGTATCTGTGCGGAACTTAATGTGACGCCGGATTATTTGCTGCTAGGGAATTTACATGCCGGTAATGTCCCCAAGAATGTTATTGACATTCTTGAGAACTGTGATGAAGATGATTTGGCGGTTATACGGAAAGTTGCGGAAAGATTCCTTTTGCTTCGAAATGGTGAAGGAGATAGTGACAAAACAAAATAGACGTGGTATACTCTTGAAAGCAGAAAAAAAGAGGAGTAACCATGCGAATATTGATTTGCGATGACGATGTCGAAATAATAAATCAGTTAGAAAATTATATATGTAAATACTTTACCACAAATAAATTCCCTATGCCGGAAGTAGTTTCCTATACGTGTGGGGACGACGTTTTGGAGAAAGAAGAGAGCGTGGACTTTGCCTTCTTGGATGTGGAGATGCCTGGAAGGAACGGTATTTTTACAGGAAAATACCTGATGGAGAAAAATCCCAAGACAAAAGTATTTATGGTGACTTCGTATATTGATTATCTGGATGATGCCATGCGCTTCAATGTCTTTCGGTATCTTTCAAAACCTATCGATAAGGGGCGGCTTTTTCGAAATCTGGATGATGCTCTTTATGTATATAATATTGAAAACGTGACAGTCGCTGTGGAGACAAATGACGATATCAAGATTATCAATACCGATGAAATCATTTGTGTTGAGCGGGAATATCGCGGTGCAAAGCTGTATACGGCACAGGGGATAATCCATTCGACAAAAAGAATCGATTACTGGCAAGAAGAACTTAATGTCCCTTGCTTTTATTTATCCTACAGGAGTTTTCTTGTAAATATGAAGTACGTATCGTCGTTTACAAAAGAGATGATTCTTCTGAAAAGCAAGGATATGCAGGTCGAAGCATACCTGGCGCGGCGAAGATATACGGACTTTAAAAAGAAATATTTCTTGTACATGGAGCGGGCACGATGAAGCAGACCATATGCTATGCGTTGATTTTTGTTGCGGAAGCATTTATCGCGAAATGGTATTTTGACTTCCTGTTTTATACGAAACGGTCGAGAAGGTTTATCTCGATAAGCTTCGTGCTGGGGTTTCTTTTCTTATTTCTGGTCTTTGAAGACGGAATGCCGTTAATAAATGTCCCGGTACACACGGCAATAAACCTTTTGCTTTGGAGGATCAATTACCGCGGGCGGTTTCGATCTGGGGTGCTGCATGTAGTCTACATGTGTCTGCTTATAACTGTAACGGAATTGATTGTTTCTTTATGTATTACGAATCTGACCGGGGATGTTTTCTCGTATCGCGACAGTCTTGCGGTTCTGGTTGCTTTTGCCGTAATGAGCAAGCTGCTTTACCTGATTGTTTTGGTTGTCAGCGCGCATATAATCAAGCCGGTCCGCAGCGTTTCAGATGCATCCGTCACGATTGTCTATTTGGGCGCTTTCTTCTTGGCTGTTATGGGCGTTGTAGTCATGATATTCTATGTGAGTGTGACGCCCGCACTGCCGGATCTGGTAGAGAACCTGCTGACAATCAGTGCACTCACGTTGCTTTTTACAAGTGTTTTAGTCCTCAATATTTACACACGTGTCCAAAAAGATCAACGTGAGAAAAATGCGCTGCAATGGATGAGGCACAGAGAGATAGCGGATGCTGAGTATTACGCTATGTTACAGCAGCAGTATGAGAATCAACGCGTCTTGATCCACGATATCAATGAGCATGCACAACAACTGCAGATGCTCTTAGCCAACGGTGAATATGAGCAGGCAGAAGCGTACGTTGCCAGGATAAGACAGGAACCGGGACTCAGAAAACAGGTCAGAATGTGCAGTGACCCCGCTTTGAATCTGATCTTGGTACGCTATGCGGAAAAATGCGCGGAGAAAAAGGTCACGTTTGTCTGTGATGCGCGCGACTGCAGTCTGGATCAGCTGAGCCTCCTAGATGTTACGGCTTTATTTGGAAATATACTTTCAAATGCATTGGAAGCAGCAAGTGAATCTGAAGAACGCTACATAGAATTTTCAATAGTCGAGAAAAAGGAACAGTCAACTATCGTTATTTCAGTGGTTCAATTCCTGTGATACAGAGCCGGCACAGGATGGACAGGGAGATTTTGTTACTAAGAAAACAGACAAGGAGCTTCATGGAGTTGGAATAAAGAGCATTAAGCGTGTTGTTAAGCAATACCGCGGTGAACTCCAGATGAATTTTGATCCTGAAAGGAAACAGTTTTCATATAGTTGTTGCGCTACCGAAAGAATCCTGAATAAGAAAACCGCTTGCATTTTAAGCCGCCTCCTGATTGTGCGGACGGCACAAAAAAGAGCCCTGGTAGGAAAATATTGAGTTTTAGGCGGAGAGGCGTCACGTCAGCGGCGCCTCTCCAGTTTTCAGCTAGATGCACTCATGGTTGTAGAAGTGGGTGTATCGGTCAATCATCTCGTTTTGCTTCTGAAAACGTAGCCAGCTTGTGCCGGTAAATGCGTAAGCGTCAATCCCAACAACGCAGTAGATAAAAGGGAACAGACACCCAAGTAGGATGGCTGTTCCCTTTTTTATTAATCGCAAGATTACGACGTAAAAATGGTACCCCTGGTACCCGTCCGCGCGAAGATACCCCGAAAACCCTCCAGAAACTTCCCCACGTCCTGTCCGGTTTATAGTCGTACAGCACAATGGGGTGTTCTGCGTCCCTGCCGTCCGGTACAGCCATATATAGCTTTTACTTTGGGCGGATTTTCCCTGGCTCCTTCAGCACTTACAGTGTGGTTTCGTCCCCATGGAGGACGTCCCGCTGTATCAGCTCTTTGTGCGGTTTCTGGTGGATAGGTAACAGCCAAGCCTCCACCGCACGCAGCATCCAGAGGACATTACCGGCCAGATCAGCTTCAAACCCTACCGCTATCCTTGAGCTTGTCTCAAATGCCCATTTCTGCTACCGGTAGTACGTTTGCCTGATTATCCCTCGCTCCCGACACCATTTCTCGATTGGTATGCCACTGTCCTGCTGCGCTGTGATTCGCTTTGCCCATTCCATGAGCTGTTGCTCCTGCTTGTGCTGCCTCAGCCTTGTATCCATACTCTCCACGCTGTCTTTCTCACTTTCCCCATGAGAGTCTTCGCAACTTTCACGTGATTTATGAGAGTATTTTCTTACTTCCTTCTAGTCGTTGGGGTAAGTGACGGTTACGTAAATGCACTCTGCTTTGAGGATGGAAAAGAAATTTTCCGCCATGGCGTTGTCATACGGGTTTCCTCTCCTTGACATGGACGGCGTAATGTTGTGTTTTTAGTCAGGTTGAAGTATTCTTGAGAGATGTACTGACCACCCTGATCGCTGTGGAGCTGCAACTCCGCAGCGACCTTCTTTTTATCCTTGCGTGCGGCCAGCTTCTCTCGTTTATTGCCAGGCGAATAGTGTCCAGCACTAGGTCGACCGTCTGCTGCGCCCCAGTTTTGTAGGCCACAATACTGTTGTCTTGGAGGGGGGAGCAGAAGAAAACTGATAGCTTATTGCTTTAGTATATAAGAGTGCAGTTTTTTGCTAATACTTTCTCCGACGAGGTTACTCTAGGTGATATGATTGCATTTATAAAGTCAGTCGCTAGAAGAAAACAACCAAAACAAAGACATTTTTGTCATTTCGGGTACAAGGTATTGCATCTTTTTAGAATTCATATATTATGAAATACACAGAGATTGAGAGTTGAAATGTCGAAAATCTCTTACTCGAAAGTCAAAATGAATAATATGTTTCGATTAGACAATGAAGACGCGCTAATTCACCTATGTTACCATAATATTGGCATGCTCAAACGTTGCAGAGCGCATTTTACTGTATGGACATGTTTTTAAAACTGTATACAGATATAAGATTATTGATTAAGAATAAAACGGTTGACTGGAGTAAAGTGTGGGTCGAGGGCAAAAAGCATGAAAGTTTCTTTACCAGTTCAATATACTCTCTACTTTTGTCATGTGATTTTTGGGACGTCTTAACAGCTAGAGAACTCGAAACATAATGATCGATGATGTAATTGCAGAGAGTAATACAATCAGAGATCGATGGATAACTAATACTGAAGAAAAGATTGGAGAATATCAAAGTAGCTTTGAAGAAAGATTGTTTGATCAAAATAGAATTCTGCAAGCACTTAGCGCAGTAAATCTTAGAAAATACTACAATTCAAATACAGCACCATATATTGAGATGTTCTTTCCGTTAGTTGATAATAAGCAGAATTGAGAAGTTCAATAAATACCAATGGTGGTGTTAAACAAAATGATCCATTGCAGCAATTTGACGAAGGACTACAAGTCCCTTCAAAAAGACCGGTTGGCTGAAGCTGCGGCGGTCGAAGTCGGCGGAGGTGTTCCCGCGCGGTCGACAACATCACGTTTGACATCGGCGCCGGGGAGGTCGTCGGCTACATC
>JBMNMQ010000004.1:0-78441 GCA_050953425.1 Anaerovoracaceae bacterium | reverse complement strand
CTTTTTCGAAAACCCCGCACTGACGCGGGCGATGGACCATGTCGCCGCCAACCACTCGACGCTCCATCTGCAGGGGTTGCTCTCCGACGGCGGCGTCCACAGCCACATCAGCCACCTCTTTGCCCTGCTGGAAATGGCAAAGCAGCGCGGCATCGAAGACGTCTACGTCCACTGCTTTCTCGACGGCCGCGACGTGCCGCCCGACTGCGCCGCCATCTACCTGCGGCAGCTGCAGGATGAAATGGACCGCCTCGGCGTCGGCCGCATCGCCGACATTGCCGGCCGCTACTACGCGATGGACCGCGACAAGCGCTGGGAACGGCTGCGCCTGGCTTACGAGGCAATGACCGAGGGCAGCGGCGAAACGGCGCCGGACGCCCGGGCGGCGCTCAGCGCCAGCTACGGCCGCAAGGAGTACGATGAATTCGTCCGTCCGACCGTCATCGACCGCCGCGGGCTCGTCCGCGACGGTGATTCCGTCATCATGTTCAACTTCCGTCCCGACCGCGCCCGCGAGATTACCCGCGCCTTCGTCGACCGGGATTTTCAGGGATTCCCGCGCCGGACCGTGGTCCGCGACCTGGTCTACGTCTGCATGACGCAGTACGACGCCGAGATGCCCAACGTCTCCGTGGCATTCCCGCCAGAGCACTACCGCAACACGCTCGGCGAATACATTGCGTCTCTGGGCATGCGCCAGCTGCGCATCGCCGAGACCGAGAAATACGCCCACGTCACCTTCTTCTTCAACGGCGGCGTCGAGGAACCGAACCGCAACGAGGAGCGCATCCTGATCCCCTCGCCGAAGGTCGCGACCTACGACCTGCAGCCGGAGATGAGCGCGCCGGAGATCACCAGGGAGGTGCTGCGGCAGATCGGCTGCGGGCAGTTCGACGTCATCATCCTCAACTTCGCCAATGCCGACATGGTCGGCCACACCGGCAGCCTCGAGGCGGCGATCAAAGCCATCGAGGCCCTCGACGCATGCGTGCCGCAGGTCGTCGACGCGGTGCTGGAGAGCGGCGGACAGGTGCTGCTGACCGCCGACCACGGCAACGCCGACGAGATGCTCGACGAACACGGCGCCCGTGTCACCGCCCATTCGCTCAACCCGGTGCCGCTGGTCAACATCTCCGCCGATCCGCTGCCGCTCAAAGACGGCGGCCGTCTCTGCGATCTGGCGCCGACAATGCTCGACATGATGGGGCTGGAGATTCCGCCGGAGATGACCGGACACAGCCTGCTGCAGCGGTGATGCCATGACCGACAAGCTGCGCAAAATTGTCCTCTTCTCGCTCTGCGGCGCCTTCGTACTCGTGATCGGCGTCGTCGCCGTGATGCACTGGAGCGGCAGCGATGAAGAAAAAAACAACGACACCGTCGCCGTCCGCGCCGGCGATCCGATTCTCCGCACCTGGACGACCACCGACGATGCTGACAACACCGAACCGGCAAAGCTGACCTTCAGCAAAAAAATGACGGTCAGCGGCACGGTCTCTCATTACCGCTTTGACGGCACCTTCACCAAGCAGAGTGACGGCACCTATACCGTCTATAACAAGAAAGGCAAGAAAACCTATATCTGCACCATCGACGAGGACGACAGCAGCCTCATGTCGATGGATCCCGCGGCCGCGGCCGCTTCCCTGCACTGGACCCTGCGGGCAGATTGACAACCAGCATCGCCAGCACCACCAGCGCCGAGCCGATCACCATCCGCCCGGTCATCTCGTCGCCGACGAGGAAGTGGCCGAAGATGCAGGCCAGCACCGGCTCCAGCGTATTGAGCAGCGCGGCATTTCCGGGTCCGATCAGCTTGACGCCGAGGGCGTAGAGGAGGATCGCCAGGAAGACGCAGACCACCGACAGCAGGATCATCATCAGCAGCTGGTCGGCACGGACGACGAAGAGCGGTTCGCCGCTGACCGCGCAGCGGACGCCGTTGAACGCGGCCGCAGAGAGCATCACGTAGCCGGAGACGGCGAACGAGCTCTCTTTTTTTACGCTCTCGGAACCGAGGCCGAAGATGTAGATGACGTAGCAGATCGCGGTGCCGAACGCAAAGGCGATGCCGATCAGGCTGCCGTGCAGATCCGGCGACCAGACGATCAGCATCAGACCGCCGAAGGACATGATGACGGCGAGAATGCGCAGCATGCGCACCGGTTCGCGCCCGGTCAGCATCTCGATGGCGATGATGATCGCCGGGAATGTGAAGGAGACGATCGTAGCCAGAGAGCCGGAGATATAGTCAAAGGCGATATAGAGAGTCGTCGAAAGGCCGATGTAAGCGGCGCAGACGACGATCATCCGCAGCGCTGCCGCCCTGCTGAAGCGAAAGCGGATACGGCGCAGGAAGATGAACGCCCACATGATGATCGCGGCAATCAGGAACTTGTCGAAGAGCAGCGTTGCCGTCTTCACGCCCATGTCAAAGGCGAGGAAGGAAAAGGACGGCACCAGGCCGTAGCAGATCGATGTGCCGACGATGCACAATGTCCCTTTCATCTTTTCGGATTTACTGGTTGAGGTCATAGTCTCCTTCTCTTTCTGCCACCGCTTCCGCGGCCCGCAGGCCGTCGACCGCCGCCGAGACGATGCCGCCGGCATAGCCGGCGCCTTCGCCGGCCGGGTAGAACCCTTCCAGCGACGGACTCATCAGACGCCGGTCGCGGACGATGCGCACCGGCGAGGAACTGCGCGTTTCGATGCCGTACAGCCGGGCACGGGGATCGTCGAACCCCCGCAGACGCTGCCCGAGATGCGGCATCGCTTCACAAATTGCACTGACGGCAAAGTCCGGCAGACAGGCCGCTGCCGTCGAATCGGCAAACTCCCCCCATGTGCAGCGCAGCGGCCGGTACCGCTGCCCCGCCCCGGCGAACGCCTGCTGCTCGCAGCGGCGCTGCAGGGCCACGCCGGCCAGGGGATCCGACGACGAGAGATCTTCGGGACGCACCTCCGCCAGCAGCGCGCTGTTGGCGAATTTTCCGCTGCGGCTGTGATCGCTCATGCCGTTGATCACCAGACAGCCGGGTTCCGAACTGGCGACGATTACCTCGCCGCCCGGGCACATGCAGAAGGTATAGACACCGCGGCCGTCGGCGCAGTGCCAGGAGAGCCGGTAATCGGCCGGTCCCAGGCGTGCGGCCGCTTCCTCGCTGCCGTAGCGGGCGAGGTTGATCAGCCGCTGCGGATGCTCGATGCGCACGCCCATCGAAAACGGCTTCTGGGTCATTTCGATGCCGGCTGCCGCCAGCATCTCAAAGGTATCGCGGGCGCTGTGCCCGGCCGCGAGGATCAGATCGTCGGTGCGCAGCCGCGTGCCGTCGCTGAGGATCGCCTCGCGGAGGCGGCCGTCGCGCACCCCGAGCCCGTCGAGGCGGGTGCCGAAGCGGATCTCTCCGCCGGCGGCCAGCACTTTGGCGCGCAGCCTGGGCACCACCTGACGCAGACGGTCGGTGCCGATATGGGGCCGGTGCCGGTAGAGGATCTCCTCCCCGCCTCCGGCCGCCGCCAGTTCCTCAAGTACCTTGCGCACGCGGTAATCGTGGATGCCGGTCGTCAGCTTGCCGTCGGAAAACGTGCCGGCGCCGCCCTCGCTCCGAACTGGACGTTGGATTCCGGATCGAGGCGGCCCCCGCTCCCAGAACGCGCGTACGTCGCGGTCGCGCTCGGCAACCCGCCGGCCGCGTTCGATGACGATCGGCGCCAGGCCGATTTCAGCCAGCACCAGTGCAGCAAAGATGCCGCAGGGACCGAAGCCGACGACGACCGGGCGCGGCATTTCCCTGCGCCGCGGCCGCGGCAGCCGGTAGTGCAGATCGGGCGCCTCGGCGCAGGCGACCTGCTGGCGGCTGGTGAAATCGACGCTGTAGACCAGCATCAGGTGCCGGTGGTCGCGGGCGTCGATCGATTCACGGACGATCTGCCAGTCGTCGATGACGAGATCGGGGCGATGCAGCCGCCTCCGGATTTTGCGCGGGATGACGGCTTGTTCCTCATCCGGCTCCAGTTTGATCTGATGGATTCTATAGCGCATGCGCCGCCGCCTTTCCCGCCCGGCGTCCGCTGCGCCAGGCATGATCGAGGTTGAAGCCGCCGCAGGGACCGTCGTAGTCGAGCAGTTCGCCGGCCAGATAGAGGCCGGGGGCAGCGCCGCGAGGCCATCGTCTCGGTGTCGATCTCCGCGGCGGGGATGCCGCCGCCGGTACACTGAGCCTGTTTCCAGCCGCGGGCGCCGCGGACCGGCAGATCGAACGCCGTCAGCAGTGCTGCCGTGCGCCGCAGCCGGCTATCGTCGATGGCGTTGATCGGCAGATCGCGCGGCACGCCGGCCAGCTGCAGCAGCCAGTGCGGCCAGCCCCGACGGCACGATCGAGAGCAGCAGATCGGCAGCGGTCAGACCGGGCAGGCGGCGCCGCTCCTCGAGCAGGGGCATCTGATCGCCGCGGCGGAGAATCAGCCGCAGCGTGTAATCCGCAAAGCGAAGATCGTCGTCGAGGCGCAGAAAGCGGCTGAGATTCATCACGCAGATGCCCGACAGCCCGTCGGCCCCGAACCTGAATCTGCCCGCTCTCTTCGGCCGCCAGAGCACCGCGGCAGAGCAGCTGCACGGTGCCGTCGCAGCGTACGCCGCGGACGCCGGGATCGAGCTCGCACTCGATGCCGGTCAGCACCGGATAGAGCCGCGTCGTGCTGTGCCCGAGATGCCGGGCAAAGCGGTAGCCGTCGCCGCTGCAGCCGTACTGCGGGCCGGCCTTGCCGCCGCAGGCGAGAACCAGCCGCCGGGCGTGGACGACGCCGCTGCCGCAGCGCAGGGAGAAGGTGCCGTCCTCTTCCCGTCTTACCTCCGTGACCGGCTGCTCGCAGCGGACCTCCACACCGGCCGCCTCCAGCGCGCACTCGAGCGCCCGCACCACATCGGCCGCGCTGCCGCTGACCGGATAGACGCGGCCCTCCGCTTCCTCTCTGGTGAGCACGCCGAGGGAATAAAAAAAGCCGCGCACTTCACCCTTGTCGTCGCGCGCTGCGTTGGTCAGATTGCAGCGGCCGCTGCCGGTCGCGCAGAGCTTGCGTCCGGGGTCGGTCCTTTTTTTCGAGAATGCAGATCGACAGATCGGCGCGCTCCCGGCGCGCTTCGATCGCGGCGGTCATGCCCGACGCGCCGCCGCCGATGATACAAATGTCGTACATAATGCTCCTGGCCGGTTCCTCGCTGTCCGTCGCCGTCAATCCTGTATACCGTATACCTTGTCTTCGCTGCCGCTTCTGCGGCAGATCGCATGTACGGGCCGCGCTGCGCCCCGCCTTAAAGCTGTTCGTCCTCGTCGTCCTCTTCCGGCAGCACAATGATCAGCTGTGCCCGGCCGCGAAGCATCTGCTCGAAGCTGGCCGCTTTGTTGCGATTCTTTTCCTTCTCCCGGGATTCTCCCATCACCACTTTGCTGATGTCGTTTTTATCGATCATGCTGCTCAGCGTAGCCAGTACCTTGTTGGAACGCACCACGGTCAGGTTGGCACCGTACTCCAGCGACTTCTGATAGAGATACTCGAGGGCATCGCCGTCTTCGGACTGTCCGAGGAATTTCAGGTCATAGCTGGCGATATGCACGATGAATAACTCGCCGCCCTCTCCTTCCGCCAGTTCCTTGCCGTAGCGAATCAGCCGGTCGCAGGTCTTCTGCTGAGTTACGCAGACCAAAACGTTCTTCATTGATCTCTCCTGGATTTCTCCTGGTATTCACAAACTAAGTAGTATTATCAGTATACTCCAATCATCAAAATTATTCTACAGCATTTTCCTCAAGTTCCGCGACTTTCATCATGATCGCGCACTCGATCCGCCTTGCGGTGGAGCACGCAGCCGAGCTCATAGACACCGTCGACCCGTCCCGTCGTGTGCACCGCGTTGGCGGCGCAGCCGCCGCTGCAGTAGAGCCGCGCAAAGCAGTCGCGGCATTCCTCGTGAGAATAGACATTGCAGGCGCGAAACGGTTCCAGCACCTGCGGCCGCGTGACGCCGTGCCAGATGTCGCCGAGCCGGTAATCGCTCTCGCCGACGAACTGGTGGCACGGATAAAGGTCGCCCTCCGGCGTCACCGCCATGTACTCGGTGCCGACGCCGCAGCCGGCGATGCGCTTGGCGATGCAGGGACCGCCGGTGAGGTCGATCGTATAGTGATAGAAATGAAAGCCGCGGCCCTCGCGCCGGCGCCGGATCATCTCCACGGCCAGCCGCTCGTACTCACGGCACAGCTGCTCGGCGTGCTCCGGCCGCAGTGCGTACGGCGCCGACGGATCGGCCACCACCGGCTCCATCGACAGCTCGCGAAAGCCGAGATCGGCCATGTGCAGGATGTCACTGGCAAAGTCGAGGCTGCGGGCCGTGTAGGTGCCGCGCATATAGTAATCTTTCTGCTCCCTGGAAGCCGCCAGACGGCGGAATTTATCCACCACGAGATCGTAGGTGCCGCCGCCCTCCGGCGTACGCCGCATCGCGTCGTTGGTCTGCGGGCGTCCGTCGAGACTGAGCACAACATTGCCCATCTCGCGCCGGGAAAACTCGATCACGTCGTCATCGATCAGCAGGCCGTTGGTTGTCAGCGTAAAGCGGAACTCTTTGTCATGCTCCTTTTCCAGGCTGCGGCCGTAAGCGACCAGGCGCTTGACCACGTCCCAGTTGAGCAGCGGCTCGCCGCCGAAGAAGTCCACCTCCAGATGATGCCGGTCCCCGGACTGCTCGACGAGCCAGTCGAGGGCGCGCCGGCCGGTTTCGTACGACATCAGGCCGCGATCGCCGTGATACTGCCCTTTGCCGGCAAAGCAGTAGGCGCAGTCCATGTTGCAGGCGTGCGCCACGTGCAGGCAGATCGCCTTGAGCACCGACTGGCGGTTTTTGAAGGCATCGGCGGCTTCGGCAAAGGGATCCTCGGAGAAGAGCTTGTGCTCCTGCCGCAGCGTTTCGATGTCCTCCAGCACTTCGCTGATCTCCTCATCGCTGACCCCGTAGCGGCCGCGGATGATCCGCCGCAGCTCCGGCTCAGGCGTGTTTTCGACCATGCCGATGATGTCGTACGCGACTTCATCAACGGCGTGAATCGCGCCGCTGTTGACATCGATGACGATGTTGTATCCGTTCAGTTTGTATTGATGTATCATAGCGTACCTCGTCTTGTCCGGTACCCGCGATGTTTTTGCCTGCCCGGCTGCCGCGGTCTGCGGTTCGCAGGGCGTGCGGATATCCCGGTGATCTGTCGCCGGCTGCTTTCCCGCTCTGCCGCGGGCAGAACCGTTCCGTCCGAAACGGGCGCTGAAAAAAATCGCCGCAAGCTGCCTTCGCACCTCACAGCGATTTCTGTGTCCGGTTCGCGTTCCCTACTGATGCTGCCGCTGCTGTTCGCACTGCTGATTGGCAACACTGCAGGACGTCTTGCTGGCGGACTGGCAGGATGTCTGGCATTCGCCGCATCCGCACTGCGCAGCCGTCGCTCTCAGGTCTCTGGTTTCCAGTGTCCGAATTCTCTTCACTCTGCCCACCTCCTCGCTGCAGTTATTTTCCTCATCGAGTGTATCAAATGCGCCTGCGGCTGTCAAGGGAAGCGCGGAAAATCAACGGGAATCAGCGTAAATCGGGGGGGTGATGATCAGGGGTCGAGTTCGAAAATCAACGAACATAACTCAGCGGGTTCAAGGCGCGGAAATGCATGCGAAAATCGAACGGTATCCCGCGTTGCACGCCTGGAATGCGGCGCTGGCGGTGCCGCAGATAACGAGGACGGTTATCAGACGAGCCTTAGTGCGTCGCATAAAAAAGAACGCGGTGAAGCTCTGCATGATCTGATTCACCGGTGCGCACTGGCACACACTGTCCGGATTACACACGGGTACGCATTATCCTGGATTATGTAATGTGCTAAGACATATGTTACAGAAATAGAAGCAAATAGAGAGAGACTCTGCTACAATGGTTTTACCAATATAACCCATTAAGTAGTAAAGGAGACTCTCTCTATGAAATCTATTATAACTGAAGAAATGCGATATCGCCAGAAATTATGTGAATATGCACGGAAGCATGTCTTGACAGCCAAGACACGGGTACGCATTATCCTGGATTATCCCTTTTCTTTGCGTCTTCTTTCGTGATACAATGAGGAGAATAAAGCAGGAGGAATAATATGCGCAGATCCAGAGTACTGCTGTCATTACTGATTCTGTTTGCACTGCTGCTGACCACCGGCCTTGCCGGGGCCGACAACGGCGGCGGAGACGGATCGGGCGGCGGAAAAAACATCACTTTCGCGCTGATCGGCACGGAGCCGAAAGACGGCGAAAAAGACGTCCCGCGGGATGTACAGATTGTACTGCATTTCAATAAGAACATCTGCAATGTTGCTGTCCTTGACAATAACAAAACCTGTTTCCATCTGACCGACGGCAAGGAGCACGTCGTTCCTATCACACTCATCTTTCCGGATGATCAGGTGCAGAAAGATTATAAACGCGATGTTGTGATCAAACCGCAGAAAAAACTGCGCGCTGACACATCCTACCGGATCGCCGTGGATCGCACCGTACAGGCCAAAAATGGCAGTCAGCTGGACAATGCCTGCCGCATCACTTTCACAACTGGCAGCAGCACCGGCGCAGAAGAACCGGCCATGCTGACGGCTCTGGGAAGTTCTGTGCAGACATTCGATACGGCGCTGCCGGAAACGGAAGATTCTATACCCGTTCATCATATGTCAATGAATACAATGGCGATGCTGACTGCCGCGGGAATTCTGGTGATCCTGATTCTCGCTGCATACTTCTTCATCCGTCGACGGCGCCGCCGCAAACGGACAGCGCAACAGCAATAACCAGCAGCTGGTGAGGTATCATCCCTGCCGGTCTTCTCTGTCGTCCTGACCCAGCTGCCGGCCGCCGCCGCACAGAGCAAAAGCGCAGGATGCCGGACTGCAGCAGACCGATGGATCATCGCGGCACATTTCTGCAATACACTCGTCTCTGCAATATACACGAACCATATTAAAGATACGAAAACTCCTCCCCGATACAACAGGATACTTTTTCCTGCCTGCCCGGGGAGGAGTTCTTTACTGCGTCCGTTCAGGATGCATGCGTTTCTATGCATTTCCGCGGCACAGGGCTGAGCAGCCTCAGCCCTGCTTTTTTACTTGCCGCAGGCCCTGTTCAGCGTACTGTCACGCTGTCCATTGAGGAATATCCACTGTATATCCTATGTCCGCTGACAGTCTTGTATGATTTGATCCGATAACGGTATTTGCCTTTGCTCAAACTGCCGCTGGTATATTTTACCGTTTTGCCGGATTTGACGGTCTTGACCGCCTTGTATTTTCCGCTGTTCTTGGCGCGGTAGATCATGTAACCGCTGGCTCCGGAAACGCGTTTCCAAGTCACCCTGGTTTTCTTCGAACCGCTGCGCACCGCTTTCACTTTCTTCGGCGCAGCCGGACGTTTGACGATCCGGAATGTTGCCGTCGCTGTGCCCTGGTAATTGCCGATGCCGGTAAGAACAGCTTTGGCCGTTCCCTCCTTGACATTGCTGCTGAAGCGGACGGTGTAATCGACGTCCTTTTTCAGTGTTCTGCCATCAGCTTTCACTGTCAGGCCCGGCTTTATGGCCTTGCCGGTATACACCTGCGGAGCAATTGAACTGACCTTGGCGTCGGAAAGATCCGCTTTGGCAATGGTCAGCACTGCGTCGATGCTGCCGGTATAACTGCCGTCGGACCGTGCAAAGATCACGATCGGGCAGTTTCCGGCGTCGGTATGATTGCCGCCGTAGAAGATGGTGTACTGATCAGCGGCCACCGTATTGCCGGCGGCATCCTTCACCGTCACGTTCGCGGTCTGCTCACTGCCGTTGTAGACAGCAGGCGCCACCGTAACCGTCGCATTGTTCAGCGAGGCACTGTGCTTGCCGGAGATAGCATTCTGCGCGTCCTTGACGGACTGCAGCGCCGCGGCGATATCGGCTTCCGTGGAATCGACATCTTCGACCACGCTGCGTGCCTTGGCTATGGCATCCTGCAGTGTCTGCCAGTCGGCGGCAGAAGTATCCGCCTCCGGTTTCTGTGCTGCCGCGGTATCGAGTTCTTCAGCGGCCTTTGTGCGGGCCTCTGTATCCGCTCTCTTCTGCAGGGCGTTCTGCGCGTCTGTGAGCGCGTTCTTTGCCGTCAGAATCTCTGCCGCTGTGGCGTCGGTATCGTCCAGTTTTTCCCACATATTCTGCAGTGCATCCTGCAGCGCATCCCAGCTGGCGGAGGTGTAGTCCGCCGCATTGAGCTCCTGCGCCGCCGCAATGGCAGCTTCCGCTTCGCTGCGGATGGTCTCGGACGTCTGCAGGGAGATGGTCTCCGTACGCGTTCCGGTGTAGTTGTTCTGTCCTTTGATAGTCACTGTCGCACTGGTCTGATCGTCGGAGATTTCACTGGATTCGATCGTGTAATCCTTGTCTTTTTTCAGCAGGCTGCTTCCGTCGTAGACCAGATAATCGGCGCTATTCATGCGAGCAGCTGCCATGATCGTCGTATTCGATATGTCGCACGGCTGGATGTTGAATTTCGCAACAGCCACGCCCTTGCAGCTCGTGCCGTTGCCGGTGACGATCACTTTCGCCGTGCCGGCGTCCTCGTTGTTCTGGTAGGTGAGCGTATAATCGCTTCCCTTTTTCAGAATCTGATCGCCGCTGCGAACCGTGACGTCGGGCGTCTGTGCTTCGCCGTTCCAGGTGACATCTTTGATCTCATCAATCGTAAATGTCGCCTTGTCCTTTTCCGTGATGGTAAAGTTGACTGTCAGCGTGCCCTTGTACTGGTCACGGCCGGTGATCACAGCTGTCGCGACGCCCGGTTCTTCATTGTTCTGATAGGCAACCGTATAGTCCAGACCTTCGGTCAGTGTGACGTCGCCGTACTTGACGACCGGATGCGGTGTCTGTTCATTGCCGTCCCAAACCTGATCGGGAATCGGATCCACCGTCACCGTCACATCAGGGTTGTCATTCAGTGCCTTGCGCGGGTAGGTTTCATACTGCGCCGTGAAGGTCTGATCCTGCGTGATCTGCGGCAGTTCCGTGCCGGCCTCATAGGTGTCGGTGCCGTCGCTCCAGCCCTTGAAGACATAGTAGTTGTCGTCATCGGCATCAGGCAGTCTGCCAGTGCTCCCGTCAAAGACCGGATGTTCGTCTTCGGCAACTTTCGTTTTCGTCAGCTCGCCGTTGACATCCCATGTGGCAACGTTGTATTTCTTCAGAATCAGTTGATTTTTCTCGGTATCGGCCTTGACGTACATCTTCTGGTCATCCGGAATAACGAGTTTGTCAGCGTCTTCCTGCGTGACCGTATAGCCGCCTTCACCGCTGGTGCCGCCGCCGAGGACGGTATTATTTTTCATGTTTGCCGAGTTTGTAAAAACAAACTCCAAATCACCGGTTATAGGCGCGTTAAGTGTGATTGCCGGTCTTGAGGAGGCCGCATTGAATCCCTTCGGATGGAAGCTCAAACTGCTCAGATCGCCTCCGAGCGTCATATTGCTGCCCCATGTCGACAAGTTTACTCTTCCGCCGTCGACATCAGTAACGTTATCAAGCTTGGTGCCGTTAAAGGTAGTCGGCATAGCCGTCAGCGCACTGCTGACATAGGTATTCTTAATGGTTCCTCCCAGGAACGACGCCCGACAGCTGCCGAATGAGTTGCCGTTACCGGAAATAAAGGTATTGGTGTCCATGCTGTAGCAATTTTCAATTGTTCCGCCAGTCATGGTAAACCGCGAATTATTTAGACTGATTACACCGCCCCAGGACATATTCGTGGCGCGGATATTGCGGATCGTGCCTCTCTTAAATTCAATATCTGTGAACTGACCTGAAATCGGAGTGCTGCCCACATCGGACGAACTTTCGCCGCGGTTTCCATCAATGGTAATGCCATCGAAGACAACATGCGCTCTGTTGCCGGACTTTCCAATAAAGGAAAGCATCGTCGGCGAAGTACTCGTCTGGTTGACGAGATCCCGCTGCTGCATCAGAGTGCCAGATCCGTTGAATTCAAATTCGCTGCCACTGTTAACCTGAAGTACGCCGTCTGCTTCAACCGTAGTTCCTTCTGGTATATGGATGGTTATTTTTCCGTTTTCATCGGTCGAACCAAATGCGCTATACAGCTGTGCCCAGTCGGCAACGTGATAACGTCCCTTGTCATCCTTCTTCTGCGTTAGTTTCAGCTTCAGCAGCTGACCATCCTCCGTCACGGTAACAGATTGCTCTTTGGGGGCGTAATTATCGATATTGGCCTTGCACGTATATGTCCTTCCCTTTTCCACGAGATAGACGCCGTCGCTCTGCTTGGTCGGCGAATTGCCGTTGCTGTCGGTCAGGGTGAAGTGTTCCGTGTCGGCGTTGTATTCCTTTCCCAACCCCTCAATGCTGAGATTGAGCAGGCACTGTTCGGCGCCTGCTTCACTCAGGACTATACTATTGTTATCGGTACTGAGATGCGCAGTGTAATGATCATCGCTGTCTTTCGGTACATACTGGATTTTATTGAGATCATCCTGCGTTAGTTGATAATCATTGCTGCCGATGATCATCTTGTACTGCTCGGACGGATTGATTACCTTGACTTTGAAGTGATCGGCCGTGATGGCGTCCAGCAGCCGGATCTTGGAATAGTACCCATCGAGAATGATGCTGTCGACGCCCCATGTACTGCTGATTTCGGGGATGAATTTATCAGTTAATTGATAAGTAATGTAATCCTGTTTTCTAGCAATTTTATTGCTAAAGCAAACCTGCGCTGCATCACCAATATCCGTATAGGTGTTGTCCGACACCGTCATTGAGGTCGGATAAATATACTGTGCCTGCCTAGCGTTACCTTCGGAATTCACATTGAGGATGCTAACCGGATTCGTCGCGTCTGCCGGTGTATTGATTCCGTCAAAAGTACAGCCGGTTACAGAAAACTTTGCCTCGGTACTGAGACATCCCTTAACGACCGTGCAGTTCTGAAACGTACAGTTCTGGAATTTACTTGCCGGATACTGCAAAGCGACAACGCTGCCAGTAGTGTTAACGTTGGCAAAAGTACAGCCGCTGAATGTTGTCAATGCATCGTCGGGAGTAGTCTTCCCATTATATACTTGACGCTGTACTACGGCATTGCCGGTACTGACATCAGCACCGTTGAATGTTACATTTTTAAAGGTATTTGGCTGAACCCAGTTCGAAACGAACATGTCATTTGTAAATCCATCGGCGCGCTGATAGGTACCGCCGGCAAACTTAACCGGTGCATTCGGACAGGCAATGCTGCCATTCACTTTGACAGTCGTATTCTTGGGAATCTTGATGGTAATCAAGCCGCTCTCATCATCAGTATCACCAAAGGCATCGTAGAGCGCATTCCAGCTGCCGATCGTATAATTTAGTGGATCTGCCTCCAGAGTGAGGGTCCTTGTGCTCGCCGTTGATTCTGCCGTAAAGGAATCCTCGCCGTTTTTATATCCGGCACTCTTCACCGTCACTTTATACGCATGTCCGGGGATGACACCGATCGTTGCAAAGCTTCGTCCTGTTGCATTGGATTCACTTTCAGGATCTGTTTGATCCTCCACATCAAAGACTGCATCTTCTAACGTTTGTCCGCCAAGACCGGTTACAGTATACTCAACTGTAGTCCAGCCGGATGGGAATTCCGAAATGAAAACAAGGTGATTTTCGGCATCGTAATTCAGGCGATAGATAATACTATTATTCTTATAGTTCAGACTGCCTTCCAGCATATGAAGGTGATCGTAATCACTTTGCTGCATCGTGTAGCTGCCGCTGCCGGAAAAAAGTGTCTTTCCTTCCAGGTTGGTTCTAGTGTCGGTTCCGGTAAAATACATGTTTTCCGTTAATGCAGCACTGAGATTGATCTGACCGCTGAACCTATATGCAAGAACGACGTCTTTATATTTGTCGGCTTCTGCCGTGCTGTCGCTGTGACTGAAAGTGTTGTTGCTCCAGCCGTCCAGCTGTATCTGGCCCTCATTAACATCAAATCGGAAATCACCGCCGGTTTCGACGGTTCCGTCTTTTGTGATCTTGTTCTCATGAAATACCGCATTGCAGACTTTGACGCCCGGCATACGTGCATTGTCATAGTTTGATTCAACCAGACATACAGCACCGGTTGAACTGGTTGCCGTATTGTTCGAAAAGGTACCACCGCTGATATCGACATCGGTGCCACCGTACGTATGGATGGCCGCAATATTATAGGTGTTTTGCGTAATCAATCCGCCGCGGATGTTCAGCTTATTCTTGGTACCGCTGGAGTAACGACTGGAGATATTAACAGCCGCCCCGCGTAAACTGCTGTTCTGAACAAAGTTTTTAATTGTGCATCCGGATTCTATATTAACAGTGTTACCGGAAGTGCTATCGTCGATATTAATTGCAGTGTTGCACACACTGTCATCCAAAGTTCCGTCGAGTGTAATATCCCGCAACGTCAGTGTGATATCCTTGTTATTGCTGTAATTCATATGCAGCAGCCCTGTGTCGCAGGGAATTTGCGGTCGTATGGTTCCGCCGCCGGTAAGGATGAATTTTTTGCAGTTCAGCGAAGCACCGCTGCTGGTTGTTTTCCTGTAATTCATAACACTCAATCCACTATCGAATACACTACTTCGTGGAATAATCACCGTACCTGACGGAATCGTGATAGTCAATTCCCCCTCTTCCTCATCGGTTACTTCGCCGTATTTGTTACACAAATCGCTCCAGTTCTGAACCTCGACAATTGTCTCGCCATCATCTCCATCGTCGGCCAATGCGGCGGTGCCCGCCAATGGCGTCATGGTAAAGATCAAAGCGACGGCCATGATAAAGATCAATAGTCGTTTGATATTTTTCATAAATACTCCTTTCTTGAATTTTCCGTTCTGCAATAACTGTTCCTCCTTTCTCGTTGTTCTTTTGCAGACGGTCTGCTTTGGTTGAATCTATATGAAAGTATTGCAACTTTACAAATTTGCTTAAAATCAATGTTTTTTTTACAGAAGAGCAGGCCACATTTTCGCGTATTTAACTATGTTCACTGATACCCTTTTCATTTATTTCTTCACCCGTACTGTCTTCGCCTGTCCCTTCTTGCGGAATAGTTTCTTGTATTTCGTGTACTTTGATTTCGGTACTTTGATCACCGCTTTGCGGTAGATCCCCTTCAGTGCCTGACTGCCTACCGAGGTCAGCTTTGTCGTTCTAACGGTCATCTTTTTCAGTTTTTTATCGCCGTAGAATGCCTTCGATCCGATCTTCGTCACATTGCTGCCGATCGTAACCGAAGTCAGTTTGCTGCAGCTGCGCAGGGCCGAACTTCCGATCTGCGTGACCTTGAAACTCGTGTCGCCGATCCTGACCGTCGTCGGTACGGTAAAACTCCGTATGCTTCGGCTGCTCACGCCGGTCAGCTGCACCGTGCCCCGGCCGCCTTCCGCCGCCGAGGTCACCTGGTAGATGCCGCTGCCGACCCGGTACTTTGCTCCCCTGCGCACGCCGATATGGAATGTGCGCCGGATGGTACCGGTGTAATTGCCGCAGCCACGAATCGTCACCGTCGCCGTGCCGATATTGACATTGCGCGAGTAGGATACCGTATAGTCTGTCCCTGCCTTCAGCCCTTCGATTTTTACCGTCGGCTTCTGTGCTTTGCCGTTGTATGCCAGCCGGGATGCGGACAACTCCGCCGTCATGTCGGACAGATCAATCGGCGTGATCGTGAATGACGCCTCGGCCGTCCCGGTATAGTTCCCGGTGCCGATGATCGTCACATGTCCGGTACCGATGTTCGTGTTGTCGGCAAACTGTGCGGTGAAATCCGTCACTTCCTCCATCACGCGGCCCTCCGCGTCGGTCACGCGGGCAAACTCCGGAATGACCGGACTGCCGCCAAGATAGCTGTAGGACGGCTTGTCAAAAGTAATCGTCGCATTTCCCTGCAGGTCGTACGGTGTGACTTTGATCGGAATCTCGGCCGTCCGCTCGATGCCGCGCCCGTCTTTGCAGCGGATGGTCACCGCAGTGTCGGATACCTGCAGCGGATTCGTATCGCAAGTGTAAGAAGTAATCTCTGCCGTTTCGTCATTTTCGAAGGTGGCCGTTACGACCATGCCGGCCGGTGAGAAACGATCAAAGCTGGTATAAGCCGTTTGATCCGGCATTTTTGTCACTTCAATCGAGCGAATCTGTTCAAAATACAGAACTGGCAGCCCGTCGTTCATGTTCGTTTCAGCGTCGAGAAAGGCGTTGCCGGAGGCACCGTTCAGTTTATCGGCAAAGCCGAATTCCGGTTCCAGGACATCCGCCAGGTAGAATAGACTCACCCCATCATACTGTGCATTGCTGTTGGCGGCAAAGTTACAGCTTTCATGCTGATACCAGCAGTTTGTGACCGTGGCCTTTTCCGTGACCTCACCGACCGCGCCGCCCTGCAGCAGCGTACCGGCAGACGGTGTTGCCGCGTTAACGAGCCCGGTATTGTAGGAATTGCTGGCGCTCCCGTATGCACTGCCGACGAGTCCACCGACCGCAACTGTCTTTCCGTCAACAGCGAACGGGCTCGCGGTTACGATGCCACGGTTATAGCAATAAGTCAGAGAATGTCCCAAAGTTCCACTGATCCCGCCGATATATGCCGTATATTTTTCCCCGTGTACAGCGCCGATGTTACAGCAGCTTTCAATAGTGCCGCGACAAAATCCCGCAACACCACCGATTCCGCGCAATGATATATTGTTGGGGTTTGTCGGCTCTACGGAAGTATCCGTGACAGCGCCACGGTTGACACAGGCGGTGATCCGCCCGGATGTGGTGCAGTAGCCGGCGATGCCGCCTAGATTGTTCGCGGCTTTTTCACCTGCTGCAATATTGCCGTCATTGGTGCAATTCTCAACTGTACATTCTCCCTGACCGACGTAGTTAAGAGTGCCGGCTATGCCTCCTGTAAATTCGAACCCCTCCACACTGCCATGATTGGTGCAGTTGCGGACGCAGGAATGATTGAAGAGACAGCCGGCAATGCCGCCGGTTCCATGCATCCAATATGCTCCCCCTTCCTTAATCGTATTGCGAATTGCAATATCAGCAGTGCAGTCCTTGATCAAACTGTCGATAATCACGCCTGCTACACCTCCAACATAGACAGTATTAGTGTTATCGACACTCATGCTGCCTGTATCAAGTGGTCCGGCGACCTTATCGAGACTGGTAATATTTCCTCGTACCGTAAGTCCTGAAATCGTTCCGTTCTTCAGTCGGCCAAACAAACCCATATCATGCGCTTCCTTGTCATTGTTATAGATATAGAGTCCGGAAATTTCATGATCACCGCCGAGAAATTTACCACGGAATGGATGATCCTGGTCATCGCCGATGCTGTGCCACTGCCGTTTGGTGCCGGGATGCTGCGGATCTTCAAGCGAGATGTCCTGCGTCAAATGAATGGTCTTGCCGGAAAAATCATCCACGCCCTCATTGACCAGGAGCGCCAGTCCGGCCAGCTCCTCTGCGCTGCTGATTTCGAACTCATTTTGATCCTCGTCATACCAGAACGTGTCCGCAAGCGGTGTCCAGTCCTTTTCGATCTCCTCCACTTCAATGCTGACCGGCAGTGTTCCCTGCCCCATCGAGGAGACGAGATAGCGATTTCCCTTCTTCGTCAGATATTTGCTGCTGATTTTCAGCGAATATTCTTTGCTCTCATCCTGTGGTGCATTCGGGAACGTCACGGCAAAGAACAGTTCGTCGTTTTCATAGACTGTGTCACCGTTTTTTACCGCGTATTTCTTTACTTTGTGATAAGTGCTGCCGCCCTCTTTTATCACACCATTTTTGGTGATTGACAGCTGATAGCCGTCGGAATCCGGCAGCTGCAGTTTGCCGCTCGTCAGCGGCACGAATTCCGCCGTTACCGTCAGATCCTTCGTTACCCGGATGCGATCGGCCGTCGTCGTTTTGCCGTTGACGATATAGTTCTTCAGTTTGTATCCCGCTTCCGCTCTGGTGCTGAGCGTAATATAATCCCCGCATGGCACTGTTTCCGCCGAGGTCAGCACCGAGCCGTGTTCGCAGGATTTGACCGTGATACGGTAGGTGACGCCGCTGTCTCCGGCCTGATAAAAGAGCACCGGATATCCGTCGTTGATGGCACTGCTGTCGGCAGTGAACAGCTCACTGCTGGGCTGATTGAGCCATGCGACAAAGTCCGCTGTCTTCATGTCCGTCTCACTGCGCTTCGCAATGCCGATCAGCGAGGTGCTGCCTCCGATGATGGTTCCCTCGAGGAGATCAGTGCGGACAGCAACGCGCTGGAAGGTTCCGTTGGAACGACTGCCGACAACCGAGCCCGCTTTGTCGGCGGCAGCATAGTCACCAGCCTTTGTCACCGCACCAGTCTGGTAACAATATTTAAACGAGCCGCCCGTCATCTTTCCGGCAAGGCCGCCGAGATAAGCGTTTTCGCTGCTGTTGCTGCTGCTTACTTCGCCGCGGTTATAGCTGTAAGAAACGTCGGCATTGCTGTTTCCCAGCAGTCCTCCGGTCACGTTGGACACGCTGTTCACTTTGCCGTAGTTGACAGAAGCGGTAACGGTGCCGCCGTTGCTCGCGTCTCCGGCCAGTCCGCCGACCGACGTTTCCCGGTCAGAGCCGGTAAATTCACTGCTGGTGATCGCCGCGTTGTTAACACAGCTGTCAAGTTCGATATTACCGCCTTCAGCGCGCAGGCATCCGGCAATGCCCCCGACTTCCGTGGGACCCTTTACGTTACCATTGTTTGTACAGCGGCGAATAACGTGGTTTGTTCTGTAACTCCAGGCAGATCCTACGATACCGCCAATCCAACCTGAGTTCTTGCCATGCACATTGATAGTGCCATTATTCACACAGTGAATGAAATCAGAGTTATGCGTCCAGCCCGCTATTCCTCCGATGTAAACCGCCGAATATTGACATGTGACATTCACGTTGCTGGTGCAGTTTTGCAGAGTGCTGCCATTCGTCACCCGCCCGGCAATGCCGCCGGAGTCCTTTCCGCTCACAACAAGACTGCCGCTGACAGTCAGATTGCGGACTTCAGCGCCGTCCAGGTAACCGAAAAAGCCGCCCAGCCGATCGGATACCACATCGAGGTTTTTGATTTCATGTCCGTTGCCGTCAAAGATTCCGCGGAACGGTGTCGAATCGTTATGACCGATCGGAGCCCAGTAATCCTCCATGCCGTCGAGCGAAACATCGGCCGTCAGAGTCAGGGTCTTTCCCTGAAAGCTGTCCGTCCCGTCGTTGACCAGATCGGCAAGGCCGATCAGATCTGCTTTGTCGCTTAGTACAAAGCTGTCCTGATCGCTGCTGTACCACGAGGTATCACCGACATCCTCTTCTGCCTCTGTCAGCTTCCTCAAGGCGTCCTCGCCGACCAGCGTTTTCTGAGTTTCGTCCAGCGCATCGTAATCCTTACGACAGTTGGTAATCGTTTCGCCGCTATCGCGGTTCACCGTACCGATATCATAGATTTCTTTTGTCACAGTATAGATTTGAAGATGATATTGATACTGCCGATAGGCTTCCTGCACTTCTGTCCTCTCCCGGTCGCTGTCTGAGAGCACCTGGTAGGCGGCTCCGGCGCGATCCAGCAAGCGCCCCATGGCTTCTGAGTATGAATAATCACTGATGCGGCGCACAAGATACTCAAAGGATTCCTTGGGATCCGTAGTCTTGAACAATATGTAATCATTCACCAGGAGATCCACCTTACTCTTTTGGTAGTTGGGTGCCTCGACCGAATGTTCAATTGCGATCAGATACTTGGTATTATCCTGCAGACGATCGTGCGACACCGTGATGAGACCAGTGTTTTTATCAAAGGTCAGGCCGCCGTCTTCCATCGTTGCAACCAGCCGTCCGCGGTAATCACCGAATTTGTAATTATCGTAAACCACTGTGCCGGCTTCATCGAATACTTCATCTTTGGCCTCGTAGACCTTGACATAAGGGAGCACCTTTCCCGTGAGATAGGAACAGGTGCTGTCTGCCAGCGGCAGAGACTCCCAGTCATACCATAATTCCCCGACGCCGTCTCCTTCGACGTAGAGAGAAAATGTCAGATCATCTTTGGAAACCGGTTCCTTGATCTGCTCGAGTTCCGTGCACCAGTACTGCGCCGCGTTGTTATTGCGCATCGTGTAGCCGCGCGGGCTGATGCGGATAAAGCAGTCCTTGCGTGCGGATGTGTTGTCCTCTCCGTCATAGGCAACCCAGTTCGGCGCACCGTCCTTATCCATCCCCTTTACCGTCACTGCGGCGCAGAGCGCACCGGTGCGGGTGGGATTCTGAGAGGAAAAATAAATATTGGCCGTACCGTTTCCCTGTGCCGTCAGATCGCCATCCTCGTTGACGGTAACCACAGAAGTGTCGGAACTGCTGCAGACGGCGGGATTGGACCCGTCCTTCATGACACCGCGCAGCGTGGCTGTCGGCTGGTCCTTCGTCAGCGTGATTTCACTCTGCGGATAGATGCCCGGTGTCTGCACCGTCAGGGTATATTCAGTAAAAACCGAACTGTTATCGGCGTCGCTGACGAGGATGGATGTGGTTCCTTCCTTCTTGCACTGCAGGGAAAACGTAAACTGCGTATGATCCCGTCCTTTCGGCACAGTAAAGGAGACCACCGATGCGCCGTCATCGGCAATATCAACGACATCCGAATCTTCAATGTCGACCGCCAGCCGGAAGGTGGTCTCTTCCGGTACTGCCGAGGTCAGGCGTACATCTGCCGTAATGGGTTCCGTGCTCCCGGTCGGCGCATACCGCATCCGTTCATTGTACTGGTTACTGCAGACGATGGTTTTGATCCCGACTCTCGCCGCCTGGACCGGCGTACCGAAGCCGGTCCAGACAGGCAGAATCATCAGAGCGAGGAACAGACAGAGCCACCGCTGTACTGTCTTCCGCGATTTTTCCTGCAGCATAGCCGATCTCCTTTTCTTCTTCATTTCTTTTGTCCCTGTTACGACTGGGCAGCAAGCGCCGTGGCCGGCTGCCTGTGAATAACTATTGCGGATACCCTTTTCGCTCCCGCTTAGCGTCTGCTATAAGTAGCAGCGAACGAAGCGCATGCAAAAGCGTCCCTTTTTCTCCTGCTTTTCATATATATACGCCCGCAGGGCATCGCAGTATCTCGCCATCGAGCGATGTACGTCCGGTTCCACACGTTCTTCCGCACTGCCGTAGCGGATCCGGGTGATCTGGTTGACGATCTCCTCAAAGCCGATGCCTTCGGCGGCCGGGTATTTTTCTACTACGCTGACCAGAGATATGTAGGGGTCGTTATCGACCCGACAGTGATCGAACTGCATCAGCTCGCGGATGTAATCATACATGGCAAACGCGGTTCGATTTCTGAAATCGCTCCCGTAGAGGGAGGTCCTGCGTCGCTGCCGCCGATGCATGATCAGCTCATAGAGCACAATGGCCACGGCAATCGTTACCGCCAGCATGATTAGCAGATATTTCAGTACCAGCAGCAGGAACTGGAGCCAGTCAAAGTGATCTGCCGCGCTGCGTTCGGCGCTGCTGCCGGAACCGCTGTGCTGTGGGCTGGCGTTCTCCATCAGCTGACGCACGGTCTGCGGGCTGCTGCTGATCGCAGAGCGCAGATCCGAAAGGCTCTGTGAAGAACGAAATCCCACCGCCGTAAACAGAAACAGAAACAACAGGATCGCAGCCAGAACGAGCAGCAGAAACCAAGCCGGAAAATCACTCGTTCTACGACGTGCACCGATCACCTCGGTTTCGACGCGCCGTTCCCCGCGCCGCACAGCCGCGCGTCCGACGGTTCTGTCCGGCTGCGACCATACGACAAAGCTGGCTGTCCAGCAGAGGATCAGCAGGCCGAGATACCACCGGTCCGGACTGCCGCCTACTGCCATCTGCCAAACTGCCGGTACCGCTGCAGCCGCTGCGCCGATCACGGCATGGCCGCTGCTCAGTCCCCAGCCGGCGAGCAGCGAGGTCGCCGCCGCTCCGGCCGACACCAGCAGTTCCGGGGTGCCGCGCAGGAAAAAAGCCACTGCGCCGCAGGCTGCGGCGATGATCAGCACGACCGTCAGCGGCATGGTCCGTTTCCGGCAGAGAAAGAAGCAGCCGGCGCCCAGCAGTGTCAGCAGCGGGATCAGCAGCAGATCAGCCGCGCTCTCGCCGCGTGCCGAGAGCACTGTATACCAGCACCCCACCTGCAGCGAAATGGACAGCACCAATTTGATCAAAAACAATCCGATCCCGTCTCCATGCGTCAGCGGCAGCAGCCGCATTGCAGATGCCGCATAGTTCGAATGCTCTTTTCCTTTCTCTGTTTTTCCGCTCTTCATCATAGTTCTCTGCGCTCTGTATCCGGACTGCACCACGAACCTCTGTACGTGCGTTCCCGTTTCAGGGCGTAATTTCCTCCAGACGGCGATCCGGGTCGAGAGTGACGATGTTCTGCTCCACCGAGGCTTCTTCGGTCAGCCGCGGATCCGGTTCGGCGGCGATGTAGAACAAGGTACCGTTACGATCATAAACGTTCTCGAGATAGTACATCAGCGCTATACTCGGCTCTGTATAGCCGCCGGACGCGATCAATGCCGCCGCCGCCGCATCAAAGGCTTCCAGCGAAGCGATTTCCGTCAGATGAAAAACATCGCCGCCGCCGTCATACCAGGCGATATTATGCACCACGCCGCTGCTGATGAGCGACCGCGAAAACGACAGAAACAGTTCGATGCTCCTGTCCAGTCTGCGTTCCTCGGTTTGTGTCAGCTCCAGCATGATCGTCATCATCGAATTCAGCGGATAACTGAAATCCCTGACGATCAGTTCGTCATGCTTGGAGGAGAGCTTCCAGTTGATCTTTCGCACCTCGTCTCCCGGTTTGTAGACATGCATATCGAAGACTTCGCTGACATCACTGCCGGAGCGTGTTTCGGAATATCGTTCGCTGTCATAGGCGCGGCCGAAAAACTCCTCAAAATCCAGTGGCAGAAGTTCCACTTTCGGCCAGACCGTCACCGTCCGCTGCAGATCCACGGCGCGGCGAAAGTGAAAGAGGCAGAAACAGTCGCAGAATGTCGCCTCGATCGCCTGCACGGTCAGCGTTCCGGCATAGGCCGGTCGAACCACCAGTTCCGCAGAAGCGGCAGTATGGCCCGGCGGTGACAGAATCAGCCGGCTCACCGTCTCTGACAAAGACAGGGCATTGCAGATCCGTACCGACAGTTCGATGCGCGCCGCCGGGATGACGGCGCGATTGATGGTGCGGATGCGCAATCTGACCTGCTCGTCGGCGCCGACCGTTCCGTCCGTTTCGATCTGCAGCTGCAGGCGCCCCGCTGCCAGCGCCGTCAGCAGCAGTGACAGCAGCGGCAGAAAGACACAAGCGGTTAACAGCGAAAAGGCACCGTAGGTTCCACGCATCACCCAGAGCAGCGCCGATCCGCCGAGACACAGCCCGAAAATCAGTCGTTGCTTCCACATTGTTACGACCCCACTGCCATGTCCGGCGGTGTCATCGGCGGCGCCTCTACTTCTTGGAGAATATCCGCCAGCAGCTCCCGTTCTTCAAGATGGTGCACTTTGCTGCGCGCCGTGAGCACGATGCGATGCCCGCAGACATCGGAGAACAGCACGCGGACATCCTCCGGAATCACATAATCCCTGTCCTGGACAAAGGCGCGCGCCATCGCCATCTGGATCAGAGCAATCACCGCCCGCGGGCTGACTCCCTGAGCAATCTCCTCCTTTTCTCTGGTGCGCTCACAGAGCTGCGTCGCATAGCGAACAACATCATCATTGACCAGGCGATCAGCGGCCTGCTGTTTCATCGCCGTCAGATCATCGAGGGTCACAATGCTGCGCACGTGATCGAGCGGGTTCTGTTTTCTGCGGCGTCGGATGATTTCAATCTGTTCATCTTCCGTTGGATATCCCATCGTCAGCCGGATCATAAAGCGGTCCAGCTGAGAATCGGGAAGTTTATTGGTGCCGGCGCTGCCGAGCGGATTCTGCGTGGCGATGCAGACAAACGGCACCGGCAGCGGACGAGTGATGCCGTCCACCGTGACGCGCTTTTCTTCCATCGCCTCCAGCAGCGCCGACTGCGTTTTCGGCGACGTGCGGTTGATCTCATCAGCCAGCAGCAGGTTGCAGAAGACCGCGCCCTTTTTATATTCGAGTTCTCCCTTTTCTTTGTTGTAAACACTGAAACCGAGCACGTCGCCGGCCATCGTATCGGGCGTGAACTGAATGCGCCGGTAATCAAGAGCCAGAGCCCGACTGAACGCCAGTGCCAATGTCGTTTTGCCGACACCGGGAACATCTTCCAACAGTACATGGCCGCCGGCAAGGATGGCCATCAACACCTTTTCGATCACTTCTCCTTTACCGATGATCACCTTGGAAATTTCTTCTTTAATTGCCGCTATTGTCTCATTCATCTGTTCTGTTTTCCCTCATCCTTTGTTTTGGTTATCCTGCTTTTCCTGTATTAATAGGCCCTCTGTTCGCCTGTTCTTCCCGGTGGGTTTTCGCTGCTGCGGATACCTTAGTGAAGCTCTGCCGAATCGCTGTCCGGACGTTCGGACAGCGGCTCCTTCCGCTGCTGCTGACGACGCCATGCCGTTGCCGCTGCCATTGCCGCCGCAACAAGACAAATTTCAAAAATGATCGCGATATAGGAGATATGGTTTTCTCTATGCGGGGCAAACTGCGGCAGCTGCTGATGCGCCGCCGTGAGCTGGTGGCTGAAGCGATCGTTTTGGCTGTCCTGATTCTGGTTCGTATTCTGACGATCCTCGACGGAACCGCTGCTCTGATTCACCGCTGCCGCCCCGGACGAGGACGCACTGCCGGAAGCGGAAGCAATGCGACCGCCGCTGCCACTTCCCGATCCGAAACCGCCGCTGCCACTGCCGGAACCGCTGTCACCGCTGCCGTTTCCGGAACCGGCACGACCGCTGTTTTGTTTGCCGCGGTCGCCGCTGCCGCTTCTGTCTTTATCTCCTTCGTTGCCGGAATATAGGCCCGATCCCTTGCCGCCGTCCTTCATGACGACCTGCGTGGAATCGTTGGAATCATCGTTTTTGCCATCATCGTTGTAGGTGCCCTGCGAGCCGCCCTGATTCTGATCGCTCTGCGGCGGCTTGTCAGTGTCGACATCCTCATCCTTTTCCTGATCCTTCGGATCTGTGGTTTTTTTTGTCGTAAAGGTAATTTGTTCGGAAACGCCGGTTTCCTGGCCGTTTTTTGCCGTCAGCTTGGGCCCGATGATCAGGGTATAGCGAGACCCTTCATCGAGTTTTTCCTGAAAAGTAATCGTAATTTTCCGCCGCATATTGGAAGGCATATCTTTCATTTCTACATTCAGTGGTACGTCGACACCATCCTTATCGACGGCAGTAATTGCGCCTTTATTATGCTGACGCACACGAAATATCGGCCACATTTTTATTGAAGGTCAGGACACAGGTCACATCGACTGGAACATCGACAGCACCGTTCGCCGGATAGCTGTCCTCCAGCGCCAGCGGATCGCCGCTGTCGGCCAGCGACGCTGCCGGCGGCATGCAAAAAAGCAGCAGAACAAAGACCGCCGCGGTCAACAGATACCTCAGCCGCATTCTTCTGCTGCGTGTATGGGATGGCGTGCCCCTCCCTGCACGATTTCTCTGCAGTATTTTTCTTTGCTCATATTCAGCGTTCTCAGCACCAAAAAACTGTCTTCGGGCATCACTGGATGCCTTTAGCCGTTTTCTTCTTCAATAAACCGAAGCTTTCCCGACACTGTATCCTCACCGAACACATCGTTGGTGCGGAAACGTAATTTACTGCCGTCCGAGAGTCCGTCTGTGCATCAGGTCAAATTTTCTGTTGTTCGCCGCATTGCCCAAGAACAGTAAAGTTAATAGATGGCGCAGCACTGTTAAACAAACACTCGTTATTCTTTATGAAATATAAACGTTCCCAAAAAATATTTTACAACTATTTCCATTGTTTGTCAATTGTAATTTTACTCCGGACGGCAACTTAGTTGGAGGGTCACTTGGCAGCATAAATCCCGAACATCGCAGCGAGAAATCGCAGGATAATTTCCCGGCCTTTCTGAGATGTGGGGCTTCAAAATGCGGAATATCGCATCGGAGGATGCCGGCCGCGGCGGGGCTGCCCGGAGGAAAATCAGGAGAAGAACCGGAGAAGATCCCTTCCATTCAGCCGTTCCCGTTTGACGCGGCCGCCGCAGTTCTTCTATACTGAAATAACCGACAAAAGGCAACGAAATGCGAAAATCGGCCTGACGGAGGGCATCGAATATGAAAAATTTTTTCACCCGCTGCGGCATCGTGCTCCTGCAGCTCTACTATAACATCTGCAAATGGGCGGCCGCTGCAGGACAAAGTGGTCCTTCTCTGTCATCAGCAGGACAGCCCGACGGCGGATTTCCGGCTTCTATCCGAAAAGCTGCAGCAGCAGCGTCCGCAGACCGAAGTTGCGCTGCTCTGTCATCCCTGCCGCAGCTGTCTGCCGCCTCTGCGACAGCTGCTGACCGAGCTGCGCCATCTCGCCGTCAGCCGGGCCGTGGTGATCGATACCCTCGATCCCTTCTTCGGCACTCTGCATCACCGCCGGGAACTGCGCGTGATCCGCATGGGCCGGGCGATGGGACAGCTGTATCGCTTTGGCTTTGCCCTTACAGAAAAAGAAGGCGGACCGACGCCGCAGCAGGCCGAACTCTGTCAGCGCGGCGGAACGAAGGACCTGCTGCTCGTTTCTTCGCACCTCTTTGATGAAGACGTACTGCAGGGAACCCGCTGCCAGCCCGAACAGATTGTCGAACTGCCGCCGCCGCGCGCCGATCTTCTGACCAGTCCGGCCTGGCGCATTGCGGCCGCTCAGGAGCTCTACGAACGGGAGCCTCTCCTGCGCAGGCGCAGAAACGTTCTCTTCTGCCCGGTGCGCCATTCCGAAAAGATCCTTCGACGCCTGACCGAAGGGCTCGACGCCGCCTGCAATCTGATCTATCTGCCGCTCGAAGCCGACGGCCTGACCGCGGCCGGGGAGCCGCCGGCCGCCGCCGGAGAGACCGCCGACAGTGCTCTGGGCAGGACATCCGATGCCAGTGAACCCGTTGATACCGCTTGCGGGGAAAATTCCGATGAAAGGCCCAACGCCGAGGAATCTGCCGCGGCAGAACACAGCCAGGATTCACCGACGATACAGGTGCTTCGGCCATGCACCGATCCGTTTCCCCTGCTCTGCGTCGCCGATTATCTGATCACAGATGTTTCGCCGCTGCTCTATGATGCCGGTCTGGCGCGGATTCCGGTGCTGCTCTGTCTCCCCGACGATGAAAGCGGCTCGGACCAGCCGCCGCTGACGCTCGACCCGCGGCGCGATCTGCCCTGCTTCAGCAGCGATGATCCGCAGGAGATCTGCACCGCCGTCAACGCCGACATCGACGGCTCGGATCCGCTTTCGACCGAAATCTGGGACGATTATATCGCCGACAGCATCCGCCTGCCGCGCGACAGCAGCTGCTGCGCGGAGCTGCTGCGCCTGCTGGAGCCATCCGGCGAGCCTGAGACGAGCGGACAGCCGGAGCCGTCCGGCGAGCCTGAGACGAGCGGACAGCCGGAACCGTCCGGTGAGCCTGAGACGAGCGGACAGCCGGAACCGTCCGGCGAGCCTGAGACAAGCGGACAGCCGGAACCGTCCGACGAACCGCAGGCGGACGAGCGGCCGGAACCGTCCGGCGAGCCGCAGGCGGACGAGCAGAGATAGCTCTGCCGCATCCGCCGACCGAACTCCGGTACAGGGACATCTTCGACGGTTTCCCTGCCGTGCGGCAGCGCAGCTATCCTTCGACGCCGCTGCCGGCACCATCCGCACCGGTCCCGGCACTTTCCTCGTTTTTCGACCCTCCGCACGCCTCCGGAAATCCGCACGCCTCGGGAAAGAAGTAGGTGCGCGCCAGCCGGCGGAAGGTCTCCAGATCCCGCTGCCAGGTAATCTTGAGATTGAGGACATGCGCCTCGATAACCTTCATGCGGATCCGGTTGGCCAGGGCAATCGCGCCGGCGCTGGTCATCACCTCAAACTGCTCCGGCCGCATCTCGCGGTAAATGCGGTAAAGATCACCAAAGAGAAACCCCTCCGGGCTGGCCCCGGTGACCATCTTCCGCCGCGGCAGCACTTCGACGAGCATGTCGTCGAAATTGCGGCGGTAGACGGTGTCGTACTGAAACTGCGCCAGCGTCGCGCCGCCGATTTCCCGCACCGCTTTGATCACCTCGCGCGTGCCCTCGACGTCGACATACGGATGCGTCGCGTCATGGAGCAGAACTACATCCTCGTCCGCCGCCAGGGAAGCCGCGGCCGTGAGTCCGCTGAGGACCGACGCCGAACGGGTTTCCCCGCCGGCAGCGATCTCATCGACGCCGTCGATCCGCAGCCGCATCACCCAGCGGCGGACAAACGGGATCCATTCTCGGCGGGAGACGACGACGATATGGTGCACTTCCGGCATCAGCGAATACTTTTTCAGGATATAGGCGAAGATCGGCACATCGTCAACCTCGACATACTGTTTGGGAATGCCGGCGCCGCAGCGGACACCGCTTCCGCCCATCATCAGCAGAAGAATGTTCTTCATCCCGTTCCTCCTTTCTGCGCGCAGCCCTCTGCACTGCGTTCACGGCTTTCGACGCTGCCGCCGGTGCAGCGGTCGGATCCGCCGTCCCGACCCGGCATCCCGGCCGCGGTCTGCGGTTTCCCTTACGGCATCCCGGCCGCGGTCTGCGGTTTCCCTTACGGCATCCCGGCTGCAGTCCGCGGGTTCCCTTACGGCATCCCGCCCGCACTCTGCGGCTCTCCCGGCGGCATACACCCTGCAGCCGGCGGATCCCTGTGCGGTGAACCGGCGCTTCCGCCCTTCACCCGCCAGATCCGCCGACCAGTCGATGAGGCCGTGCCCCACCTGCCTGTACGCCGGCGGCGGCGTCATGTAGTCGCCGTACTGCATCTTCAGAAACACCTCCGGCTTGTTCGGAATCATTGCCTGTACGCCCGCGAACTCCACCGTGCGGTACGGCAGCAGCGTATCCAGACTGGCCCAGGTATAAGTCGGTACAAAGCTGCCGACCGTTGTCAGGCCGAGCTCTTCGGCCCGCTCGTTGCAGCTGGCGGCAAGACGATCGTAACGATCCTGCGTCACCTGCAGCGGAAAGAGCCGGTAAAGCCGGCGGTGCGCCGTGCCGAGAAAGCGGTACCATCTGTCCTCCGGCGTCGGCAGCGCTTCCGGCGGCGGATCACCCTTCTGCCGATTGGCGATAAAATGATGCTGGCGGGCACGCCGCCGGACGCGGTCGCGGAAATTACGCCGCTCCGTCTCGTCCTCGGGAAGAAAATCAAAGGGGAAGAGATCGAGACAGAGTCCCCTGTGAAACGACCGGTTGGCGTTGTAGGCTGTCAGATACAAGGTGTTATTGAGGCGGATCTTGGAGAACAGATAGGGAATGGTCGGATCGCTCGCCCGTGTCTGCAGGAAAAACGTTTCGGCATCAAGGTGGGCGGGCGCTTCGGCGAGGAAGCGGTCGTAATCCCGCCGCAGCATGCCGCAGTCGATGTCATCGTCCCAGGGAATGAAGCCGCCGTGGCGCACATATCCGAGCAGCGAGCCGCCGCAGAGAAAATAGCCGACGCCGATGCGACGGCAGACGCGGTCGAATTCGGCGAGAATTTTCAGATCCAGCTGCTGGATCTGCCGCAGCCGTTCTTCTTCCTCGCGGCCGCGGACCTTCGTCCAGGGCGAGGGATCCCGCGGCGCCGGCACGGTGATGCCGCCGAACGGCAGCCGCTGCAGCGGAAAAAGCTGTTCCTCGGTCACCCGGACGCTGCGCGCGGCGACGACACGCTGCCAGGTGCGGCTGTCGCTGCCGCCGTAGCGCATGGCCTGCTGCTGCATGCGGCGGTACGAACGGCGGGAATCACGCCAGCGATAAGCGAGATTCTGCAGCAGGAAGCCGGCAAAGGTGCGCCGGCGCCGGCCTTTGCTTCCGCTCTTCCCTTCGAGAAAGACGCGGCAGTTGATGATCCGCGCATGGCGTCGGCAGGCGCGCCGCATGACGCGGTAAAAGCCGCGCCGCGTGTCGATGCGCTCGGGTACCTTGTCGAACGGCGAGAGACGCACGAAAAAGGTATCGGTGATCGCCAGGTCACCGGCTTCGATCGTGTGCTCGCGCCCGAGGCGGAGAATCCGGCACTGATATTTCTTTTCCTCGTCGAAAATCGGATGGCTGTCGAGCAGCAGCTTCCTCTCCTCGAGATAGCGCGGCAGCACCCGCAGAAAGCGCTCGTAATCGCCGCGCAGAAAGCCGATTTCATACTGGGTGCGGCCGTTGTCCTCGAGCAGACAGCGGTAGTGCACGGCATGCTGCAGCAGCGTGCCGTGAACGAAAAAGCGGATATCCTCGCGGCGGCAGATGTCGTCGATCTCGGCGAGGATGCCGGCGATGATGCCGGTTATCACCACCGATGAGATGCGGAATCTGGTTTTGTCGGAGCGCATGCGCATGATTGTACCTCCTCCTGCAATAGTGTCAGGGTATAGATCACCCGGCAGCCGGCTGAGCGTTCGGCGGACGGCCCGGCGCCGGTCCGAGCCGGCCGGCGGATGTTTCATTGCCGGCGGCGGGCCGGCAGGTTTTCTTCACTCGTCAGCGGCGCACAGGCGGTGACGGATGTTTCCCCGCCGGCAGTGTGTCGGCAGCGCTCGTTTTTCCGTCACTCGTCATCAGGGCACCGGGTGCCGGTTTCCTCCTGCCCGCTCTCCGGCTCCTCTCCGTCCATCGTCAGCAGGATACGGCCGGTCACGCTGCGGGGTTTCTCAAACATCGCAAAAGCGCGGTCCACCTGCGTCAGCGGGAAGACCGCGCCGAAAAGATCCTCGTCATAGCGGATGCGGCCGTCGGCAAAGCAGGCGGCCGTCTCGGTCCAGTCGCTGCCCGGCCAGGGCGTGCCGCCGCTCATCCACGACCCGACCAGGTGCAGTTCGCGGCGGCCGATCAGCTCCCATTCCTGCCGCGTAAAGCAGACATCAGCGATCGGCGTGCCGATCAGACAGATCGTACCGCGGCCGGCGGCCAGCCGCAGTGCCGCGCTGCGCGTCTCCGGCACGCCGGCGGCGTCGAAGACAACGTCGAACCCTCCGCCGCCGGGGGTCTCGGCGAGGGCGTTCTCAAGCCAGCCTGCTTCCGCAAAGCTGCGGACGGCGTCGACACCGAGGCGCCGCACCGCTTCCATCCGCCGGGCACCACGGCCGAAGACGACGACCCGCTCCGCGCCGAAGAGACGGGCCCACTGGGCGGCAAAGGAACCGACGGTGCCGCCGCCGAGCACGACCGCCGTCGAACCGCGTCGCAGACCTGACCGCCCGACGGCGTGACGCGCCACCGAACAGGGCTCAAAGAGCGCGCCCTGCGCAAACGACAGATGATCCGCCATCGGCACCGCATTGGCCTCCGGCAGAACCGCATACTCGGCAAAGCCGCCCTGAATGCGCGATCCGAGGAAGGTATAGTGGCGGCAGAGAGAAAAACGACCGGCGCGGCAGTCCGGGCACTGTCCGCAGGGAATGAGCGGTACCGCGGCAGCGCGATCGCCGGGCCGCAGCGACGTGACGCCGTCGCCGACCGCATCGATGGTGCCGGCAAACTCATGACCGAGCACGATCGGATAGCTGTGCGCCCCGCCGGCGAAGACGCGCGGCAGATCCGAGGCGCAGATGCCGCAGGCGCGGACGCGGAGGCGCACGGTGCCGGGCCGCACCGCCGGGGTCGGAATTTCCGTGCAGCGAATATCGTGGTTTCCGTACAGAACCGCCGCTCTCATCTCGCTTCCCCCTTTCGCAGACCGCCGCCGCCAGCGGCCTTCTGGTATTCCGCAACGAGGAGGCGAATGCAGTCCTTGGCCAGATCGCGCGCTTTCGGCGGCAGCCGCCCGTCGCGCACGCCGGGATACTGCAGCGGCAGATACTGGTGCACCATCATCAGCGGAATTTCCACCGCATCGAGATTGTGAAAGAGCTGTTCCATCGCGCCGCGCACGGCCGGCAGCGAGGTGTAGTAGCGGCTGCGGTCGGAAAAGCTGTAGCGCCGCTGGATGCGCAGACGCCGCTCGTCACCGGAATAATAGGACTGCCAGCGGGACGGATCGGCCAGCATCGCCCGCTCCAGCGTCTCGATGTAATCGGCGCGCCGGCCCGCCGGAATCAGCTCCTTTTCGATCAGCGAGAGCGCATGCAGCGCTTCGCGCAGCGCATAGGTGAGCGCCGGTCCGACCTTGAGAATGGCGATGCCGTCCTCGACCATCTCCCGCAGCCTCTCCGGCGGCTGAAAATCGGTCGAATGTCCTTCGAAAACGAGATCGGGGTAATCGTCCAGTTTGCGGCACAGCGGCCGCGCGCTGCCGCGGTCGTACGGTCGTACTTTCTCGCCGCTGAAAGCCGCACCCGGATGCACGACGACGGCGACGACACTGCTCCAGGCGCGCTCGAGCCCCAGCTCGCGGAACCGGCAGCGCCAGGCGGACAGCGAAGCCGCCAGCTCCTCCGGCGTGGTGACCGCGCTGTCGTCCCACCCTGCCGTGCCGCCGGCTGCCGGCACTTCACTGCCGATAACAAATGCCGGCCGTTCGGCGCCGGGGCAGTCGCGCAGCAGCTCAGCAAAAGCCGCCTCGGCAGCCAGATAGAGATCGGCGCCGCGGGCGGCTATGGTTTCCTGTGCCGGTCGAACGGCGGGATCGTCGCCGCCGAGAGGCATGGAAGTGTCGAGATGGATCTTGCGAAAGCCGGCCAGCACACTCTGCCGCACCAGTTCTTTGGCATGCGCCATCGCTTCGGCGGCTGGTCTTTCCGCCCAGGGCAGCGGGCCGAGATGGTCACCGCCGAGGAGAACGCGATCGCGGTCAAAGCCGACGCGATCGGCAATAGCATAGACAAACTCACGGAAATCTACGGAGCGCATGTTCCGGTACCCGCCGAACTGGTTGACCTGATTGGCGGTCGCTTCGATGAGGACAGAGGCGTCGCTGCCCTGTGCCTCCTCGAGAACGACCTCGATGACCAGCTGGTCGGCGCTGCAGAACGAAGGAATTCCGCACTGCATGCCGAGTCGCCGCCTGGTCAGTATTTCTCTGATCGGATCATTCATGGTTCCGTCCGCCTTTGTCGTAGCTGCGGCATCGGCTGATTTCGCCCTGCGGAGCAGAGACAAGGTCAGTTTACAATGATTTAACTGAATATTCAAGCTTTTTTACGGCGGCTCGAGCACGATTTTACGGCAGCTCGAGCACGACTCTTGCAGCGGACGCAGTACAGCCGCAGTTCCGCCGCAGTGCGGCCGCAGCAAAGCAGTTCCGCCGCTTCGTCGCAGGCAGCCGTGTCATGCAAGGTTCCGAGCAGAAAAATACAGCATTCCGTATCTTGACAGAATGCTGTATGGGAACCGATGCATTGTCATGTCCGGCCGCATCGCCGCAGCATTGCGGCAATCTGCCGGAATGCTTACAGCTGTTACTCTTCTTTTGTCAGGGTAACCTTTATGCTTTCCTCACCTTCGGATGCCTTGATAACGAGCTTGTCATCCTTCATCTCTCCGGTGAGCTGATCAGCTTCCGACATTCCGCTGCCCTTCACTTTCAACGTTATTTTATCATCTTTTTCCGTCCACGTGCCGCTGCCTGACTCACCCAGCAGCGTGACTTTGACTTTGCCGTCCTCCTTGATTTCAATGGTCCCGGGGTCGGAACCCAGCTCCTTCTTCAACGTTTTGGCATTCATAGTGGTGCCGCCGATGGAAAGGGATGATATTTTCCAGGTACCGACAAACTGACTGGTGCAGGCCGCGAGACCGACTGCAAGTGCCAGAACGCAGACCAGCAGCAGCGCTTTCAGCGCTTTGTTCTTTTTCATTGGGAACTCCTCTCACTTTAAAAGAAAACTTTCATAGAACAACTGCGACTTTTCAAACTCATTGCGCAGCTGTGCAGCAGTATTATACTCTCACAAACCAGGGATCATGTCAATCGAACCGTCTTGCCGCAGCTCAGTTATTGCCCTCGGTGATGCCGGTGCTGTAGATGATTTCCCGGCTGATTTCACTGCACGTCTCCGACAGCGTGTAGTTGTTCTGTGCGAACGCCTTTTTATGCAGCGTCTGCACGTTGCTCTCAAGCGTGGTCGGCACCGCGTACCAGAGCCCGTTGCTGAGCAGTCCGCCGTAATAGTCTTTGGGCCAGCCGTAGCTCTTTCTGATGTCGTAGCGCGGGAAATTGACTGCTGCAGTCAGCAGCTGAACCTGACTCATGTTGGTGCGGATCTCCGGCAGTACCGTGGCGGCCAGCTTATTCATGCGAACCGGCGAGGAGACGGCCTTTTTCATCACTGCCGACATGACTTTCTTGTAGCGGCTGCCGCGGCCGGGATCGCCGCCGCTGGTCTTGCGGATGCGGCAGTACGTCGTCGCCTGCACGCCGTCGATGGTCTGCCTGCCCGTTTTGGTGATCGGTGTCCATTTGCTGCCGACGTTTTTCGCCGTCTCCGGGCCCCACTTGTTGAGGTCGCGAATCTCGTTCCGCTTTACATTGACCTCAATGCCGCCCAGCGTATCGACGGTATCCGCCACCGCCTGCCAGTCGAAGATGATGTATTCGTCGATATTGAGATCGAGACTGCGGTTCAGCGCCGCACAGGTATCGACACCGCCGCCGTAGTGGTGGGCGTGGGTGATTTTATCGAGAATCAGGCTGCCGCTGCTGTCGGCCATCTTCAGATAGGAATCGCGCATGATCGAAATCAGCTGCACGTGGCCGTTGGATTTGCGGATGCGCATGATGATGATCGCGTCGGTACGGCTGCCGTCCAGGCTCTCCCCCTTGCGCGCATCGACGCCGAGAATGGCGATGCTGCGATAGCCCTTAAGATCGGCAGCGACCTGATTGTCGATCGCAAAATCACTCGATGACGTATCGACGTGATCGAGATGCGAAGTGATGGCAAAGAACCAGGCCGTGAAAGCAACGGCCAGAGCAGCCAGAATGACGAGGACAGCCAGAACGATGCGCTTGATCCTGCGGCCGCGCGGCAGCGGCGGCCGGCGCACGGCAGCGGCTGTTCCGCCGCCCGCGAGAGGGCGCGCACCCGCTGTGGAATGCCGGCGTCCGACGCCGTTTCTGTCTGTGGAATGCGGACGCCCGGCGCCGTTTCTGTCTGTGGAATGCGGACGCCCGGCGCCGTTTCTGCGGCTGCTTCCGGCACCGGCTTCCTGGCGGGCAGCTGCCGTCGAACCCGCTCCGGCCGCCATATTGCTGCCGTCGGCGCGCTGCTGCGCCAGCCGGTGTTCATTGTGCTGACTGATTCTTCCGTGACTGCGGCGTGCTCTGCGCCGCTCTTCGCGCTCGGCCCTGCGAAAGGAACGGCGCTGCGGTTCTGTCTCCCGCTGCCGTCTGGTCCTGCGCTCGGCGGCCGCTTCCCGGGCTGTTTTCTCGCGCCGCTGTGCGCCGCGGCTGCGTCGAGCCAGGCGTTCATATTCTTCCGCCGCCTTCTTGTATTCCGGATTTTCGTATTTGCGGATCACGTCCCTGGTCAGGCGGTCATCACCGCTTTCACCATCGACAATCCGGGTTTTATCAAACGTCTCTTTCATCGAGATTCTGCGATACGGGACAGCTCTGCAACCCGCATATGCCTCTCTTTGTATTTGGACCAGTCAGCTGTTTTTCATCTCTAGGTATTCTATCACTACGTATCCCGCGTTGCAACTTACAATCCTGTCATCGCCGCGGGCCCGCCGGAGCCGCCGTGCGCTGCCGGCGCCTGCCGGCGGCATCGTCTCAGGCGGAGGGCGGCGGTTCGGAATCCCGCTGCCGGCGGCGGTAGTGGCGTTCGAGGAAGAGCTTGCGGGTGGTGAAATTATAGAACGAAACGAGAATGCCGGAAACCACCTTGGCAATCAGATAACTGATGCCGAGCTTTTCCACGATGAACCACATCAGCAGCTGGTTGAGGCCGAGTCCTGCCGCGCCGAGGGCGACGAAGATCAATCCGTCAAAGCGGCCTTTGTTCTCATGATCAAAGACAAAGCGGCTGCTGAGAAAGTAGTTGATCACCGTCGCGATGGTAAAGGAAATGCCCGCCGAGTACAGGTAGCGCACACCGAAAACTTCGGTCAGCAGCACCATGATCGCGTAGTCGATCGCAAAGCAGGTCACTCCCACACCGGTGAAGCGCATAAACTGCAGGAACAGCCTCTTGATCATGAGAGCGCCTTTTTCACATGCTGCCGGCCGTCGATGCGGAACCCGTTGTTCTTCAGATAGCTCTTCCAGCTCGAGTAACCGAGGCTCTTGAGGTTAAAGCCGGGAATTTTGCGGGTGATGGCCAGGTTGAGCTGATTGGTCGTGTACGTGCCGCGTTCGATCAGCGCCGTGATGATCCGCCGCACATCGTCCTCTTTCGTCGATTTCAGGGAAACTTTGCGAAAGCGATCTGTCAGCTCGAGGTTGTCCATGCTGCGCAGGAAGGCAGAGAATTTTGAAAAGCCGTAGTCCTTGACATCAAAGCCGGGATTGCGCCGCACCAGGGTATCCTTGAGGGCGCTCGCTTCCATGACGTCATCCTCGCACTCAAGCATGATGTCATACACCTCTTTTTCAATCTGCTCAAAGTCGGCGTCGTCACCGGTCTCCTCATCATTCTCACCGAGGTTTTCAAGCTTTTTGAACGTCGAGCAGGCGGCCATGAACGCTTCCACGGTGTTGCGGTTGCCCATGCCGATGACTTCCTTGCCGGCTTCGCGCAGACGCGCGGCCAGGCGCGTGAAATCACTGTCGCTGCTGACGATGCAGAAGCCGTCGACTTCATTGGAATGCAGGATATCCATGGCGTCGATGGCCATGCACATGTCGGTGGAATTCTTTCCCTTGGTATTTTCGTACTGCTGTACGGGGATGATCGAGTACTTGAGACTCGCCTTTTCCCAGTCCTTGAGGCGGGGATTCTTGAAGTCCCCGTAGACCCGCTTGATGGTCAGCGTGCCGATCGAAGACAGTTCGTTGATGACGTCTTCCATGTATTTTACCGCGATGTTGTCGCCGTCGATCAGCATCGCATATTTTCTATCCAATTTTCTGCTCCTTTCCGGCCGCCCGCTGCCGGCGGGCGGTGTCTGCCGCGCTGCGCGGCTGCGGATTTCGTTAATATTCGCTGCTCTGACCGAGGCTGCCGCCGCTGCCCGTGCTCTCGCCCTGCTCGTCCTGCGTATCGCCGGCGCTGTCGGCGCCATAGCCGGTATCGGCAATGGTTGCCTGCGACAGAGCTTTTGCGCGCTTGGTCAGCTGGTATTCGTTCTGTGCGAACATCCTGCCGTGCAGCCAGCTGACGTTGCTCTCCAGCGTCTCCGGCACGGCGTACCAGACGCCGTCGATCAGGCCGCCGTAGTACTTCCGCGGCCAGCTGTAATTGGCGGTCAGCTTGTCGCTGCCCAGTCCGGCGATGCGGATCAGCATCTGCCGCTTGTTCAGATTGGTCGTGATCTCCGGAAACATTTTCGCGGCTACGGTGTTGAGTTCACCGGCATCCATCCTGGCAGCCTTCTTCATCAGCTGCTCCATGACCCTCTTGTAGCGGTTGCCTCGTTCCGGATCGCCGCCCGAGTTCTTGCGGATGCGGCAGTAGGTCACGGCCGCCGCACCGTTGAGTCTGCAGCGGCCAGGGCTGGTGATGCGATGGTAGCGGGTACCGGTGTTGCGGGCGGATTCCGGACCGTAGTGATTCATATCGGCAATTTCGCCGGACTTGATGTCGACGTCGATGCCGCCGACGGCATCGACCAGATTTGCCACCGCCTTCCAGTTGAAGACGAGATATTCGCTGATGTTGAGGTCGAGACTGCGATTCAGCGCCCGGCAGGTATCGACGGGGCCGCCGTAAGCGTGCGCATGGGTCAGTTTATCCAGCTTCTTTTTCTTGTCGGCATCCTCGATCTGCAGATAGGAATCCCGCATCACCGAACAGAGCCGAACGCGGCCGTCATCGCGATGGATGCTGGCAATGATGATCGCATCGGAGCGGGATCCCTTGCTGCTCTCGGTCTTTCTGGCATCGATGCCGAGGATGGCGATGTTTTCGTAATCTCTGAGGTCTTCGGCAACCTGCGGGTCGATGTCAAAGTCCTCGCTGCTGGTCTCGACGATATGAAGGCCGTCGGAAACCCGGTCGAGATAGAGGAGCACGCCGAGAAATGCACAGAGGATGAGAATCAGGACGGCAGTCACGACGATCAGGATGGTCTTCTTTTTGGGCCGCTGCGGTCTGCCGCCCGGGTTTTCCTCTCCGCCGGCGGAGCCGCCGCCGCCCTGAAGAGCACCGCTGCCGCCGGCATGGCCGCCGCCCGACGTACCGCCGCTCTGCGGAGCAGTGTCTTTCGCGCCGCGGTCCCCGCCGCTTCGCTTCGCCGCTTTCTTTTCCTCTCTGGCTGTCTGTGCCGCGACCCGGTGCGCGGAGCGCAGTTCCGCCGCCGTGCGCGGGATGCCGGGCTGTCCTTTGCCGCTCGCAGCGGCTGCGGCGCCCGCGGCAGCCGCCGCTGTATCATCCGCATCGGCAGCTGCCCCGCTCTCAGCGGCATCATCCTCCGCGCCGCCCTCGGGGTCCGAGGCGGCAGCCGTCGCTGCCTCCGCAGTGACATCCTCCGCACCGGACTCCGCTGTCTCCGCCCCGGTGCCCGCATCGGTCTCTGCTGTCTCCGCTCCGGTACCCGCACCGGACTCCGCTGTCTCCGCCCCGGTGCCCGCATCGGTCTCCGCTGTCTCCGCCCCGGTGCCCGCATCGGTCTCCGCTGTCTCCGCCCCGGTGCCCGCATCGGTCTCCGCTGTCTCTGCCCCGGTGCCCGCATCGATCTCCGCTGTCTCCGCCCCGGTACCCGCACCGGACTCCGCTGTCTTCTCCCCGGTGCCCGCATCGGTCTCCGCTCTCCCGGCGGCTTTCTCCGCGTCTGCGGCGCCGGCCGGCGCCGCGGTTTCCTCCTCGCTGTCCGCTTCGCTCAGTGCTTCCTCGCTGTGCCGGGCCTGCTCCGCTGCTTCTGCGGCCGCTGCCGCCAGACTCTCCTCGGGGCGAAAGCGAAAGCCGACATAGCGCTCGCGCTCGGCCGCGCGCCGGCGCTGCTCTTCCTCCTCGGCCGCAACTTCCTCGGGACTGCGCTTGAAGCCGATGAACTCCTTTTCCGCCGCTTTTCGCCGGGCTTCTTCCGCCGCTTCGGCGGCGGCGATCTCCTCTTCGGTGCGCTTGAAGCCGCGCTGCTCTTCATCGATGACCTGCGGAGTGCCGTATTCCTTCTCGACCAGGCGGCGATAGCGTTCCTTCTGCTGCTGCAGTTCGCTGTCCTGCTCGAGTGCTGCCGTCGCCAGGGCGAGCCGGTCGCCGTGGCGCTGCGCCCTGACGTCGGTCGTATTGTCGAATCCGTCGCCGTTCTCGAGGCTGCGGCGGTCGATCTCGTCCTGCTTTTCCGCGACCGTGTAGCTTTTTTTCGTCGGTTCTTCCTGCAGATCCCGTTCGTGATCGCGGACAAACGAAGCGATTTCGCTGCTCCGTTCGCTGAGGAACTCTTTGACCCTGCGTTTGTTCTTGTGCTTGTCACTGCGCATTCGACTGCTCCTGCTCTTCGTTCAGCACCTGATAGACCGTGTGCATCATCGCCAGCATGACGCGGTTGCGGACAGCCCGGCGGCTCTCCGTCCGGCCCTGATGGCGAATCACCCTGGTCTTTCCCCGCCGGACGCAGCCGATATAGGCGAGTCCGACCGGCTTTTCCTTCGTTCCGCCGCCGGGCCCGGCAACGCCGGTGACCGAAATGCAGAGATCGCTGCCGCTCTGCCGCTGCAGCCCCTCCGCCATCTCCGCGGCCGTCTGCGGGCTGACGGCGCCGTACTGCTCCAGCGTCGCGGCGGAAACGCCGAGTTCCTCCTGCTTGGCGCGGTTGCTGTAGGTTACCAGACCGCGGTCAAAGACCGCGGAGATGCCGGGCACGTCGATCAGCGAAGCGGCAAAGAGTCCGCCGGTGCAGGATTCGGCGCAGGAAATCGTCACGCCGCGCTGCAGCAGCAGGCGTCCGACCACCTGCGGCAGATCCTCGCCGTCCTCGCTGTAGATGTATGCGCCGATCAGCTTCCGCACCGCCGGCAGCGTCTCCTCGACCATCGCTTCCGCCGTCTCCGCGTCCTCTGCCTTGGCGGTGACGCGCAGCAGGCACTCGCCTTCCCCGGCGTAGGTCGCAAAAGTCGGATTGGTCTGACCTTCGATCAGCGGCAGCAGCTCCGTTTCCAGCTGTGACTCGCCGATGCCGAAGCAGCGGATATCGCGAAAGCGCAGCACCCCGTCACTGCGGGCCTCGAGATACGGCCGCACGCTCTCCGTGTACATCGCCTTCATTTCGCGCGGCGGCCCGGGCAGGCAGATGGCGATTTTCCCGTCGGTCTCCAGCGCAAAACCCGGCGCCGTGCCGGCACGGTTGGCAAAGACCGTCGCCCGCGACGGCAGGTAGCACTGTTTATAGTTGTTTTCGGTGAACCGGCTTCCGTGATGCGACATTTTCGCTTTCATCGCTTCCAGGCTCGGCTCGTGCAGCACCAGCTGGTCGCCGTGCGCCGCGCAGACCATCTCCTTGGTCAGATCATCCTGCGTCGGGCCGAGCCCGCCGGTGGTGATCACCGCATCGCAGTCGTGATACGCCATATGGATCAGCTCCTCGAGCCGCTGCGGATTGTCGCCGACCGTATAGTGATAGAGCACGTCGATGCCGATGGCGTTGAGCGCCTGCGAGAGGTAGACCTCGTTGGTATTGACCGTCTGCCCCATCAGCAGCTCGGTGCCGACGCTGATCAAAGCTGTACGCATAGTTTTTCTCCTCTTGAATCCCCCGGTATTTCCGCGTTCCCTGTTTCTCTACATGCCCTGGGCGGTGACGACCTTCCAGTTGCGGACAAAGTATTCGACGCCGCTGATCACCGTCACCGCCAGCGCCGCCCAGAGGCAGATCTGATCGAGCGGAATGCCGATCAGAGAGCCCGGCCAGTTGTTCAGCAGCAGCTGCGGGATCGTGACCATCTGCAGCACTGTCTTCACTTTGCCGCTCTTGCCGGCCGCCATCACCACACCGTCGGCGGCAGCGATCTGCCGCAGTCCGGATACCGCAAACTCGCGCGCGAGGATGACGATCACCATCCAGCCCGGCACCAGTCCCATCCAGACGAGGCAGACAAACGCCGACATCGTCAGCAGCTTGTCGGCGAGCGGGTCCATCAGCTTGCCGAAGTTGGTCACCAGATTGCGGCTGCGGGCGATGTGCCCGTCGAGTGCGTCGGTGGCCGCGGCGGCGATGAAGATCAGCGTGGCGATGATATAGTGGCCCATCAGATAAACGACGATAAACACGGGGATCGCGAGGATTCTTCCCATGGTCAGTTTATTCGGCAGATTCATTGTACTCTTCCTTTCCCATCAGGTCGTAATCAAAAGCATCGAGGATCCGCACCGCGGCAAAATCCCCGGGGCGGTGATCCCGCACCGGCAGCACCGTCACCGCGCAGTCGATCTCGGGTGCATCGTAAGCCGTCCGGCCCTGCCAGCTGCCGTCTTCTTCCTGCTCCTCGAGGAGGACTTCGAGACGGCGGCCGATCTGCCGGCGGTTGTGCGCCAGCGAAATCTCCACCTGCGCCCGCATGATCGCGTCGCGGCGCTGCTCGCGCACCTCCTGCGGCACCTGCTGCGGCAGCGATGCCGCCGGCGTGCCTTCCTCAGCCGAATAGGCGAAGACGCCGAGGCGCTCAAAGCGCTGCGTTTCCACCATCTCCATCAGCGCGGAAAAATCCTCCTCGGTCTCGCCGGGGAAACCGGTGATCAGGGTCGTGCGGATATGGAGATCGGGTATGGCCCGGCGCAGGCGTCCGATCGTCGCCTCGATGCCGGCCCGGGTCGAGCGCCGGTGCATGGCCGCGAGGATGCGGTCGCTGCCGTGCTGCAGCGGAATGTCGAGATAGCGGCAGATCTTCGGCTCTGTCGTCATCGTCTCGATCAGATCGTCGGTGATGCGATCCTCATAGCAGTACAGCAGGCGGATCCAGTGGATGCCGTCGATGCGGCAGAGCCGGCGCAGCAGTTCGTGGAGGCGGAACTCGCCGTAGAGATCGATGCCCCAGGCCGTCGTGTCCTGGGCGATGAGGATCAGTTCCCGGGTGCCGGCCGCCGCCAGGCGCTGCGCTTCCGCCAGCACGGCGTCCGCCGGACGGCTGCGGTAGGGTCCGCGGATTGCGGGGATGGCGCAGTAGGTGCAGCGGTTGTCGCAGCCTTCGGCGATCTTCAGCGTCGCCGAATAGGGGTTGTCGGAAAGCCGTCGCAGCGACGTCTCCAGTTCCTTCGTGTAGGGGCTGAGATACTTTTCCCGCTGTCCCGCCTCGTGGGCGGCGAGGATCTCCGGCAGCCGCGCATACTCGTTGACGCCGATGAAGATATCCACCTCCGGCATCTCGCGGTAGAGCTCCTCTCCGTAGCGCTGCGACAGGCAGCCGCTGACGATCAGCAGCTTGTCCTCGTAGCGCGCCATCTCGAAGATGCGGTCGATCGATTCGGTCTTGGCGTCCTCGATGAAGCCGCAGGTGTTGACGAGGATCGCGTCGGCTTCTTCCGGCGCCGCGGCGATGCGGTGCCCGGCGTGCTCGAGGATGCCGGCGGCGACCTGCGAGTCGTTGAAGTTCTTCGGGCAGCCGAGTGTTTCGATATAGATGTTCATGCCTGCTCCTGTCCCTTTCGCTGCTGCCATTCCGCTTCCGTCAGCAGTACCTGCCGCGGCCGCGAACCGTCCTGCGGCCCGACGATGCCGCGCTGTTCCATCGCTTCGATGATGCGCGCTGCCCGGTTGTAGCCGATGCGGAAGCGCCGCTGCAGCATCGAAACGCTGGCGTGTCCGGCCGCGATCACGGTGTCGACGGCGTCGGACATCAGTTCATCCTCGTCCTCCGCGCCGTCGCGACCGCTGCCGTGCTCGATCTGATCGAGTATCTCTTCGCTGTATTCGGCGTCGCCGCTCTGGCCGCGCACATAGTCGATCAGCCGGGCGATCTCGTCATCGTTGATGAACGGGCCCTGGATGCGCTTGGGCTTGTTGAGATCCTGCGGCTTGAAGAGCATGTCACCGTTGCCGACCAGTTTTTCGGCGCCTGGCATATCGATAATCGTCCTCGAATCGACCTGCGAGGTGACCATGAAGGCGATGCGCGACGGCACATTGGCCTTGATCAGCCCGGTGATGACGTCGACCGACGGCCGCTGCGTCGCGATCACCAGATGCATGCCGGCCGCGCGCGCCAGCTGCGCCAGACGGCAGATCGAATCTTCAACCTGGGAGCTGGCGACCATCATCAGATCAGCCAGCTCGTCGATGATGATAACCACCTGCGAGAGGATCTCCTCGCGCTCGCCGCGTTCCTTCATCAGGGCGTTGTATTCGCTGATCTTGCGCACCCCGGTGCGGGCGAATTTCTTGTAGCGGTCAGTCATCTCCGCCACCGCCCAGTTGAGCGCCGCCGCCGCCTTTGAGGCGTCGGTGACGACGGGAATGAGCAGATGGGGAATGCCGTTGTAGCTGCCCAGTTCCACCATCTTGGGATCGATCAGTACCAGCTTCACCTCCTCGGGCCGGGCCTTGTAGAGGATGCTGGCGATGATCGTGTTGATGCAGACCGACTTGCCGGAGCCGGTGGCGCCGGCGATCAGCAGGTGCGGCATTCGCGCCAGATCGGCCACCACCGGCTTGCCGCCGATGTCGCGGCCGAGCGTGAAGGCCAGCTTTGATTTGTGATTGCGGAACTCGCGGGAGCCGACGATCTCGCGGAAGCTGACCATGCGCCGGGATTCGTTGGCGATTTCGATGCCGACGGCCGCCTTGCCGGGGATCGGCGCCTCGATGCGGATGCTGCGGGCCCGCATATTGAGAGCGATGTCATCGGCCAGCGCGGTGATCCGCTGCACCTTGACGCCGCGCGCCGGCTCGATTTCGTAACGGGTCACCGACGGGCCGGTGATCACGTTGACGACGCGGGCATCGACATGAAAGCTGGCCAGCGTCTGCTCCAGCAGCGCCGCCCGGTCGGCAAGCTCCCGTTTCTGCAGCCCGGCGCCGTTATCCTGCGACGGCGGGTCGAGCAGATCGAGGGAAGGCAGACGATAGCGGCGTCGGCGCGGCGCGGTGACGACCACATCGCCGTCGCTGCGCTCGGTCTCGCTGGCCCGCGTGGCAACGCTCGCGCCGCCCAGTTCGAGGGTGTGATCCGGCGCCCGGCGGCCGGCTGCGGAGGCAGTTCCGCCCGCGGCACCGTTGTCCGCTCGCGCACCCGCACCGGCGGATCCGGCTGCTCCGCCGAATGCGCTGCCGCCGGTCCATCCGTTCGCGCCCGCGGTGCTCCGGCCCGGGTCATCTCCGACCGCAGTGAACTTCGACGCCGCGTCAGCGGACGCCGGGGAAGCTCCGCCGCCGGAGCCGAATTCCGTCTGCACCAGATCGATGATGTTGCGCCGTCGCTGCTGCAGCTCGGCCTGCGCCGTCTCCTTTTCGTGCAGCTTTTCCCGCTCGGTCAGCGACATATGACGCGGCGACGGCTCCGCCCTGCGCGCCTCCTGCCTGTCCTTCTCCGGCTCGCTCCAGAGCGTCAGCTGTTCTTCCGACTGCTGCGGGGATCGCGCACGGCTGCCGCGCTGCGGCTGCTCCGCTTCCGCCGCCGCATCCTCGCGCGATGCGAACGGCCGCTCTCCGGCTTCCCGACTCCCCGCGGGCGGGTCCTCCGCCCCGCGCTGCTGTGCGGGCAGACGGTCGCGGCCGGGAGCCGGCGGCAGTTCGGTTCGGGCGGACGCTATGGCGTCGGCTTCGGCGGCTTCGCGCCTGGCCCGCCGTGCCTCGCGCAGCGATTCGACCAGCCGCGAAAGCGGTGAATTGAGCACCAGCAGCAGGCAGATGGCGATCACCGCCACGGCGATCAGATAGAGCCCCAGTGTTCCGGTCAGCCGCTGCAGAATGCCGCCGACATACATGCCGAAGACGCCGCCGTTGCGCAGATCCATACCCAGCCGGTACACCTCGGCGACGCTGTGGGTGTCGTATTTCAGCGTCACAAAGCGGCCGGCATTGATGAGGTCGATCATCAGAAAGAGCACAGCCGTGAGGATGATATTGACGGGGCGGAACGGCGCCGCCCGACGAATGAAGATCAGCACCGCGTAGAAAATCAGAAGATACGGCAGCACATAGCCGCCGGCTCCGAAGAGCCCGCGGAACGTATCGCCGATCTTTGTCCCCAGCACGCCGCCGAGGTCAGTCGGCAGCGAGGCGGCGAGGAAGATGCCCAGCGCCAGCAGCACCACGCCGGCGACGATCTGGCGGACTTCGAGCTCTGCCCTTTCACGCCGTTCCTCGCGCCGCTCCTCGCGCTCTTCCTGCCGGGCCTTCCCGCCTCCGGACCGGCTGCTCTCCTTCTGACGGGTGCCGCCGCGCGTGCGGCTGCGTTCACTGCCGCGTCCCGAAGCGGAGCGCCGGCCGGCACCGCGGCTTTCACCGCGGCCGCGATCGCTGCCGCCGCGCCGCGATGTCCCGGACGATCCCCTTTTCTGCGCAGAGGAAGACCGCGTCGAAGCCGACGATGCGGTTCCGCCGCGCTGAGCACTGCCGTTCCTGCCGCGCGTCGTCGAGGCGGACTGCCGCTTGCCGGCGCCGCCGCGGGACGCCCGATCCTGCGAAACGGGTTCCATGGAAATGGTTTCGTCCTTGCTGCGTCTTTTTTTCCTTTCCGCCATCCTTGCTGCTCCTTCGATGAGTTCCCGTCCTCATAACCTAAGGTACATCATGCTGCGAAAAAGATTCCATATAGAATGACGAAAGCGCCGAGAATCCACACATACCAGCTGAAGCCGATCAGCTTTTTATCGGAAACCACGCGGATCATCGTGCGAATGGCGATCAGTCCGGAGACGGCCGAGACCGCCACACCGACGATCACCGGGCCGGCCGTCGCGCCGGCAAATCCGGCATCCATCGCCTTCGGCATCTCGGTTACCACCGAACCGATGATCGAGGGAATCGAGACCAGAAACGCGAACTTGACCGCAAAGCGCCGCTCCAGGCCGGTGACCAGACCGCCGAAGAGCGTCGACCCCGAACGGGAGATGCCCGGTGTGATGGCGATGCCCTGCATGATGCCGACGAAGACCGCGTTGCGGAACTTCATCCGTCTGACGTCCTTGCGCCCGGTCCCGAGACGCTGAGCGATCAGCAGCAGGAAGCCGGTGATCGCCAGACCGACGCCGATGACGATGATATTCGTGTAGAAACTCTCAAACGTATCGTTGAAGAGCACCCCGATCAGTCCCGTGGGAATGGTCGCCACGATGATCATGAATCCGAGCCGCCGCGTCGGATTGGCGTTGATGCGCGGCCCCCTTCCGCGAAAGATATCGACGAGGCAGAGGACCAGTTCTCTGAACAGCTCGACAATATCCTTCCAGTAGACGATGAAGACCGAGATCAGTGTACCGACATGCAGCAGGACCGTAAACAGCAACACCTGGTCGCCGCTGATATGGAAAAAGTACTGCAGCAGAGCCAGATGCCCGCTGCTGCTGATCGGCAGGAACTCCGCCAGCCCCTGAACCAGTCCCAGAATGATCGCCTGCAGGTATGTGAGTGATGCCATTCGTTGTCGTATTCCTTTCGTGTATTTGCTTCAGCACAATTCATTACATTATATCATAACCTGCAGGGGTAGACAAACCAAAACAAGCAGCAGCACCCGCGGCCGGCGCTATTCGCCGCGCAGTGCCGCGACCGGATCGCTGCGAGCGGCGCGGCCGGCGGGAATCAGACCGCTGAGAACATTGAGGCCGATGCTCAGCGCCACCAGGGCCGCCGCCGGCAGCGGCGGCAGCATCGCCGTCACTTCCGGATGATCGATGACGTTGTGGATGATGTAATTGCCGGGGATCAGCAGGAGGTAAGCGATGCCGATGCCGAAGCCGCCGGCCAGCAGTCCGGTGAGGAAGGTTTCGGCGTTGAACACCGCGGCGATGTTGTGCCGGGAAGCGCCGATGGCACGCAGGATGCCGATCTCCTTGCGCCGTTCGAGGACGCTGATGTGGGTGATCACGGCGATCATGATCGAGGAAACGATCAGCGATACCGCCACCAGTGCGATCAGCGCCTGACTGATGGTGCCGACGATATTGGTGATCGACTTCAGCAGATTGCCGTAGAAATCGGTGAAGGCGATGACCTTTTCCGGCGCGCCGGCGGCCTTCTGCCGCTTGTTGTAGGAAGCGATCAGATCCTCGATCTTCATTTTGCTGTCAAAATCGCGCGGGTAGATGCGGATGGTCTGCGGATCCTCAACCGTCGCACAGCCGAGCTGTTCGAGATTGGCGTCGTAGGAGTCGGTGCCCGAGGAAAGCAGCGAAGAAGCCAGCGCCTCGATCTCCTCCCTGCTGAGGTGAAAGCGGATCGCCCCGGCGAAGGCGTTCGGGTCGACGCTGAGCAGGCTGGACGGATTGAGCGCGCCGCTGCGCAGACCGCTGCCGATCGAACGGAACAGCTGCTGCTGAATCTGCTGCACGGCCCGGTTCATCGCCGTCGTCAGCCGGCGCTGCACTTTTTTCTGCGCCCGGCTGCCGATCTTCTGCAGCTGCCGCCGCACAGCCGCCGAGTTGGTGTGCCGGGATACGAATCTGCCGATCGTTTTCTGCGCGCCGGCGGTACCCAGATAGTCGCCAAAGGAATCTGCCAGGTCATCCGCATCGGGCATCTGCACGCTGCCGGGCTGCCCGGCATATCCGGCGAGCAGATCTTCGACCAGCTTGTTCCACTGCTGCGCGGTGACGGTGATCTGCTCGGGGTGATCGGGCAGCCGATCGGCGTTGTCGCGCAGCACGGTGACGAGAAAATCGCGCATGATCTGCTGCGCCTCCTGCGACTGCAGGTACTGCGAGAGGCTGCCGGCCAGCTGCTGCGGATCAAAGCCGACGTGCCGGCGGGCATACTTCAGCCAGCCGTCCGCCAGGATGCGGAAGAGCTGCTGCATTTCCTCATCGGTCACTTCGCCGGCCGCCGCCTGCGTCAGCTTCTGCAGATCCCGCTCGGAGACGAGACCGGCCAGCGACTGCGCATTGAATCCGCCGGACAGATTGACTTTCCCCGGCTTCGTCTTTCCGGCCAGACCGGAGAGCGTATCACCGTCGAGGTGAAAGCGGAACGCATTCTGCAGTGCCTGCGCATCGACGGAGAAAAAGTTCTGCAGCGGCAGGTTGTCGGCGCTGCTCTTTTCCCCGAACGCGCGGCCGGTAAAGATATTGGTGCGCCGATGCCGGCGCTGGGCGCGGACAGCATCGCTGGCGGCGGCCTGCTTCATCAGGTGCCGGGTCAGTGCAGGTGAATAGTAGATGCCGGACGACAGCATTGCATCGGAGCGGCCGCTCTTCTGCTGTACGACCCCGACGACCTTCATGGTTTCAGCGGCCGCGGCGGCCTGCCGCTTGCCCGCCTCGGTTCTGGTGCGATCGACTCAGACGCCGTTCTTTTGGTCATAGCGGTATTTGTCCGCAGCGCATCCGACCTTCATGCTGCGGCCGATAAAATCCGCACAGCGCCAGGTCCGACGGTCGGCCGCCGGCAGATCGCTGCTGTTATAGAGAATGCCCCTGACGAGCCGGTCGAGCTCGTGCGGGTTCTTCATGCCGAGGGCATAGAGCGTCGTATCGGTGACGCTGCCGTCGGCCTGCAGCACCACAACGCACTCCCGCCGGCTGCGCGGCCAGTGGCCGGCGCGCACGGTGTATTCGCCGCGGTAAAGCGATGTGTTCTGCGGCAGTTCGTAAAACGACTGCAGGTTGATCATCTGCAGCTCGAAGGTCGTATAGCCGGCCGCATTGAGGGTGCTGAGGCACTCCTCCGGGCAGACCTGCCGGACGCGGCCGCCGTTCTGCAGATAGATCTGCGGCGTGACGCCGTAGCTGTATTCCACCGCCCGGGCGAAGCGGTTGATGCCGCAGTCCGGTTTTTTCAGGTAAGCTCTGAACGAGCGCAGATCGTTGCTGCCGAGGCCGCCCGCATACCGGCGGATGATCTGATCCTGGCGGATCACGGGGCTCCGCTCCGCTTTGCTGTTCTCCTCGTCGGAGGGCATGTAAGCGCTGAAATCGATGCTGTCCCGCTCGATCTGCACCGGATACTGGAGAATCGTCCCCTCTTCGATCTGGCGGATGTAGTCGTTGACGCCGTTGCTGAGCGCGAGGATCAGGGCGATGCCGATGATGCCGACCGACCCGGCCGCAGCCACCAGAATCGTGCGTCCTTTCTTGGACCAGAGGTTGCGAAGACTCAGTGCCAGCGCGGCCGCAAACGACATCGAAGTGCGCGGCGTACGGGCCGTGCGGGAAAAGCGTTTCCTGCCGGAAGCGGCTGCCGCGGGTGCAATGACGGCGGCCGGGTCCCGGGCCGTGCGGCCGCCCTCTTCCGCTTCCGGGGGTGCGCTGTCCGCGACAACCCGGCCGTCACGGATCTGCACGATGCGCGTCGCATAGCGCCGCGACAGTTCGGCATCGTGACTGACCATGATGACCAGACGGTCGCGGGAGACCTCCTTGAGCAGATCCATGACCTGCTCGCTGGTGCCGCTGTCGAGCGCGCCGGTGGGTTCATCGGCGAGCAGGACACGGGGATCGTTGACCAGGGCGCGGGCGATCGCCACGCGCTGCATCTGGCCGCCCGACAGCTGGTTCGGCAGCTTGGGCATCTGATCTTCGAGTCCGACGTCGCGCAGCGCCTGCACGGCACGGCGGCGGCGTTCTTCCCGGCTGACGCCGGAGATCGTCAGAGCGATCTCCACATTGGCCAGCACCGTCTGATGCGGGATCAGATTGTAGCTCTGAAAGACGAAGCCGATGGTGTGATTGCGGTAGCTGTCCCAGTCGCGGTCGCGGTACTGCCGCGTGGAGACGCCGTCGCAGAGAAGCTCACCGCTGTCGTAGCGGTCGAGACCGCCGATCACGTTCAGCAGCGTCGTCTTGCCGGATCCGCTGGGGCCGAGCACGGTCACGAATTCATGATCGCGGAAGCCGATGCTGATGTCGTCCAGCGCCTTCTGCACCAGATCACCGGCAGCATATGTCTTGCTGATATGTCGAAGCTGCAGCATCTTCGTCTCCTCGCAAGCACAGTAACAGCTTACATGTATTCTACTCCGATCAGATAAAAATACAACTTTGCAGTGGCGCCCGATCTGTTAAAATATCCCGAAATTTCCGGCGTCTTCCGCGGTCCGTTCCCGGCGCATTCCGCAGCCCGTTTCCGGCGCATTCCGAAGCCCGTTTTCGGCGCATTCCGCGGTCCGTTCCCGGCGCATTCCGCAGCCCGTTTCCGGCGCATTCCGAAGCCCGTTTCCGGCGTCATCCGCAGCCGGCCGCGGAACATTCCGCAGCCCGTCACGACCGCCGCGGCAGCCCCGGACGGCGGAGCCGGAAAAACCCGCCCGGTGAAGACGGTCGAAGCGCGCCGGCCGCGGAATCATGCGCCGCATTCGGGCGAAAATTCACCCAAAAAATCACCGTTCTGCTGATTGCGCCGCCCCGATCTCAGTGCTATAATGAAATGAGTTTATACATTTTATCGATTGAGGGAGGAAAAACCAATGAATAAAAAACCCAATTTAGCAATTGTAGGCGCTACTGGTGTCGTCGGACGAACCTTCCTGAAAGTGCTCGAAGAAAAAGATTTTCCTTTTGACAACTTATATATCATGGCGTCTGCAAGATCGGCAGGCTCCACTATTACCTTCAAGGGCAAAGATTACGTAGTCGAAGAACTGACCGAGCATTCCTTTGACAAGCCGATCGACATCGCGCTCTTCTCGGCGGGCGGCAAGGTCTCGGAAAAGTTTGCGCCGATCGCCGCTGCGCACGGCGTTACCGTCGTCGACAACTCCTCGCAGTGGAGAATGGATCCGGATGTGCCGCTGGTCGTACCGGAAGTCAACCCCGATGATGTCAAGAAGACGAAAAAGGGCATCATCGCCAACCCCAACTGCTCGACGATCCAGGCGATGCTGCCGCTGAAGGCGCTGCACGACAAGTACAAGATCAAGCGCGTCGTCTACAGCACCTACCAGGCGGTCTCCGGCAGCGGCGTCAAAGGCATCAACGATCTCAAGAACGGACTCGCCGGCAACGACACCTGCGAAGCGTATCCGCACCCGATCGCCGGCAACTGCCTGCCGCACATCGACGTCTTCCTCGACAACGGCTATACCAAGGAAGAGATGAAGATGATCAACGAGACGCACAAGATCCTCGGTGACGACAGCATTGCCGTGACGGCGACCACGGTGCGCGTGCCGGTCTTTGATTCGCACTCGGAATCGATCAACATCGAGTTCGAAAAGGACTTTGATCTCGACGAACTGCGCCAGACGCTGGCCGACTTCCCCGGCATCATTGTCAAGGACGATCCGGCCAACAACGTTTATCCGCTGGCCCGCGACGCAGCCGGCACCGATGAGGTCTATGTCGGCCGCATCCGCCGCGATTTCTCGGTTCCGAGCGGTGTCAACCTCTGGTGCGTCGCCGACAACATCCGCAAGGGCGCCGCGACCAACACCGTGCAGATCGCCGAAGAACTCCTTGAGGAGGACTGATCGGCAGCTGCACCATCTGAAGCCGGCCGGTGCCTGCGGCTTTACCCGTCGCCGCGGCGTACCGCCGATCAACCGCAAAGACAAAAATCCCGGACCGCTGTTCGTGCCCGTTGCAAACAGCCGTCCGGGTTTTCATTTCTCTGTTCGCAGCTTTCCGGCCCGGTTCGCTCCGCGGCGCCTCAGGTTCGCAGAATTTCGTCAACGCCCCGCTCCTCCGACTGCAGATTCAGTTCCTGCTTGATCTTCGTCGTTGAGATGCCCTCGGTGCGGTCGAGATAGACGACCTGGCAGAGATCGCGCAGACATTCGAATTTGTCGCTGCCCTTCCAGTCGCTGCCCATCACGACGATATCCACTTTGTAATCGATGACGTCGCTGCGCTTCTGCTCCCAGTTTTCCTCGGGGATGACCAGATCGACATAGCGAATCGCTTCCAGCATCTCCTTGCGCGTCGCGTAATTGTGGTAGGCCTTTTTATGCTTGACGGCGTTGAATTCATCGGTGGAAATCGCGACAATCAGATAATCGCCCAGCGCCTTGGCGCGCTTGAGCAGACGAATGTGGCCGTAATGCAGCAGATCAAATGTTCCATAGGTCAGTACTCGAACCATGCTTTTCTCCTTCATTTCTTCTTTCTTGTTCTTCACAGCGTTTTGTTATTATACCACAACGGACGGAAAAATGAACCTCGGCCGGCCGTGACGGCGGAAAACGACGGCACGCGCCGGGAACGAAGGGAAGAGCGCAAGAAAAAGCATAGGATCCCGCCATGGAATCCTATGCGATGTTTTCCTTCTCTGCGAGCCGGAAACTATTCCGCCATGACGTCCCTGCCGTCGTAGTAGTTGCAGTTCGGGCACACTCTGTGCGGAAGCTTGGGCTCATGGCACTGAGGACAGATGGACAGGCCGGGTGCCTTCATCTTCATATTCTGGCTCTTTCTCTTGTCCCTTCTGGCCTTGGAAGTTTTTCTCTTCGGTACCGCCATCGTAACACCTCCTTCGTCGATCTATTTCAAGCAGTTGATTTTCCTCTTCAGCCGCCGCAGGCAGTCTGCGCGGCAACTTCTAAATTATATCCTTTTGCGGCCGTGCTTGTCAACCACTATTTCAGCGATTTCACGATGGCCAGCGTATCTCTGGCGATCATCAGTTCCTCATTGGTCGGGATCATGATGATCTGCACCGGCGAATCGTCGCGGGAGATAACCATTTCCCTGCCGCGGGTACGGTTCTTGACGAGGTCAAGCTTGATGCCGAGGTTGCCGAGGTCGTTGCAGATGACATCGCGCATGGAGATGTCGTTCTCGCCGACGCCGGCGGTGAAGACAATGGCATCGACGCCGTTCATCTCGGCGATGTAGGCACCGATGTAAAAGCGCACCTTATGAGCGAAGACCTTCAGCGCCAGCTGCGCCCGTTCGTTGCCTTCCTCGGCTGCTTTCTCGATGTCGCGGAAATCGGAAGAGACGCCGGAAATGCCGAGCACACCGGACTTCTTATTCATGATCTCGTCCATTTCGCCCGATCTCAGATTTTCTTTTTTACGGATGTAGGTGACAATCGACGGGTCGATGTCGCCGCAGCGCGTTCCCATGACCAGGCCTTCCAGCGGCGTAAATCCCATCGAAGTGTCGATGCAGACACCGCGTTTGATCGCCGACACGGAGGCGCCGTTGCCGAGGTGGCAGGTGATGATCTTGAGGTCGTCGAGATTGCAGTTCATGATCTCGGAAGCCCGCTGCGCCACGTACATATGGCTGGTGCCGTGGAAGCCGTAGCGGCGGACGCCGTATTTCTGATAGTACTCATAGGGAATCGCGTAGATATAGGATTCCGGCGGCATCGTCTGATGGAAGGCGGTGTCGAAGACCGCGACCATCGGCGTATCCGGCATCAGTTCCTGGCAGACATTGATGCCGAGCAGGTTGGCCGGGTTGTGCAGCGGCGCGAGATCAACGCAGTCCTCCAGCTGTTCCATGACTTCCGGCGTGATCAGCACGCTGTGGTCATATTTTTCACCGGCATGTACGACGCGGTGACCGACCGCGCCCAGTTCGCTCATATCCTTGAGCACGCCGTGATCGTCATCAACGATCGCATCCAGAACCTGCTGGATCGCTTCGCGGTGCGTCGGCATCGCGACTTCGTTTTTCCATTTTTCGCCGGCGCCGATCTTCTCGTGCGTGATCGCGGAGCCGTCCATGCCGATGCGTTCGACCAGGCCCTTGGCCAGCAGATGCTCATCTGTCATGTCGAGGACCTGATACTTCAGCGAGGAACTGCCGCAGTTGATAACCAGAATTTTCATTTTCGTGCTCTCCTTTTTATGATACGTGATTTCTCTTCGGAAAACGCGCGCGGTTGCCCCAACCGCACGCAGACATGATTATTATATGCCTTTTTTTCGCCGATGGCAAGACCGAAGCCGGCACAGATCCCGGTTATGCGGATCCCGGTTATGCTGCTCGTTCAATGCTGCTGCCTGTCCGCATGATCCATCGTCAGTCCTGGCTGCCCATGATCCGCCGCATCCCGGTTCAGGGCAGAATCCGCGGATGAACGACAAAATCGCTGCGGGCATAGAGGTCGCGGCCGGCCGCCTGGTTATAGAGATCGGCCGCCGTCACGTCGAGTTCCAGCAGGCGCGGCAGTTTGCCGTCCTCCCCGTCCAGCCGTTCGCGCTGCCGCGGCAGGTTGGTGATCACCGGGATCCGGCTGCAGCCGCTGCGGTCAATCAGGCGCAGCAGCTTTCTGCCCCGCGCGCCGGCCGCCAGCAGTCTGGCATAGGACGGCGGCGTGACATCTTCGGGGCGGATATCCAGCAGCAGGTGCAGCAGCATTCGCTGCACGGTGGTGCGGGGAAAGCGGCGGCTCTGCAGCGACTCGACCAGTTCGGCATAGGAATGACAGCGGCGCAGGACGCGTCGGATGCGGTGCTCGATGCCCTCTCTGACGCCGTCGACGCGGCGCATGTCCTCCTCCGGCATCAGCAGCAGGCGGCTCTGCAGCGCCGGCCAGATCGCTTCCGTGCCGACCATCTCATCCCAGACGCCGTGCTGCAGATCCTCGAGCACGGGCGGCGGCACGGCCGCACGCAGAGCGGCGGTGTCATACTGCCGCAGCCGCTCGCGCACCGCTTCGCCGCCGGCATAGACGGGCGCCGCGGCGGTGCTGACAAGGTCCGCGCCGGATGCTTCGCGCAGATGGTAGGCACCGCGCCGCGGCACACAATGCGCTGCCGGGATCACCGTCCGGCCGCGCTCCGTCAGCAGATGCAGCCTGCCCTCCCGCGGCACCGGCTCCGCGCCGGTTTCACGCTGCAACCGCCGCAGCGCCTTGAGATACTCGATGCCGAGAATGTCATTGGGACGGCGCAGGAGATCCGCGGCCGCGTCGCCGATCACCGTCCGCACGGCCGCCTCCCGGGCTGCCGGATAGGACAGGCCGCGGTCGAGCTGCTCATGCAGGGCTTGACGATAGGCCTCCGGCTCCCCGTCGAGAAAGCCGGCCAGCTGATAGAGCGCGCCGATGTCGCCGCATTCGCTGCCGAACGACAGATCGCTGACGCATCCCAGTGATGTCAAAAGGCGCACTGCACCGTCGGCAAACTGTTCGGCACTGCCGGCGGCGAAGACGACCGGCAGTTCAAAAACGAGATCGACGCCGCTGCGCACCGCCCAGGCGGCCCGCGTCCATTTGTCAAAGACGGCCGGTTCCCCTCGCTGGGTAAAATCTCCGGACATCACGGCCACGATAAAATCGGCCTTATTCATCGCCCTGCTCTGCCGCAGGTGATAAATATGGCCGTTATGAATCGGGTTGTATTCCGCTGTCAGTCCGGTAATGCGCATGGCTGCCCCCGCTTTTCGCCGGGCGGCCGCCCGCCGGCGGTTCAGAACCGCTCGTCAGGAGCGGTCGTCCGGTTCGTCCTCGTACACGTAGTCGGAATATTCATCCGCCGCCGCGGCCTGCTCCTCTTCTTCCGCAGACGGCTGCTGCGCCTGGTCGCCGCCGGCGTCCTGCGGCGCTTCTCCGCCCTGCTTCTTTTCGTCGAGGTTCATCGAGGTGCGGTACGCCATCTCCTTGATCTCGTCACGATTTTCCTCCAGCGTCGTGTTGATGCCGTTGAACGTTGTCTCCAGCTGATTGAAGAAGTCACTGAAGTACGTCTTGGAAAGTTCATCCATCTTTTCCTGAAAGTCAAAGAGGATGCCGTCGACATAATCGTAGGTGCTCATCTTCAGCTGTCGAACCGTATCCCGCGTCTTCTCCAGCATGGCGTCGGCGCGCTTTCTGGCCTCCATCATGATCTTGTCATGTTCGACCAGGTCCTCCGCCTGCTGCTGCGCGTTGTTGATGATGGCTTCGTATTCGGATTTGGCCTCACCGAGGATGCGGTCGCGTTCGTTCTTGATCCACTGCGCCTGCTGGATTTCATCCGGCAGCGAGGTGCGGATTTCCTGCACGATCTCCAGCATTTCGCCGGCATCCACCATGATTTTGCCGGTCAGCGGGACACCGTTGCTGGTATCAACAATTTCTTCGATTTCCTCCAGCAGTTCCAGTACGCTTTCTTCTCCCACGTTCATCACTTACCTCCGTTGAATTTTTCCTTCATTTTCTCCGCGACGACGTCCGGGACCAGTCCTTCGATGTCACCGCCCAGTGAATACACTTCTTTGGCCATAGAGGAACTGAAATACGAATAACCCGGATCGGTCATCAGAAAAATCGTCTCCACCCGGCTCTCGTACAGTCTGGCGTTCATCTGCGCCATCTGAATTTCGCTGGCAAAATCCATGCTCCCGCGCAGGCCGCGGACGACGATGTCAAAATCATTGCGATTGACATATTCCGCCAGCAGACCGGAAAAATGATCGACGGAAACATTCGGATAGGCGGCGGCCGCTTCCCGGATCATGGCAACGCGTTCGGCCACCGAAAAAAGCGGAACCTTGGAAGGGTTGTCGATGACGCCGACCACCAGCCGGTCGCAGATTTTCGCTGCCCTGCGGATCAGATCGAGATGCCCGCAGGTCAGGGGATCGAAAGAACCGGCGTACAGAGCTTTATTCATAGTATTCCTACCTCCGGAATGTCAAAGTTGTGTTAAGTTTATCACATGTATATCGAAAGCACAACTCTACCGTAGCTCCGTTCCTTCGTTTTTCTGAAACCGGCGAGTTCCTCGGGCAGCAGCTGCTGCCGCGCGTGTTCAGCGATGATCTTGCCGCCTTCGGCGAGCAGATCGCGGGCGGCGATCTCCGCAAAGACGCGGGGCAGCAGGTTCTTGTGATAGGGTGGGTCGAGAAAGAACAGATCGATCTTTTCGTCGATCCGGGAGAGCACCTTTTTGTAATCGCCGTGGATGATGGTGCTCTTGTGCTCGGCGCGGCAGAGCGCCGTATTCTTCTTGATCAGCTGAATGCTCTCGCCGGCGTGGTCGCCGAACCAGCAGCGGGCGGCGCCGCGGCTCAGCGCTTCCAGTCCCAGATTGCCGGTGCCGGCGAAGAGATCGCAGACGACGGCATCGTAAATATCGAGGGTCAGTATGGAAAACAGCGCTTCCTTGACTTTGTCCGAGGTCGGACGGATCAGGTCATCCAACGGCGCCTCCAGTCTGCGCCCCTTGTAATCTCCGGCAATGATTCTCATGTTTGTCTTGTCTCCCTTCTGTCCGCCGTCGGGCGGTGCAATGCGCCGATCTGTCAGGTTGCGATGCGGAGTTCGTCGCCGAACGCCCGCCGCACACGTGCCAGCAGCGCCGGATGCCGTTCCAGGCCGGGATCGTCCGCGAGCAGCCGCAGCGCCTGCCGGCGGCAGATTTCCAGGGCTTTCCGGTCACGCATCAGATCGGCAAGGTGCAGATCCGGCAGGCCGTGCTGGCGCGTGCCGAGCACTTCTCCGGGGCCGCGGAGAGCCAGATCCTTTTCGGCAATCGCAAAGCCGTCACTGCTCTCGCAGAGCACGCGCGCCCGCTCGAGCGCCACCTTGCCGCAGCCCTCTCCCAGCACCAGCACGCAGTAAGACTGCTCCCCGCCGCGGCCGACGCGGCCGCGCAGCTGGTGCAGCTGTGCGAGGCCGAACCGCTCGGCATTCTCGATGACCATCACGGTGGCGTTGGGAATATTGATGCCGACCTCGATCACCACGGTTGCCGCCAGCAGATCGATCTCGCCGCGCTGAAAGCGCCGCATCACCTCGTCCTTTTCCTCCTGCTTCATGGCGCCGTGCAGCAGCGCCACGCGAAAGTCGGGGAAGCGGCCGCGCAGCTCCGCCGCCAGCTCCTCGGCGCCGGCGGCATCGATGGCGTCGCTCTCGCTGATCAGCGGTGCCACGACAAAGGCCTGACGCCCGCGGTGCAGCTCCTCACCGACAAAACGGTAGACCTTGTCGCGCGAACGGGTCGTCACCGCCCGCGTCCGCACAGGCTGACGACCCGGCGGCAGCTCATCGACGGCCGAGACGTCGAGATCGCCGTAAAGCGCCATCGCCATCGTCCGCGGAATCGGCGTCGCGGTCATGATCAGAATATCCGGATTGCTGCCCTTGGCAATCAGACTGGCGCGCTGGTTGACGCCAAAGCGGTGCTGTTCGTCGGTCACCACCAGCCCGAGATCATGAAAAGCGACGTCGGGCTGCAGCAGCGCATGCGTGCCGATGACGATGTCGGTGCGGCCGTCCGCCAGCCGTTCCAGCTGTTCGCTGCGTTCCGCCGCGCTCATGTGCCCGCTGAGCCAGCCGACAGAAACATGAAGCGGCGCAAAATCACGTTCCAGTCCGGCCAGATGCTGCCGCATCAGCAGATCGGTGGGCGCCATCAGAGCACCCTGGCGGCCGCTGCGGACCGCCTTGTAGAGGGCGATTTCGGCGATCGCCGTCTTTCCGGAACCGACGTCACCCTGTACCAGTCGGTTCATCGCCCGGTCGGAAGCCATATCGCAGACGATTTCCTCCGCGGTCCTGACCTGCGCGCCGGTCAGCGTGAACGGCAGATGATCGACGAACTCGCGTTCGGCGCCCGGCGCATCCATGCGGATGCCGCGCTCCTCGCGGCGGCGCATCAGCTGCACGCCGATCTGCAGAACAAAGAGCTCGTCGAAGATCAGCCGCTGCCGGGCCCGCTCCAGGTGTTCCCGGTCGGGCGGAAAGTGAATCCAGGAAAGTGCCTCGGCCAGCGAGCAGAGAGACTGCGCGGCGATGATCTCCGCCGGCAGATCGTCCGCGACCGCGGCCGCATAGGGAGCCGCCTGCCGCTGCAGCCGACGCATCTCCGGCTGCCGGATGCCGGCGGTCAGCGGATAGACGGGGAGAATGCCCTGCTCGGAGCGATCGCCGGAAAATTCCGGATGGATCATCTGCAGCCGGCCGCGGTTTTCCTGCGGCGTACCATAAAAGTAGTAATGTTCGCCGCGGCGCAGGCTGCGCGAAAGGTAGTAAGCGTTGAAATAGACGGCCTGCAGATGGTCGTCCCCGTCGACGACCTCGGCCTGCAGCACCCGGGTCCGGCTGCGTCCGGTGAACTGCCGCACCTGCTGTACCGTGCCTTCGGTCAGCGCCGGCCGGCCCGGTTCGAGCGCCGCGATCGGCGTCACCGCAGTGCGATCCTCGTAGTCCCGCGGAAACAGATAGAGGAGATCTTCGATGCTGTGCACGGAGAGCCGCTGCAGCCGCTCCGCCTTGCGCGGCCCGACGCCCCGCAGTTCGGTGAGTTCTGTCATCGGCGCCCCCTCTCAGTGCTGCTGCGGGGTCTGCGGTGCGGGCTGCGGCGGCTTTTTCTTCGGCTTCTCGTCGTAGCGGCGGCTGATTTCAATATGCCGCGGCACCAGATTCTTGGAGAGCACGCCGGCGACAACGATGCAGATCTCGGCCGGCTCTTTTCCCATGACGCGCGTCAGGGCATCGTGGATTTCGCGGATCATCATCCCGGTGATGCGGCTGATGCTGAGGCCGAAGCGCATGACGATATAGATGCGCACGCTGACGATCCCGCTCTCGTCAAAGCGGATCTCCATATTGTCGATCTCGTCGACGCGGCTGAGCCGATCCCGCAGACCGAGCAGGCGGCCGCGGTGATTGGACACGTGCACTCTGCCCTGGTAATTGCGCAGCACCTTCATGATCACCTGCCCGATCGCTTCCCGCGTCAGCGTGATCGCGCCGTATTCTGTTTTAATGACGCAGTTTTCGCTGCGGTTGTCAGCCATGATCGCTCCTAAAAAAAATCTGTGCCGTTCGACACAGATTTCTGTTTCAGCCTTAAACGGCGCGGTTCACTTTTCCGGACCGGATGCAGCGTGTGCATACGTTGGCCTTTCTGACCTTTCCGTTTTCTTCGATCCGAACGGTCTGGATATTGGCATTCCATTTCCTTCTCGTATGCCGGTTCGAGTGAGATACGTTGTTACCGGAAACCTGGCCCTTGCCGCAAATCTCGCACTTCTTTGACATGTCCCGCACCTCCTTTTCCTCTGGTATCTATGTCAGCGTCCCCTGCCGGGGCGTTCTGATTTCACGAACATTCGATATTATAGCATATCCCCGCCGGCGCTTACAAGCTTTTTTAAGAATCTTTTCCCGCCTTTTTTCCAAATCGGTTTCCCGCCCGCGTCCGCCAGGACAAACCGAGACATCCCGCCCGGGGCCGGCAGAGAGCACGCTGCCGCCCCGCACGGATCCGCAGGGCCGGAAGGTGCATCCTCCGCAGGGGGGCAGGAAAGTGCATCCTCCGTCGGGGGGCCGGAAAGTGCATCCTCCGGAAGGTGAAACCTCCGTCACAAAAGTACCATTTGCCGGTTGTTTGTGCTATGATATATTTTGTCCGCCAATAGAATCAGGAGCTTATGATGAAGAAATTTCTTGCCATCCTGCTGGCATCCGTACTCGCCGTCAGTCTGCTGCTGACCGGCTGCGGCGACACGATGAGCACCGAGTTCGAGGACCAGCTCAAGGATGATGTCTATGCCAGCTACGATTATATGAAGTCCGGCGTTCCCACTGCCTGCAGCGACGACGATATATTCCGCTGCCTGACCAAATGGGCCGACCGGCACCGCTACTATCACCGGCAGATTCCGGACTGCGGTCTGGTGATTTCGCGGGAAGCTTCCGGCAGAAAGAAAACCGCCCGCAGCGATGTCACCTACCAGGTACGCGTCGACAGCCGCGACCGCAGCGCGACCTGCAAGACGGCCGCCATCGCCCTGAGCGTGCTGGCCGACACCCGCGAGCACGGCGAAATCACGGTTCTCTTCACCAGAGGGACGAAAGGCGCCATGCATCTGCCGAAAAAGTACCTGCGCGCCTCGAACTTCATCTCTCTCACCGAGCGCAGCACACCGCGCCTCTTCACCGGCAGCGCGGCTACGGCACAGTATGAAATCGGCAAGAAAATTCACTACACCAGGCCGGAAGGAAATCGTGCTTTCCGCGTTTCCATCCGAGGCTGTATCAGCGAGGATTCGTCCATACGCGACACCCGCCACGCCAAGCCGATCGTCGACCTGATGGATATGCTGTATGAATGCCGCAGCAACGGCATCGTCATGCAGATCGCTTCACTGAACGGCGGATCCCGGGCCGACCGCTATCCGGCCGACGCTTCCTGCGTCGTCACGGTCAACAACAGCGAAGCGGACAAACTGAAGGAGCAGCTGGACAACGCCCGCGTTTCCTATGTTGAAAAAAACATCAAAAACGAGCCAGATATATCCTGCACAATTGAGGAAGTCAAGGTGCCGGACAAAGTTTTTTCCGCCAACGATACCGCCTCGGTATTCAGTCTGATGTATACGATGGTCGACGGCGTCTACGCCCGTGAAGGAGACGACGCCAAAGAGGGGGAAGAGGACAGCAGAGACGGCGACATCACCGCGCTGGCCAACATCGGCAAGGTCAGGACTAAAAACGGACAGATCCGCTTCGGCGTCTTTGTCCGTGCTACCTCCCAGTCGGTCTTCCAGGAAATGAACAAGGCCTATCGCGAAACAGCGGAACTCTCGGACATGAAATTCCGCATTGTTTCGACCATTCCGCTCTGGTCGACGAAGAAGAACAAGGAGCTTTCCGACAAACTGGTGCTGGCCGGACAGGAAGCGGATCTCACTCTGCAGCCCTCCTTCACCTTCATGCGCACCGACGCCTCGATGTTCTTCCAAGCCAACAAAGATCTCAATCTGGTCGCGGTAGGCATCACCATCCAGCAGGGATTTGAAATTGCCAAAACGCTGGTGCTCTACAACGAAAGCCTGACGGACTCCCACGATTAGGCAGCGATCAGGCATCCGGCAGATTCTCAGCCTGTTCCGCGCTGCCGGCCGCGGCGCGCGCACGCCATTCCCAGAGCAGCATGCGAATCGTCTTTCCGCTCTGCGGATCAACCCAGTCCGGGGCGATTTCCGCCAGCGGACCGAGTACAAAGAGGCGGCTGCGAAAATCCGGATGCGGCACTGTTAACCGCGCGGATTTGAGGATGCGGTCTTCATAGAGTATCAGATCAAGATCGATGGTGCGCGGTCCCCAGTGTATGGTACGGACACGGCCCAGTGCCTGCTCGATCCCCTGCATCACCGTCAGCAGTGCCTCGGGAGAAAGTTCTGTATCCAGAATCAGGGCCTGATTACAGAATGCATCCTGCTCCGTATACCCGTACGGGGCGGTCTGCCAGATCCCGGAACAGCTCTCTATGCACCCGGCCTGCCGTGCCAGCGCTGTCCGGGCCCTGCGCAGCCAGTCATAGCGGTCACCGATATTCGATCCCAGCGACAGAGCCGCTCTCATCGCAGCGCCTCCGCCATGCGGGCCGCGTCGAGATTGGCGCGGACATCGTGCACGCGCGCCATTTCGATGCCTCTGCCCGCCGCGTAAGCAGTGATCGCGGCTGTGCCGTAGAGGCGGTCGGCGGGATCCGACGCCCGGAGGACCTTTCCGATAAAACTTTTACGGGATACCGCCAGAAGATGCGGACGGCCGAGTGTCTCGAAGTCCTCGATGCGGCGCAGCAACTGCAGATTATGCGCCGCCGTCTTGCCGAAGCCGATGCCCAGATCGATCACCGTCCGCTCCCGGGCAATGCCGGCCCTTTCCGCCGCGTTGAGGCGCTCCTCGAGGAAGCGGTAAACCTCCCGGACGACATCGTCATAGTGCGGCGCATCCTGCATATGATCGGGACGGCCGTTGATATGCATCAGCACCACCGGTACCCGGTACTGCGCGATCACATCCGGCATCTGCGGGTCAAACGTCATGGCAGAAATGTCGTTGACCAGATCGGCGCCGGCTTCCACGGCTGCCGCCGCGGTGGCGGCTCGGTAGGTATCCACCGACAGCAGCAGATCGGGCCAGCGTCTGCGCAGTGCCGCAATCACCGGCACTACCCGCCTCTGTTCTTCCTCCGCTGTGACGGCCGCCGCCCCGGGGCGCGTCGATTCGCCGCCGACATCCAGCCATTCGGCGCCTTCTTCGACCATCCGCGCGGCCCGCTGCAGCGCCGCCGCGGGCGTCGGGGTGCGGGAGCCCGCATAAAAAGAATCAGGTGTGATATTTATCACACCCATCATCTCCATATGAGTAAAGGTCTTCTTTGTTCCGTCCCGCAGCAGCAGGTACTTCTCCGCCATTGAATACTCCTTTGAACGCCTTCAGTCTTTCGTAAACGCTTCCCGTCTCCGCACGATCGGCGCCGTTCCCGCGACGGGCGGACAGATGGCAGCGTGCAGCGTACCGGCGGCCTACTGCGCGCCGTTGTAGCGCAGACCGCCCACTACTTTGGCGTACGCTTCATGGTTATGGATGCTTTCTTCACTCTCAACTTCAATCGTGTACTCGGGGATCATAAAAGTCTCATCCATCAGCAGCTTGACTTCCCGCGCAACATCTTCGACGAACATCGGATTGTCATAGGCCTGTTCGGTAATGTATTTTTCATCCGGGCGCTTGAGCAGCGAATAGACCGGTGAACTGGCGGATTCCTCGGCGATGTGCACGAGGTCTTCGATCCAGATAAAGCGGTCGGTGGCTGCCGTAATGGTAATAAAAGCACGCTGGTTATGCGCGGAAAAATCGGAAATTTCCTTGGAGCACGGGCAGAGCGTCATCACCGGCGTCCGTACGGTGAGTTCAAATTCCAGTTCATCTCCGCGCAGTGAGGCATAGTACTCGACATCAACGTTGAGATATGATTCGAGGCCGGTGCGAGGTGATTTTTTCCAGACAAAGTACTCAAAGGCAACGCGGATAAAGCTGCTGTGCGCTTCCGCCCTGGCACAGATTTCTTCGAGAATGCGCTGCATATGCTCCAGATCCATGCGCTGATTGTTTTCGAGGATCTCCACAAAGCGTGACATATGTACGCCCCTCTGTTCTCCTTCCAGATCGGCAAACATGCTGACCCGGGCAGTCACCGGTATCCAGTGACCCTCGCCGTTTTTGATTTGAATCGGATAATGAAGGTTGCGGATTCCCACTTCATTGAGATAAATATTTCTCTCATCCTTCTGATTCTGTACATCCTGCATTATCATCCTTCCCTTCCCGGTCTGTTTTTTCTTCTTCTCCGGGCCCGCGGTACACTACGCCGGAGGTCTTCGTTTCCCAGACTTCAATTTCATGCAGTGCCGCATTGTCCGTGCGCACCAGAGGTTCCAGCTTATCCCAGATATAGACGGCAATATTTTCCGCTGTCGGCTGAGGAAGAAAGTCATTCAGATACTGGTGATCGAAGCGAGAAAGAATCTCTTCCTCCACGAGCCGCTTGAGACGGCTGAAGTCATAGATCATATCCTCGCTGTCGCGTGAGCCTCTCAGTTTTACGACCAGTTTGTAAGTATGGCCATGCAGCCGCTCGCATTTTCCATGATAGTGAACGAGGTTATGGGCCGCGTCGAACTCAAATTCCTTGATCAGCAGCATAATTGATAAGAGTCTCCTGTTCTGTCTGATTTGACAGCTCGTATGCCGGTATTATATCACTTTTGCGTCCGTTTGTCCTCTACTGAGCACGGTAAATTCGGCGCTGCGATTCTTTTTCAACTGCCCGTAAATTCCGGCAATTCAGTGATCTGCAAGTCTTCGTAGTGCGAACCGATCGTCTGCGGCGCTTTGCGCATGCCGGACAGCCGCACGCACGGCGCTTTCCGTCAGACCGGCTTTTGATTCGTTCGGTGCGGCCATCCGCCCAATCGTTCGGTGCGGCATTTTCATTCGTTCGGCGCAGCCGTCTATCTGTTCGTTCGACATGGCAAATGCTATTCCAGCCATTTGGTCATGCCGGCACCCATGTGCTCGCCGGGACGCTCGAGAAAACCGAAACGCCGGTAAAAGCCCTCTTTGCCTGCGGCCGTCATCAGGTAAACCATCATGGTCGGCTTGCCGCAGCGCTCCGCCTGCAGCCAGGCGTCGATCCGCTCGAGCAGCGCTGTGCCGATGCCGCGTCCCTGGTACGCCGGCCGCACGATGACATCCGCAATCAGATAGATGTAGCCATGGTCGCTGATGACGCGCGCCATACCGACCGGCAGGTCTCCATCCCGGGCAGTGACCAGAAAGGCGCTGTGCTCCAGTCCGGTTCGTGCCATTGCTGGAGTAATCCGACGCCAGCCGACCAGTTCCCGCAGTTCCAGATACGCATCCGCACTCAATTCGTTCCGATAAGTAATCATCCCTTTTCCCTCCTGTTTATGCCCTGCCGGCGCTGGTGCTTTCCGGTTCTGTCGTTTCCCGGCACCGCCGGCTTCGCCGGCCCGCGCTTCACCCGTTATCCGTGCCGCTCTGGCACGACGGTTCGGCTGCCGTCGCATCGTCGATACAATGCAGGTCCAGGCTGTCGGACCGACCAGATGGCATGTCCATTCACCGGCAGCTTCGGGAAGCGTCAAGCGTAAATGTTTTCATTCAGTGCCGGTGATCACTTCGATCGCCGCCGGATCTCTCAGTTGCGAACTCCGATGTCCGCTGATACGAGGTTCGCATACAATATCTATTATATCAGAGCAGAAGCAGGTATACCCGCTGGTAAAAAAAATATCACTGCAAGCCAAATCCGGCGGACTGGAACGATGCCGTGAAGGAGATGCTGCAGGGAACCGTTTCGCCTCGCCCGATTGGATTACGGAAAACAACGGCGATGACAGCGATGCATCCACCCGCTTTACGGATGGCAGCTCACGCGGCGGACCGTTCGCATCCATGTCTGGCAGTACAGAGGAAAGAGCAGCCGGCCATAAAGCAAAGAGGCGGGATATCTCCCGCCCCCTGCCGGCTGTTCTTATCCTGCAATATGTTTATCTTCTGATTTTGACAGTTTTTTTGCTGCTCCAGGAACCGTAGATGGTCTTTCCGGACGCCTTTTTATAGGCGCGGACCCGGACGTAATACTTTTTGCCTTTCTTCAGTTTGGTGAAGGTCCCGGAAGTCGTCTTCCAGCTCTTGACGGTCGCCTTTTTGACGCCCTTGGGATCGGTCGCGTAGATCGCCGGCAGAGTCGCGTCGCTGCCGAGCTTGGCCTTCAGCTTGGCGCTGAATTCTTCTTCGGTGGTAACGATCTGCGCCTGTACGCCGGTCAGGATCGCGTCCGCCTTGCACAGCTGCTCCGGCGTCGCATAGTAGAATGTGTCGCTTTCCTTACACAGAGCAGCATATCCCATTTTCTCTCAAAGAGGTGACGCAGCATCTTCATCCGGCCGCACTCTGCCTCAGCGGGACCGCACTCGTACCGTACGCAAGGACTGTCACTCGCTCCGCACGGGATTCCCGCTGCCGCACATTTCTGCTATACTGACAGTATATGAAACCAGCCCGGCGGCACCGCGTCCGGTCGGTTCCGGACACCGGCGAGCATTCACACGTTCTGCGTCCATATCCCCGCAGCCGATTCACCGCCTGCCAGACGGCCGCCATTTGAAAAGAAACGAAATGAAAGATCGAACCATCCTGCACTGCGATATGAACAGCTTTTTTGCCAGCGTCGAGCTGCTGGATCACCCCGCACTGCGCGATCTGCCGACCGCGGTCTGCGGCGATCCCAAGAGCCGCCACGGCATCATTCTGGCCAAGAACGAGGCAGCCAAAAAATACGGCATCCGCACCGCCGAAACGCTGGCGCAGGCGCGGCGCAAATGCCCGCAGCTGCACTGCCTGCCGCCGCATCACGATAAATACCGGCACTGGTATCACGTCATCAATAAAATCTACAATCGCTATACCGACCGCGTCGAGCCGTTCAGCATCGACGAGTCCTGGCTCGACGTCAGCGGCAGCCTCAAGCTCTTCGGCAGCGGCCGCGAAATCGCCGACGACATCCGCCGCACCGTACGGGAGGAAACCGGGCTGACGCTGTCGGCCGGCGTCTCCTTCAATAAATTTCTTGCCAAGATGGGCAGTGAATACAAAAAGCCGGATGCCACCACGGTGCTCACCCGCGACAACTTCCGGCAGATTCTCTGGCCGCTCGATATCGAAGAAATGTTCTTCGTCGGCCGCGTCAGCGCCGACAAGCTGCGCCGGCACGGCCTGCGCACGATCGGCGATCTGGCGGGTGCGGCACCGGATGTGCTCCGCACCCTGCTCGGCAGCCAGGGCCCCGAGCTGTGGAATTACGCCAACGGCCGCGACGACCGCCCGGTCCTGCGCCGCGATGAGCAGCAGCGGGCGCAGAGCATCGGCAACGGCATGACCTTCCCCCGCGATCTGTCCGGCGAGGACGACCTGCGCACGGCCGTCGTCGGACTGTCCGACCAGATCTGCTCGCGCCTGCGGCGCTCACATCTCCGCGCCGGCGGCATCAAAGCCGAAATCAAGGCGCCGGACTTTTCCGTGATCTCGCGCCAGCGCCGGCTGGAATATGCCAGCGCAACCCCGTCGGTTCTCGCCGCGGCGGCACTCGACCTGATCCGCGCCTGCTGGGGCAGCCGGCCGATCCGCCTGCTGACGCTGACTGCGATCTACCTCGTCGGGGAAGAGGAAGCAGAACAGATCAGCTTCTTTGCGGACGATCAACGCGAACGGCAGAAAGGCGAACGGATTGATCACGCCGTCGACGACATCCGCGCCCGCTTCGGCAGCGAGGCCATTACCTTCGGGCGCGTGCTCGACAACGATCTCGGCATCCGCGGCGGCGGCCGCCGCGACCACCACGACCGCGATGATTCCGAAGAAGACGACCGCTAGAAGGCCATCACTGCAAGCCGGCCGCCGGGCGGAGGCCGACCGGCGATGATGTCGGGTGCAGTTCTCTGCAGGGCGCCCGCCGTCGACGGCAGTGCCTGTCGCAGTCGGACGTCGCGCCGCCCGCCGTCGACGGCAGTGCCTGTCGCAGTCGGACGTCGCACCGCCCGCCGTCGGAGGTCAATGAACAAAAAAGCGGCTCCGGGCGGAACCGCTGTATCGTCGGTCGTCAGATCGACAGCATATCGATCAGTTCGAGGAGTTCGAGATCCGGCTCCCGCTTCACCGACACCGCTTCCTGCAGCGGTGTTTCACTGATCTGGCCGTTATTGATGCCGATGGCGATGCCGCTCTGGTCATCGCGCAGCAGGCGCACGGCCCGGCTGCCCATCTTCGAAGCCATCATCCGATCCTTGGCCGTCGGCGAGCCGCCGCGCTGCAGATAGGCGAGCACCACCGAGCGCACTTCCTGCCCGGTTTTTTCCGATACGATTTCCTCCAGCTCGGTGGTGGAAATGTCAACGCCCTCCGCTTTGATGATGATGCTGTGCTGCTTTTTCCGCGCGACGCCGGCCAGCACCTTGTCGCAGACCGCGTCGACATCGAGCGGCAGCTCCGGAATGAGGATCGAATCGGCGCCGCCGGTGACGCCGGAATAAAGCGCAATATCGCCGCAGTGCCGGCCCATGACCTCGATGATATAGGTTCGCTCGTGGGACGACGCCGTGTCGCGGATCTTGGTGATGGCGTTGAGCACGGTGTTGACCGCGGTGTCAAAGCCGATCGTGAAATCGGTGTAGCCCATGTCATTGTCGATCGTGCAGGGCAGCCCGATCACTGCAACACCGAGCCGGGACAGTTCCATCGCGCCGCGATAGGAGCCGTCGCCGCCGCCGACGATCAGGCCGTCGATGCCGTGCTTTTCCAGATTGTGCGCCGCCAGCTGCTGGCCGTCGCGGCGCATAAAGCGCTCGCAGCGCGCGGTGTGCAGAATGGTCCCGCCGCGCTGCATGATGTCGCCGACACTGGCGACGTCCATCTCACGGAAGCTTTCGTCGAGCACTCCTTCGTATCCTTTTTCAATGCCGACGACTTCCATGCCGTCGTAGATCGCCGACCGCACCACCGCGCGAATTGCGGCGTTCATGCCGGGTGCGTCGCCGCCGCTTGTCAATACCCCAATACGTCTCATTGCATTACCTCCTGTGTCAGTTTAACATTTTCCTCGCCGAGCAGCTTCCCCAGCCGTTCCAGCGTTTCCTCACCGGCAGCCGTCCACAGACTGCGGTCGGCCCGATACGTTCGCTCCGGCGTGTAGAGAATGACCTCCGTTCCGCCCGGATCGGCACGCAGCAGATCGCGGATCGGCTCCAGCTTCTGCGTATCCGAGAGGCGCAGCTTGAGGATCTGCCGGTGCGGCATCTGCCGCAGGTCGCCGATCGAATCGGCCAGCAGCTTGATCTCGTCTTCCTGAAAATCCAGCTTGCCGCGCACGCAGAGGATGGCATCCTCCTTCAGCAGCGAGCCGTAGCGTTCAAAAGTGCGCGGGAACACGGTCACTTCGGTCGTGCCGTAGTAATCCTCCAGCTGCACGAACGCCATCAGCTGATTCTTTTTGGTGCGCAGCGTTCGCAGACCGGTGACCATCCCCGCCATAACCGCCTTCTGTCCGTCATACAGCAGCGGTGAGGCCGCGGAACTGTCGCCCGTTCCTGCCGCGGTCGTCGGTGACATCCCCGGTCCCGCCGCGGTCGAGGGCCTCCGTCCGGGTTCCGCCGCGTTCGACGGTGCCGACCCCGGTCCCGCCGCTTTCGTCGTCCCCGGCGGTCCTCCCGCAGCCGCATTCAGACCACCCGCTGCCGCGGCGGCCGCGTTCGCCGCCGCCTCTTCGGCCGCCTGCAGGGCATCGCGCAGATCCTGCGACGTGACTGTCACCAGACGGCGGATGTCCGCCTCATAAGCATCGAGCGGATGGTTGCTGAGGTAAACGCCCAGCATTTCCTTTTCCATCGCGCTGCGCACCTCGGAGGGAAATTCCCGCACCTGCGGCAGCTGCCCGCCGGTGCCTTCCTTCATGACTTCGCTGCTGGTCTGAAAGAGCGAGATCTGGCCGCTGACGTTGTTGCGGGAATCGTTCTGCGCCGATTCGATCAGCCCTTCAAAGACGGCCATTTTCTGTGCCCGGTTTCCGTCGAGGCTGTCAAACGCCCCGGCGCGGATCAGGCTCTCGATGGCTTTTTTGTTGATGCGGCGCACATCGATCTGTTCGAAGAACGTAAAGATATCGTGCGGACAGCCGCGGCTTTCGCGCGCCTCGACGATGGCGTCGATGACGCCGGCGCCGACGTTTTTGACGGCCAGCAGCCCGAAGCGGATGCGGCCGTCGCGGGCGGTGAATTTCTTCTCGCTCTCATTGACATCCGGCGGCAGCACCTCGATGCCCATTTCGCGGCAGTTGCGGACATAGCGGGCGGTCTGGGAAGCGCTGCCCATCACCGACGATAGCAGCGCAGCCATGAATTCGACCGGATAGTACGTCTTCTGCCAGGCGGTCTGATAGCCGAGCACGGCATAGGCGGCGGCGTGCGATTTGTTGAACGCATACTGGCCGAAGCTGACCATCTGTGCGAAAATCTGCTCGCCGATCTCGCGCGGCACGCCGTTTTTCTCGGCGCCGTCGAGAAAGCCGTCCCGCTCCGCCGCCATCGCTTCGACGTTCTTCTTGCTCATCGAGCGCCGCAGCAGATCGGAATGGCCGTAGGAAAAGCCGGCGAGATCGCGGACGATCCGCATCACCTGTTCCTGGTAGACCATGACGCCGTAGGTATCGGCAAGGATCGGTTCGAGCAGCGGGTGGAGATAGCGAATCTGATCCGGATGCCGCTTGTTGTCGATGTAGACATCGATGTTTGCCATCGGGCCGGGCCGGAACAGCGAGATGCCGGCAATGATATCGTCGAGGCAGTCGGGCCGCAGGCGCTTCATGACCCCGGTCATGCCCGGTGATTCCAGCTGGAAGACGCCGGCCGTATTGCCGGAGGAAATCAGTTGAAAGACCGCCGGGTCGTCGTAGGTCATATGCGCGAGATCGACCTCGACGCCGTGATTGGCGGCGATCATCTCGTTGGCATCGCGGAGGATCGAAAGATTGCGCAGGCCGAGAAAGTCCATCTTTAAAAGACCGAGCGCCTCGATGTCGTCCTTTTCGTACTGCGTAGAAATGCCCTTGTCCATGCGGTACAGCGGCACATACTCGTCGGTGGCGCTGCGGGTGATGACGACGCCGGCGGCATGCGTCGAAGCGTGCCGCGGCATGCCCTCGATGCCGCGGCTGAGGTCGAGCACCCGGCGCACCATCGGCTCGCTGTCATAGCGCTGCTGCAGCGCCGGGTTCATCTGCAGCGCCTGATCGATGGTGATCTTCAGCTGGTTGGGGATGGCCTTGGCGATGGCGTCGGTCTCGGCATAGGTCAGGTCGAGCACGCGGCCGACGTCGCGCACCGCTGCCTTGGCCTGGAAGGTGCCGAAGGAAATGATCTGGCAGACCTTGTCGCTGCCGTAGCGGCGAATCACATAGTCGATGACTTCACCGCGCCGCTCATCGCAGAAATCGATGTCGATGTCGGGCATACTGTTGCGTTCCGGATTGAGAAAGCGCTCGAAGATCAGGCCGAACTGCAGCGGGTCGACGCTGGTGATATGCAGCGTGTAAGCAACGAGGCTGCCGACGGCGGAGCCGCGTCCCGGCCCCACCGGGATGTTCTGCGAGCGCGCATAGTGAACGAAGTCCCAGACGATCAGAAAATACTCGACAAAGCCCATCTCCTCGATCACCGACAGCTCGTAATCGAGCCGCTGCCGCAGCTCCGGCGTGATCTCCGCATAGCGCTCGGCCAGGCCCTGTTCGCAGAGCCGGCGCAGATATGTGCTGTTATCGATGCCGTCGGGAGCGTGGTATTCGGGCAGAAAGTGCTCGCCGAACTGAAACTCGACGTCACAGCGCGCGGCGATCGCGGCCGTGTTGTCGCAGGCTTCCGGCAGGTCGGCGAACAGCGCCCGCATCTCCTCTTCACTCTTAAGGTAGAACTGATCGTTGGCGAAGCGCATGCGATCCTCGTCCTCGATCCGGGAGCCGGTCTGAATGCAGAGCAGGACGTCATGCGTTTCGGCGTCTTCGCGGCGCACGTAGTGGACATCGTTGGTCGCCGCCAGCGGAATGCCGGTCTCTTCATGCAGGCGCAGCAGGTCGGGGCGGATGCGCGCCTCATCGGACAGCCCCTGATCCTGAATTTCGAGATAGAAATTTCCGTCGCCGAAGATCTCGCGCAGCTCCAGCGCCTCTTTCCTGGCACCGCTGTAGTCGCGGTTGACCAGATGGCGCTGCACGTCGCCCTGCAGACAGGCCGAGAGCGCGATGATGCCGCCGCTGTACTGCCGCAGCACCTCCTTGTCGATGCGCGGCTTGTGGTAAAAGCCCTCGGTGTAGCCGCGGGAAACGATGTGCACGAGATTGTGGTAGCCCTCGCTGTTCTCGGCCAGGAGAATCAGATGACCGCGCTGCCGGTCCTGCACCGGATCGCGGTCGAGGCGGCTGCGCACCGCCGTATAGACCTCGCAGCCGATAATCGGCCGGATGCTGTTCTCCCTGCAGGCGCGGTAAAACGGCACGACGCCGAACATGGCGCCGTGATCGGTGATGGCCAGAGAATCCATGCCCAGTTCCACCGCACGGCGAACCAGATCCTTGATGCGGGCCGCGCCGTCGAGGAGCGAGTATTCGGTATGTACATGGAGATGCGTGAACGCCATCGCAATTGCTCCTTCTCTCTGCCGGCGGGATCGGCCGTGCTGCCGCTCTGCCGGCGGGATCAGCCGTGCCGTTTCTCTGCCGGCGGAATCGTCCGTCTGCCTTTCTGCCGACCGAATCGGCTGTACCGTTTCTCTGCCGACGGGATCGTCCGTCTGCCTTTCTGCCGAGCGGGGCAGCGTGTCACCGCAGCGGCTGCGGCTTCAGCGGCCGCTTTTCTTCGTGCCGTCCTCACGGACGAGCTCGATCAGCCGGCCGCAGCTGCGCACGATGCGGTCGTACTGCTGACGGCGATGCGGCAGCAGACAGTCACTGCAGTCCTTGATGCCGGTCTCGGGGTCGTAGCGAAAGGCACCGCCGCAGTCGCGCCCCAGCGCATAGAGCGGGCAGTAGCAGAACAGGCAGTTGAAGTCCTTTTTTTCGAGGCCCTGATGGCAGGGAAAGTATTCGCAGCGGCTGTTCTGCACGAATTTATAATTGTCCATGGCCGGCCCTCCTCACTGATCCGCAGTGCCCGTTTTCTGTTCTCCGCAACTCGCCGTTCACAGCGCCCGGCAGTTTCTCGTTCACAGCGCCCGGCGGTTTTTCGTTCACTGCCCCCGGCAGTTTTTCGTTCACTGCGCCCGGCAGTTTTTCGTTCACAGCGCCCGGCGGTCCCCGCTGCTTCTCCCCGCGATGTTTCGTTCACTCACTCCGCGATCCGTCATTCACAGCGCCCCGGTTTTCCGCTCATTATTCCTCGCGGTTATCCCTGCGCCGCTGCCTCGCATAGCGCAGAAACGCAAGGCCCCAGTACACCAGTGTCAGCACGACGAGAAAGAGGATCATGCTCCGTCCCTGCAGCGGCAGGCCGAACAGGTGCGCGACGAAGACGCCGCCGATGATAAAAATCCAGAAATAGATGACGTTGCCAAGCAGGGAATTACCCATTTTTCTTCTCCTTCAATACCGGGCGCCGTTCCGGGACCGCTGCACCGGGCCAGTCGCGGAGCAGCATCGTCCGCAGCGACAGCACACACGCCGCCGGCCTGCTCGATTACTGCACTGCGTCCGCCGCCGGCTGCACCAGGTGCACGTCCATCTGCGGATACGGGATTTCGATACCGGCTTTTTCAAACGCCAGCTTGGCGCCCTCCGACAGATCGTACTGCACGTCCCAGTAGTTTTCTGTCTTCGTCCAGACGCGGTAGTCCAGCTCCACGGCGCTGTCGCCGCAGGAAGCGACGCCGACAAACGGCGCCGGATCCCCGAGCACGCGGGCATCGTCGGCCGCCAGACGGAGCAGCACCTCCCTGGCGGTCTGCAGATCGGCGCCGTAGGCGATGCCGAGCTTGAGATCGACCCGGCGCAGCTCCTCCCGGGAGTAATTGACGATCACGGCGTTGACCACCTTGCCGTTGGGGATCGTGACCACCTTGTTGCCGTAGGTTTTCAGCGTCGTCAGCATCAGATCGATGTGCTGCACCAGACCCTGCGTGCCGTCGATGTCGACGAAATCATCCTGTGTGAACGGCTTGGTGAACATCACGACGATGCCGCCGGCGACATTGCTGAGGCTGTCCTTCAGCGCCAGCGCGATGGCCGCGGTGCCGACGCCGAGCAGCGTCACCAGCGAAGCGGTCTGGATCTTCAGGTGGCTGAGAACGATCAGGATGAGGACGATCATCAGCACGATCTGCACCGCATTGTGCAGGAACTTGTGCAGCGACGGATCGACCGTGCTCTTTTTCAGCGCCCGCTTCATGATCAGCAGGATCAGCTTGATCACGCCAAAGCCGATCAGGAAGATCACGCCGGCCTGAATGATCGTCGGCAGCATCTCGATGAATTTATCTGCCATTTGCGTTCCGCTGCCTCCTGCGATCCAGTTCCTTGAGCAGTTTTTTGCGCAGGCGTATGTCGTCGGGGACAACTTCCACCAGCTCGTCGTCGTTGATGAATTCCAGCGCTTCCTCGAGGGAGAATTCGATCGGCGGCGCCAGATGGACGTTTTCGTCGCTGCCGGCGGCCCGCATATTGCTGGCTTTCTTCATCTTGCAAGGGTTGACGACCATGTCGTCGGAGCGGCTGTTTTCACCGACGATCATGCCCTCGTAGACCTCGACCCCGGGGCCGATGAACATATGCACGCGCTCCTGGATCGTGTTCAGCGCGTACGGGGTGGAGACGCCGTGCTCCTGGGCGATCGCCACACCGCTGACGCGCTGCGGAATCTCGCCCTTCCACGGAGCAAAGGAATCAAAGCGGCGCACCATCGTCCCCTCGCCGCGGGTGTCGTTGATGAATTCGGTACGGTAGCCGAGCAGGCCCCGCGTCGGCACCAGATATTCGAGATGCGAGTAGCCGTTCTCGCTGTTCATTTCCTTCATCATGCCCTTGCGCAGGTTGAGCTTGGAGATCACCGAACCGGAATATTCATCCGGCACCGAAATGATCACTTCCTCGACCGGCTCGAGGCGCTTTCCCTTCTCGTCGCGATGGAGAATGACCTCCGGCTTGCTGACGGCCAGTTCATACCCCTCGCGGCGCATGTTCTCGATCAGAATCGAGAGATGCAGTTCACCGCGGCCGGAGACCTTGAAGCTGTCGGTGGAATCGGTCTCCTCCACCTCGAGACCGACATTGACCTCGAGCTCTTTCTTCAGGCGCTCGCGCAGATGGCGGCTGGTGACGAATCTGCCGACCCGGCCGGCAAACGGCGAGTCGTTGACCATGAAGTTCATCGACAGCGTCGGCTCTTCAATGTGAATCATTTCCATCGGCTGCGGATTATCGAGGTCCGTGATCGTCTCGCCGATGGAAATGTCGGCAATACCGGAGACCACGACGATGTCGCCGCACTGCGCTTCTTCCACCGGTACGCGGGAGAGGCCGCGATAGACGAAGACCTGGTTGATCTTGCGCTGCGCGGGCTCGCCGTCACCGCGGCAGACGCCGACAGTCTGCGCTTCTTTGAGCGTGCCCTGAGTGATGCGGCCGATGCCGAGCCGGCCGATGTAATCATCGTAAGCCAGCGTCGAGATCTGCAGCTGCAGCGGCTGATCGCGGTAATCCGGATAGGGCTGACAGTGGCTGGTGATGGTGTCAAACAGCGGCGTGATGTCGAGGCCGCCCTCGCCGACGGCGCTGTGCCTGCGCCGGGTACCGCCGGATTCCACCTTCACGCCGGCGGCGTCGGCCGGGTCGCGGACGACGATGCCCTGCCGGGCGATGCCGTAGAGAATCGGGAAATCCAGCTGTTCGTCGCTGGCGTCGAGATCCATGAAGAGTTCATAGACTTCGTCGATCACCTCATCAATGCGGGCGTCTTTCTTGTCGATCTTGTTGATCAGCAGGATCGGGTTCAGTCCCTGTTCCAGGGATTTCTTGAGCACGAACCGCGTCTGCGGCATCGGACCCTCGCTGCTGTCGACAAGAAGAATGACGGTGTCAACCGTCTTGATGATGCGCTCCACCTCGGAGCTGAAGTCGGCGTGTCCCGGTGTGTCGACGATATTGATCTTGACATCGCCGTGCATCACCGAACAGTTCTTGGAATAAATGGTGATGCCGCGCTCGCGCTCGATGGCGTCGCTGTCCATGATGCATTCGACGACTTCCTCGTTTTCGCGGAAGACGCCGCTCTGCGCCAGAAACGCGTCCACCAGCGTCGACTTGCCGGCATCGACGTGGGCGATGACGGCAACATTAATGATCTTCTGCTGTTTGGCCATGAAAGTTCCTTCTTTCGCTTATTTTTTAAACGTTCCTATTCTACCACAAAGGCCGCCTCGTGGCTACCGCCGAAGGGGCCGCGGACGGTGAAGATCCTGTAAAAAGTCCCGCGGCGCAAATGAAAAGAGCAGCGCCCTGGCTGCTCGAAATCGGTCCGCCGTTTCGTTCCTCCCGCCCGCTTCCGGGCGGCATCTGCAATATCGGGAGCAGCACGGGCTCCTGCAGGTGCCTTCCGTCTGCCGGAGGGCGGTGCAGCATTCCCTGCCGGCTGTGCCGGTTTATGTTCTCTGCGGGCTGTGCCGTCCCCTGCAAGCTTGAATCGCGCGAAGACTCTTCGCGCGTCTGCTGGCTCTTCAATCGCCCGATTTCTCTTGATCCGATGCATCCGCGCTTTCTCCGCCGGAGCCGCCGCCTTCTTTCCGCTCCGCGGCTTCCAGCTGCGCCCGGGCCGCGGCCAGCATCTCCTCGGTCTCCTCTGCAGTCAGATGCATCGTTTCGCAGAGCAGCTCCAGCCCCTCCCACGGCGGTACATGCGCTGGGTCGGTGCACATCTGCGTGAAGTCGTTCTTGCTGATCGCGATGCGGCTGAAGACAATCTCGCCGCTGGCGATCTTGCGGTCGTAATGACGGAAAAACAGTCTGGAAAACAATTCGGCCATCGTCGTCCCTCCTTGCGGGCTTGCGGGTTTCGGTTCGTGCGGGCAGTCTGCCGCGGCTTCGCGGACGCCTTCGGTGTGCAGCAACAGGCGGCATCGCCGGTGCGCCGCCGGACCGCCGCTTCAGGCGCGCAGCATCGAGCGCAGAAAGCCGCGCAGACGCTCGCTCTCCGGCGCCGTAAAGATCTGTTCCGGACGACCCTCCTCGACAATGCGGCCGCCGTCCATGAAGAGCACGCGGTCGGCCACTTCACGGGCAAAACCCATCTCATGGGTGACGACGATCATTGTGATGTCGCGCTCCGCCAGCTGTTTCATCACGTTCAGCACCTCGCCGGTGATCTCCGGATCGAGCGCCGACGTCGGTTCATCAAAGAGCATGATCTCCGGCTCCATCGCCAGCGCCCGGGCAATCGCCACGCGCTGCTTCTGGCCGCCGGAAAGGCGTCCCGGGTACTCGTCCCGCTTGCTCTCCAGCCCGACCATGCCCAGCAGTTTCATGCCGCGGGCCTCCGCTTCCTGCGGAGCGAGGCCGCGCACTTTGATCGGCGCATATGTAATATTGCCCAGACAGGTCATATGCGGAAAGAGATTGAAGTGCTGAAACACCATACCGGTGCGGCTGTACACTTCCTGCAGTTCCTTTTCCGGCAGATAGCCGGCAGCGGCCCCGCGCCGTCCGCCGCGTTCCCTGTCGAGACCGGTCTTCCCTTCCGGCAGCGGCGGCAGATCGGCAAACGTCGTGCCGTCCAGCGTGATGCGGCCGGCCGAGATGCGGGTCAGGCCGTTGACGCAGCGAAGCAGCGTGCTCTTTCCCGAGCCGGAGGGGCCGATGATGGCCACGGTCTCCCCGCGCTCCACCGTAAAATCGACATGGTCAAGCGCCCGGCAGTTGCTGAAATCCTTGACAATCTGTTCCATCTGCAGCAGCTTGCTCATCTCAGGCCTCCTTTTCACTGTATCTGGAGAAGCGCTGTTCGAGCCGATGGAGGAAGTAGGTCAGCACCATCGTGAACAGCAGATAGAGGATCGCCGCATACAGGTACGGCACCAGGTTGCCGGCGGTGCGGTTGACGATTTCGCTCGACTTCTGCATCAGCTCCGGCAGACTGATCACCATCGCCAGAGCGGTGTCCTTGACGAGGTTGATCAGTTCGTTGGAGACCGGCGGCAGCACGACGCGCATCGTCTGCGGTATGATGATGCCGCGCATCGTCTGACGCCGTGACAAACCCA
>JBMNMQ010000003.1:0-659519 GCA_050953425.1 Anaerovoracaceae bacterium | reverse complement strand
ATCTTGTTCTCATTTCTTTGCCTCCATAATAGCTATGCTTACAGTGCTTGCTTGCATTCAGCACAGATACGATGAGATCTCATGGTTTGGTTTCACAAAATAAATCAAAACGCGCTTTGTTTATTGACTTTATTATGTCTATTGATATAATAAACCCTACAGTAACTTGGGAGTCAACACTTATTTTTTAATCTTCTGAATATTTTTGGAGGGGAGGGAGAATATGTATAAGATTAGCGAATTCGCAAAACTGTGCGGTGTGAAAAAAGGAACTTTATTGTATTATGATGAGATCGGGATCCTCAAGCCGGCTGTTGTGAAAGAAAATGGCTATCGTTATTATTCTTTAGAACAGCACCAGCGATATACCCTAATCGCCACGTTCATTGAAGCGGGCGCTTCGCTAAAAGAAATACAGGATATTATCACTGCAAATGATCTGGATAAGACTGTTGATACAATACACAATAAAATAGAAATACTTAACGATCAGCAGAAAAAAATATCCAGGATGAAATATGCATTGATTGACACAGTGAAAAATATCGAAATTTATAAATCTGCCAAAAAAACATTTCCCATCGTAAATTTCGAAGATTGTGACGAAGAATATATGATTGCATACGAAACGAATGCAGAGGGCAGGACATCAGAGGATGAAATGCTCCAAAGAATTCGTGAACTGCTCGACTACTGTTACACTAAGAGAATTCCCACCAGTCTGCACGTGGGAGAAATGATTCTCAGGGAGAATGCTATCAATGGAGTTTTTCAAGAAAGCTGTTATTTTTCTAAAACGCCGAAAAGAATTAACGATAAGCACCTCTTGATTAAACCGGCTGGCACCTATGCGATTACATTCCACCGTGGAGACTATAACAACATTGTTGATACATACTCCTATATCGTAAACTATCTCAAACGCCATGAATATGAGATATGCGGCAACATCTATGAAGAAGATGTCGTAGACTATATTTTGATCAACGATCCCGAGAAATATATATCAAAAATCAGTGTTCCTGTTACTACCAAGCAATCCGATAAATAGTATTTTTTAGGGGAACCTGTGAAAAAATCTCTGTAAATTAAAGAAATCGCCAAAGGCCTTCTGTGATGATGCAATCATCATGAGGAGGCCTTTGCTATGGCTAACAAAAAGAAAAATGTCTACAAGTCGAAACCAATGGCCGAAAAAAAGCGGGAACTCATCCAGGGACTTCTCGAGGAGTACGATATCGAGAGCGCGGACGATATCCAGGAAGCCTTGAAGGACCTGCTTTCCGGGACCATCGAAGAGATGATGGAAGCCGAGATGGATGACCATCACGGCTACGAGAAGTACGAACGTTCCGAGGAGCCAAACTCCTGGAACGGCTCTAAACAAAAAACCGTCCGCAGCAAGTACGGGGAATTTCAGATCTACGTCCCACAGGATCGACGGAGTACCTTTGATCCGAAAGTTGTCCCGAAACGTCAGAAGGACATTTCCGGGATCGATGAAAAGATCATTTCGATGTACGCGAAAGGAATGACGACACGCCAGATCTCCGATACGATCGATGATATCTACGGATTCATATTTTCTATTATTGAGAATCGCTTCCTCGATAGTATCATCATAGGGGCGCGATATGCACCAGAAAGACAAAAGAAACAAACAGAGGGACGCTGACGCTGCGCACCTGCGTCCATAGCACAGGAAGATCGTCGTTGCTGGAGCCGCTGATAAAGTCGGCCATCGCGAGGATCACCGTCCCGGCATTAGCCGCCGCGGCCAAACCGGCTTCGCGCAGCATCGCGGCGTCATTAGGGCTGTCGCCGCAGGCCATGATTTCTCCCGGCTGACGTCGAAGGATCCCGGTTCCTGCAGCGCCGAAGCCCTGCTGGCAGCGGCGCGCATGGATTTCCACGCCCGGCAGAATATTATTGATGCAAACAAATGAACTGATGCCTCAAAGGATCTTATGATTCTCGTTTCCCGGATCTCAGCTGTTATTTCCGCGTTTGCGGGTACGTGTACAGATCGCCGCGATGGCCGCAGCCGCAAGCACGGCCAGCCAGAGCAGGGGCTGACTGCTGTCACCCGTATTCACGGAGCTGCCGCCGGACGAAGTGACGCCGCCGGTGTTTTTATCAAGCGGGCGATTCGTGATCACAAAACCATCCTGCATGTTTCCCGAGACACTCGCAGCATAGCCCTTCGTAAGCTCCCTGACGCCGTAGTCGATCTCGTGTCCGTCCGCGGCATAGCGGGGAAGCCCTTCAAAGCTGCTTTTCCAGCTGTCGTCTGCAGTGATGGTAACAGTCGTGTCGGTCACTTTTCCGTCCTTGACCAGAGCCACAACGACTTTGTCGCCTTTCGCGCCGTCTTCCCACCGCTTTTCCACCGGAACGTTCACTTCCTCGTCGGAGGGTGTATTGGTAACGGTGAAACCGGAGTCGGAATCACCGCTGATCGCGACCGTATAATTTTCCGTTTCCTGCACACTGTCCTCACTGTCGAGGGTGACCTCCCTGATGCTGTAGGTATAGACCTGACCGCTGTCATCCGTCTTCGGCAGATTTTTAAAAACACCGACCCAAGCCGAAGTTTCTCCGGTCTGTACCGAGTCGTCATCGGTAAAGTCTGCGTCCGGACTGCCGTCAAGAGACAGATGCGGAAGCGACGCGCTGGAAGCCGTGCTGTTTTCGTCTTCGGCTTTCGTGCCGTCCGTGCTGCGATAGAGCTGCACGACCGCAGATTTACCTGACGCTCCTTCCTCCCATTTTTTGGTGACCGTGATGTCCTGCGTCAGAACCGGTGTTGTCCTGTTGCGGAAAACCGCCTCATCTGTCTGAGTGCCGGACTTTTCATAGGTGATCTGTGCCGAAAGGTCTCCGTTTTCAGCTTTGCTCACTTTGATCCTGGCGATGACATCCGCGCTGTCATAATCGATCCGGGGCTGTCCGTCGTTGACCTCATGGATCGTATAAGTGTATTCGCCGGTCTCCTTGAAGATGAGATCGTCAAATGCGATACTGCCGTCCGTACCGTTCTTCTTTGTCTGAAGCGGCGTTCCTTCTGCCACGGATCCCTTATAAAGCTCGAATTCGAAAGTGTTTTCCCCCGGTGCTTCCCCATTCAGAGTTTTGACAGCGCCGAGTTTTGCTGTCGCAGCCCTGGTGTTGGTGATCGTGAAGCCGTCCTTCATGTTTCCGGAGACACTGCTGATGTAGCCCGGCAGTTCCGAAGACTCCCGGACGCGGTACCGGATCATTTGACCGGTCACGGAATCGATCGTCGGAAGAGCTTTGAACGCGCCCTGCCAGGGACCGGTTTCCCCGTCTTCCGCGGAAGCGGCAGTCGTGTCGGCCGTGCCGTCGAGCACGGCGGATCTCCCGTCGACATCTTCCCATTTGCCGCTCGCGCTGCTGAAGCGCTGCAGCTGGACCGTGACTTGATCCGAAGCGCCGTGCTTCTCACTGCCGTCACTCCATTTCTTAGTGAACGGAATCGTGACAGTTGGGCTCGTGTTGGTGATGATGTAGCCGGAATTATCAGAGCTTATGATTTCTCCGCCCGCTATTGTTCCGACGTAATTTCCGAAAACGGTTTGTCCGCTGGCGAGATCTTTGCCATCCTTATCGCATTCTTTAATTTCGTATTGTAAATCGTTTACATTTATCAGACCGCTGAATGTCACATGCCACGGTGAATCCTCCCGGGCATAGCATGTCAGGGGAACTGCAGAACCGTCGTAATACATTGTTAATTTCGTTTCTCCGGCATCAGTTTCTCCATCAAGTTCAAATGCCCCTGAATAATAATACACTTGATCCGATACTTTGCCGACGGCCTTTACATACGCCTTCGCGCCATCCGGAACAAACGGCACCCAGACTTTCGTCGCATCGACTATCAGGTTTGGATTGTCATACCCCCCCCGAGTTAAGGAAAAGCGCTTTTCCAAGGGTCACCTCAGGGGGAAGATCACTCGAAGAGTAGTTAATCTTCTTGATGGTCAGATTCCCGTTATCGTCCACCGCGACTGTGACCGTTACGGTCCATTCACTCGTATCGTATGTGATACCGTCTGCCGTGTAGTTGTTCTCCGCCGTAGCGTCTGCCGGGATGTTCTGTGAGATCGTATAATGGTACTCTCCCGCTTCGGTGTACCTGATGGGACCGAAATCGAATTCTCCATATGCATCGTTTTTCACTACGGCTTTTTCAGGCAGCGGGGCATTGGGCGTCGGGTCTGCCGGTTTTAAGGTGAACTCAAATTGCCCATCATAAACCGGGCTGTTAAGATTCATGGATACTGCTGCAGCGATTGTTGCCGCAACTGTCTTTTTATTATTATTTATCGTCACAACGAAACCTTTCGAGGCAGAGCCGGTGACCTCGGCAGTCCATGAGTCGTTTGTCGCTGCGACCCTTAATTCGTAGCTGATGGCGTTGCCGTCGGAATCATATTTCGGCACCGCTCTGAAACGGCCCGTCCACTCCTCGTACTCCGCCTCGCTGTCCGCGCTGCCGTCGAGTGTGATGGTGTCGTCGATGATATCTTCGAATGGAGGCGCATCCGCTACGTGCACAAGTTTAAGGGTAATGTCCTGCGTTGCAAGATCCTCATCGTTCCATACGACTTTTGCAGTAGGCTGTATCGTCGCGGAAGAGTCAATGGTATGAGTAATATTGTATGTTTCGGTCGTACTGGCGGTCTGCTCCGGACCTGTGATCTCGGATGAAAAACCGTTCACAGGGTCCTCGGATACGGTGTACTTGATCTCATGCTCACCGGTCTCGTCGAGCGCCGGGAGGTCCTTGAACACAGCGACCCATTTTGCGGTCTCGCCGCACGTGATCCCGGTGCCGCTGTCGGTCTTCATTGCATCGAGCCTGCCGTCGAGTTCGACCGAAGCGACCTTCGTGCCGTCAGCCAATAGGTTTACGGTCACTTTTTCCGAAGGGACACTGCCCCAGTTTTCGATGACCCTGACAGTCTTCGGGCTGTATGATTTTGTGCCCTCCGCGTTTGCGCTCTGCATCGCGCCGGGCAGCATCGGCATCATGGAAATGACCATCAGCACCGCAACTGCGACAGTTATGAATTTTCTCGTTCCCTCTTTTATCATTCTCACGTCTATATTCCTTCCTCTTTCACGCTTCAGACGGCCCGATGCACGGTGATCTGCTGATCGTTCTGTGCCTGCGGCCGCATAAGATCACGCACAGAATACGTTTTCCGGCGCACCCACTATAGTTAATTTTATCACAGTTTTGCCATAACGAAACATTTCTTTTACTGGGAGCTCCCTGTTCCGCTCTTCTGTACCGGCTTTCATTGCGAAAGCATGCCCGCTTCGCATCCGCCTGCCCGCACCGCAGTCGGCTGCGGCCGGCCGCGATCTGCCGCGAGGTCCTGCAAATCCTCCGGCTTTCCGAGAGAGCCTCTCAGAGAATTTCCCTCAGAGGGATCTCTTCAGAGCACGAATTTCTCGATCGCCGTCGCTACCCCGTCGTCATCGTTGGAGCCGCTGATAAAGTCGGCCATTTCGAGAATGACCGGCTTGGCGTTGGCCACGGCGACGGCCACACCGGCTTCGCGCAGCATCGCACCGTCGTTGGGACTGTCGCCGCAGGCCATGATCTCCTCCCTGGAGACGTCGAGAAGTCGGCCGAGTTCATGCAGTGCCGAAGCCTTGCTGGTCGTGGCGCCGCCGATTTCCCAGTTGTTGTCGAGTGATGTCGTCAGCGTGACATTGGGGATCGTCTCCAGCAGCGGATAAGTGTCCCTCTTGTCGCTCATGGTATTAAAGAAAATATTGATGTTCTCAATGCTGTCCCGGTTTTCCAGCATGAAATCGAGAAGGTGATCCTGCGGGTGCCGGGTGTTGAGCACATAATCGCGATGGCGGTGCGAATTGCGGCCGGCCATGACATCCTCATAGATGCTCTTTTCCATATAGGCGGTGCCGTCGACAAAGACTTCCACCATGTGGGTGGCCGGGTCGAGGCCGCGCAGAACCGAAGCCGCGGAAGCGACCGACTCCGGCGCCAGATAATTCGTGTAGAGGTGATCTCCGGTGCGCAGATCGCGGATCTGCGCGCCGTTGCTGGTGATCGCGTACTGAATGCCGCGCACCGCGGTGACATCGTCCGGCAGCGCACCGAGGCAGCGTCCGGTCGCGATGACGACATTGACACCGCGGTCGATCGCGGTTTCAATCGCGCGGCGGTTGCCGGCGGAAAGCCGGCTCTCCGCATTCAGCGTCGTGTTATCCAGATCCAGTGCGATCAATTTGATAGACATGTTGTTGGTACCCCCTTCGACCGCCGTCGGCGGCCGGCAATTTGACCGCCGTCAGCGGCCGACAAGATCAAGATATTCGCGGTTCTGCCGCCGCACCGCGCGCATGCTGCAGTGATCCCCGTGGCCGGGCCAGATTTCGATGTCGTCGTCCCAGCCGGCGATAATCCGGCGGATGGACGCGGCCATTTCGCGCGGACTGCCGTCCTCGAGGTCGGTGCGCCCGAGATCGACGTTGAAAATCGTGTCGCCGGTGAAAGCAAGGCGGCTCTGTGCGGCGTAATAGCAGACGCTGCCGTGCGTATGCCCGGGCGTCAGAATCGTCCGCAGCTCCTCGCCGTCGATGTCAAAGCAATGGCCGTCCTCAATGGCGGCTGCCTCTTTTTTCAGCGGTGCCAGATCAAGGCGGTGGATATAGATCGGGCAGCCGGTGCGGCGCACGATTTCATCGACTGCGCCGACGTGATCGTAGTGGTGATGCGTCAGCAGAATAGCCGCCGGCCGCAGCCGCAGCGCCTTCAGTTCCGCGAGAAAGCGATCGGCGCGGTCGCCGGGATCGATGATCCAGCCGTTTCCTCCCTCGCGCTGATAGAGAAGATATCCGTTTTCCTCCAGACAGGCGCTGATCAGACGCTTGATCCGCATATGCTTCACCGTCCTTTCCGCCCCCTATTCTAATCTATTTACCCGCCGCTTGCAACGATACTTCTTCATGTTGGGCATTGTTCCCATCTTTATGTTGAACATGGTTCATTCACTGTTCATGGACGCGTCCATTCACTGAAGGCCGCAGCCGGGAAAGCGCATGGATTCGATTTGCAAAGCCGAAAAGCCGTCGGTATTCCCGGCGGGCTCTCCACGCCTCTGCCATGCAGTACGCCGCCGCGGCACCCGGCGCCGGCCCCCTCACCGCAGCGGGCATGCAGGTCATCACTTTGCGCTGCCTGCGGCATCAGTTTGCGCCGTCTGCGCTTCGATCCGAAAAAGCAGCAAAACGCCGGCCCGCCGCGGACTAAAAGTGTTGAATTCCTGCTCCGGCGTGATAGAATAAGGAGAGTAATTTGACAAGGGGAGCAAGGGGGGCTGTCATGAAAATTGCTATTGTCGGCGCGGGAAAACTGGGGACTAAAGTGGCCAATGCCCTGCTGGGCGGCGACCACTCCGTGACCGTCATCGATAAAAACGAACCGGCACTGCAAAAACTGTCGCAGCGCCTGGATGTGATGACCGTTGCCAGCAACGGCAAGGAAACGGCGATGCTGAAGGAGATCCACATCTCTTCCTACGATTTTCTCGTCGCCTGCACCGACCGCGATGAGAAAAACATCGTCATCGCCAGCTTTGCCAAGCATCTCGGCTGTTCAAAAGTCATCGCCCGTGTCCGCGACCCGGAACACATGCACCAGTTCGATTTCATCCGCGAGTGCATGTCGATCGACCATCTGGTTAACCCGGACATGGAGATCGCCAACGAAATCTACAAGTATCTCGTCGAAAAATACACACTGACCAACGGCATGTTCACGGTCGGCAAAATTGCGATTCTCGAATGCCAGGTGGAAAAAATTCCCCAGCTGATCGGCAGGCAGGTCAACGCCATCAGTCGCATTCTGCCGAACATGCTGCTGATCAGCATTGACCGCAGCGGCAAAGTACTTATTCCACGCGGTGACCTGGAGATCAAGGCCGGCGACGGCCTCTACATCGTCGGCGAAAGGGCCGCCATCACCAAGCTCAACAAAAAAGTACACGAACGCGGCAAATACACGGATCTGCGCAGCGCGATGATCATCGGCGGCGGGAAAACCGGGTTGTTTCTTGCCGGCAAGCTGGCCGATCTCGGCATTGCCGTGAAGATCGTCGAGCGCGACAAGGAGCGCTGCTACTATCTCTCCGAGCACCTCGACGACGTGATGATCCTCAACGGCGACGGCACCGACACGACGCTGCTGGAGGAGGAAAATCTCGATGAGATGGACGCCTTCGTCACCGTCACCGGCTTTGACGAAGATAACCTGCTGCTGGCGCTGCTGGCCAAGCAGCGCGGCATCGAGGACGTCATCGCCAAGGTCAGCCGCGGCATCTACACCGAGATGGTCTCCTCGCTGGGCGTCGATATGGCGATCAACCCGCTCGACATTTCGACCACGCATATCCTGCGCCTGATCCAGGGATCCAAGCGCGTTCTCTCCAGTCAGGTCATCCAGGGACAGGCCGAGTACATCGAAATCATCGCCGATGCCAGCATGAAACTGGTCAACAAGCCGATTCGGCTGCTGAAGCTGCCCGACGGCATCATCATCGCGGCGATCCACCGCGGCGAGCAGGTCATCATCCCCAACGGCAATACCGAAATTCAGGTCGATGACCGCGTCTTCATCGTCTGTCTGCTGACCGACATACCCGAACTGGAACGTCTGATTTCCGTAAGGGAAAGCTTCCTGTTCTGAACTCGGAGGGGATGCACGATGGACCTGAATTATCGCTCAATCGTCCGCTATACCGGGCTGCTGCTGATTCTCCTCGGGCTGAGTCTGCTGCTGCCCTATTTCGTTGCCCTGATTTATCACGAATCCGATGCCGCCTCCGCCTTCCTGACGCCGGCGATGCCCTGCCTCGGCGCCGGAGCACTGATGTTCGCGCTGCGTCCCGCGGAGAGCCGCGCCTTTCGCCGCCGCGACGCCTATTTTTTCGTCTCCTTTTCCTGGCTGCTGTTCTCGCTGATCGGCGCCGTCCCCTTCGTCGTCGACGGATGCATCGACAGCTTTGTCGACGCCTTTTTCGAAACCTGCTCCGGCTTCTCGACCACCGGCGCCTCGATCCTCACCGACGTGGAAGCGCTGCCGAAATCGATGATGTTCTGGCGTCTGTTCACGCACTGGATCGGCGGCATGGGCATCCTCGTGCTGATGATCGCCCTGATTCCGGCGGTCAGCGGCAAATCCGGCCAGGCCATCGCCCAGTTCGAGTCACCGGGGCCGAGCCTCTCCAAATTCATGCCGAAAATGCGCGACATGGCGAAGATGCTGTACTTCCTCTACGGCAGCTTTACCCTGATCGAGATACTCTGCCTCAAGCTGGCCGGCATGAACTGGTACGACGCAATCGTCTACTCCTTTTCGACGATGGGTACCGGCGGCTTCGCCACGCACAATGCCGGCATCGCCGCTTACCACAGCGCGGCGATCGAATGGGTGCTGATTCTCTTCATGATCCTCGCCGGCGTCAACTTCAATCTGTACTATCTGGCGCTGGCACGGCAGCCGTCGGTCTTCCGCCACGACGCGGAATTCCGCATGTATATGCTGATCATCGGCGTGGTCACGCTGCTCTGCACCCTCGACCTGCTGGGCACGGGCGTCATGCACAGTGTCGGATCGGCGCTGCGGGCGGCGCTGTTCCAGGTGGTGTCGATCCTCACCACCACGGGGTTTTCCTCCGCCGACTACACCCTCTGGCCGACGTTCTGCATGATGCTCCTCTTCCTGCTGTTTTTCATCGGCGGCTGTTCCTCTTCGACCGCCGGCGGGATCAAGGTGGTGCGCGTCACGGTGCTGCTCAAGCTGATGAAGCGCAGCTTTTCCCTGCGCCTGCATCCGAACGCATTCTTCAAGGTGCGCCTCAATCACCGCCAGATTCCGTCGGATATCATCCAGCAGATCTGCAGCTTCACCTTCCTCTACATCATTACGGTGCTGGCGGCCGGCCTGCTGATTTCGATCGACGGCAATGACCTGATCACCAATTTCAGCGCCGCGGCCAGCTGCGTCGGCAACATCGGACCCGGCTTCAATGCCGTCGGCCCGGCCGGCAATTACAGCATCTTTTCGCCGTTTTCCACCTGCACGCTGGCGGTCTGCATGATCGCCGGCAGGCTCGAACTGTTTACATTTTTTATGCTGGTGACGCCGAAGTTCTGGAACCCGTCGCACTGAGGAAGGAGGCAGCATGTATTTTCGACTGAAAACCCTGCTCAAAGTCATCGGATTTCTGCTCGCCGTCACCGGCGCGGCCATGTATCCGGCGATGCTCTGCGCCCTGTGGTACGACCTGCCGGTCCTGGCCCGGGCCTTTGCGTTCACCGGCACCGCTTCGCTGATCATCGGGCTGATGCTCTACCGCCTGCTGCCGCCGTCCGGCAAGGGGCTGCGGGCCCGGGACGGCTACCTTGCCGTGACCCTCGGCTGGCTGCTGTGTGCACTGCTGGGTGCGATTCCCTTTTTCGTCTCCGGAGAAGTCAGCGGCTTCACCAGCGCCCTGTTCGAGTCGCTGGCCGGCTATACGACCACCGGCGCCACCGTGACGCCGCATCGTTTCAGCATGCCGCTGCTGCTGTGGAAAGCCACCATTCACTGGCTGGGCGGCATGGGAATTCTGGTCTTCATCATCGCCGTACTGCCGGCGATGGGCATCGGCGGTCAGCGCATCGCCAGCGCGGAAACGCCCGGCGCCGGCCTCAGCCGCATGAGCCCGCGCGTACAGGAAATGACCAAATACCTCTATACGATCTATCTGTGGATGACGCTGGCCGAATTTTTCCTGCTCTGGATCGGCAGCGATATGAACGGTTATGAAGCGGCGGTGAACACGCTCGGCAGCATCAGTTCCGCCGGTCTGTTCCTGCATCCCGACGGCATCTCCTACTACCACAGCCTGTTTGTCGAGCTCGTCATTTCCTGCTTTTCCATCCTTACCAGCATCAATTTTCTCGTCTATATCTACATCCTGCGCCGCAATTTCGAAACCCTGCGCGACAACATCGAAGTGCGCGCCTACCTGATCGTCATCGGCGCAGCAACACTCGTCGTCACCGCCTCACTGTGGCTCTCCGGCACCTTCCCCACGGTGTCCTCGGCGCTGCGCCACGGCTTCTTCCAGGTGGTTTCGTTTGCCAGCACGTCCGGCTTCAGCATCGACGATTACAGCGGCTGGCCGGCACTGTGCCAGGCGGTTTTCTTCCTGCTGATGTTCGTCGGCGGCTGTTCGGGCAGTACCGCGGGATCGCTGAAGGTGATCCGCGTGCTGATCGTTTTCCGCATCATCGCGCGCGGCTTTTACAAGCGCATTCACCCGCGCTCACTGCGGGCGATCAAGCTCGGCAGCACATCGGTGCCGGCGCCGATGGTCACGGCGGTCACGTCGTTCACGCTGATCTACGGGGTGACCTTCTTCATCGGCTCCCTGATTCTCTCGCTCCAGGGGCTGGATCTGGAGACGACGATGAGCACAGCGATCAGCATGCTCTCCAACACCGGCATCGCGCTCGGCGCGATCGGATCCAGCGGCTGCTTTGCCGTCTTCTCGGCGCCGCTGCAGCTGGTGATGTGCTTTATGATGCTGATCGGCAGACTGGAACTGATCACCGTCTTCCTGCTCTTCGCACCGTCGTTCTGGAATCCCGACCGCGTGCAGACCCGCTGAACCGCGGGAGGGGCAGAAATGGCCCCGCCTTCCCGTCTTTGCGGCACAAAAAAACGCATCTGTCGCAGCAGTCGTTTCAAACCGCAGAACAGATGCGGCAGCGATGTCCCGGGACAGACTCTCCCGCTGCACGCAGCTCGACGAAGCGCCATGGAGGGGCAGAAGCCCCTGCCGACGGCGGTTGTCAGGACAGCATCGTGAACGCGATCTCCGCTTCCTCGGGATCGACGCTCCGCAGGCGCACGCGCACCCGGTCGCCGAGCGTATAATGACGGCCGCTGCGGCGGCCGACGACGCGGTAGTGCTCTTCGTCGTAGTCGTAGTAGTCGTCCTCGAGCGCTTCCAGGCGCACCATGCCCTCGATCGTATTCTCCAGCTGCACGTAGAGGCCGTAGGCGGTGACCCCGTTGATGATGCCGTCGAACTCCTCGCCGACGTGACGCGACATGTACTCCGCCGATTTGATCCTGACCACCTGGCGCTCGAGTTCGATCGCCTGCCGTTCGGTCTCGCTGGAATGCACGGCGACTTCGCCGACGGCCCGGCCGCAGCGGCGCAGATCCCTGCGTCCCTGCTCGCCGGCCAGCACCGCCTTGATGATGCGGTGCACCATCAGATCCGGATAGCGGCGAATCGGCGAGGTAAAGTGGCAGTAATACTGCAGTGCCAGGCCGAAATGGCCGCGGCACTCGGTCGCGTAGAGCGCCTTCTGCATCGAGCGCAGGATCACCGTGCTGATGATATTCTCCTCTTCGCGGCCGCGCACCTCGCTGAGGATGCGCTGCAGCGCGGCGGGCCGGATACTCCCGGAAGCATCCAGATACACGCCGAAGCCGTGCAGGAAGGTTGCCAGCTCGCGCATTTTTTCCGCTTCCGGGCGATCATGCACGCGGTAGACGAACGGCACTTTCTGCAGCGCAAAATGATGCGCCACCGTTTCGTTGGCGAGCAGCATGAACTCCTCGATCATGCGGTTGGCGGTGCGCCGCTCTGCGGCGCCGACACTGACCGGCACGCCCTGCTCGTCGAGCGTGATCGCCGTTTCGTCGAGATCGAAGTCGATGCTGCCGCGCGCTTCGCGGGCCCGCCGCAGCACTTCGGCGAGTTCCCGCATCAGCTGCAGATCGTCGAGAATGTCGCGGCAGGCGCGCCGCTGCGTGCGGTCGTTGTTTTCCAGCAGGTCGGAGATGTCATCGTAGACCAGCCGTGCGCAGGAGCGGATGACACTCGGATAGATGTCGTGCCGCAGTACGCGGCCGGTGCTGTCGATCTCCATCTCGCAGGTCAGCGTCAGCCGGTCGACCTGCGGATTGAGGCTGCAGATACCGTTGGAAAGTTCCAGCGGCAGCATCGGAATGACCTGATCGATCAGATAGACGCTGTTGCCGCGCCGGCGCGCCTCACGGTCGAGCGGATCGCGGTCCCGCACATAGTGCGAAACATCGGCGATGTGCACGCCGAGCAGATAATGGCCGTTGTCGAGCAGCCGGCAGGAGACAGCGTCGTCAAAGTCGCGGGCATCGCGGCCGTCGATCGTGAAAATATGTTCCTCCCGCAGATCGCGGCGTCCGCGCCGGTCCTCGGCGCGCACCTGCTGCGGCATGGCTTCCGCGGCGGCTCGCACGCGCTCAGGGAAGCGGTCGCTGAGATCGTACTGCCGCGCCAGAGCGCGGATGTCGCCGCCCGGTTCCCCGCTGCGGGAGAGGATCTGTGTCACCCGTCCCTCGGCGCCGTGTCGGCCGTCCGGATAGCGCGTCACTTCGACGACGACGTGATCGCCGCTGGCAGCCCCGCTGCTGTCGCGGCGCGGGACAAAGACTTCGACGCCGCGCCGCCGGTCGACCGGCAGAACCAGGCCGTCGCGGCGGCTGCTGTGGTAGGTGCCGACGATTTCCCGCGTCTTCCGCTCGAGAATGCGCGTCACCCGGCCCTCTTCCCGGGCGCCGCTGCGGGGCGGTGCTCCCTCCATGGAGACCTCGACCAGGTCGCCGTTCATCGCTCCCGCCATCCGGCGCCGCGGCACAAAGATGTCCTCGGTGCGGTCCTCCACACGCACAAAGCCGTAGCCGCGGCGATTGACGTCCATAATGCCGGTCACCTGTCCGCGGGCACGGTTCGCCGCCCGCGGCGCGGCGGTGCGGCGCGATGACCTGCCGCGGCTTCCGCGCCGCTTTCCGGTGCTGTTTCCTGTTCGTTTCTTTTTTCTCATTATACCCCCTGTAACTCCTTCTTCTTTTGTTCAGTGTACTCGTTTCCCCCGCCGAACGCAACCGGCCCCGCGGCAAAGCAAAAAAATCACCGTCAGGCGGCCGAATCGCGGCGCAGAGTATTGCGAATGCTCAGACAACGGGCCGCCGGCGCCTGTCCCCTGCGCCTTTGCGGGCACACGCAAATACCGCAAGATTGTATTCTCGAAGTGCTTGAAAATTACAGGATTCCGTGTATAATACTAATTGTAATAACAAATTAGTCAAAAAGGGGGCGACAAGAATGCAGAAGACATCTGCCAACAGATGGGAACAGTTCAAGCACAGCTGCGAAGACTTCTTCGAGCTGCTGGAGCACTGCAAGAGAAATCTCTAAGAACGGCGGCCGATACGGCCGTGAAAGAGACATACAAAATCACTTTTGGCGGCAGGCGGAAAGCCTGCTGTTTTTATGCCCGAAAACCGGGAAAACGGCGGCAGCCCGCAGCCGCGGCCGGGGCAGCGCATCGATGCCGTCATCGGAGGCGTTTCACGGCCGCGAAAGCTCCCGATTCCGCCGGCACGGCCGGCGGCTTGATCACGCTGGAGCTCCAATGAAAAAACCGCCGCACGGCTGCGTGCGGCGGTTTCGTTCTTTGTCTGTACGGCCTGAGCGGAAAGGCGTCCCCGTTCATCGGCCAGTCTCAGCGCGGACTGCCGATGGGCGGCGAACCGTCTTCAGCCTTTAGAGAAGGCCGCCGATGCTCAGGAAGAGCGGTGCAAAGACGACCGAGACGATGGTCATCAGCTTGATCAGGATGTTGATCGACGGGCCGGACGTATCCTTGAACGGATCGCCGACGGTATCGCCGATAACGCCCGCTTCATGCGTCGGGCTGCCCTTGCCGCCGTAATGTCCTTCTTCGATGTACTTCTTCGAGTTATCCCAGGCACCGCCGGCATTGGCCATCATAATCGCCAGCAGGACGCCGGCCGACAGCGCGCCGCAGAGCATGCCGCCGAGGGCCGCCGTATCGAGGATGATGCCGACCGCGAGCGGAGCGATGATCGCCAGCAGACCGGGCGCCACCATTTTCTTCAGAGCCGCCGCCGTGGAAATGTCAACGCATTTCGCATAATCCGGCTTGCTGGTCCCCTCCATGATGCCTTTGTCTTCGCGGAACTGACGCCGCACTTCTTCGATCATCTGGTTGGCCGCCTGGCCGACGGAATTCATCGTCAGTGCCGAGAACATGAACGGCAGCATCGCGCCGATCAGAACGCCGATGATGACGCGCGGCTCGAGCAGGCTGATGGTGCTCAGGTTCGTGACCGTGGAATAGGAAACGAACAGCGCCAGCGCCGTCAGCGCCGCGGAACCGATGGCAAAGCCCTTGCCGATCGCCGCCGTGGTATTGCCGACCGCATCCAGCTTGTCGGTGATATTGCGAACCTCTTCCGGCAGGCCGGACATTTCCGCAATGCCGCCGGCGTTGTCGGAAACCGGGCCGTAGGAGTCGACACCGACGACCATCGCCGTCGTCGACAGCATGCCGACCGCCGCCAGCGCGATGCCGTAGATGCCGCCGCACTGATAGGCGATGAAGATGCCGATGCAGATGCAGATGATCGGCCAGACCGTCGACATCATGCCGACCGCGAGACCGCTGATGATTGTCGTCGCCGCGCCGGTCTGCGATTCTTCGGCGATTTTCTTGACCGAACGATAGTCAGCCGATGTATAGATCTCGGTGATCTTGCCGATGGCGATGCCGACAATCAGACCGGCGATGATAGCCGCCGCGTATTTATACGAATGCAGCATGCTCTTGCTGAGGATGATCGCCGCGATGATGACCAGAATACCGCTGATGTACGTACCCATGTTGAGGGCCGTTGCCGGATTGCCGCCTTCCTTGCCGCGTACGCAGAGAATACCGACAACCGCCGCGATGATGCCGCAGCCTCCCAGCACCAGCGGGAACAGTGCCGCCGTTTCCATGCTGAAGGCGCCCTGTGCCGCCTGGCTGGCAACCGCTGCCAGTGTGATCGCGGAAATGATCGAACCGACGTAGGATTCGAACAGGTCGGAACCCATGCCGGCCACGTCACCGACATTGTCGCCGACGTTGTCGGCGATAACGGCCGGGTTGCGCGGGTCATCCTCGGGGATGCCGGCTTCCACCTTGCCGACAAGATCGGCGCCGACGTCAGCCGCCTTGGTGTAGATGCCGCCGCCGACACGGCCGAACAGAGCCATCGAGGAAGCGCCGAGTCCGAAACCGGTGATGCACTGGATCACGGTAGCCAGGTCCAGTACGCAGAAGACAACGCCGAGACCGAGAAGGCCGAGTCCGGAAACGCACAGACCCATCACCGCGCCGGATTTGAAAGCGATGCCCAGTGCCTTGGCAATGCCGGATTCACGCGCCGCATTGGCCGTTCTGACATTGCCCTTGGTTGCCACATTCATGCCGAAGAAACCGGCCAGCACGGACAGGCAGGCACCGATCACATAGAGAATCGCCGTCGTCCAGGATGACAGAGCGAAACCGATGATCAGAAAGAGCGCGATAATCACGATGATCATCGTGCGATACTCGCGCTTCAAAAAGGCCATCGCGCCCTCCCGGATATGACCGGCAATTTCCTGCATGCGGTCCGTACCGGGATCTGCCTTGCTGACCAGGGACGCCAGAATCAGAGCGACGATCAGTCCGATCACCGCGGCTGCAGGCGCCACAATCGATAACGTATTCATGGAAATAGTCCTCCTCCATTTTGCGGATACTGCACAGAAGGCGCCTTCCGGCACCTCTGCTGCACCCTATGAAATAAGAATAACAAATAATAACAGACAAAAATAACCGGCGCTGCGGCATCTGCCGCCGCGACGTTGCGCGCGGCGCTGACGGGCCGCGTCCGTGCGGCCACCGCAGCATCAGCTGCCGTGGCTCTCAAGTGTTACGATCACCAGGGAAAGGGCGATATATACAACTGCCGTCACCGTCGAAATACGGCGCAGAATCGCTTCGTACCCCTTGCTCTTTTTCTTGCCGAACAGCTGCTCAGCACCGCCGCCGATGGCTCCCGACAAGCCGTCGCTGTTGCTCGACTGCAGCAGGATCGCGGCGATCAGAATGGCGCTGGCAACCGCCGTAATGATCATCAATACCGTTGTCATTTCGGCCTCCTCCAATACGAATCATGTAATCTCTACATAACTGCTTTATTCTACCACAGCAGTTTCCTGAAATCAATCTTTTTCCGGCAAACCGCCGTTTTCGGGATTTTCCGGAGTTTTCAGCATTTTCTGCCGTCTTTCCGCGGCGCCGCAGGCCCGCGCGGCCGCAGCGTGAGATGCCGGCCGCAGCGGAAAGCAGCCGAAAAGGATACCGCGGTTCCCCTGACAGAAACCGCGGCACCGCAATAAAAAGTGTATGCTCGTTGACGGCTGTGTTAAAAATCGATGATCTGCATGAAATCCTGCGCCGAAAGACTGGCGCCGCCGATCAGGCCGCCGTCGATCTCGGGCATGTTCATCAGCTCGGTCGCGTTGGCCGGCTTCATGCTGCCGCCGTACTGAATCGTCAGGTCGTCGGCTGTATCTTCGTCGTAGAGATCGGTGACGACATCGCGGATCAGGCCGCACATTTCGCCGGCCTGCTGCGGCGTCGCCGTCCTGCCGGTGCCGATCGCCCAGATCGGCTCGTAGGCGATCGTCAGATCGCGGACATCGTCGCCCTCCAGGCCCGCCAGATCGGCGCGCACCTGCGCTTCGACGACCTTCTTTTCTTCGCCGGCCTCCCGCTGCGCGAGGTTTTCCCCGACGCAGAGAATCGGCAGAATGGCGGTATCCTCATAGAGCTTATGCAGTTTTTTGTTGACGGTTTCATCGGTTTCGCCGAAATACTGCCGCCGCTCCGAGTGGCCGATGATGCAGTAGTCGACGCCGAGTTCGGCCAGCATGGCCGCCGAAACTTCGCCGGTATAGGCACCGGCGTCGGCAAAGTGGACGTTCTGTGCCCCCACCTTGATATTCGTGCCGTCGAACAGGCTCTTCAGCACCTCCAGGTGGACAAACGGTGCGCAGATCGCCGTGCGCACGTCGGTGTCATGATACAGTTTGCGGAATTCCCGCGCAAAGGCGACCGCCTCGACACGGGTCTTGTTCATCTTCCAGTTGCCAGCTATAAACGGTACTCTCATCTTGTCCTCCGTCTTCATCCGCCTTCGCAGGCGCCGCGCGTCCGGCAGCGGAACAGCCGGTCTCCGGTCGTTCGGCTCCGGATCGTGCCGACCGCAGGCCGTCAGCCCGTCGGCGGATGTCTCTATTTATCCTCCAGCACCGCCACGCCGGGCAGTTCTTTGCCTTCGAGGAATTCGAGGCTGGCTCCGCCGCCGGTGGAGATATGCGTCATCTTGTCCTTGAGTCCGAACTGCGCCACCGCGGCCGCCGAATCGCCGCCGCCGATGACCGTGGTCGCCTCACTGGCGGCCATCGCTTCCGCGACGGCACGGGTGCCGGCGGCAAAGTTGGGCATCTCGAAGACGCCCATCGGGCCGTTCCAGACGATGGTCTCAGCCTTCGCGATCTCGGCGGCAAACAGCTCCGCCGTCTGCGGACCGATATCCATACCCATATAGTCAGCGGGAATTTCCTCCCGGCCGCAGGTCTTCCGTGCGGCCTCGTTGTCAAACGAAGCGGCGCAGACGCAGTCGACCGGCAGCAGCAGGCGCACGCCCGCCTGCTCGGCTTCCTTCATCAGATCGGCCGACAGCGCAATGCTCTCTTCGTCGAGGATCGAAGTGCCGATCTCCAGCCCCATCGCCTTGAAGAAGGTATAGGCCATACCGCCGCCGATCAGCAGGGTGTCGACCTTCTTCAGCAGCTCGCGGATCACCGGGATCTTGTCGCCGACCTTGGCGCCGCCCATGATCGCCAGCAGCGGACGCTGCGGATCATTGACCGCGTCGCCGAGAAAGCGCAGTTCCTTTTCGATCAGAAAACCGGAGACCGCCGGCAGGAAAGCCGCCACGCCGGCCGTCGAGCAGTGGGCCCGGTGGGCCGTACCGAAGGCGTCGTTGACGAAGATCTCGCCGAGAGAAGCCAGTTCCCGGGAAAAATTCTCTTCATTTTTGGTCTCCTCGGGGCGGAAGCGGGTGTTCTCCAGCAGCACGACGTCGCCGTCCTGCATCTCCGCCACCGCGGCCCGCACGCTGTCATCGACGACAGTGTCGGAAGGAACAAAGCGAACCGGGTGCTGCAGCAGCTGCTGCAGGCGCGCGGCAACCGGGGCGAGGGAAAATTCCGCCGCCGGTTTGCCCTTGGGACGCCCCAGGTGGGACATCAGGATCACTTTGGCCTGTTCCCCGAGCAGGTAGCGGATCGTCGGCAGCGCGCTGGTGATGCGCACATCGTCGGTGATGCGGCCGTCCTGCATCGGTACGTTGAAGTCGCAGCGCACGAGGACGCGCCTGCCCTTCACCGCAATATCTTTAATGGTTTTCTTCATTGCCTCTTTTCCTCCTCTGTTCCGGCACCGGCTTCTGCCCTGCGCAGTCCGCCACCGCGGCGCGCAGCCGTCTTCCTCGCAGTCCGACGCCGCGGCGCGCAGCCGTCTTTCCGGCAGCCCGACGCCGCGGCGCGCAGCCGGCTTTCCGGCAGCCCGCTGCGCCGCTCTCGCTCGTCGTACCGCTGTGCCGCCCTACTGCGCCGCGTCGACGCGCGACATGTGCTCGATCAGGTGCAGCAGCTGCGTGCAGTAACCGTATTCGTTGTCGTAGAAGAGCAGGAACTTGAAGAACTTGTCGTTCAGCTGAATGCCCTCTTTGGAGTCGAAAATCGAAGTGATCGGATCGCCGACGAAGTCACTGGAAACAACCTCGTCATCGACGTACTCGACGATGCCCTTCATATAGGTTTCGCTGGCCTTCTTGACTTCGGCGCAGATCTCCTCGTAGGAAGCCGGTTTTTTCAGCATCAGGTTGAGGTCGATCATGGAGACGTCCGAGGTCGGCACGCGGTAGGCGATGCCGGTCATCTTGCCCTTGAGCGACGGGATCACCTTGGAAACCGCCTTGGCGGCGCCGGTCGTCGTCGGAATGATGTTGCCGAAGACAGCTCGGCCGCGGCGCCAGTCCTTCATCGAGCGGGCGTCGACGACTTTCTGCTTGGCCGTCGCCGCGTGGATCGTCGACATCAGACCCTGATCGATGCCCCACTTGTCCTCGATGATCTTGCACATCGGCGCCAGGCAGTTGGTGGTGCAGGAAGCGTTGGAGACGACCTGGTACTTCGGGTCGTAATCCTTCTCATTGACGCCGACGATGAAGGTCGGTGTCTCTTCGTCCTTGGCCGGTGCGGAGATGATGACCTTCTTCGCCCCCGCCTTGATGTGAGCCATTGCCTTCGCGGTGGTCGTGTAAGCACCGGTGCCTTCCATTATATATTCAGCGCCGCAGTCGCTCCAGCGGATGTTGCTCGCGTCTTCTTCGCTGTAGACCGGGATTTTGCGGCCATCGATGATCAGTCCGTCTGCATCGTGTTCCACCGGCACCGGAAAACGGCCGAAGATCGTGTCGTATTTCAGCATGTAGACCAGGTAGTCGAGGTCCGCATTGCGAATATTGATTCCCGTCACCTCAACATCCGGATGCTCCAGGGACGCGCGGATGAATACTCTGCTGATCCTGCCGAATCCGTTCACACCAACTTTAGCTGCCATTTTTATCCTCCTTCAGTTCAAGGAAAAATCCATTAATAACGTTTTCGTTTGGATGAGGAAAGGATGTTCATCTCATCCCTGTACTTGGCCACAGTACGCCGTGACAGAACAATGCCGCGCTGTGCCAGCAGCGTCACCAGCTTCTGGTCGCTGTAGGGCGCCTTCGGGTCTTCCTGATCGATCAGTTCCCGGATATGCGTTTTGATGCTGGTGGACGAAATGCCGCCGTCGCCGCCGTCGGAACGCTGCACGCCGGCGGAAAAGAAGTGGCGCAGCTCATAGACGCCGCGCGGGCACTGCATGTACTTGCCGTTGATCGAGCGGCTGACCGTGGACTCGTGCACGCCGAGTTCCTCCGCCGCCTGCCGCAGGGTCAGGGTTTTCAGATATTTATCACCGCGGTCAAAGAAATCCCGCTGGTATTGAAGAATGAACTCAACCACATTGAGAATCGTGCGCTTGCGCTGTTCGATGCTGCGGATCAGCCAGACCGCCGAATTGAGGCGTTCGGACAGATATTTGGAAACGTTGGTATCCTTGCCCGACTGCGCCAGCACCTTGCGGTAATAAGAACTGACCATCAGACCCGGCACGTTGCGTTCATTCATATAGGCGATATATTCCCCGTCGATCTTCTCGACGATGACATCGGGGACAATGTAGCGCGTCTCGTTGATGCCGCCGGCAAACTGGTTGCCCGGACGGGGCTCGAGCGTGCGGATCAGATCGGCCATGCGCTGCACTTCGCGGGTCGGAATCCGCAGCGCGCGGGCGATGACGTTGAGCCGGTTGGCGGCCAGGTCCTCGAGATACTCGTTGAGCACCCGCTCCATCAGGTCGGTGCGCTCGCCGCGGCTCTGCAGCTGCAGCAGCAGGCATTCGGAAAGGCTGCGGGCACCGACGCCGACAGGATCAAAGCTCTGAATCAGCTGCAGCGCCTCTTCCGCTCTGGCCGTGCTGACGTTGTTCTCGGCGGCGATCTCCTCCAGCGTTGCCGTCATATAGCCGCTCTGATCGAGCGATTCGATGATGTAGCGGCCGAGCCGGCGCAGCGAAGCGTCGTGGCAGGTATACTGCAGCTGAAAAAGCAGGTGCTCCGGCAGTGTCTCATCTGTCGTCACATACTGCTCATAGGTGTTCTGCTGCTCCGACCGGGTGAAGTCCCGCTGCCGGTAGCTTATGTCGTCGTAATCCCGCTCCTGCAGATAGTCGTTGAGCGCCTCTTCCCGGGTGCTGTCCTCCGGGGAGATGGCCTCGGTGTCGTTGCTCTCATGGGCAGGATCCTGCTCCAGAACCGGATTGGTCAGCAGCTGCTCCGAAACATAGGTTTCCAGCTCCTGCGTATTGAACTGCAGGATCTGGATCGCCTGAATCAGCTCCGGCGTCATCACCAGTTTCTGTGTTTGTTCAATTGTCAGTTCATATCCTAATTTCATCGCTGCCTCTCACCTGCATTGCAACTTAATTATAGCAATACCGGACGGCAAAGACAAGACCGCGCGGACGGCTTTCGCAAAATTCATGCCCAAGCCGTTTCCGTCAGGCCGGACCCTAGGCCAGGTCGGGAAAGTGCAGCTGCCGCAGCGCCTCAAAGAGCACGATCGCCGCCGAATTGGCGAGGTTCAGGGAACGCAGCCGCGTCGCCCGGCTCATCGGGATGCGGATCGCCTGCTGCCGGTGCGCAGCGATGAAATCACGCGGCAGACCGCGCGTTTCGCGGCCGAAGAGGAGCATGTCGCCGTCGCGGTAGGCGGGCTCGGTGTAAGCGCGCTCGCCTTTGGTCGTGGCCAGATACATCGTCCGGCCCGCGTAAGCTTCCATGAACTGTTCGAGACTGTCGTGCACCTGCAGCCGCACCGCCGGCCAGTAGTCCAGCCCGGCCCGCCGCAGACTGCGGTCGTCGAGCGCAAAGCCGAGCGGCCGCACCAGATGCAGCACGCTGCCGGTCGCCGCGCAGGTGCGGGCGATGTTGCCTGTGTTCGGTGGGATTTCCGGCTCCACCAGTACCACATGAATTGCCATCTCTTCTGCCTCCTGTCGCTATCATACAAAAAATCGCGGGGAAGATAAAGACAAAGCCGCACTTTTGTATTATAATCGTTTTATTAGCACAAAAACGGAGGTAGGACATGAAAAGGATCAACATCGGCCTGCTGGGGCTGGGCAACATCGGCACCGGCACGTACCGCACACTGGAGATGAACCGCGACGAAATCGAGCGCAATACGGGGCTCGACCTGCGGATCACGCGCATTCTGGAGCGCGACACCGAACGGGATCGCGGCATCACCGTCGATCCGAACGCATTTACCCAGGATCCGGAAGAAATTTTCAACGACCCCGAGATCAGCATTGTCATCGAGCTGCTCGGCGGCATCGATCCGGCGAGCAGCTTTATGCGCGCAGCCATGGAACACGGCAAGTCGGTCGTCACCGCCAATAAGGCCGCCGTCGCGGCCAACTGGCAGATGCTGCACGAAGCGGCGGCCGCCGGCCATGTGGAGTTTCGCTTTGAAGCGGCGGTCGGCGGCGGCATCCCGATTCTCAATGCCCTGACCACGGTGCTGCGGGCCAACCGCTATGAAGAGGTGCTCGGCATCCTCAACGGCACCACCAACTATATCATGACGCAGATGACGGAAAACGGACTCGCCTACGAAGACGTCCTCCGCGACGCCCAGGAAAAGGGCTTTGCCGAAGCCGACCCGACGGCCGACGTCGAGGGCATCGACGTCGCCAACAAGCTCTCGATCCTGATGGCGCTGACTTTCGGCAACTACGTGCCGCCGACGGAAATTCCCCGTGAGGGCATCACCCGTATCACCAAGGCCGACATCGACGCGGCCGCAGCCGAAGGCTGCAAGATCAAGCTGATCGCACAGGCCAGGAAGACCGACAGCGGCATCGAATACAGCGTCGGCCCGATGCGGCTGCCCAGCGATCATCCGCTGGCTTCCGTCAGCAATGAATTCAACGCCATCTTCGTCACCGGCAACGCCGTCGGCGAGCTGATGTTCTACGGCAAGGGCGCCGGCCCGCTGCCGACCGGCAGTGCCGTTATGGGCGACGTCATCGAAATCGCCGCCGCGCTCTGAGAAATGCAGCGCAGCGGAACATCGCGCCGGCGGCCGCACGGCCGTGCACCCCGGGGAGGAATGCAAATCATGAGTTATTACGAGGACTGGAACAATCTGATCAAAAATCAGACCGACGACTCGATCGGTCCGTTCTGGAAAGAATACAGCAGCATCGAACGCCGCATCTACAGCGATCTGCTCGACCATCCGGGCGAGCCGCTGCGCGGCAGCTTCCGCGAGCTGCAGGAAAAGTACGACGCCGACCCGGTGATCTTCACCGGTTTTCTCGACGGCATCCAAGAGAGTCTGCGCGGCGGGCAGCTGGAACTGGAAAACGTCGACGACGACACCGAGATCAATTTCGACGTCGACCTCGAACTTCTCTACCAGAATATGCTCAAGGCCGAGGCCGCGCACCTCTACGAACTGCCGCAGTGGGACGATATCCTCGGCGCCGAGCGAAAGCGGCAGATCACCCGCGATTACAAGCGGTCGAAGACCGTCGTCAAGCCGAAGAAAATCGGCCGCAACGACCCCTGCCCCTGCGGCAGCGGCAAGAAGTACAAGTACTGCTGCGGCCGCACGGCCTGAAAGCCGCGCCGCGGGACGCCGGCCAGCGCAGACCGCAGACTGCAGGTGCCGCCTGGAGACGTCGCCGTTCAGAGCCCGGCGCGGCGGCAGAGCGCGGCGACCGGACAGCTGTCGCAGCGCGGCCCGCGTGCCGTGCAGCAGCGGCGGCCGTGAAAAATCAGACTGTGATGGGCTTCCGTCAGACGATCCTGCGGAAGGAGCGCGAGCAGCGCTTCTTCCGTTTTTTCTGCGCTCTTTTCCGCGGCCAGACCGAGGCGGCCGGCAACCCGGAAGACGTGCGTATCGACGGGAATCCGCTGATGGCCGAAGCCGACCGCCATGACCACGTCGGCGGTCTTGCGGCCGACGCCCGGCAGGCGGCGCAGGGCCGCGTCGTCCTCCGGCACCCGGCCGTCATAGTCGCGCACCAGCATCCGCGCCTGCTCGACCAGCCGCTTCGATTTGGTCTGATAGAGGCCGATGCTGCGGATGACCTCGGCGACGTCCGCCGGGTCCGCCTCCGCCATCGCCGGCGCATCCGGCCAGCGGGCAAAGAGTTCCCCGGTCACGCCGTTGACGCCGGCATCGGTGGTCTGCGCCGAGAGCGTCACCGCCGTCAGCAGCTGATAGACGCTGTCATGGTGCAGCGCGCAGCCGGCATCCGGATAAGCGGCCCGCAGACGGTCGAGCAGATCGGTGATCTCTTCCGGCCGCCAGGGAGGAATGCTGCCGGGCCGGTCGTCTCCCCGTCCGTTCCCGGCAGCCGCTGCTTTTTTCTTCCCCCGGCCGGCCGCCGCAGAGGATGGTCTGCGTTCACTCGCTGCCGCATTGGCAGATTTCTTTTCCTTTCTCTTCTCCGTTTCCGTCATCCCGGACTCGACTCCTTTCGCTTCCGGCAGGCTGCCGGCGGATTTCCCAAATATACTCCATCTGCATTTGCCGCCTGACTGCGCCTGTTCTTTCTCGCAGGCCGTCTTTTCTTCTGCCGTTTTCAAGTAATGCGCTTCGTTATATTTACTGCGCTTCTTTATATTTACGCTGAATGGGCGCCGCTCATTCACTGTTTACAAAAATTTTACGTGTTTTCGCGATCTCAATGACTGCATTATACCACAGGGACTGCCTTGTACCACAGTCCGGCGCGCTGGCGGCAGAATGCCCGCGGCCATTTTTCGCGGTTCGTGTCGACCGCTTGTATTTTATTGCACTAACGCTTTAACGCACTTGTGTAACCGGTTGCAATTTCTTCTCTATTCAGAAAATTTCAGATTTTTTGTAAAAAAACTAGTTACATTTTTGGTTCCCTGTTGTATAATCCTGTCTTTTACAGTTTGCGTTATCAAAAAAGCGCCGAGACGTTCGTATGACTGCGTTTCGGCGCTTTTTGCATTGGTCGAAAACGTAGTATTTTTTCAGTTTTTCGTCTGCCGGATAATTTTTTTCATTGTTTTGTTCGAAATGAACTGCTTGTCGGTACGGAAGTCGAATACTTTGTGCAGGTCATCGGTAAACTTCGTTCTGGTGTAGCACGGAGCATAGCCAATGCCCTTCACCTTGTAAAACATCATGTCTTTTAATCCTTTGGTGATTTCGGAGACCGTGTACTTGTCATCCAGTTTCTTCTCCAGCGTGCGATATACAAGGAGTGCAAGAAAACATGTGAAAAAGTGTGCCTTGATATGTGCATCCGTCTGCACATATGCGGGGCGTGATTTAAAATCATTTTTCATGATCCGGAAGGATTCTTCAATTTCCCAGCGCCGTTTGTTGATCTTTAAGATCTCGGAGGCATCGTCCTCGAGGGTCGTACAGACTGCATAAAAGCCGTCATACCGCTCTTCGTCTTTCACTTTTTCCTCGTTGAGGTAACGTTTTTCCTGCTCTGCGATTTCACCGTCCACTGTGAATGAGAGCTGCTCGATAAAGCGTTTCGGGCTGTTCTGGTTTTTCGTTTCTTTCCCGCGGTCGATCATCTTCTCCGCACGCTCAACCTGTCGATTACGGATCTCCCGCTGATAATTTTTGTACTTGGGAGAGTAGGTAACGATCATGCGCTGTTCAAATCCGTTTTCGTGAATCCAGCGCTCTTTGTAGAAGACGTGGTCCTGATATATTGTTTCATCAATCTTTGAAAGGTTGTATGTTTCCGTGTCGTCGCCGAGAGACCAGCCTTCCGGATCGAGAGCCCATTCTCTGAGGTGGGATTTCAGAATCTTAAGGGATTGCGTAACAACAAACGAACGGTTTTCACGATCATTAAAGCGCCGATTTGCTGCGCTGGCAAGACCGGCATCCGTGCAGATGACGAACTTTGACAGATCATAGTCCTTGAGGATTCGCTTTTCCAGGGGAATGAGGGACGGCTGTTCGCTTTCGTTTCCCGGAAAGACCGTGAAGGCAAGCGGAAATCCGTCTCCGTCAAGGAACAGGCCCATTTTCACAATCGGGTTGGGCCGATGTTCTTTACTCTTCCCGTATTTGCGCATTCCTTTTTCCTGCTCGATCTCGAAGAAGTAGGTGGTGCAGTCGTAGTAAAGCACGGAGGTGTTTCTGCAATGCCCGTGCTTCTCATACAAAAGGGACTGTATCCGGTCCGATTCTGCGTCCAGCACATCAAGTGACCGGTAAAGATCCTGCTCCTGATAGGAGGGTTTCTCCAACAGCCCCTGCAGATAGCGGTGACTGGCGCGTTTTGAGGAAGGCGATAAAACGCGCGCGTAGATCAGACCAGAAAGAATATCAGACAGGTTATATTTTAAGCGATATTTTTTGCTGACGCTGCGGCAGATTTCGTCAAGACCGAGTTCGTGATAGATCTTCTGAAGATACAGATATCCGCCCTGATAAACGTGCTGCTCGTTGATCGCCAGCTGTTTGCCCTCTGAGAGTTCAAACGGAACTTCCAGCTGTTCCTTTTTCTCGGCGGCCGTGTAGATCTTTGCCTGTTCTCGCGCCCAGGCGAGCACCTTTTCCCGGTCATTGTCGTGTTCCGGAAGCAGGCTTGCCATGGTTCCCAGTTTCTTGAAGATCTTCGAAGTGCTCTTCCCGTTCTCATTGCGGTAAGCTTTTGTGATGTAGACCTGTTCTGCGTTCTTGGATCGTGATAATGTAACTCTCATGATTTTGTCCCTCCAGTACTATTATACCAGAAATGCGACAAAAATGCTACAATTAATTCAATAAAATTTGACAAAAAAACAAGGCCATTGCAAGGCTTTCAGCGATTTTGATCATCTCAAACTGTCAAACTCCCGGCTGCGCCGCTCGGTTTGTCTTCGCTGCGCCGCTCGGTTCGCCCCCGGTTTTCCTCTTCCCCCGCTGATCTTTAAATTTTTTTCCGCCAGCCCTTGATTTCTTTCGCCGCATGTGTATAATTAACCCTATAAATAAATATTTATTCATTTTGGAGGAAAACAAATGGCTGCAAAAAAAGAAAAGGTAGTTGTGGCGTACTCCGGCGGGCTCGACACCTCCGTGATCATCCCATGGCTCCAGGAAAACTATGATTTCGAAGTAATTGCTGTCTGCTGCAACGCCGGACAGAAGGACGACTTTGACGCTGTCAAGCAGAAAGCGCTGCAAACCGGTGCCGCCAAGGCCTATGTGCTCGATCTGCAGGAAGAATTCATCACCGATTTTATCTGGCCTTCGCTCAAGGCCGGCGCGATCTACGAAGATGACTACCTCCTCGGCACCTCGATGGCGAGACCGCTGATGGCAGCCAAGCTGGTGGAAGTCGCACAGCAGGAAGGCGCTTACTACATCTGCCACGGCTGCACCGGCAAGGGCAACGATCAGGTTCGCTTTGAGACCACGATCAAGGCTCTCGATCCGTCGATCAAGATCCTCGCGCCGTGGCGCATGGACAACTGGCAGTTCGAATCCCGGGAAGATCTGATCGCTTACGCCAAGGCGCACAACGTGCCGATCACCCAGACCACCGAGAAAATCTACTCGCGCGACGAGAACATCTGGCACATCAGCCACGAGGGCGGCAACCTGGAAAATCCGTGGAACGTGCACAAAGACGATATTCACGTCCTCTCGATGCCGATCGAGAAGGCGCCGGATCAGCCGACGATCGTCGATATCGGCTTTGAAAAGGGCATTCCGGTCAGTGTCGACGGCGTCGAGATGGGCCCGATCGAGCTGATGACCCGCCTCAACGACCTCGCTGCGGCCAATGCCGTCGGCACCATCGACATCGTCGAGAACCGCCTCGTCGGCATGAAATCCAGAGGCGTTTATGAAACGCCGGGCGGCACCGTGCTGTACCGCGCCCACGCTGATCTGGAAAAGCTGATCCTCGACCGCGACACGATGCATTACAAAAAGCAGGTCAGCATCAAGTTCACCGACCTGCTCTACGACGGTCTCTGGTTCACGCCGCTGCGCGAAGCCATCTCGGCCTTCGTCGATAAGACGCAGGAAAACGTCACCGGCGTTGTCAAGATGAAACTCTACAAGGGCACGGCCTGGCCGATCGCCAGCAAATCCGATTATTCCCTCTACAGCGAGGAATTCGCAACCTTCAGCAAGGACGATGTCTACACGCAGAGCGACGCGACGGGCTTCATCAACCTGTTCTCGCTGCCGCTGAAGATCCGGGCTATCCAGAAGCAGAACAGAGAAGGAGGAAATCGTCCCAATGAAGCTTTGGAAAGGAAGGTTTACAAAACCAGCGACTTCATCGAGTGATGAATTCAACGCCTCGATTCCGTTCGACAAGAGGCTCTATCGCGAGGATATTGCCGGCAGCATCGCCCACGCGAAGATGCTGGGACGGCAGGGCATTCTGACCGAGGAGGAAGCGGCGGCCATCGTCGCCGGCCTCGAGCAGATTCGTCAGGACATCGACGACGGCAAAGTCGAGTTCTCGATCGCCAGCGAAGATATCCACATGAATATCGAAGCCCTGCTGACCGAACGCATCGGCGACGTCGGTAAAAAGCTGCACACGGCGCGCAGCCGCAACGACCAGGTGGCCGTCGACTTCAAGATGCATGTCAAGAAGGAAATCGGCCAGATCGAGCAGCTGCTCGACCGCCTGACGGAGACGCTCGCGGAGCTGGCGGAGCGGCATCAGGAGACGGTAATGCCCGGCTACACGCACCTGCAGCGGGCGCAGCCGGTCACCTTCGCCTATCATCTGCTCGCTTACTGTCAGATGTTCCGGCGCGATAAGAGCCGCTTTTCCGACTGCTACGAGCGCACCGACTACCTGCCTCTTGGCAGCGGCGCCCTGGCCGGCACCACCTACGATACCGACCGGGAATATCTCGCCGAAGAGCTCGGCTTTGCGCATGTGACGGACAACGCCATGGATTCGGTCAGCGACCGCGACTTCGCGCTCGAGTTTCTCAGCTGCTGCAGCATCTGCATGATGCACCTGTCGCGCTTCTGCGAGGAGCTGATCCTCTGGAGCTCGAAGGAATTCAGCTTTATCGAGATCGACGACGCCTACGCAACCGGCAGCAGCATCATGCCGCAGAAAAAGAATCCCGATATGGCGGAGCTGATTCGCGGCAAGACCGGCCGGGTCTACGGCGATCTGGTGACGCTGCTGACGATCATGAAGGGACTGCCGCTGGCCTACAACAAGGATATGCAGGAGGACAAGCTGCCGGTCTTTGACGCCGGCGATACGCTCAAGGACTCGCTGAATATCTTCCGCGAGATGATCGCGACCATGCACGTCAACACGGACAGCATGGCCCAGGCGGCCAAGTACGGCTACATGAACGCCACCGACTGCGCCGATTATCTGGTCTCCAAGGGTCTCCCCTTCCGCGAGTGCCACGAAATCATCGGCTCGCTGGTGCTGCACTGCATCCGCAAGGGCTGTGCGATCGAGGATCTGCCGCTCGACGAGCTGAAGCAGTTCTCCGATAAATTTGAAAAGGATATCTACGAAAAAATCAGCGTCCGGTCCTGTATCGAAAGCAAAAAATCAAAGGGGTCAACCTCCTTTGAAAGTGTGGCCGAACAGCTGAAAAACCTGCGGCGCTCCGGCGACCGGTAAGGCACCTGTCCATAAGATACCCGCCCGGACGAGGAGATCCATCGGCATAGATATCCATCACATCATCACAGGCAGCCTCAGCGCCCTTTCGACAAACCGCTTCCGGCGGTATCGGAGGGGCGCTTTTTTCGGCTGCAGTCCCGTCGCCGGACTTTCCGTCATTGCAGCTGAGAAGTCAGAGCAGACTCTGCTGGGGCCCGTCAGCCGAGATGCGCCAGCAGAATCGTAAAGACCGGCAGCGTGGCAATCGAAAGCACCGTCGACAGCAGGACGCCCTTGGTTGCAAAGCCCGCATCGGCGTGGTACTGCTGCGAGAATATGACCGTGCAGGAAGCCACCGGCATCGCGAATTCCATGATCAGCACCTTGGCCAGCAGTGACGTGTCGTGCAGCAGGAAGACCATCACGACGAAGACAATCAGCGGAATCAGCAGCAGCTTGCAGGCGGAGAGCAGGTACATGCGCAGATCACCGATGAGGTCGCGCAGCGGCATGCGGCCGATCTGCAGGCCGATCAGAATCATCGTCAGCGGCGTTGTGGCGTCGCCGATCATCGCCACCGATTTCCCCAGAAAGCCGGGCAGCTGCACATTGCAGAGGAAGAGCAGAAAGCCGATGATGACACCGAACATACCGGGACTGAGCAGCGCCTTCAGGTTCATTTTCCGCTCCGCTCCGGCCGACATCTGAATCAGCATGATGCCGACGGTAAAGAGAAAGATGTCGTTGACCATCTCAACGATACTGGCATAGAAGACGGCCCGATTGCCGTAGAGCGCTTTGATCACGGGAATGCCCATGAAGCCTGTGTTGGCAAAGATCAGCATGAAGGTAAAGATCGGGCCCTGGCTGCGGTCCATGCGTAGCAGGCGCACCACCAGCCGGCCGATCAGATACGCCGCGGCGAAGACCGCGGCCATGATGATAAACGAATAGCCGCAGTCGCGCAGAATCTGCGTCGAAAACGGCAGCTGCATCGCATCGATGACCAGGCAGGGCCAGGTGAGATTCGCCACCAGGCTGTTGATGCCGAGACTGCCCTCTTCACCGATAACTCTGGTCTTCGCCAGTATGATACCGGGGATGATCATCAGAAAGATCATCACCAGGGAATTCAAACTCTCCAAGGTACTGTTCATCGCTTAAAATCCGTCGCTGTAATTCATAAGATTGCGGAGAAAGCCGCCCCGCGGCTTTTTCCGCGGCGGTTCCCCCTGCGGGCGGTAATAGAGCACAGCCGTCTCGATCCGGTCCGGCTCCGCGTGCACGATCGCATAGGAACCGTCGCTGCCGTCGCGCGGCAGGGACAGGCTGCCCGGGTTGAGCAGGCGGATGCCGTCAATCTCATCGACGACCGGCACATGGGTATGTCCGAAAAACGCTGCCCTGCAGTCGAGCTCGCGGCAGCGCTGCAGCAGATCGTCATAGCGGTAGCCGACGTGATAATCGTGTCCATGGGTCAGGAAAATCCGGCCGTACTCCGTTTTCAGCACAGTCTCCGCGTCGCGGCCGCGAACGCCATCGCAGTTGCCGCCGACACAGGCCGACGGCAGGCCGAAGCGCTCGGCCAGCTCCTCCCCGTCGCGGCGATGATCGCCGAGATGCACAAGCAGATCGACATCCTTCAGTCGCTGATAGACTTCTTCCGCCTTTCCCAGCATGCCGTGGGTATCGCTGATGACAAATAACTTCATGGATTATTCCCCCCGTGCAGTCGGCCGCCTGCACCGCCTTCTCTCCTGCGGACAGAGTGCGGCCGCCGCGGACGTGTCTGCCGCCGCAGTCGATTCCGGATCAGAGAATCGCAGTTTTCCGGCCGCCCGTCTGCGCCGCTGCTTCTTTCAGCATTATAGCACAGCTGCGCGGCCAGGTACACGCGTACCTGACTGTGATACACTGTACTGACTTGACTGCGGTACACTGTGCTGACAGTGACAGGCATGTGCTACAGTTTATTGATGATAATCACACCGTCGATGGCACTCAGCTCCCGCATCACCTCTTCCGGCTCGTGTCCCCTGGGGCAGCGCAGCGCAATCGAAAACGCCAGACCGTCGCGAGTCAGGGACTGCGGCCCATTGAGATCCGTTTCATTGACCATGTAATTTTTTTGTGCGATCGTGCGCAGAAACAATTTTAAATGTTCTACGTCCGTGACTTCCACATAGAGATAGAGGCTGCCCCACCAGCGAAAGATGCGCTGCTCCAGGCGCGGCAGAAGGCCGAGGACGATCAGAATCAGCGCCGCGCCGATCAGCGCGCCCTCGTAAAAGCCGATGCCGACCGCAAGGCCCAGGCAGGCGCTCGCCCACAGTCCGGCTGCCGTGGTCAGGCCGCGAATGTGCGTCCGCCCGGTGACGAGAATGGTTCCGACGCCGAGAAAACCGACGCCGGCGATCACCTGTGCGCCGATGCGGGCTGGATCCGTATCGCTCCCCCAGACATCACTGATGTACTGGTTGGTCAGCATGGCCAGCGCCGCGCCGACACAGACCAGAATATGCGTGCGAAAGCCGGCCGTATGGCGATGCACATCGCGCTCCAGCCCGATCACGCCGCCGAACAGCACTGCCAGCAGCAGACGCAGAGAAATCGAAAATACATTCAGGTCGTAAAACCAGTCCGGAAGGTGTATCATGACCGCTTCTCCTTTCGCCGCCGTGCGCTGCGGCTTCTCACGCAGCCATTATACCATACCTTCCCATGCGTACGAAACTCCGCGTTCGTCATGGAACGCTGCAGGCGGCAGCAACGGGACGGCAAAGCGCAGCGGCAGCAGAGAGAAGCAGAGGTCATTCTAAACGCGAAAGCGTCCGCCTTCGCCGGCGGTATGCCGGTGAAAACGGACGCCTGATCGGACTTGCTGCCGGTAATGGTCTTGCTGACCGGCGGATACCGCCGTGACCGCGGATCTTTTGTGCGAGATGACGCGGCCGTATTCGGCATCGCCGCTGCAGGCAGCTGCATATTCCGGCGGGATTGCCTTTGCGAATTTACCGCGGATTGAAGCGGCCTTCAGCAAGACAGGCCGGAGCCGGGGAAGCATTCCGCTTCTCCGGCGATCCGGTCGCCGCCGTTATCTGACCACCACATGAACCGTCGTGTATACCCCGTTCTGCGTGTAAGCGTAGATCGTGCATACCCCTTTCTTTCTCGCCCAGATCGTACCCTTGCAGGAGACTGCCGCCACCCTCGGGTTCGAGGACTCAAAACGCGTCTTGCGGTGCACCTGAACCTTCCGCCTCTTTGAAGCCTTGATGGAACAAGTCTTCAGCCTGAACGTCCTGCCCTTCCTGAGATACAGCACGGACCGCTTCACCTTTTTTGACCGCCTCACTCTCCCGAACCTCTTGGACCTCTTCCTCGGGCTCCTTCTGTTCGTCACGACGATGGCCCTGAAATTGCCGTATTTTCCGACCTCCGGCACGAAGTGGATCGCCTTTGAGACACAGATCAGCCGACCGTTTTTATCAAACGCGGCGATGAAGCACTTAGAGTACGTATCCCTCATTGACCTCTGAGAATCTCTGTCGGGAAGCGTTATCTTCAGATATCTTTTCTTCATTTTTCTCCCCGCTGTATATTTTTCTCCGCACCTGCTTCCGAATACAACATATGACTTCGCGCATTTGATCTTTTCCCATTTCAGTCTGATGGCGCCGGCACTCGTTACCTCGGCGCGCAGCCGCATGAAGCGGAATGTCGATCCGCAGGGATCCCTTTCGCCTTTCGTCGCGGCCAGCTTCTTCTTCGCCTTTTCGATTCTTTCCTCGACTGGATCCACTGTGTATTCACTCCCGTTCACGGGGATCACGACGGTCTGCAGCGCCTGATTGCCCTTTTTGACAGTCGTTCTGATATAGGACACCCCGCTTTTCGCGGTCGGGACATCCAGGATTCTGAAACTGTTGTCGTTCGCCGGAGCGGTTACCTCCTGCTCCGTCGTACAGTCCTCTAATGCATTCTTCTCTTTATTAAGCTGTTCGCATACGACCGTATATCTGGCATCCGAGTCGGTCGCGTTCAGCCATGAAATTTTGCCCACAAGAGCTTCGCCCGTCTTGGTCACGACATTCTCAAGGCCCTTGATACCATTGTTGACCCGCGAGATATTGACACCGTCGCTCTTCCTGAATACTTCGAATTTGACGTTTTCCGATGTCTGATTGAAAGAAAGCGTCTTGGCCGTGACGGTCGTCTTAGGTCCGCAGATCGTCAGGGTATTGGCGATGTATTTGCTGAATACCGTACTGTCGGGGATTCCCGACTGTGCCGCCAGCAGCGGGCGTTCCGGGTTGTTGACTTCGGCGACCAGCTCACTCTTTCCGCCGACGGTTACGTAGATTTTCTTATTGTATCTTACCAGTTCGCTGCCGCCTTCCCCGGCAATTTTCTCGGCGGTCACTTCGGCTTCAAATTCATAATCTTTTCCTGTCTGCAGGCCGAGCTTTTTCAGCTTTTCTCCGGTGATCTTCGGATCTCCGCTGAAATGCAGAATATAGTATTCATCCGAATCGCGCAGAGAGGAAAAATTCAGTTTCGCCTTGATCCTGAAGTGCGGTGAAAACTCGCCGAAAGTGGTGAGATGCCGCAGTCTCGTGTACATATAATTGCTGCTCACCGTGATCGTCGGATCCACGCTGTCGAGCCCGCCGGCGGTCCCCGCCTCCTCGACCGAATACGCCGGCGAATGATCGATATCTATCGACCCTTTTTGAATGCTCGGGTATTCGTCGGAGTCCGTGACGATCCAGCATCCGTATCCGGTTTGCTTTATTCGCGACACATTTTCGAATCTGATCGTTGAGCCGCCGAGGTTGAATGCATACTCGCCATCGTGCTGCAACAGTGTCGGAACGCAGTCTCTTATCAGATCCTCTTCGAGATTCTTTCCGTTAAAGAGATCGTAAGTGACGCGCCATACGTTCTTGTCCCCGCACTTGACGCCGGACAATATGAAGTGATCCGTGCCGTCCAGCAGTTCCGTATTCAGCTGCTTGTCGACCGGCGCCGGCAGTATGTCGTTCAAATCTTTGAGCACGCCGTTAAGATCGCCGTAGGCGCCTTGATAATATTTCTTCTGGCTATAGGCGCTCAGCGCGCTGCTGCCGCTGGTCATCTCACGATCGGGGCGATAAACTCGGACATCGCCGCGGTTGAGATAGGCATATACCGCCTGAGGATCGGTCATCCACAGATGGTACAGCATCTCGTGATAATATTCGACACTCTTCAGATTGGCCGCGGTATTCCCGTTCGCTTCGTCCGAACTGCTGTAAGTAAGTCCCGGCCAGAAATACTGGCTGCTGCAGTAAGGGATCGGTTTCTTGTCCGACGACAGGACCGCCTGCCGCAGTTCGTTGATGTCATTCTGCACCGCCGAAAACGCCGTTCTGCCGTCGATCTTCACACGACGGTCGTCCATCGAAAGTTTCTGCTCGTTCAAGCCGTAATTATTCCCATAGAGCGTCGGCGATGAATGCAGGGAACTGCCGAGTGTCGTCGTCCCTCCCAGATAGTTTTCGCCGCGCACGGAATAATTGACGTATCCGGCCTTTTCAACACCCGAATACACGGAAACCTTCGCGTTGGGGTAATATTTTTTTACCGGTCCTGCGATATACTTATCAAACAGGGAATTCGTATACGACTGCATCACGGAATCCCAGATGGCGACATTGCGCCTCTTGAGAATACCGTACTTCGTGTCACCGTAATTATTGCCGTACTGCCCGCCCGCGGCGGCACGCACAGTGTCGAGGCAGGCGATGCTGCTGTCATTGCCGCCTGTCCAGAATCCTCTGTTCTTGAATTGCGACCACATATCTTCGTCGGACCGAATGGCGTCCCAGAGTTTCTGCCACTTCGCGTTTTCGTTCGATACGCCCGCCCCGAAGAGCAGTCTCTTCTTGCGGCTGAGTTCCCAGGTCGTGCAGCCGACTCCTTCGATATCGGTCGTCACGTAATCGACGTCCATCCCGAGCTTCTTGACTTCAGAGAAGATTTCTCCCAGCATCTCCGCCGTTCGTGCACACCCGGAACTGTTCTCCTTTATTCCGTAATCCTCCTTCTGGGTCTTGACGATCGCGTCATAGTCGCTTTTCGCTATGCTGTCCACGCTGCTTTTGTAGTGGACAGGGGCGTCCAGAAACACATAGCCCTGACCGTCCTTCGAACCGATCGAAGAATAGAGCGCTTCCTTCAGTTTCCAATCCTTTTCCTCCAGATTCGCGGCCGCCTTGCCGATCGCGACCTGATCGGCGGCGTACATCATGCCGCCCATCATCTTTGTGAATCCGTCTTCAACGGAAACGGAGCGATATCCTTCCGGCATCTTCGCCAGAGCCCGCGCCGTCTCGCGCGCCGCGTCCTTCGTCGAAAGATTTCTGAAATCCTCGTCTTTCCTGTACAGACTGCCCAGCGAGAACGAATCCAGTATGTACGGATAGTTTTCCCTGAAGTCCGCATCGGAAATGCCCAGCTCGGGTTTTCTGATCTCGCTGTGCCATACAAATGAAAACGCTTTGTCGAAATTGCGCCGATAGACCGGAACTTTCAGATAGCAGTAATAATAGTCCCCGACTCCGGCCTGATCCGGCACAAAGCGCGCCAGGAACGTGTTGCCGTATTTACTCTTGTCGTCGGAACTGCTGACAGTGGTATTGGCGCCGGCCTCCCATTTAAAATGACCCGCCACCTCTGAATTGTTGATTCTGACTTTGCCCAGGATGATTTTGGATTCCGACAGCTTTTGACCATCATACAGCGCCGTCGCCGCCGGCTCCTCGAGAAGGCATGTCGCTTTCTGCGTATCCTTCGTAAGTTCTACGCCCACAGAATCCGCCGCCGCCTCGTCATACGGCACCATCGTAAAGACCATCGCCGCGCAGACGAGCAGCGCGGTTAAAATTACAGAGACTCTTCGCATAAGATCCTCTCCTCTCAAACACAATGCACTAAAATGTTCTCAAACACAATGCACTAAGATGTTTTCGAACACAATGCACTAAGACGTTCACGGATAACATCATAACCCATGATTCCTCTTTCACACTCTAAAAGTATCATCGTTCGACCGCAATGTCAAGATATCCCGGTTGTTAAATTCTTATAATTTTCAAAATTCTCGAAATTTTCGGTTTGCCGAAATCCTGCATCCCCGCTTTACAGAAATCCACATGCATTGCACGGGAACGCCCCCGCTTTGCCGATACCGCTTTGCCGATACCGCTTTGCCGGCACTGAAGCAAAATTTTCGCGCTTTTCCGCCGCTTTCCATCCCCCTTTTTTTCTGCTATACTGAAGGCTGTTTGAACAGCGGTGAAGACGGCGGGCGCAGCGCCCCGCCGCACGGCCCGGCACAGCCTGCCGCGGCCCGTTGACGCCGCGGGAAAGGACAGCAGCAATGTTTGACATGCACAGCCATACCGGCTTTTCCGACGACTGCGACATTCCGATCGAAACCATGCTCGACGCCGCGGCGGCCAGCGGCATCGAGGGCGTCGCGGTGACCGACCACTGGGATCCGGGCTATCCCGATCCCGATTTTCCCTTTGAGCTGGACATCGACCGCTATCTGAAGACGCTGGAGAAAATGCGCGAAAGCTATGCGCAGCGCGGTCTGACCGTCCTGCGGGGCATCGAGGTCGGCATCATGGACAGCGAAATGGAGAACACCAGAGAACGGCTCGCCGGCCGCGACTTTGACCTCATCATCGGCTCCTTCCACTGCTGCCGCAGTGAGGCGCTCGATATCATGGACTGGAGCCGCCGCAGCGAAGCGGAAGTCACCGAGGATTTTTACCGCTGGATGTACGACTGTCTGCGCCGCTTCAAGCTGTACAATGTCGTCGGGCACTATACCATCCTCGACCGCTACGCACCGCGCCGGCCCGACCTGACGCCCTGCATGGATATCATCCGCGAAACGCTGAAGATGATGATCGAGGACGGCAAGGGGCTGGAGATCAACACCTCGAATTTCAAATATCATATGGATGACTGGCTGCCGCGGCGGGAAATCCTCGCCGCTTACCGCAAACTCGGCGGCGAGATCCTCACCATCGGCTCCGATGCCCACGAAACCGATCGCTACGGCGACCACTTTCGCGAGGCGGCCGAACTGGCGGTTTCGCTCGGCTTTCGCTGGTGGTGCAGCTTCCGCGGCGGAGAACCGGTCTTTCACCGTTTTGATTGACTTTTACCGCTATAGTCGATAGAATTTAATTTGGTGCTGTTTTCCGGCGTCGGGTCCCCTGCGCCCGCGGCGGCGCGGCGCCTGTGGCCAAGCGGAACCACACAACATATTACTAACATTTGAGGAGAAGAACGTATGGATTATCAGGACATGTACAAAGAAAAGCTGACCACGGCCGAAGAAGCCGTCAAATTGGTCAAATCCGGTGACTGGGTCGACTACACGTGGTGCACCAACCATCCGGTCGCTCTCGACAAAGCGCTGGCGGCACGCAGCAGCGAACTGACCGACGTTAAAGTGCGCGGCGGTGTCACCATGTGGATGCCGGAAATCGCCAAAGCGGACGACGCCGGCGACCATTTCACCTGGCACTCCTGGCACTGCAGCGGCATCGACCGCAAAATCATCAAAAAGGGCATGGGTTATTTCAGCCCGATGCGGTACTCCGAACTGCCGCGCTTTTACCGTGAAAACCTCGATCCGGTCGACGTCGTGATGATGCAGTGCCCGCCGATGGACAACTTTGGCAACTTCTCGTTCTCGCTGGCGCCGTCGCACCTCGCGGACATCTGCCGGCGCGCCAGACACATCATCGTCGAAGTCAACGAAAACATGCCCTGGGTCTACGGACTGACCGGCACCGAAGTCAACATCAAGGACGTCGATGCCGTGGTCGAGGGACCGAATCAGCCGCTGCCGCAGATGGGCAGCATCCCGGCGACCGACGTCGATCGCAAGGTGGCCGAACTGATCGTTCCGGAAATTCCCAACGGTGCCTGCCTGCAGCTGGGCATCGGCGGTATGCCCAACACCGTCGGCGCGCTGATCGCCGACTCCGATCTCAAGGATCTCGGTGTGCACACAGAAATGTACGTCGACGCTTTCGTCGACATCGCCAAGGCCGGCAAGATCAACGGCATGAACAAGGCACTCGACCGCGGACGCCAGGTCTTCGCGTTTGCTTCCGGCACCGACAAGCTCTACAACTATGTGAAGGAAAATCCGGATGTCATGGGTGCGCCGGTTGACTACACCAACGACGTCCACGTCATCGCGCAGCTCGATAATTTCATCTCCATCAACAACGCTGTCGACATGGACCTCTTCGGCCAGGTCAACGCCGAATCGGCCGGTCTCAAGCATATCTCCGGCACCGGCGGGCAGCTCGACTTCGTCATGGGCGCCTACCTCTCCCACGGCGGCAAGAGCTTCATCTGCATGTCCTCTTCCTTCACCGACAAACAGGGCAATGAATACAGCCGCATCAAACCGACGCTGGACAACGGCTCGATCTGCACCGACCCGCGCAGTGCCGTCCAGTACATCGTCACCGAATACGGCATGGTCAACCTCAAGGGCCTGTCGACCTGGGAGCGCGCCGAAGCGCTGATCGGCATCGCTCATCCGAAGTTCCGCGACGAGCTGATCGCCGGCGCCGAAAAGATGCACATCTGGCGCCGCTCCAACAAGCGCTGAAACGCGGCGGCGCAGCCGCACAGCCGCAGATCCGCCGGCGCAGCCGCACAGCCGCAGATCCGCCGGCGCTGCCGCAGCTGCCGCAGCGCCGCAAAACCGGTGCGGACCGGCAGACCGCCTCTGCGGGAGTCAGTCGGTGGAAAATCAGCCGCCGGACCGGCCGCGGCATTGGTTCCGAAAATACGAAAACCCCGCCTCAGCGGGGTTTTTGACTGCTTCAGTCATGCCGGCCTCCGCGGCCGCGTGGGCTGCTCTCGACCGGCGCCGGTTTCAGATCAGAAAGGCGATGCCGCAGTAGTGGCAGGCCGAACCGATCAGAATAAAGACATGAAAGATCTCGTGAAAGCCGAACTGCCCGGAAGGGTTCGGCTTTTTTCGCGCGTAGATCACGGCGCCGATCGTATAGGCGGCGCCGCCGGCCAGCAGGCTGATGATAAAGTTAAGCGGCAGACTGATGAAAGCCGGCCAGTCAAAGACCAGCGACCAGCCCATGATCAGATAGACCAGCGTGTAGAGCCAGCGCGGCGCATAGAGCCAGAAGATCTTCATCACCACGCCGGCCGCGGCCAGCAGCCAGAGCACCGTCAGAAAGATCCGCGCCGTCAGCGGCGGCAGGCAGACGTAGAGCGTCGGCGTATAGGTACCCGCGATCAGCATGAAGATCATCGAGTGGTCGATCCGGCGCAGCGTCTCGATGTGTTCGGCGCTGCCGCGGCTGTAGTGGTAGCGCGCGCTGCCGGCATAGAGCGCGATCAGCGAAAGGCCGTAGACGAGCATGGCGAGGAAGCGGCCCGGTGCCGCGTCGGCATTGCGGCAGAGCAAAAAGACCGTGCCGATTGCCGCCAGCACGGTCCCGAACAGATGGGTCAGGCAGCTCCACTTGTCGCGGGGTGCAAATTGTCTTGTCATGGTATACCTTTCAGCGGGTGATCCCCGTCATTCGATGCCTGTCATTTGATGATTCTATCCACCCCGCCGCGGCTGGTGTCGACGTTGAGGTAGACGCTGGCCGCCGTCGCCGCCAGCTTGCCGGTTCGGCCGCTGCGGGCTTCCGCGGTCAGCTGGGTGATGCGCCGCCCGGCCGCCGTCGCCTTTGCGGTGACCACCAGCTCATCGTCGACCGCCACCGGGCGGATGTACTTGACGTCGAGGCTGACCGTGGGGGCAAACTTTTCCCCCGCGTAAAAGCGGGCCAGCGCCGCCATCGTCATGTCGAAGGCCGTGCAGAGCATGCCGCCGTGCAGCGAGCCGGCACGGTTGGCCTGCCATTCGTCGAGCGGAAAGTGCAGCGTCAGCGTGCGGTCGGCATAGGAACAGCCGCCGGATCGGGAGCGCATCATGCCGTTCAGCCTTGCTCGCTGCTGCTCGTTGTTCTCCTCCATGGTCCGGGCCAGATGAGCTTCCATGCGGGCCTGTCCGTCGCTGCGCCGCTGTCCCCCGGACAAGTTCTGTCCGTCCGGGCGCTGCCGCTCCCCGGCAGGATTCTGCCCGCCCGGGCGTGTGTTTTCATCGCGCTGCTGTGTCATCTGCGGCACCTCCTTCCGCCGCTGCCGCTCCGGGTCAGATCAGATCCTTGTGGCAGTACATGTTGACACCGGATGACTGCAGCAGTTCGCCGGCCTGCTGCGGATCCTTGACCTTGAGAATGATGACCGCGTAATCCTCCCGCGAACGGACGATCGAGTAGGCATAGTTGACGGCGATGCCGTGGTCGGAGAGGATCTCGAGGATGGCGTGCAGACCGCCGGGGATGTCGCGCATCTCCGCCGCCAGCACCTTGGTGATCGTGGTATTGTAGCCGTTCTGCTGCAGAATCCCGGCGGTCTTCTCCGGATCCTCGACGATGCAGCGGGCGATGCCGAAATCCATGGTGTCGGCAATGCTCATCGCCTTGAGATCGATGCCGTTGTCTTTCAGCGTTTTGGTAAAGCCGGTCAGACTGCCGGTCGTGTTTTCCAGAAATACGGATAATTGTCTTACGAACATGGCTTCCTCCTGTGTTTCGTCCTGCTTTCTCCGGTCCTCTCAGTCGACGAGATGCCGGTTGTCCTCGATGCGCACCGCCTTGCCCTCACTGCGCGGCAGCGTGCCGGCGCTGAGGAAGCGGACCTTGCAGCCGATGCCGAGCAGCGTGCGCAGCTCGTGATCGAGTCGGGCCCGCAGATCCTCGACAAAGGAAACGTCGTCGATGTCGAGGTTCGGTGCCAGTTCCACATGCAGGTCGAAGGTGTCCTTGTTGTTGACGCGCCCGACGATGATCTTGTAATTGAGGGTCAGTTCCGGGAAGCGGGCGATGACGGTTTCGATCTGCGACGGGAAGACGTTGACGCCGCGAATAATCAGCATATCATCACTGCGGCCGAGGATCGGCGTCATCCGCACGGTGGTCCGCCCGCAGCTGCAGGGCTCGCGCCGCAGCGAACAGAGATCGCGGGTGCGGTAGCGGAGCAGCGGCATGCCCTCCTTGCCGAGCGTCGTGAAGACCAGCTCGCCGATCTGACCGTCCGGCAGCGGTTCCAGCGTCTTGGGATCGATGATCTCCGGGAGGAAGTAGTCCTCCTGGATGTGCATGCCGTTTTCGGCTTCGCAGCTGGTTGCCACGCCGGGCCCCATCACTTCGGAGAGGCCGTAGATATTGAACGCGCGCAGACCGAGACGCTTTTCGATTTCCTTCTTCATGCCCCTGGTCCAGGGTTCGGCGCCGAAGACGCCGCCGACCAGGTGCAGCTCGTCGGGGCTGATGCCGGAACGCTCGACTTCCTCGGCGATCGTCAGCGCATACGACGGCGTGCAGCACAGGTGCGTGGTTTGAAAATCCTTCATCATCATCACCTGCTTCTTGGTATTGCCGCTGCTCATCGGAATCACCGAAGCGCCGATGTATTCAACGCCCTGGTGAACGCCGAAGCCGCCGGTAAAGAGCCCGTAGCCGTAAGCGACCTGGACCACGGAATTGCGGTCCGCGCCGGCGCTGGACAGTCCCCGCGCCACGCATTCCGACCACGACTCGAGGTCGTTGACGGTGTAGCCGTCGACCTTCGGCTTGCCGGTCGTGCCGGAGCTGGCGTGAATGCGCACGATGTCACGCAGCGGCGAAGCGAAGAAGCCGTAGGGGTATTCGTCGCGCAGATCTTCCTTGGTGCAGAACGGCAGCATCTGCAGATCTTCCAGCGTCTTGATGTCGCCGGGCTGAATGCCCTTTTCCTGCATTTTCTGCCGGTAGCGCTCGACGTTCTGATACATCCTCTTAACGGTTTTCCTGAGCTTCTGAAGCTGGATGCGCTCGAGCGTCTCGCGATCGGCGCATTCCATCATTTTGTTCCAAATCATATCCCTGTACTATTCCCTTCGTAAATATTAACTTCCGTGCCGGCCGCCGCAGCGTTCCCGCACGCTTCCCATTTTATACCAAAGCATGCCGCAAATCAACGCCGGGCCGCCCGCTGCCGCCGGATCCCTGCACAACCATGAACAGCCGCCTCCGGTCACCGGTCATCGCTTCCGGCCGTCGGGCCCGAACCACCTGCGGCTGCAGAGCAAATCCGCCCGCTGCCGCCGGATTGGAACCATCTACAGCCACCAGAGATCGAGACCGGCTTCCTGTACGGCGCGCTGATCGACCGTGGGGTTGCCGAGGCAGTCCTCGGGCGTCAGTCCGTTTTCGCTGCGGGCGCGGTCGACGCGCTCGCGCAGGGCCGCCGCCGTCTCGCTGCGATCCTCCGCCAGGGTCAGCCTGCCGTCGGCAAAGGTCAGCTCCAGCAGCGTCTGGTACCCCCAGGCCGCGGCCGGGCGGCGAAAGTGATAGTAGCTGTGGAGAAAATCGGCGCCGAGCAGAATGCTGCCGCTGTAGGGCAGATCGAGCTGCAGATCCGCATAGTGGTGGTAGCCCATCTGGCGGAAGAACATCGCCGGGTCGTCGCGCAGCTGCGGCGGCGGCGCGGCTTCGCGGCCGTTGATCGGCGGATACTCGCCGCCGCTGTCGTGCACAAACAGATCCCGCAGCTGCAGCCGCTCCCCGTTCACGGTGTAGAGACACCAGTAGCCGCGGCGCACGTTGTGCTGCAGCGGCACCGGATGCAGTCCCGCATCGCGCGGTCGAAACCCCAGTGAGCCGGTGGAAGCCGCAATGGCGTATTCCTTGTCCTCGTAGATAAAATCGTCAGTGATCTGTGCTGCCATCTTTTCTCCTTTTCTCCTCGCGGCCGTCCGCGTGCATCGCGGCTGCCATCCGCCCCGGAGGCGGCAGACATCCTGTCCGTCCGCCGGCCGCCCGCCGGCCGCGACGACACAGACAGCAAAAGCCGCTGCCCGCCGCAGGGCGGTGCAGCAGCTGCAGTCAATTCCCCGTTTCGCCTGCCGCCGCGCAGACGCTGCCGGCCAGGGCGTGTCCGCCGGACAGGCAGAACCCGCAGGCGGCGCAGAGTCTGCCGAATGCGTCAGTCGGCCAGGCAGCTGATATAGGGCAGCTGCCGGTATTTTTGATTGAAATCAAGGCCGTAGCCCACGATGAATTTATCCTCGACCTCAAAGCCGACGTAGTCGGCCTCGAGATCAACGCGCCGGCCGGCGGGCTTGTCGAGCATCGCGCAGATGCGGACACTGCGGGCCCCGCGGTTGGCAAGATAACGTTTCAGGTAAGCCAGAGTATTGCCGGAGTCGATAATGTCTTCGACAATGATCACATTCCATCCCTCGATGTTGGATTCGAGATCCTTGTTGATCTTTACCTCGCCGCTGCTTCTGGTACCGGCGCCATAGCTGCTGCAGGCCATGAAGTCGATCTCGATATCGAGGTCGATCTGCTTCATCAGGTCGGTCATCCACATCACGGCACCGCGCAGAATGCCGACCAGGAGCAGCTTTTCCCCGGCGTAGTCCCGGTTAATCTGCGCGCCGATCTCCGCCGCGCGCTGCCAGATCTGTTCCTGCGTGATCATCACTTCGCCAATGGCTTCTCGGTTCATCGTCATTCATTCCTTTCCTGCTGACAGGGTGCTTCACCGTAGAGCAGCCGTTCGATTTCCTCGAGCAGTTCGGTACAGCCGGTTTTCTTCAGCGCCGATACGGCGACCACGATGTCGTGCGGCGCCATGCGCAGGCCGGAACGGATCTCCGCCAGCCGGGCGGCCCGCTGTCCGGCCGCCACCTTGTCGGCCTTGGTCGCCGCCACCAGGCCGTCAAGCCCGCTTTCCTGCAGCCAGGCGTACATCTGCCGGTCAAGCACGGTCGGCGGGTGACGCAGATCGACCAGCTGCACGACGCGGATCAGGCCTTCGCGGACGCGGAAGTATTCGTCCATCATTTCGCCCCAGCTGTCGCTGACGCTGCGGGACACCTTCGCGTAGCCGTAGCCCGGCAGATCGACAATGCGGCAGCGATGCGTCTCTTCTTCGGGGCCGCCGCTGCCGCCGCGAAAGCTGACATCGTAGAAGTTGATCGTCCGCGTCTTGCCGGGACTGCCGCTGACATGCGCCAGACGCCGCCGCCCGGTCAGCAGATTCAGCAGCGACGATTTGCCGACGTTGGAGCGGCCGGCAAAGGCGATCTCGGCGCGGTCATCGGGCGGATACTGCGCCCGGCGCACCGCGACGGCGGCCAGCTCCGCCTGCAGGATCTTCACTGCGCGCTCTCCGCAGCGCCGCTCTCACCGTCGGTCCCGGCCGGTGCGGCGGCGGCTCTGCGCCGGCGCCGGCGCCGCGGCGGCTTGCCCTCCCCCGTCAGTACCTCGGGGATGGCGTCCTCCACCCTCTTCAGCGGCACGAAGGTCATCTGCGTCCGCACCTTTTCGGGGATTTCATCGAGATCGCGGAGGTTTTCCTCCGGCAGCAGCACCTTCTTGATGCCGGCGCGATGCGCCGCCAGCATCTTTTCGCGGATGCCGCCGACCGGCAGCACCTTGCCGGTCAGCGTAATTTCGCCGGTCATGGCCACGTCCTTGTGCGCCGGCCGACCGGTCAGCGTGGAGATCATCGCCATGCACATCGTCACGCCGGCCGACGGGCCGTCCTTGGGCACCGCGCCCTCGGGGATGTGGATATGGATATCCTCTTCCTTGTAAAAGTTTTCCGCAATGCCGAGGCTGTCGGCGATCTCGCGGATATAGCTGACCGCGGTACGGGCCGATTCCTGCATCACGTCGCCCATCTGTCCCGTCAGCTGCAGCTTGCCGGAGCCCGGCATGGCTGCCGTCTCGATGAAGAGCGTATCGCCGCCGACGATCGTCCAGGCCAGGCCGGTGGTCACACCGACCTCGGTCTCCCCCTTGATCTTGTCGTAGTGGAAGCGGCGCTTGCCGAGATACGATTCGAGATCGGCGATGCGAATTTTATAGACCTCATCGATCGTCTGCGGATCTTCGCCGGCCGCCGTCGCGCGGTTGCGCTCGGTGACCGTCCGGCGGGCGATCTTGCGGCAGAGGTTGGCGATCTCGCGCTCGAGGTTGCGGACGCCCGACTCGCGGGTATAATAGTTGATGATATCGCGGATCGTGCGCTCCGGAATGCGGACGTTCTTTTTCTCCAGGCCGTGCTCGGCGACCTTCTTGGGGATCAGGAAGTTCTTGGCGATCTGCACCTTGTCCTCTTCGGTGTAGCCGGTCACTTCGATCACTTCCATGCGGTCGAGCAGCGGCGCCGGGATGGTCTCAATGGTGTTGGCCGTGGTCACGAACATCACCCGCGAGAGGTCAAACGGCACCTCGAGGTAGTGATCGGTGAATTCCTTGTTCTGCTCCGGATCCAGCACTTCCAGCAGCGCCGACGAGGGGTCGCCCTTGAAATCGGCACCCAGCTTGTCGACCTCGTCAAAGAGGAAGACCGGGTTGTTGGTGCCGGCGTCCTTGATGCAGTTGATGACCCGTCCGGGAATGGCGCCGATGTAGGTGCGGCGGTGACCGCGGATCTCCGCTTCATCGCGCACACCGCCGAGCGACATACGCACGTATTTGCGGCCGATGGCCCGCGCCACCGACTTGACGATCGAAGTCTTGCCGGTGCCCGGCGGCCCCACGAGGCAGAGGATCGGTCCCTTGATGGACTGCGACAGCTGGATCACCGCGAGGTATTCGAGCACGCGCTCTTTGACCTTATCGAGGCCGTAGTGATCCTCATTGAGGATCTTCTCCGCCTTGACGAGATCGATCTCCTGCTCCGAGGAAATATTCCACGGCAGCGAGAGAATCGTCTCGATGTACGTGCGCGCGACCGTGCTCTCCGCGGAAGCCGGCTGCATCTTGGCCATGCGGTTGATTTCCTTTTCCACCTTCTCGGCGGTTTTCTCCGGCAGATTCAGTTCTGCCAGCTGCTTTTTCCATTCCTGGATTTCATCCTCGACTTCCTCGTCGATGCCGAGTTCCTCCTGGATGGCCCGCATCTGCTCGCGCAGATAGTATTCGCGCTGGTTCTGGTTGATCTGCGATTTAACCTTGCTGCTGATGTCCTGTTCGATGTTGAGGATCTCGATTTCCCGCGAGAGGATGCGGTTGATCGTGTCGAGCCGGTCGTCGCAGTCAAAGCTCTCGAGGATGCGCTGCTTGTCGTCGGTCTTGACATCCAGGTGCGACGCGATCATATCGGCAAAGCGGCCCGGTTCCTCGACGGTCGCTACCGTGGCCAGCACTTCCGGAGCCATCTTCTGGTTGATCGACAGGTACTCGTCAAAGCCCGAGAGCACGCTGCGCATCAGCGCCTCGGTGCGGGCCGGCACCGGATCCGGTTCCTCGTCCTCGATTTCGCGCACGGTGCACTTGAAATACGGGACCTCCATGACCATTTCATCGATCTCGCCGCGGACGATGCCCTCGACCAGCACGCGAATCGAATCGCCCGGCAGCTTGAGCATCTGCTTGATACGGGCGACGGTGCCGACGTGATAGAAATCATCGAACGTCGGCAGATCGGTACTTTCATCTTTTTGTGTGGCGAGGAAGATATGCTGATTCTTGATCATCGCCTTTTCCAGCGCATTGATCGATTTTTCCCGACCGATATCGAAATGGAGCACCATGTTCGGGAAGACGGTCAGACCCCGCAGCGGGATCATCGGCAGAATCAGACACCCCTTGTCATTCCTGTCCACCCCTGTCACTTTCGTCATGGCGGCTGCCTCCTTTCCTTCTCTCAGTATTATCCGGACTATAAACATGGGCGGCTGCAGGAGCCGCCCCGGTCATTTAAGCAGGTTCGCTGCTGTCGATTTTGGGAGTGTCGTTCAGCACCAGTGTCGGGGCCACACCCTCCTCAATCACAGCCCTGGTCAGTATGCATTTTTCGACGTCATCGCGCGAGGGGATCTCGTACATGATGTCGGTCATCACGCTCTCCATGATGCCGCGCAGACCCCGGGCGCCGGTCTTGCGCTCCAGAGCCTTGCGGGCGATCGCGCGTACGGCGTCGTCCTCGATTTCCAGCTCGACGTTATCGATCTCAAACAGCTTTTGATACTGCTTGACCAGCGCGTTCCTGGGCTCGGTGAGAATCCGCACCATCGCCTCCTCGCTCAGTTCCTCGAGCGTGACGATGGCCGGCAGACGGCCGATGAATTCCGGAATCAGCCCGTACTTGAGCAGATCCTCGGGCTGCACCAGCTTCAGGATGTCGGCAATTTCGTCCTCGGTCTTTTCGATTTCGGAGTTAAAGCCGATGACCTTCTCGCCGATGCGCTGCTGGATGATCTTGTCGAGTCCGTCGAAAGCGCCGCCGCAGATGAACATCACGTTGGTGGTGTCAAACTGGAGGAACTCCTGGTGCGGGTGCTTGCGGCCGCCCTGCGGCGGCACGCTGGCAACCGTGCCTTCGAGAATCTTCAGCAGCGCCTGCTGGACACCCTCGCCGCTGACGTCGCGGGTGATCGAGGGATTATCGGATTTGCGCGCGATCTTGTCGATTTCGTCGACATAGATGATGCCGCGCTGTGCTTTTTCAATATCGTAGTCCGCCGCCTGGATCAGCTTGAGGAGGATGTTCTCGACATCCTCGCCGACATAGCCGGCCTCGGTCAGCGCCGTGGCGTCGGCGATCGCAAACGGTACGTTGAGGATCTTCGCCAGGGTCTGCGCCAGCAGGGTCTTCCCGGAACCGGTCGGTCCGGCCATGACGATGTTGGTCTTCTGCAGTTCGACGTCATCGTCCGATTTGCGTCCGATGCGGCCGATGCGCTTGTAATGGTTGTAGACCGCCACGGAGAGGACCTTCTTGGCATCCTCCTGACCGATGACATATTCCGAGAGCTTGGCGGAAATCTCCTTCGGCGTCGGCAGCCGGCCGTTTTCGGTGCCGATCGCCGGCTCAGCCTGATCCGGCATGCCTTCGGCAATGATGTCCTGGCAGAGTTCGACGCATTCGTTGCAGATGAAGACATCCGGTCCGGCGATCAGACGTTTGACCTGACTCTGCGGTCTGCCGCAGAACGAGCATTTTATTTCATTGTTGTCATCGTATTTGGACATATCTGTCGCCTCTTTTCCTTCTTATCGCGATTCCATGACTTTATCGATGAGTCCGTATTCGGCGGCCGCCTGCGCGGTCATAAAGTTATCACGCTCGGTGTCGCGCTCGATCACCTCGAGTGGCTGTCCGGTGCGTTCGCTGAGAATGCGGTTCAGATTCTTCCGGATGCGGACGATTTCCTCGGCGTGGATCATGATATCCGTCGCCTGCCCCTGCGCTCCGCCGAGCGGCTGATGAATCATCACCGTGGCGTTCGGCAGCGCATAGCGCTTGCCCTTTTCGCCGGCGGTGAGGAGGAATGCTCCCATGCTGGCCGCCATGCCGACGCAGATCGTCGAAACGTCCGGCTTGATGTAGTTCATGGTGTCAAAGATCGCCATGCCGGCCGTGACGCTGCCGCCGGGGCTGTTGATATATACGTTGATATCCTTTTCGGCGTCTTCCGCTTCCAGAAACAGCAGTTCACCGACCACCAGGCTGGCGAGGGCATCCGTGATTTCCTCACCGATAAAGATGATCCGATCCTTCAGCAGCCGGGAATACAGGTCATAGCTGCGCTCCCCCCTGCTGGTCTGTTCCAGTACCATCGGAACCAGTGCCATAAAGTACTTCCTTTCTCTAATCAGTGATAGTTGTTTGCCGATGCGCCGGTGCCCGCCGGCGTGCGATGCGGCAGCCGCCTGCGCTGTGCGATGCCGCAAGCGCCCCGGGAGGCGCTCCCGTTCGACCGCAGGCACCATTGATCACCTATTTGATCACCGCGTTGTCGTAGATCAGATCGACGGCCTTGCGCATCTTGATGTCGCGCTCGAGATAGCCGAGATTCTGATTGCCGATCAGCTCCTTGACTTTGTCCAGCTCGATGCTGTACTGGATCGACAGCAGTTCCATCTGCTTTTCGATTTCTTCCTCGGTCGCTTCGACGTTTTCGGCATCGACGATGGCGCTGACGATCATTCTCGTCTTCACCCGCCGATAGGCGTCGTCGCGGATCTCCTCGCGCATGGCGGCGCGATCCTTGCCGTTGTATTCCAGATACTGATCGAGGGACATGCCCTGCTGATGCAGCTGCTGGTCGAATTCGTTCATCATGCTGGTGATCTCATCGTTGACCATCACCTCGGGAATGTCGATGTCGTTGGCCTCATAGACCTTGCCCAGGGCCTTGTCCTTCATTTCGTTTTCCGCCTTGGATTTCTTCGATTTTACCAGTTGATCTTTGGTGTTCTCGCGCAGTTCCTCAATGGTATCGAATTCACTGGTATCCTTGGCGAATTCATCGTCGAGATCCGGCAGCTGCTCTTCCTTGACTTCGTGCACGGTGCACTTGAAGAGCGCCTCTTTGCCGGCCAGGTTCTCGGCGTGGTAATCTTCGGGGAAGCTGACAACGACGTCCTTGTCCTCGCCCCTGCTGACGCCGATCAGCTGATCCTCAAAGCCGGGGATGAAGCTGTCCGAGCCGAGCTTGAGCGGGAAATTCTCCGACTTGCCGCCGTCGAATTCCTCACCGTCGATCGAGCCGACATAATCGAGCAGCACCATGTCGCCCTTTTCCGCGGGGCGGTCCACCTCGACCATGCGGGCGCTGCGCTTGCGCAGCTTTTCCATCTCCTTGTCGACATCTTCCTCGGTGCAGGTGTCATCGATTTTTTCGATCTCCACACCCTTGTAATCCTTGACTTCAAATTCGGGATAGACGGCGACCTGAACCGTGGCGGTAAAATCCTCGCCCTTGGCGACGTGATCAAAGTCCACCTTGGGCGAGTCGATCACGTCGAGCTCCAGCTCTTCCAGTGCCTTCGGATATTCGCGGTTGAGCAGATCCTGCACCGCGTCATCGACAAAGATGTTCTCGCCGTATCTCTTCTCGATGATGCTGCGCGGAGCCTTGCCCTTGCGGAAGCCGTTGACGGTGAACTGATCCTTGCGGGCGCGGTACGCCGCCGCGATCGCCTGTTCCAGTTCCTCGGCGGTAAAGTCCATGGTCAGTTTCGCTTCGTTGTTTTCCTTGGATATGAGTGTTGCTTTCATTTATTTTATTCCTCCTGTCGGTAATCGTACGGATGCGTCCGGGGCGGCATTGCCGCGTTCCGGTCTAATGCACGCCCAGCAGCTTCAGCCCGCGGACGAATTTGCTGACGCGCCCGGGTGTCAGCCGGTAGCGTTCCTGCAGTTCCTCGCCCAGCTGCACGAGATCCTCCTCGCTGCCGCTGTAGAGCTCGAGCTCCAGCTCGCAGACCGGATCGCTGCCGCCGCCGGCGAGAATTTCACCGTCATCGAGAGACAGTTCGACGATGCTCTCTCCGATATCTACCCGGAATGAACGACGCAGAACATTGACCTGAATCATCTCGATCAGTTTTTTATCGCCGACCAGCTCCAGCAGTTCACCGCCTTCTTCGCTTTCGCAAAAGACCGACGGATCGGGATCCTTCGGCTGGCGGGCATCGCCCAGGGTGATATTCAGTTCCTCCCGCTTGTGCAGCGGCCCGGTGTTCTTGCCGTTCCACTTCAGGGAAGCCACCAGTTTGTTGCCTTCCGTGCGGAGACGGTAGGCGATATCATGACGAAAGAGGTCATAATCCTCGGTATCGTAATATGTACCCCGAAAGTCATTGCTGCTCCTGGAATCGTCTTCCTCCAGCTCCTTCAGCTGGGGATCGTTCCAGATACGATCGGCTGTCTTGCGGCTGTCGACCGTATACTTCAATTCAACTTCCATACGGTTTTCCCTTTGAATCCTTTCTTTTTCGCGTGAGTATCAGTATTTTATCACGCAAGCAGAAAAAAAGCAAACAAAAAGAGGATGGGTGCATCCGACCGGAGACAGCCGGAAAAACCACCGAAAACGGCGGCCGCGCAGCGATGTTTCTCTGCCCGCGGCGTTCAGGCAATGGTGGCGACGATCACGGCCTTGATCGAATGCATGCGGTTTTCCGCTTCGTCAAATACCCGCGAATGGGGACCGAGGAAGACCGCATCGGTGACCTCGCGGATGTCGAAGCCGAGTTCTTTCTGGGTGCGGGCCATCTCGGTATTGAAATCGTGAAACGACGGCAGGCAGTGGAGAAAGATCACGTCCTCGTTGCCGGTGGTCGCGAGCATTTCCTCCGTCACCTTGTAGGGCGTCAGCAGCTTGACCCGTGCCGGGATCTGATCCTCTTCGCCCATGCTTGCCCAGATGTCGGTGTAGAGTACGTCGGCCCCCCGCAGACAGGCAGGATCGGAGGACACCTCGATGACAGCGCCGGAGGCGGCGGCCGTCTCCCTGGCCCGTGCCAGCACCTGCTGATCCACCTCCGCGACCAGACTCTCCGGTCCGTAGGCGACGAAGGTCATCCCCATCTTGGCGCAGCCGTACATCCAGGCGTAGCTCATGTTGTTGCGCACGTCGCCGACGAAGACGACCTTGCACTTTGACAGCGGCTTGGCAACGTGCTCCTCGATGGTCAGCATGTCGGCCAGGATCTGCGTCGGATGGTCGACATCGGTGAGGCCGTTCCAGACCGGTACGCCGGCGCAGCGGGCCAGTTCCTCGACCAGCTCCTGATCATAGCCGCGATATTCGATGCCGTCAAAGAAGCGGCCCAGCACTTTGGCGGAGTCGGCAATCGATTCCTTTTTGCCGACCTGCGAGCTGCCCTTGTCGAGATAGGTGACATGCCCGCCCTCGTCGTGGCAGGCGACCTCGAACGAGCAGCGCGTGCGCGTCGAAGTCTTGTCAAAGAGCAGCACGATGTTCTTGCCGGCCAGCAGCTCGCCGCGGATGCCGGCGCGCTTCTTCCGCTTGAGATCGTGCGCCAGATCGAGCAGATAGCGAATCTCCTCGCGGGAAAAATCCATCAGCGTCAGAAAGCTCCGTCCCTTTAAATTCACAGCCATAGTCTGTTCTCCTCATCTTAATGTTCTGCGGGCGCCGCGGGCGATTCCCGCGGCGCCTGCGAGATTCATGTGCAATAGTCTGCGGATCGGCCGGCCGCCCCAAATGAGGCAGCGCTCCGCCGGGCGGTGAAACGGCCCGCGAAAGCGGCTCGCATGACGCAGGGCCGCCTCAGATGCGGCAGATATCCACCATATTGACGTGGTCGAGATCCTTGCCGGACAGCAGGCAGTTGACCAGCGCTTCCGCGGTGTCCACCGACGTCAGCGTGACGATGCCGCGTTCGAGCGCCTTGCGGCGCATCTGCACAGACTGGATCGCCGGGTTGCGGCCCACCTTGGACGTCGAGACGACGAAGTCGATCGCGCCGGTATCGAAGATGGTATTGGTGTTCGGTTCCGGTTCGTCGAATTTATTGAGCCGCTCGGCCTTCACGCCGTGTTCGTTGAGATAGCGGCAGGTGCCGTCGGTGGCCATGATGCGGTAGCCGAAGCGCCGGAATTTGCGCGCCACATCGACAACGTCCGGCTTGTCGGCGTCCTTGACCGTGATCAGCACGGAATCGCCGACCTTGTTGAGACCGTAGCCGGCCCCGAGCAGTCCCTTGTAGAGCGCCGATTCAAAGTCGCGGTCGATGCCGAGGACCTCGCCGGTCGACTTCATCTCCGGTCCCAGCTGGCTGTCGGCGTCGGTCAGCTTGGAAAAGCTGAAGACCGGCACCTTGACGGCGACATAGTCGCCGCTCGGCACCAGACCCGGCGCATAGCCCTGCTCCTTCAGCGAATGGCCGAGGAGAATGCGCGTCGCCAGCTGCACGATCGGCACATTGGTGACCTTGCTGATGTACGGCACCGTGCGCGAGGAGCGCGGATTGACCTCGATGACGTAGAGCGTGTTCTCATACCAGACGTACTGGATGTTGATCATGCCGATGACATTGAGCGCCCGGGCCAGCTTGCCGGTGTAGTCGATGATCTGCTCGATGACCTCGTCGGGCAGACTCTGCGGCGGATAGACGGAAATCGAATCGCCGGAGTGCACGCCGGCGCGCTCAATGTGCTCCATGATGCCGGGGATCAGGAAGTCGGTGCCGTCACAGACAGCGTCGATCTCGATCTCGGTGCCCTCGAGGTACTTGTCGATCAGCACCGGGCTGCGCAGTTTGCCGCGGCTGGTGATGATGCCCATGTACTCAACCACATCGTCCTTGTTGTAGGCGATGATCATGTTCTGCCCGCCGAGCACGTAGGACGGCCGCAGCAGCACCGGATAGCCGAGCTCCTCGGCTTCCGCCACCGCCGTCTCGGTGTCGAACGCCGTGCGCCCCTCGGCGCGCGGAATGCCGCATTCGGCGAGCACCTTGTCAAAGCGCTCGCGGTCCTCGGCCTTGTCGATGTTGTCGGCGCTGGTGCCGAGGATGTTGACGCCCTTTTCGGTCAGGTAGTCGATCAGCTTGATCGCGGTCTGACCGCCGAACTGGACGATGACGCCGTCCGGTTTTTCGGTGTCGATGATGCCGTCGACGTCTTCGGGCATCAGCGGTTCAAAGTAGAGGCGGTCGGAGATGTCGAAGTCGGTGCTGACCGTCTCGGGGTTGTTGTTGACGATGACGGCCTCGTAGCCCTCGTCGCGGATCGCGTGGATGCAGTGCACCGAGCAGTAGTCGAACTCGATGCCCTGGCCGATGCGGATCGGGCCGGAGCCGAAGACCATGATCTTCTTTTTGCCGCTGTCGTGTTCGTCGATGAACTCGCGCGCCTCATTTTCGGCGTCAAACGTGCCGTAGAAATACGGCGTCTCGGCGGCGAACTCGGCCGCGCAGGTATCGACCATCTTGTAGACCTCGGGCTCCCGCGGCGGCAGTTCCTGGCCGCTGAGGCGGCGGATCGTTTCATCGAGGAAGCCGAGATCCTTGGCGTCCTTGTACTTCTGTTCGCTGAGCCGGCCGCTGGCCAGATAGCGTTCCATGAACACCAGATTATTGATCTTGGAGAGGAACCAGCGGTCGATTTTGGTGATTCGGTAAATATTCTCCAGCGGCACGCCGCGCTTGAACGCTTCGTAGATGACGAAGATGCGCTCGTCGTCGCAGTTGTGCAGCAGTTCTTCGATTTCCAGCGTCGATTTGTTCTTCAGCTTCTTTAAGTTCAGCGTATCCAGTCCCAGCTCGATCGAGCGCACCGCTTTCATCAGCGCCTGCTCGAAGAAGCTGCCGATCGCCATCACCTCGCCGGTGGCTTTCATCTGCGTGCCGAGCGTCCGCTGCGCGTAGACAAATTTGTCGAACGGCCACTTGGGGAACTTGACGACGACGTAGTCGAGTGCCGGTTCAAAGCAGGCGTAGGTGTTGCCGGTGATCGCGTTCTTGATCTCGTCGAGCGTGTAGCCGACGGCGATGCGGCTGGCGATCTTGGCGATCGGGTAGCCGGTGGCCTTGGAAGCCAGCGCCGAAGAGCGCGACACGCGCGGATTGACCTCGATGACCGCGTATTCAAAGCTGTCGGGGTTGAGCGCGAACTGGCAGTTGCAGCCGCCCTCGACGCCCAGTTCCTGGATGATCTTGATGCTCGCCGAGCGCAGCATCTGGTATTCCTTGTCGGCCAGCGTCACCGCCGGGGCGATGACGATCGAATCACCGGTGTGCACGCCGACCGGGTCGAGGTTTTCCATCGAGCAGACGGTGATGCAGTTGTTCTTGGCATCGCGGATGACTTCGAACTCGATCTCCTTCCAGCCCGAGACACAGCGCTCGATCAAGACCTGCGTGATCGGCGACAGGCGCAGTCCCTCACCGGCGATGATCTTCAGATCGTGCGGATTCTCGACGATGCCGCCGCCGGTGCCGCCGAGGGTGAAAGCCGGCCGCACGACGACCGGGTAGCCGATCTCCTCCGCATAGTCGAGGGCGTCCTCGACGCGGTTGACGACTTTGGATTCGATCACCGGTTCGCCGATCGAGATCAGCATGTCCTTGAACATCTGACGGTCCTCCGCCTTGTCGATCGTCTCCGGGTCGGCGCCCAGCAGCTTGACGTTGTGGGCGTCGAGAAAGCCCTCTTTGGCCAGCTGCATCGACAGCGTCAGGCCCATCTGACCGCCCAGCGTCGAGAGAATGCTGTCCGGCTTTTCAATGAGGATGATTTTCTTCAGCACGTCCAGCGTCAGCGGCTCGATGTAGACGCGGTCGGCCATCGTCTTGTCGGTCATGATGGTGGCCGGGTTGGAGTTGACCAGCACCACCTCGAGGCCCTCTTCGCGCAGCGTGCGGCAGACCTGCGTCCCCGCGTAGTCAAATTCCGCCGCCTGCCCGATGACGATGGGGCCGGAGCCGATGACCAGTACTTTGTGTATATCCTTGCGCAGAGCCATTATTGTTTTCCTCCTGTCATGTTAGCGATGAAGCGGTCGAACAGATACTGCGTATCCTGCGGTCCCGCCGCCGCCTCCGGGTGAAACTGCACGGTGAAGGTGTTCGGCCGGCTGTAGACAATGCCCTCGCAGCTGCCGTCGTTGACGTTGTAGTGGCTGACCCGGCCGATGTCCGCGGTGATCGATTCGCTGACGACCGCGTAGCCGTGGTTCTGGCTGGTGACGAAGACACGGTCGAGATCGACGTCCTTGACCGGCTGGTTGGCGCCGCGGTGACCGTATTTGAGCTTGGCCGTGCGGCCGCCGCTGGCCAGCGCCATCAGCTGGTGGCCGAGACAGATGCCGAGGATCGGGATATCGGTCTGCAGCAGCGTGCGCAGATTGGCGATCAGCTGCGGATTATCCTCCGGATCGCCGGGCCCGTTGGAAAGCATCAGCCCGTCCGGGCGGCGCCGGATGATCTCCTCGGGCGGCGTATCCCACGGCACCACGACGACGTCGCAGCCGCGCTGGTTGAGGCTGCGCAGAATGTTGCTCTTGTAGCCGAAGTCCATCAGCACGACGCGGGCGATCGGGTTGTCGACCGCGTACAGCTCCTCCTGCTTCAGGGAGACGTGCTGCACGGCCTCTTCGATGCGGAAGGCGCGGATCTTTTCCAGCAGCGCTTCCTTGTCCTTCGGGTACTCGGTCGTGATCGCGCCGTTCATGACGCCGCTCTCGCGGATGCGGCGCGTCAGGGCGCGGGTATCGATATCGTAGATGCCGACGATGTGCTGCTGCTCGAGATAGGCGCCGAGATCGGTCTTGCTGCGAAAGTTGGACGGCTCAAAGCACCACTCGCGGATGATGTAGCCGGACAGCCAGACGCGGGACGATTCCGGATCGAAGGCGTTGAGCCCGTAATTGCCGATCAGCGGAAAGGTCTGGGTAACGATCTGTCCGTAATAGCTGGGATCGGTCAGCGTCTCCTGGTAGCCGGTCATCCCGGTCGTAAAGACCACCTCGCCGATCGTGGTGCCCGGCACCCCGAGGCTCCAGCCCTTGAACTCCGTTCCGTCCGCCAGGATCAGCCAGGCCCGGGTATTGGTATTGTTGAAATATGCCGTGCTCGCATCGTTTGCCATATAGGTCTCCTCCTTAAGCGATCCCCTGATCGCGGTGTTCTCCGGTATTACGCGGCCGCGTCCCCGCGGCGCAGCTTTCTGAATAATTATACACCATTACTAATATACATCAATAGGCGGCGGGCAATTTTTTCTTCTCTGCAGAGCATTTTTCCTCTCCGGGGGCAGTTTGTCTCTCCCGGCAGTGCGCAGAGTCTCTTCGCCGCGGGCAGCGTTCCCGCAGCCGGCCGCTTTTTTCCGCTGCGATCCGCTTCCTCCGGCCGCGGGCAGCGTTCCCGCAGCAAACCGCTTTCCCCGCTGCGATTCGTTCCGTTCGGCCGATACCCGATACAGCGGCGCGGCAGCCGCAGCCGCGGCGGCAAAAAAGCGGCAGCCCGAGAGCCGCCGCCGCCGCTCATTCTTTGCGGCCGTAATGATGGATGTGCCGCGCCGCCAGCACCTGCACCCCGTCCTGATTGAAGGCCGTCAGTTCCTCGATCGTACGGCTGCGCGCCGCGTCGATCTCCACGACCTCGCAGGTCGCCGTCAGCGTGTCGCCGAAGTACACCGGCGCCAGAAAGCGCACGTGATCGTAGCCGACGGAGAGATAGCTGAGACCGGCCGCTTCCAGTTCGTCCATGCGCCGGTTGAGCAGATCGGTCTGCGCCGCGCTGGCGATCGACAGCGTCAGCGCGCCGTGCGCAACGCGGTGTCCGGCCGGTGTCCGCTTCATGTATTCCTCATTCAGATGCGCGCGGTTGGTGTCGCCGGAGATGCCCGCAAAGAGATAGACATCGGCTTCGCTGACGGTCTTGGCAAAATGCCCGGCGTCGCCGACCCGCATCGGAATGCTGACCGCTTTTTCTTTCTCTGCCATTACTTTTCTCTCTTTCTGACCGGTTTCAGCCGCAGCCCCATCGGCTCCGGCCGGAACAGCCGTTCATCCATCGTTTTCAGATCATCGGAGACGGCCGGCCGGCAGTCCATCGCGCCGAAAATATCGCGTTCAAGATCCATGCCCGGCGCGATCTCCGTCAGTGTCAGGCCCCGGCCGGTCAGCTCGAACACCGCCCGCTCGGTGATGTAGAGCACCCGCTGGTGTCCCTTCAGCAGCGAATACTTTGCCGCGAACGTGATCTGCTCCACCTGTTCCATGAATTTCCGGTAGCGGCCCTCCTGTTCGATGCGCAGCCGTCCGTCCTCGATGCGGATATCCGGATGCCCGGAGGTAAACGTGCCAAGGAAGCAGACGTTGCGCGCGCCCTGGCTGATATTGATGAAACCGCCCGGGCCGACCGCGCGGCCGGCAAAGCGCGATGAATTGACGTTGCCGGCACGGTCGATCTCCGCCGCGCCGAGCCCGGTAAAGTCGATGCCGCCGCCGTCGTAGAGATCGAAGATGTCCGGCTGCTTGATGATGGCCTCGGGATTGTAGGCGGCGCCGATCGTAATGCCCTGCGCCGCGACGCCGCCGATGACGCCGGATTCGGTGGAAATCGTGATCCTGTCGATCAGCCCCTCTTCGTTGAGGATATCGGCGATGCCCGTCGGAATGCCGATGCCGAGATTGATGAAGTCCTCCTCGGCGACTTCCATCGCCGCCCGCCGGGAAATGACCTTGCGGTAATCAAACGGCAGCGGTTCGATGGTCTCGAGGGGCACGGTTTCATCGCCGCACCAGGAATCGATGGTATGGCAGTCGCCGTCATAGTACTGGCGGCTGTTTTCGGGCCGGCCCTCGATGACGTAGTCGACCAGCGAGCCGGGAATCGTCACCTGCTGCGGGTGAATTTCCCCGGCCGACACCACTTTGTCCACCTGCACCATGACAATGCCGCCGGAGTTGTGAGCCGCTTCCGCCATTTCCAGCTGCTCGATGTGGATCGCTTCCTTTTCGATGGAGATATTGCCGCGCGCGTCGGCCCGCGTTCCCTTGACCAGCGCGATGTCGATCGGAAAGGACGGATAAAAGAGATACTCTTCGCCGCGCAGTTCGATCAGATCGACGACCGCCCGGTTTTCGCGCACCGCCGCCTCGTTCATGCGGCCGCCCTCGAGGCGCGGATCGACGTAGGTGTGCAGGCCGACGGCGGAGATGACGCCGGGGCGATGCGCGGCGATGGCCCGCATCATGTGCGACATCACGCCCTGCGGTATCATATAGGCGGGGAAGGCGTTGTCCCGCACCAGCGGGCGCATCTTCGGCGCCAGGCTGAGGTTGCTGCTGAAAAAGCGGCCCACCAGTCCCTCATGGGCAAAGTGGTTGATGCCGCGGTCCTTTCCGTCGCCGTTGAGACCCGCCACGGTGACGACCTGCAGGCCCCGCGGCTGCTGCTCCCTGCCGTAACGGTCCTCGAGTTCACAGAGAATATCCTCGGGCAGGCCGAAGCCGCTGAAACCTCCGACCGCCACTGTAATGCCGCTGTCGATCTTCTTCGCCGCCGCCGCCGCGTCGATGAATTGTACTGTCATGATGCTCTCCTTTCCCGGTACATACTTCTACCATAGCAGAGAACCGGCCTCTTGTGAATGGAAATGACCGGAAAAAGGGAAGAAAAGAAAAGATTTTCGGTTCGGCGGAGCATTCAGCGGAGGCAGTTTCCACATATAAAAACCGCATGAAAAAACAGGAGAGCCGTAAGGCTCTCCCGAAAAATCATCATGTCTCTGCATGTTCGGATTTTATTGTCCTGCGGCGGCTATTTCACCGTAACCTTTGTTACGGCATAGAGGCCGTTGATCGTGTAGGTGTAGATCCTGCAGGTGCCTGCTTTCTTCGCGGTGATCTTACCGGAAGCACTGACTTCGGCAACGCTTCTGTCAGAACTCCGGAAGCGGGCGTAGATGTTGTGCGCCAGAACCAGATAACGCTTCTTCGCAGCTCTCCTGGTGATCTTCACCCGGAGCGTCTTGCGAGTACCCGTAGACAGGGTCATGCTCGTCGGTGATACCTTGATCGATTCGGCATCCGTATACTTGCTGCTGCTTCCGCCCGCAATCGCGTGCACCAGCGGACTGGTCGCGACGTAATCCTTCTTGCCGCTGACTTTTTTGTACGCGCGTACCTGATACTTGTACTCGCTGCCCTTCTTCAGGCCTGTCTTGACAAAGCTGGTCGCAGTCGTGGTCTTGATCACTTTTCGCGTGTTGGGGCACTTCGCAAAGTTGAGTTCATAGCCGCTGACACCGCTGACCTTGGTCCACGTGTGCGTGGCGGGGTCCTTCAGTTTCAGCGTCGCATCATAGAGATCCGGATTGATGCTGTCCGGCATCTCCACGGTATACGCATCTGTATCCGTGAGATCCGGGTGCCGAACGGTACCGTCATAGCGGAAGACCTTCTCGTAATCCGGAATTTCAACCGTGATTTTCCCGATCGTGAAGGCTTTGCAGCCGGATTCCAGACCGGTGCAATTCTCGGTCCCCTCGACGGCTGCCCTGACAAAGTACTTGCCGGCTGCGGTCGGAGCCTCAGCCAGCGACTGCATGTCGCTGTCGTAGTAATGATAGATCACTGTACCGAACCTGGCCGCGGCAGAGACATTGGCCGGATTGCCGTCGTAGTCTTTGCTCTCCGCCGTCAGCTGCTGTGTCCATTCATTGGTCGCCTGAACGATCCGATAGGATATGGTGTTCGTCTCGGTCGTCGTGCCGTCCGCCCACTCCGTGCGGGAAGGATCGGCCAGAGTGAGTTCTGCCTCGCAGGTGCCGGCATCGGTGTGTGCCGGGTTGTCCGCCACATGATAGTAGGTGCTTTCCGGCACGCCGGCCGTCTGCGGTTGACCGGTACAGGTGAGATCCTCCAGCGTCGGCAGTTCGACCTTGAACTTATTGATGTGGAATTCGGCTTCCCTCCTTATATTGAAAGATTCAGTAACATTTGATCTCCTGCACTAGCTTCAGGAAACCATATACATTATACCTAAATTTGTATTGATAAACATAATATAACTATATTTGATAATATTTTGCATTCAATACATATATATCTACACCGTTCGTGGAGCGAAGGACGGCCCGCGGGGCAGCGTCCCTGCCGCGGCTGACCGCCGTCGTCCATGCTTTTCGGGCACAGAAAGAGGGAGACAGTCCGTCTCCCTTTCGGCGCGGCAGGCAGAGCCGCTGCATCTGCCTGTCGATCATATTCCGTTTACTGCTTCGCCGCGGCGCGTCGATCACTTTGCCGCAGCACAGCAATCGCTTAGCACTGTGCCGCAGCACACCGATTGCTGCGCGTGCCGAGCGCTGTACGGCGACGCAGCACACGCACTGCCGCCGTCAGTTGCCGGCGCTCTGTGATGAGCCGCCCTGATCCGGCGCCAATTTTTTCGTTGTCGGCGTGGTGCTGTTCTGATCCTCCTGCTGCACCGTTCCATCCTTCTGTTCGGCCGACTGCGACGGATCTTCCGTCTTGCCGCCCGATGAATCGTCGGTATTCTGATCCTTGTTCTTGTCCTTATCCTTGTCTTTATTCTTATCCTTGCCGGAATTGCTGTCTTTGCTGTGATCCGGTTTCTTCTTGTCGGTCTGCTGCGAACGGTCACGCTTCTTGTTCGTGCTGCTGTGCTTTTTATGCTTTTTGTGGTGTTTCTTGTTCTTCTTGGCCTTGTCGGAAATGCCCTTTTCGTGCGGCAGCTTCTGACCCGCCTGCAGCAGGACATAGACGTCGGCATGGCCGGAACCGATGGAGTTGCAGCGGCAGCCGTTCGGCGTATCGTGGAAGATGTCGACGGCATCCGTACCGCAGCGATCGGTCACAATATAAATTTTGCCCTTCATCTTGATGATCGTGCCGAGGGGCAGACTGGCATCCGCGACACAGCCTTCAAACAGACGGATCCCGGAAGAGGAAGCATAGCTGTTCGCCGGCGTGTTGCAGCCCGGGCAGTAGGATGTCCAGCGGCGCTTGCCGAGTTTTTTCCACTTTCCGGTCGCCGCGTTCTTGAGAACTCTTTCATACTGACGCTTGGTGTAGGCACGCTGGTAATCATCGATTTCGGAATTGCCGGCGAGTGCATTCTCCATCATCTGTTCCTGCTCCGCCAGTTCCTTCTTTCTCTTCGCATCGGCCTTTTTCTGTGCCGCTTCCTGCAGTGCGATTTTTTTCTCCAGCTTTTTCTGCTTTTTCTCGCAGGCATCCTTTACCGCACTGATGTGCTCTTCCTGGTCCTTGCTGACTTTCTCATCCCAGGCAGTCTGTCCGAAGGTAACATCGTTGTCCTTGCGGTAGTTGTAATAAGTGTACGGCTTTACCGTACTTTCCTCGATGGCTTCTTCGGCCTTTTCTTTCTTCGTCACCGCTGTCGTCTCTTCTCTGTTTTTCTGAACCAGAGTATCGATGGATTCGGTGCCGGCTTTGCGGTTTTCGTCCGCCTTGTCTTTCTTCTTACTTTCTTTCTTTACATTGCTTCCGGCTGTCAGCAGTGTGGACGGCGCCGTGACCGAACTGTCCAGACCTGTACCGGCCTGCGCGGATGTCGGCGACAGCATCGATTCCGCCGCTGTCTCCTGATTCACGCTGTCCTGACTGTCATTCTGTTCCGCCGCCAGGCCCTGCCCGGTGGTAAACATCATGCTGCCTCCTACAGTGAAAGACAATAGGACAGCCGCTGCAATGTGATGAAATTTTCGCATTCCATACTCCTTTGGTGCTTTCTTATTCGTCCTTTTTCCTTGTCTTTATCCCGTCATTCACTTTGACGGTCATGTCCGGCGAAAGTCTGCATGTCCTGCTCAGTCATAGACTTCCCCCACATATTCGTTTTATTTTACAACGCAGAAAATTCCGTGTCAAGACGCTGCGGGGACTTCTTGAAATCTCTTTGCGGAACTTATTGTCAGTTCTTCCGCGAGACTTTTGACAGGCTCTTCGCAGACCCCCGAAAACACTTTCAAATCTCCTGTCAGAGTTACCCCAAACGACGCGCCTTCCTCCTTCCGCCGTGATGTGAAAGGAGCGCTCCGCCGCAGCGGAACGCCCCCTTCGCCATGTTTGAAAAAAAGAGGAACCATCATTGCAGAAACGCAATGGGGCTGGCTTATTATCCGGTTCAGCGCCGGTTTGGCAGTGTTCCGGATGGTCGGGGCGGCTCGCAATGAGGTTGTCAATAAATATGTTACCGATTATTTGCGTACGCCGGTGCCGCAGCACGGCGCACGATCCGTGTTCACCCGCTCCCGCTGCTTTCTTATGATCAGCTTTTGACCGGGCCGACGACATCGCCGATCAGGCCGCTGCTCTGCTTGACGATGTTGTCGCAGAGGATTGCCAGCGCCACTATCAGCTGTTCGTCCTCGGGCTTAATGATTTCGATGGCGCAGGTATCACCCCAGAGCAGCGTTTCGGCATCGACGTTGGCGATGGGTTCGTCATCCGCCGTGATGGTAAAGCTGCAGCCCTGCAGGCTGCCGCCGATGTGAATGCTGCGCTTGTTGACCTTGCCGACCACTTCCGGCTTCGTCAGGGTGATTTTCTTTTTCAGCGAACCGATCTTTTTCCTGCCCTGCAGAATCCGAAATTCCGGTGTCACTGACACAACCTTCTTTTTGATCCGATACAGTTCGTTGTCGTCATCATCGGTGAGGACAAAGTTCAGACCGAGCAGATTCCCCTCCGACTAGTAGACGGGATTTTGATTCTCGTCAACCCCTCTGAATTTATCCTTGACAGAGATCGGCTTCTGCTCCAGATACAGCTATTGAACGATAATTATTGAATGATATTATTACACATTAACTATTCAGCAGTATTGGTAACTGTTCTCTGCGCCCGTCCGCAGCGTCCGCCTGCGGCCCCCTTCCGGACCCCCGCCCGGTGCGCCGCGTCCGACACCCGATCGGACTTACCAGGCTCCGCCGCCGCCGCCGCCGAAGCCGCCGCCGGACACGCCGCCGGAGAAGCCGCCTCCGGCGGCGTCGGCGATCGCACCGGCCGCATTGGCTGCCGCGGCGCGATGAATTTCACTGGCCATGCCCTGTGTGCAGCTGGCCAGCATCGACGTGTACCAGAGCGCCGTATAGGTCATGCCCATGCCGCGGTCGTAGCTGCCGTTGTACCAGCTCGGCCGGGGGATCCTGATCTTGTCAAACTTTTTCGCCCAGGTTTTGTCTATGCCGAAAACGTAGGCGTACGGCAGGACGTTGAAGAAGTACTCGGGATTTTCGTCGGAGAGCATCTTCAGGCGATCGTACTCGGCCGTCTTGATAAAGTTCTTGAAGCCGAGGATCCTGCCCATCATTTCGGCGCCTCGTTTGGTTCGCGCCCGCATCAGGATCGAGAATACGATCATCACCGCCACGGCGGCGAGATACAGCGCTCCCATCGCGGCGGAATCCAGCCAGCTGCCGATGCACGCCATCGCGATCAGCGCACCGGCTGCGGTAAACAGAACACCGGCGATGACCCGTGAGGTCGTTCGCTTCCTGCTGCTGCCCGAGACCCGATCAAAGGCCTTGTTCAGTTTGACCAGGCCGAAGATGATCAGTGCCACCGCGACGATGCCGATCAGCCACTCCCACGTTGTATAGTTATAGTATGCACCGAGCGCCAGGGCGCCGCAGGTGAGGACGATCACCAGAATGTAGGACAGCCCGCGGCAGACCTTCGATCTGCCGTCGTACACCGCATACTCCGGCTCGCTGAAATGGGCCTTGACTTTGTTCTTGGTCTCCAGCATATCGTCGCCGAATCCCTTCGGCAGATGCTGCAGATCGACGCGGTCGCCCTTGCGGAACAGCTTTTGAAAGAGGTACCGGCTGTACTCGGATTCATTCTCGCCGATTTCCTTTTCCTTGACGGCGAACAGCTGTGTCTTCTTCTTTTTCTTCCCGCTGTCGGGATTCGGATCCTCTTCCTCGATGGAGATGTATCCTTGATTGGCGTAGTACATCAGCATCGAGACGACATCCCTGTCATCGACACTGCCGTCGATGATATAGCCGACTTCGCAGGGCGTGATGCCCTCCGGCGGATTGAATTCAACCGTCTGCACGATCCGGGGATCCCTGCCGAAGAAGAACCACAGCAGCAGCGTGATCACCGGCAGCAGAATCATCAGTACCAGGAGCACGACTCCGGCGCCGCTGCGGCTGGGGGGATCCACCCAGTAGCCCTGCGGCAGTTTCGCCGCCACCGTGGCCCCGGTCTCCGCCGGTACATGAGAGCCGGTCAGAGTGATGGTGCGGGTGTCCGCGTTCACGCTCGAGGAGAAGAAGCTCGGCAGAGCGCCCGTGGAGCCCTGGGCACCGCCGTGGAATTCCAGCCTGTCCCAGTCGATGTCCTTCGGCAGTGTCAGTGTGCTCCTGACGTGCCCGACCGATGTTTCCCATCCCGTCGGGAACAAATTATAAGAGAGCAGGTCGTAATCGGCGTGCTCATCTTCGTAGCAGATCAGCTCGTAACGGATCCGATAAGTATGCTTTCCGGTGATGGTCTCGTCTTCATCACCGATCCTGACGACGAGAAAGTCGACGCCGCTCTCGGACGTGGTCTCCGTATCGTAATTGTCACGGCCCGTATCCTTCACAACGACCTTGTACTGCCGCTCCGTATACGGAATATAGCGGTAGATGCCGTGGTGCGGGCTGGTTCCGAAATCGACTTTGATCGTTTCGCTGACATGCATCGTGTGGTCTTCGTCGACCGTCGTTCTGATGTCGTAGCTGCCGGTCGTGTAATCCGTCGAAGCGGCCGCGGCCTGTCCGCCGAGGCCGCCGAAGCCGGCCCCGAAGGAAGCCGAGAACATAACCAGCAGGAGCGCGGCGGCGATCAGCGCCGTGCGCGCCAGCGCGCGCCTTCTGGCCGCGCATGTCCTTTCCGTTCTCTTTTTTTCAAACATTCTCAGCTGCATTGGTAACTCTTTTCAACTATTCAAAGCTGCATTGACAACTCTTTGCAGACATTCCCGGTTTCACCGGCAGCGAAGCTCTTTGCAAGCATTCCGGATCTCACCGGCAGCAAAACTCTTTGCAGACATCTTCCGCTTCATTGGAAGCTCACCTGTACATTCCTGCGCTCCTGCACATTCTCCACCTCGAACATCGGACGTGCGCCGAAATGGAAAATGGAAGCGAGAATGCTGCTGGGGAACATCTGGCACATGTTATTGAAGATCTTGACATTGCCGTTGTAGAATTTACGGGAATTGGCAATTTCCTCCTCGATCGAGCGCAGCTGCTGCTGCAGATCGAGGAAATTCTGGTTGGCTTTCAGATCCGGGTAATTCTCCGCCACCGCGAACAGGCTGCGCAGCGTCCGGGTCAGCATGCCCTCCGCCTGCAGCCGTTCCGCATCGCTGGCAGAAGTCTGCGTCGCGTTGCGCGCGGCGACGACCGAAGACAGCGTCTGCTTTTCGTGTGCCGCATACCCCTTGACCGTCTCGACCAGATTGGGGATCAGGTCAAAGCGCTTCTTCATGTAGACATCCATCGTGGAAAACGCTTCGTTGACATTGTTGCTGGCCCGCACAAAGCTGTTATAGCCGGCGATGAACCAGATCGCAATGATGACGGCAGCCACGATCACGATAATAAGAGGTATTGACATAATTCCTTCCTTTCCTGAATACACCCGTATGTTTCATACACCTGCATTCGTTTTCTGATACACACATTTCCTATACATATACTATACAACCGCTATAGTGAACAGGAAAGTACGAAAGATGCGGTGAATTGTAAAATTAAATGTCGCAAGTGATGTACAACAAAAAATAAATGTTCCAAATGAGGTCATTTCAGTTAAACTTTCATCATCATAAAAAAGAACTGGAGGCCCCAACTGGAACAAATCAATACTAACATTTCGAATAGAAAAAAGAAACATCATTTGACGAAAAAAGATCGCTGCAAGATAGAAGCGCTCTTAAACGCTGGCAGCAGGCCCTGCGAGATCGCCAGGATCATCGGCTGCTCAAAACGGACCATCGAACGTGAACGCAGACGAGGAAGTGTTGAACAATGAATGACAGCGTCAAAGGAAGCGGCAGACAGACTGTATCCGCGGCCTGCACTCTCTGACGCAGAGAAGAAAAAGAAAAATCCGGATCGCGTCTGCCGGCGCGGTCCGGATTGTTGTATCGTATTCTGCTGCTCTGCCGCCGTTCTTTTTCCGGCTCTGCATCCCGCTGTCCCGCGGCTCGCGGCCCGGCAGCGTTCCGCCTAGATGAACGTGCGCTTGCGGCGGTTGAGGTCCGAACGCTCGATGACATCGAGGTTGTCGAGCGCCTTGCCGGTGCCGATCGCGACGCAGGACATCGGGTTTTCGGCAATCGTCACCTGGATGCCGGTGCGGGCCTGCACCCGCTGGTCGATGCCGTACAGCAGCGCTCCGCCGCCGGTCACGATGATGCCGGAAGCGCTGATGTCGGCCGCCAGTTCCGGCGGTGTCTTTTCCAGCACACTGTGAGTTGCATCGCAGATCTGCTGCAGCGGTTCTTCGAGTGCTTCCATCATTTCCGTACTCGTCATCTCGACATCGCGCGGCAGTCCGGTCACCAGATCCCTGCCGCTGCAGGTCATCTTGATTTCCTCCGGGCGCTCCGCCGCCGTGCCGATGCTCATCTTCAGCTCCTCGGCCGTACGTTCGCCGATATAGAGCTTGTGCTTTTTGCGCATGTATTTGACGATCGATTCATCGAATTTATCTCCGGCCACCTTGACCGAGGTGCTGGCCACGATGCCGCCCAGCGCGATGACCGCAATGTCGGTCGTACCGCCGCCGATATCCATGACCATGATGCCTTCCGGCCGGGCAATGTCCAGTCCGGCGCCGATCGCGGCCGCAACGGGCTCCTCCATCAGAAAGACGTCCTTGCCGCCGGCCTGGGTCGCCGCCTCACGGACGGCACGCTTTTCCACTTCCGTCACACCGCTGGGAACGCAGACCATGATACGCGGACGGAAAAATTTCCCCGCGCCGCAGGTTTTCTTGATGAAGTATTTGAGCATCTTTTCGGTGACATCGTAATCGGAAATCACGCCGTCGCGCAGCGGTTTGACCGCGATGATATTGGCCGGCGTCCGGCCCAGCATCTGCCGTGCCTCTTCGCCGACAGCCAGAATATCTTCTGTTTCCTCGTCGATGGCGACCACCGAGGGCTCCTGCAGTACGATGCCCTTGCCCTTTATATACACCAGAACATTTGCTGTCCCCAGATCAATGCCGACTTCTTCTGAAAAAGCCATTCCTACCTCCTCGGAATTATCTTTTCGTTTACTGGAACATTATATACAAAAGGGGGCTTGATTTCAAGACTTTTGTACGCCGTGCACGGTGCCGTTCACGGTGCCGCGAACCGGGTCTGCGCGAATCGTATGCGGCACCGAAAACAGGGAGATCCGCCCTGCCCGAAAGGCATCGACGGATCTCCCTCTCTGTATGCGGCTTTGACGACGCTGCCGCGCCGGCAGGCACAGCGCGTAAACCGCTGCCGGCGAACACGGAACCGCCGCCGGAAGGCGCGGGTTTCTGCCGCAGTCAGCAGCACTTCGTCTCAGGCGACCGCTGCCCCCAGTGCCCGGCAGGCCGCCCTGGCGTCCTCATCCGGGGCTTCGCTGGCCATTACGCTGTCACAGGCCAGCGTCACACCGGCCGCCCTGCAGTCTTCTTCCCAGTCACGCATCCACTGACCGTCGCCCCATCCGCAGGAACCGAAGAGCGCCACTTTTTTCCCCTTGAGGCTTTCCTTGCAGGCGTCATACATTGGCTAAAAAACATCCTCTTCGAGGATCTCATCGCCCATGGCCGGGCATCCCAGTGCAATGCCGTCAAAGCCGGCCGCCTGCAGGATCCGCATCGGGGAGCGGGTACATGAAGAGATTTCCGGTCTTCAGGCCCGCCAGCGTCGGCGCACCGCAGCGCACCAGCGCAGCTGTAAAATTCTGTTCGCAGGCGGCGGTCGACATCATGATGTATGTTCCTCCATGATGTTTTCCAGCGCGTTTTTCGAACTGGAATGGCTGCGCACGACCAGCGTGCCCGTGCCCTTGACCTTGTTCAGCGCGCACTTGATCATCTTGTGCGAAACCGTGCTGGTGAACAGCACCATCATGTCCGGGCTGCCGATCTTCTGCTGCATGCCCTGGCTGAATTTGGCAAAGACTTTGGCCTTGCAGTTGTAATTTTTGCAGATCTCCTTATATCGTCGCTCCATGCACTCATTGCCTCCGATAATCACAACGCTCATATGATTCTCCTTTCTTATGTTAGATTTGTCTAATTAATGGTTCCTGTTAAGGCATACCCGCATTCCCGGCGGGTATGCCTGTTATACGATGTGTGACCGCAGCACTTTGCCGCGCCGCAGCATGACGCTGCCGATCCGTGCGATGCCGGAAGCGGAAGCCTCTCTCCGCACGTCAGCTGTTTTCATGCTTTCCTGCACAGCAATGTACTACTTTAAATGTACGTTTTTCTTAATCTGTCCGGCGGTATGCTTTGCCGCAGCGCAGCCGCTGCCGTTCGCGCAGCCTCTGCAGTCGCTGCAGAAGCTCCCGGTGCGCCGGCGCTGCCGCACCAGCGCCGCAATCGCAGCGCCGCACAGAACGGCAATGATCAGACAAATGATCAGATCCAGTATTGTCATAGCTTCATGCCTCCGACTGAAATTATATCATTTCGGACGTTCGCCGTCCATACGGCGGACGCACCGGTCATTTTCCTCATCCCATTTGCTGCCGCGCATCGCGCGATCCCGGCCGATTCCGGCTCAGTGCTGGAAAAAGCCGATCACGATCCGGACGGCGACGACCACTGCCGCGGCAATCACAACCAGTGTGATTTTATCCGCTGTCGTCAGCACTACATGTTCCATCTGCCGTCTCCTTCGTCCGCAATCGTCAGGCAGCATTCGCCGCATGCGCCGGCAGACGCTCCGCTCGCCGGTTCGGGTCCGGCCGCAGGAGCAGATAGAGGATCACAGCCAGCACGATCACCGCGGCGACAAACGCCGGACCGACGGCGATCGTTCCCGTCGCCACGCCGCCGAACTGATAGACCATCAGCGCCAGCGCATAGGAGAAGATATTCTGGAAGCCGATGGCAAACCAGAAGAACTTCCGCGAGCCGATTTCCTTCGCCATGGTCGAAATCGCGGCCAGGCACGGTGAGTCAAAGAGGTTGAAGAAGAGGAAGGAAACGGCCGCCAGCGTCGTCGGGAAGAACGCCGCAAACTGTGCGTGCATGGAGCTCGCGTATTCCTCGATCGAGCCGAGTCCGGCGAGCACGCCCATGGTCGAAATGATGCCTTCCTTGGCAACAAACCCGGACAGCGAGGAGGCTACCGCCTGCCAGGTGCCGAATCCGAGCGGCCGGAAGATGATCGCGATCGCGCCGCCGATTCCGGCGAGCAGGCTGTCTTCCGCGTCCACCAGGCCGAAGGAGCCGTTCTGCACGCCAAAGCTGGCCAGGAACCACATCACGACGCAGCAGAGGAAGAGGATGGTGCCGGCCTTTTTCAGGAAGGCCCAGACTCGTTCCCAGACGTGAATCAGTACACCCTTGATCGAGGGGATGTGGTACTGCGGCAGTTCCATGACAAACGGCATCGGTCTGCCGGCGAACAGTCTCGTCTTCTTGAGAATGATGCAGGAAACAATGACCACCACCACGCCGACAAAGTACATCAGCGGGGCCGCCCACCAGGCGCCGCCCATGATGAATCCGGCGATCGCCGCAATGACCGGCAGCTTGGCGCCGCAGGGAATGAAGGTGGTCGTCATCATCGTCATGCGGCGGTCCTTTTCGTTTTCAATCGTGCGGGTCGCCATGATGCCCGGAACGCCGCAGCCGGACGAAATCAGGAAGGGGATGAAGCTCTTTCCGGACAGCCCGAAGCGGCGGAAAATCCGGTCCATGATAAAGGCGACGCGGGCCATATAGCCGCAGTCTTCCAGCAGTGAGAGGAAGAGGAAGACCAGTGCCATCTGCGGCGCAAAGCCGATCGGCGCGCCGATGCCGCCGATGATGCCGTCGACCACCAGCGAGACCACCCAGTCGGAAGCGCCGGCGTTTTCCAGCAGGCCCTGCACGCCCGGCTGAATCCAGGCGCCGAACAGGGTATCATTGGTCCAGTCGGTGACGATGGTGCCCAGCGTCGTGACCGAGACGAAATAAACGAGGAACATCACGCCGGCGAAGATCGGCAGCGCCGCCACGCGGTTGGTGACCACGCGGTCGATGCGGTCGGAAATCGTCATCCTGCCGCCGGACCGCGACTTGGCGACATGCTGCATCAGGGTCTGGATGTATTCGTAGCGCTCATTGGTGACGATGCTCTCGCTGTCGTCATCCATTTCCTTCTCGCAGTCGCGGATATGCTCTTCCAGATGTTCAAATACCCCCGGCGGCAGGTTGATTTCGGCAATGGCTTTCTCATCGCGTTCAAAGCACTTCACACCGTACCAGCGCAGGTTTTCCGGCGCCACGTATTTTTCCAGCGTCTCCTCGATATGCGCCAGCGCGTGCTCGACGGAACCCTTGAAGAGATGCAGCGCCGCCGGCTTTTTCTTCTGTTCCGCCGCCTTGATCGTGCGCCGCACCAGCTCCTCGACACCCCGTCCCTTGAGAGCGCTGATCGGTACAACCGAACAGCCGAGTTCACCGCTCAGCTGCGAAAGATTGATCTCGCTGCTGTCCTTGATCAAATCCATCATGTTGAGCGCGACGACCACCGGAATGTTCAGCTCCAGCAGCTGCGTTGTCAGATAGAGGTTGCGCTCCAGATTGGTCGCATCGATGATATTGATGATGGCATCCGGCCGTTCCGTGACCAGATACTGCCGCGTGACCACCTCTTCCGGCGAATACGGCGACAGTGAATAGATGCCGGGCAGATCCTGCAGAATGACGTCCCGGCGGCCGCGCAGACGGCCGTCCTTTTTTTCGACCGTGACACCCGGCCAGTTCCCCACATACTGCGCACTGCCGGTCAGATCGTTGAACAGCGTCGTCTTGCCGCTGTTGGGATTGCCTGCCAGTGCGATTGTCAATGACATGTTGTTTGTTCTCCTTTCCGGTTCCTCGATTTTCTATAACTTTCAATTGTGCTGAGTGTTGGCTTGATTCGCCTTGTGGTTATGTTAGTGGTTATGTTATATGTAATTTGTGATTGCTTTATGATATTATAATTGCATTTGTTTAACCAACGGGCCGAATAAAGGCGCGGGTCTGCCGCGCGTAAGTTCGTCCGCATGCTGCGGACGGCGGTTCGCCGGCCGCGATGCGGGCACGCTGCAAGCGGCCGCGCTACGATGCAAGCGGCCGCGCTGCCGGCGATCGCGATGCCGCCGCAAAGCGGCAGCAGCTTTCAACTATTCGATTTCCACCATTTCGGCATCCTGCCTGCGCACCGATAATTCATATCCGCGCACGGTCATTTCGATCGGGTCGCCGAGCGGCGCAACTTTACGGACATAGACTCCTGTCCCCCTGGTCAGACCCATGTCCATGATCCGCCGCTTGACGGCCCCTTCTCCGTTGATTTTCTTTACTTTGATGGACTCCCCTACGCTAACTTCACGCAATGTGCGCATACTGTTCCTCCTTCAGATCAAGATGTGATTTGCCATGCTCTGACCGAGAGCGATGCGGCTGCCCCTGACTTCCAGAATCACGCTGCCGCCGTTGCGGCTGACCAGCCTGACCCTGCCGCCGACCACAAATCCCAGTTCCGCCAGATGCTGACGCTGCGCATCATTGGCAGTGATTTTCTGAATTTCAACGGTTTCCTTTGGCTGTGCAAATGTAATCGGCGTCATCCTCATCTCCTCGACAGCATTGCTGTTATTCATTTTGCATAACTGTTTGTATTATGCAATAAATGAACGCTATTATTAATATTGGTTGTATTTACCTAACTTCTAGTAGTTTAATGCATCCGGCCGCCGTTGTCAAGCCCCGACCTTGCGATCTTCTCTGTGCTTTTTCGCCTCTCGGTGCTTCTGCCGCGCCGGCACGGCAGTGCCGGTTTCCTGCGGCACGATTTTCGATTTCTCTGCCCGGGGCAGCCGCCGCGGCAGCAGCCCCAAAGAGCGGCAGCATGCGGGCAAGGGAGGAAAGACCGGAAAGAAAAACCGCCGGCAGGTCTGCCGGCGGCGGGAGCAGCAAACGCGGTCAGCCGCGCTCGGTGCGATAGGCATGCGCGGCGCGGATAAACTCGCGGAACAGCGGGTGCGCCTTGTCGGGGCGGCTCTTGAATTCCGGATGGTACTGCACGCCGATAAAATAGCGCTGCGACGGCAGTTCGACCGCTTCCACGAGGCGGCCGTCCGGCGAGGTGCCGGCGATCTTCAGGCCTTCGGCCTCCAGCTTTTCCCGGTAGTCGTTGTTGAACTCATAGCGGTGGCGGTGGCGTTCGGCGATCTCCTTTTTCCCGTAGGCCCGCGCCATGATGGTGTCGTCGCGGATCACGCAGGGATAGGCGCCCAGGCGCATCGTGCCGCCCTTGGGCATGTCGCCGTTCTGATCGGGCATAAAGTCGATGACTTTGTGCGCGCAGTCGGGCGCGAATTCGCCGGAATTGACGTCGGGCAGGCCAAGTACATCGCGGGCCAGTGCAATCACCGCTGTCTGCATGCCGAGGCAGATGCCGAAATACGGGATATCCTCTTCCCGCGCGTAGCGTGCCGCGGCGATCTTTCCCTCGATGCCGCGGTCGCCGAAGCCGCCGGGCACGAGAATGCCGTCGACACCCTGCAGCTGCTCCGCGGCCGAGGTCGCTTCCACATCCTCGGCTTCCACCCAGCGGATCGTCACCTTGCAGCCCGTCTCATAGCCGCCGTGGCGCAGCGCTTCGGCGACCGACAGATAGGCATCATGCAGCTTGACGTATTTGCCGACGAGGCCAATCTCGACCGGTTCCTCGGCTGCCCGGATGCGATCGAGCATCGCGTTCCACTCGGTCAGATCGCAGGGACCGGCGTCAATGCCCAGCTCGCGGCAGGCGATCCAGGAAAAGCGGCTCTTTTCCAGCATGTTCGGCGCTTCATAGAGCACCGGCACGGTGATGTTTTCGATCACGCAGTCGCGCTTGACGTTGCAGAAGAGCGCGATCTTTTCGAAGACATCGGGGTCGATCGGCTCATCGGCGCGCATGACGATGATGTCCGGGCTGATGCCCATGCCCCGCAGCTCCTTGACCGAATGCTGGGTCGGCTTTGATTTGTGCTCGCCGCTGCTCTTGATGTAGGGAACGAGAGTGACGTGGATGAAGAGGCAGTTCTCCTTGCCCTGCTCCAGTGAAACCTGGCGGATGGCTTCGAGGAACGGCTGCGATTCGATGTCGCCGGTGGTGCCGCCGATCTCGGTGATGATGACGTCGGCATCGTCGTGCTTGCCGACGTTGTAGATGAACTCCTTGATTTCGTTGGTGATGTGGGGAATGATCTGCACGGTGCTGCCGAGATACTCGCCCTTGCGCTCCTTGTTGAGCACGTTCCAGTAGACCTTGCCGGTGGTCAGGTTGCTGTACTGATTGACGTCCTCATCGATAAAGCGCTCGTAGTGGCCGAGGTCGAGATCGGTTTCGGCGCCGTCCTCGGTGACGTAGACCTCCCCGTGCTGATACGGGCTCATCGTGCCCGGATCCACGTTGACGTACGGGTCGAGCTTCTGGCTGGCCACCTTGAGGCCGCGCGCCTTGAGCAGACGCCCCAGGGAAGCTGCCGTGATCCCCTTGCCGAGTCCGGATACTACACCGCCGGTCACAAAAATGTACTTCTTCATCGTCGTTTCCTCCTTCGCGCTCCCCGCTGCCGTCCGTTTTCGCTGCGGCGCGGTTCCCGGTTATCAGGGGCCGCCGCCGGACAGCAAAGACATCCGCAAAATAAAAATTGAGGCCGTCGGCGCCATGGGTGAGAAGGATACATAAGACCCCTCAAAGCCGTCTTCCTCAATATTCTGTGCACATTTTCGATGTAAAAATTTACTCTTAAAGTATACGATATTTTGCCCGGTCCGTCCAGCGTTTTTTCCGCCTCGGACATCAAATCGGCAAATTTTCACTCATTCTGTATCTGTACCGAACGTCCCCGGGCTCCCGCTCCGCGCCGCCCGGTCAGGGGATACCCGCCTTTGTCGACGTCAGCGTACCTGCACGACCACGCGCCGTGTGCGCGGCCCGTCGTATTCACAGAAGTAGATGCCCTGCCAGGTTCCCAGCAGCAGACCGCCGTCCACCACCGGGATCTCTGTCGAAAAGCCGACCAGGCTGGCCTTCAGATGCGCCGCCGAATTGCCTTCCAGATGCCGGTAGCCGTCCTCCCAGGGAATCACCTTGTCGAGCTCCATGATCAGATCGCGGCGCACCGCGGGATCGGCATTTTCGTTGATCGTCACCGCCGCCGTCGTATGCGGCACATAGACCAGGCAGGTGCCCTCGCCGACGCCGCTCTCGCGCACAGCCTGCTGCACCTGCGCGGTGATGTCGAGCATTTCCGCATGCGTGCCGGTTTTTACCGTCAGTGTTTTCGTCGTCATTGTCCTGCGGGCCGGCCCGGCCCGCTTCCTCCTTTTCTTTCCGGAAAGCAGCTGTCCTGCGGGGTGCGGCCGCCGATCGGCTCCGCGGCCGCTGCGGCGGTCTGTCCGCTCCGCGGCGCTTCCATGTCCGCTGCCGCGGTTCAGGCCTCCCGCTTGCCGTCGCTGCCGCCCGTCTTTCCGGCCGCTCTTTCTTCCCTTTCTATCTGCTGCAGACGCTTCCGGTTGAGCGCCAGCTGCGCATTGATGCGGCGGCGGCTGTGTTCGATTTTCGCCGAGGTGAAGATGCCGGTGTTGACGCGGCCCTTTTCGAAATCCACGGAGACCACGCTGGACAGTCCGTTCCTGCCCTGCACCAGATACTGATGCCGGGAATCAATGGCAAAGATATAGACGCCGCGGCGCAGGCTCGAGATCAGGCGGATTTCCTCGATGCGGTAGCGATGCTGCTTTTTCGCCAGCGTGCCGCCGATCGTCGTGATCGCAAAGGTGCGGCTGTCAAACCAGAGGTCGACGGCCCAGCGGCCCAGCCAGCGATGATAGCGCAGCGAGAGCCACAGACCCAGCAGCACCATTCCGGCGCAGGCAAAGACAAAGACCGGAAAGCCCCGAAAATCCACATACATGACCAGTGTCACCATAACCGTGATCACCGTCCAGGGGATGAGGAGCAGATAACCGAATACTTTTGCTGCTCTGATCTTAAACGCCGTCATCTCGCCGATCCTTCCTTCCTCGAACTGCTGTCTGACGTTCCTGCTTTCTGGTTTTATCATACCACAGGATGCCGATTTTTCCCAATCCTTCTCCGGCTCGATGCACGGCGCAATGCATCGCGCCGTGCACAGCCTTCATGGCTCAGATTCATTCCCGGATGCAGTCTTCCCTCACCCTTTGATTCGTCCGTGAAGAGCGGCCCCCGCATCGCCGCCGCTGCGGCGCGGGAAACGCCGCAGCATCCTCTGCACCTGCCTTCCGATGATAACCTGATGATAAATGAAGCGATTTGCGGTAAAATACAGGAGATACCGATCGGAAGACAAACATGGGAGGTTTCGATGACGGAGCAGCTTACAGCCATGGCCAGCGATTTTGACGGCACCCTGTACTTCATGCAGAACGCAGACAAGTACCGGCCGGGGGATCTCGAGGCCATCTACCACTTTCAGAACCGCGGCGGGCTCTTCGGTCTCTGCACCGGCCGCTCGCTGCGAGGCATTCTCGACACCGAAGGCGGCCGGGCCGTCGACTGGGATTTCTATCTGCTCGCCAGCGGCGCTCTGATTCTCGACCGGGACCGGCACGTGCTGCACCGCGAATGCATCTCCCGGCGGCTGATGAAGGAGATTCACCGCCGCTACGAAGAACGGGTGGAAATCGTCGTACAGGCCAACGATACCGTCTATAATCTGCGCGACACCTACACGCTGCAGCAGACCGTCGCCAGTCTCGACGACATCGAGGGAGATCATATCTACGGCCTTTCGTTCGGTGCCGCCAGCCGCGAGGAAGCCGCGCAGATCGCCGCCGAAATCAACCGCGATCACGCCGGCGAGGTCACCGCGCGGGTCAACGTCACCCATGTTGACATCTCCCCGGCCGGCTGCTCCAAGGGCAGCGCCCTGCGCTTCATCCGCCGCCGCCTCGGCATCACCTGCTGCGGCGGCATCGGCGATTCCTTCAACGACCTGCCGATGCTGCAGGCCGCCGACCGCTCCTTCACCTTCCCCGCCGCTCCGGAAGCGGTGCGCCGAGCCGTCGACGACATCGTCGAGTCGGTCGCCGAGGCGCTGGCCATTCTGCAGCGCCCGGCCGCCCGGTAGCGCGCAGCAGCGGGCGCCCGGCGCCGGTTTCCCGCGGCCCCTTCAGGTCTGCGGCTGCTGCCGGCGGGCAAAATACGGATCGAGTCTGCGATGCCGGAGGATAAAGTAGACGGCGATCAGTGCCGCCGATGTCACCGCCCAGCTGATCGGATAGACTACCAACAGGCTGGCGAAGGTCCGATAGTGCGGAAAGACGATAAAGACCCAGCCGATGCGCACCCCGACCACGCCGATCAGTGACATGAACGCCGGCAGCGCGGAATAGCCGTAGCCGCGCATGGAGCCGGAAAAGATTTCGATCAGCACGCTGAGCGCCTCGCCGGAGAGAATGTAGGTCAGTCGAATATAGCCGACCTCAATCACCGTCGGATCGCTGTTGAACAGATGCAGCAGCTGATGCCCGAAGCCGAGAATCAGAAAGGCCGCGGCCACGGTGACGATCATATCCTGCAGCAGGCAGATGCGCGTCACCCGCCGGCAGCGCCGGTAATCCTCGGCCCCGTAGTTCTGGCCGATGAACGTCGTGACCGCCTGGCCGAAGGAGTTGGTCACATAGTAGACGAAAATTTCAATGTTGAACGCCGCCGAGGAAGCGGCGATGACGTCCGACCCGAGACTGTTGATGGCCGATTGAATGCAGAGATTGGAGATGGAAAAGACCGCATTCTGCAGCCCCGAAGGCAGGCCGATGCGGAGGATGGCACGGAGCGTGCTGCGATCGATGCGCAGTTCGGCGCGGCGCACACGGATGAGACCGCTGTAATGCGTCAGCCGCCAGAACAGCATCGTCGAACTGACCAGATTGGCGATCACCGTAGCCAGGGCCACGCCCTCGACGTTCAGACCCACGACCAGCACGAAGAAGAGGTTGAGCCCGACGTTGACCACGCCGGAAATGGTCAGGCAGATCAGCGGCGTTTTGGTATCGCCCTGACTGCGGAAGATGGCCGATTCAAAGTTATAGAGAAAGATCACCGGCAGGCCGATCAGGTAAATGCGCAGGTATCGCATCGCCATCGCCATGATTTCCTCGGGGACATCCAGCAGCCGCAGCAGCGGCGAAGCGATCAGCTCTCCGAACACCATCATGCCGCAGCCGAACAGCAGCGCCAGGAGAATCGAGGTGTGCACGCCGCGGCGCACACCGGCTTCGTCGCCGCGGCCGGTAAAGCGCGCGATGACGACGTTGGCGCCCAGCGAGATGCCGATGAACATCGTCACCATGATGCCGACCACCGGGCTGTTGCTGCCCACCGCGGCCATCGCCTGCTTGCCGCAGAACTGCCCGATGACGGCAATATCGGCAGCATTAAACAGCTGCTGCAGGATGCCGGTCACAGCCAGCGGCAGCGCAAAGCGCATCGTCTTGCTGCCGATCGTGCCGTGAATCATGTCGATCTCGCGTTTTCCGGTTGTCCTGTTTCCTTTCTTCATTGCTTGCCTTCACCCTGACGCCGCAGCGGCCTTCGTCACAGCTGCGGCCGTCGTATCCGTGCCGCCGTTCGTCTGCATGCCGGCCGCGGTCCCCGTCTTTGCGGTTCCCCGGCGCCCCGGCCTCTGCTCAGCGGGACAGCGGCCGCGTCTGCTGCCGCAGCCAGGCGCGCTCCGCCTCCGGCAGATCGGGCGCCAGTTCCTCGTAAACCCACCGGTGGTAGCGGTCCACCCAGCTTCGCTCCGCTTCCGTCAGCAGCGCCGGTTCTATCGCCGCCCGTTCAAACGGACACAGTGTAAGGGGACGGAAAGCGTACTGCCCGCTTTCCTCGATCGTCAGCAGTTCATTCTCCAGGCGAATACCGAATTCATTTTCCAGATAAACACCCGGCTCATCCGAAGTGATCATGCCGGGCTGCAGCGGACAGTCGGCGCGATGACGGCTGATGGTGTTCGGTCCCTCGTGAACACTGAGCAGATGACCGACGCCGTGACCGGTCCCGTGGTTGAAATCGAGGCCGTGTGCCGCCAGCGGCTGCCGCGCCAGGCGATCGAGCTCGTGTCCCGCCGTGCCGGGTGCAAACCGTGCCGTCGCCAGAGCGATATGCGCCTGCAGAACATAAGTATAGTACTCCCGCATCTTCGCTGTCAACGGTCCGAGGGCGATGGTGCGCGTGATATCGGTGGTGCCGTCGGCGTACTGGCCGCCGCTGTCCACGAGCAGGAAGCCGCGCGGCGCCAGAGGGGCATCGGTTTCCGGCGTCGCCTGATAGTGGATCACGGCGCCGTGGGCGCCATAACCGGAGATGGTCGGAAAGCTGAGATCGTAGCAGCCGTGCTGCCGCCGCAGCGCATCGAGGCAGGCAGCCGCGCGCATCTCGGTTCGGGGTGCACCGCCTGCCGCGGCGTCGGAAACGCCGGCCGCGCCGGTGATCGCAATACCTGCACCGGCGTCGGAAGCTCCGCCTGCACCGGCTTCCGTAATCTCCGGACCCCCGGCTTTCGCAGTCCCTGCAGCTCCGGCTTTCGCAGTCCCTGCAGCTCCGGCTTTCGCAGTCCCTGCAGTCTCTTCTTCCAGATGCCGCATTTCCTCCTTCAGACGATAGAGAAAGCGCACCATGGTCAGGCCGTCGCGGTGGTGCGCCCGCTCCGTGCTGCGGATTTCGGCCGCGTTTTTCACCGCCTTCAGCAGGGCGGCCGGCGTCGGCTCTTCGCGCACCTGCACAGACGACGGCACGGCAGCGCGCAGCGCGGTATTGACGGTGGCGGGATCGATCCAGAGCCGGGTACCGGCCGGCAGCGCCTGAAGATCCCGGGCCGCTTCCGTGCAGGCAGCCGTGCGCAGACGGCCGCTGTCGGCTTCTGCCAGCGCCTCCCTGGTCGGAACCGGCAGCTGCTCCGGCGCCGTCACATAGAGCGTGCTGTCTTCGAGGCCGATCCGCGCATAGGAGAAGAAGACCGGCGTGCAGGCGACGTCGCGGCCGCGCAGGTTGAATGTCCAGGCCGTCTCGGTGAGGTCGCTGAGAAAGAGAACGTCGACGCCGGCCGCGCGCATCTTCCCGCGGAGATCCGCGAGCTTTTCCGCCGCGCTGCGGCCGGTCACTTCCGGCGGCAGCGGGACGATCCGCGAAGGCACGATGGCGGGGCGATCGTTCCAGATGCCCGCGGCCGGGTCAAACTCCGTCACCAGACGGCAGCCTTTCGGTTCCAGTTCCTCCCGCAGCTGCCGCCCCGCGGCGGCGCTGACTACGCGGCCGTCAAAACCGAGGACAAAGGGCCGCGCCAGCGCCCGTGCCGCAAGGTACTGAAAAAGGGTCGGCACGCCCTCCTCGCCGCTGCGCTGCAGAGTAATGCCGCTGCCCGCCAGCTGCCGTTCGGCCTGCAGAAAGTAGCGGCCGTCGGTCCACAGCAGTGCTTCCCAAGCGGTCACCAGCAGCGTGCCGGCCGAGCCGTCAAAGCCGGAAAAAAACGCCCGGCATTGATAGTGCGGATGCACATACTCCGAAGCGTGTTCATCCCCCGAGGGGATCAGGCAGGCATCGATGGCCGCCTGTTTCATTTTCCGGCGCAAAGCGTCAATCTGCTTTGTCAAATCTGCTTCCTCCCTCCTTCTCCGCCGCGCGTTCTTTCACTTGACGATCATGCACGAGCCGTGGAAATCGCCGACCGGAATGAGAACAAGGCGGTCGCACTGACTGCGATACGTTTCCACCGCCTTGCGCACGCCGCGGTACTGGTCGCTGTAGTAATCATGCAGAAAGAGCACACCGCCCCGGGAGACCCGGGGATAGAAATACTTCAGGCCGGCCAGCGTCGGTTCGTAGAGATCGGCGTCGAGGTGGACAAAGCAGTAGGTGTTGTCCTCCAGGCCCTCCGCGGTCTGGGGAAAATATCCCGGCCGGATGATGACCTTGTCGAGGTGCGGCATGCGCTCCCTGACCTGCTGGATCGACGTGTCGGAGAACTCACCCTTTTTGGCTTCGGAAAAATCGCCGCGCAGCTCGGTATAGATGTCGCGGCGGTCAAAGCCGCGGAACGTGTCGAACAAATACAGCCGGCGGCCCGGCATGGTGCGGTTGATGACCTCAGCCGTATCGCCGAGGTAGACGCCCAGTTCGGCGAGATCACCGGGTACTTTTTCCTCGGCGATCTGCCGCATCACCTGCACGAAGACCCAGCTGCGCAGATCCAGCAGCTGCCGTATTTCATCCAGCGGCATGATGCGGCCCCGATAGCCGGCCTGCCGCACGCTGTCGATGATCTCCTGCCGTCTCTCGGCGTCGGAAACCGCCGCCAGCACATAGTCCGGGCTGCTCTGCAGCGCCTGCTTCGGGCTCTGCACCGGAATGCCGTCGATATCATGTTTCTGCTTGTCCGGGTCATTGTCGCAGAATGCCACCAGCTCCGCGCCGGCGGGATTGAGCATGCGCGCTGCCCAGCGCCCCGTCTGCCCTGCTCCGGCAATTACGACCTTTTTCTTTTTCTGCATGTCGGCCGCCTCTCTTTCCTTCACGGTTTTCCATCTGTCAGTCGTTTGACAGTACAGCCCCGCCCTTCGATTGACAGTATAAACTTTGTTTAAATGTTAACATTAATATACCACGTTTTCACGTCGGATTCATCGGTTTATCGATCTTTTTCCTGTGCTTTTGCCGTGTTTTCCCCAGCCTTTTTCCACGTTCCTGCGTTTTTGCGCACCTGCACCCCGCGCCGAGCTCCCGCACCTGTTCTGTATACTGTGCGTTTTTCGGGCAGCTGCACCCGCGTGTCCGGATCCCGGCGCGTTTTCCGCACCCCCTGCACTTTGCCTGCGCCGCAATGCCGCAGAGAAATCTCCTGCCCGCCGACAGCCCAAAAAAACTTCCCCGCCGGCGAAATTTACCGGCACACCGGGGCGCACCGCCGCGGTATACTGTTTGTGAAAAGCCTGACAAAGGAGGCCTGCGCGATGAACAGCGAAGAACATACGTCATAGCGTTCGGGGAGCGGCGGCATCGCGGCGATTCATGACGGCGGTCCTTCGCCTTTTGCAGCCTTCACGACGGCGGAAGAGTCGTCGTTCCGCGCCAGGCAGAACTGCCGGGCGGCCGCAAAGCGGTCGGCGGCAGCAGCGAATACATACGGATTATATAAGGAATGCCGCGGCGCGGTGCGGACGAGCTCTGTGCCGGACAAAACGACGGGGGCCCGCCGGACGCGTTTCATACAAATAAAAAAGCGCGGTGCCATGACCGCGCTCATACGGCTCTCTGCAGCCGCAGCAGCAAGAGGCGCTCCCGTGGAAAGCGCCGCCCTATTGATATTTCTGATAGATGCGCGTCAGCGTCTGCAGATCGCTGCTGCTGAGGTGCTGCTCAGCATAGGCCAGCAGCGTCTCCGTATCGCCGTCACGATACCAGGAATAGAGTTCCGGCAGATCGCGAACCGTCACGCTGTCGTTGATGATGCGGCGCACCGCCGCCCGGTCTTCGGCCGAAAGCGACTGGTAGCTCAGTGTTCCGTCGGCGGCAGAAGCGGTGGAGCTGCTGCCGCTCGCGGATTTGCTGCTGCTGTATCCGGAACTCGCCTGCACCGAGCAGGATGCCTCCAGGATTTCATCCATCACGGCCCGCTCCGCATGGTAGCGCAGTACCAGCAGAAAAGTTGTCAGAACCGCCGCGATGACGGCCAGAATCAGCACGACACGGAGGACTTTCTTTCTTTTCAGTTGACGTTCAAATTCATATGTGCTGCTCATATCGAGCTCCTCCATTTTCTCCTCATACTATAATCATAATCCGGAACCTGTAAAAATGCTGAAAAGACGCCCGCGGCAAATGTTTTTTTGTGGATTTTCTTCACCGGATCTGCCGCGGCGCCTTAACGGGCCTTTCACGGAGTTTTCGCAGGCCCGGCGCAGAGCCTGCGGTTCGCGCCGGGATGTTCCGGCACGCCGGCGGGCATGGCCGGGCACTGCCGCGGCGGGGCTCATTCTTATCCATCCGCGCCGCCGAGTCCTCGATTTTTCCGGTTTTTTCCCGCGCCGCCCCCATGGCAGTGGAAATGTGGTATACTGAGGGCGTTATCGTCATCACATGCAGAAGGGAGATTTGCAAATGATAGTCACCAAAAAAATCGAACTTCAGTGCCCTGTCGCGCAGGGGGCACAGCACGGCGCGGCACCCATCCCCGAGGAGGGAAAATGGGTGCAGGCCAAAGAAGTCAAAGATATCAGCGGATACACGCACGGTGTCGGCTGGTGTGCGCCGCAGCAGGGCGCCTGCAAGCTGTCGCTGAACATCAAGGACGGCGTCATCCAGGAGGCACTGGTGGAGACCATCGGCTGCTCCGGCATGACCCACTCGGCTGCGATGGCTTCCGAGATCCTGCCGGGCCGGACCGTACTCGAAGCGCTCAACACCGACCTCGTCTGCGACGCCATCAACACCGCGATGCGGGAACTCTTCCTGCAGGTTGCCTACGGCCGCTCCCAGAGCGCCTTCTCCGACGACGGCCTGGCCATCGGTGCCGGCTTTGAAGATCTCGGCAAGGGCGACCGTTCGATGATCGGCACCATGTACGGCACCCTCGCCAAGGGGCCGCGCTATCTGGAAATGACCGAGGGCTATGTGAAGGAAATCGGCCTCGACAAGGACGACGAGATCATCGCCTACCGCTACGTCAATTTCGGCCGCATGATGGACTACATCAAGGACGGGCTCAGCGCCGACGAGGCGCTGAAGAAAGCTTCCGGCGCTTACGGCCGTGAAGACGACGCCGTCAAATGGATCGATCCGCGCAGGGAATAAGGAGGTACGAACATGGCATTATTTGAATCTTACGAACGACGCATCGACCAGATCAACGCGGTGCTCAAGAGCTATGACATTGCCTCCGTCGAAGAGGCGAAAACCATCTGTGAAAACGCCGGTCTTGATGTTCCGGCCATGGTCGAAGGCATCCAGCCGATCTGCTTTGAAAACGCCAAGTGGGCCTACACCGTCGGTGCCGCGATCGCCATTCGCAAGGGCACAAAGCGGGCCGCCGACGCCGCCGCGGCGATCGGCGAAGGGCTGCAGTCCTTCTGCATTCCCGGCTCCGTCGCCGACCACCGCAAAGTCGGTCTGGGCCACGGCAACCTCGGCAAGATGCTGCTCGAGGAAGACACCGAATGCTTTGCTTTCCTGGCCGGCCACGAATCCTTCGCCGCCGCCGAAGGCGCGATCGGCATCGCCGGCAGCGCCAACAAAGTGCGGCAGAAGCCGCTGCGCGTCATCCTCAACGGCCTCGGCAAGGACGCGGCCAAGATCATCTCCCGCATCAACGGCTTCACCTTCGTCGAAACCAAAATGGACTACCACAGCGGCGAAGTGCACGAGATCTCGCGCAAAGCTTACTCCGACGGGCCGCGCGCCAAAGTCAACTGCTACGGTGCCAACGACGTCACCGAAGGCGTCGCCATCATGTGGAAGGAAAACGTCGACGTCTCCATCACCGGCAATTCGACCAACCCCACCCGCTTCCAGCATCCTGTCGCCGGGACGTACAAAAAGGAGCGGCTGGAAGCCGGGAAAAAATATTTCTCCGTCGCTTCCGGCGGCGGCACCGGACGAACGCTGCATCCGGACAACATGGCGGCGGGTCCCGCTTCCTACGGCATGACCGACACCATGGGCCGCATGCACAGCGACGCCCAGTTTGCCGGCTCCTCCTCGGTGCCGGCGCACGTGGAGATGATGGGCCTGATCGGCATGGGCAACAACCCGATGGTCGGCGCCACCGTCGCCGTCGCTGTGGCCGTGCAGGAAGCTGCACAGGCAGGTAAATTCTAGCGCATACTGCCCCGTACGCCCCGCGCGGCAGCCGTTCGGGCTGTCTTCGGCCGCCCCGCATCCTCCGGGTCACCCCGGTGATGCGGGGCTTTTTGCCGGCATCGAACGGCAGCACGGCACGATCTGACTGTCAAACCTGCTGCATCTCAAGCGAGCAGGCCCCACTGCCATCAGCTGACCGAGTCCTGCACGGATCAGGCAAAGGAGCAGCCTGCAAACCGGCAGACCATTCAACCCCGCAGCCGGAAAACCGTCACAATAGGAAAAACGTCACAACAGGAAACCCGTCAAACCCCTATTCCATCTTGAAATTTCTGTTAAACGGTGTTAATCTTAATTTTATCACATATTTCATTGCGCCGCCGCCGGCGGTGCGTTCCGCGGCTTGCTGCCGCGGGCAGCAGCAGGAGAAAACAATGCGCAACGCAGCACACAATACCGAAAAAACCGTTGAAGATTATCTTGAAGCAATTCTCATGATCAAGGATCAGCAGGGCTACGTCCGCTCCGTCGATGTTGCCGACCACCTCGGCGTCACCAAGCCGAGCGTCAGCTATGCCACCAAGCGGCTGCGCGGCGAAGGCTACCTGACCACGGATCACGCCGGCATGCTGGTGCTGACGGAAAGCGGCATGGAAATCGCCCGCCGCACCTATCGCCGGCACACTCTGCTGACGGAATTCTTCACGCTGCTCGGTGTCAGCCCCGAGCAGGCCCGCACCGACGCCTGCCAGATCGAGCACGACATCAGTGAGGAAACCTTCGAGGCTCTGTGCCGTCACGTCGAACAGCATAAATCCGAATTGGCATCAGACGAAGAAAAATAGCCGGCCGCCGTTCTGATGCAGCGGCGATGTCGTCTTGGAGTATCGGTATCCGACAGTCGCTGCCGAACATGCCGGCGTCATGCCCTGCCGCTGTCCCCGCCGTACGCGCGGACAGTGATGAGCAAGTCTGTTTACGCGCAGATCGGTGCGGCGATTCGCCGCAGTGCCCCCGCTTCTTCAGATTAGAAATTCCCGCTCTTTCGAGCGGGAATTTCAAGTCAATTGCGTCTTTCCGGTTGTAGAGGAAGTTCGCGTTATGACACACACACGCTTATTTCACGGTGCACGCTTTTTTCGTCGACCATCCGGAATGATATGTACTTCCGTTGACGACTTTATAGGCTCTGACCTGAACATTGTATTTCGCGTGCCTCTTCAGGCCCTTGATCGTCCGGCTCGAGCTGCTGCTCGAAACCTTGATGTATTTTGCATTGCTCATGCTCTTGTTTCTGCTGTAACGGATCTGATATCCGGTCGCACCGCTGACTCTCTTCCAGATGACCTTGATACTCTTTCTGGCACCGCCTGCCTTCCTCAGCGAAGGCTTTGCGACGGTGACGCTGGTGGATGCGGAAGCAGTGCGGGAACTGCTGATCGCTTCGCCGCTGCAGTAGCTGTTGAGTTTCTTTTCATACTGAGAAACGGTATAGATCCTGCCCGGCGCCTTGCTGTCAAACACCTGAATGTAGGTGTATTTATACCGCGAGCCCCTGGTGCAGAGCGCAAATCCCGTCGTCTTCAGAGAAGGATCCGTCACGTTGAGATAGTGTCCGATCGACTCATACAGTCTGGGATATTTCTTGTACACCTGATAGGCGGACATATGGCTGAGGCCCTTGTATTTTCCGCTGCTGCAGTATTTCTTGTACAGCTTCAGCTCCGCTGTGTACCAGCCGGAGAACGGATCTTCGCTGGAAGTCCAGGTCCAGGCTGCGTTTTCCGCAGTGTTTCTGAACTGTCCGGCATGATTGATCACGCGATCGCTGTAGTCGGCGTTGGCCTGTGCCTGAGCCATATTGATATCGGTTACTTTCAGCTGAGAAAGTCCGTTGTTTGCTCTGATCCGATTGCATTCCTTCAGATATTTAATGGCTGCCTGCATGTTGGTCAGCGAAGTTGCATCAACTTCAGCCTGCGCAGTGCTGGCGCCTGTCTTGTAAGCTTTCACATAGTTCTTGTACTTGCTGTTGAGAATAGTTTTGGTAGCTTTCGCATCTCCGACGCTGTCGAAGTATCCCATCGATCCGAGAACCTTTCTTCTCGAAGCGCGGCTTTCGTTTTCGCTGCTTTCCGAGGTCGCTGTCGGATCACTGGTGGTCGCTGCGTTGACATTGGAGGAGAACATCATCGGTTCTGCCATAAGTACCGCGATGAGTGCTGCGATGAAACTGATTACAATCGTTTTTTTCATTTCCTTCGCCTTCTTTCTCTACAACCTCTTGACACTTATTGAATACCCGACTTGTGAGATTATTAACAGATTTTCGCGGATTTTTTTAAAATATTAGTATTGCAGTTCTAAATTTTAGCCGGATTTTTTTGTTTAAATTTAAAAACGGCTGTATTTCAACGTTTTTCGTCGTTGAATATACAAAAGCTTAGATTTTCGAAGCTTTTGCGCATCAAAATAAGTGCCCAAAAACGGGCATTTCAGGCCATTTGCTTTGATTATCAAACCAATTGCCTTCTGAAGTTTTAGCCGATTTCCCCCTTTTTCGTCTTATTTTGAGTTATTAATCTATATATCTTTAATTATTAGTCTATATGATCTATATATTGCCGCCGTTCGGGCTGATCCGCTGCAATTCTCCCCTCACCGCCGCTTTCACCGGCAGCCAGGCACCCGTCATCATCCCCGCCCAGCTTCTCAGATATCAGAGATAACCATTGAAATTTCAACGTTTTTGTGCTGCCCTCCGGCCGCATATTCGGTCCTTCGGGCGACGGCATTGCCGATCCGTGCAGGACTTTTTCCCGCAGTCAGTTTTCATGTTTTATACAAAATAGTTTGATGATCAAGGTATTTATGACGTTTTTGTCCACCCGTCAGGGAGCTTGGATTCTCCCCTGTATCCGGCATATTTTGTGAAATTGATAACAATCTTTACAGTAAAATAGTTTGATGATCGAGATAAATTTATGAAACTCATACCTCTGTTTCATTCGTCGGGCAACTATTTTCCATTATATGTATTTGCCTGCAGAATTATCTTCGCTTAATGCCCGACCTATGCCCGACCGCCGAACCGCGAAGGGAAACAGAACCGGCCGATCTTTCACAGCCGTACGGGAAACCGTTTTGATACTAAAAGACGCGGCGCCGAAACCGACGCCACGATGGTTCTTCGAATTATTGCACCTTCTGCCGCATTCACCGGCTGCAGCCGGGGTCGCGGGCCGACGCATCATGCTGCCCGATGCGTCCCGCATCAATACGGATAAACATATTCTTCCTTCAATGCTTTAACCGCTTCTTCGCCGTGCAGTACCCGCACCAGTTCAAAGCCGAAGTCGGCGGCCGCCCCCGGTCCGTGTCCGGTGGTCACATTGCCGTCTGTCACCGCCGGCGCCTGCTGTACCTCAGCGCCGGTCAGCGTCTCTTCCAGGCCCGGGTAGACCACTGCCCTTCGTCCCCGGACAAATCCCAGAGCACCGAAATAGCGCGGCGCGGCGCAGATCGCCGCCACCTGTCTTCCGGATTGATACTGATTGAGCAGTACCTTCTTCAGGCCGGTGTGCTGTTCGATCTGTTCCGTACCGCCCAGACCGCCGGGCAGAACAATCAGGTCGCTGCCGGTAAAGTCCACATCGTCAAACATCGCGTCGGCCCTGATGGTGATACCGTCACCGCTGGTCACCTCGAGTTGATCCATGATCGATACCGTCGTGACCTCGTCGCCGGCACGGCGCAGGAGATCGACCTGTGTCAGCGCCTCCACTTCTTCGAGTCCGTCTGCGAAAATAACCATTACCTTTGCCATGGGAGCTCCTTTCCGTATCGCTGCTGTCCGCTCCTTCCACCGCTGCACGTGTCCCGCCGTTCTCCGCTGCCGCTGATACGGCCCCTTTTCGACCATATCCCTGCAGCGGAACTCGAACGGGTCCAAGACCAGCCCGGAAACACCCGAACAGAGCGTTATCATCCGACTGCTTTCGCATCTGCTTTTCGGGCAGCCGCCGGAACGCGGCCGCTTTCACTCCTCATTTTACCTTGATTCCCCCCGATGTCAATAAAACGCCCGGCGCGGTTTGAGCAGGACCGTTTCTCCGGCAGCTATTTTGCATTATCCCCGGTACGAGTCCTGATCAAGACCGGATCCAGGCCCTTTCGCATTTCCGGCTCCCCGGTCTGTTTTGCGTGTTTTTGCTGCGCGGCCCCTTGTTGACATGTCCCGCGCAAATGCTAGTATAGTAGATGATTTGCGGAGCCGTTCGCCGCTCCCCGGAGAAGCAGCAGACCGCTGCCGACAGACAGTCACCCCGGACGACCGGTACGGCCGGGCGAGCGCAGCAGCGCCCAAACCGACACAGCGACCGTAAAAGGCCATATCACCGCCGCGGCATCGGCAGGCCGCATCCTCCATGCAAATCGTATATATATTATATATAATGTAAGAAACTTTCACAGGAGATCATATGACAAGCCGTAAAACAGCGAAATTCTTTCTCGTCGGGAGATGGCCGGCACTGCTGCTCGCAGCGCTTCTCTTCTTTGCCTGCTGCCCCGATCCGGCCGGAGCAGCACAGCTTCGCCCCGCGCCTCCGACGTTCTCGCTGCCGGGCCGCACCTATGACCATGCCAAGCTGGTCACTCTCCGCGCCGGCAGAAATGATAGAATTTACTACACCACCAACGGCCGGACACCGACCGCGCATGCCCGCCGCTATCGACATCGCCTGCGCATCCGCCGCAGCACTACCGTTAAGGCCGTCTGCATCCGCGGACATCGCCGCAGTCGAGTCCGCACCGTGAAGTATCGCATTCGCCGACACAGCAGCAGAGATCTGCGGGAAGACGCGCACGGCATCAGCTGGATTCCGCTCGACAGCGACAGCGGCTGTCTGATCTGGTCCGATCAGTACGGCCGGAAGAGCACCCATGGAAGCTGGAGCCATGATGTCCATGCACAGAGAATCTCTCTGCACGATCCCGTCATCCACCCCAGCGAACAGCTGACGCTGGCAGCTGCGGGCGAAGCGCAGGAACCGGCCAGCGCTTCCATTTCCGGTGACGGACGCATCATGGTCACATTCGAAGACGGCTGGAACAACGGCAGCCGCGAGCTCAGCCAGCGCTATGCGGTCTTCAGCCGCTCTCTGCAGCCGGTGACGCCCTATCAGCCGCGGCGCACCGGCGGCACCACCGTGCTGAGAGGCGGACATTCCGGCCACACCGCCAGTACGGAGGATCGGCATGTGATCTTCTGGAGCGAAGGCTGGGTTGACGGCGGCGGCGTCGACAACCTCGGCACGGGTCGGCGCGTCGGTCTGACAACTTATGACAGCGACGGCCGGAAACTCTGCAGCCGCAGTGTGGCGCGCGGAAAGGGCCGGTACTGGTGGCCGCTGGCCGCGGCCTCTGACCGCAGCGTGCTGCTGCTGTGGCAGAAATACGTCGGCGGGCAGGAATACGCGCGCCTGATGACCGCCGTCTACGACCCGCAGTCCGATCGCTTTCTCAGCAAGCCGAAGGTGCTCGACCGCCGCCTGCAGCTGCTCTACTACACCTACAGCGCCGTTTATCTGCCGCAGTGCCGCCGCTTTCTTGTCCTCGCTTCGCGCTATGACGAAAAAGCCAATCTCTACCTGCTCGACGAAAGCGGCCGACTCCTCGCACGCCGCAGCGGTCTGACCGGTCTGCAGCGGGAGTGCACGCCGGCGGTGCGGGCCGGCGACGGTATCTGCGAGGCTGCCTATCCGAATCTGCGCCGCGGCGTCAGCTTTGTTCGGGTCAGCAGCAATATAATCACCAGCTGCGGCAGTCTCAACGGCCGCTGCAGCTGGAGCTATCGCGGCACGGCCGGCTTTGCGGACGACAGCGGCCGCGCCTGCTTTGCGACACTGACAAGGGATACGGTGAAGCTGCTGCGCTATCGCTGGCTCTCCCGTTGAGAACGTCCGAAAACGGCTGAATTCAGCCGTTTTCCGGTTTTGCAAATGGCAGGCAAGTGTTGTATAATATCTGCATGACGCAGATTCCCATCCACGAAAACGACGGCGGTCAGCGTCTCGACCGCTTCCTCAGGAAGTATCTCGGCAGAGCACCGCTGTCTCTCATCTATCGACTGATCCGCAAGGATGTCAAGGTCAACGGCCGGCGCGGCCGACCGGAAACGATGCTGCGGGAAGGTGATGTACTGACGCTCTATCTCCCGGAAGAACAGCTGCATGCAATGCGCAGGCAGCGCAAACGGCCTGCCGGGAAAAAACAGTTTCGCATTGCCTTTGAGGACGAACAGATGCTGATCGTGGAAAAGCCGCCGGGACTATTGACTCACGGTGATCGCCGGGAGAAGAAGAACACTCTGGTCAACCAGGTGAACGGCTGGCTGGCGGCACGCGGCGAATACGACGCCGGCGCCGAGCAGACGTTTGCGCCCGCTCCGGTCAACCGCCTCGACCGCAACACCAGCGGGCTGGTCATATTCGGCAAAAACGCCGCCATGCTGCGACAGCTCAACAGCATGATCCGCAGCCATGATGCGATTCGCAAATACTATCGCACGATTGTTGCGGGTGAACTGCGGGAACCGCTGCTGCTGCGCGGCAGCATGATAAAAGACGAAGAGAAGAATCTCGTCCATGTAACCGCCGAGGCGGAACAGGGCCGGGAAATGGTGACGCGCGCCGTGCCGCTGGCGACGTCGGACGGCTGCACGCTGCTGGAAGTGGAACTGCTGACCGGCCGAACGCACCAGATCAGAGCCCATCTGGCCAGCGCCGGATTGCCGCTCATCGGCGACCCCAAGTACGGACGCCGAGCGGTCAACCGCCGCATCCGCCGGCGCTTTGATCTGACGACGCAGCTGCTGCACGCGCAGCGGCTGGAATTTCGGCAGAGTCCCTATGCAGGACTGGTCGTGACGGCGCAGCTGCCGCCGCGTTTTGCCGCCGTCGAGCGGCAGCTGTTCGGCAGCGCCGGAGCGGCGGAGACAAAGGAGAAGCAGAGATAACATGGCGGAACAGAAGGAAGGTTCCTGGCGCGGTCGCAATCGCGCCTATATCACGGCCGTCGTGCTGGCGGTCATGCTGACGCTGTTCATTTCACCGGAGGTGATGGAGGACACGTCGATGTCGCCGGCCGTTCCCAAGGGCGCGGTCATGCTCGTCAACAAGCAGTCCTACTCGGCCAAGCGCGGATCACCCGATATCGGCCAGGTGGTCGTGATGGAAAAGAATTATGCGCCGAAGGTATCGGAGGACAACATTGTCGCCCGCGTGGTCGGCGGCCCCGGCGATCTCATAGAAATTCGCAGCGGAAAACTGTACCGCAACGGCAGGTCCGTCAGCACCTCCGGCTCGGGCGGCAGTCTCGGCAGCGACCGCAAGGTCAAAGTCGACCGCAATTCGGTGTACCTGCTCTGCGACAACCACAACAGCAGCACCGACAGCCGCAATCCGCGGCTGGGTCCTGTCAAGCTGAAGGAAATCAAGGGCGACGCCGTCATGCTGGTATGGCCTTTCTCCCATTTCGGCGGCATTGACTGAATGCCCCGCAGCGAAAGGAACTGCGCAGCGAAAGGAACTGCAATGAACAGTGAGAATAAGAAAGAACTGGCCGGCGGGCTGATCTGCGAAACTGCCGCGGCCGCCGCGCTGATCTTCGGACTGACGTCCTTTTTTCAGCCGACCCAGGTGAAGGAAACATCGATGCAGCCGGGCATTCAGCCCGACGATCGTCTGCTTCTGCGACGGCGAATCGGCCGCAGCAAGCTGCGGCGCGGGGATGTCATCGTCTTTCGCAGCATGGAAGCGGACGGCCGGGGCCGGAAGCAGCTGCTGATCAAACGTCTCATTGCCCTGCCGGGCGACATCGTCACCATCCGGGACGGCCGCGTCTTTCTCAACGGCGAAGCACTCCGGGAGCCCTATCTGGCCGAGCGCAGCACGCCCGGCAGGATCGACGACCTGCGCGTCCCCGACGATTGCGTTTTCGTCTTGGGCGATCACCGCAGTGTCAGCATCGACAGCCGCGCGTTCGGCTGTGTGCCTGTCCGGCGCATCCGCGGCAGAGCGTTTTTCCGCCTATTCCCGCTGCGGAAATGCGGACGCCTTTGAGAAAGCGGCGGACGATGCGGCCTCGATCCGAACATCTGCCGGCAGGTGGAAATTATGAAATTATTGATATTACTGACGCAAAGACAGAAGGAATCATGAATCAGGAACAAACCAAACCCAACGAACACAACAGTGACGACAAGCAAATGGATGCTGCGGCCGGCAGAACAGACGACATCGACGGCAGCAGCAATGCCGTAAACAGCGGCCAGACAGATCAGGCAGCAAGCAGCGAACAGGCAGGCAATGCCGCAGACGGCGAACAGGCGACGGCCGGCACGGCACCCGGCGACGGGAACGGCAGCTTTTCCGACACCTGTGCCGGCGGCACGGCACCCGGCGACGGGAACGGCAGCTTTTCCGACACCGGTGCAGCCGACACCGCGCAAGCCGCGGACACCGCACAGATCGCGGTCAGCGAAGGAACGACAGCCGCCGCGACGAAGAAGGGAGACGGCTTTACCTGGAAGAATCTGCTCGCAGATCTTCTCATCGTTGTCGTCGTCGTCCTCGTGATCACGTTTTTCTTCAAGCCGATCATCGTCAAGCAGACCTCAATGCTGCCGACGCTGCAGCCGAACAACTACATCTTCCTGTATCGGCAGGCTTACCGCTTCGGTGAGCCGAAACGCGGCCAGATTGTCGTTTTCCCGGTAGAAACCGCCAACGGCAAGGAACTGTATATCAAACGCGTGATCGGTCTGCCGGGCGACACCATCACCATTGAAAACGGCAAGGTCTTCGTCAACGGCAAGGAACAGGATCAGAGCTTTACCACACCCGGCCAGACGTATACCACGGATCGCGAGATCAACAACTTCAAAGTGCCGGACGGCGAGCTCTTTGTCATGGGAGATCACCGCGACGTCAGTATCGACAGCCGCTATTCCACCATCGGCACCCGCAAGATCAAAGATGTTGTCGGCGTGGCTGTATTCCGATTGTGGCCGCTGAATGAAATCGGCACGCTGAAGATGGAACTTTGACGCAGCCGGCACACCGCCTCGGCCGGACAGCCTCGCTGCAGCCGGCAAACCACAGCTAGTCCGGGAAAGGAGGAAGCTGCCATGAAGAAGAGAATCATCGCCAGCAACAAGCGTGCGCGACATGACTATTTTATTGAAGACACCTATGAGACCGGCATCGTCCTGACCGGCACGGAGATCAAATCCGTACGTCAGGGCAAAGCCAGCATCAAAGAAAGCTATGCCCAGATCAAAGACGGCGAAGTCATGCTCTACGGCATGAACATCAGCCCCTACGACCATGGGAACATATACAACGTCGACCCTCTGCGTCCCCGCAAGCTGCTGCTCCACAAACGGGAAATTCGCAAGCTGCTGGGGCAGACCACACAGAAGGGACTGACGCTGGTACCTTTGAATCTCTATATCAACGAACAGGGCCTCGCCAAAATGACGCTGGCCGTAGCCCGCGGCAAAAAGCTGTATGACAAGAGACACGACATCGCCAAACGGGATGCCGACCGCCGCATGCAGCAGGCGCGCCGCCGCCGCGGCTGACGCTGACGACCGCCCCGTCACCAGCAGACATCCACGCATCACCCATGGATGCAAAGCAAACCAAGGAGGAACCAATGGCAAAGGTCATCGACAAAGCAGTAGAAATCGGCGAAAAGGCGCTGGACAAAGCCGGCGACGCCGCGGAAATCGGCAAGTACAAGGCTCGGATTGCCGGTCAGAAATCGGAAATCCGCAGCGCTGAAGCGAAGATCGGTCACTACGTCTACGACCAGTATCGGGAGCAGGACGAGGAACAGCTGACCGTCGACGAAACGCTGGAGGATTACTTTCACACTCTGGATGCCTGCTACGACGAGATCGCCATCCTGCAGTCCAAGATCAGCAAGATCAAGGCAGACGAGGATGAGTAAGCCGGCAGAGCGTGCGGCAGATACCTGCCGCGGGAGCCGGAAAAAGCAGACGCAGGCACTCTGCCGCTGAGGAGCGGCTGACAGCAGGCCCGGAGCACCCGCCGCGAAGACCGGGCCAGCGCAGAATTCCGGCACCCGCCGCGAAGACCGGGCCAGCACAGAATTCCGGCACCCGCCGCGAAGACCGGGCCAGCACAGAATTCCGGCACCCGCCGCGAAGACCGGGTCAGCGCAGAATTCCGGCACCAGCCGCGAAGACCGGGAAAAAACAGAGGTATGAGCCTCTATTGCGAGCTCCCCACTGCACACGCGTCCGCTTTATCTGCATGAAGAACCGCGTCGGATTGCTGTTCGCAAAAACCGCGATAAGGATCCGCAAAAACTACGCAAAAATTTTCGCGTTTCCCATCTTTTGGCATCTTGACCCGCACCGGTTTTGCAGTATAATGAAGGCAGGAACATTGACAATACGCTGATTCAATTTGGGGACGTACTGGTTTCGACAGGGTCACCGAACCGGAAGAAGCGAGCCGCAGTTTGCTCGGTCTGCGTTAAAAAGGGCACGTTAAATATAAACGCTAAAAAAACAAACAACAATTTCGCACTGGCAGCTTAAGCTGCGCGAAGGTCGGCCTGTGTTCACCTGCAGGCACTGTGTCCGGCCTCGACTATGCAGGAAAACCTTATGTGAAAGCCCGGCAGCATAAGGGACTCACGGGATAACTGATCGCATGGCCTGTCCCCGGGCAGTGCAGTCGGCGAAAATTTAAACAGGGACTGCGCTCGGAGAAACTTCCGCAGAGATGATTTTGGACATGGGTTCGACTCCCATCGTCTCCACCAAAAGCGTAAGCGTCGAACTCTTCTTTATTAGGAATGAGTTCGCGCTTGTCTATAGATTTGGGGACGGTCATTGATTGACCGCCCCCACAAGGCGTTCTATGCCTCTGAGAGGCGATTTGAGCGACTTTATAGCCGTGGATGGGTAAATCCCCGTCCACGGCTATTTTTGTGCCGTAAATCGCCCCTACGCCCGTACTCGGCGATTCTGCCCTTGCTCGATTGCGGACCTGTCTGCACACAGCCGATTTTCCACCATAACTTATGTGGTGTGTAAACTGTGTAAACTGTGTAAATCCATACCCCCATTCCGATAAAACCCCTGCAAATCAAAGGTATGCGCCCACCAAGGGCTTGTGGTGGGCGCATTTTCCGAACTGTGTAAACTGTGTTTTTTACACAGTTAAAAATATTGACTTACACATAAACTATGTGTAAAATACACAGTATAAGGCTGAAAATACGAGAAAGGAGGTCACCTGATGAGGTCACGTGTGTTCAATATCATGCAATACGAATACAACCCGAAGGACGGTTACGCCGACTCGGATTCGGACGAGCCGAAGCCGGGTGCCGCTCCTTTGATTACACAGGCGGCGATAGATAACGGCCTGAGTCATCGCTCGATTAGGCGTTGGGCTTACATCTGGCATGACAAGGACGTTGTTCACGATGACGGCGAGGGCACGGACGTTGGGCATCACAAGCACCGCCATGTGCATATCGTCCTTCAGTGCTCTACCGCCGTCGAGCTTTCCGCTATCGCCAAGTGGTTCGGCGTCCCTGAGAACTTCATTGACGTTCCGAAGGGCCGCGGCGCGTTTCTGGATTGCGTTGAGTATCTGACCCACGAGAGCGAGAAGGAGCAGGCGAAGGGCAAGCATCTCTATCCTGACGATGAGGTCCACGCGAACTTCGATTTTCGCGCGGAGCTGACCGTTCGGGCCGAGAGACGTGCGAAGTACGGTGCCGCCGCGGACAGGCTGACGCCTGCCAAGGAGATGAAGCTTCGCGTCCTGAAGGAGGGCTGGTCGGTTCGTCGCTGCCGCGATGAAGACCCCCTCACCTATATCGAGGTTCGCGACCAGCTCCCGAAGCTGCGCCTTGATTACCTGCTGGACCAGCCACCCTGCCCCGCTCGCATCAATCTTTATGTCGATGGCAACGGCGGTTTGGGCAAGGGCGTTCTCTCCGATTACATCGCGCACAAGATGTTCCCGAACGTCGAGCGGCCGGTCTTCACGGTCGGAAACGACGCGAGGGTCGCCTTCGACGGATACGACGGAGAGCCGGTCATCATCTGGGATGACTGGCGGGCATACCAGTTCTTCGAGGCTTTCGGGCGCGGAGGCACTTTCAATATCTTTGACACGCATCCGAAGGAGGCACAGGCGCAGCAGGCGAAGTATACGCGGGTCGTTCTCACGAACGCCGTGAACATCGTGAACAGCGTCCAGCCATATCGTGAGTTCTTGGATGGCCTTGCCGGGCAATACGTGGACAGGGAAGGCATACGGCATAATGCCGAGGACATAAATCAGGCATACCGTCGGTTCCCGCTCATTATCCATGTGCACGAGGATGACCTCGAAATCCTGCTCAACAAGGGATTCATGGACAAGGATTCCTATGCCTACCAGCAATACTACATGTCGGAACGGATTCGCGGGAATTTGAAGAACGTTGCCACGAAGCTTGCGGGCGACTTGCGGGAGCAGATGCTCGATACGGTGACAACGCCGGTCATGGATGCATACGACAGGCTTCTTGAGAGCCACGATGACAAGATTTCGGACCCCGCTCAGCTCCCGGACGAGTTCAAGCATTACGGCGAGGTGCTCACACCGGAGCAGGCCGCCGAAGAGGACTCGGAACGGGCGGCGCTGGCGAAGGAACGCGACGAGATAAGGCGCATCGACAGCCTCTTCAGGTTCGTCGACGCATACCTCGAATGCAAGCGGCCTTACGACAGAGGCGACGTCTTGAATTACTGCCGATATGCGCAGAACAATGCGAGGTGCTATCCCATAAGCGAAGACATGAGGTCGGCAATCGGCGAGGACGCCGAGCAGGTCTGCAAGGACGTTTTGTCCTTTCCTGCGGAAGAGGTGACGGCTGCGGTTTTCCGCAGGGTCACCGAGTGCTATGCCGACTGGTTTGACGAAGGAGGTGTGAGCAATGCGTGATTACGATGCTGAGCTTGCGAAGCTCGAAGAACGCAAGCGCGAGGTCCGCCGCGAGAAGGCAATGGCCGAGCGCAGGCGCGACGCGGCAATCGGCAAGGAACTTCGGAAAATCTTTCCGGACGTTCCCGACGATGCCGGTCAGCTGAGGCAGTTTTTCTCGGATATGGGATGCCGTCTTACGGACGAGCAGACCACCGAGAAAACAGCCGATGATTATGCTCACTCGCCCTGTGGGCATGTGAGCTACTAGCGGGAGTTAAGGGGGCGCAGCGTCCCTTGGCCCGGGACTTATTGCTTGCAATAAGTCCGAGGGCAGTTACTCGGACTTATTAAAATAAAAGCGCGTCTGATTATCACTGGGTACGCGCGTAGGAATACAAATTGGCGAAGGCGCCCTGCTTGTAAATATCCTTCGTTGGATTTGAAGCGAAGGAGGCGCTATATGTCATTCAATGTTGGAATGCCGATGCTCGGATTGAAACGTGGCTCTGCCCACGGGAAGCACGCGGCGAATCTTAGAAAAATACTCGACGAGGCAGGCACGGAGCGATACTCCGCGACGAAGAATCTTGACCCGTCGAAGAGCAAGGACAACGTCCATCTCGGAGGATATTCGAGCGGCGAGGATGCCTATGCCGCCATCATGCAGGAGGTGGACGATTACGAAACGGAGTACAAGAAGACGTCATATCGCGGGCGCGGTCTCCGCTCCGATGCGACAGTTGCTGTCGCATTCATCGTGAAGCCCGAGGGCGACTGGATAAACAAACAGCCACCCGAGGTACAGGAGAAATTCTTCTCTGATTCCTTTGACGTTCTGTGTGAGCTTGGCATCGTCAACAAGGACTACGTCAGGATGCGCGAGCGTCACTTGGACGAGGCCAGTCCTCACGAGCATTACGTCGAGATGGCATATGACAAGAACGGAAAGCTTGCCGGGTCACGTGTCGTGAATCTGAAGACGTTCTCGAAGCTGAATCGCGACTACCCGAAGAAGATGCAGGAGCGCGGCTGGGACGTGAACGAGCTGAAGGCATACGATGCCGAGGCCATGAAGGATATGACGCCCGATGAGGCCGCTGAGTACAAGGAAAAGCACATCGCCGAGAAGGAACGCCGCCACGGGCTTTCCGCCAATGAATATGCCGCGATGAGGGAGGCCGAGAAGGCCGTCGAGACTGCAAAGCAGGCAAACGAGCTGAGGCACGACATAGAGGATGAGATTGCCGACCTTGAGCCGAAGCACAAGCAGGCCAAGAAGGACATTGAGGATGCCGAGGCCAAGAAGGAAGAGGCATACAAAGAGGGCTTCAAAGCATATTCCCTCGCCCGCGACATCGAGCAGGCAATGAACGTCCCGCAGACGCGTCGCTCCCTTACCGAGGTTGTCGAGGATGCAGAGGAACATTACAGAGACCTCGACGAGCGTTCCAGCAAGATCGCGACGGCGACGGCGCGTCTTGCGCAGAAGGAGCAGCAGGCGGACGCCCTGATTGCCGATTTGCAGAAGGCAAAGCAGGAGCAGCCGACGAACAAAGAGTCATGGATGGTTTCATGGTTCCGAGAGCATGCGCCGAAGGCATTCGCTGCATGCGAGAAAGCATATGAGAGAGCGCATCAGGCATTCACCAATAGACGCGCACAGCTGGAAAGCAAGGCCCGCGAGCTGTTCGGCGATATCGGGCGGCATGCTGAGCAGTCTGAGAATGAATACGAAAAGAATTAGCAGATAATTGAGAGTGGAAAAGGAGATGGGACAATATGCAGCGCATAGACATTATTGATGCCATCGGTCGCGAGTACTGCACGCCGAATATTGAAAAAGGCGAATTTAGTTACCCGAAGGCATTCAAGGAGAAGGGGCTTGATTTCAAGCCCATCCAAAAGAAGCATGGGAAGGGTTCATGGCAGTTCCTTGATATTCGCTTTGAAGCCGATGGCGTTTCTGTGCTTGTCGAGACGAAAAACAATGCTGATAAGTGGCCCACTGTCGAAGAGCAGATAAGCGCCTATGTTGAGTATGAGGTCGAGCTTACCGGCAACAAGATAATCGCAATGGTTGCAAACACCGATGATGACCGCGTCGAGGTCTGGAAGTCGGCTGTAGAGGATGATAGAAGGCTTGAAAAGGAGACTTCCGTTCGGTCCATGCAGGAGTATGTTGCGATGTTTGACGCGAAGCATACCAACAACAAGGAAGAGGTGATGCGGAACACTTACCAGCTGAATGAACTGCTACATCGTCACGGTATTGGTGAAAAATTGCGCTCTCAATTCGTCGGCACTTGTTTGCTGGCTATCAAGAACGGCTTGGTGTACGACCGGAAGATGAAGACGGCTCAGATTATTGGCGGCATTCGAACGATTTTGGAGGACCTGCTTGAGGGCTCGATGAAGAAGGCTGAGAAACTGACGCTGATTGATAAGCGGGTTCTCCAAAATCAGGATGTTCGCGATATGGACAGTGAGAACCTCTGTAAGATTCTCGATTTCATCCGCGACAAGATATATCCATTCATCAACGACAAGAGCACAGCTGGTCAAGACCTGCTCAATTTGTTCTTCATTACATTCAACAAGTATGTTGGGAAGTCTGACAAAAATCAGGCATTTACGCCGGACCATATTACCGATTTCATGTCAAAGATTTGCAATGTTAATAAGAACTCGGTTGTTTTGGATATGGCCTGCGGTAGCGGTTCGTTTCTTGTTCGGGCGATGACTCAGGCGCTTGCAGATTGTCATACGAAGGCTGAAGAAGACGAGGTTAAGAAGAATCTTGGACGTGTTGAGCAGATGGATGAGAACGGTAATAGCTTGTGGGCGGCAATTGAAGAAAAGTGGATTGACACTTATAAGAATCGTGATGTTGTTCCCGGCTTTAGCGCGCGTCATATGGTCACTGGCGATGACGAGTGGCTATGCGAGGCGTATATGGAGACTGATTATTCAACACTGACAGAACAAGATTTCAAGCAGACGGTCAATGATTATCTCGCCTATCTGGTAAGGGCTGGGGCAGCATTTGAAAACTGGCAATGGATAGAGTCATATATTGGAGCATCGCATAGAAAATCCGCTGGTGGCGTGGGCGGAGAGGTTAAATCACATCGGCTTGATACGACAAATTGGAAAGAATACCTAGTCGATGATATTTTTGACTCAGTTTACAAAGTAAGCTCTTATGACGATGGCGCAGTAGAGAATTGCGCAGCTTGGCAGTCAGGAGCAATTCCTTATGTGACGAGAACGGACCTAAACAACGGCGTGAAGTCGTTTGTGAATGGTGCAAGCCTTGTAAATGTCGAAGCGGGGAATGCGGTAGTTATTGGCGATACGACTTCTACGATTTCATATCAGCCTAAGCCATTTATTGCAGGCGAACACATTATCGCGGCCCGCGGAACCTGGATGAATGAGTACACAGGACTATTCATTACTTGTCTATTGCGACAAGAACGTTATAGGTATTCCTATGGAAGAGCATATAAGCTTGACTTGATTAGAAATACCATGCTCAGACTGCCTCCTGCATCAGACGGAAGTCCGGATTGGCAGTGGATGGAAGAATACATACGGACATTGCCATATGATGATTAACTATTTTGATTAGGCAATATCCACGCTCTGTAAGAAAAGAAATAAGAAAACAACGATATATGTAGCGAAGTTCGCAACGAGGTAACCAAGACGCTGATGCGGGCGATAATCATTGTAGAATTCCACATATTCATTTACCGCCTTTATCACATCGGCCTTTGTAGGGTAGAACGTTCTGCGAAAGTCTTCTTTCTTAATAGAAGCAAAGAAGGATTCTGCAACAGCATTGTCGTGAGGGGTGCCCGGTCTTGAGTAGGATAGGACAACACCTTTTGACCTCAACAGCGTGCGAAAGGCATAAGATGTGTACTGTGTGCCCTGATCACTGTGGAACGTCACTCCCTCCGGGCAGTCTCTGGATTCAAAGGCAGACATAAAAGTGTTTTTCACTAAAGCCGTATCAATGTTCTTGGAAACCTTGTGAGCAATGACTTTCCTGGAGTACAGATCTATTACTACACATAGGTATACAAAGGCTCCATCGATTTTTACATAAGTGATGTCGCTTACCCAGACCTTGTTCAGCGAGTCTGTCAGAAAGACTCCTTTGAGCTTGTTCGGATAGTATTTGTAGATCCTGTCATTTGCCGAGTTGACCATTGGCTTTGACCCCGCCGCGTTCAGTCCCATTTCCTTCATGAGCCGACTAATGCGTTTTTCGCTTGTGATATATCCTTCCTCACGAAGCTTTATCCTGATTCGCCTCGCTCCGAATGTCTTTCTGCTCTTTTCGAATATGTCAGCGATACGTGGCCTGAGCTGTTCGTCCATAAGCTGGATCTGAGTTTTCTCCGGGGAACGGAGAGCATGATGGTAGTAAGTCGACTTAAGGACATCCAGAGTCTTACATAATCGATACACATTGAACTGGTCGGATAAATTCGACGATCTGATGGCGCGGATGAGTTTGGACGAATCCAAATGAGAAGGCAAAAAACAATGAAGGATTTGTACAAATTCAAGTGAAAAAACAAGCGGAAATATACAGACGTCCAAAGGCATCTCCTCACGTGGGATGCGTTCAGCATTACGATTCCTCGCTAAAGTTAGTGGGTTTTTCCGAGATCCCAATGGCTGGAACGCAGTGATTGCAATGTTGGATGAAGGTTCGAAAATGGCCATCTCCACCATTACAGCATGTTCCAAAGCCCGCAAAAGGTTGGTTTTGCGGGCTTTTGCATATGCGGACATCAATGAACCGCTTTCCTTCTGCCTTTTTCCTGTCTATGAAAAACGGATCCATCTATGCCTGCACCTGAAAAGACGGCGCCGAAAGGATGATAACTGTCCTCAGGACGCCGCCGCTCAGTATGCTGCTTTCTCGGGCCCGGTTTTCCGGTCGGCAGAGCCGTCTGCCGCTTACAGTTCCGTGATCTCCTCGTGCATGATGATCTGTCTCTTTTCCAGTTCGTCGAAGACATCCTGCGGATCAAAGGCATGCTCCGGAATCAGCAGACCGGTTCCCTTGACCTTTCCGTGCGCGATCAGCTGCACCGCGACCGACATCGGAATACCGACATTTCTGGTATAGGCGCGGAGCTTCTCCCAGCCCGGCACGCTGCCGTCCGAACGCGGATGCGTGTGGGTCAGCACGTGACGATATTTCTTTCCGTCTCTCGTACCGGTGACCTCGATGTGCAGCGCATAACCGTAGAGTTCCGTCTCCGTACCCTCCTTGCTGTGCAGCAGATATTCGGCAACACAATCCATGACGCCGATCTCCTGCCCGTTGACTTTAATCGGATCATTGCGCAGAATGCCCCAGTCATAGAGAGCGCGCACCAGCTGCATGTTCTTCTGCGGCCAGGTACCGCGTGTTTCGATCAGCCGCACGCCCTTGTCCTTGAGTGCCTCGGCCAGCGTAACTGTCTCCGAATGCGGAATGATATACTGTGTATGCGTGCCGTACGGCTCCGGCAGTGCAATCTCCCGCGGTCTGGCAAACGGCGGAACCTGAATGAACTCGCCGTCCTCAAAGACCGTTCTCGTCGGCAGATTGGGGTCGTATTCATAGGTGGTCGTTTCTGCGATGGACTTGGAAAAGGCAAACGGACGATACGCACCATGGCTGACGCGGACGGTATCAACGGTATCCAGCTGATTGGCCGCATACATTGCCATCATCTGCGTGGTGCCCGGCGTCATGCCGAAACCGGGAACGCAGGTCGTGCCTTTTTCCTCAAAAATATGCGCATACTGGTTTTCCTCGCCGAAACCGTTGAGATTGACGCCGCTGCAGCCGGCATCGGCAACGCAGGATGTACTCAGTCCGTTCAGCGCGATGGTCGTCCCGTCCATGACGATATCGTAGCCCTGCATCTGTTTGACCGTTGCGTCATGGTCGGTCACATCGACCTTGACAAAATTTACCCGCGGATCATTGAGCCACGACACCACTTCCCGGCCTGCCTTTTCATCAAAATCACCGATCGTAATGGTATCGAAATCCGAAAACTGAACGAGATCGAGGGCCGCTTCCCGACAGATTTTGCCCGCTCCGCCTAAACAAAATACTTTCATGATTTTACCTCCTTCTGCATTGCCGCCACAGCTCCTGCTCTGCACAGCACCGATTGCAGTTACCATCTTTTGAGTTTATATTACTATTTTACGATAATGTTGTCAACGTATTTGCCGATATTATGATAATTTCTTTACAAACTTATAAGAAAACCTTATAATAATTCTCGCAGGCACCGTGGTCCGGCATCACTGCTTCCCGGCACGGGACGATGCGGCCCGTTCCCGCATGCGGTGCAGCGCAGCGAAAAGCCGTGCTGCCCGCGGTGCCGAAACCATTTCCCGCACCGGTACAGCAGTCAAGCCGAATTCCCTGCCTTGACCGACACCGGACAGGGGCTGCATCTCCCGCACCGGGCGCGGCGGCAGAACGGAACCGATCACAGCGGCAATGGAAGGAGAAACCACATGCTTCCACAGGAACGATACCGGAAAATTGTAGAATATCTGCAGAATCACGACATCATTAAAATCGATCAGATGACCGAGATGTTCGATGTCTCCGTCGAAACCGTCCGGCGCGACCTGACCTTTCTGGCACAGGAAGGTGTCATCCGCAAAGTCTACGGCGGCGCCGCCCTGATTCGCAGCGAGGCCAGAGAAGCGGCCAGCGCCGAACGCATGAAACATGCGCTGGACGAAAAAGTCGCCATCGCGCAGAAATGCGTCGAGTTCATCGAAGACGGCGACTGGGTGCTGCTCGGCGTCGGCACCACCACGCTCCAGGTCGCCCGGGCTTTGAAAGCGCGGAAAGACCTGACCATCATTTCCAGCTCGATCCACATCATCGCCGAGCTGCTCGATACCGACTTTGATCTCTACATGATCGGCGGGAAAATCCGCGCCGAAGAAGGTTCCGTATCCGGTGCCCTGTCGCTGCTCGAACTCGATAATCTTCGGATCGGCAAAGCCATCATCGGCACCGGCGGCATCACCGTCACCAACGGTCTCTCCGACTACAATATGGAAGAAGCCCTTCTGCGCAGAAAAGCCGTGGAGCAGAGCGACGAAGTGATCGTCGTCGCCGACCACAGCAAATTCGGCAAGGATGTACTGACCAAAGTCTGTCCCATCGACGACGTCTCATTGATCATCACCGACCGGGGACTGCCGCACGAAGAAATGGAAGAACTCCGCCGCGCCGGCGTCCGCTTTGTGCTCGCCTGACGGCACCGCTGTTCGGCTCCGTTCCCGCCATCGCCCGCGGCTGCCGCTTCATCCCTCATCCGCGAAGAATGCAGCAGCGATTCCGCAGTGCCTCATGGGCAGCCTATCATCAACGGCACCTGCGGTATTTATTTTTAGTTGCTTTTGCTTCATCGACATTTCTCAAAACTCCCCTCCTCGGGGCTCACCGAAAACGCACCGGGAATGCATTATGATTTTCTCGGATCGTCGTGCGCACGGGAAATATCATCCCGCTGGACGGCCTCGTCCTCTCCGGGGACGCCGCCGTCAACCAGTCCTCCCTGACCGGAGAACCTCTGTCGATTCATAAAAACGTCGGCGGTGCAGTCTTTGCCGGCTTCGGACCCTGCCCGACACGTATTCGCACCTCTACCTGTCCATCGGCGGCCGCCTCGCCGCCGTCCTCCTCATCGAGGATCCGATCAAGGAAGACGCGGCAGAGGTCATACACTCCCTGCATGAGCTCGGCTTTTCCCGGATCGTCATGCTCACCGGCGACAACGACCGCACCGCGAAAGCCGTGGCGAGGGAAATCGGCATCGACGGTTACCGGGCGGAAGTGCTGCCGGCCGACAAAGCCGGCTTCGTCCGTGCTGAACACAAAGCCGGCCGCAAAGCCGTCATGATCGGCGACGGCATCAACGATTCGCAGGCTCTGTCGGAAGCCGACGTCGGCATCGCCGTCAACAGCGGCGCGGCCATCGCCAGAGAGATCGCCGACGTCGAAATCGGGGAGGACAACCTGCATACGCTGGTTACGCTGCGGCGGCTCTGCAGCGCCCTGCAAAAACGCAATCGCAGAGATTATGCGGCCATTCTCGGCTTCAACTCCCTGCTCATTGCACTCGGCATGGCGGGTGTTCTGCCGCCAACCCTCACGGCGCTGCTGCACAACACATCGACCATCGCCATCGCGATGCACAACATGACCGATCTGCTGCCGGAGGATGGCCGCCGCTGAGCACGGCCCGGACCGCGCCCCGCCGCCTTGCACAGTCACCCCTTCATCTCCTCCCGCCAGCCGCATCCCGCCGCTTTATACCGGCTTAACACCGACTTTACACCCTCTGCATGTTCACCGCCGCAATCGCCGGCTTTTGCCTTTTTCTTCGTCTCGTCCGGTGGCGATTTCAGGCCGGTTGTGGTAAGATGTGTACAAACACTGCAGGAACTACACGGAGGTGCGATATGTCATTTATCACGACAAAGGAAATGTTTGCCAAGGCGCTGCACAGCGATTACGCGATCGGCGCATTCAACGTCAATAACATGGAAATCATCCAGGGGATCGTAGAAGCGGCGCAGCAGGAACGCGCCTCCCTGATTCTGCAGGTCTCCGCCGGCGCGCGCAAATACGCGCGGCCCGCTTACCTGATCAAACTGGTCGAAGCCGCGATGCAGGACACCGGCCTCGACATCTGCCTGCACCTCGACCACGGCGCCGACGCGGACATCTGCAGGAAATGCGTCGATGACGGCTTTACCTCCGTCATGATCGACGGCTCCAAGCATCCCTACGAGGAGAACATCGCCGTCACCAAAGAGGTCGTCGACTACGCGCATGCGCACGGAGTCGTCGTCGAAGCCGAACTTGGCAAGCTGGCCGGCATCGAGGATGCCGTCAACGTCGATGCCCGGGAAGCCACGTTCACCGACCCCGAGGAAGCGGCGGAATTCGTCGAACGCACCGGCGTCGACTCTCTGGCGGTCGCCATCGGCACCAGCCACGGCGCCTACAAATTCAAGGGCACTCCGCGCCTGGACTTTGACCGCCTCAAGGCGATCCATAAACTGATTCCGGAAACACCGCTGGTGCTGCACGGCGCCAGCACCGTCCTGCCCGAATTCGTCAGGAAATGCAACGAATACGGCGGCAATATCCCCGGCGCCCAGGGTGTGCCGGAGGATATGATCAGAGAGGCGGCGCGGCACGGCGTCTGCAAGGTCAACATCGATACCGACCTGCGCCTGGCGATGACCGCAGAAATCCGCAAGCACATGGCCGAGCACCCGGACAACTTCGATCCGCGTAAATATCTCGGACCCGCCCGCGATGCGATCCGCGATATGGTGGCCCACAAGATGAAGGACGTCCTCGGCGCTTCCGGCAGCATGGACCGCTGAACCGCGATCCCGAAAAACCGCCGGCGCACGGCTCCGCAGGCACCCGCGTGCACAAAGCGGCATCAGAACGGAGAAAGCGGCGGCGCATCACAGACGGCAGGCACCCGCGTGCACGAAGCGGCATCAGAACGGAGAAAGCGGCGGCGCATCACAGACGGCAGACACCCGCGTGCACGAAGCGGCATCACGCCGGCGCACGGCTCCCGCATCATGCAGGCACACGGCTGAACATGCCGCAAACGCACGACAAAAAATGACGGCATAAAAATACGGCTGTACGAGAGCAGGTTTGATATCCATACTGTTCCCGGACAGCCGTTCTTTTGCAATAACTATACTTACACGGCTGCAATAACTTTGTGCAAGGCGGCAGCGGCTGCACATCGTGTGCCGGCTGCGGCACGCTGCGATCCGCACCGCGCGCTGCCTTTGGTGAGACGCATGCAAGGCGCCGTTTTCAGCGCTGTCTCACAGTTTGGTCATCCACAATCCGTGGAGATTGCAGTAGGCATAGACTGCGACCGGCTTGCTGCCGCCGAGTGCGAACTTCGCCTGCGGAGCACCGCCCGGCTGCAGGATCCGGCGCATGCCGCCGTCTTCCAGTTCGACGTAGATCCACTGAATGTAGTGCTTTTCCTCCATCGGATGATCGACGGAGCCGACGTTGACAACCAGTGTATCACCCTCTGTTTTAGCTACGGGAAGATGCTTTTCCCCGGCCGCGTCGGTGGTGTTCGGTTCCAGACCGGTCATCTTTTCACCGCAGCACATCATCGGAACGCCGGAATCGTGAATCATGCCGACCAGATTCCCGCAATGCTGACATTGATAGAATTTTACGCTCATGAGGATCTCCTTTCATTGCTGCTGCATCCCGCCGCCGGCTGTGAGGTTCATCCGCCGCGGCCGAATGCCCCGTTATCGGTTACCAACATTATAAACGGAGGAGCGCGGGAATGGCAAGCTTTTTCCGCCTGCCGCGGCGCCGCCGGAAATTCCCGGAAAGGTAGGGAAATCCCCGGCATTTCCGCTGCCGCAGGGCAGCCGGTGCGCCGCACCGGCGCGCCGCCTTATCCCGAACTGCCCGGCACCGCTGCCGGCGCGATGACCCGTGCCTCGGTGATGATCTTGCGCGGAATGATGTCGGTGGCCTCCGTCGGCAGTGCGGGTACGATCTGCGCCTCGTAAGCGAGTGCAATCGTTGCCGCCTCGCCGTGTGCGGCGAGATAACGATCGTAGTAGCCGCCGCCGTAGCCGAGGCGATGGCCGTCCGGATCGAAAGCCACCCCCGGCATGACGATCAGATCGGCCTGCTCCAGCAGCGGACAGCCGGCGGCCGGTTCGACGATGCCCATCGCTCCGGGCACGGTGTCCTCGCGGCCGTCGATGCGGTAAAAATGCATTTCCCTTCCGCTGATGCGCGGCGCGCCGACTACCTTCCCGTCCTCGCGGGCCCGGCGCAGGAGCTCATCGGTCGACACTTCGTCCGCCAGATCCAGGTAGAGAAAGAGCGAAGCCGCCTCATGGTACTCCGGCTGGGCCAGCAGCGTCCTGAGGATGCGTGCCTCGGCCCGCCGGCGCTCCGCGTCGGGCAGCTCCCGCCGCCGCTGCAGCGCCTGCCGGCGCAGGGCTTTTTTTGCCTCCCGCGTTTCCTGCGGCCGCTCCGTGTCAGGTCCCTCGCCGGCATCTCGCAATTCCCGCCCGCTCCCGGTTTTCATCATGCGATCGTTTCCGTTCATGCGATCGTTTCCGTTCATGCGATCGTTTCCGTTCATGCGATCGTTTCCGTACATGCGTCCGGCTCACTTTCATTTGAACAGCGGCGTGGAGAGATAGCGTTCTCCGGTATCGGGCAGGATGGCGACGAGGTTTCTGCCTCTGTTTTCCTTCCGACCGGCCGCCTGTACAGCCGCCCAGAGCGCAGCCCCGGAGGAGATACCGCAGAGAATGCCCTCTTGTTTGGCCAGTTTATTGCCGGTCGCAAAAGCATCCTCGTCACTGACCGTGATCACCTCACTGACCAGCTTCATATCCATGGTCTCCGGGATGAAGCCGGCGCCGATGCCCTGAATCTTGTGCGGACCGGGCCTGCCGCCGGAGAGAACCGGCGAGCCCTTCGGCTCCACGGCGATGATCTGCAGATCCGGGTTCTTTTCTCTGAGATAGCGGCCGGTACCGCTGATGGTTCCGCCGGTGCCGACACTGGCGACCAGAATATCGACATGCCCTTCGGTGTCCTTCCAGATTTCCGGTCCTGTCGTTTCGTAGTGCGCTTTCGGGTTCGCCTGGTTGACGAACTGTCCGGGAATAAAGGCGCCGTCGATTTCCTTCGCCAGCTCGTCGGCTTTCTCGATCGCGCCCGGCATTCCCTTGCTGCCGTCGGTCAGCACGATCTCCGCACCGTAAGCCTTGAGCAAATTGCGGCGTTCTTCACTCATCGTCTCGGGCATCGTCAGAATCGTGCGATACCCCTTGGCGGCAGCGACCGACGCCAGGCCGACACCGGTATTGCCGCTGGTCGGTTCGATAATGACGCTGTTTTCCTTGAGCAGGCCGCGCTGTTCCGCATCCTCAATCAGATACCAGCCGACCCTGTCCTTGCTGCTGCCGGCCGGATTGAACAGCTCCAGCTTGACAATCAGATTTGCCTGCAGCCCTTCGGCAAAATGATCCAGCTGCAGCAGCGGCGTTCCGCCGATCAGTTCCGTAACATTTTTGTAAATCATAATTACACCTCCGCCAGGGCCTGTTCCAGGTCCCCGATCAAATCATCAATGTGCTCCAATCCGACGGACAGCCGCACTGTGCCCGCGCCGATCCTCTGTTCCCGCAGTTCCTCTTCCGTCAGCTGCGCGTGCGTCGTGCTGGCGGGATGGATGACCAGTGATTTGGCATCGGCAACATTGGCCAGCAGCGAAAAAATCTGCAGGTGATCGATCAGCCGCCAGGCCTCGTCCCGGCCGCCTTCGAGTTCGAAGGTAAAGATGCTGCCGCCGCCGCGGGGAAAATATTTGCCATAGTACTCGTGCCCCGGCTCGCCCGGCAGTGACGGGTGATGCACCGCCCGCACCTTCGGATGCTTCTGTAAATAGTTTACCACGTTCAGCGCGTTTGTGACATGCCGTTCTACCCGCAGGGAAAGCGTTTCCAGACCCTGCAGAAAGAGAAAGGCGTGAAACGGCGAGAGTGCGGCGCCGGTATCGCGCAGTAAAATGGCACGGATATAGGCCGCCAGCGGCGCCGCGCCGGCATCGAAGGCAAAGCGCAGTCCGTGGTAGGACGGATCCAGCTCGGTCAGCCAGGGCCAGCGTCCGCCGCTGCACCAGTCAAAGCGCCCGCCGTCGACGATGACGCCGCCGACGGCGGTGCCATGTCCGTTGATGAATTTGGTCGCACTGTGAATGACAATGTCGGCACCATATGTCAGCGGCCGCACCAGGTACGGGGTCGCGAAAGTATTATCGACGACCAGCGGCAGTCCGCGGTCATGCGCCGCGGCTGCCCACGCTTCGAGATCGACGGCGCTGCTGCTGGGATTGCCGAGCGTCTCAATGTAGAGCGCTTTGGTATGCTCGTCGATTGCCGCCGTCAGTGCCCCCTCCGCATAGGGATCCACCCAGTGTGCGGCGATCCCGTAGTGCGGCAGCGTATGTTCGAGCAGGTTATAGGTGCCGCCGTACACCGTGCGGGCGGCGACGATGTTGTCGCCGCTGTGCGCCAGCGCCTGTATCGTGTAAGCGACCGCAGCGGCGCCGGAAGCGGTGGCCACGGCCGCGCTGCCGCCCTCCAGCGCCGCGATGCGCTTTTCGAAGACATCCACGGTGGAATTGGTCAGCCGTCCGTAGATGTTGCCGGGGTCCCGCAGAGCAAAGCGATCGGCCGCATGCCGGGCGTTGCGGAAGACGTAGGAGGAAGTGGCGTAGATCGGCACCGCCCGGGCATCGGAAGCCGGATCCGGACACTCCTGGCCGACATGCAGCTGCAGCGTTTCAAAATGGTATTTCTGTCCCCTTGTCATAGCAGTTCTTCCCCTTCCGAATCGACCGCCGCGCTCTGCGGCAGGTTTGCCTGCGGATTCATCGAAACAGATCGACAGACCCCGACGCGTTCATCCCTGCGGTCTGCCGCTGCGAACCCGGATCGATGCCCGGTTTCGTGTCCGCTTTCCTCCGGCGTCACCGCCGTGCGTTTCGGTCTATTTCGCCCATATCCTATAGATTTAATATGATTTATCCTGCCGATATACTACTACGCCTGCGCCCGTCTGTCAACCCGCCAATTTCATTGACCGTCTGCCGTCCGGCCAATTTCATGATCCGCCTGCCGAGCGCTCTATGTTCCCCGCACGTTCAGTTATATAACTTCCAGTTTGTTCATCGCCGCCTGCGATATGCTATGTTCCCCGCACGTTCGGTTATATGAGCCGCCGCTTGTCCGGTGATGCCGGATATTTCGTTTTCCGATACTTCGCGATGCTGTGCGTGCAGCTGCTGGCTCGCTGATATGGTGCGCATGGCGGCTGCTTCGCGATGCTGTGCGTGCAGCCACGGCTTTCTCGATCTTCCGCGCACGGCAGCCGCCTCATTGATTTCCCGCGTGACGGTGAGGCGCCGGCGCAAAAAGAAAAAATCCGGATGGCCGCCCGTTCTCCCAGCGGGTGCCATCCGGGTCACAATCCGGTCAGATCACATAATCACTGGCGCCTTTGTCGTAATATCGCTGCAGTAAATCTGCCAGCGTCACGCCGTCGAGATATTCGGTGATCACCTTTTCCAGGCCGACCCAGAGGTCGATCGTCGCACAGCTGCCGACGCGCTGACAGGTCTCAGCCCCATCGTCAAGGCAGGCAACCGGTGCCAGCGACCCCTCTGTCACACGCAGTATTTCTCCGACCGTGTACTGCTCCGGACGTCTCGTCAGCATATGCCCGCCGTTGGCACCGCGGGCACTCTTGATCAGTCCCGCCTTGGAAAGCATACTCGTGATCTGCTCCAGATATTTGACGGAAATATCCTGATCCTTGGAAATTTCTTTCAGGGACGTATATTCCGACGTCCCCCTGGCCGCCAGTTCGACCATCATGCGCAGGGCATAGCGCCCCTTTGTCGAGATTTTCATCTCTGCCACCCCCCTCGCTGCTGTTTCGGATGCCGCTGCTGCCGCCTTATGCTGTACGCGCTGGAGATGTTTTCTGTGCACCGCAGCGGCCGACTGCTTTCAGGTCTGCTCAATAGGTAACAATAATATACCCTTGTAGTACTAGGAAATCAAGACCGAAAATAAAAAAAATATGCTGACAGAGATACGGCATCCGGCAGTCATTCGCCGTGCGAAACCGGCTGAAAACAGCAGGAAACCTGCCCGCAGGCAGGTTTCTTGCTCGTTATATTCACTATGAGACAATTTCTGTATTGCTGCCATCCGCACCGGTCTGCGGATGCGTCTCCTTCCAGTACCTGCCCTTCTTGTACGCATACTTGAAGAACAGGTAAGCAGGGATACATATTAGTCCGAGACAGGTGCCGGCGCAGCCCTTGCCGGTCATGTTCATCGTCGCACCCGTGTACAAGTGTATGAAGAAAAGACGAATCCGACAATTACCCAGCCGGTCCATTTTAATAAATCTGTGGCTGCGATGCGAAACACCCTGTCAAAGCACGTGAAGAAAGCATGGGCCAGGTGGTCCATGCTCCTGAAAAGTCCGCAGAAAGGCCGTTGTTTCAACGGTGGGAGGAGGTCTTCTGCGCATTGATCAGATGGGCCAGCTCCATCCTCGTCGAGACGTCGAGTTTTTCAAAGATGTTGTGCATATGCCGTTTCACAGTATACTTGGAAATGCAGAGCTGATCCGCAATATCCGGGTTGGTCAGCCCACGGACAGCCAGCAGCATCACCTGCCGTTCCCGTTCCGTCAGACGGTGCCTGGCGGCCACCAGGTCGGCGGCTTCTTCTTCGGTGCGGATCTGTCGCGAAGCAGACCCGTTTTCCGCAGGTACCTGATACAGCGGTGTGAAATCACGTCGATATATAAACAGCAGCGTATAGAGGTTGATCGCCAGCAGCGCGAAGGATGTCACGCCATACAGCTGTGACCGCAGCGATCCCACCGCCAGATGACGGATAAATATTTCTACCACTACAATGTTGTTCCAGATGTTATTGAAATTAACCAGGATGCTGACTGCAATCAGATAGCGCCGCGTGGAGGCTTCCAGAATATCCGTCGCGGCATGGTAATAGAAGGCGGTCGTGAAAACGATGACCGAAACACCGAGGGCGGCTTCCTCGATCAGAACAATATTCTCGGCCAGCGGAAATCTGGGTGCATAGTATGCATTGAGAAGAAACACATAGGCGGCAATGGAGAGGAGGGTCAGGATCGCAAAAACCGGCGTCACCACATTTCGCCAGAAGCGCAGACGGGGGTTGGGGGACTGGACGATGGCGTCGAGCAGCTGCACCCAGGTCCAGCCGATGACATAGAACTGTGCCGCGTCGATCGCCCGCAGCCAGGCCGGAGCGGCATAGTGTCCCAGCACTTGTTCGCGGTAAAATGTGAGGAAGTAATAGAATCCCATCACCAGACAGGCAATGACAAAATTGCGTGAAGCGCGCAGCAGCTGCCGGTTGCCGTCACGGCTGTGCCGCTGCACCAGAACAATACAGATCACGCCCTGCAGTCCGGCAAAGCACATCAGAATATAGATAAAGATCAAGGTAGTAGAAAGCATTTCCTTTCATCCTCTCGCAACTCAGCACGATATGATTTATTATACCGCAGCCGGCGAAAACAATATTGCTGAGTTTTATGTTCCTTTTGCGATGTTCCGCTGCGATCTCTTTTCTGCGGTATGGCCGATATTTCCGCTGCAGACAGGAAAAACCCGCGGGCCGGAGTGGGATTCTGCCGGAGCCTGCGGGCCGTTCCGATTATTTCAAATTATCACATTCTATGGTTGATGCATCAGTCGTACAATTAGTCGTACTGTTCGGTCTGTCTGATGTCGTCGATCTGTGTTCTGCCCTCCTTGAATTCGATCTCTCCCGGCGTGATGCAGTCCTGCACCGGGCAGACGTTGAGACAGAGATGGCAGCCGACGCAGTTGTCGTTGAGTTCCGGACGCCGCTTTTTCTCGTTCCAGTCGATGGCCTGATGACCGCCGTCGTAGCAGGAGATGTAGCAGCGGCCGCAGCCGACACACTTGCGGTCGTCGAAGTGCGGCAGAATCTTGAAGTCGCGGTTGAGGTCCTCGGCCGGGATGATATTGGGCAGCGCACTGCCGATGAATTCATCGAGGCTGTTGTAGCCGCGCTCGTCCATGAAGTGCATCAGACCGTTGGCCATATCTTCGACGATGCGATACCCGTACTGCATGATGGCTGTTGTCACCTGCAGGTTGCGGCAGCCGACAGCAAGGAATTCCGCGGCGTCGCGCCAGGTTTCAATGCCGCCGATGCCGGACATCTCCATGCCGTGACCGAAGTCATACTTGCCGGCAGCACGCACCATCTCGTGAATCTCCGGATCCGACATCACCTGCGCGCAGAAGCGCAGCGCAATCGGCCGCACGGCCGCGCCGGAATAGCCGGAAATCGAAGATTTGCCGTTGACCACGGGCATCGCAGTCATGTTGTCAAAATCAATGTCGGTGATCGACTTGATCGTATTGATCGCCGATACCGCCGCCGCGCCGCCGCGGATCGCGGCCCGCGCGTGCTCCTCCATGTTCTTGCAGTTCGGTGTCATCTTGGCGATGAACGGAATGTCGGTCGTCTCCGCGACCGCGCGGGAATACTTCTCCACCAGTTCATTGTTGGTGCCGACATCCGACCCCATGTCGTGCGAGGTCATCTGCGGGCAGGAGAAGTTGCCCTCGATCAGTTTGACGCCGGCCTGATCGGCCATCTTCGCCAGCTGACGCCACTCATCCTCGTTCGATCCCATGATCGAAGCGACGGTAATGTGATCCGGGTAATCGCGCGTCAGGCGATAGATGTACTCAAAGTTCTGTTCGGTCGGCTTGTCGGAGATCTGCTCCATGTTCTTGAATCCGACCCAGGGAAGTCCCTCTTTATTGGTCTGGTCGAACCGCGGCGAACATTCGTCGGCGACAAAGATGCCGATGGTTTTGAAGAAGCAGCCGCCCCATCCGCTTTCATAGCACTTGGCGACCATGTCGTAGTTTCCGCCTACCGGAGAGGAGGAGAGGAAGAACGGATTCAGGCAGTCCACGCCCAGATATTTGATCGATAAATCCTTATTGACGGTCATCCTATTTCACTCCTTTCTCTAAGTAAGCGATCATCGAAGCGGCCGCTTCCTTTCCCGCGGCCACCGCTTCTACAACGGTCTGTCCGCCGCTGACGATATCGCCGCCGGCGAAGAATTTCTTCTTGTTGGTCCTGCCGCCGCGTCCGGCCTTGACGCCGCCCTTTTCATTCAGCTTGATCGGGGCAAACGAAGTCACGTCTTCGGCACCCTGACCGATGGCGCAGACCACGGTATCGCATTCCACTTTCAGTTCGGAGCCTTCGCAGACGCCGGCGCGACCTTTGAAGTGCATCGCTTCGACGCGATTGCTGCCGGTAATGCTGGACGGCGCCATGTTGGTGGTAATGCCGATGCCGAGCGACAGTGCATACTGGAATTCGCGCATGTCGCCGGGCGCTTCCTCGAGCGTGCGGCGATAGATGATGCGCACATCGGCCGCTCCCAGCAGCTTGGCGGTCACCGCACAGTCGACGGCCACATCGCCGCCGCCGATGACGACCACCTTCTTGCCGGGATCGAATTTTCCGCGGCTGCTGCGGGCTTCCTTGAGATAGGTCTGGGCCGGGTAGACGCCGGTCAGACCGGTGCCGCGAATCGGCGGCAGTTTCGGTGCCCAGAGGCCGGTGCCGATGAAGACGGCATCGAAGTCCTCGAGATCCTCGGCCGTGACTTCACAGCCCAGCTTGAAGCGGATGCCGAGGCCCTTGGCGGCCTTGATATCCTGATCGACGTATTTCTGCGGCAGGCGGCTGGGAACGATGCCGTAGGTCAGAACACCGCCGGCCTTCTCTTCGCGTTCGAAGATCGTCACCTTGTAGCCGGCCTTGGCCAGTTCGGCGCCGCAGGCGATCGAAGCCGGGCCCGCGCCGACGCAGGCGACCTTTTCCTTCTTCTTTTTTGCAGGCGGTTCAAGGATCTTCATCTTGAAGATCTTTTCCTGTTCCATCGCATAGCGCTGCAGTTTTCCGATTTCGATCGGCCGGTCGATGCCGCAGCGGCTGCAGGCCTCTTCGCAAAGTTTGTCATAGGGACATACCTTGGCGCAGCTGGCTGCCATGATATTGTTCTGCCGGATGGTTTCCGCCGCGCCCTTGGCATTGCGGAAACGGATCGAGCGAATGAACCTGCCGGGATCGGTGCCGGCCGGGCAGCTCTGACTGCAGGGGGCATCGTGGCAGAGCAGACATCTGGCTGCTTCCTCGAGGGCGGTGCGATGGTTGAAGCCGGCCTCGGATTCCGCAGTGTATCTGGCTTTTACTACTTTACTCAATGGTTTCCTCCTTCAGTTTCTTGTCGTTGGATTGCATTCTGTTGGCGTTAGATTGCGTGCGGATATATGACTTTGACCAAAAAATGCAAGGCCGGCGGGGATATGGCTGTCTCCGTCGGCCGGGCATACAGGCCTTGTCGACTTTAGTCGTAGAAAGCGTCTGCCTTGAGAATGGCGTTGATCGCGGCCGTCGCGCCTGCGGTGCAGTCGGAAACACTCGAGTGCTCCGGCTCACAGTGCGACAGTCCCTTTTCGGAACGGATGAAGATCATCGTCGTCGGCATCATGTAGGAGAAGAACTGCGCGTCGTGACCGGCGCCGGAGTTGATCTTCTGCCATTTGAGGCCGGCTTCTTCCATCGATTCCTCGACAAAGCGAACCAGGTTCTTGTCCCAGTAGACCGTGTCGCGCTTCCAGTTTTCACGGATTTCACAGGTGCAGCCCTTCCAGGTCTTTTCGGTCATGCCCTTGACGATGTCCATCACCTGCTGCAGCACCTTGGGATCCTCGTGCCGGACGTCGAGGGAGAACTCAACGCGGTCGGGGATGACGGTGTGAATGCACGGATGGCAGTAGATCTCGCCGGTCGTGTAGACCAGTTCCGGTCTGTTCAGCTTGTCGACTTCCTCATGCAGATAGCAGAGACCGGCCGCCGCCGCATGGAGGGCGTCGTGTCTCTTGTTCATCGGGAAGGTGCCGGCATGCGCCGCAAAGCCCTTGAAGATCAGGCTGTAGTTGAACATACCCAGGACGCACTGCACGGCGCCGACTTCATTGCCGTTGTCCTCGAGGATCGGGCCCTGTTCGATGTGGGCCTCGATCATCGCGCAGTACTTGTCGGGGCTGAGGCGGTTCTTCTTGTCGCCCTTGTAGGGGCTGGCTGCCAGCGCTTCGCCGAAGGTCGGGGCGCTGCCTTCATGTTCCTCCATCGCCTTGACCGCCATCATGTCATCATATTTGAAGTTCTTGGCCAGTTCCGGCGGCAGATAATCGTTGGCGATGATGCCGGATACCATCATGGCCGGCGGATACAGCGAACCCTCTTCGTTGGTGGTGATCGCCGCCGTCAGCGGATGCTTGTGGGGGATGTTGTGTTCCGCCACCGTTTCCAGCACTTCCATGGCCGTCATGACGCCGTAGATGCCGTCGTAGTTGCCGCCGTTTTTCACCGAATCGCAGTGCGACTGCATGATGATGCGCTTGGCATTCGGATCACTGCCTGGCAGGGTCGCGTAAATGCAGGCCAGATCGTCGGTCTCGATCTCCGCGCCGATCGCCTTCATGCGCTTGACGAATTCATCGCGGGCCTGATGCGCTTCCGGAGAAAGTGAGTAGCGTGTAATGCCGCCATGTCCGGCATCGCCGAATTTGGAGAAAGTTTTAATCTTGTCTTCCATTCTTTTGGCATTTGCTTTATACATAACTGTCGTCCTCCTTTACCTGGTACGGCGGGATCCAAGACACGCATCGGTTTGAAAAGCGGTACGCCGAAACTGCGCCGCAGCAGCATGCACTCCTCTTAGTGCATGTACAGATAAGCAATAAGGGTATGAATGATGCAGCCGGTTGCTGTAACCGGTTACATCTTAACTATATGTTAATTATAACGTATTTTCTGAAAATTGCAAGGAATAATTTACAGAGTTTTACGAAGAGTTTTGCCGTTTTGCGAAATTACCAGGTCAGCTCCAGCTTGTGCGCCGGGCAGACAAAGGTGCAGAGGCCGCAGCCGGTGCAGCGATCCTCATCGACGCGGATCTGCCCCTTTTCGCGATGAATCGCCAGATCGAGGCAGCAGTGCGTGCAGAGGTCGCAGTCGGCGGAACAGGGCACACTGCTGACCGTGCTGGTCGCCGGCTCAATCTTCATCTCATCGAAAGACCGCAGATTGTACAGTGCCGAGCCGAGGATTTCATCGATGCTGTCGAGCCCCTGTTCTTCGGCCCATTTCTCCATTCCGGAGATAATGTTCTGCACGGCGGAAGGCCCATGCAGCATCAGCGCCGAAGCCACCTGCACCGTGCCGGCGCCGAGCATGATATACTCCAGGGCGTCGCGCCAGGTACTGATGCCGCCGATGCCGGACACGGGAAGACCGACCGTCTGCGCCACCGTGGCCACCGAAGCCAGTCCCAGCGGTTTGATCGGCGCGCCGGAATAACCGCCGTAGGTGCCGAGCATCGGCTTGCGGCTGTCGATATCAACGCCGAGAATGCAGCGGATCGTATTGATTGCGCTGACACCGTCGGCGCCCGCCTCTTTGGCAGCGCGAGCTACATTGGCGATGTTGGTGGTATTCTGTGACAGTTTGACAATAACCGGAATGTTCACACAGTCAGTCACTTCCCGCGTCATCGCCGCAACCATGTTCACATCGCTGGCCATAACCTCGAGATTTTCGTACATCGGGTTGGAGACACTGAGTTCCAGTGCATCGGCTCCGAATCGCTCCATCTTCGCGGCCAGATAGGCAATTTCCGAGGGCGTGGAAGCGGAAACGCTGGCAATGACCGTGCCGCCGCCGGATTTGGCGATCGCCATTTCCCTCTCCCAGCCTTCGATCTGCACATCCGAATAGAGCCGGATGTTGGCGACCCCGCTGCCGTTGTAGGCAATGCGCGGCCGCGGGTCGAGCAGTGTGTCGCTGACAATGCTCTCGGTCACCACTGCCGCGGCGCCGGTTTCAAAGCACTGCAGGATCTTGCTGCCATTGCTGCTCCAGGGACCGGCCGCAATGATCACCGGGTTTTTCAGTTTCATGCCCAGATATTCTGTTTCCAGTACTGACATATCTCACCTCGTTGATTCACTGAATCTGAAATTGACGCCGACGGCTTCCCTGCGCACCGTGCGGTCCGGCGGGAGGCACCGGCCGCGTCCGGCACAGGCGCTGCCGTGCGGCAGGTTAAAACATTTCTCCGATGCGCTCGGTGTGTCCGCAGGATTTTCGGATTTTCAGTCTCGTCCGCAGAAGAATATCCTTCTTATCATCCTTGCCGTCCTCAATGATATCAAACAGCAGCCGGGCACCGTAGATGCCCATCTTGTGCAGCGGTGCATCCACTGTGGTCAGCTTGGGATCGACGAGATTAGAAAAACGAACATTATCAAAACCGACGACACCGATGTCATCGGGAATACGCAGATTCTGGTCCTTGACAGCATCCATGACGCCGAATGCCATGGTATCGCTGCCGGTAAAGATCGCTTCCGGGCGCAGTTCGGAAACGGCCAGCTTCATCGCGGCCAGATAGCCGGATTCGATGCTGTTCTCGATGCGGCGCAGATAGCCGTCGGGGATCTCCGCCCCCGCCTCCTTCATCGCCGCCCGGTAGCCGCGGATCTTGTCGCGGTTGTCAAAGCTGTCCTCCAGACTGCAGAGGAAGGCGATGCGCCGGTGTCCGATATTGAGCAGGTGCCGGGTCGCCTGGTAAGCCGCCTCGCGGCAGTCGATGCGCACGCAGCTGTAGCCGGGATTGGTCTTGTTGCCGCCGACCAGAACCACCGGCAGTTTTTTCTCCTGCAGCTCGGCAAAATCCTCTTCTTCCAGCATCGAGGCAATCATGACAATGCCGTCGACACTGCGCTTGAGCAGCTGGTCGAGGTAGCGCAGAGCCTTTTCGCGATCGTTTTCGGCATTGCACATAAATGTTGTATAGTTCTTCTGGTGCGCTACATCCTCGACACCCTTGGCCATTTCCATATAGACAGAATCGAGCAGCTGCGGCACGATCAGACCGATTGTACCGGTTCGATTGAAGTTCAGCCCGCGGGCAAACCAGTTGGGTGTATACTCCTCCGCTTCGATGATTTTTTCCACCCGCCGGCGCGTCTTTTCCGCCACGGTTTCCGGGTGATTCAGTACGCGCGAAACGGTCGCCACCGATACGCCGGCTTCCTTGGCAATTTCTCGAATATTCAAAGCTGCCTCCTGTGCTGCGGGCCATCCCCCTGCCTGCCCTCAGAGCCTAATTATCAGAATTGTTACCTCATTTTATTATCGCACGGCAGCGCTTCGTTTTCAATTATTAATTTCGCATTTCAGCAAGACATAAATAAAAGACAGCGCCGTCGGCCGCCCGGGCCCGACTGCGCCGTCCGTTTCCTTGAAGATGCTGTACCGCGCCGCGGCACAGCCGCCGAAGGTGCCGTTTATTCCTCCACCACGCGCACGGATTTCATGCGCTGTTCCTGCTGCGGGCGATCCATTGCGTCACGCGGCGTATTGACAATCCGGTCGGCCGCTTCGAGCCCTTCGGTCACCTGGCCGAAGGCGGCGTAATCGCCGTCCAGATGCGGCGCCTGGGCCACCATGATGAAGAACTGCGAGCCGGCGGAATTGGGATCCACCGCACGCGCCATGGACAGTGTACCGCGGGTATGCTTGAGCTGGTTATTGAAGCCGTTGGAGAGAAATTCCCCCTTGATGCTCCAGCCGGGGCCGCCCATGCCGGTTCCGTCCGGGCAGCCGCCCTGGATCATAAAACCGGGAATGACGCGGTGAAAAATCAGCCCGTCATAAAACCCGTCAGCGGCCAGCTTTTCAAAGTTGGCAACGGTTTCCGGCGCTTCCTCCGGATACAGTTCGCCCTTCATGACATCGCCGTTCTCCATTTCAATGATGAACTTTTTCATACTGTTGGTCTCCTTTTCCGTTTGCTGTTATGCTGTTAACTGCTGTTGTTACGGCGCGCGGCGGACGCAGCGGAGGCCGGGATTTCCCTGCCGCTTCGCGCTGCCGCCGCGGCAGCCTCCTATTCCACCTTCTGGCGGAATTTGAAGGGGTCATACCCCGCTTCATACTCTTCCCGGCGCTCCCAGATCTCATCGCGCAGCAGCGAGGGGAAGATCTTGTCCTTCATCTGCTGCAGCTCCTGCCGGGAGACAAAGCGCACCTCGCGCAGCACCTGATGCGCGGCGTCGAATTCCGGATCACTGCCCAGTTCCAGTTCTCCCCGCAGGATACGGGCGTGAAAGTAGTTGACAAAGCGCTGTCCGCGCCGCTCACTGACCTCTTCGATATGCCAGATCAGCAGGCCGACCTCGATATCGAACCCGGTCTCCTCTTTGACTTCACGGATTGCCGCGTCGCGGGCCGACTCGCCGTCTTCGATGGCGCCGCCCGGCAGCATCCAGATGTCGCGGTCCTCATGGTGCTGCCGCACCATCAGAAGCCGGTTCTGTTCGTCGAATATGACAACTCTGACTCCGCCTATCCACATAATGTAAACGCTCCTGTAAGGCCCATCGCAATCACCAGAAGGATGGGATGTACTTTGCAGCGGCCCGCGAGCACAACCGTCGCCGCGGTCATGGCCAGCAGGATCATCGTGCTGCGATTCCAGCTGAGAGTATACGTGGTCTCCGCCACGAAAGCCGCCGCCGACGCGATCAGGCCGACCACCACGGCGCGCATGCCGCGCAGCGCACCCTGCACCAGGAGGCTCTTTCTGCAGCGGTCGATAAAGCGCATCGCCAGCAGCATCAGCACGAACGAGGGCAGCGTCACCCCCAGCGTCGCCATTGCGGCTCCGCCGAGACCGGCCGCCTTCATGCCGACATAGGTGGCCGCGTTGACGGCGATCGGGCCCGGCGTTACCTGCGACAGCGCCACCAGATCCGACAGCTCCTGCCCGCTCATCACACCGAAGCTCTTGACGCTCTGGAAGATCAGCGGCAGCATCGCCATCCCGCCGCCGTAGCTGAAGAAGCCGATGCGGGCAAACATCAGAAACAGCGTGGCCATCATTTCGCCTCGCCCCCTTTGCCGGACAGAGCCAGAATGATGCCGCAGACGGCGCCGCCGAGAATCACCCACACTGCCGTCAGCTTGACGAAGATAATGAGCACAAAGGAGGCAGCGGCGAGAATCCAGGCGCCGACGCTGTGCAGGGAGGAACGGCCTAGACTGATGCAGGACAGGGCAATCAGCCCGCAGACGGCCGCTTTGATGCCGCGAAACGCACCGCTGACATAGGGATTGTCGCCGATCCGGCCGAGAAAAGCAACGATCGCGGCGATGATCAGAAACGACGGCAGCGTCACGCCCAGCGTCGCCGCGACGGCGCCCGCCAGGCCCTCCCGGCGCTGCCCGACATAGGTCGCAAGGTTAACCGCCACGACACCCGGCAGCGACTGCCCGAGCGCGACGCAGTCGAGCATTTCCTCTTTGTCAAGCCAGTGCCGCTCGTCGACGACGATGCGTTCGAGGAGGGGAATCATCGCCATGCCGCCGCCGATTGTGAAAAGACCGATCTGAAAGAAAGCTGCGAACAGGCTCCACAGCCGCCGCAGACGGCCCTTCCGGGCGCCGCCCTTGCTGCCGGTTCCTTCACCGTCCGACACCGCCTGGCTGCCGTCCTCGCCGCCCGGTGCAGTGCGGCTGCCGCGTTCGCTGCCGGTGCTGTTCCCTCTGCCGTCCGACAGCGCCCGCCCGCCGGCTTGCATGCCGTCGCCGGCCGGGTGCCGTTCCGGCCTTTCCGTACGCTCTTCCTCCCTGTGTTTCACCGTTCTTCAGCGCCCTTCCCGCTCCGCGGCGATCAGCGCGAGCGCCGCTTCCTTTGCTTCCGCGGCCGGCATCTCCTTTTTGTCCTCTTCCCGCCGCAGGCGGTATTCGACGACGCCCTCGCCGGCACGGCGGCCGACGGTGATCTGGATCGGAATGCCGAGCAGATCGGCGTCGTTGAACTTGACGCCGGGCCGCTCGCGGCGGTCGTCCAGCATCACTTCGGCGCCGGCATCCTGCAGTTCCTGATAGAGCTGCTCGGCCAGCGCGCTCTGCGCCTCATCGTTCGGCTTCATCTGAATGATCAGCACGTGGTAGGGCGCCACCGACAGCGGCCAGATGATGCCGTGCTCATCGTGGTGCTGCTCGACCACCGCGGCCAGCGTCCGCGAGACGCCGATGCCGTAGCAGCCCATGTATATCGGATGATCCTTCTGCTTTTCATCTTTATAGAGCGCGCCCATCGAGTCGCTGTACTTGGTGCCGAGCTGGAAAACCTGACCGACTTCGATGCCGCGGGTATGGCGGATCGGGGCGCCGCAGACCGGACAGGGATCGCCCTCCTGCAGCACCTTGATGTCGGTGACGATGTCGCCGGTGTAATCGCGGCCGTAATTGACGTTCAGCAGATGGTGGTCGACTTCGCAGGCGCCGGCGCAGAGATTCTTCAGCCCCGGCAGCTCGCTGTCGACGACGATCGTGCAGTCGTGCAGTCCGACGGGGCCGGTGAAGCCGCCGACGCAGCCGGTGGCCGCACCCATTTCCTCCTCTTCGGCAAAGGCGATAGCGTGTTCGGGAAGGCCGAGGGCGTTGACCAGCTTGGTCATGTTGAGTTCGCGGTCACCGCGCAGGAAGGCCGCCACGTAGCCGGATTCCCGGCCTTCGCTGTCATAGGTAACAAAGAGCAGCGCCTTGATCGTCTGCCGGGTGTCGAGGCCGAGGAAGTCGGCAACCGCTTCGATGGTCTTCGTTCCCGGCGTCTCGACCTTCCGCAGCGGCTGCATCTCGACGTCATCGCCGTCCGCCGGCGCATCGCTGCAGGCCGCGCGCTCGACCGTAGCCGCCATGTCGCACTGCTCGCAGTAAGCGATCTCGCTCTCTCCGACTTCGGAGAGCGCCGTGAATTCATGCGATTTGCTGCCGCCGATGGCGCCGTTGTCAGCTTCCACGGGCCGGCAGACAAGTCCGCAGCGGCGGAAGATGCGGTCGTAGGCGTCGTACATCAGACGATAGCTGTCATCGAGACCCGCCTGATCGAGATCGAACGAATAGGCGTCCTTCATGATGAATTCGCGGGAGCGCATCAGCCCGAAGCGCGGCCGCGCTTCGTCACGGTACTTGGTCTGAATCTGGTAGAGGATCTCCGGCAGCTGCCGGTAGGAAGAGATATCGCTGCGGACGATATCGGTAAAGATTTCCTCGTGCGTCGGACCGAGGCAGAAGTCCCTGCCGTTGCGGTCCTGCAGGCGCCACAGCTCCGGCCCGTATTCGTTCCAGCGGCCGGATTCCTGCCACAGCTCCGCCGGCTGCACCGCCGACATGTGAATTTCCTGTCCGCCGCAGCGGTCCATTTCCTGCCGCACGATCTCGGAGATCTTGCGGATCGACCGCCATCCCAGCGGCATATAGCCGTAGACGCCGCTGACCAGTTTGCGGATCATGCCGCAGCGCAGCAGCAGAATATGGCTGGGAATTTCCGCTTCGTTGGGCACCTCCCGCAGTGTCTTCATATGCATTTTTGATAGTCTCATCTGACTCCTTCTCCTTATAGTATCGCTTTCTGCGCGCGATGCTTTTTCATCGCGCCGCCGTAGATCGGCTGTACTGTCTACTGCCGGTCGCTGTCCGGCCGTCCGTCGGGACCGCCGCGCATCTTTGCGGCAGACGGCACCGGCTGTCCGGCGCCATGCTGCCGGGCAACGGTTCTGTCGTTTGGTGCAGGCCGGCCGGTTTGGGCGGCAGCCGTCTGCCGCCGTCAGCCGGGCCGCCGCTTTATTGTGCTCCGGCGCGGGTCAGCGTGCAGACCGCCTGCGCGGCCATGCCCTCTTCGCGCCCGGCAAAGCCGAGTCCCTCGGTCGTCGTCGCCTTGAGGTTGATCACCGCCGTCGGAATCGACAGCGCCGCCGCCATGTTTTCCTTCATCTGCGGCAGATACGGCGCCACTTTCGGCCTCTGCGCCAACAGTGTACCATCTATGCCGGTGATTGCATACCCCTCTGCGGCGATTTTGTCTCCGGTTTCCCGCAGCAGCAGCAGACTGGATATGTCCTTCCAGCGCGCCTCGGTATCGGGGAAGTGACGGCCGATGTCGCCGAGGCAGGCGGCGCCGAGCAGCGCGTCGATGACCGCATGCACCAGCACATCGGCATCGGAGTGCCCCAGCAGGCCCCGGTCAAAGGGGATCGTCACCCCGCCGAGTACGAGCGGGCGCCCCGCCGTCAGGCGGTGAACATCATAGCCGCAGCCGACTCTGGTTTCCATCGGCAGATCCTCCCTGGTGGTAATTTTGATATTGCTGTAACTGCCGGGCACAACCCGCACCGAGTGTCCCAGCGCTTCCACGAGGCCGGCTTCATCGGTGCCCTGCCGGCCGCAGGCGGCCGCCTCTTCGACGGCCCGCACCAGCAGCTGCCGGTCAAAACCCTGCGGTGTCTGCACCGCTGTCAGTCGGCTGCGATCGAGGGTTCCCGTTTCGTCGCGGATCGTATCCCGGACCGGCACGCCGCAGACCGCCGCACCGCTCTCGACGGCCGCAGCCGCCACCGCGGCGATGATGTCCGGTGTCACATAGATGCGCGCCGCATCGTGAACGAGTACGATGTCAGTGTCCGCCAGCGCCAGGCCGCGGCGCACCGATTCCTGCCGCGTTGCGCCGCCGACCGCCAAACCGTCGGTCAGGCCGGGTGCATACGCCCGCAGAATTTCCCGGCAGCGCGCCTGCTGCGCTGCGCTGCTGACCACCCAGACGCGGTCGACCAGCGGCGAAGCGCGCATCGCCCGCACCGCGCGGGCAACAATCGGCACTCCGCCGACCGGATAAAACTGCTTTGGCTGCGGCAGCCCCATGCGCGTACCGCTGCCGGCTGCGGCAATCAGCACGCCGATCGTCTTTCCCTGATGCATTGTCCTTCCTCTCTCTGCCGCGGCAGCTCACCTGGCCGCCCGGGAATCTGGCGGATTTTTCTTTTCCTCCGTTTGCCGGGAAGCAGCGGCAGCGTTTCTGCCGCCCGCACGCCGGGATCCGGCGCCGGCCTTTCTGCCGCGTCCCTCCCCGTGCTGCTCTCGCTTTCCGTCCTGTTTCTTCTCCGCTCCGCTCCTGCCGTCGGAACTGCCTCCGTCGGCTGCCGGCCGCGCGAAAATCATGCGTCCGGCCGCGGTCTGCAGGACACTGGTCACGAGCACGCGAATGGTGCGGCCGATAAAGCGCCGCCCCTCTTCAACCACGATCATGGTTCCGTCATCCAGGTAGGCCACTGCCTGACCGTGGGACTTTCCTTCCTTGACCAGGAACAGTTCCATCGACTCGCCCGGCAGCACCACCGGCTTGAGGGTGTTCGCCAGTTCGTTGACGTTGAGTACCTCCACATCCTTGAGCACGGCCACCTTATTGAGATTGAAGTCGTTGGTCACCACTTTTCCGTTCATGTTCTGCGCCAGCTTGAGCAGCTTGATATCCACTTCGGGAATTTCATCGAGCCCCTTCTCGCCGGTTGTATCATAGATTTCGATGCCGTATTCGGTCTGAATCCGCTGCAGAATATCGAGCCCGCGCCGGCCGCGGTTGCGCTTGAGGGCATCCGAGGAATCGGCGATGTGCTGCAGTTCGAGAAGAACGAATTGAGGAATGATAATCGGTCCCTCGAGGAAGCCGGTCTTCATCACATCTGCGATGCGCCCGTCAATGATGACGCTGGTATCGAGAATCTTCGGCACCGCTTCCTTCTGCTTCTGCGCGCGTCCGATTCCGGCCAGCGGATTGCTGCCGGCCAGCCCCGTTACCAGATCCTTGGCCTTGCGGCTGGCGATGATGACACCGAGATAAGCAAAGAACAGATACGTCACAATCGTCAGGATCACCGTCAGATACGGCACATGAATCAGTTCGTAGACGCGGCTGATCAGATAGGCGACCAGCAGGCCGATCACCAGACCGGCAACCGTGGCCACCAGTTCGTTGACGGAGATATGCTGCAGATCGCTTTCAATGCGGTGCGCCATTTTGCGGCTGTTGCGATGAAAGATCGGGGTCAGCTGGAAAAATAATAATGCAAAAAGAATGACAATAATGATGGGTATGCCGAGCTGCAGACCTCGGTGCAGGGTATCGAAATCGACAATGCCGGCCGTGCGCAGCCAGTATCCCAGCAGCAGGTACACGCAGTACCCCAGCAGCGCGCCCACGATCGTCACAATCGTTCGCAGAATGCTTTTGAGCATGTTCACCTCCTTTCCGCCGATACTTCAGCCGGGAACGGAATAAGCCGCGCTGCATTCTTTCGGCTGTTTCGCTGCGCGGCGTTATACTCCTGCATGCAGACCCCGGGCGGTGCGTCCGGCGTGCGCGCCGTTCCCGTCCGCGCGCCGGCACTGCCTGCCGTGAGACTGAATCTGCTGCAGACACTACTTATTTCATTATACGGCGGCGGGACGAAAGGTGTCAAGAACACGCTCGCCGGGGTGCGGGGGCGTGATTTCGCCGGGATGCGGGGGCGTGAAACATCACCTGTTCACCATGAATCGCCGCGGCAGTTGTGTTAGAATGCTATTGTGTTAGAATAATGATGAGTTTTGGGGGAACAACGTTCAGGAGGTATACACCACATGAAGAAACTGCTCATTGTCGACGATGAAGCAAAAATTCGAGAAGTGATCAAGGAATACGGTGAATTCAACGGCTTTGAAGTGACACAGGCCGAGGACGGCATGAGCGCCGTCGGGCTCTGCAAGCTCAACGACTACGACATCATCATCATGGACATCATGATGCCAAAGCTCGACGGGTTCTCCGCCTGCAAGGAAATCCGCAAGGAGAAGAACACTCCGATCATCATGCTCAGCGCCCGCAGTGAAGAATACGACAAGCTGTTCGGGTTTGAACTCGGCATCGATGACTACGTCACCAAACCGTTCAGTCCCAAGGAACTGTTTGCCCGTGTCAACGCCGTGCTGGCACGCCATGCGGCACCGGCCGGGGAAGCGGCGGCCGAAGAGAAGAAGGATCCCGGGGTGCAGAAATTCGGCGGTCTGGAAGTCAACATTCCCGCCCGCACCGTGACAGTAGACGGCGAAAAGGTCGACCTCACACCCAAGGAATACGATCTGCTGTTCTACCTGGTGGAGAACAAGAACATCGCCCTGTCACGGGACAAGCTGCTGTCCGATATCTGGGGATACGACTTCTTCGGCGACGACCGCACCATCGATACGCACATCAAAAACCTTCGCAATAATCTCGGCGTCTATCGCGACTATATCGTAACGCTGAGGGGAGTGGGCTATAAATTTGAAGTGGAAGTTTAATTTCAAGAGCATCAAATTCCGCGTCTGGATCTATTTTCTGCTGCTGGCCGGCGCGCTGCTGCTGCTGGTCTGGTTCCTGCAGATCTATTTCCTGACGAACTACTACGAGGAGATGAAGGTGCAGCAGACCAGGGAAACCGCACTGACGCTTTCATCTTACTACCAGAACGGCAACATCAACGAAGTCATCAACGAGTCCCAGAAGGCGACCGACGGTGACGATGTTTACGTGCGCATCGACCGCGGCGACAAGACCATCTTTCCCCCCGACGTCAACATCGAGTACCAGAAAGCCATCAGTGAGATCCAGCCGATTCTTGAGGACAATATGTCCGCTTCCAATTCCAACCGCAAAGCCGTGGTCTCCAAGACCATTGTCGATCCCGACGACGGCACGAAGACGTTTGTGACGGCCACCTGCATCGACATCAAAAAGGAGATTGTGCTCTATCTGGTCAGCCCGCTGACGCCGATTACTTCGACGGTGACCATTCTGCAGAATCAGATGTTCATGATCATCATCATCGGCCTGGTGCTGGCCTTCCTGCTGTCGCTGTATCTGTCGACACGCATCAGCAGGCCGATCACTTCCATCACCGGCGCCGCACGCAAGCTGGCCGACGGGCAGTACGGCACCAGCTTTCCCGTCGATCGCAGGCAGTATACGGAAATTCAGGATCTGTCGCGCACGCTGGACAAGATGTCCAAGGAACTGTCCAAAACACTGACTCTGCAGAAGGATCTGCTGGCCAACGTCTCGCACGATCTGCGCACGCCGCTGACTATGATCAAATCCTATGCCGAAATGATCCGCGATCTTTCCGGCGACATTCCCGAAAAACGCAACGCCCACCTCGATGTCATCATCGAGGAGACCGACCGCCTCAACACTCTGGTCAGCGACATGCTGACGCTGTCGCGCATGCAGTCCGGCACAATTACCCTCGACGAGACCGTCTTTGATCTGCGCCAGGCCATCGAATCCGTCCTCCGCCCCTACCGGATCCTCGAAGCGCAGGAGGGATACAGCATTCGCTTTACCTGCCGCGCCGAGAAGGTGCTCGTCAACGGCGACGAGGAAAAAATCAAGCAGGTTGTCTCCAACCTGCTGACCAATGCCATCAAATACTGCGGTGCCGACAAGCAGATCTTTGTCAACCTCTACCGCTGGGGCCGCCGCGTACACTGCGAAGTGGTCGACCACGGCGTCGGCATCAAGCCGGAAGAGCTCTCGCACATCTGGGATCGCTACTATAAAACCAGCAGCAACCATGCCCGTTCTGCCAGCGGTTCCGGACTCGGCCTTTCCATCGTCAAGGAGATTCTGACCATGCACCACGCCAAATTCGGCGTCGAGTCCAAGGTCGGAAAAGGCACCACATTCTGGTTTGAACTGAGTACAGTCGAAGAAGCGCACCCGCGGGAACAGCTGCCGAAGACCGGCCGCATCCACCTGCTGCGGCGCTCCTGATCCCTCTTTCACGCGGCCGGCTCTGCCGGAAGCATTCCCGGCCGCCTGCGGCCCCGGCGATTTTTCCGATCCCTTTCATCCGTGCCGCCCGGCGGCTGCCTGATTCCTTTCACCCCGCCCTCCGGCGTTTTTTCGAATCCTTCAATCCGTGCGGCCCTGCTCGGCGACGGCAATGGCCTCGCGGAGTTCGCGCACGCCCTGCAGCCGGATATCTTCTTTGACGCGCAGACGGGAGGCCTGCGACTGCGGCAGGATCACTCGGCGAAAGCCCATCCGGGCCGCCTCGCGGACAATTTTATCAGCACTGGGCACGCCCTTCAGTTCGCCGGTCAGACCGATTTCCCCGAGTGCCAGCGTATCCCTGCCGCAGGGACGGCCGCTGCAGCTGGAATGAATGGCCAGCGCGACGGCCAGATCCGTCGAGGTGCCCTGCGGACGCAGTCCGCCGACCACGCTGACATAGATGTCCTGGCTGGTCAGCGACATGCCGGCACGCCGCTCCAGCACGGCGACGATCATGCTGAGACGCGAATTCTCGATGCCGATCGCCGTGCGGCGGGCGAAGTTCAGATTCGTCGGCGCCGCCAGCGCCTGTACCTCCATCAGCAGCGGCCGCGTTCCTTCATAGGTGGCCGTCACCACCGAACCCTCGGTATCCTCTTCGAGATCTTCGAGAAAACGGCGGGACAGGTCGTGGATTTCCACAAGACCGCCGGCACCCATTTCAAAGGCGCCGACCTCCGCCGTCGTGCCAAAGCGGTTTTTAAAAGAGCGCAGCAGACGCAGTTCGCGGCTGCGTTCTCCGGTAAAATGGAGCACGCAGTCCACCATGTGCTCTACGGTTTTCGGCCCGGCCAGCTCGCCGCTCTTGGTGACGTGGGCAACCAGAAAAACCGGGATGCCCTGCACTTTGCCGATGCGCATCAGTTCATTGCAGCAGGCGCGCACCTGTGAGACGCTGCCCGGCGCCGAGTCGAGATCCGCGGTATAGACGGTCTGGATCGAATCAATGATCAGAAATACCGGCTGCTGCTCCGCGCAGGCTGCGGTGATGTTTTCGATGCTGGTTTCGGCCAGCACATAAAAGCGGTCGCTGAGATCGCTGCAGATGCGGTCGGCGCGCAGGCGTACCTGGGCCTCGGACTCCTCGCCGGTAACGTAGAGCACCCTGCCGCTGCGGTGAGCGATGTGATCCGCCGCCTGCATGATCAGCGTCGATTTGCCGATGCCCGGTTCTCCGGAGATCAGCGTCAGCGAACCCTGCACCAGACCGCCGCCGAGCACGCGGTCGAGTTCACCGATTCCGGTCGCCAGCCGCTCCCGCGCGGCACTGACCTCGATCTCCGGCAGAGGACGGGAGCGCGGTCCGCGCCCGCTGTCCGTGCCGACGCTGCGGCGGCGCCTGTCATCGGCCGGCACCTCCGGCAGCGCTTCCTCGACAAAGCTGTTCCAGGCACCGCAGATGCACTGCCCCATCCATTTTGGACTCTCATAACCGCATTCCTGACAGACAAAAACTGTCTTTTTCTTTTTTGCCATCACTGCCTCCGCACCGGCACGGCGCTCTCCGAAGCGAACATTTGTTCTTTTATCTTACACGTCGGCCGCGGCGCTGTCAACAAGAACGAAACGGAAAAAGCGAGAAAAAACAAACTGCGGAAAAGCAGCAATAAGGAGCCGCCGACCCGCTCATTCGGCCGCAGATCAGCCCGGCCGCAGACCGGTCAAGCCGCAGATCAGTCAAGCCGCATACCGGTCAAGTCGCAGATCAGTCAAGCCGCAGACCGGTCAAGCCGCAGACCAGTCCGGCAGCTGATTGATCCGGCCGCAGATGGTCCGCATCCGCAGCGCGAGGAGCCGCGATCTCATAAAAAGTGCCCGGCCGCAGAGCCGGACACTGATTTGTCTTTGCTATGGCTGGTATCATTTTTTCTGCGAATCTGTACAGTCCGTCGACCGACAGGCTCCGGCCGCCGCAGCGCGCGCAGCGCCGCCGACGCATACCGGCAGTCCCGCACCGGTGCGGGCGGTCATCTCAGAATGAAGATCTTCACTCTGCGGACACCGTATCGGTTGCAGTGTCTCTCACCGCCGTTGAAATACAGATCGATGCGTCTGCCCTTGATGGCACCGCCGGTATCGCAGGCCTGCGCCAGCCCGTAACCGTCCACATAGACCCAGGTACCGAGCGGAATCACGCGCGGATCCACGGCGATGCGGCCCACCTTGCAGCGCTTGCCATTAGCGCAGAGACCGCCGCCCGAATAAGCGGTTGCCCGTACTTTGAAGGAACGCCGGGCGGAAATCCGGTTGCGGGCTCTGCCCTTTGTCGAAACGGGTTTTGCTGCGGCAGTGACCGTCTTCTTCACGCTGGCCGTACTCGCCGCTGCCGCATCCACCGAAACCTTCACCTTCTTGGTACGGGTGCGTTTCAGGGAAGCCGCTCTGTTCGGCTTGACCTTGTAGTAATACGTTCTGTTGCGCTTCAGCTTGCGGCTCTTGTCCGTCCAGGTGCGTCGTCCCGCTCTCCGCGTTTTGAACACCCTCCGATACCTGCCGTTGGACGAACTGGCGCGGTAAACGCGATATCCCTTCGAGCCCTTGATCCTGGTCCATTTTACCTTAATGGTGCCGCGGCCGGTTGCCTTGGCCTTGACCTTGATCTGCAGTCTGTAATTTTCTTTGATGGTGATCGTCCTTGTAATCGTCTTCTGCGTCGAAACCGTTTCTCCTTCGGCGTTTCCCGCAGCATCGCCGCTGCCCGCCGCAGTCTGATCGGTCCCGATGGTCTGCGCTGCTGCGGCGCTGTCGTCGGTGCCGCCCGCCGCGCCGTCCGTCACACCATTGCCATCAGGTGCATCTTCCGCGAACGCCGTCAGCGGCAGTGCCGCCGCCAGCAGCAGTGACAGGATGACAGCCAGTATAGATCGTTTCATAAATTCCCCCTTGCTCATCATAACGGGGGTAATTATAGAAACCGAATATGGTGATTCCGTGAACGACAGGTAATGAGCGAATGGAGTCTTTCTTTAACGGATAATCACAAAAGCCGGATTTCAGCGGCAGTAGCGGAAAAAATCGCCGCGGTCTCCGTCAAAGACGTCGAGATCGATATGACTTTCCGAGCCGCCCTCATAGCCCTTTTTAGTTCCGTAAAACGAATACTGGCAGAATGTCCAGCGCGTACCGTCGCTGAGCGGCTGCGTCAGCTCCGGATCGGAAATCCAGATATCGTTGCCGACGCGTCCGGCAAGATAGTTCTCATAGATGTACGGCGTGGTATAGAGAATCGGCTTCACGCCGTATTCCTTCTCCAGCGCGTCGCTGAGCGGCGTCAGTACCTTCATCATCGTGCTCGCCGAGGGATGCACGGTCTCGTACTGCCCGTAGAATTCCACGTCGATCACCGGCGGCAGCATGTATCGTTTTTTCTTCACCGTATCAATAAAATGCCGCGCCTGCGCGCTGCCCGAGGAATCATAACTGAGAAAATGGTAGGCGCCGATGCGCAGGTCGGCTTTCGCCGCGTTCTTCCAGTTGACCGCAAATTTGGCGTCGGTGTGATCGCTGCCCTCGGTGGCCTTGATGAAAGCAAAGGCGATGTCCTGCCCGGCCAGGGTATCCCAGTCGATACTGCCCTGGTAGGCCGAGACGTCGACGCCCTTGATCGGATAGTGCCCGGTCGTCGAGACGTGGATGGAGCGGTAGTCATGGATGGCCGTGCCGCCCCAGGCCGCGGCGACGACGATCGCCGCAGCCAGCACCAGCAGGCCGATCCGCCTGCCGCGCGAAAAACGATGCCAGAAGCCGCCGCGGCGTCTGCGGCGGGAAACGGTACGTCCGCGGCCGGAGGAACGCGTTTTTTTCCGTGCGGTCGACCGCTCCGTTCCCTTCAGGGAATGTGCCTTGCCCGGCGAAGAAGACCTGCCGCCCGCCGGCGGATGCGTTCCGCTCCCCGCCGAACGCCGTCTGCTGCCGGACGATCCCGACCGGTGTGCGGATGGTCTTTTCGTTCCGCTGTGCTGCCGTCTAGTCCTTTTCATGTTCCAAATTTTATCACAAATCTCTTATTGACAAAAGTGAAGATTTATCTTATGATGTTCTTGCTGTTAATTCAGTGATCTTTGTGCGGATATGGCGGAATTGGCAGACGCGCACGGTTCAGGTCCGTGTGAAGTAAAATTCATGGGAGTTCGAATCTCTTTATCCGCACCATTGAAAACCGTGAAACCGTTGGAAATGCTGGAAAGCGTTGAAAATCCAACGGTTTTTTAATTTCCTGTCCTGTGCCGCCGGGCAGCATACTATCGCGTTTTTATGCCGATTTCTGTGCCGGTAAAGCGCCCGCAGCGGGCGCCCTGCGCATACCGCATGAATCAGTGGAAAATGCAGTTGAATTTCCCGTGTTCCTTATTCTTCGGATTGGGCAGAAACGCTTTGACAATGAATTGTTTTCGCTGCGTCGTATTAAGAAAATAACAAGAAAGCCGCTTCCCGCCGGCAGTACCGATCGGGGCAGGACGGCGCCGCCCGGCACTGTCAGCGGTATTTGTCCGCCAGAATGCGGCCGACATAGACGCCGCAGGCACTGGCCTGCGACAGCGAATGGGTGATGCCGGCACCGTCGCCGAGCGCATACATGCCCCGCACAGATGTCTCCAGGTGTTCATCCACCGTGACGCGGGAATTATAGAACTTCACCTCCACGCCGTAGAGCAGCGTATCCTCGTTGGCCGTGCCGGGCGCGATCTTGTCGAGCTGATAGATCATCTCGATGATGCCGTCGAGCTGCCGCTTGGGCATGACCAGCGAGAGATCGCCGGGCGTCGCCTTCAGCGTCGGCCGGGTAAAGCACTTTTCCATGCGGTGTTCACTGCTGCGGCGGCCCTTGACCAGATCGCCGAAGCGCTGCAGCAGCACCCCGCCGCCGAGCATATTGGAAAGGCGGGCGATCGACTCGCCGTATTCATTGCTGTTCTCAAAGGGTTCGGTAAAGCGGTTGGAAACCAGCAGGGCGAAATTGGTGTTCTCGGTGTGCAGCGCCGGGTCGTCATAGCTGTGCCCGTTGACGGTGACGATGCCGTTGGTATTCTCGGCCACCACCTCACCGTACGGATTCATGCAGAATGTGCGCACCATGTCGTTGTACTGATCCGTTTTGTAGACGATTTTGCTCTCATAGACATCGTCGGTGATATGACGGAAGATTTCCGCCGGCAGTTCCACCCGCACACCGATGTCGACGCGGTTGCTCTTCTGCTGAATGCCGAGGCGGCGGCAGATGTCGGCGATCCATTTCGAGCCGGAACGCCCCGTGGCCAGCACCAGATCGCGGCAGGAAACGGTCTCGCCGTCATCGGTGCGGACGAGAAAGCCGTCGTCGCGCCGCTCGACGTCGGTGACGGCCGTATGGAAGCGATGTTCGATGTGATCTTTGGTCTGCTCGTAGATGCGGGCGAGTATTTTCCGGTTGCGGTCGGTGCCCAGATGCCGGACCTGCGCCTCGAGCAGATGCAGGTCATTCTGCAGCGCCGTGGTGCGCAGCTCCGAACTGGCCGTCGAGTAGAGCCGCGCCGAAGCGCCGCCGTTTTCGCAGAGCACGTCATCGACGTAGCGCATCAGCTCCATCGCCTTTTCGCGGCCGACGTACTGGTGCAGTTCACCGCCGAATTCGGTGGTGATGTTGTACTTGCCGTCCGAAAGCGTGCCGGCTCCGCCGTAGCCGTTCATGATATGGCAGGGCGAACACTTGATGCAGTGGTCCACCTTGCCGGCGCTGATCGGACAGTGCCGGTCGGCGAGGGCGCAGCCCCGCTCGATCATCAGCACCCGGGCGCGGTTTGGCAGCCGGGTTAGTTCATAAGACAGAAAGACGCCGGCAGCGCCTGCTCCGACGATCACGATATCATATTCTTTCATCTGCGGTTCCTTTCCGGCGAAGGCATTCCCCGCCGACGGCAGCAAAGTGCGCCGCTGCAGTTTTCAGCCTCGCTGTTCAGTCTCGATCTCCGGTCTCAGTGTTCCGGCCTCAATGTTCCGGCCTCAGTTTTCCAGTTCGATGCGATAGCCCAGTTCGCGCAGTCTGGCGATCACTGCGGAAAATTCCTTTTCATCCTCGATCTCGGTGATCTCCGCATCCTCTTCGCCTTCCCGATAGCGGTAGACTTCGATCGAATCCGGCTGCTCGACGGGCAGCAGAACGACATACTCGCGTTCTCCGGCATCGATGATGTTGTCGACGGTGTACTCGATCTGCTCCAGAGAGCCGTCTTCGTTTTCGAACTCCAGCGTCACATAGAGATCGTCTTCTTCGTCTCGCTCTCCCTGCGGTGCCGGGTTTTCACGGCCTTTGTTTTCCGTCATTGCGGTACCTCCTGCTGCGGGCGCTTATGTCCCTTCAGTGACTCATACTCGAGAACCGCCCGGCGAAATTTGTCGGCGCTGCTCTCATCTTCGAAATAGTAATCGCCGTCGGCTTTCTCGATGTAGCGGTAGATATAAACATCCCCCGAATGATCGTTGGGCACGAGGGCGATGTAGTCCTCGCCTTCGACGTCAAAGACGCCTTCGATTTTGCATTCCATTTCTTTGCCGTCATCAAACTCGAGGGTCACAACCTGTTCGGCTTCTTTCTTCGCCTGCTGCTGGCTGCGTCTCTGACTGCGGTTGTTCTTTTTCTTTTTCGCCATGGCTTTCCTCCGGATGCTCTCTGCATCTTTCTACTATATCATCTGCCTGCGGGAATGGCAACGGATATTCTGCGGCCTGTCCGCCGGGTATTCGTCGACCTGTTCGCCGGGTGCCTGCCGGCCTGTCCGCCGGGTGCCTGCCGGCCTGCCCGCGAGGATTCCGTTCGCCGGCCTGTCCGCCGGCCTGTCCGCGAGGATTCCGGCCGCCGCCGCGATTCCGTGCGTCGTCCGCACGGCTTCTCCGCTGCATCCGCAAGCGGCCGACTGCGGCTCCGCTCACTCCGCCCCGTCCTCGACGCCGCTGCCGGGATGGCGGTGAAAGTAGGCGGCGATCCGCTCCGCCAGGGCAGCGGTAATGCCGTCCACCTGCTGCAGTTCCGCCGGCTCGGCGCGGCGAATGCGGTCGACGCTGCCGAAAGCGGCCAGCAGCGCGTTGCGCTTGACCGGACCGATGCCGGGGATCTCGTCGAGCACCGAATGCAGGCTGCCGCGGTCACGCAGACGCCGGTGGTAATCGATGGCAAAGCGGTGCGCTTCCTCCTGGATTGTGCCCACATAGCCGAAGAGGAGCGAGTGACTGCGCAGCGGTTCTTCGGCAAAGACGCCGTCCTTCTGCCAGACCAGCGCGCGGGTGCGATGCCGGTCGTCCTTGGCCATGCCGAACACCGGGATCGTCAGGTGCATGGCCGCGGTGACCTGCAGGGCCGCGGCCACATGCCCGCGGCCGCCGTCGATAAGGATCAGATCCGGTAGCACGGCAAAGCCGGGATCGCCCGCCTCGGCGCGGCGAAAGCGGCGGTAGAGCACTTCCTGCATGCTGGCGTAATCGTCCGGGCCGTCCACGGTGCGGACACGAAAGCGGCGGTAGGACTTGCGGTCGGGCCGCGTGCCGGAAAAGACCACCATGCCGCCGACAGTATCGACGCCGTTGGTGTTGGAAATGTCATAGGCCTCGACGCGGTAGCGCTGCCCGCGATATTCCTCCTGCGGCTGCAGCAGCGCGAGCACATCGTGCAGCTGCCGGCCCAGTTTTTCTTCACGCTCGCGGCGGCTGGCCGCCCGGCTCTCGATCGTCTTGGTCATCTCCGCGACATCGTGGCAGGCGAGGTCGAGCAGAGCTTTTTTCTCCCCCTTCTGCGGCGCATGAATCTTCACCCGGCGTCCCCACAGCGAGGAGAGGTATTCGGCCGTCATCGCGCCTTCCGCCGGTTCCCGCTGCACGAGAATTTCACTCGGTCCGCCGGTCTGGCCGCCGTAGTGCAGCTTCAGGAACGCCGCCACCAGATCGTCGCCGCTGTCTCCCTCGCCGCGCTCCATCGCGTAGCTCTCGCGGCCCACCAGCTTGCCCTCGCGGACAAAAAACTGCACCACGTAGCCGCTGCCCGCCGAGAGCACGACGTCGATGTCCTGGCTGTGCTTGAGCACGACGCGCTGCTTCTCCGCCAGCGATTCGGCCGCGCGCAGATAATCGCGGTAAACCGCGGCCGCTTCGTAGCGCATCTCATCGCTGGCCTGCTGCATCCGGCCGCGCAGGTAATCGGTGATCCGGCGGCTTCGTCCCTTCAGGTAATCGGCCGCCGAAGCCACCCGCGCCAGGTACGCTTCGCGGTCGGTGCGGCCGCGGCAGATGCCGTCGCACTGGCCGATATGATAATTGAGACAGGGGCGAAAGCCGGGCGGAAATTTATCCGCCGGGCAGCGCTTGAGATGATAGATATTGTTCAGCAGATCGATCATCTGATTGACCGCGCCGACGTCGGAAAAGGGTCCGAAGTACTGGTCCCCGTCGTGCTCGATGCGGCGCGTCTTGAGAATCCGCGGCCAGGTCTCGCTGGCCGTAGTGATCTTGATATAGGGGTAGGTCTTGTCGTCGCGGAGCAGGATGTTGTACTTGGGGCGGTACTTTTTAATCAGATTGCACTCGAGAATGAACGCTTCCATCTCACTGCCGCAGGTGATGTACTCGAACTCAGCGATGTGCCCGACCATCGCACGCACCTTGGCATCCATCGTCTTCGACGACTGAAAGTACTGACGCACGCGCCGCCGCAGCGAAATCGCCTTGCCGACGTAGATGACGTGCCCCAGTTTGTCCTTATGAATATAAACTCCCGGGGAATCCGGGAGCTGTTTTAAATTTTCCTCGATGTCAAACATCTGCCGAACCTGTTTCTCCAGCAAAAATCATTCGCGGCTGCCGGCCTTCCGGCGGGCGGCATTTCCCGTCTCAGTCGTAGGGCCAGTTTCTCCGCCGATGGTCATCGCGCCGTGCGGCCGCCGCCCGGGCCCGGCGGACGCGTTCCCGCCGCCGCCGCATCTCCTGCTGCCGGCGGCGCTGCCGACGGCGAATGGACAGTGCCAGCAGCAAAATCACCAGCACCAGCACCACGGCGCAGATCGTATAAAACACCCAGTCGGCAATATACAGCGCGGTCCACGGGCCGCCGCGGCGCACGCTCACGCTCGCCGTCACCGGCGCCGTGCCCGTTTTTTTGCCGTTTTCCATAATATTTATATGGCCGACCACGGTTCCCTTCTTCAGCGGCGCCCTGACATCCTTGTCGAGCACCACTTCGGTGTCGCCGAGATCGCGTTCCGCCTCCTTCGGCAGGGTGATGTACGCGCCCTCCGCAGCCTCGGTCTGTACAAACGTATGATGGCCGTACCGGACACGCACCCGGCCGGTCTCCTCGCCGGCCTTCAGCAGCCGGCAGGTATAGTAATTGTCAAAGCCGTAATCGAGCAGCTGGATGGCGTCGGAAAAGCGATGCAGCTCGCTGTCGCTGTTGAGCACGACGGCAATGAAATCTGTGCCGCCGCGTTTGGCGGAAGCCGCCACGCATTCCCCGGCGGCGTTCATAAAGCCGGTCTTGACGCCGTTGGCGCCGTCGTATTTGAGGACGCGCGTTTCGCCGTTGATCGTCACCTTGTCCTTTGTGTCGTAGAGCAGTTTATTGGTTCCCTGCAGCTTTCGTTCACCGCTCTTATTGGTGGCCGGCACAGTGTAGGACGATTTGCGCACAATGGCGGCCAGCGTTTTATTCTCCAGTACCGCCTGCGCGAGGATCGCCGTATCCTTTGCGGTCGTCACATGTTCATCGCTTTCGATCAGGCCGTTGGGGCTGATATAGTGCGTATCCTTCATGCCCAGCTCGCGGGCTCTGGCATTCATCAGGTCGTAAAAGCTGTTGAGATCACCGGAGACCGCAATCCCCAGCGCCACCGCGGTGTCGTTGGCCGAATAGATCAGGAGTGCGTTGAGCAGCTGCCGGACGGTCAGCCGCTCCCCTTCCTGCAGGGCAATCGAATTGCCGCCGATGTTCGCCGCTTCCGCCGGAACCGTTACGGTCTTGTCCAGATCGAGGTGTTCGACGGTCAGAAGCGCCGTCATCATCTTCGTCAGTGAAGCCGGCTGCATCGGCGCCGTCGCGTTCTTCTGATAGAGCACTTTGCCGGTGGCGGCATCCATCAGCAGCGCCGCCTTGGCGACCGGCCGCGGTTTGCTGCTTTGCGCCGCAAAAACCGGTACTGCTTGCAGCACAAGCAGTACCATCGTTAAAATCAGTGCCAGAATGCATGTTCTACGCTTCATTCGCCTTCCCTATTTGTTGTCTTTTTCAAACTGCTTCATGAATTCGATCAGCGCATCCACGCCCTCCTCCGGCATGGCGTTGAAAATGCTGGCGCGCATGCCGCCGACCGAACGGTGGCCGTTGAGGTTGTGCATGTTCTGCTCTCTGGCCGCGGCGACGAATTTCTTGTCCAGTTCCTTGTCGCCGGTGACGAAGACGACGTTCATCAGCGAACGGTCTTCCTTTGCCACCGGGCAGGTGTAGAGCTCACTGCCGTCGATATAGTCATACAGCTTCTTGGCCTTGCGCACATCGATCTCGTGAATGGCTTTGACGCCGCCGTTCTTCTTCAGATACTTGAACACTTCGCCGGCGACATAGATCGAAAAGGCCGGCGGAGTATTGTAGGCGGAATCCTTGTCGGCATGCGTCTTGTAGTCGAGATACACCGGGGTATTCGCCGGTGCGTGACCGATCAGGTCTTCCCGTACGATGACAATCGTCACGCCGGCCGGGCCGATGTTTTTCTGCGCGCCGGCAAAGATCAGTGCGAACTTGGAGACATCGATTTCCTCGGAGAGAATGCAGGACGACATGTCCGCCACCAGCGGCACATCGCCGACGTCGGGCAGTGTGTTGCAGTGACTGCCGTAGATCGTGTTGTTATAGCAGACATAGACATAGTCGGCGTCGGGCCGGATGTCATCCTTTGTGAACTTGGGAATATAGGTAAAATTATCTTCTTCCGAGCTGGCGACAACGCGAATATCGCCGAATTTTTCCGCTTCCTTGCAGGCTTTCTTGGCCCAGGAGCCGGAGATCACGTAGTCCGCTTTCTTCGATTTTGTCAGCAGATTGATCGGCACCATCGAAAACTGCAGCGTGCCGCCGCCCTGCAGAAAGAGGACTTTGTAATTATCCGGCACCTTCAGCAGATCACGGAAATTCTGCTCCGCGTCAGCCAGGATCTTTTTGAAGTCGGCGGAACGGTGGCTCATTTCCATGACGGATTCCCCGCATCCCTTGTAATTTGCCAGATTTGCCGCCACATCCTCGATCACCGGGAGCGGCAGCATCGACGGACCGGCCGAAAAGTTATAGGCTCTTTTGCTGCTCATTTAGACTACCTCCATTGCGTATATGTCAATTTTTCAAGTAGATATTATATCACTTTACGCAGATATGGTAAAGTGATATAATTGTTGGGAATTCAATACTTTAGTGAGGTGAGCAAATGTATAATATCGGAACATTGAACAAGATTTCTCCTGTCGGCCTGGGTCATCTCTCCGACCAGTACACGGTCTCGGAAGAGCTCGACCACGCGACCGGCATCATCGTCCGCAGCGCGGATATGCATGAGATGGACTTTCCCCCTGAACTGCTGGCTATCGCACGGGCCGGCGCCGGGGTCAACAATATACCCCTCGACCGCTGCGCCGAGAGCGGCATCGTCGTCTTCAACGCACCCGGTGCCAACGCCAATGCCGTCAAGGAACTGGTGCTGGCCGCTCTGCTGATGGATGCCCGCAACATCCCGGACGCACTGGCCTGGGCCTCCGGTCTGAAGGACGACATCGCCAAGACAGTGGAAAAGGGCAAAAAGCAGTTCGCCGGCCATGAAATCGCCGGCAAGACGCTCGGCGTCATCGGCCTCGGCGCCATCGGCGTCCTGGTCGCCAACGCGGCCGCCGGGCTGGGCATGAAGGTGCGCGGCTACGACCCCTATATCTCGCTCAAGAGCGCGCACGAACTGAGCCCCGCGATCCCGGTCACCGACGATCTCGCCGATCTGCTGCCGCACTGCGACTACGTCACCATCCACGTGCCGGTCACCGACGATACCAAGGGGATGATCGACAGCCGCCGCTTCGGCCAGATGAAGGACGGCGCGGTCTTCCTCAACTTCGCCCGCGGCCCGCTGGTCAACGCCGAAGCGATGATCTCCGCGCTCAAGGAAGGCAAGATCCGCCACTACGTTACCGACTTCCCCGATGACAAGATCTTCGGTGTCGACGGCGTGATCGCTACGCCGCATCTCGGTGCCAGCACCGCGGAAGCCGAGGACAACTGCGCGACGATGGCCGCCGAGGAACTGATGGATTACATCGAAAACGGCAGCATCAGAAACTCCGTCAACTATCCGGCCTGCTCGCTCGGCGCCCGCCCCGCGAACACGCTGCGTGTCAGCATCCTCAACCGCAACATCCCTTCGGTGCTGAGCAGCATCACCGGCCTGATGGCGGAGGAGAACGTCAACATCGCCAACATGGCCAACGCCAGCAAGGGGGACTATGCCTGCACGCTGCTGGACGCCGAGATTCCCGGCGGACAGCGCGAAGCGATTCACGAAAAGATCGGCGCCATCGACGGCGTCATCCGCGCCCGCATCCTCGACTGAGAACGTCCGCCCCGCGCCGTACGGAAGAGGACGGACGGCATCAGCGGCGGCGCAGCGGCTTCTGTCCGACGGCCTTCTGCGGTCTTCTCCGGGCAGAACGGATGCACAACAACAGATCAATAACAGAACTGCCGGCGGCACCCGGGCCGCCGGCAGTTTTTATGACCAATCATGATGATGGTCACAGCCTGCGCCGCGATGGACACAGGCACGTCGGCAGAGCTTTCTGCAATCGGAACAGATTCGTCAGCGGAACTAACTGCGATCGGAACAGGGTCGTCAGCAGAACTAACTGTGATCGGAACAGGGTCGTCAGCAGAACTAACTGCGATCGGTTCAGGCTCGTCGGCAGAGTTGATCGCGATCGGGTCAGGCTCGTAAACAAGCTTAAAGATCGTAGTAGCTCTTGCCCTGCGCCGTATCCATCCAGACCTTGTTGAAGAGCGTGCCGAGGCACAGAACCCAGGAGAGAAAATAGAACCAGGTCATGATCGCGACGATATTGGCGAGTACGCCGTAGACGATCGAATTGGCGGAGATGCGCATGAAGCTCGAATAAATCATCGTCACCACCACCATGCCGACCGAGGCGAAGATGCTGCCGGGCAGGATCTGCCTGTACTGCAGCTTGTCCGTCGGCATAAAGTAATAGTTGGTGCTGATCAGCAGGAAGTAGAGGACGAAGGCGATCGGCCAGCGCACTACCTTCCAGATCCGGATTGCCTCCTCGGCATTGTTGTAATTGAGTGCCTCCACCACCCGGCCGCCGAAAATCAGCACGGTCAGGGCAAAGATGATGATGATGAGAAAGATCAGCATGTTGATGATCGCCCGGAAGCGCTCGCGAAAATAGCCTCTGCCGGTCGATTTGCCCTCGGTGTACATGAAATTGGTGATCCGCATCAGTGAAAACTGAGCGCCGGAACTGGCCCAGAGGATGATGAAGATATAGACGACGGTGTTGAAGCCGGGATTGCTGTTGAAGAGACTGCTGCTCCACTTGTTGCCGACCATATAGGTATAGATTCGTTCCAGCAGAGCATTGTGCGATCCCTGCAGGATCGTCCCGAAGACATCCATGAAGTCGACATGAAACAGTCCCAGCAGCTGTGAAACGAGGATCAGCAGCGGGACCATCGCGAGGATGAAATAGAACGACATCTGCGCCGCAAAACCCTGATAGTAGGGATCGCGGAACTGCCGGATCCCCAGTGTTACCATGCGCCAGAATCGCTGCTTACTCATGTGCCGCCTCTGCTTCCAGCAGTTCCCGCAGACGGCGCAGCGCCGCACCGCGATGGCTGATGGCATTTTTGTCTTCCGGCGCGAACTCGCCGAAGGTCATGTCATAGCCGAGCGGCATGAACAGCGGGTCATAGCCGAAGCCGCCGCTGCCGCGTTCCTCCGTCACCAGGTGTCCCTCGACCTCGCCGCGGGCCTGCAGCTGCCGGCCGTCGGGCCAGATCATCGTGACCACCGAAACAAAGCGCGCGGTCCGCTGCTCCCAGGGCACATCGCGGATCAGACGCTTGAGCTTTTCGTTGTTGGCGCGGTCATCTTCCTGCGGGCCGGCGAAGCGGGCCGAATAGACGCCCGGCGCCCCGTCGAGGCAGTCCACTGCCAGACCCGAATCGTCGGCAATGGTAATCTGCCCGCAGCGCAGCATGATTTCATGTGCTTTCTTCCAGGAGTTTTCTTCAAAGGTCTCGCCGTCCTCCTCGATGTGAAAGGAATCGGGGATGCCGGCTTCGGCGCGGGAAATGATCCGCATATCAAAATCGCGGGTAATCTCATCGATCTCGCGTATCTTATTGGCGTTCTGCGTTGCCGCAACAATGGTCTGCATGACGTGTTCCGCCGCCTTCCCGTTATCTGATGCCGCAGCTGCCGACCGGAACGCGGCCGTCGATCGCGGCAATAATCTCCCGGGTCCTGTCGGCGTCAAACCAGCTGCACAGTTCAATGAATGTCGCACCGTCCTTCACCAGCTGCTTCGCCGCCGTACGGGCGCCCGCCATATCCTTGACGAAAATCGCGCTGGTCTCGAACGCGTCGCCGTGCACGGGGATGCCGGTGTTATCCTCGACGCCGGCCATCTGCACGATGATGCCGTAATGGGAAAAATCCCCGAGCTTTTTCTCCTCCTCGGGGAAATAGGAGGCGCAGGCCATGCGCACGTCGCCGCCGATCGCGTCACGAAGCCGGTCGAGATCGGCTTCTTCGAAGCCGCTGCAGAAATTAAACAGGGTGTATCCCTCCCCGACCAGGGATTCCACCACTTCCTGCGTCTGTTCAAAGCCGGCGGCTTCAAGGTCGACGCCGACAATTCGGTTCATGCTGGCACGGTTGACATAAGTGCCGGCAAAGGACACCGGATCCAGGCCGGGCATACTGACGATATAGGCAAATCTCAACATTGAATTACTCCTCGATTCTTCACTGGTTTCGATAATATGCCGTATTATATCATATTCCCGCTGGACGCGCCACTTGGCATACTGTAAAATAAGGATTATGCGGCGGCAGAAAGGCGGCATGCCCCGCTTTCCGCCGCCCGCCACTGAAAAGTACGAAAGGGAACATCATGCACATTATTTTTCTCGACGGCAGCACCACCGACGCCGGCGACCTCTCCTGGGACCGCCTGGCCGCGCACGGCGAACTGACCGTCTATCCCGCTTCCACCGAGGAAGAAGCCTGCGAACGCGTCCGCGATGCCGACGTCGTCTTCTTCAACGCCTTTATGATGAACCGTCGCGTCATCACCGCTGCCCGCCGTCTGCGCTTTCTCGGCATCGCCGCGACCGGCTTCGATAACCTCGATGTCGCCGCGGCGCGCGAACGCGGCATCGCCTGCACCAACGTGCCCGCCTACGCCACCGAAGCGGTGGCGCAGCATACTATCGCTCTGCTGCTGGAAGCGGCCGACCGCGTCGGCCTGCATGTCGACGACGTCCGCCGCCATGGCTGGAACGAGCAGCGCGGCAGCTGCTACTGGCTGGCGCCGATGACGCTGCTGGCCGGCAAATCAATCGGCATTGCCGGATACGGCCGCATCGGCCGACGCGTCGCAGCGATTGCCGCCGCGCTGGGCATGGAAGTGCATATCTACCGCCGCGAGCCGGAAGCGGCTCTGGGTGCCGACGTCCTGTCGCTGCATCTGCCGGCAGTACCCGAGACCATCGGCTTTCTCGATGCGGAAAAGATCGCCCGCATGAAGGACGGCGCCATCCTGCTCAACACCGGGCGCGGCGCTCTCGTCGACGAATCAGCCGTCGCCGCGGCTCTGCGCAGCGGTCACCTCGCCGCCTACGCCGCCGACGTGCTGCAGCACGAACCGCCGGCGGCCGATGATCCGCTGCTCGGTCTCGACAACTGCTTCATCACACCGCACCACGCCTGGTGCCAGCGGGAAACGCGCCAGCATCTGCTCGATCTCTGCTGCGACAATCTGGAGAGCTGGCTTGCCGGCGGCACGCTGAACCGCATTGATCTGAACGCTTAACCCGAAACGCGATCCGAAGGGAGAAACATCTTGAAAATCGTCATCCTCGACGGCGAAACCATCCACGCCAACGACCTCAACTGGGACCCGCTGCAGCGCTTCGGTGAGGTCGTCGTCTACGACCGCTCCAGCTATGAAGAATCCCGGCAGCGCATCGCCGGCGCCGAGATCGTGATCTTCAGCAAGATTCATATGGACCGCGCACTGATCGCTTCCGATCCCGCACTGCGCTTTTGCGGCGTGGCCGCGACCGGCTTTGACAACCTCGACGTCGCCGCGGCGCGCGAACGCGGCATCGCCTGCACCAATGTGCCCGCCTACGCCACCGAAGCGGTAGCGCAGCACACCATTGCCCTGCTGCTGGAGCTCTGCAATCACATCGGCCTGCACAACGACAGCGTCCACAGCGACGAATGGAACGAGGCCCGCGGCTTCTGCTACTGGAAAAAGCCGCTGATGCTGCTGGCCGGCAAAACAATCGGCATCGTCGGCTACGGCCACATCGGCCGCAAGGTGGCGGAGATCGCCGCTGCCCTCGGCATGACCGTCCGCGTTTACCGCCGCGAACCGGAAGCGGCACTGGCCGCCGACGTTGTCAGCCTGCACATTCCGGCCACGCCGGAAACCGTCAACTTCATCAACGCCGAACGCATCGAAAAGATGAAGGACGGCGCCCTGCTGATCAACACCGCGCGCGGTACCCTGGTCGACGAGGAAGCGGTGGCCGCGGCGCTGCGCAGCGGCAAGCTGGGCGGCTTTGCCGCCGACGTGCTGCGCAGGGAGCCGCCCTCCTCCGACGATCCGCTGATCCACATGGAGCAGTGCGTGATCACCCCGCACAACAGCTGGTGCCCGCCGGAAACACGGCGCATCATCTGCGACACACTGGCGGACAACATCGAGAGCTGGCTCGCCGGCGGCAGCAAAAACCGCATCGACCTGTAAACGCCGGGCGGCTGCGGCAGCCGCCTCATCCCGCGGACACCGAACGGCCGCGGACACCGAACGGCCGCGGAAAACGCGGCGCCCCCGCGGTCGGCACACGGAAGCAAAAAACGGAGCAGCAGCTCCGTTTTTGTTTTTTCGTTTGTTCCGCAGCGTCACTGCACCGTCCGCATGCCGCCGGGTCGGCCGGTGTTTCCCTCGCCGGCCGCCCAATGACTGTCGGCAGCGCCTCAGCGCCGCCGCATGCGGAAACGCCGTTCCTTGAACATAGGCTTGCCGCCGCGCGGTCTCTTCTTCTGCGTGAACACCCGCCGGCCGAAGCCGCGTCGTGCATAGCGCCGCTGCCGCAGGAAGAGCAGCAGACCGATGACAACGACAACGATAATCAGCACAATCGCCAGGGCGATCAGCCCGATCGCGTTGAAATCGCGGAAAAGCGTCAGCGGATTCAGCGATGTCCGCACCACGGCGCGGCCGTCGGAACTGCTGTACCTCGCCGGCACCTGTCCGCCGAAGTGATCGAGATAAGACGCCAGGGCCTGCCATTCCTTGAGTTCACGTCCGTGCCTGTGCAGCACCAGACGGCTGCGGTCTCTGACCACGCTGCCATCCGCTTTTTTCGGCTCGACGCGGAACAGACCGAAGTAGAGATCATTGAGACGATCGAGGCTGTTCAGCTCGCCGAGGCCGGTGACCACGCGGTAGAGATGATGATTGCTGATCCTTTCGCTGCTGCCGTCGGCATTTTTCAGGCGAATGTTATAGGCGCGGTTGTGCTTCAGACGGACCTTGTTCACCTCGTAGGTCAGGCCGCTGAAATGCAGCCGCGCATCGCGGCTGTCATCGGAAAATGACGCGGCAGCCTCCGCCAGTTTTTTCAATTCGCTGCCGCTGAGATAGGCGGATACCAGCGGATAGCCGGACGAGCCGTCAGCTCCGAAACCGAGACCGCAGACGTCATACGCTTCCGCGGCGCTGATGCCGCCCCGGGCCAGCGGTGAAGCAATGCTGCTCTCGGAGGCGATCGCCACATCGACTTTTTTATACCTGCTTCCTTCGGCGCGGCGCACCATGGCCGGATACGAATCGCTGACCAGATCGGCCGTTTCGGCCACCCCGCGCGGGTTGTTCGTCAGGTGCTGATCATAGTAAAAACCGTAGCGCCGCATGTATTTTCCGTTTACCTGTGCCTTATAGGAGCGCACGAGAGACTCTGTGGCGGCATCCTGTTTCACGCTGCCTCCGAGGGAGGTCAGCTGATACGTCTTCACTTTATAGCTGCCCGGCCGGCCCGTGAGCACAATATGTCCCAGCTGCGTGCAGTTTCCCCTGACCGCGGCAATCGTCGTGCTGCCGACCACGACCGGCCTGCGCAGTGCGGTGCCGTCGTTGCTGCAGAGAATCAGATCGATGCCGTCGACGTCTTCAGCCAGGTCGGCCTCTTCGCCGTCTTTCCCGGCGGGATCACTGAGACCGCCGTCCGACAGGCAGACGATCATATCAACCTTCTCGTTGGCCTTGATTTCGTCCACGATTTCCTGGGCGCGATCGCTGCGATCCCGCCAGCGCACGCCGCTGCTATTCTGTGCCTGCCGGCCCGAGGCACTTCCCATGAGACCGAAGACGGCGATTTTTTTACCGCCGCGGCGAATCACGGTGTAATCCGAAGCACCGTAACGATTCCACGCCTGGCGCAGCTTGGCCGTATCACTGCCGGTATCGTGATCCGCCAGTGAAGCGCTCCAGTCGATATTGCCCAGCACCAGCTCCGGCATCGTTCTGGTGAACGTAGTCTTCGTCTCCATCTGCATCGTCTGGCGGTTGTAATTCGACGTCGTAACTTTGGTGACCCGCTTTGCCAGCGCCGCCCGCTGCAGCATCCTTGCCAGACCGTCCGCGCCGGCGGCAAATTCCGGGGCGCCCAGCGTCACCGCATCGTAATCGAGGGAACCGAGCATGCGCAGCTCCGAGGCGTCGGTTTCAAAGATTGCCTGAAACGGCGTACCGACGGAAAAACTTCCGGCATCCAGCCGAAATGTACTCGAGTTCCGGCCGCTGATCCCGTTCAGAGCCGTCTGCAGCCGCGCCATGCCGCCCGAGCCGTTGACCGCCTCCAGATGGGAATGGAGATCCGAGGTAAAGGCGATGGATATCGTTCGATTGGACGCGCCGGCTGCCGAGATCGGCGCAGCCGCCGCCAGCACCAGTATTGTGCTGAGTAGTATGGAAATAAGCTTTTTCATAGCCACCTCACTGAAATTACAGACATTCACATCTTATCACAGTCTGTCCGCCAGATGAAGAACTTTCTTGAGAAATCAGAAATCCTTCACGCAGACGAGGCTCGCCGCGAACAGCGAACCTGCGTGCAGGCCATGAACCGCCATGCCGGGCAGGGCAGCCGCCGCGGGCTGCCCCGGTCCGGCTGCAGGGCCCTGCTCCGCCCGGAATGCGGGGCCCTGCTCCGCCCGGAATGCAGTGATCTGCCCCGGCGCAGATGCAGTGACCCGTTCCGACCCGGTTGCAGGGATCTGCTTCGATCCGGCTGCAGTTGCTCCATCCGGCCTGTCTGCGCTATAATACTTCTGCGGGGGTTCACCCTCCGTGCAGGACATCAGAAAAACCAAGGAGGTATCACACATGAAAGCACTGATCGTCACCTATAAATGCCATCCCGGCAAACGGGATGCTTTTCTCGCCGCCATAAAGGCCGAGGGCATCGACCGCACCAGCCGGGAAGAAGACGGCAATCTGCGCTACGCTTACTATTATCCGATCGCCGCCGAAAACGACGACGACCTGCTGCTGCTGGAACAGTGGCGCGACGAAGAAGCGTTTCAAAAGCACTGCAGCGCGGCGCATTTCAAGCGCCTCGGTGAACTGAAGGCGACCTACGTGCGCGAAACCGTGCTGGAAAAGTACGACGCCTGATCCGCGCTGCATCGCAGCCGCAAACGGCCGCCGTATCCGCATGCGGTCGACCGCTGCGACAGGCGGCTGGCGGCAAAAAGAGAGAGCAGCTCTTCATTGCAAGCTGCTCTCTTCTGCTATTCCGGTTTACGCACTCTTCCGGGCGCCGCGGCCGCCGCGGAACGCTGCTGCGCTCTGCCGGCAGACGGCGCGGACATATACCCGTTGTTTGCTGCGGATCACTCCTGTTATTTCAGCAGATCGACGTTCGGCGATCTGGTGCCGTCGTCGTGATAGACGTAGAAACCGACACCGGACTTGCGTCCGAGATAGCCGGCATCGACCATGCGGCGCAGCGTCAGAGCCGGTCTGTATTTCTGGTCGCCGGTCTGTGATGTCAGTACTTCCATAACCGCCAGCTCGACGTCGATCCCGATCATGTCCATCAGTTCCAGCGGTCCCATCGGATGATTCAGACCGAGCTTCATGCCTTCGTCGATTTCTTCGATCGAGCCGACGCGCCGTTCCACGAGGAAGCAGGCTTCGTTGAGCATCGGCAGCAGCATGCGGTTGATCAGAAAGCCGGCCTCATCCCGCGAGTGGATCGACTGCTTGCCCAGAGAAGCAGCCAGTTCGCTGGCTACTGCCTTCGCCTTTTCGCCGGTCTGCAGGCCGCGGACGATTTCCACCAGCGGCATTGCCGGCACAGGGCTGAAGAAGTGAGTACCGATAAAGCGGGACGGATCCTTCAGATTGCTGCCGATCGTAGTAATGGAGATCGACGAAGTGTTGGTCGCCAGGGTCGCGTCCGGATTGGCCGCTTTTTCGACATCCTGAAGAATGCTGATCTTCAGATCCTGATTTTCGGAAACCGCTTCCACGACAATATCCGCATCCTTGCATTCGCCCAGATCCGTTGTATGATGAACGCGGCTGAGGATATCTTTCTTGTCCGCTTCCGAAATTCTGTTGCGCTTGACGCGCTTGTCCAGGGTCTTGGTGAGACTCTCTCTGCTGCGCTCCAGATTTTCCTTGGAAATATCGTAAGCGACCGCATCGATCCCGTTCTGAGCAGCACTCTGCGCGATGCCGGTACCCATGAATCCGGCACCGACGACAAATAATTTGTTGATTGCCATTGTAATGTTCCACCTCCAGCATTTACAACATTATATGCATCAAAATACGTACTGAATATACATCTGCAAAAAATATTACATCAAATAGGAAATAATGTCTAGCGTGAATTTTTATCCGGCGGCGCGGCAATCGTAAATTCCATATTTTGCCATTCCGGATTTTCCCCAAAAAATCGGCGCACAGCGCCCGTGCTGTCGGAAATTTAACAATTTACAACGATAAAAATAACGAATTTTCCGCCATTTCCGGCCGTCTGCCAGCTCTGCATTTTACCCTTCGGATCTTTCGCGGCGGCCGACAGAAACGCCGCGGCAGCGCCGCGCCGGTGATTCGCGAAGAGCCGCGCCGATGATTCGCGGAAGAGCAGCACCGGTGATTCGCGAAAAGCCGCACCGGTGATTCGCGGAAGAGCCGCGCCGGTGATTCGCGAAGAGCCGCGCCGATGATTCGCGGGAGAGCCGCACCGGTGATTCGCGGAAGAGCCGCGCCGATGAGGGGCAAAGGATCGGCGGCGGTTCGAGTTGACTTTTTTGTGAATTCTTATACCATAAAGGGAGTACCGATCCGCAGGACGCATTGAGAAGCCGCGGCACATCGCTGTCCCGCCGCCCGCGGCGGCGGTGGCTCCGGTGAACCCGGCCGTCCGGATCGTACGCTTCCCCGCCGCATACTGACGGAGAACCTCCGCCGCGCGGCCGCAGACCCGGCCGCAGCCGGATGAAAATACAGAATTTGCAGAATTCAAAGGAGTTTCCTGCTATGAAAAAGTTCAGAACCGCCCGCTGCATCATCGCTGCCATCCTGGCGGCAGCTGCCATCTGGGCGGAGAAATAGACCTTGCCGGTCAGTGACACCGAGCTGCTGCTGCGCTGGTACCGCCGGCATCGCCGCATCCTTCCCTGGCGGGAGGATCCGACGCCCTATCACGTCTGGCTGTCGGAGATCATGCTGCAGCAGACACGTGTGGAAGCGGTCATCGGCTACTACCGGCGCTTTCTGCACAGCCTGCCCGACATTGCGGCGCTGGCCGCAGCGCCGGAGGACCAGGTTCTCAAGCTGTGGGAAGGACTCGGCTATTACAGCCGTGCCCGCAATCTGCACCGCGCGGCCGGACAGATCATGGAGGAGTGCGGCGGCGTCATGCCGCAGACGGCCGCGGAGCTGCGGCAGCTCGCCGGCATCGGCCCCTATACGGCCGCCGCAATCGCTTCCATTGCCTTCGGTGAACGCATACCGGCGCTCGACGGCAATCTGCTGCGCGTTTACGCGCGACGCACCGACTGCCGCGAAAACATCCGCTCGCGGGCAGCCGCAAAAGCCGCCGCCGAATTCTACCGGGCCGCGATGCCGCAGCAGCGGCCCGGCGATTACAACCAGGCCTTGATGGATCTCGGTGCCGCCGTCTGCCTGCCCGGCGGACAGCCGCTCTGCGAGCGCTGTCCCTGGCAGCACTGCTGCGCCGCGCACAAAGCCGGTACGGAAGCGGAACTGCCGGTGCTGCCGGCAAAAAAGAAACGGCGCGTTGAGAAGCGCACCGTCCTTCTGCTCAGCGACGGCAGCCGTTTTGCGCTGCGCCGGCGGCCTCCGCAGGGACTGCTCGCCGGTCTCTGGGAATTTCCTTCCCTCGAGGGCAGCGTCAGCCGCCGCCGCGCCGCGGCACAGATTCGCGCCTGGGGCATGGAGCCCGTCTCACTGCAGCCGACCGAACCGGCTGTCCATATTTTTACCCACCGAGAGTGGCATATGACCGGCTATCTGGCGCACGTCAAAGCGCTGCGCGAATGCGACGGCCTGATCGCCGCCACCCGGGAAGAGATCGCCGCCCGCTACTCCATCCCGTCCGCTTTCCGCGCGTTTCTCAAATATGTCGGTACGGATCTCCGCATCGTCGAAGCGGAGGCCTGAGAGGAATGCGAACGGAGCAATTCTTCCCAGCAAAGCAGAGAGGCACAGCAAAATGAAAAAGATAGATCTCCATTACGATCTCACCAGCGACGAATGCAACAGCACGGTCGTCGCCCGCCGCGATGACGAAGCGCAGGAACTGCGCCCGGAAACCCGCGCCATCATCAACCGCCTGGCCAAAGCCGACGGTCACCTTCGCTCTGTAAAAAAAATGGTGGAAAACGGCCGTGACTGCACCGAAATTCTGATTCAGCTCTCGGCAGTTATCGCCGCCCTCAACAATACCGGCAAACTGCTGCTCGAGGATCACCTCGATCACTGCATCACCAGCGCCGTGCAGAACGGCGACAGCGACGCCATTCAGAACCTGAAGATCGCCATCGAGCGCTTTATCTGATCACCGCTTCTTTGATCACACTGTGCCGGTCACGTCCGCTCAGTAACCGAACATCTCACGAATGGTCGCGACCATCTGCAGATCGCTGGCGGACAGTTTCATCTCCGCCGAATCGCTGCTGCCGTCCGGTGACGTCAGCGTCAGCGTCACTGTGGTACCTTGCTGCAGATGTCTGCTGCCGGCCGTTTTGGCGTTCTCCAGAAAATCAGCGTGTTCCTTTTTGAATCTCCCCCACATGGGTTTCAACTGTGCCAGTTTCATCGGGTTAAAGGACATATCTGCCTGCCTTTCTCTCTCGGCCGCCTGCTTCACGGCAGCCTGCTGTCTCAGCTGTGCCGCCCCGCGTCAGGACCGCCTTGCGGCGCCGCAGCGTTCTTTCCCGCCGCGGTATCGTCGGTCGGCGCGGTTGCGTTTCCCGCCGCAGAACCGCCGGTCGGCGCGGTTTCGTTTCCCGCCGCGGCAGCGCCGGTCAACCCGCCGCTGCCGCCCTGTGCACCGCTGTCCTGCGGTTCGTCCAGCTCGGGGAGCACCTGCACATAAATGTTATCGTAATCTTTTACGAGCGCGGCGGAAATCCGTTCGCGCGCCGCACGCAGATCGCGCACATCGATCAGATCGCCGTCCTGATAGATATAGACGTCGATCCACAGCCTGCGGCCGGTCTTGATGACATCGACGAAATTGACGCGATATCCGTAGCCCGCCGTTTCCCGTTCCGCGATTTCCCTCACTTCATCAACCACTTCCCGTCCCGGCGCAAAGAGAATGATATTGCGCACGCTGCGTACAAACATCACCGCCGGTTCCTTGAACAGCAGCACCGACATAACGACGGCGATACCGGGATCCACATACGGCGCGATCCAGGCCAGCGGCGTCCGTGTCAGCAGCAGCTGCACAATAAACGCGGCGCCGACGCCCAGCGTGCTGACGGCATCCAGTTTCCAGATGTAGAGCTCAGCCTTGATGGTCGGCGAGTCAAAGCCGCCCCGAAGATGACGCAGCACCAGCCACATGATTACACAGGTGACCGATACGCTGATCTCAAAGATCGCCACAGTACCGGCGTTGATATCATGTCCGCCGTGCAGAATCAACCGCACACTGCTGATGATCAGCTGAATATCGATGAACATCAGGATGCCGCTCTTAATGATGATAAACAGAGATTCTACCTGGGAATAGCCGTAGGGATGCTTTTCGGTAGCCGGCTTATACAGCAGAGGGACGAGAATCATAAACGGTCCCAGCATGGCCATATCGGCCAGATCGTAGACGCAGTCGGCGAGCACGGCGCGTGAATGCGTCACAAATGCCATCAGGATCTCGGCGGCCAGAAAGCCGAGGCTGCCGGCGAATGAAATATTTAATTTTCGTTTTTCCGAGCGCAAATCGTCGCTCATGTTTTCACTTCCCTCTTTTCCTGTCTCCCTTGACATCCGCAAAGCCGCCGGACAGCGGCTGCTGCCTAAACGCGGATGCCCTTTTCGTGATAGCTCAGCGTCATATAGCTGGCCGTGCCGGTTGCGCACAGCTCATCTGTTTCCCGGTCGAAGATCCAGCCGATGCCGCTGACCATCTTGTGGCCGATATGGGTCAGTTCCACGTGAACGCGGAAATTCTTTCCCTGCAGCGCCCGCAGATAACTGATCGACATATCGGTCGTGGTGACATACTTTTCCGTCACCGCCACCGCGGCCAGACCGATACAGGTATCAAACAGCGTTGCGATCGCGCCGCCGTGCACACCCCCGAAGGGGTTGAGATCCGCTTCCTTGGCCTGATACGAATAGTCGATCACTGCCGTTTCATCGATGCTGCAGTCGATGAGCCCGATGCCCATCCGCGCGTTCATGCGCTCCGGCTGTGTATCCTGCGCCGCGAGCACTTCGGTGATTTCACTTTTCAGTTTTTCCCGGGTCAGTCCTTCGGTGATGCTTTTCAAAGTATGCCTCCTTTGTCACGTTCTGTGCGATGCCGCAGCTGTCACGTTCTGTGCGGTGCCGCAGCCGCACGTTCGTTCAGAGCAGCGGCGCAATCAGGCGCAGCAGCAGCTGCCCAAAGCGGCGCCGCCGCGAACGGCCGGTGCGGTACTCCTCGGTCACCTCATAGGAACGGCTGAACATTGTCTCAAAGTCATCGCGGATTTTTTCCACCGCCTGACAGTCGTAGAGAACGCAGCCGTTCTCGAAGTGATGGTAGAGGCTGCGGTAATCGAGGTTGATGCTGCCGCAGGTCGCGATGCGGCCGTCTGCCACGCACTGCTTGGCGTGACAGAATCCCGGCGTATATTCAAAGATGCGCACACCGCTGCGCGCCAGCGCCGCATAGTACGAGCGCGTCAGTTCGTAGATGATCTTCTTGTCGGGAATGCCCGGCGTAATAATGCGCACATCGACGCCGCGCTTGGCAGCCAGCCCCAGTACCCGGTCCATCTCGTCGGTGATGATCAAATACGGAGTGACGAAATAGACGTATTCCTGCGCCTGTTCGATAATGCTGAGATAGACATTTTCCGCGACCGGCTCTTCCCCGACGGGGCTGTCGGCATAGGGCTGCACCCAGCCGTGTTCCCGCGCCCGGTACGCCGGTTCCGGCAGCAGCTGCGGCAGACGGTCGAGATCTCCCTGCAGCGCTTTCTCATCGATGCGGCCGCGCCGCCCCCGCATCGCATTCCACATTTCCAGGAACATCACCGTCATGCTGCGCACCGCATCGCCCTCGAGACGAATTCCGGTGTCCTTCCATTCCCCGTAGGGATGGGTAATGTTGAAATATTCGTTGGCCAGATTCCAGCCCCCCGTATAGGCCACCCGGCCGTCAATGACGGTCATTTTGCGATGGTCGCGCTTGTCGAGGAAAACGTTGAGCAGGGGGGTCACCGGATTGAAAACGCGGCACTGAATGCCCTCTTCGTCCAGGCGCCGGCGAAAATCCTTGTTCACGAACGTCGCACTGCCGAGATCATCATAAAAGATTCGCACCTCGACGCCGGCCTCTGCCTTGGCCACGAGGATCTCCTCGATTTCGTGAAAGGCATCGGCATCCTCGATCGCATGATATTCCATGAAGATATACCGGCTGCTCTGCTGCAGATCCTTCTTCAGGGCTTCGAAACCAATCGAAGCCAGCGGATAAAACTGCACGTCGGTGTTTTCATAAACCGGATAGCCGGCCATATCATACAGATAGCGGGAAAGGTTGCCGCCCCCGACGCTGCGCTCCCGCAGCCGTTCCATCTCGCTGCTCTGCGCCGGCAGACGCGGCAGCAGCCTTCGGTCTATTTCCCGATAGCGTTCCTTCATGCGCTTGGTCGAGCCGGACAGGCCGACCATCAGGTAGAGACAGGAACCCAGCACCGGCAGCAGCAGAATCAGGATGATCCACGGTGTTTTCAGGCAGAACGACTGGTGACGGCCGTAGATATAGAGGACGAGAGCAATGGCCAGGATCTGGGCAATCAGTGACAGCCAGGAAGCGAACTCACTGACTGATTTGACCACGACGATGAGAAACGCCGCTTCGGCTACAATTGCGAATGTTGCAAAAACAATCCGTGAGATGCTGTTGCGCACCGCCGCCTTTTTCTCGACCGTTTTCCCCGTGCTCATGTCCCCTTGTCAGCAGCTATTTGATTCTGGCGGCCGCAGCGCCGTTTTCAACGATATCCAATACTTTCAACATATTACCACGTTCAACTGTAAAACGCACGTCAAATTTTGCAAAAGCCATGCCGTACACCTGGTTCTCCCCCTTTTCATAGGCGCCGCGCGGATCGAGGGCCAGCAGCTCCAGCAGCGTCTGCCGCTTTGCGGCCGGCACTTTCTCCAGCAGCTGCGGCGGACAGTCGACCCGGAGTCTGCCCCAGGGATGTGCGGCGGCAAAACCGTCGCGTGCCTGCGGATGACTGTCGGTGTAGGCCAGATAAGGCTTGATGTCGTAGATCGGCGTACCGTCGGCGAGATCGACACCGTCCACCAGCAGCACCGGCTCCCGGCATTCTCCGTCGGCATCGGTCCGTTCATAGCGCACCTCCAGCAGACGAACCGAAGAAAGGCCGAGGCCGTTGGGGCGGTACGGCGAGCGGCTGGCAAAGACGCCGACTTTTTCCCGGCCGCCCAGACGCGGCGGCCGCACCAGCAGCGACCGATTCACTCCGTCCGTGCGATCGGCACGGCGATTGCGGGAAAAGCCCCAGATCAGCCACAGATGCGAAAACCCTTCGATGCCGCGTACCGCCTCGGCCTGCCGGTACGCCGGCGCAAAGCGGATCTCGCCGCGCAGCTCCGGCACCAGTCCCGCCTGCCGCGGAATGCCGAATTTCTGCGGCAGATCCGTATGGATGTGCGCCACCGGCGCAATCCGCATACTCTCATCCTGCCGCCGCTGTTCCCGGTTCTCCCGGTTTTGATGTGTCATGCTTTCCTCCCTGGCGTTCACTCTGCAGTTTTCCCGGATCCGCCGCCGCGTCGCAGCGGCAGCCCGCTCCTCCACTATAGCACACTCCGCCGCAAACAACAGCCCGCAGGCACGAAAAGCAATAGGATCTGACGATACCGCTGCAGGCCGCGGTTCCGCGGCCGTACGGCGGGACCGCGAATCAGCGCGGCGGCAGGCGGCGGGTCGGCGCACGACAGCATGACAGTTTGTTTATCTTTTTCTACAGCTTTTTTTGGCCTTGTGCAGATAAAATGACGGCAGAAGAAAACACACAGCGAAAAACACCGCCGCACTCGGGGACCGGTCGCGCAGAGCGGACAGCTGAAAAGCAAGCCGCCGCAGCAGATCGGCAGACCGAACCGCAGTCCGAAGAAGGAACATGGCAGCCGGAGAAAGCAGATGCGTCTTTCCATCCGCCTTCCTTCTCCCGCTCGGCAGACGGCACGGACGGCCGAAAGCAAAAGCGTCTTGCGGCCGTCTCACCAGTCATCACTGCTTCAGGTGTTCAGAATAGATGAAAAAGGAATGCCGACCGTTTCGCGCCGCATTCCTTTTTTCTGTCTTGCTTATCAGCACCGTACTCTGCCTGCCGGCAGGCCGCAGCTGCCGGGAATCGGCTGCTTCCGGGCACCGGTGTCGAGGAACAGCGGTTTGCGCTGCTTGTCGATTCCGATCCCTGCCCGTTTCCGCGGGCAGCGCCGCTTCAGACGATGCCTGCACCGGGCATCCGCCCTCAGGCAGCACTGCCGTGACGACGTCCGGCGCCGCTGCCGTCGAAGCTGCCGGTACGGCTGATCGTCTCGAATTCTTTCAGTTTTTCCCGCGCTTCCGGGCTGAGATTCTGCGGTACGTCTATCTGAATCGTTACGTATTGATCGCCGTAATGATCGGCATGTTTCATCGAGACAATGCCCTTGCCCTTCAGGCGGATCTGCGTTCCCGACTGAGTGCCGGCGGGAATGCGGCAGCGCACCTTGCCATGCAGTGTATCAATCATGGCTTTGCCGCCGAAGACCGCCGTTGTGAATGGAATCCGGGCCGTCGTATAGACATCTGTGCCCCGGCGTTTCCAGCCCTTCTTTTCCGCTACATGAACGGTCAGAAGCAGGTCGCCCTTGTGTTCCCTGCCGCTGCTGTCAACCGCGCGGGAACCGCGCCCCCGCAGGCGAATGGTTTTGCCGTCGTCGATGCCGGCCGGAATGCGAACTTTCAGTTTCTCGCTCCGCCCGCCGTCCGCTCCCTGCAGGTGCAGAAGACGTTCCGCGCCAAACGCCGCGTCTTCAAACGAGACGGTAATGTCCGCCCGCGCATCCAGACCGCCGAAATCGCCGGTCGAGCGTGTCGAATCTCCGAAATTTCCGGCGCCGAAGCCGCTATCGCTCTGAAAGCCTCCGGACGCAGCACCGTCCGCACCGAAAAGATCACGCAGTATATCATCGATATTGCCGCCTTCAAAGTGATAGGAGTGTGTCCTGCCATCCGGTCCGGTGCTCTGATAAAAGCCGCTGCTGCCGCCGTTTTTCCGGCTGCCTCCAAAACCGCTGAAACCGTTGAAACCGCCGCTGTAACCGCGGCCTTCTCCGGCGAAGCCCTGCCCGCTCTGCGGACCTCCGCCCATACTTTCGTCAAAGGCCGCAAAGCCGTACTGATCATACAGTTTTCTCTTTTCAGGATCGCCGAGTACCGCGTACGCTTCGCCCAGTTCCTTGAATTTCTTTTCCGCCGTCTCATTGTCCGGATTGAGATCCGGGTGATATTTCTTTGCCTGTCTGCGATATGCTTTTTTTATTTCCTTATCGCTCGCGGTTTTGGAAACCCCGAGCACATCATAATAGTCTCTCCTGGTCACTGCTGTTCACCTCCTTGTACGGGGATGCGGCCGGTTTTCGCGGCTGACACCGAAGCGAATCGACCGAAACCCCGGGGAAAGCTCTTCCCCCTCGCTATGCATGCTTTCCCATCTGATCACAGTATAGCATGCGAATTAGCACTCGTCAACATAGAGTGCTAATATTTTCTGACAAATTCCGCCGCCGATCCGTTGCGGGGCCCTCGCAACCGCGCTATAATAGAGCCGAAAAACACAGCGTTCTGCCGTCCGAGCCAAAAGAACAGCCGCCGCAGTACTGTGAAAAGATCTGATGCAGAATCGGAAAACCTACCCGGATGCCGGCCGGAGCTCATCGCGCCGTACCGGTTTTGCTTCATCCCGATCCGCTGCAGCCCGATAAAAGGCTGCCAGCAATAGAAATGAAAGAACTCCGCAGTGAACAGGAAAAAGCCGCATATCTGGAAGACGAGTCGCGCCTGCACGGCAGCGCGGATGCCGTCTTTCTGCCAGCCGGAGAAGCACAGATACGCACGCTGCTGCGTCGCTTTCCGACACAGCCGATCACCGTACAGGGCGCCCGCACCGGCGTCGCCGGCGGCGCCGTCCCCTCTTCCGGTCTGGTCTTCTGCCTCGAACGGATGAACCGTATCCTCGATCTTCACACCGAGGAACAGACAGCCGTCGTCGAACCGGGTCTCCCTCTGGCGGTGCTGCAGCGGGAACTGCGCCGACACGGTCTCTTCTTTCCGCCGGATCCCACCGAGACAACCGCCTCGATCGGCGGCATGGCCGCCAATGATTCTTCCGGCGCCCGCAGCTTTCATTACGGTTCAACGCGCCGCTTCATCACCGCACTGCATGTGCTGCTGGCCGATGGCAGTCTGCTCCGCCTGCGCCGCGGTGAACACCGCTGCCGGGACGGTCATTTCTGTCTGCGAACCGATGACGGCCGGATTCTTCGCGGCGAACTGCCGCGTCTTCCTGTGCCGGCCGCCGCGAAAAACACGGCCGGCTATTATCTGCGGCCCGATATGGACCTGATTGATCTCTTTCTCGGTTCCGAAGGCACGCTCGGCATCATCACCCGGCTGACCCTGCGTCTGCTGCCGCTGCCGCGCTTTACCGGCGGCGCGGTGCTCTTCCTTCCGCGGGAAGAGGCCGTGCTGCCGCTTGTCGAAAGTCTGCGCGGCCGCCGCGCCGCCGATCTGCCGAGCCGGCCGTTGGCGCTGGAGTTCTTCGGCCGCGATGCGCTGGCGCTGATGCGCGAAACCGGACAGAACGGATCGGCTCTGCGCGCTCAGAGTCCTGTTCCCGCGGCCGCGGACGGTGCGCTCTACGTGGAATTCTGCGGGGATGACCGCACCCGCCTGTGCGATGCGCTGATCGCTTCCGGCCGCCGCCTGGCAGAAGCCGGCGGGGATCCGGCTCTCACCTGGGCCGCCGTCAGCGCCCGCGATCTGGCGCGGCTCAAGGACTTCCGCCACGCAGCGCCGGTCAGTGTCAATGAGGAAATTGCCCGGCTGCGGCAGGAACATCCGCATATCACCAAGGTGGGCACGGATATGGCGGTCCCCGACCGCTGCCTGGCCGGCATCTACCACCTTTATCGCAATGATCTGGCCCGCTCCGGCATGCGTTCCGCCGTGTTCGGCCACATCGGCAATAATCACCTGCACGTCAATATTCTGCCCCGCAGCGACGAGGAATACCGTCGCGCCCGCGCGCTGCACACCCGCTGGGCGGCGTCTGCCGCGGCCATGGGCGGCACCGTTTCGGCAGAACACGGCATCGGCAAGCTCAAGACCTGGCTGCTGCGGCAGCAGTATTCCCGGGAAGACCTGGCGGCAATGCGGGAGCTGAAAAAAATCTTCGATCCGCATTTTCGCCTCGGCCCCGGCACCATCTTCGCCGCGGAGCCCGCCGAAGCGGAGAACGAATGACGGCAGCGCCGGGAGCGGCGAAAAGCTGCGGCAGCAGCAGGAAAAACGAGCGATCGCGGCAGCAAAAGGGACGCGAACGATTGCGGCGGCAAACGGAAAGTGAAAGATCGCGGCAGCAAACGGAAAGCGAACGATTGCGGCGGCAAACGGAAAGTGAAAGATCGCGGCAGCAAACGGAAAGCGAAAGATTGCGGCAGCGGGAACGAGCGGGTGCAGTGCCGGAGCAGCGCCGTGCCGTATCATGTTCCGTTATTTTTCGCCGGCACCGCTGCCTGCTTCCGGCGGATTGAGATCGAACACCTCGCGCAGCAGCTGCCGTTCGCGAGCCGCGGAAAGATTTTCTTCGAGCAGCCGCACCACGCTGTGTTCCTCGGTCAGGCAACTGCCGCGGCGAATGGCCAGAAAGCGGTCGTCGACATAGCGGGAAACCTTTGTCTGCTTGTTGATCATGGAAGCCGGATGGTGCGCGGCAAAATAGGTCGCCGCCCGGTAATCGGCATCGATATTCGGCTCCTCGTTGAACGCCACCTTGAGGCGCCAGCGGCGTTCCGGCTGATCGGCGGGAAAGCCCGCCGCCGCCCGCGGAGGAATCCGCTGCCAGAGAATCCAGCCGTAAAATTCATCCCGCTGCAGGCGGTATTCCATGGTTCCGTCATTCTGAATCGTATCGCTTTCCAGACGCAGCGGCCGACGCATGTGTTCATAGTTAAAGCCGACATCGGTCAGCCAGGTGACGCCGCCCAGGCGCACGCCGAGCAGGCGGTGGCTGCGGCCGGGATAGGGCACGCCGGTGGAAAGCACCCGGGAATGGTAGCTGGCAGCCTCATAGCCGAGCGATTCCAGCAGCCAGTTGTACAATGTATTGAGTTCCGAACAGACACCGCCGCGGTGCCGGCGAACGATCTTGTCAAACAGCGCCGCACGGTCCAGAGTGAGCGGACGCCCGGCCATAATGTCAAGATTTTCAAAGGGGACGGCACAGACATGCGCCCACTGCAGCCGCGCCAGGTAATCCGGCCGTGTCTCCGCGGCAGCCGGCACCTGCCGCCAGAGTGCGGCGTTGACTGCCGCCTGATCCGCCGCGCCCGGGGTTCCCTCTGTCCCCGTCTGCTCTGGTTTCTGAGGCGTCGATAAAGCAGCGCCCTGCATCCAGGCAGGGCGCTCCATATGAATTCGCTGTAAATAGGCATCCAGTTCGGCGTCCGTCATCGGACGCCCGTTGATTTCTCTGCAGCGCAACGAACGCGCCTCCTACTCTTCATCGAGTATCTCATCGACAATGCGGCAGGCAGTGGCTGCCAGCTGCGGACATACTCTCGTCATCACGCCGTCTTTCGACGCTTTCTCAAACTCTCCCTCCTGCGAAAAGTCAAAACCGATGATGTCGCGGCAGATCGTGGTTCCGTTGGTGATGTCTTCCGCCTTCCAGCGGCGCTCAAACTCCTTGACCTTTTCGACCAGTTTCTTCTTGGCCTCGGGATCATCGGCTTCATGGCCGTACACCGCACTCAGCGCCATCAGTGCACCGGTCACGCAGCCGCAGGTGTCGCCGCGCCACATGCCGCCGCCGAAGGCACCGCCGATCTTGACGGCCTGCGTTTCATCGACGCCGACGTCACGGGCGCAGTGCCCGAATACAACCTGAGAACAGTCGAGACCGCGGGCATAGTAATGCATGGCGAGTTCCGGTGTCATTTTTTCATTCAGTTCCATAATTTTCTCCTTCCCAGTAACGGGTGATATCTATGATACGCAATTTCATTATAGGCGAAATTCCGGTTCCGAGCAAGACGAAACGAACAGGCGAACGGTCTGCGAACGGCAGGATCGGCACCGCGGGCTCGGCTGCGGTCAGCCGGGAGTTTGACAGTTTGAGATGATCAAAATCGCTGAAAGCCTTGCAATGGCCTTGTTTTTTTGTCAAATTTTATTGAATTAATTGTAGCATTTTTGTCGCATTTCTGGTATAATAGTACTGGAGGGACAAAATCATGAGAGTTACATTATCACGATCCAAGAACGCAGAACAGGTCTACATCACAAAAGCTTACCGCAATGAGAACGGGAAGAGCACTTCGAAGATCTTCAAGAAACTGGGAACCATGGCAAGCCTGCTTCCGGAACACGACAATGACCGGGAAAAGGTGCTCGCCTGGGCGCGAGAACAGGCAAAGATCTACACGGCCGCCGAGAAAAAGGAACAGCTGGAAGTTCCGTTTGAACTCTCAGAGGGCAAACAGCTGGCGATCAACGAGCAGCACGTTTATCAGGGCGGATATCTGTATCTTCAGAAGATCTATCACGAACTCGGTCTTGACGAAATCTGCCGCAGCGTCAGCAAAAAATATCGCTTAAAATATAACCTGTCTGATATTCTTTCTGGTCTGATCTACGCGCGCGTTTTATCGCCTTCCTCAAAACGCGCCAGTCACCGCTATCTGCAGGGGCTGTTGGAGAAACCCTCCTATCAGGAGCAGGATCTTTACCGGTCACTTGATGTGCTGGACGCAGAATCGGACCGGATACAGTCCCTTTTGTATGAGAAGCACGGGCATTGCAGAAACACCTCCGTGCTTTACTACGACTGCACCACCTACTTCTTCGAGATCGAGCAGGAAAAAGGGATGCGCAAATACGGGAAGAGTAAAGAACATCGGCCCAACCCGATTGTGAAAATGGGCCTGTTCCTTGACGGAGACGGATTTCCGCTTGCCTTCACGGTCTTTCCGGGGAACGAAAGCGAACAGCCGTCCCTCATTCCCCTGGAAAAGCGAATCCTCAAGGACTATGATCTGTCAAAGTTCGTCATCTGCACGGATGCCGGTCTTGCCAGCGCAGCAAATCGGCGCTTTAATGATCGTGAAAACCGTTCGTTTGTTGTTACGCAATCCCTTAAGATTCTGAAATCCCACCTCAGAGAATGGGCTCTCGATCCGGAAGGCTGGTCTCTCGGCGACGGCACGGAAACATACAACCTTTCAAAGATTGATGAAACAATATATCAGGACCACGTCTTCTACAAAGAGCGCTGGATTCACGAAAACGGATTTGAACAGCGCATGATCGTTACCTACTCTCCCAAGTACAAAAATTATCAGCGGGAGATCCGTAATCGACAGGTTGAGCGTGCGGAGAAGATGATCGACCGCGGGAAAGAAACGAAAAACCAGAACAGCCCGAAACGCTTTATCGAGCAGCTCTCATTCACAGTGGACGGTGAAATCGCAGAGCAGGAAAAACGTTACCTCAACGAGGAAAAAGTGAAAGACGAAGAGCGGTATGACGGCTTTTATGCGGTCTGTACGACCCTCGAGGACGATGCCTCCGAGATCTTAAAGATCAACAAACGGCGCTGGGAAATTGAAGAATCCTTCCGGATCATGAAAAATGATTTTAAATCACGCCCTGCATATGTGCAGACGGATGCACATATCAAGGCACACTTTTTCACATGTTTTCTTGCACTCCTTGTATATCGCACGCTGGAGAAGAAACTGGATGACAAGTACACGGTCTCCGAAATCACCAAAGGATTAAAAGACATGATGTTTTACAAGGTGAAGGGCATTGGCTATGCTCCGTGCTACACCAGAAGGAAGTTTACCGATGACCTGCACAAAGTATTCGACTTCCGTACCGACAAGCAGTTCATTTCGAACAAAACAATGAAAAAAATTATCCGGCAGACGAAAAACTGAAAAAATACTACATTTTCGACCAATGCAAAAAGCGCCGAAACGCAGTCATACGAACGTCTCGGCGCTTTTTTGATAACGCAAACTGTAAAAGACAGGATTATAGGCGAAATTCCGGTTCCGAGCAAGACGAAACGAACAGGCGAACGGTCTGCGAACGGCAGGATCGGCACCGCGGGCTCGGCTGCGGTCAGCGCCACTCCATGGCTACGGCGGCATAGAGCCGGCCGGCCTGCTCTTCTTTCTCGCCGCCATCCCGGAAAGCAACGGTCAGGCGCTGTGCGCCGGCTTCCGCTTCCTCGCCGTTCAGCGGCTCGATCGTGCAGCAGAGCGCGAGACGGGTGCCGCGGAAGCATTCATGTTTATACATGATTTTGATGTCCGCCAGGCGGCGGTGATTATAGATCTCATCGGGTACACAGTTTTCCGCCCAGTCCAGATAGACCGCGTTATTGACATGGCCGCTGGGATCCAGATCGCTGCGCTGTACCGTCAGCGCAGCCGTAAAATCCGGCTCGCGGTCCGGCAGCGGCACAGAGGTCGGCATCTCCGCATCAGGAAACGGGCGTTCCACCGGAAAATAATAGGGTGCAAAAAAGTCCGGCGTGATGGGCTTGGGACGGTGCCGCGCCGTATCGGTCAGAACATTGCGTGCGTAAGCGCGGCAGCAGCGCCGCCCGTCCCGGCTGTGCGCCTCGATCTCTCGGTGCGCCTGGGTGCGCTTGAGCTGTTTGTCCCAGGTGCTCAGTTCGATCACCTCATTTTCCCGCGGCAGTGTCTCGATTTCAATGTGCCAGAAAATGATGGCCCAGGCCGTTTCATGGGCGACAAAATAATCGGAATCATAGCCGCAGAAGCCGGAGTGAATCATCGACAGATCCTGCAGATAATCCAGCAGATGAGACGGCCGCAGCGTGCCGTTCTCGCTGATATCGGAAAATTTAATGCGGTAGCTGTGAAAAAAAGCCTCGTCGGTCAGTTTCATGGCATCTCCTCCGTTGCCGCTCCGCGGCTGTGCTGTTCTTTTCAATATAGCGCCGCCCTGCCGAAAATGCAATGACTTTTCGAATCGTATTGTTGTTTCGGAAGATGGCAAAGTTATTTGTCGTTTCACCCTTTCATCTCGCCATTTTCTGACGCGGTTTACCGGCGGGATCACCCGATTGTTCTGCCGGCACGGTTCTGTCCGCGGTGTTCCGACGCATTCCTGTCGGATCCGGGGCTGTGTCCAGCCGCAGTAAGAACCGGGGAGATACAACCTGCGACAAATTCACTTGCCATCCGAAAGCCGGCCCGCATGCTGAAAAAGCGCCGGCCCGCATGCCGGCCCGCATGTTGAAAAAAGCGCCGGCCCGCATGCTGAAAATGTTCTTGAAATTGGCCGCCAGATATGATAATTTAATTATTGGCTGCTGCAGCGGGCCGTTGCCGCAGCCGATTTAACAGAAACACGACGCAGAAGCGGCGCGGCAAATCCGGAGGGTTGACCGAGTGGCTAAGGAGCTCCCCTGGAAAGGGAGTAAGGCGTAACAGCCCCGTGGGTTCGAGTCCCATGCCCTCCGCCAGAGAACATCGCAAAGCCGTTGGAATTGCTCATAATCGTTGAAATTCCAACGGTTTTTATATACTGTTATATGCCGTTGTGCCTCATGATGTCGCATTTATGTGCCAAATTCAGTGCATAGTGCCAACTATTATGCCAATAAAAAAGAGGACGGTCGCCCGCCCTCCGGTCATTGCAGTTTCTTTCCCGAAATCATAAATCAAAGTGCTGTCATGGTCTCCCCGCCCTGCGCGGGGAGAGGACTTACATGAAAGCCGTTTGTCTCGAAGATGATAGGGTCTCCCCGCCCTGCGCGGGGAGAGGACAGCAGGCCGCTTTATCGGCTTGTACTTTTTCCCGGCAGAGGCCCTGGTATCGTCTCCTGTTTAACAGTAACTTGTACCGTCGTGCGCACGCCGTTCTGCGCATAGATGCAGATCCGGCAGGTGCCGGGCCGCTTCGCCGTGACTCTGCCCTGCCCGTTGACCGCTGCCACATTCGTATTGGTGCTCAGGAAGCGATAGCAGGCCGCATGCTTCTTCGGAAGCAGGCTTTTTTTCGCACGATATTTCGTCGTCTTCGCACCGACCATGGCGGTATCAAAGTCATATGCGTTGTCGCATCCGCTGCCGGTGTACCAGCCGCCGAAAGTGTATCCAGTCCTCGTCGGATCCGCCGGCTGCGAGGCCTTGCCGCCGCTCTCCACGGTCTGATCGGCGATTGTGCTTTCTCCGCCCGTATCGAACTTTACAGTATAGAGGTCGACATCTTTTGTCTTTCCGCAGACGGTGCAGGTATAGGTTTTCTTGTTTCCCGATACAGTGCCGGCACCCCATTTGTGCACCGCTTGGTCTTTCCTGCTTCCGCAGGCGGCGCACTCGTGCCAGTGGTTCTCTTCATCGCTGCTCCAGTCGGTCGAATAACTGTGTCCCTTCGCCGGGATCGTCACTGCGGCGAGGCTCGTTTCCGTCGTTCCCTCTGCGTCGCTGAAGAGCCTGCCGCAGCCTTCGCGCGTGCATTCCCAGTACCGGATGCTGCCGGGTGTCGTGCAGGTCACCGCGACGGCCTGATGCTCGACCAGGGTATGTCCGAGGGCGCTGATTTTCCGTGTCTGCCGGTAACCACAGACACTGCAGGTGCGCGCCTCGGTTCCCGTTTCTGTGCAAGTCGGCGCTTTCTCCTCCGTCCAGCTGCTGAACAAATGGTCGGCAGGATTCTTCTTACGTCAGGCTGACCCGGTAAGTGCCTGCTCCGACGTCGACGGTGTACTCGTAAAAGCTGCTGCCCGCGCCGGCATGCGCTTTCTGCGCTGTCCCGGGCAGCACCGGCATCATGGTCAGCGCCAGCAGCGCCGACAATACCAGAACCACAAGTCGCTGCCGGGTTCTCCCCTGCATTATTCTCCCTGGCATCGTATGTTTCCTCCCTCGCATGAATGACCACACTTTGTCCTTGGAGATTTTTATATCACAAAAAGTAAATATTTCGAAAAATCACAGCCGGGCGAAAATCATTTTACACAAAGCCGGGCGATAGTCATGCTGCCCATTTGTCAGACGATCACCTTTTCAGATGCCGTTTTCAGATACTGTGCGTACGCTGCATGCGTCGGTATGACCGGTCGGCGCGGTTTTCAAGAGCAGCACGGAATTTACAGAGCAGCCGCAGAGAACGCCAAACAGCGGGGAATCTCTGAGGCAGTAATTTCTCATTTGTCGCACAGCATTCCAAAGGTGATGTATTATGCCGGTCTTGTGCCGCCGTCGGCGTCATGTTCCGTCTCACCCCCGCCATCCGCTGCCATACTGATCTGTCAACCGAAAAATGATATAATATATCAGCAGAAAGCCGCTGCGTGCGCCGTCGACCGGCGTATGCCGGGCATTGATGAAGAACGCCGCAGGAAACGGTCTGCGGCGAAGCAGGGATGCCGCAATGGAGAAATCGGAAGGAAAAGCATTATGTGCGGACAATACTATATCGAGGAACGTTTTGTCGAACGGCTGCAGGAACTGCTGCCGGGACTGCTGCCGATTCCGGAGGACACGACGGCGGCCGTCAATGCCGGAGATGTGCACCCCGCGGACGCCGCTCTGATTCTGACCGCTTCCGCATCCGCCGGCGACGCCCGGCCGGTTCCGCTGCAGGCGCAGCTGCTGCGCTGGGGTTTTCCCCTTGCAACGCGGCGCACAGCGGGAAGCCGTGAATCGACGGACCGCAGCGTTACGGATGGGCAGGCCGATCGCGGCCTTGCAGCCCGCCGGACGGACCGCGGCCTTGCGTCCGGACAGAATCATCGCGGCTTTACGACCGAACAGAACGACCGCAGCCGTTCCGCTGCAGAAAAGCTGGTCATCAACGCCCGCGCGGAGACTGCCGCCTCGCGGCCGATGTTTCGCGAAAGCCTGCGGCAGCGCCGCTGCATCGTCCCTGCCAGCCGCTTCTACGAATGGGATGCGGCGAAAAACAAGGTGACGTTCTGGCTGCCGGAGAATCCCGTCCTCTTCCTGGCCGGGCTGTATCGCGCCGGCCGCTTCGTCATCCTGACCACGGAAGCCAACGACTCGGTGCGGCCGGTGCACGACCGCATGCCGCTTCATATACCGCCGCACAGTCTGAACGACTGGCTGCGCAGCGCCGAGGCAGCCGATTCGCTGCTGCGCCGTCCGCAGCCGCAGCTGCGGCACGCACAGGAAGAAGAACAGCTGAGCCTGTTTTAATTCAATAGCGGCTGCCGCAAAAGACGACGGCAGTCCGAAAAGGAGGAGCATCGTGCATTACGCAATTCTGGGCGCCGGCGGAACCGGCGGCACCATCGGCTTTCATCTGGCGCAGGCCGGTCTGGACGTCACCCTGCTGGCGCGCGGCGAAACACTTCGGGCCGTCCGCCGGCAGGGCCTGACCATTCGCCGTCTCTGGCGCCGGGATTCAGTCAGCGTCCCGATCCGCGCCGTCACCACGGAGGACTACCGGGAAACGCCGGACGTTCTTTTTGTCTGTGTCAAATCCTACTCTCTGCCGCAGGTACTGCCCTTTCTGCAGCGTGTCTGCGGAGCGCAGACCATTGTGCTGCCGATTCTCAATGTCTTCGGCACCGGTCGACGGCTGCAGCGGGAACTGCCGGAAGCCGTCGTTCTGGACGGCTGCATCTACGTCTCTGCCGAACGGGAAGCGCCGGGCGTGCTGCGGCAGCACGGTGAAATTCTGCGCGTCGTCTACGGACGCCGCAGCGGGGAACGGCTCCGCGAAAGCGCGTCCGACGACACTTGGAAAACGCAGATCGACCGGCGCCTGCAGGCCATCGCCGGCGACCTGTCGGCCAGCGGCATCACACCGCAGCTCTCCGCGCACATCGAACGCGACTGCCTGGAAAAGTTCTCCTACGTCTCCCCGATCGGCACCGCCGGGCTCTGCCTGCAAGCGACCGCCGGCGACTTTCAGACCGACGGCAGAGCACGCGAGCTGTTCAAGACCCTGATCGGCGAAATCTCCGCGCTGGCGGCGGCGATGGGCTTTGCCCTGCATGAGGACATGGTGCAGCGCAACCTCGCCATCCTCGACACCCTGAATCCCTCTGCCACCACCTCGCTGCAGCGCGACCTGGAAGCCGGCCGGCCCTCGGAAATCGACGGCCTGATCTATGAAACAGTGCGGCAGGGCGAGCGCTTTCATGTGCCCACGCCCGCCTACCGCGCCGCCGCCCGGCTGTGTCGGGCAAAATTCGGCGGCTGACCGCCTCCACGCGCCCGCTTTGTGTACGCCGCGTACCCGCTTTGTGTACCGCACGTACCAGCTTCGTGTACCTCACGCGCCCGTTTCGGCCATCGACAAACGCATCTATTTACGATAAACTATAAGTTAAGAGAGACATTATTCGGAGGTGCAGCATGAAAAAAGGCCTCATTTCAATCGGAAAAATGGCCGCCGCCAACCACATCAGCATTCCCACGCTGCGGCATTACGATGAAATCGGCCTGCTGCGGCCCGCCTATATCGACCCGGAAACCGGCTATCGATACTACTCGATCCTGCAGAACGCGCGCCTCGATATGATCGCCTACATGAAGGAGCTGGGCATGAATCTCGGTGAAATCAAGGGAATACTCGAAGCCGAGGATCTCGACCGCATCGAGAGCATTCTCGGGCAGAAAAACGAACAGATCCACGAACAGATGCGCGAACTCAAATCCCGGCATGAAGCGGTCAGCCGCGCCATCGCCAGCATCGAGCGCTACCGCAAATCACCGGTCACCGGCACCATTTCGCTCGAATATATCGACCAGCGCTATTTCTGGTCCATCCCCTGCACGTTTGACTTTTATGCCGGCGACCAGAGCAGCTACGAAGAAGCGCTCGTCGTACTGCGGCGCGAACTGCTGCGGGCCGGCATTCCCTATGCCCATTCCTACAACGTCGCCACCTCTATCCGGCGTTCCGACATCGAGCGCGGCCGCTTCCGTCCCGACCAGATTCTGATCTTCTCCGAGCGTCCGCTCGACAATTATCCGGGCCGCTCCGGCGTGATCGAGAGCAGCATGTACGCCTGCCTCTACCTCGACGTCTTTGAAGAAGAAATCCCCTGTGCCCAGCGGCTTTTACAGACCTGCCGCGAGAAAGAATATACCATCGCCGGCGATTATTTCTGCGAAGTCATGTCGGAATTCAATGTCTTTGACAGCACCCGCAGACAGATGTTCATCCGCCTGCAGATCCCGGTTGCATTCGCCGCCAATAAACACCGGGAAAAATAACCCGCGCGGCCTTATCGCAGTTCCGCCGGGTACGGCCGCACCGCCGGACTGTTTCGGCACCCGGAAAGTTTCGAAAAAAATCAAAAAATTCTTGACTCTCCGGTGGGGTGAGAGTTCATACTGAAATCAGGGGGAAAGCGAATGTCACCGCTGCTTTCTCCGCAATGTTCCGGGGCAGGCTGCGAACGGTCAGACGCCGCAGCAGCCGCGTCCCGGCAAAATCCGATGCCGGCCGCCGACGCGTTCCGATGCAGAATCGTCTGCCGCGGAATCGTCCGCCGCGCATCACGAAATCAAACACCACCGGTGAGACAAGGAGGATACTTGCATGAATAAAATTAAGGTTGTGCAGTACGGCTGCGGAAAAATGGCGAAATATACCATCCGTTATCTGCATGAATGCGGCGCTCAGATTGTCGGCGCGATCGATGTGAACCCGGAAGTAGTCGGCATGGATGTCGGCGATTACGCCGGCCTCGGCATGAAAACCGGCGTGCGCATCTCCGACGATGCGGATGCCGTGCTCGATGCCTGCGATGCGGATGTGGCGGTCGTCACGCTCTTCAGCTTTATCAGCGACATCTACGAGCACGTCGAAAAGTGCGTTTCCCGCGGCATCAACGTCATCACCACCTGCGAGGAAGCGATCTTCCCCTGGACCACTTCGGCGGCCGAAATCAACCGGCTTGACGCGATCGCTCAGGCCAACGGCTGCACCATCGCCGGCTCGGGCATGCAGGATATCTTCTGGATCAACATGGTTGCCATGGTTGCCGGCGGCTGCCATCGCATCGATAAAATCCACGGTGCCTACAGCTACAACGTGGAAGAATACGGACTGGCGCTCGCCAAGGCTCACGGCTGCGATCTGACACCGGACGAATTCGAAGCGCAGATCGCCCATCCGGAAGAATTCGAACCTTCGTATGCGTGGAACTCCGTCGAAGGCATCTGCAACAAGCTGGGGCTGACCATCCGCTCCATCACGCAGAAGCACGTGCCGTGCGTGGCCGATCACGACATGAAGAGCTCGACCCTCGGCAAGACCGTGAAAGCGGGACGCTGCATCGGCATGTCGGCCGTTGTAACGGCGGAAACCATGCAGGGTATCACCGTCGAAGAGGAAACCATCGGCAAAATCTACGGACCCGATGACGGCGATCTCTGCGACTGGAAGATCACCGGTGAACCGGATACCGCGTTCCGCGTCGACAAGCCGGCCACCGTCGAGCACACCTGTGCCACCATCGTCAACCGCATCCCCACCCTGCTTGTCGCACCGGCGGGATATGTCACGGCTGACCAGCTGGATGAGATTCAGTACCTCACCTATCCGATGGAATTTTACTGCTGACGACAGATCACGGATATTTGTCCGACATTGAATACATCCTCGTGCAAAACGCCTCATCGCGGGTCATCCCGGATGAGGCGTTTTTGCGTGCGGCAGGCGCGCTATTCTTCGTTATTGATCTCCTGGTAAATGGTCTCCACGCGTCGTTCGGTCATCTTGGCGTAGTCATTGAGCTCATGCTCATACTCCTGATTCATCAGCGTACTGTAGAGCATGAATTCCGCCGACGCCCGGTTCATCGCGATCGGCACGTCGTATACGGTCGCAATGCGCAGCAGCGCGCGGATATCCGGATCATGCGGCTGCGCTTCCAGCGGATCCATGAAGAAGATCACCATATCGATCTCTCCCTCGGCAATCCGGGCGCCGATCTGCTGGTCGCCGCCGAGCGGACCGCTGCGAAACGCCTTCACCGGCAGGCCGGTGGCCTCGGAAATGAGCCGGGCCGTGGTGCCGGTGCCGCAGAGAAAGTGACTCTTGAGCACGTCCTGGTGGCGGCCGCACCAGTGGACGAGATCGTCCTTGAGATGATCGTGCGCGATCAGCGCCACGCGCTTCTGACCGCCTACTTTAATTTTCTTCATTGCCATCATTCCCCCTTGCAGCTGTCTCCCCGTTTCAGAGTAGCGCACGGGAATCCGCCGTGCAAGCCGTGATGCATCAAATCGAGGTAAAGTTTGCCGCGAATTTATCCCGTGATTTTTCCACAGTCTTTTTCCACGCCTTCGGAGCAGGGTCGCTGCCGCCGGCCGTCATTCCTGCCTGCCGCCGCCGACTGCCGCTTCAGCCGGCCTTTATCCCTGCCTGTCCGCGCTGACCGCCGCTTCAGCCGACTGCCGCTTCCGCCTGTCCTTATCCCTGCCTGCCGCCGCTGACCGCATCGTAAACGGCCTGCTGCATTTCATTGAGATCCAGCACCGTGTTGTGCCGCACTTCTTTCTTGTCCAGATCCTTGAGCCCGGAGGGGATGCGCACGCTGGTTTCGTAGGCCAGCCGCCGCACCGAATCAAAGCCGTCGGTGCCCTTGCCGATCCCGATCGACTCGCAGACGCTGTCGGCGAACTTGTACGCCGAAGCGGTGCTGGCGACCAGTGCCGGCGTCTTATCACCCGTATAGGCGACATAATCCTCATAGACGCGGTAAGCCACCGCCGTATGCGTATCGATCAGATAATTGTATTTGTGATACAGCTCGCCGATCGTCTCATTGGTGCGCTGCATATCGGCATAGCCGCCGTAGAAGCAGTCGAGCGCATAGCGGATCTTCGGGCTGACCGTGTACTTTCTGTCGATTTCCAGACGTCCCATCAGGTCGCGGATTTCCTCGCCGTCGCCGCCGGAAAGGTGGTAGAGCAGCCGCTCCAGATTGCTGGAGATGAGGATGTCCATCGACGGCGAATTGGTCATGTAGAACTCGCGGTTGAGGTTGTACGTGCCGGTATTGAGGAAGTCGGTCAGCACTTTGTTCTCGTTGCTGGCGCAGATGAACTTCTTGACCGGGATGCCCATCTGGCCGGCGTAGTAAGCCGCGAGAATGTTGCCGAAGTTGCCGGTCGGCACGACGATGTTGATCGCCTCGCCGGCTTTGACGACGCCGCGTTCAACCAGCTTCAGATAGCCATAGACGTAGTAAGCTACCTGCGGCACCAGGCGGCCGATGTTGATCGAGTTCGCCGAGGAGAGCACCACACCGATGTCGGAGAGCCGGCGGCCGAAGTCCTCATCGCCGAAAATTTTCTTGACCCCGGTCTGGGCATCGTCAAAATTTCCGTTAACGGCAAAGACGTGAGTATTCTCCCCCTCCTGCGTGATCATCTGCCGCTCCTGCACCTGGCTGACGCCCTGATTGGGATAGAAGACGATGATCTCGGTGCCCGGCACGTCGGCAAAACCCTCCAGCGCCGCCTTGCCGGTATCGCCGGACGTGGCGGTGAGAATGCAGACCTTGCGGTCCTCCTTTTCCTTTTTCATCGCCGTCGTCAAAAGATACGGCAGAATCGACAGGGCCACGTCCTTGAAAGCCGCGGTCTTGCCGTGATAGAGCTCGAGGAAGTAAGCTTCGCCACCCTTGACCACCGGCACCACATCATCGGCTTCGAACTTGCTGTCGTAAGCGCCGTCGATGCAGGCGCGCAGCTCCTCGTCGGTATAATCCTCCAGATAAGCCTGAAGAATGCTGTAAGCCACTTCCTTATACGGTTTGCCGACCATCTCCTCGATGGCAAAGGGCAGCTTGGGAATTTCGTTGGGGACATACAGCCCCTTATCCTCGGCGATGCCCTGAATGATGGCCTGTGCCGATGTCTTGATGTACTTGCTGCCTCGTGTACTCTGATAATGTATCATTTTTCCTCCTCAACACGCCTGCGCTGCTGTTTTCGATGCAAAGCCGATCGCGGCGCCGCTCGCGCCGCCGGCCGATCCGGCCCGGCGAACGGTGCCGGCTGATGCGGCCGGACGGACGATCCCGGCCGAAAAGCCGCGCCGCCGCATACCGCATTTATTCTAGCAGAAATGCCCCGACAACACAATAACCGCAGTGACAGCAGCCATCTCTTGCCGCCATCTCTCAACGCAAGCGACGGCAGCCATCTTTCCTCCTCGGTCCGGTACCGGCTGCCGCCCAGGCACTCCGATCTTCCACGACCGCGAAGATCCCTGCGCCGGGCACCCCTTCTGCGCACCGATATTTCTCCCTGCCGGGTCTGTCGGGCATTGCCAGCCGTTCCCGCGGTATACTGCATGATTAAATCATACCGCAGCACCCCCTCAGGCACTGGGTATCGGCAAACGCATCGTCAGGCGATCCTGCGGTCCGGGTTCAGCAAACGCACCGCAGAACGCGCCTGCGAATCAGGGTCTCGGCAAACGCACCGCAAAACGCGCCCGAAACACGAAACCTCATCGAATCGCCACGACCGCTTGTCCGCTTCGCTGTCCCGTTTTATAAATAAACATATGAGATGTGAAGCGCCTGCCGCAGTTCCTTCGATCGATCGAGGAGACGGACATACGCGGACAGACAGATCGATCGCGGAACAGCCGCATGGAGCCGGCGGGAAGTCGTACGACCGACTCTCCGTCAGTCCGGCCGATGCATTCGCGGCGGGACAGGCAGAGCGGCGGCGAGGAGAATATCGCCAGGCCGCTTCCGCCGCCGCACAGCGGGAGCAGGAAGAGTCGGCAGGCGCCGGGAAGGCGGGAAAAGACCGCAGAAAGGAGGACGGAAACCAAAACAAACATTATCAAGACCGATACCACCCTTATGAAGCAACTTATCAGACATGAACTCCATATATTCTTTTGTCTTGCGAAGGCAGAGCCGTTCCCTGCGGCTCTGCTTTCCGATCCGGGCACTGATCAGGCCGCAGTAAAACCGAAGACCTCAAAATGCGGCAAATAAACTTGCAATTTAAGCTGCCGCAGGTCAACGGAAAAAAATCTGGACAAACACCTGCAAACCCAGTATAATAATATCCGTGCCGCAGGAATAATATGCCCGTATGGTCAAGCGGTTAAGACACCGCCCTCTCACGGCGGTAACTCGGGTTCGATTCCCGATACGGGTACCAATCATACGCAAAACCCGCAAATGGCTATTCTGCGGGTTTTTTCATGCGCCATCACCGCGCCGGTATATGTGAAATTTCCCGGTCTGCTTAAAGTTTTCTGTGTCATTCCCCGCTATTGTGGTATGTACACTATGGATTGCTCAGCGAACCGCGCTCCGTCTGCAGCGGCAGGCGCGGCATCAGCCGGGAGCGATCCGCGACAGTACATCACAGACACAGCAGCAGCGCAGAAAGGAAGGAAACGATCATGAAATTAAGTGCAAGAAATCAGCTCAAGGGGAAAATCGTCAGCATTCAGGAAGGTGCCGTCAACGGCATCGTGCAGATCGACATTGGCGGCGGCAACAAGATCAGTGCCACCATTTCCATGAATGCAATTAAAGATCTCGGTCTGAAAGTCGGAGAAGAAGCGACCGCCATCATCAAGGCCACTTCGGTGATGGTCGGCGTCGACGACTGATGCACCGTGCGGGCCGCTCTGTCCGCGGCCCGGGTATTGCAAACGATGACAGCCTGCCGGATTCGCCGTGGCGATGCCGGCAGGTTTTTTTGTCTGCACACGAAACGGTGCAGCCGACAGCAGCGTTTCGGAACAACGGGTTGTTGGTTTCATCTGCACGCGAAGCGATCCAACCGGCAGAGTTCCGGAAGCTCCGGGTTGATTCTTTATCTGCATGCGAGACAGCTTCGCCAATCGGACTCGTCATCGTCGCGGATACGGGTTTTCGTCCACATGCGGTCGCAGACCATGCAGCCGGACAACTCTGATGAAGGCCGATACGACGGGCCGATCGCAGTGGAAGGCCCGCGGCGGGAGACGGCAAATAAAAAAAGCACCCGGCGGCACTCTTGATTCCGATGCCATCAGGTGCTCCGGCCGAACGGCCGGATCATAGTTCTTCCATCAGTTTTTTGTCCCCAACTTTTGCTGCGATATACCCCGCTACATCATCTTTGTCGATCTCCAGCGCGATCGCCAGTTCACCGAAGAGCAGATTCTCCGCTTTCTTCATGAACTTTTTGTCGATCTGGCCGAATTTCTTGTTCTCTTCTTCGGCCTTGATTTTTTTCTTATGCGCGGAACGAATGACGCAGATCAGATCCTCGCAATTCTGCCCGCGAATCCGGGATTTGTAGTGCTCGGTCAGCTTCTGCGTGCTCTTTTCCTTGAATTCCTCGGTCTGGATTTCGGGAATCATCGCGATCATTTGATCGGCTTCTTCTTTTCCCATCACATACCGCATGGACAGGTTCTCATTGTCCACAGGCGCATAGATTGTGCCGTTTTCATAGATCGGTTCCAGTTGATAGTATTCGCGATTGCCATGTTCTTTCGCGAATTCAGGTACGGTGATATCGACTACTCTGCAAACGCCAGTTCCTCCATAGACGATCATGTCACCGGCTTTAAACACTTTACTCACCTCCTGTTTTGTATTATACTATTTTTTTGTCAAAAAATCGAGTGGTAATTTTTCACAGCCCGCAGCAGTGAGACCTTGTCGTTGTTCACCTTCCCTTCAATCACGTCGTCCAGCAGCCGCCGGAGGACACGGCCGACCTGCGGCCCGCGCGGAACACCGACGGCGATGATGTCATTGCCGTCGACGGCCAGGTCGCGCAGGGAGAAGCAGTTCTCTTCCCGAATCACACGCTCGACATCGGCGGTGAAGGCGTCGATATTGCGCAGCCGTTCGTCCACGCACTGCGGTGCCTGGCTCCGCACATCGGCCCGTTCCAGTTCGATCAGCCGCCGCAGCTGTTCCTCTCCGAGCCGCACCAGCAGCCGATGCGGCTGCTTCCCGCCGGAACGGAAGACGATGCCGTGCCGGGCCACCAGTTCCACCACCGTTTCTCGGGTGCGATTGTCAAAGTGCAGGCGACGCATCACGGCGTCGGTTATTTTCGCGCCGACGCGTTCATGGCGGTAAAAATGACCCCAGCCCTCATCCGTTACCGTCTTGCAGGCCGGCTTGCCGATGTCGTGAAAGAACGCCGCCAGCCGCAGCAGCGGCTGCGCCGGAATGGCGTCGACGGTATGGAGGATATGTTCCCAGACATCGTAAATATGAAAATCGTTCTGCTGATCGCAGTCAAAAGCCGGCCGCATCTCCGGCACCACCGCGGCGATCACCTCGCGGTACTGCCGCATGACCGCGGCTGCCGCTCGCCCGCAGAGCAGCTTGACCAGTTCCACCCGCTGCCGTTCGGCGGCAATCAGCTGCAGAGAATCGCACTGTTCCAGCATTTCCGCCGCGGTTTTTTCCTCGATGGCAAAGTCCAGCACCGCGGCAAAGCGCACGCAGCGCAGGATGCGCAGCGCGTCTTCGGAAAACCGCCGCGCCGGATCGTCGACGCAGCGCACTGTACCGGCGGCCAGATCGCGCTGTCCGCCGAAGGGATCGACGAGGCCGGTGCGATCGCTGCAGGCCATCGCGTTGATCGTGAAATCGCGCCGCCGCAGATCCTCGGTCAGGCTGTCGGTAAAAGTGACCGCGTCCGGACGGCGATGATCGCGGTAGGTGCCGTCGATGCGGAAGGTCGTGATTTCAAACGGCTCATGATCGAGCACCACGGTCAGCGTCCCGTGCTGCAGCCCCGTCTCCTCGACGTGAAAGCCGGCAAAGCAGTGTTCCATTTCCTCCGGCGTCGCCGCCGTGCAGAGATCCCAGTCCTGCGGCTCCCGTCCCAGCAGGCGGTCGCGCACGCAGCCGCCGACGGCGTACGCCGCGTAGCCGTGCTCCTCGAGCACGGCTATTAGTGTTCGCACTTTATCCGGAAGCTGTATCTTCATGGTTCCTCCGCTTCGCCGGCTAGGCGTTCTCTCTCTTTTCCCTGAGAGCTTTGACAACCGCGAGACCGGCATGCGCACCGTCATCGACGGCTTTAGCCACCTGCAGCAGTCCGCCGGTGCAGTCGCCGGCAGCGTAGAGGCCGGGAATCGTGGTCGCCCTGTTCTCGTCGACCGCCAGGTGACCGTCGGCCGTCGCCGCTCCCAGCTTTTTTGCGAGGTCGACGCTTCCGGCACTGCCCATGGCGATGAAGAGACCGGCGATGTCACGCGCCGTGCCGTCGCGCAGCAGGACGCGTTCCAGCGTCTCGCCGCCCTCGAGGCCGACGACATCCTCTTCGTCCAGACATGTGACCGAAGCGGCCAGCGGCCGCAGCACATCGGCCTCGTGGCGGGCGTACGGCCCGCTGCCGAGCACCGCCACATCCTTGCCGCGGAAGAAAAAGCCGTCGCAGACCGCGCAGTAGCTGACGCCGCTGCCCTCGTACTTTTCCAGATTGCGGATCTCCGGCCGCCGCCGCGCCGCCCCCATCGCCAGCACCACCGCGTCCGCCGGCCGCGAAGTGCCGTCGGCCGTATCGACCTGCAGGCGATCGGTGAATCCCAGACCGACCACCTCCTGTTCGAGCACTTCGACGCCGAGCTGCCGTGCCTGCTCGAGACCGCGGGCCATCAGTTCCTCGCCGGAAATGCCGCCGGGAAAGCCGTAGTAGTTTTCAATGCGCGCGGCCTGCGCCAGCGCGCCGGTACCCATGGAGAAAAGACTGACCGCCAGACCGCCGCGCCGGGCGTAAATCGCCGCCGACACGCCGGCCGGTCCGCCTCCGATTACAATTACCTGCTGCATGGTATCCTTCCTTTCTGTGTTATCCTGGTCTGATGTCTGCACTGCCGTCGTCCGCGATCGTCCGTCCCGCAGCGTCCTGTCTATTGTCGTTCGCTCTGCAGCGATTCGCGCTGCAGCTTTCTTTTGGCAGCCGCTCGTTCGGCACTCATTCCATACCGGCCCGAAGCAGCCAGCCGTCGTCGGCAGTATGCGAAAACCCGCGCCCCCCCTTTCACAATGTCTATAGTATACCCTCTTTTTCTTGCCAGAAAACCCCTACCGCGTATATAATGAAATGCGGGCGCGGCAGAAACGCCCGCCGGCCGCCGGCTGCCGAAAGCGAGCGCGGCCGAAGGCAACACAAAAAGGAGAAAATACCATGAACGGCGATAAACTGGCAGAACTGCTCTTTCCCGATATTGCAAAGACCCCGGCGGACTACGAGGCGCAGTACCCGCCCCGGGCGCTGAACGAGGGCGCCATGGTTACCCGACTCGGGCCCAGCCCGACCGGCTTCATCCATCTCGGCAATCTCTACGGTGCCTTCGTCGACGAACGACTGGCCCATCAGAGCGGCGGCGTCTTCTATCTGCGCATCGAGGACACCGACGACAAGCGCTATGTGGAGGGGGCCGTGGAGACCATTCTCAACTCCCTCGATTTTTTCGGCATCCGCTTTGACGAAGGAGCCGCCGCCGACGGCGAACACGGCAGCTACGGGCCCTATTGGCAGAGCGAGCGCGGCCCGCTCTACCGGTGCTTTGCCAAAGAACTGGTGAAGAAGGGCTGTGCCTATCCATGCTTTCTCACCGAGAAGGAAATCGCCGCCATCCGCGCCGAGCAAGAAGCCGCCAAAGAAACACCGGGCATCTATGGCCCCTACGCCCGCTGCCGCGACCTCGGCCTCGATGAGGTGCAGGCGCGTCTCGATGCCGGACAGAGCTGGGTGCTGCGGCTGCGTTCCGCCGGCAATCCGTCGCAGCCGCGGGAAATCACCGTGCGCGACGGCATCCGCGGCCAGCTGACCATGCCGGAAAACTTCCAGGACATCGTCATCCTCAAGGCCAACGGCATCCCCACCTATCACTTCGCGCACGTCTGCGACGATCATTTCATGCGCACAACCCACGTCGTGCGCGGCGAAGAATGGCTCTCCTCGCTGCCGATCCACCTCGAGCTCTTCGCGCAGCTCGGCTTTGAACCGCCGGTGTACTGCCATACCGCCGTGCTGATGAAGCGCGACGAAAACGGCAACAAGCGCAAGCTCTCCAAACGCAGGGATCCGGAGCTGGCGCTCGACTTTTACCGGGAACGCGGCTACCATCCGCGTGCGGTGCGCGAGTACCTGCTCACCATCCTCAATTCCGACTACGAGGAATGGCGTGCCACACATCCGGATGACGCGGCCGAGGAGTTCCCCTTCCGCATCGAGAAGATGAGCACGTCCGGCGCGCTCTTTGATCTCGACAAGCTCAACGACGTCTCCAAGGACACGCTGGTGAAAATCCCGGCCGCCGAGCTGGCGGACTTCCTCCGCGACTGGGCCGCCCGCTATCGTCCCGAACTCACCGACGTACTCGCCGACGACGTTCTGCTCGACATCCTCGACCTCGGCAGGGAGGGCCGCAAGCCGCGCAAGGACTTCATCTGCGCCAGCCAGATGTTCGGCTTCATCAGCTACTTCTACGACGATTACTTCGTCATCGAGGACGAGATGCCGCCGGAAGCCGCCGCGGATGCGGCCGCCATCCTCACGGCCTACCTCGCGACCTACGACCACAGCGACGACAGCGGACAGTGGTTTGAAAAGATCCGCGCCATTGCCGTCGATCTCGGCTACGCCGCCAAGCCGAAGGACTACAAAAAGCACCCGGAGGACTACAAGGGCCACGTCGGCCACGTCAGCGAAGTGATCCGCATCGCCCTCGTCGGCCGCCGGCAGTCGCCGGACATCTGGGCCATTCAGCAGATTCTCGGGGAAGCGCGCACCCGCCGCCGTCTGGAGGCGATGCGCGACAAGCTGTCATGAAGCGGCGGCGCCTGCTCGTCAGCGCCTGCCTCTGCGGGGAACCCGTCCGCTACGACGGACGCGCCCGGGCGCTGGACGATCCCCGCTTTCAGCGCTGGCTCGAGGAGGGCCGGCTGGTGCCGATCTGCCCGGAAGTGGCCGGCGGTCTGCCGGTGCCGCGTCCCGAGGCGCAGCGCCGCGGCAGCAGAGTCGTCACCCGCGACGGCCGCGATGTGACGACCGCCTATGAACGAGGCGCCGCCGCGGCTCTGGCGCTGGCGCGTTCCTGCGATGCGGCGCTCTGCATTCTCAAGCAGAGCAGTCCCTCCTGCGGCAGCCTGCAGATCCACGACGGCAGTTTTCGCGGCAAAAAAATACCCGGCCGCGGCTTCACCGCCGAGGTGCTGCAGCGCGCCGGTTTTCGTGTCTTCGGCGAAGATCAGATGGATGAAATCGAGCGTGCCGTCGCCGCCCTCGACACCACCGGGGACGAGTGACCGCCGAATCAGGCCGGGGATGACGGTCCGCCGGACAAACCCGCCGGACCAGCCCTGACCGCTGCGATCGAAAGGCCCGCAGAATACATCCCAGCCGTCACAGGCGGCAGCGGCCGCGTCGCATGAAGGATCACGCAGCCGAGCAAGATGCGAACCGACAGTGATCGAAGCGGATAAGGAATGGCAGCGTCTGACCCGCGCGGTCCTTCTCGCTGCCTGTCCCTTTACTCTCTCTTTCCCTCTGCCCCTTCTTCACTCTCCTGCCAGAAATCGACCGGTTCGTCATCCTGCAGCGGCGCTAAAAAGCCGACTTCTGCCAGCGCGTTCTGAATCTGATCGAGTGCGTCGCGGTGATCGGCTTCCACCGTATGATAGTGATAGCCGGAGGTCGCGCCCGAAAGCGGCCGCGACTGCCCGCTGCGCAGGGTCTCCATGAACGCCTGCACCTCGACGCGCGAGCCGATATTCAGCGGCACCCGCACCATCCCGTAAACTTTGTGGTAGATGAACACATCCTTGACGAAACCGCCGTGATCGACGAAGAGATTCAACTCCTGCTCGGTCTGTTCCTCGTTGTGTCGAACTTTAAAGACGCGGCTGGTGAGGCTCTCCCGCAGCAGCAGATAGCCGCGGCTGGAAGCCAGAATCTTGGCGCCGCCGGCCCGCAGCAGGGCGATATCCTGCACGATCACCTGCCGGCTGACCCGGAACTCCCGCGACAGCGCACTGCCGGAAAGAGGCCGGTCATTGTCCTGCAGTCTTCGGAGGATCGCACTCCTCCGCTCTTCTCCGCGCATTGTTTCCCGCAAATCTTTCCCTCCTTATTCTTCGATATTATACAGCATGCATATTTTTCAGTGATATGTCAAGAATCGGGGCGGAATGGGTCAGCGCACCGCTGGAAATATAATCGACCCCGAGGTCGGCCAGCCGGGCGATGTTCTCCCTCGTCACATTGCCGGACACCTCGGTTTCCGCGCGTCCGTCGATGAGCTGCAGCGCGCGGGCCATCGTTTCGTGATCCATGTTGTCGAGCATGATGATGTCGGCTCCGGCCGCGACCGCTTCCTCCACCATCTCCAGCGTCTCCGTCTCCACCTCGATGCGGCGCACAAAGGGGGCGTATTCCCTGGCCCGCCGCACGGCCGGACCGACGCCGCCGGCGGCGCCGATGTGGTTGTCCTTGAGCATGACGCCGTCCGAGAGGTTGTAGCGATGGTTGCAGCCGCCGCCCATGCGCACCGCATACTTTTCGAAGATGCGGTTGTTGGGCGTCGTCTTGCGCGTATCCAGCAGCCGGATGCCGCTGCCCGCAAGGTCGCCGAGCACCTCGCGGGTGTAGGTGGCGATGCCGCTCATGCGCTGCAGAAAATTGAGCGCCGTGCGTTCGCCGCTGAGCAGCACGCTCATGTCACCGGTCAGCGTGCCCAGCTTCTGCCCCTCTGTAACCGCGTCGCCGTCTTCGGCGGCAAGGGCAATCTCGGTGTCGGCGTCGAGCAGCGTAAAGACCCGGGCGAACACCTGCAGGCCGCAGATCGTGCCCGCCTGCTTGGCGAGCAGTTCCGCCGTGCCGCGCCGGCCGGCCGAGACCACGGAATTCGTGGAAACGTCCTCGCTGGTGATATCCTCCCGCAGAGCGCTGAGAAGCAGCGGATCCACGTTTAACTTCATCGTTGTTTTATCGATCATTGATTTCTGTCTCCTTGTACTTATTGCTGTTTTCCGTGCGGCAGCCCGCGGCGGTCGAAAGCCCGCTGCAGGCCGCATGTCGCAGCCTGCGGCGATCGCCTGCCGGTCAGAACTCGCGGTAGGCGACGCCGGCGCGATTGCCGCCGCCGACGCGGTCGATTTCCGCTTCCACCATCTCCGCGTACTCCTTCTGCAGCGCCTGCGCGTCCCGGTACGGGGTCAGATCCCAGCGCGCAAAGAGATCGGCGTCGGGACATGGCAGCGGCTGCCGCTGCGCCGTATCGGCCGCGGCCCGCCGGGCAAAGACCAGCGATTCGAGCAGCGAGTTGCTGGCCAGCCGGTTGCGGCCGTGGACGCCGTTGCAGGCGGTTTCGCCGATCGCATAGAGCTGCGCCATCGAGGTGCGGCTCTCGTGGTCGACCTTGATGCCGCCCATGAAATAGTGCTGCGCCGGCGCCACCGGAATGCAGCGTTCACTGACGTCGTAGCCGGCTTCCCGGCAGTGCGCCACGATGTTGGGGAAGTGGCTCTCGAGCTCTTCCGGGGCAATCGTGCGCAGATCCTCCCAGACGTAATCCGTGCCGTCCTTTTCCATCTGCGCGCGGATCGCGCTGGTGAGCCGGTCGCGCGGCAGCAGTTCGTCGGTAAAGCGGCGGCCGTCCTTGTCGTAGAGGCGCGCTCCCTCGCCGCGGGCCGATTCGGAGATCAGAAAGCTGCGCTCCTCCTCGGCGTCGGAATAAAAGGTCGTCGGATGGATCTGGATGTAATCGACGTGCTCCAGGGCGATGTCGTGCCGCAGCGCGATCGCCAGGGCGTCGCCGGTCAGATGCCGGAAATTGGTGGAATGACGGTAGAGTCCGCCGATGCCGCCGGTTGCCAGCACCGTCACATCGCAGGCAACCCGCTGCAGCCGTCCGTCGGCCGTGCGCAGCACCGCGCCGTAGCAGACGTTGTCGCGGCAGATGACATCCAGCAGCGTCGTGTATTCCAGCATCGTCACGTTGGGCAGCTTTTTCACCTCGGCAAGCAGGTGGGACGTGATTTCCCTGCCGGTGACATCCTCGTGATAGAGAATGCGCTTATTGGAGTGGCATCCCTCGCGCGTATAATCCATCTCCCCGCTCTCGGTACGGGCAAATTCAACGCCGCAGTCGATCAGATCGCGGATGACGTCCTGCGAGGAGCGGATCATGATCTCCACCGAATCGCGGTCGTTTTCGTAGTGTCCCGCTTTCATCGTATCTTCAAAGTAGCTGTCGTAATCCGATTCATCCCTGAGGACGCAGATGCCGCCCTGCGCCAGATAGGAATCGCTGCTCTCAAAATCGGATTTTGTGATCAGGAGGACGCGGCGGTCACGCGGCGCCTTCAAGGCAAAATACAGCGCGGAACAGCCGCTGCCGGCGATCAGAATATCGCTGCGTCGATCGATCCCGTTTTCTTCCTGTTCCCTGTTCTCCATGGTATTTCGTTCTCCTTCCTGTCTCCCGCCCGCTGCGGCGCATCGTGCGCCGCGTCGATCAGCGTTCGCGGACGGGCCGGTTCCGTATTGGGTGCATTATATCACCAATTTCGGTTATTGACAAGACATATGTCTTGACATTAAGGAAGGACTGTCCTACAATAGAGCACAGTAAGTTTTCACGAGCAAACAGCGAGGAGATCATGACAGCTCATACCACCGAAACCCTGCTGAAGGAAATCCGGCAGTGGAAAGAGAAAAACGACGTCTGCATTCTGGCTCACGCCTATCAGAGCCACGAGATCTGGGAAGCGGCCGACTATGTCGGCGATTCCTACGGCCTCAGCGTCAAGGCCGCCAACGCCCCGCAGCAGACCATCCTGATGTGCGGCGTGCGCTTTATGGCCGAGACCGCCAAGATCCTTTCGCCGGAGAAAAAGGTTCTCCTGGCGCAGCCGCTGGCCGGATGCCCGATGGCGGACCAGTACGATCGTCAGGCCGCCCTGCGCCTCAGGGAAGGCCATCCCGGATACAAGCTGGCCGCCTACATCAACACCTCGGCGGCACTGAAGACCGTGGCCGATGTCGTGGTGACGTCTTCCTCGGCTGTGCGCATCCTCGAGGCCATGCCCGACAGCGACATCCTCTTCGTGCCCGACTGCCAGCTCGGCAGCTGGACGGCCGCGCAGCTGCCGGAGAAAAACATTCACCTGGTGGAAGGCGGCTGCCCGGCGCACACGCGTTTCCGCGCCGCCGACGTCGAAACCGCCCGGCGGCGGCATCCGCAGGCGCTGCTGCTCTGTCATCCGGAATGCCTCGGCGAGGTCACCGAACACGCCGACTACGTCGGCAGCACCACCGGCATCATCGACTTTGCCAAAAACAGCGACGCCGAAGAGTTCATCATCGGCACCGAGTGCAGCATCGTCCAGCATCTGCAGTACGACTGCCCGGACAAGCGCTTCTACCCGCTTTCCACAGCCTGCGTCTGCAACGATATGCGAATCACCACGCTGGCCGACGTCTGGCACGCCGTCCGCGGCGACGGCGGCGAGGAAATCAAGCTCGATGAGGCCACGCTGCGCGATGCGCGGCGCTGCATCGACCGCATGATCGAACTGGGCGGCTGAAGCCGCACCGCAAAGCCGGCCGCGAGGCCGGCTTTTGGCGTTCATGCGTATTGTCCGGTACCGAGTGCTTCCCGCCGGATCGATACCGGTTCATTCCACATCATGGTAAAAGCATTTGCCGCAGACTTCCGGTGACGGCGTATAGGAATTGATCAGCTTGCAGTAAGCCTGACACTTCTCCTGATCGATGCCGCGCTCATCGATGGCACAGCCGGGGCAGGCCTCGATCGCCTGCCGGCTGACCTCCACACCCTCGCCGCTGTGGTACTTGCTGTCACTGCGCACATGATCGAGCGCGTGCTCCGAATCCTGCCAGGCGATGTTTTCCTCGGTAAACGGAGCGTAATGCTCATCAACGAGAATGCTCGTGATCCTGCCGCAGAACCCGTTTTCGGTATGGAAGGAGCCGCCGATGCCAAAGCGTCCCATGCCGGCCGCATAGGCCGCCAGTTTATGCGACCATTCGGCGCGGTGCGTCTCTTCGTTCCAGTCGGTCGGCGCATTAGTGCCGGAATGCAGACGTCCCACTTCGTCAAACGTGTCGCGCACGATCCGGTTGAGATACATGCCCAGATGCATCGAATCGAAGAACGCGTCGAGCCACAGCCGGGACGGATGCGCGCCGCCGCGGTTGCTCTCGACGACTTCCCTGCCGTAGGGAATCGCCACGAGGACGACCGTGTTGCCGGGTCTGTAAATCTCCTTCGGATGCTGACTGACTTGTTGATCGTAGTAGATCATAAACAGCGGGTGTTCCACGCTGACGTAGCCGATCGTCGGGGTTTCATACGGCACGTGGTGCTTTGGCTGCGCCTGCCAGCGCAGTGCCGCTTCTTCCACATTTTTTTTAATGCGTCGCTTGATGTTCACATTGCGGTCAAAATCGACATGGATGTTGGACATTGTTCACACTCCCCCGCCGTTCTCTTTCCCGGCGGCTGCTGACGGCAGGTGCTGTTTCAGACCCGCCAGCTGTTCAAATACTGCTTTTGCTCTTCGCTGAGCGCATCGATCTCGATGCCCCAGGCGGCCAGCTTTTTGCCGGCGATCAGCCGGTCGATGTCGGCTGAGACATCGATGACCCGGTTTTCGAGTTCTTCGTGATAATCGCGGATATAGAGGGCACTGTAAGCCTGCACGGCAAAGGACAGATCCATGATTTCCGCCGGGTGGCCGTCGGCCGCCGCGATGTTGACCAGGCGCCCCTCGGCGAGAATGTGGATCTGCCGCCCGCCGGGCAGCGTGTAGCCGATGATGTTGCGGCGCGTCTCATGCTGCTCGACCGCCATCTCCCGGGCCGCGGCGACGTCGACTTCGACGTCAAAGTGACCGGCGTTGGCGAGGATCGCGCCGTCCTTCATCGCCATCATATGCTCGGCGCGGATCGTGCCCTTGCAGCCGGTGGCGGTGATAAAGAAGTCGCCCCGCGGCGCCGCCTGTGCCATCGTCATCACGCTGTGGCCGTCCATCTTTGCTTCCATGGCGCGCACCGGATTGACCTCGGTGACGATCACCTGTGCGCCCAGAGCCGCCGCCCGCATCGCGATGCCGCGGCCGCACCAGCCGTAGCCGGCGACGACGACGGTCTTGCCGGCAACGATCAGATTGGTGTTGCGCATCAGGCTGTCCCAGACCGACTGGCCGGTACCGTAGCGGTTGTCAAAGAGGTGCTTGCAGTCGGCGTCGTTGACCGCCACCATCGGGAATTTCAGCACGCCCTCCCGCTCCATCGCCTTGAGGCGGATGATGCCGGTGGTCGTCTCCTCGCAGCCGCCCCAGACGGCATCGGCGAGATCCGGACGGCGCCCGTGCACCATGCTGACCAGATCGCCGCCGTCATCGATGATGATATGGGGATGATGCTCCAGGCACTGCTCGATCTGGCGGAAGTAGCCCTCTTCGTCGACACCGTGCACGGCAAAGACCGAGATGCCGTCGTCGGCCAGTGCCGCCGCCACATCGTCCTGTGTCGAGAGTGCGTTGCTGCCGGTCGCCGCCAGTTCGGCACCGCCGGCCGCCAGCACCTTGCACAGATAGGCGGTCTTGGCCTCCATATGGATCGAGAGCGAGATGCGGACACCGCGGAACGGCTGTCCGGCCCGAAATTCCTCCTCGAGCCCGGAGAGCAGCGGCATGTTGTGCCGCACCCACTCTATTTTCTCGTGACCGGACGGCGCCAGGCCGGGGTCACGGATTTCACACGTTTTCATCAATTCTGCCTCCTTGGCGGTCATTCCGATCAGACGCCGCAGGCATGCGGGCATCCCTCACACACCCGTCAGCCAGCCTTGGCTGCCGTTCTGCCGTGCCGCCGTACATGCGCCGGCTGCCGACCGTCGAACGGATCGCGCCGGCCGCTGCTCCGCTACTCTACGGTCACCGACTTGGCCAGATTGCGCGGTTTGTCGATGTTGCAGCCGCGTTCTCTGGCCACATAGTAGGCGAACAGCTGCAGCGGCACAATGGCGAAGATCGGAGTCAGTTCATCGAGGCAGTCGGGGATGTAGATCACCCGATCCGCCTGCTTTTCGATCTCGCGATTGCCCTCCTGCGCCACGCCGATCACGTAGGCGCCGCGGGAGCGAATCTCGACGATGTTGGAAAGCGTCTTTTCGTAGAGCCGGTTCTGCGTCGCCAGCGCCACAACCAGCGTACCCTCCTCGATCAGCGCAATGGTGCCGTGCTTGAGCTCGCCGGCGGCGATAGCGAAGGAATTGATATAGGAGATTTCCTTCATCTTCAGCGAACCCTCGTAGGCGACGCCGGCGTCGAGGCCGCGGCCGATGAAGAACATTTCATTGCGGCGGTAATAGCGCCTGGCCATCTTTTCGATGTCGCTGACATCCTCGAGGAAATGCGCCAGCTGATCCGGCATCCGCCGCAGCTGGTCGATGATCCTGCGATAGCGCTCCTCCTCGAGCGTGCCGCGGGTGCGCCCCATATAGAGCGCGATCAGGTAAAAGCACATCAGCTGCGTGGTATAGGCCTTGGTGCTGGCGACAGCGATTTCCGGTCCTGCCCAGGTATAGAAGACGTCGTCGGACTCCCGCGCCACGGAACTGCCGACCACATTGACGATGGAGAGAACGCGCGCGCCCTTGCGCCTGGCTTCGCGCAATGCCTCCAGCGTGTCCTGGGTCTCGCCGGACTGGCTGACGGCGATGAAGAGCGTGTGCTCGTCGGCGAACGGATCGCTGTAGCGGTATTCGCTGGCCACTTCGACCTCAACGGGAATGCGGGCAAACTGCTCGATCACGCGCTTGCCGACAAGGCCGGCGTGGTAAGCGGTGCCGCAGGCGACGATGCTGACCTTGCGGAAGCTGTCGAGATCTTCCCGGGTCAGGGAAATGCCGTCGAGCCTGATATTTCCTTCGTCATCGAGACGGCGGTTGAGCGTTTCCGCCAGACCGGTCGGCTGCTCGTAGATCTCTTTGAGCATAAAGTGCTCGTAGCCGCCCTTTTCCGCCGCGTCCGCATCCCAGTCGATGTGCATCGCTTCACGCTGCACTTTGTGCCCGGCTTCATTGTAGATCTCGATGTGATCCCTGGTGACAACCAGCGTTTCGTTGTTCTCGATCAGATAGATGCGGCGGGCGTAGCTGAGGAAGGCCGGGATATCGGAAGCGATGAAGTTGCAGCCGTCGCCGATGCCGGCGACCAGGGGTGCATCCTTTCGCACCGCCACGATCCGATCCGGTTCGGCGGCGCAGATCACGGCAAACGCATAGGTGCCGCGCAGCCGGCTGACCGCCTGGCGGACAGCCTGATGCAGGTCGCCCCGATAGTAGAGGCCGATTAAATGAGCGATGACCTCGGTATCTGTATCGGAGCGAAAGTGCACGCCGTGTTCTTCAGTCAGCATCTCCCGCAGCTCGACAAAGTTTTCGATGATGCCGTTATGCACCACGGCAATGGTTCCGTCCTCATTGGTATGCGGATGAGCATTGAGATCCGATGGCACGCCGTGCGTCGCCCAGCGGGTATGTCCGATTCCCGCCGAGGATTCAAACTCCGGGTCCTGAATGATTTTCTGCAGATTTGCCAGCTCGCCGACGTGCTTGCGCACGGCCAGACGGCCGTCGATGTTGAGGGCGATGCCGGCCGAGTCGTAACCGCGGTATTCCAGCCGTCTGAGGCCGTCCACGATCACTTCCCGGGCGTTGTTTTCGCCGCTGATATATCCTACAATGCCGCACATGGCAGTATTCCTCCTTCTATGTTTTCTTTCTGTAATTCACGACAAATATTCATCTTCATTTCGGCCCTGCGGAGTCGGCCGGCATCTGCTCACCGCGATGCCGCGCGGCCTCTCCGCCTGCGGGACCGCCGGACTCAGCCGAATTTTTCCTCCAGCATCTCCGCCATGTCCTCCGCCATTCGCGTGATCTTCACAGTGTCGGTGCCTTCGATCATGACCCGTACCAGCGGCTCCGTGCCGGATGGACGGATCAGGATTCTGCCGTCCCCGGAGAGGTCGGCTTCCATCTGCGCGATGGTCTGCTGAATCTCTTCGTCTTCCTTGAATTTCTGCTTGTTCTTGTTCTGCACTTTGGCGTTGCGCAGTACCTGCGGGTAGATCTCGATCTCGGCGGCCACCTCCGACGGCCTGCGGTCGCTGTCGATGACAGCCCGCAGCAGCTGCAGCGAGGAGAGGATGCCGTCACCGGTCGTGGTGTGATCGAGAAAGATCATATGACCGGACTGCTCGCCGCCGATCCTGCAGCCGGTGCGCAGCATGCTTTCGAGCACGTAGCGGTCACCGACCGCCGTGACGTCAACACTGCAGCCGATCTCGCGCATATACTTATGCAGGCCGATGTTGCTCATCACTGTCGCCGTCACCTTGCTGCCGGGCAGGCGCCCCTCCTCCTTCATCTGCCGGGCGCAGATGCACATCAGGCGGTCGCCGTCGATGAGACCGCCCCGATCGTCGACCGCGATCAGACGATCGGCATCGCCGTCAAAGGCCATGCCCATGTACGCGTCGTTCTCCACGACGGCCTGCTGCAACTGCTGCGGATGTGTCGAGCCGCAGTGATCATTGATATTGAAGCCGTTGGGTTCATTGCCGATCAGAATCAATTCGGCGCCGAGTTCACGGTAAACGTTTTCCGCGATCTTGTAGGAAGCGCCGTTGGCGCAGTCGAGGACGATGCGCAGACCGTGGAGATCCAGATCGGGTGCCGTCCCGAGGAGAAAGCGGGTATACAGATCGGCGGCGTTTTCCTGCCCGTCGAGGCGCTTGCCCAGACGGTCGCCGGTGATGTGGCTGTTGACGTCGATATTGCGAACGATGATTTCTTCAATCTGATCCTCGATCTCATCGTCGAGCTTGAAGCCGCGGCCGTTGAAAAATTTGATGCCGTTGTATTCAAAGGGATTGTGACTGGCAGAAATCATCACGCCGGCATCCGCCTTGTACTGCCGCACCAGGTAAGCGATCGCCGGCGTCGGCAGGATGCCGGCTTTGATGACATTGCCGCCCACCGCCAGGATGCCGGCGCTGAGCGCGTTCTCCAGCATGTCGCCGGAAATGCGGGTATCCGCTCCGGTCACAAACACCGGTTTCTCTTTATTCTGACTGAGGACATAGGCGCCGGCTTTGCCCAGCGCAAAGGCCAGTTCCGGTGTCAGTTCGGAGTTGGCCACACCGCGGACACCGTCTGTCCCGAATAATCTGCCCATAATCGTTTCCCTCTCTGTACTGTGTATTGCTGCGTTATCTGTAATCTTAACTGTGTATTGCTGCGCCGATCGCATTGCTGCGGCACTGCCGCACAGTTCCTCCGCTCCGCCGCGCCGTTCTGCCGCAGACAGCCGCAGGGACCGCCGCCCGGCGGTGCTACTTCTTTTCGACCTGTATCGTCGCCTTCAGATGCTGTGAGTCGTCGGCCGCCTCCACGTCGGCGGGGAGGACAGGCTGCACCTCAAACTCAGTGGTCTTTTTTATGCCGCTGATATCAATCGGTTCCGCCTCAATTTCGTTCACATCCGCGAGCAGATCGGCATCGCCGCGGATCTTCATGCTGGTCGGAACATCCTTCTTTGTCACCCGCACCGAAGAATCCGCACTGCCCGTCACTTTGACCGACAGCGGCACTGTCTTGACGTCGTAAATGGAAGCACTGACGCTGACCGCTCCGGGAGAGGCCCTCAGATACTCCACCTCCGTGCCTGCCGCATTGACCGGCACCGGATCGGCACTGATGGTGCCGTAACCCCTGGTGAACTTGGCGGCATTGACGCGCGCTCGAACCCGATTGACTTTTTTCAGCTGACTGCTGCTGCCGGACAGCGTAACGTATGCGGGCTCGATGCTGATGCTGCCGGCTTCCTTTCCCTTATCCACATTGGCGAAGACCGCTTTCGGCTTGAAAGTCATCGTTTCCGCATCGCTCACCTGCACCTTGACGTGTGCCGGCGAAGCGCTGCTGACACCGAGGTCTTTCGGGGCCTTGATCGAAACATCCAGTCTGTTTTTCCCCTTGCTGCAGTCCCCCACATCGACGACGGCTCGGATATCCTCGGCATCGATGCGATAGAGCGCAGCACGGCGCCCGGACAGCGTGACCGTCACGGTTCTGCGACCGGGATCGACCAGCGCCAGATCATTGTCGATCAGCGTTCCGCTGTGCACAAATTCAATCGGAATGTCCGAATAGCGATGTGTCGTCTTGGGATTGACTTCGCCGACGACATACGCCCAGAGGAAAACGGCGATGACGACAGAAACAATGATGTTGAGTTTTCTGCTCTTAAACATCGTCCCGCTCTCCTTCTCCGCCGTGCCGGGAACGGTGGCCGAAAAACGGCTGTTTTTCATTCTTCAGATAAATATCCAGAAGTGCTTTTTCGACATTTTTGCGTTCCAAGTAGCGCTCCAGATGTCCTTCCTGCGCCATCGAGATAATGCCGGTCTCTTCGGACACAATGACCGTCAGCGCATCCGACTTTTCGGTAATGCCGATGCCGGCGCGGTGACGCGTGCCGAGTTCGGTCGGCAGGGACTTATTCTCGGTCAAAGGCAGCACGCAGCCCGCCGCATAAACGCGCGTGCCGCGAATAACGACGGCGCCGTCATGCAGCGGCGCCCCTTCATAGAAGATATTGCCCAGCAGTTCCGCGGTGACGGCAGCGTCGACCACGGTGCCGGTTTCAACGATGTCCTCGAGCGAGATTTCCCGTTCGATCACCAGCAGCATGCCGGTCCGCGAAGCGGAGCCCTCCTCGATGCCGCGCAGGAACTGATTGATGAAATTTCTGGCTTCTTTCTTCTCCAGCTGCCGCATCCCGGGATTGAGGAACTTGCTGCGTCCCATATGTTCGAGACCGCGCCGCAGTTCCGGCTGAAAGACAATCACCAGCGCAATCGCGCCGACGGCCAGGGTAGAGCGCAGAATCCAGTACGTGGCATACAGATGCAGCAGACCGGCAACGATCATTACCAGTACCAAAATCAGCAGACCTCTTACCAGCTGTTCTGCCCGCGTCTGTTTGATAAATCCCAGTACTTTATATGTTGCGTACGCGACGATGGCGATGTCCAGAATATCGGTTACCGCTACTCCGGACATCAAATTGCCAAAAAATTCGTTCATCCCTTCTGATCCTGCCGGCTGCCCCTTTCAGCCGTGCCTCAGTATGTTGTCTCCAGCAGGCCGTAGCCGGTATCCTTTCTGCGGTAGACAACGTTAACACTGTCCGTTTCCATATTCAGAAAAACAAAGAAATTGTGTTCCAGCATCTCCATCTGCAGAACCGCTTCCTCGACGGTCATCGGCTCGAGCTCAAACTTTTTGGTCTTGATGACGTCGAACTCCTGCGGCTCCGCCGGTTCCGGCCAGGCTTCAAAGACGAATTCCTTCTGGCCCTTGTGCTTTTTCTGCAGTTTTCCCTTGAAGCGGGACATCTGCGAGGACAGCTTTTCGACAACATTGTCGATGCCCTCCTGGAAATCATCGGCTTTGTCCTCGGCGCGGAAGATCACGCCTCTGGCCTTGATCGTCGCCTCGATCTTCTTGCGGCCGCGTTCTTCGGACAGCATGACGTTGACGCCGATGTCTTCAGAAAAATATTTGGAAAGCTTGCTCAGCTTTTTTTCTATCGTATCCTTCAGGTAATCGCTTGCCTTGACATTTTTTGTTGTGATGATGACTTTCATTTCATCGTCCTCCTTTGCAGAATGTATTTAATTAATTATAGCAAGTTCTGTTTGAATATACAACAACCGTTTCGTCACATTCCGCCGCACCGAATCACCGCATTCCGCCGCTTTGCGCGGACTCTCCCGCCCCTGCGGCAGCAGTGTCCGCCCATCGTCATGCGGAGTCTTTTGCCGCCCTTTTCCGGGCGATTCGCACTGCCGGCAGGTGTCTCCCTCTTCCTTCTGCCAGACAGTTCGCAGCACTCGCTCAGGGTCCGCGCAGGAAGAGGATTCCTGTTCGTCAAGAGAAATCGGAATGATACGGTTCGCATCTGTTCCATTTTATTTTCTCTACATATTCGCAATACAGTAAAACGAAAATGCTAAATCAATATGAATCGTGATGAATCCTGCCGGTTGGTCCGCTGCTGCGTCACAGCCGTACCGCCTCCGGGCTGTATCGATGACGAGGGCAATCGTGCAGCCCGAACCGGCAGCCAGCATAAATCATCCCGGGACATCGAGCGGGCCGAATGCTGCCGCTGAAAAATCCCGAAAAGCCGATTCGCTCTTCGGGATTGATCTGTCAAACGATCTTTGGAACAACCGCGCGGCTGACCTGGTCTTTGCCCCCACACTCGCCTTGGCCCGGATTTTCCGGAGGACTTACTTCTAAACTGCGCCATGATCACCGTCGTCTTTCTGCGGCGGCTTACGTGGGGCCCTTCGCCCGCAGCTGGCCTGGCCTTTCAACCACAGACCCGCGCGATGTCGATGCACTGATGGATCCGATGAGACCGACAGCCGCCGGCCACCGGCATCAGCTGTCTGCAGTGTATCGCATCGGCGCCGACACTGTCAAGTCGTTCCTCGGCAGGCACTCAGCCCTTCTTTTCCTTCTCCGGCTTCGCGCGCATCATGCCGACAGACTTCACGAGACGGCAGGCTTTCCAATCGGAGCGCCGTCCTCGCAGCCGGTGGAACGGGGGATTGCCAAAACCGCGGAATATGTTATACTGCAGACGCTATCAACATAGTGCGTTCGCATGCAGCGGACGGACAGACCCTATATATTTGCACAGCGCAGAAAGGACGTACCTATGGATTTCTTTGAAACAGTCAACCGGCGCGGCAGCTACCGCGGCCCCTACACCGCCGATCAGATTCCCGAAGCCGACCTTCGCAGGATTCTGGATGCGGCCATCAAGGCCCCGTCCGGCTACAACCTGCAGACCACGAGCTTCATCGTCGTCACCGATGAGAAGCTGCGGCGGCAGATCTCCGAGTGGATGCCCTCCGAGGCCACCAAGAGCGCTCCGGTGATCCTCGTTGTCGCTTCCGAGCATGTAGAAGCCGACGGTCTCAGCTTTGAAATCGAGGACTATGCCTCGGCCACGGAGACGATGCTGCTCGCCATCACGGCGCTGGGATACGCGGCCGTCTGGATGGACGGCGACACCAAGACCGACGATAATTTCAAGCGCATCGGCAAGCTGCTCAATCTGCCGCCGGAAAAGACCGTGCGCACCATCGTGCCGGTCGGCGTTCCGGCCGGCGAAGTCAGGCAGAATTCCCGCAGGGCCTTTGACGAACGCGTCAGCTGGAATAAGGGCTGAAACCGCCGGACGCCGGGCAGGGATCCTGCCGCGATGAACCGGCAGAACGCCGGTCCCGTTCACCTCAAAGGCATATATGCGCCCGCAGCGGTGTGCGGGATGTGTCCCGCTCCGACGGCAGATTGCCGCCGGCAGCAAACGTCAGCACGTCGACGCGCGCCGCGCCCGCGTCTTTGAGCACGCGGCTGCACGCATCGAGCGTGGCTCCGGTTGTAAAGATGTCATCGATCAGCAGCAGATGCCGGTCGGCGACATCTTTTGCTCTGCCGGGAGCGAGTGCAAAGGCACGGCGCACGTTGAGCCGCCGCTGCCAGCGGTCGAGATCCTTCATCGGCGCCGTTTCCCGGCGCCGCCGCAGCAGCGATGCCTCCAGCGGCACCCGCAGCCGCGCTGCCACACAGCGTGCCAGCAGTTCCGCCTGATTGTAGCCGCGTTCTTCCAGCCGGTCGGCATGTACCGGCACGACGGTTGCCAGATCCGGCACAACGCCCGCCGCCGCAAAGCGATCCGCCATAGCCGTTCCGAGGTGGCGGCCGATATAGGAACGGTCGCGGTACTTGAAATCCATGATCAGCGCCCGCGCATAGAGGCCGTAGCCGGCGCAGGTCCAGCCGCGGTCAAACGCCCGGCCGACGTCGCGGCAGTCGCGGCAGTCCGCATAAAGGTAATTCTCCCCGAGGAGTTTGCCGCAGCGAGTGCAGGTCCGGGCGTCTTCCGTCACCCAGCCGACCTTGTCGATGCAGTGATCGCACAGCGAGTAGGCGCGGCTGCTGTCGATGACGCTGCCGCAGCAGAGGCAGTAGATGCTGTCCGGAAAGAGCGCATCAAGCACCCGCCGCAGCCGGCGAATCCAGGCTCCGGCCGCTGTCCCGGCCGGCCCTGCCGGGGCGCCCGGTTTTTCCGGCATGCCTGCTCTTCCGGCAGGCGCGTCCTGCTCAGTCATCTTCCTGATCCTCGATCTTTTTTGCCCTCTGCCAGCCCGACGAATCGGAATAATAGCAGGCTCCGTCGGCCGCCAGAAGCAGGCCGACCTGCCGTCCGTTCTTCTTCAGCACGGCAAAGCTCTTGCGGACGATCCGGCAGGAACCGCGATCTACTACCTTTCCGTAGGCGTCGGTGATCTCGTACTCCTTCACCGCAGTCCCTTCCTCCTCCGCAGACAATGGCAGCAGCGCCAGATAGCGTGTCTTCTCGGAAACCGCGGTTCCCAGCTGGTAGGTTCCGGAATGCAGCCGGAGCGCCGCTTCCATCTTGTTCATCTTCACGTTGAAATACATGCCGGTGGCAGCGATACTGCACAGGGCAGCAATCGCCGCCGCGGCGACTATTCTCAACACCATTTTTTTCTCTTTCATATTCCTTCCTCCGTTACTCAGCTCTATCTGCCCGGCACCCGCACCAGCTCTGCACGGACGCGCTCACAGCGGAAAAGCCTGCGGTAAAGTTTGGCTTTGCTCCACTTGCTCCAGTGCCCGTCGCGGCGGTGCCGCCACTGGATAAACTGTGCCTTAACGATACCCTGCTTGCGCGCCTTGATTTTGTAGTAGCCTTTCCGGTGTGCAGGCAGTATCGTCCCGGAAACGCCCTCTCTCCTGCCGATCGGCACGCTGAAGCTGATGCTCCCGTAGCAGCCGAAGCCGACCGACATCGTGGCTTTGGCGCCGCCCGCCTGTCCATAGTACAGGGCGCTGCCTTTCCTGAGATACGTGCCTCTGCGCGGCTGCCCGGCCACATATTTCCACGGCGTCCAGTGCCGTGATCCCTTCGTGACCAGGATAAAGCGAAACTGCGTATCACCGCTGCCCGTGGTGCCGCAATAATAGGCAGGCGAAACCTTGATTTTGTCCCGGGCGGCGGAAGCTGTCCCGGTCGGACAGATCAAACCGACCATAACCGCGGCAATCACCAGCATCGCTGCAGCGACCCCGATTCTGCCTCTTCTCAGCAGCATCTTCATGCCTCCTTTCATTGTTTCCAGATGCTTCTTTTCGATTACGGCCGTATCGTTTCATGCTGCGCGGCGCCGCCATTCTGCAGCAAGCGGCCTCCGCGTCTGCTGTCTCGATAATAGCATTAAGGGCAGCCGCTTGTCATCGGACCGTTCGGAAACAGCCGGATTACGTGCGCTTACCGGCGGCGCGCGTGCATCTCCGCGCGGCGCATCGCCAAACCGCTCGCAGAAAAGCGCACTGCCCCGGCAGCGCGCTATTCTGCCGCCGGCTCTGCGGCGCCAGCTGATGGATCCGCCGAGGTTTTACTTTCTTCCCGCGGCGAAAAAGTGTATAATCATAGGACGTAAGACACACGGCACCGCGCGGCAGCCGCCGCGCCGCCGAAAGCTCGGAGATCGTGTCGTCAGGAAACGGAGACAGCAATGAAAAAACACTATATTTCAAATCTGAAAACCGGAGAAGAACTGACCAGCTTTTTCATGGTCAAGAACGTCGCCGTCAAGACGGGTTCCAACCGCAGGCATTATCTTGATCTGACTCTGGGCGATAAAACCGGGGAAATTTCCGGGAAAAAATGGGACCTCTCCGATGAGGAAGTTGCCGGTGCCGGCGAGATCCACAGCGGCGAAGTCCTCAAAATCAAAGCTTCCGTAACCGAATGGAACGGCATGAAGCAGCTGCGTGTCACCCGCATCCGCAAGACCGGCGAGCAGGACGGCCTCGAGATGGCGGACTTCATCAAGGCCGCCCCGGAGGCGCCGGATTCGATGTACGCATTCATCCTCGACAAGGCCGCGCACCTCGACGATGAGGATCTGAAAAAACTCTGCGTCAAAAACCTCGACGACAACCGTGAGCGCCTGCTCTATTATCCCGCCGCCAGCAAGAACCATCACGCCGAGCTCGGCGGCCTGCTCTGGCACATGAAGCGCATGCTGATGACCGGCGAGCGCATCTGCGAAGTCTATACCGACCTCAACCGCGATCTGGTCACTGCCGGTGTGATTCTGCACGACATGCAGAAACTCAACGAAATCAACGCCAACGAACTGGGCATCTCCAGCGGCTACTCCTTCGAAGGGCAGATGCTGGGGCACCTGGTCATGGGCGTGCGCGAACTCGACCGACAGGCGCGCGAACTGCATATCCCGCGGGAAAAAACGATCCTGCTCGAACACATGGTGCTCTCGCACCACTATGAGCCGGAATACGGCAGTCCCGTGCGGCCGCTGTTTCCCGAAGCGGAAGTCCTCCACTATCTGGACATTCTCGACGCCCGACTCTATGACATGGAGAACGCCCTCGACAAAACCGAGCCGGGCGACTTCTCCGAACGCGTCTGGACGCTGGAAAACCGCCGCCTGTACAAGCAGAAACAGGAACCGTGATGGTCAGGCAGGGAACGATTCAGGATGTTATATTTTACAGCCAGACGGACGGCTTTACCGTCGCCGTGATGGCGGTTGACGAGGCGGCGGACGGCGGGGAAGCCGCCTTCGCAGACCGTGCTCCGGAGGGCAAAGAGCACGACGCGCCGGGGAATACGGACAGCGAGGGCGACGGCGAAGCAGAAAGCGGTGCCGGGGAAAGCACCGCAGGCAGCCCCGAGCTGCTGACCATCTGCGGCCAGCTCCCGTCCTGCCATGCCGGCCGTACCTACCGGATCCGCGGCCGCATGGTACAGCATCCCAAGTATGGAGAACAATTTGAAATTCAGGAGTACGAGGAAGTCATGCCGCACTCGGAAGCCGGCATCATCGGCTTCCTCTCTTCCGGTGTGCTCAAGGGCATCGGCCCCAAGGCGGCTCGCGCGATCGTCGCCCGCTTTGGCGAGGACACCTTCGAAATGATCGAAAAGGAACCGGAACGGCTGACCGAAGTCAGCGGCATCGGGCCGAAAAAAGCCAGAGCCGTCGCCGAGGCGTTCCGCAGTCACCGCGCCTTTGCCGAAGTCTCGATCTTCCTGCAGCAGTACGACATCCGCGGCGGACAGGCGCTGCGGCTCTACGAAGCCTACGGCGAAGAGACAATTCCGATGCTGCAGTCCAATCCCTACCAGCTGATCGATGACGTCCACGGCATCGGCTTTCGCCGCGCCGACGCCATCGCCCGCCGCCTCGGCGTGCCCGAAGACGATCCCGACCGCATCCGCAGCGGCATTCAGTACCTGCTGCAGCGGGAAGCCGGTGAGGGAAACACCTGCTGCCCGAAGACGGAATTCTGCGAAAAAGCCGGACAGCTGCTGAATGTCCCGCGCGACACCGTCGCCGCCCATGTCGTCGAGCTCTGCTTTACCGGTGAACTCAAGCTCGAGGAGCTCGACGGCGAGGAAAACATCTATCTGTTTCTCTATTATGCGGCCGAACAGAGCGTAACCCGCCATCTGCGGCGGCTCAACAGCGCAGCGCCGCGTTCCGTCAGCGCTGCCGCCGATATCGAGGGACTGATTTCCCAGACGGAAAACGCAGCCGATCTCTTCTACAGCGAAGAGCAGAAAGAAGCCATCCGATCCTGCCTGCAGAGCGGTGTCGCGGTGATCACCGGCGGTCCGGGCACCGGCAAAACCACCATCATCAATGCCATCGTCCGCATTCTCGAGCAGAGCGGACAGAAAGTCGTGCTGGCCGCCCCGACCGGGCGAGCCGCCAAACGCATCACCGAAACCAGCGGTCACGCCGCCAGCACCATCCACCGCCTGCTCGAGTACTACTACTCCGAGGGTGAGGGCCTGATGCGCTTCGGCCGCACCGAGGAAAATCCGCTGGAAGCCGACGCCGTGATCGTCGATGAAGCCTCGATGATCGATCTGATGCTGATGGACGCCCTCGTACGCGCGATTCCCGCCGGCGCCCGCCTGCTCCTGGTCGGTGATGCCGATCAGCTGCCTTCCGTCGGCGCGGGCAACGTTCTCCACGACATCCTCGACAGCGAATACATCTACGCCGCGCGGCTGGAAACCATCTTCCGCCAGGCCGGTGAAAGCATGATCGTCGTCAATGCCCACCGCATCAACCGCGGCGAAGATCCGGTCTGCAACGCCAGAGGCAAGGATTTTTTCCTCATGCGGCGGCACACGGTTGCGGACATGGCGGCCACCATTCTGGAGATCTGTTCCCGGCGCCTTCCCGCCCATTATACCGACTGCGACGCGGTGCACGATATCCAGGTGCTGACGCCGGTGCGCAAGGGTCCGCTCGGCTGTCTGTCTCTGACCGGCGAACTGCAGCGGGTACTGAATCCGCCCGACCCGCACAAGGCGGAAAAGAGCTATGGCGGCAAGCTCTTCCGCGAGGGCGATAAAGTCATGCAGATGCGCAACAATTACAGCCGCAAATGGAAGCGAGCCGGTGATTTCAGTGAAGGTGAGGGCGTCTTCAACGGTGATCTCGGCTACATCTCCGCCATCGACGAGGAAGACGGCGAAGTGACCGTGGTCTTTGACGACGACAAATACGCCGTCTACGAAACCGCCGACCTCGACGAACTCGAAGTCGCCTACGCCATCACCGTGCACAAATCGCAGGGCAGCGAATTTCCCATTGTCGTGATGCCGGTCTCCTGGTTTCCGCCGGTGCTGGCCACCCGCAACCTGCTCTACACCGCCGTCACCCGCGGCAAAAAAATCGTCGTCCTCGTCGGTTCCGAAAACCGGCTGCACGACATGGTCGGCAACAACCGCATCCGCCAGCGCCGTTCCGGACTCTGCATCCGACTGCGTCGGCTGCTGACAGAGAATGCGGAATAAGGGGAACGGCTCCCCGGCGAGAATAAACTGATCGGCGGAAACGATGAACCGGTCGGCCATGACTGCGGCATGACCGGTCTTCCGGCGGCAAAAGATACGCATGAGACCGTCGCGAGCCGCCGCGGCTCCGGGTGTCACCGGCGGTGTCACATCCCATGACTGCTTTTGGCTCCCGTTGAAACACCCGCTGCGAAAAAGCGTTTAATGACGGCAATAAAACAGCACTGGTTCTGCCTGAACAGTTCCAGTGCCGTCATTTTGGTGACCCGTAATAGACTTGAACTATCGACCTTCTGGTTGTCACCCAGACGCTCTCCCAACTGAGCTAACGGATCATTGCTGCTTAACCAGTATAGCACAGAGCCTGCGCCGTGACAAATACTTTTTTAAGTCCTTTTTCCCCTTTTTGACCCGCAGAATCCGCCGGTGCGGATCATCGCAGCTGACGGTCGGGGACAAGTGCCCGGAGGTAAGCCCGGCGCTGATTTTTCTGTCTCACTCTCTGTTCGGCAATAGATGCGAACATACCTTGATCACCTGCGGTCAACGGGAAAACGGTGCTCCGCATTGACTTTGCCGTCCCGCTCGTGTATCCTGAATGCAGCATCCGCAAAAGGGGGGAAAGCATGATCTATATCATCTATGCAGTACTGGCTGCCGCCGTAGTCTTCTGCTCCAACAAAGCGGCGCAGTACGTTGATATCCTGGAAAAGCGAACCCGTCTGTCCGGCGCTTTTCTCGGCGGCGTCCTGCTGTCGGCGATTACTTCTCTGCCGGAACTGTTTACCAGCCTCTCGGCAACCCTGATGCTGCATGAGCCGGGGCTCTGCCTCGGCAACGTGCTCGGCAGCGACCTCTTCAACCTTGTGATCCTCGCCGTGCTCTCGCTGATCTATCTGCGCCGCTTCCGCGCCGCGCACATCTCACCGAATCACGCCTGGGTGTCGCTGTTTGTCTGTCTGATCTACGGCGTGCTGCTGCTCAACCTGGCGCATTGGCTCGACTGGTCTTTTCATTCCATCAGCATCACCACGGTGATCATCTTCGTGCTCTATTTCTGCGGCGTGCGCAGAATGTCGGGCGAGAACGAGGACGCTGTCCCCTATGAGCGGCAGCAGCGCTACAAGGACGTCATGCCGCTGAAAACGCTGGTGATTCGCTTTTCTCTGGTCAGCATCGGCATCGTCTTCCTCAGCATCGCGATTACCTACGTGACCGATGAGATCGCCGATCGGCTCGGTCTGCAGACCGGACTCGCCGGCGCGCTGCTGCTGGGCATCGCCACTTCGCTGCCGGAACTGACGTCAACGGTTTCCCTGTACCGCATCGGCAACTGCAACATTGCCGTCGGCAATATCATCGGCAGCAACCTCTTCAATTTTATCATTCTCGGCATTGCCGATCTGTTCTATTTCGGCCGCGGGCTGTACGAGTTTTCCGAGTCCTCGACGATCAACCTGCTGGTCTTCGGTGCCCTGGCCATGCTGCTGTATCTGATTATGCTGCGCCGGCGCAATACGGGCACGATTATTCTCAGCTCCGCAGGCACCCTCTGCTGCTACGCCGCCTTCCTGCTGGTCTGATCAAAAACAGTCTGCTTACTCGGTGCGGATCTCCGCCCGCGAACCTCCGGCGCGGTCCTTGGTGACCACGATCTGCCGGGGGATTTTTTCTTTCAGTTCGCTGACGTGGGAAATGATGCCGACCAGCCGGTGACCCTGACTGAGGTCGGCCAGCGCCCGGATCGCCTTCTGCAGCGCTTCCTCGTCGAGCGACCCGAAGCCCTCATCGACGAACAGTGTGTCGAGCCGGATCCCGCCGGCAAAGGACTGCACTACGTCGGCCAGCCCCAGCGCCAGCGACAGCGACGCCTCAAAGGATTCGCCGCCGGACAGCGTCTCCACCGGCCGCTCGCTGCGGTTGGTGTAATCGATGATATCGAGATCGAGCCCGGTCTGGCTGCCGCGGCTGCCGGCCGTCGTGCGCCGCTTGAGCTCATACTGGCCGTCGGACATGATGCGCAGACGATGGTTGGCCCGGTCCAGCACCAGATCGAGATAGGCGGTCTGCACGTATGTCTCGAGGCGGACCTTTTCCCTGCCGCTGAGCGTTCCGTTGGCCGTATCGGAGAGCGCCGCCGTCCAGCGGTAGGTTTCCTCCAGACGGCCCGCTTCCTCATGCCGCCGGCGGATGCTGACGGCGATCGCTTCGTTGGCCCGCAGACGCGCCGCCGTCTCCTTCTGGCGGGCCAGCAGCCGCTGCTGCTCTTCCTCGATGTCCCGGCGGCGCTGCTGTTCCTTCTCGCCGTCCACCGCGCAGCCCTGCTGCTGCTGCTTTTCCAGCTGGGCAAGGCCCGCCCGCAGGGCCGCTGCCCGGTTCTCTCCCTCGCTGTATGCCTTGCGGGCCGTTTCCCGCTCTGCCGCCAGCTTTTCCCGCCGCGCCCGGCGGCGGTCGATCTGCCGGCGCGCCTGTCTGCTGTCCGGGCAGCTGAGTCCGGCGGCCAGCCGTGATGCCCGGCGTTCCGCCTCGGCCGCGGCCTGCTGCGCCAGCGCCTGACTGCGTTCCTCGTCGTTGATCGCCGCTCGCTGAGCCTCCAGTTCCTGCTCCTGCCGGGGAAGAAGCCGCTGCAGTTCCTCCCGGCGCCTGCTGCGCTGCGTTTCCCGCCGCACCGCTGCCGCGCTCTCCCGCGCCTGCTTCGCCGCCGCCTGTTCCCGTGCGCGCAGCCGCGCCGCAAAGGCCTGCCGCCGCGCCGGTGCGGCGGCATCCTCGTCCTCAAAGGAAAGCTGCGCTTCGCTCAGTGCCCGCTGCAGCGTCTCCCGCCTGTGCTCCAGGGCGCCCTGCAGCCGGCCGCAGTGATCGGCCCGGCGGCTGCTCTCCTCCCGCGCCTCCTCTGACTTTTTGCCGGCTTCCTGCAGTTCCTGCTCACTCGGTGCCTCGGCCAGATGCGCGGCCGGCGCCGGATGCTCGCGGGCGCCGCAGACCGGGCAGGGCCGGCCGTCCTCGAGCTGCATGGCCAGGATGCCCGCCTTGTCGTCCATGAACGCGCGCTCCAGCCGGCTGTAATTCCGCCCGGCCGCTTCGGCCCGGCTGCGCGCCTTTCGGTATGCGTCGCGGGCAGCCTCCAGTTCGTCGAGCGCACTGCCGTATCCATCCCAGGACTGCCGCAGATCCCGGCAGCGCTGCGCTTCACGCTCGGCCTGCTGCTGCGCCGCGCGCTGCTTTTCCCGCGTCTCGCCGACGTGCTGCAGCGCTTCCGCTTCTTGCTTTCTTGCCTCGAGTTCCCGCTCCGCCTGCCGACACTGCTGCCGCAGCGTCTGCAGCCGGTCTCCGGCGGCTTTCGCCTGCTTCTGCCGATTGAGCACCTCGCTCTGTTCCCGCTCCAGTTCCTCGTAGCGCGGCAGTTCCGCTTCCGCGGCCGCGATCTCCCTCCGCAGCGTCTCTTCTTCGTCCTTCGTCGCCTCGGTCCTCTCTCTGGCGGCCGCCAGTTCCCGCAGCCGCTCCTGCGCCGCCGCGAGCTCTTTCCGGGCAGCCGCCAGTTCCTGCTGCAGGCGGCGGTACTCCTCCAGCAGTCCCAGCCGGCGATCGATCCCGGAGAGTTCCTGCCGCAGTTCCGCCGCGCGCGCATCGTCCTTTTCCGCCGCCCGGCGGTCTTCGCCGCAGATGCTCTCCAGCAGCGCCAGCACTTCCTCGGTGCTGCGCTCGCCGTCGGCGGCCGCCTGCAGATCCGCCTGCCGGCGCTCGTCCGTGCAGCGGATATCGCCGATGTACTGACGGATGCCGGCGCGCGTTTCCTTCAGCGCTCCGTCCAGTGTCGATTTTTTCTGCCGCAGCCGATCCTGCAGCTCCCCGTAAGCGGCCGTATGAAAGAGGCTGCGAAAGATCTTTTCGCGCTCCTGCGATCTGGCATAGAGCAGACGCCGGAAATCCCCCTGCGCGATCATCGCGGTCTGGGCGAACTGGCCGCGGTCGATGCCGAGGATATTGCGCAGGCGGCGGTTGACGTCGCTGAGGCGGGTGATGACCTCGCCGTCGGGCAGGGTCAGCCGAGCCTGCGGACTCTGCAGGATGGTGCCCCGGCCGCGCTTTTTCGGCCGCTCGTATTCCGGCGAACGGCGCACGACGTAGACGGCCTCTCCGTAGCGGAAGGTCAGCTCTGCAAAGGTCGGCGTATCCGCCGCGGCGTACTGCGAGCGCAGTGTATTCCGCTCGCGGTAGATGCCGCTGGCTTCGCCGTAGAGGGCGAAGGAAACGGCGTCGAAGATCGTCGTCTTGCCGGCGCCGGTGTCGCCGGTGATCAGATAGAGACCGCTGTCACCGAGCCGGTCGAGCTCGAGCTCTTCCCTGCCCGCGTAGGGTCCGAAAGCCGAGAGAATCAGTCTGATGGGTCGCATGGTTTTTCCTTCCCGGCGGCTGCCGCGCCGAATACGTCGCGGATCAGTTCCTGCGCCAGCTGCTTCTGCCGCGCGTCCAGCGGCTGGCCGTTCTGCTTTTCGTAGAGTTCATTGAGCAGCGTCAGCGGCGATTTCTCCTCGACCTGAACGGCGCCGTCCGCGGTTTCCCGGCTGCGCGTTCTGCGGTTGTCGTATTCCAGCTTCATCAGGTTGGGATAAAACACGCGCAGCCTGGCCGCGGCGTCGGGGATTTCCTCCTCGTCGGTGAGCGTGATCTGGAGATAGTCCTCCTGCGGCGGCGCGGCGGCGCAGCGGTCCTCGTCCGCCTGTGCGGCGGCTTCGCGGCTGCAGAGATCGGCAAAGCTGCCGCGCAGGCAGCGCAGATCGTGCCGCGGCCGCAGCGGCACGGTGCGTACCGCCGCCTCCCCTTTCGCTTTCAGCTCGACCATGGTCACCGACTTCTGCTGGCCGGCTTCGGAGAACGAATACTTGAGCGGCGTTCCGCAGTAGCGCAGCGTCTCCCTTGCGATCGACTGCGGGCTGTGGAGGTGGCCGAGCGCGACATAATCGAAGGGGGCGAAGACGTCGGCGTCGACGTTTTCCGTGCCGCCGACGTAGATTTCCTCGGAATCGGCGCGGGCGGCGCCGGTGACGAACTGATGCGCAAGCAGTACGCTGCGCCGTTCGGGGTCAATCTCCATATGCTCGATCGCCGTGCGCAGCGCCGCTGTGTAGCTGTCAATCTCCGCTTCCCCGCCATACCAGCGCCGCACCTGAGCGGGGCGCACAAAGGGCAGCATATAGATCGCCGTTTCCCCGTCCGCGTCGGACAGCAGCAGCGGCTCCGCCCGACCGTCGCAGACGCGGGCAAAATGCACGCCGCTGGCATCCATCAGACGGGCGCCGAAGGCCAGCTTTTCCGCCGAATCGTGGTTGCCGCTGATGAGAAAAATCTGCAGCTGTCGTTCCGCCAGGCGGCTGAGAAAGCTGTCGAGCAGCGTCACCGCCTCGGCCGATGGGCTGGAACGGTCGTAGACGTCGCCGGCGATCAGCACGGCCTGCGGCCGTTCGCGGTCGACGATATCGAGGATCTCCGCCAGGATGTAGCGCTGATCCTCCAGCAGAGAGAACTCATAGAGTCTCTTGCCCAGATGGAGATCGGAGAGATGCATCAGTTTCATCGCTGTTCGTCCTTTCATCATACAGGTGCGGCGGGCCGCCGGCGCCGCCCTTCACAGCGGCATTATACCACGCCGCACCGCCGATGCAGTCCCATTATCGGGACTGCCGGAAATGCGGAAGACCGGCCGGCCGCGAAAGACCCGGAAAGGGCCCCGCGGAGGGCATAAAAGCGGAGAGCACGAAAAAAGAGGGACCTGGGCCCCTCGCGGATCGCGGGTGACGGATCGACGCGCAGACACAGAGACGCGCTGATGCCGTCAGTCCTTTTTCTTGTCATTCTGATCTTTCTTGTCGAGATAATCATCAACGAGGTGAAGCATCGCCCGGCGCTCGTCGGACGGTGACGATTCCTGAATGTCGCCGTTGATGGCGTTGTTGACAATGGTATCGATGTAGAGCCGGGCCTCGCGTTCCGGGTCGCTGGCGCCGCCCTCTTCAGCGCTGGTGCGCAGACAGTCGTAGGCATAGCGAACCAGCGTCGAGAGCTCCATTCCCAGTTCGTCAAAGTCCTCGGTTTCGTCCTCGATCTCGAAGGTCATCTCTATGTCGTTCTTCTTGTGCCCCGTTACTTTCAGCATGCTTATTCTCCTTTCGCCGCATTACCTGGAGTCATTATAGCATGATTATTCCGGAATATCACCTTTTATTGACGCGCTTTGTGCTGCGCCCCGTTCCGCGCCCTGTTCCGAGCCGGACGGCGGGCCTGCCTGTCCGTCCTCGGCCGCCTCCGCTTCCTCCGCCGCCTTGCGGCAGATCAGGCGCGCGTAGAAGATCGCGAAAAAGCGATACACGTCCGGATCGTAATCGCCTTCCAGCTGCAGCATCATGCGCCGCTGGCTGGCGAACACTTCCTCCAGCGTGGCATCCGAAAGGCTGTCGATCAGCTGCCGCAGATCGGCCTTGGCATCCTCTCTTTTTTCCGCGTCCCGCAGATCTCGTTTCATCGCTGTCCTTTCATCTCCGCGGCCGTTCAGCGGTGCCGCTCCCGCTTTGCTCTGTTCACCAGTGCCGTGATGCGCGTGTTGTACAGGTTCACCAGCGTATTCTTGGCAGTGCCGCGCATGCCCTTTCTGTTTTCGGACTTGCGCCGCGATTCCCTCATGTAGGCTTCATAGAGCTGCAGCGCCTCATCGAACCTGCCGTTGTCGAGGAAGTGCCTGACGGAAACATATGTCAGCCGGGGATCACCGGAGACGCGCAGCGGGTTGATCATTTCCAGCACGTCATAGCACCGGTGCTCGGCGATATAGCGGAAAAATTCGTTTTTGTCCGACTTCCGGTAAAAGAGAAAGAGGAGATTGGCGGCACGCTTTTCAGTCAGCGTCCGCAGGCAGGAAGCCTCCCTCACATCCTCGCAGTAGGCGCAGATATGCTCATACGGATTTCCCTTCCGGTCCGCCAGGCAGCTGACGGCGAGATAGTAATCATAGCTGGCGCGTGCACTGATCTCCCAGTCAATGCCGCGCAGAGTGCTGTACCGGCCGCTCTCATACAGCCATTTGAAATAAAAATCCTGAAGAATGACGTCTTCCCTGATTCGCTCCGCCGTCTGCGGGTCGGTGAAATACTCTTCCTTAACCTCCTGAAATTTGAGCCGGAAATACTTTCTCAGCTTCGCCGCATACGCATTGAGATCCCCCTCCGCGGGGATGCGCCGTTCATCATACAGCCGGATCAGCGGCGAGAGATCAAGGCTGTCCGCCATGCATCTGTCCTCATAGACCGCTTTCTGCAGAAATCTGTTCAATTCAAAGCTGTACACCCTGTCGGCCGCATACTGTGCCGATTTCGTCTCCCGCAGCCGGAACTGATCAAACGAACGGAAATATTCATCGATATCGCAGCGTATCGTCTCGGCGCAGCCGAGTTCTCTGGTAATGAGATGTTCTTTCGTGTGTTCCATGAAATCGACGATGCCGCCCGCCGCTTCCCGGTCGACATGGTAAATTTCCTTCTCGACATAGGCCGGATCGGGATACCTGAACTCCGGTCTCTCCGTTTCCAGACGGGCGACGTCGAAGACGCATCCGGAGCCGCGCAGATGCCGGTAGGCATCGTCGACCCGCTTGGTTCTGACGTCGAACATGTCGCGGGAGCGGAAGCCGTCCAGAATGAGCAGCGGGATGTTCAGCACCAGGGCATCCAGATAGGCGGTGCTCCAGGTGGAGATCATGGCGTCGTAAGCCGGCGCGACCTCCTCGAGGATAACCGGCTTCTCGATAAAGCGGAGATTTTCCGGCATCTCCGTAAAATAATCCTGCAGCATTTCAAAGACGGAATGCGTGGTGCGTCCCGATTCGCTCTTCAGATAGCGGGGCTTGATTTCGAACTCCACCTCGGGATAGTACTGCGCAATTCTGCACAGGGCATCGGCCAGCTGCCGCTTGCCTTCCGCGCCGTAGGGATAGCCGCCCTGGTCGATGACGAGGACCTTCCCGATCGCCGCCGGATCCGCGGTCGGTCTGCGCTGCCGCACCAGCGGGTCGTACTGAGGATTTCCCGCGATGATGCAGTTGTACCGCAGTCCGTAGCGGTCAAATTCCCGGCATTTATTCTCGCCGATGCAGAACACGACATCCGCGTTGGTCCGCATCAGGATAGACGAAAAGAGGTTGGCGAAGGAGCAGAGAAAGACGTTTCGCCGATTGATTTCCCTCTGAATCCGGTCGTATTCCAGCTGCGCGGTCGGCGCGGCGGCAGCCAGATCGATCAGTTCCAGTGCCTCCGTATCAAACTTCCCTGCGGACAGGAAAGCGATGGAATGGCTGATATACATCTTGTTGTTGATCTCATCGTTTTCGTCCAGCACCAGCACGACGGCCCGATGGCCGCGCTTTTCCAGCTCCCGGATGCATTCCGTGAACACGTAGTTCATCGAATCGAAGGCAGACAGGATGAGGACGTTGAGATGTGCGGGGCTGCGCTTGAGAAATTCCGTCCTCGAGATGCGCACGACGGTCTCGTCGGCGGATTTCTCCGGCCTGCCGCCGATGACGAAGATCTTCTCGCAGCTTTCCCTGTAGGCGGCGATGAAGCGTTCGGCCGCCCTGCCGCTGACCAGGGCCGCATAGCGGCGAACCCCGCCGAGGGCGCGGAACAGCACTGAGCAGTTGCCGCTGCCGTCCGTCAGATCGACGAAGAGATCAAAGCGAAGATCCCCGAAATACTTTTCCCGCTGCCGCTCGGCATCGATGGCGCCGCGGGCGGCTTCCGCCTTCGTCCGGTTGAAGACCATCGTCGAAGAGAGCAGGCGTACATCCGGATTGATCGCTTCGCAGCGGCTGCGGATCGCCGCCGCATTGCCGGTCGCGATGGTGATCTGATACTTTTCAGGGTCGAGTTCGCGCAGCAGTTCCTCGAGGATCAGCACGATGCTCAGTCTGTCGGCACGGCCGGCATTGATCAGCACCTGCTCTTTGCCGGTGGGCGCCGATTCGAGGATGTACTGCTCCATGCCCTCCCGATTGCGGAAGACGATATCGACGACGCGCTGCGCTGCGCAGCCGTCATCGTGATAGGCGAACCGACGCACATAGGCCCGGTGTTTTTCTCCGGCATCGTAGGTGCCGGCGTCGATGTCTCCGATGCAGCCGACCAGCTGGTCGATGCTCTCGCAGAGCGCGCCCGGCAGCGTCTCCACATCCAGATAGAGGCCGCGCCCGGCTTCATACTCTTCCCGGTCGTAGACGAAGAAGAGACACGGTCTGCCGGTGCAGAGAAAATCGAAAAAGATGCTGCTGTAGTCGGTGATCAGTACATCGACGGCGGACAGGAGCTCGTTGGTCTCGATCTCGTCGAAGATCAGACGGTCTGCGATCGGGCTGTCCTCGAAAAAGGCGCCCAGCGTGTTGTGCACCTTGAAGAATACAACGTAATCGTCGGGGAATTTTTCGATCATCTCTTCGATGTAACCCGCCGCCTGTACCGAGGTATCGAGGCTCTTGCCGTCCCGGGAGCGGAAAGTCGGCGCATAGAGAACAATTTTCCTGTCCGCCAGGCTCGTGCCCAGCTTTTTCTCCAGGAGGCCTCTGATGCGGCGCGGATCCGTATTCAGGGTCAGGTCGTTGCGCGGATAGCCGGCGTCGAGGATTTTCCCCGTCAGCATGTGTTCAATGTCGTAGGAGCGCAGCATCTGCTCCGCCGTGTAGCGGTTGGGCATCACCAGATAATCGCACAGCAGAAAATTTCGCTGAGCGTTGCTGATGGCGGACCTGCTCGCGTCTTTGGCAAATTTTCCGAGCATTTTCAGCGGCGTTCCGTGCCAGGTGTTGATGTAGATCTGGTCCGGACGCTTCTGCCAGAAGTCGGGCATCGCCGCGTTGTTGACGATATAGCGGCACGTCGCCATGGCTCGCAGATGCTCGCTGGAAAGCGCCCTGACGAAATGCACGCGCGGGTCGTCCCGGTATCTGCGGAAGGTGTCGTTTTCCAGACTCTTTTCATCGGCGTACACCCAGTAATGCTGAAAATGACGGAACTCCTCCCGCTCCGTCAGTTCGCGGAAGATGGCAAACGGATTGCCCGCCATGATCCGGGTTCTGTAAGCGTGATAAAACACCGTGTCCGGCATCACCGGCAGCTGTGTCATATATCTGGTGAATTCCGCCCGCCGGCTGAATTTTCGGTATCTGTTTCTGGCCTTTCTAAGTTTTCCTCTCATAATCCTTCTTCCTTATCTGCTCTTTCTTTGCACTGTTTGATTTGTCCCTGTCCGCACTCTGACCTTCTATGCCCTGCCGTACTCGTCTTCCAGTCTGACGATGTCCTCCTCGCCGAAATACTGGCCGCGCTGCACCTCGATCAGCACCAGCGTTTCGGACTGAGACGTGTTGCGGATGCGGTGCTTGGTGCCGCGGGGAATGAAGATGTAGCGGCCGCCGGTTACTTCCGTTTCGGAATCGCCAATGCGGACCAGCCCCGTCCCGCTGACGATGATCCAGTGCTCCTCCCGCCTGCGGTGCAGCTGCAGACTCAGGGAAGCGCCGGGCCGCACGCTGATAACCTTGGACTGATACAGGTCATTGAGCACCGTCGTCTTGTAAAAGCCCCAGGGGCGCTGAAAGATTTCAAAGTCGATCACCGATTCATCGACATTGATAAAGTCCATGTCGAGCGCAGGGTGGATGTTCTTCAGCATCAGCGCGTGCATGGCCTTTTTGAGGATGAGGTTGGCGAGCTTTCCGTCCCCGTCGAGCACCGGCAGGAAGTCGATCGATCTGGTCTTGAAGACCTCGATCACATCTTCGAATTTACCGTCTGTTCGGACAGAGGAAAAGTCGGTGCAGGCGGCCGCTGCCGCCGGTGCATCAAGGCCCGCGCCGCCGATCAGCGCACGCCGGATATCTCCGTCCGTCAGGGTGCCGGCGGCGGTTCCGTCCCGATCCCGCACGACCACAAATCCCTTTTTGTTATAATCTATTTTCTCCAGCGCCTCGTACAGGCTCCTGTCCGCCGCGATCACAAAATCATCCAGTTTCATCCGTTCTTCCTTCCCGCGCCCGCATTCAGCCGAATATCTTTTCGACGACGCGCCGGCTCGCTTCGCCGTCGTCGAGGTAATTGTATTTGTCGTTGAATTTCCGGTAGCGCTCGTCGTAATAGCCGTCGTAGTCAAAGTTCCTGATCCGTTCGAGCAGCTCGTCCTCCGCGGTCACAATATCACCCGGCAGCTCGTCCAGATCGATATAGAAATCGCGGATGTTGTTCTTGTACTCCTCCAGGTCATACATATAAAACAAAATCGGCCGCTTCAGATCCGCGTAGTCGAAAAACACGCTCGAATAGTCGGTGATCAGCATGTCGGCCATCACATAGAGGTCGTTGATATCGTCGATCCCGGACGCGTCGATGACAAAGTTCTCGTAGCGGCTGAAGTCAAACGTATTGGCGACAAAGTAATGGGCCCGGAAGAGGATGACATACGCATCGCCCAGTTCGCGCTGCCATTTGTCAAAGTCCACCGCCAGCTCATAGGTGTAGCCGGTGCCGGTCTTGTGCTGGTCGTCGCGCCAGGTGGGCGCGTAGAGGATCAGCCGGCGCCGGTCGTCAGCGTCCAGGCCGAGCTTTTTCCGAAAGGCGCGCACGCGTTTTTCATCGATGTGGAACAGCGCATCGTTTCTCGGATAGCCCTCCTCGATGATCTCGGCGGCGGGATTGTTGACCGGCAGATTGAATGCGCTGCGCAGCTTTTCCGTGCAGAAGGCAGAAGGTGAGATCATATAGCTGAAGCGCACTGCGTCGATGTCGTATTTTTCGATCAGTTCCCGGCGCGTGTTCATGGCGTTGCGGCCCTCCATGATGATGTCGTAGCCGAGCCGCTTGAGCGGCGTCCCGTGCCAGCACTGCACATATTTCTGGCCCTCGCGCATGACGATGAATTCCGGCAGCCGCGAATTGGTAATGAAGTATCCGGCCGCGGCGTATTCCCGCATGTATTCCCCGGTTCCGTAGCTGAAGATGTCGGCCTTCCGCAGGGCGGGATTTTCCTCGAGGAGGCGGTCGAGATCGTGTTCGATCACCTCTTCCCGGAACGCCCACTTGAACGTGTACCGATCCGCCCAGACAGGATCCGCGGCCATGTACTCATAGATCGCCTTCGGGCTGCAGGCATACTTGCGGCCCATGAAGGATTCAAACAGGATCACATGGCTGTCCACCTGCGTCTGCCGCATCTGCTGCCGGTACAGTCCGGTCCGGTGACGGATCAGGCGGCTGCGCGCCCAGTCGCGAAAGCGCGGGCTCTTCTTGCCCAGCGCGATGCCCGCGTTTTTTGCCGTCGTAATGACTAACTTTTTGAGATTCACTGTTTTCCTCCGATCATCTCAGTCAGGAACGCCGCAAACGCATCGGCGGATCCCGCCGGATCGACTTCGACATATTTGTCCCTGAAAGCCTCCAGAGCGCGAAAATCGTACTCCTCCTCCAGCAGGCCGGGCAGCTCCCCGGGATCGGTGAATACATACCGCGCCAGCGCCTCGCGGCGCATGTCGACGTTGAGCCCGGGATCTTCGCTGTAAGCCGCCAGATCGTACTCGTAAAAGTACAGGGGCTTGCCGAGCAGGGAAGCTTCGACCGCCAGCGACGAATAGTCGGTGATGATGAGATCGGACGCCTTCATCCAGTCATAGGTGCTGAAGCGCCGATCGTAGATAACACCCTCGCCGACGTGTTCCGTCCGGTCCAGCGGATGCAGCCGCACCGCCAGCGCATACCGGTCGGCCGGCACGGCGTCGATCAGTTCCCTCAGTTTCACCGTGCCGTTTTTCCTGAAAGTCGGGATATACAGGATCAGCATGCGCCCCTTCAGTGCGGGAAAAGCTTCCTTCAGGGCCGCGATTTTTTCCCGCTCCGGCTGCATCAGCCGGGAGAAATGGGGCATGCCGATCTTCCTGATCTGTTCCGGGCCGACATCAAAGCCCTTCTGAAAGGACTCCGCCACCGCATCGGACGACGCCGTGACGTAATCGTAGTTCCGGTGCATTCTCATGATCTCCGCCGTTGCACGGCTGCTGCCGCTGGGCTGATCGAGAATCTGCCAGCCGAATTTCTTGATCGCCGCCGCCGCGTGCCACATCTGGACGATCGTCGTTTCGCTGTCGTGCGGCAGCACGCTCGCTGCAATGCAGTAGCCGTCGAGAACAACGACCTTCGAAGTCGCAATATGCCGGAACTGCCGCAGCATATGAAACGGATAGGTCAGAGTATGGCCGCCGGCTCCGCCCAGCTTTCTGCAGAGAACGACGTTCTCGACATCGGGGCGCCCGTCCCGCATCCGCTCGGTCAGTATTCTGAAATCGAGAGGCGTCTGGTCGGACTGGCGGCTGATGTATGTGATTTTATCTCGCTTTTTCAGCATCCTGAACGGCGCGTACACGAGCCGCAGCAGCAGGACGCAAGCTTTCAGTAGGATTTTTTTCACTTCTGCTCCTGAGCGCCGCCGGCGTAAATTCGTTCCCGTATCGTTCGCGGCGCCGGGATTTTGCATTCTCCTGCTCCGCACCACACATTTTCTTGGTATTAGTCTATTTTAACACGCAGACAGCCGCCTGTCACCACGTTGTCGTCGCGCATGCCCGCCGGCCGTCCTGATGCGTGCCCGCCGGCCGCTGTCTGCGCTCGCTTCCATCGCGTTCGCGTGCATCGTCCCCGTTCACCGCCCGCAGTTTTCGGCGGCTTTGCGGCGGCAGCCCCCGCGGCGGCTTTGCGGCGGCTTTGCGGCGGCTTTGCGGCGGCTTTGCGGCGGCTTTTCGGCGGCTTTGCGGCGGCTTCTCAGGAGAGCAGCGTCTCGAACTCTCTGACCGCTTCTTCGTTATAGCGCCGGTAATCGATGTCGAGCAGGCCCACTTCGCGGTGCAGCAGAGCTCTGATTCCCTCCGAGATCCCCTGCTCGTTGTTCTCCACAATCCGGCCGCCCGCTGCCCGCAGCAGATCACCGGGGCCGGCGATATCCGTGGAAACCGTCGGCAGGCCGAGAATATCCGCCTCGAGAAGAACCAGACCGAAGCCCTCATAAAACGAAGACAGCACCGAGTAATCGCAGTTCTTGATCAGCGGATACGGATTGGACATGTTCATGATCAGGATGATATGGTCGGCGCACGGCTTTTCCGCCGCATATTTTTTCAGCTGTTCGTATGTGTTTCCGAACTGATTGCCGCCGAGCAGGATCAGATAGATGTCCCGGTTTTCGCGCCAGTTTTGTTCAAAGGCGTCGATCAGGCGCCGCTGCCCCTTTTCCGGCGCAAAGCGGGCGATATTGATGATCTTCGGCGCCTCGCTGTCGAGAATCCGCCGCACGCGCTCCGGTTCCGTGCTGCAGACCGTATAGGGGTCGAACTCGAGCCGGCGGGCGGCCTTTTCCCGGATGGCCTCGTCATCGATCAGATTGCGGCAGAGGCAGATGTTGTCGGAACGCCCGGCGAGTTCCCGCGTCGGCGCGATCAGGCTCGCCGAGACCACGGCGATCCGGTCGTAGCGCGGGTAGGCGTACTGCAGCACGGCCTTTTTCTGCAGTTTTCTGGTCGCGATCTCCTGCTTCATGTCACTGTGGACGTAGATGGCGGAGCGGCAGGGAAAATCCAGAAAGTACAGGATCGGCTTGACCCCGTATCCGCAGAACTGAATCGCCCAGCGAAAGCGTGCCTTCGCGAACAGCCGCTCCGGCTCCTGCCGGTACACCTCGCCGGCGAAGCGCCGCAGAGCGCGGAAGGGAACCGTCCCCTTCCTGTACAGCGTGATCAGCGTCTTCTGCGGAATCGTCGCCGAAGAGCGCCGCGAACAGGGCGCAAAGTAGCCGACTCCCTCCGGCAGCTGCCGCAGCACGTCGGCGTTGTCGGGATTGAAGTCCGGCGAAAAGGTGATGAAGTAATTGTACCTGCGGGTATCGACGCGGTGCAGGAGGTTCAGCAGCGACGAGGTGATGCCGTTGCGGTCGAGGCTGCCGCCGTAGAGAAGGATGTTCTCCCTGCCGTTCGACGGCATCTCCTGCTCGATCACTTCCTGCTTTCCCAGGATCACGCGGGCGCAGATCGCGGCGGCGGCGTCGGGACGATCATAGCGGCAGAAGCGCGCCTGAAACGCGTCGAGAGCGGGCTGCTCCCCGCTGCGCAGAGAGGCCAGCAGCGCCTCCGGCGTACGCACCCGCTCAAACGGCAGCGACTCCAGCGGCTCGTAGAGACCGCGACGGGCGAGGTAAGCTTCCTCATCAAAGACAAAGAGCACGATCTTCTTCCCCGTCACTGCGTAATCGTACATCACGCTCGAGTAATCGGTGACCAGACAGTCGGCGGCATCGATGAACTCATAGGTCTCGTACTCTTCGGGAAACGGTTCGATGCGCTCAAAGCCGGAGAGGTCGATGACGCTGCGGGCTGCCGGATGGAGCTTGACAAAGAGCCGTTCGTCTTTCCGCAGCAGGCGGTCGAGCTGCCGCAGCATTGCGGCCAGCTGCGCGTCGGCTTCCTGGTCCGCCGTGCCGATGACGCCGCGCCAGGTCGGCATATAGGCGTAGACCTTTCTGCCGTCAAAGCCGCACCGGCGGCGAATCTCTGCCCTCCTCGCCGCGTCGAAGAACGCGGCATTGCGCGGATAGCCGCAGAGCAGAATTTTCGCGCTGCTCAGGTTGGCAATCATGTAGTCCTCGATCATGTGGTCGCGCGTATATTCATTCGGATAGAGCAGATAATCCGCCGCGACGAAATTCTTCTGCGTGTTGCCGATCGACTGCGGTTCCCCGCTGATGCGCCGGCCCAGCGTCTTCAGCGGCGTGCCGTGCCACAGGTTCAGATACACCTGCCCTTCCTTCTTGATGAAGAACGGCAGAAACGTGTTGTCGTTGATCAGAAAACCGGCCGAGGAGATCACCCGATAATACTCGCGGGTCCTGATCTCGACAAAGCGGACCCTCTCCGCCGGCAGCGGCCGGATCTTGCGGCGGAACTGCGGTATCTGCTCCCGGCGGCCGACCGTGAGGAAGATCTCGAAGTCCCGATACGCTTCATTGGTGAGCAGCTCCCTGAGAATATAGAAAATGTTGCCGTCGATCTCGCGGCCGTGCTGCGATTCCAGAAGAATGCGGCGCCGGCTGACCACGGCCTCCCGGCGGTATTTCAGATAGCGGGAGCCTGCCCGGTATTTTGCAGTCAGTATTTTCAGCGGATTCAAAATGTCCCCCTGTCCTGCCGGAGCCGTCTCGCTCCGACCGTATCATTGTATCATGAAGGAAAAACTTTGAAAATATCCGAATGCATCCGCTTTTTCTGCGCTATAATAACAGTGAACGGGGGAACAGGAGGCAGAGATGGATCAGATTTCTTTATTTGCATCACAGCTCGAGCAGCCGCTGGCCGCCCGCCTGCGCCCGCAGACGCTGGACGAATTCGTCGGACAGGAGCACCTGGTCGGCGAGGGCCGGGTGCTGCGCCGCCTGATCGAAAGCGACCGCGTCCCCTCACTGATCTTCTGGGGCCCGCCCGGCGTCGGCAAGACCACGCTGGCGCGCATCATCGCCGGGACGACGCACGCTTCCTTTGTCAATTTCTCCGCCGTGACCAGCGGCATCCGCGACATCCGCGCGGTGATGAAAAAGGCCGAGAGCAACCGCGCGCTCGGCGAGCGGACGATCGTCTTCGTCGACGAGATTCACCGCTTCAACAAGGCCCAGCAGGACGCCTTCCTGCCCTTTGTCGAAAAGGGCAGCATCATCCTCATCGGCGCCACCACCGAGAACCCCTCCTTTGAGATCAACAGCGCGCTGCTGTCGCGCTGCAAGGTGTTCGTGCTCCACGCCCTGACGACGGACGATCTCCTGCGCCTGCTGCGGCACGCCCTCGAGGACCCGCGCGGCTTTGGCGGAGAAAAGATCGAAATTGACGAGGGGATGCTGGAGATCATCGCCGGCTTTGCCAGCGGCGATGCCCGCACCGCGCTGTCGACGCTGGAGATGGTGATCCTCAACGGCGAACCCGGCGCGGACGGCAGCGTCCGCGTAACCCGCGAAGTGCTCGAGCAGTGCACCGCCAAAAGGACCCTGCTCTACGACAAGGGCGGCGAGGAGCACTACAACCTGATCTCCGCGCTGCACAAATCGATGCGCAATTCCGACCCCGACGCCGCCGTCTACTGGCTGGCGCGGATGCTGGAAGCCGGCGAGGACCCGCTCTATGTGGCGCGCCGCATAACCCGCTTTGCCGGCGAGGACATCGGTCTCGCCGACCCCAAGGCGCTGCAGCTGGCCGTCGCCGCCTATCAGGCATGCCACTATATCGGCATGCCGGAATGCTCCGTGCATCTCACCGAGGCCGTCGTCTATCTGTCGCTGGCGCCGAAATCCAACGCCCTCTACCGCGCCTACGAGAGCGCCAAACGCGACGCCGCGCAGCAGCTGGCCGAGCCGGTGCCGCTGCACCTGTGCAACGCGCCGACCGAACTGATGAAGGAGCTGCACTACGGACAGGGCTACCGGTACGCCCACGATTACGAGGAAAAGATGACGGCCATGGAGTGCCTGCCCGATTCGCTGCGCGGCCGCAGCTACTACCGGCCCACCGGGGAGGGCATCGAGGCGCGCTGCCGCGAACGCCTGCGGCGGATCAGAGAGTGGAAGGCCGCGGCGCGCGGTGAATCGGCGCCGTCCGCCGACGCGGAACACGCCGCGGAAGCCGAAAGCGCCGAAGATGCAGCAAGCAGGGAAAGAGCAAAGGACAGCGAGCGATAGAGGATTTTGCGCCGCCCCGGGATTGCGGAGCGACCGATCCGGGACATGCAGAAAGGGCACGGCCGTTCCGCGGCCGTGCCCGAAATTTTCTATCGTCGCACTTCATACTTCGTCATTCGCACTTCGCAGTTCGTGCTTTCTCATTCGTCGTGCGCACTGCGCAGTTTCACTGTTTTCATATCCCGTACCGCGCCTTCGGCAGCCGGTGCTGCCGCGGCTCCGGGCCGCTTTTCGAAGCCCTGCTCAGCGCATTTCGTTTTCCGCGGCCACCAGGAAGCTGGCGCCGTACTGTTCCCGCAGCTTCGGCTTTTCAATCTTGCCGGTGGCATTGCGGGGCACCGGCGCAAAGATGATCCGCACCGGCCGCTTGTAGCGCGGCAGCTTGTTGCAGTACTCATTGATCTGGCGCTCGTTGCAGCTGTAGCCCTCCTTGAGTTCGATGATCGCCGCGGAGATTTCGCCGAGACGCTTGTCCGGCAGACCGATGACGGCCACATCCTTGACCGGCTCGTAGCCGTGCAGAAAGTCCTCGATCTGCACCGGATAGATGTTTTCGCCGCCGGAGATGATGACGTCCTTCTTGCGATCGACCAGATAGTAAAAGCCGTCTTCATCCTGCTTGGCCATATCGCCGGTGTAGAGCCAGCCGTCGTCGCCGAGCACCTCTGCCGTCGCTTCCTCGTTCTTGTAGTAGCCGCACATTACGGTCGGGCCGCGCACGGCCAGCTCACCGACGCTGCCGGGTGCCGCCTCGCTGTGATCCTCAGCGACAATCTTTGCCTCCCAGCCGTAGCCCGGCACGCCGATCGCCCCCACCTTGTCGATGTGGTCGACGCCGAGATGCACGCAGCCGGGTCCCAGCGATTCGGAAAGGCCGTAGTTGGTGTCGTACTGATGGTGGGGGAAGTATTCGAGCCAGTGCCGGATCAGCGACGGCGGCACCGGCTGGGCGCCGATATGCATCAGCCGCCATTGATCGAGACGGTAATCCTCTGTATGCAGATCGCCGCGGTCGAGCGCGTCGAGGATGTCCTGCGCCCACGGCACCAGCAGCCAGACGATGGTGCAGTATTCCTCGGAGATCGCCCGCAGGATGATATCCGGCTTGGTGCCGCGCAGCAGCACGGCTTTGCCGCCGGTCAGCAGCGAACCGAACCAGTGCATCTTGGCGCCGGTGTGATAGAGCGGCGGAATGCAGAGAAAAACATCATCCTTGGTCTGGCCGTGGTGCTTCTGCTCGACCGCCGCCGAGTGCATCAGCGCGCGGTGCCGGTGCAGGATCGCCTTGGGGAAGCCGGTGGTGCCGGAGGAAAAGTAGATCGCCGCATAGTCCTCGTCGTCGATCTCGATGTTCGGTGCCACACTGGAAGCGTTGGCGGACTCGAGAATGAAGTTTTCCGCAAACGTCGGGCAGGCCGGTCCGACGTAAAAGAGCAGCCGCCGCTGCTGCAGAGTGTCGACGATTTCCTCGATCCGGCCGATGAATTCCGGACCGAAGAAGAGCACCTCGACGTCGGCGAGATTGACGCAGTACTCGATTTCCTCGGCATCGTAGCGAAAGTTGAGCGGCACGGCCAGGGCGCCGGTCTTGAGGATGCCGAAGTAGATCGGCAGCCAGTCGAGGCAGTTCATCAGCAGAATGCCGACCTTGTCGCCCTTTTCGACGCCGCGGGAGAGCAGCGTATTGGCCACGCGGTTGGCCTTCTCATCAAAGATGCGCCAGCTGATCTCCTGCCGGTACGGGCCCATGTTGCCGGGCTGCATCAGTTCGTATTCCTTCCAGGTGGTCAGCTTTGGCACGGTGATCGTCGGATTCAGTTCCACCAGCGCCGTATCGTTCGGCCATTTTTCCGCGTTTCTCTCCAGGTATTTTGTAATCGGCATTCTTTGTTACGATCCTTTCTTTCGACCCTCTCAAATGTTTTGTTTCTACTATATTCCAAACGACCGTGCCGGTCAAGACAGATCCCCTGCCGGTCGAACACCCGATGCTCTGCCGGTCGAACACCCGATGCTCTGCCGGTCGAACACCCGATGCTCTGCCGGTCGAACACCCGATGCCCTGCCGGTCGAACACCCGATGCTCTGCCGGGAATTGCCCGCCGTGCGGACGCCTTCTTCAGTCGCGCACCGGCTTGCTTCCCGGTGCACCGCCGGCCGCGACCAGATGCACGCAGGCCGGCACGCTCAGCAGCTGGATATCGAGCAGCCGCCGCGCCATCGCGCTGTCCTCGGACAGCGGTTCTGCATTCTCTGCCGCGTGCTGCGCCGCCAGCAGTTCGTCCCGCTGATAGACGCCCAGCAGCAGCAGTGCCGCGAAGAGGAAGTGCGTTTTGGCGCCGATGCCGCGGGTGCCAAAGCCCTTCATCTCAAAGAGACGTCGGTACATGTCGCTGAGATCCTCCACCAGATCATCGCCCTCGGTATGAAACATAGCGAGCAGTCCGAGCCCCGCCATATTGCGGGCCGGCCCGTAGTTTTTGCTCTTGTTCAGCAGCTCCTTGTACATCGCCGCCGCCTGCGCGCAGCGCGACTCCGCGGAGCCCTCGAACAGGGCAAGCACGCAGCAGAGGTACTGCAGCTGTCCGCCGAAATCATATTTTTCCTGCAGCAGCTTGTTGCAGCGCAGGACATCGTGCAGAATGCCCTGCGGCCGCTGACCGGACAGCGACAGCAGCATCGCCGCATAGAAATCGTCGCGGCGAAAGAGTTCGCTGGCTCCCTGCATCTGGTCCAGGATCTCCCGCACCCGCGCCGCCGCAGCGGCATAGCGTTCCGGCGGCTCGAGATCGGCGAGCACGGCCGCCAGCAAAGCCAGCTGCTTTTTCTTCGGCAGTTCCGCCTGCAGCGCCTCGGCCGCCGCCAGCAGCTGCTGCATCGCAGCCTCGGGATCCCGCGCCGCGGCCAGCTCACAGACGGCCATCAGCCGTTCGCTGCCGCTGAATACGGAAAACGCGCCGGCGCTCTTTTTCAGCCGCCGGTCCCACTCGCGAATCCGCGCACCGTCCGCTTCCAGCCCCAGGCACGCCAGCTGCGCCGCACCCAGCGCATAGGCGTACGGATCCAGCCAGCGCACGGCTTTTGTCAGAACAGTACGGTTGGCCGCAAAGCGTGCGGCCATTTCCTCTATTGATATAGTCATGGTTTCCGTTTCTCCCTTGCTGCCGGCGCTGCCGCGCCGGCCTTCGTTCATATGCCGGCTTGTTTCATTATATGTCAGGCGGCGCCGCAATACCAGCCCTAACGGGGAATTTGCCGCCGCATACCGCTCCTGCGGGGCGGAGACAAAGCGCTGCACGCCGCCTTCCGCCGCATGCACGGCGCGGACAGCCGCCCGATGCCGCGGGAAAATGCGATGAGAGCCGCGAACAAAGAGACTGCCGCGTCGGTTCAACGCGGCAGCTTCCTTCTATTACCGTTATGTCTTGAAAAGAGTGGAGGATTAATGATGTTGTTTTTTTACCACAGTTCTCCCGCTTCAAACAGTTTTTTGAAATTTCTGAAACGCCGAAACTCCGGGCATGCACATCGAAGGAGGCGGATGCCGCGCCGGAAAGACGACTGCCGGAAATAAAACAGCCCCCGTTGAGAAAGGTGTGTGCAATAGATACGGGGGCCCTGCTAAAGCAGATAGCTGAGTTATTCGGCGGGCAGATCCCGCGCTCTGTGCCTGCGGGGCAGCCGTCATGGAGACGTGCGCCCCGCGGGCGGCATCCCGCGGATCGCCCTGACTCAAACTCAGGTTGTTATTATACAGGAACTATTTGGAGAAAACAAGTGCAAATGTAAAATATTAGATAATTAACAGAATCTATCATCGCCTTGATTAAATGGCGTTTTTCCCATTAATTTCTTGTTCGCGAAACGTCATCCGCCCGCCGTCGAGCCGGTCGGCGGCGGATCACGGGTGCCGGTTTCGCAGTCTGCGGGCGCTTTTCCCGCTGCCGGGCGGGCCGGCTGCGTGCCGACAGCGCCGACAGCGTACCGACAGAGCGCACATTTTGTAAATTGTTTTTCCCCGGTCGTCACGCTATAATTAAACTATTGTTAACTTGCAGGCCACAGCCAGACTGCTGCGGCATGCCGCGGGAAAGTGGTGAAAACCGATGAAGAAGAAAGTTTTGATTCTGGTCAACGGCGTTGCCGGTACCGGTCTCATCAGCGACAGCCTTTATCAGATCATAGAAAAATTCGCGGTCGCCGGCTGGGAACCGACTGTCTACCCGATCCTCCCCGACGAGGATCTGATGTCGGAGCGGATCATCGCCGAGAGAGCCGAAGAGTTCGATCTGGTGGTCTGCGGCGGCGGCGACGGTACCCTCAATCATGTTATCACGGGCCTGATGCATCTCGACAAGCGGCCCACGCTCGGATACCTCCCCGCCGGCAGCACCAATGATTTCGCCAAGGGGGTACAGATCCCGACGGAAATTTCCGAGGCCTGCGACACCATCATCTCCGGACGTGATTTCTCCTATGACATCGGCTGCTGGAATGAAAAATTTTTCAATTACGTGGCTGCTTTCGGCGCTTTCTCCGCCATCAGCTACACGACCAACCAGAATTTCAAGAACGTGCTCGGGCACGCCGCCTACGTCCTGCACGCCATCGGCACGCTGCCAAAGCACATCAATTACCGGTCGCATATGCGCATCACTGCCGACTCCTTCGAAGTGGAAGAAGACTACCTTTTCGGTGCATTCTACAATGCGGTCTCGATCGGCGGCGTCGATCTGCCCGGTGCGGAAGATGTCCGTCTCAATGACGGCAAAATTGAAATGCTGCTGATCAAGGCACCGACCACGGTGCTGGAAATCCCGCTGATCCTCAACGCCCTGCTGGCCGGCCGTCTCGACAATAAATACATCGAATACCACACGATTTCTCACGCCGTCTGCGTCAGCGACGACAATACGGCGTGGACGCTGGACGGGGAGTTCGGCGGCGACACCGATCAGGTGGAGATCAACGTCGCGCAGGAAGCGATCACCATCCGGGTACCGCAGAAAGAGGAGGCGCAGTAGCTCCGCCGCCCCGCTTTCCTACTCCACCTCGCTCCAAAAGCGGACTATCTCGACGCAGTCCTCGAGACGGTCGCGAATCTGCCCGCCCAGAAAGGTAACAACATCCCATCCCAGTGACTGCAGCCGCGTAATGCGCAGCTGTTCCGCATAGCAGTATTCGGAAGTCCACGGTTCGCCCCAGAGAGGATCGACAAAGATGGCGAGGCGCGCCTTCCGCTCTCCATTATCCGTTTTGGCGTCAATCAGCGCCATGTCGATGACATATTCCGCTTCCGGATAATTCGGCATCAAAGTCAGGCCGGCCTCGGTCAGCGCCAGATAGAGCCTTTTGCGCAGCTCATCGAGTGTCGGCGCGGTGTCGTCCTCTGCGGCGGCACGTCCGGACGCGGAATCGGTTTCTCCGTCCTCCGCGGGCAAAACTTCCGGCGTCTGCGCCGGATGCGCCGCGTTCTCTGCGGCCGGTGTTTCGACCCGCCGGGTCATATTTTCCGCAAAGCGGCGCGATTCGTCGCGCGCCGCACGACGACGCTGATATCGGTCGGCGAGACTGTCGGCGTAGGCGGAGAGATCTTCCAGATATCGCACGCCGCAGTCAGCACAGAACGCCCGGTCGCCGAAAATTTCCAGCGCGGCCCTGGCCCGGGTGACGGCAGCACAGCACTGCTGCGCTTTGCGGCGCAGCCCGTTGACCAGCTGTTTCTCCGGCCCGGCGGTAATCACAGTAGAAAAGAGCACCGCATCGAATTCCTCTCCGGCCAGCTCCGCCGGCGTACCGATGCGCAGTCCAAAGCGCTCCTCCATATCGCGCTGCTGTACCTCTGAGTCAAAGGCCTGCGCGATCTGCTCCCGCAGTGCAGGGATCTGTGCGCCGAACAGGGCCGTGATACCGACGGTGCCGCGATACTCCTGCTCATACAGACGCCGCAGCGCCGCGGCGGCAGCCTTTGCTTCGGCGTCGTTGCGGGCCGAGCCGTCCTTTACCGGCAGCATGGTGCCGTGCACATCGGTCCAGAAGAGCGCCGGCTGCGACTGCCGGCCGGGTGGAATCCGCAGCTGTGACGGCGGCGTGACGACGATTGCCCGTGCTTTGTGATCTGTCTCCTCCGCACCGCTGCTGCGATGGTAGAATTCCTTTTCGGCAAAGGCGAAGATATCGGGATGACTGCGATGATTTTCCTGCAGCGAAACCGACCGGCCGCCGCGGCTGTTCGCCAGCAGCAGCAGCGACGAAGTCGTATAGGCCCAGGAAAAATCGCGGATCCCGTACTGCCGGATCAGATTGGCATCGCGAATCCGCGACAGCGCCGGCCGTTCCAGATCGCTGCTGCGGTCACCGAAGACGACGACCCGGCGGGCTCGCAGCAGCAGCGGCAGAACTTCCGGCACCGTGCAGAAGCCGGCATCGTCGATCACCAGCAGATCGTAGGCGCCGGGCGTCAGCGGCAGCTGCTGCCGCGCCTCCTCCGGTGAAACCATCTGGCAGCGCACGTGATCGAGCAGCAGTTTCTCCAGCGCCCGATCCGTCTCCCGCCTGCGCACGGACGCTTCCGAGGAAGGATAACCGTCGAGCAGATTGCGGCTGCTCAGCTGTACCGTCATCTCGCGCAGCGTTTCCGGTTCAATGCATGCGGCCTGATCCGCCAGCCAGCGCCGCCAGTATTCGGCCGACAGGCGGCAGTATCTGGCCTGCGCTTCTTCGCGCCGCTGCATCAGATCTTCCAACGGCAGCATTTCGCCGAGACGCTCACCGTCCTCCTGACAGGAGAGAATCGCCTTCAGGTTGCGCAGAGCGCGCGTCATTTTCCCGCTCGTCAGCTTGATGTCCTGCTGTTCGACGGCCGTTTCCGTCCGTGGTGCCTCCAGTCCGGCCAGACAGTAGAGGGGGAGCAGTCCCTCGGTCAGTGTCTGTGCCTGTGCCAGCAGCTCCGCCTTCTTTTTCTTCCAGCGCAGACGGGCCCAGAACGGCCGATGGGTGCAGTTCAGCGCTTCCTTGATCTGCGTATACTCCCGCCACTGCGATTCCAGGCTGCGCACGTTGATGGCCGCATCGGGCCGAAAGGCCTCCGCATACCGTGCCCGGTACGGTTCCAGCTGCCGCTGGCGAGCGTCGACATCATTGCGCAGATTGATATACTCCAGCATGTCCAGCGCGCACTGGCGAATGCGCTGCTGGCAGCTCTCCAGTTCCCGCCGCAGAGCCTGCAGCTGTTCGGGATTGCGGGCGCTGCGAGCCGCATTGAGAAGCCGGTCCAGCAGTCTGCCCGGGTCCTCTTCGGGGTCGCCGGGATACGTGCGCCAGGGAACACTGCCGATCGTCGGGATCTGCTGCAGCAATGATTCCAGAGAGCGGCCCGAGCGGCCGACGAAAAGAACCGATTTGCCGCGGTACACGGCATTGATGAGCACATCCGCAGCCGTCTGCGACTTGCCGGTGCCCGGCGCGCCTGTAACCAGCGTCAGCGGATTCATCATGGCGCTGCGCAGAGCCTCCCGCTGTTCCCAGTTCAGGGGCACGGGTTCCAGCAGCGGCAGATCATCGGGTGCCTGCGCAGGCGCGGCTGCTGCCGCTTCTCCCTCGGCCGCGCCGGTGCGTTCGCAGCCTGCTTTGGCCCAGTCCCACAGCGCCGTGCCGTGAAAAGCCGACGCCGGCAGCTGCAGCATGGCCTGCAGTTCTTTCTGCAGACTGTCGTGGGTGTCCGCCGCTTCGACGCCGATATAGACGGCCATGTTTTAAATGCCGGCCTTTTCGATCCAGTCGATGCGGTCGCGGCGCAGACTGGACGGACGCAGAATATCCCGCCACTCCCAGGAGCGGCTGCGGCGCAGCTGTCCGACCAGCGTCTCGAGCGGCGGAGCCGTTCGTCCATGCAGCTGCAGATCATTTTCCAGGGAAATGATTTCGCGGTCGATGGCTTCCCGGCCGCCGCCGACGTAATGCCTGATCACGGCCGGGTTGATCAGCGGCCGCGCCGTCAAATCCACCGAGCCGTCCGGACGCACCGGATAGAGGAAAACCGGCGCAATGCGAAAGCGGTCGGCACTGTCCGTCCAGTCCAGACCCCGACGCAGCAGCACCGGGTAGCCGAATAGGATTTTCCGGTGCGGCTGTGCCTGCATCTGCTGCAGCCAGGCTCGTTCGTCCCCGCCGATGGCGGCCGCGGCAGCCGCATCGGAAGGAATGGACTCCACCCGCAGATACTGCGGCGCGCCGGCGCCGGCCAGGGGCGCCTCCACACCGTGCACCGCTTCGGCGTGCAGACAGTCTCGATAATAAGTAAGCAGCCGCGCAATGAAATCTTCCGTTTCGGCCGCTTCGCTCTGCTCCGCGGATGCGGAAGCGGTGCCGTCGGAAGCGGCGCCGCCAGCGGCATTCGTCCCCGCGGCCGCCGGGTCGGCCGTCTGTTCTGCCGTCGACGCAGCCGCTTCCTCAGCTGCGGCAGCCGTGTTTTTTTCGACGGCCGGGCCGCGTTCCGCCGGCTGTTCTGCCTCGATCTTCACATCTTCCGGTGTTCCGGACGCCGCCGCATCCGCTCTGCTGTACTCACTGTTTTGATTCCGTTCTTCGTATTTCATGGATATTCCTCTGGCTGAAAACGGTTTCGCGCATTGTGCGTTCCGTTACATTTTATTATCGCACAAACCACTGAAAACATCTACATGGCGCCGCCCCGAAAACGGCGGCCGCCGGCATCTTTTTCATCGCTTTGTCCGCCGCGGCCGGCGGCGATTTCCGAATCGCATTGCGGCCGTCGTCACGCACCGCTCTGCCGCAGCGTCGCGGTGCGCAAAGCAGGGCAGCCCGCCTCTCTTTGCGGATCGAACAGTGCGTACCGGAAAAGATAAGACCTGCCGGAGCAGGTCTTGCTGAATGAGTGTGAAATGAATGAGAGGATGTTATGAAATAGATTTGATGGTGGTACTATAACGCCATTTCCTGAAAGCAAACTGAAAAGGTGAATTTTTTTCGCAATTTTTTTGTCCGCCTGCGCGCGGCTTTTCGGATCCCGTCCGCGCGCCGTCTCTTCTTTCTCTGCCGGAGCGCCTGCACGGCTTTTTGGCTGCTGCCTGCATCATCGCTCCGCGTGCCGTCCGCATCATCTGTCCGCCTCATCGCTCCGTGCAGCTTTCTTTCCGCCTGAGAATATGCTATCATGGCTGTACGGCCGGCAGCCGCCGGCTTGAGAATGCGGCAGGAGGAGAGGGAACGATGACAAAACCAAGCGGACAGAAAAAGAAACTGCTCTGTCTGTCGCAGATTCTGCTGCAGCAGACAGATGAGGACCACGGCCTGACCATGACCGAGCTTCTCACCGAACTGGAGCGGTACGACATCACCGCCGACCGCAAGGCTATCTATCAGGATCTTGATGTGCTGCGGGATTTCGGTCTCGATATCATCGGCGAAAAACACGGCCGCAGCTACCGCTATTATATCGGCAGCCGTGATTTTGAACTGCCCGAACTAAAGCTGCTGGTCGACGCCGTGCAGTCAGCCAAATTCATCTCGGAAAAAAAGTCGCAGCAGCTGATCGGCAAGCTGGAGCAGCTGGTCAGCGTGCATCAGGCCCGACAGCTGCAGCGCCAGGTGCTGATCACCAACCGCGTCAAAACGCTGAACGAAAGCATCTATTACAACGTCGACGAGCTGCACACCGCGATCAACAGAAACCGCCGCGTGCGCTTTCAGTATTTCCAGTGGAACGTCAAAAAAGAAATGGTGCTGCGCCACGACGGCGCCCGCTACGACATCAGTCCCTGGTATCTGATGTGGGACGATGAAAACTATTATCTGGTCGGCTACGACCACACGGCGGAGATGATCAAGCACTACCGCGTCGACAAGATGCTCCGCATCGAGATCAGCGATGCACCCCGCTGCGGCGCCGAGCATTTCAAGGATTTCAGTATTTCCGCCTACACCAAGAGCATCTTCGGCATGTACGGCGGCGAACAGAAAAAAATCACCCTCGTCTGCAGGGAGGAGCTGGCCGGCGTGCTGATCGACCGCTTTGGCAAGGATGTACTGTTTTACTGCGACACCGGGCAGGAGGCGCAGCATCTCTTCACGGCCGTCGTCGACGTCGCCGTCAGCCGTCAGTTTCTCAGCTGGATCATCGCTCTGGGAAGCGGCGTCCGCATTGCCGCCCCCGCCGAAGTGATCGAGCAGATGCGGAAGATCGCGCGGGAAATGTCCGCCGCCTATCTGCGGAACGGCGAGGATCAGGCAGACGGACAGTAATCAATAGGCAACGATCTCGCAGCCGTCCTCCGTCACCACCACCTGCACTTCCCATTGTGCGGACAGGCTGCCGTCGACGGTATAGACTGTCCAGCCGTTTTCTTCATCCCGCACCACTTCATCGCCGCCGAGATTGACCATCGGCTCGATCGTAAAGGACATCCCCGGTACCATCAGCATCTCCGTACCCGGCTTGCTGACAAAGCTGACAAACGGCTCTTCGTGAAATTCGAGCCCGATGCCGTGTCCGCCGTACTCCCAGACGACACTGCAGCCGTGTTCCAGCGCGTGCCGGTGCACGGCGTCGCCGAGATCGCCGAGAAACGTCCAGGGTCGGACGTGCTGCACGCCGATATCGACGCATTCCTTCGTGATCCGCACCAGGTCGGCCGCTTCCTGAGAGACCTCACCGACGCAGAACATGCGCGAGGAATCGGAAAAGAATCCCTCGTACTGCGTCGAGACGTCGACGTTGACAATATCTCCTTCGTGCAGGACCACCGACGCGTCGGGAATGCCGTGGCAGACCTGATCGTTGACCGAGGTGCAGACACTCTTCGGGTAGCCTTCATAATGGAGCGGCGCCGCGATCGCGTGATGCGCCGCCGTCACCTCGCGGACGATATCATCAATGTCCCCGGTGCTCATGCCCGGATGCAGCGCTTCGCCGACGGCGTCGAGAACGGCAATGTTGACTCTGCCGCTGCGGCGGATGCCCTCGATTTCCGCCGCTGTCTTAATCAACGTGTGATCCGGCACTTCACAGCCGTCATTGGCAAAGGCGCGCAGCCGCTCGTCAAAGCGCATGTGGCACTGCTTGTATTTTTTCCCGCTCCCGCACCAGCAGGGGTCGTTGCGGTGCAGTTTGCGATTGTTGACCTTCATATGAATACTCCGATTGAATACTCCGATGCTGCTGCTTATCCGACGCTGCATCGCTGCTGTCATAACGATGACGGCCGCGCAATGCGGCCAGCTACGATTATAGACGAATGTTCCGCCGTTTGCAACTCGCAGGCCCGGAATCCACGCCGACGCAGGCCCGGAATCCGCGCCGACGCAGGCCCGGAATCCGCGCCGACCGGCGTTCCGGACGGTGCTCCGTTCCCGCACCGGTACGCAAGCCGCACAAAAGCAGCAGCCCGCCAAAGGCCGCAGAGCGACCGGCGGGCTGCCTGTTTTGTTCTTGATCCTTTTACTCCGGACGCCGGCCCGGCTGTCTACTTGACCACACCGATGCGTACCAGACACTGTTTGGCGGTTTCTCCGTAAACGCGACCCGCCAGCACACTCAGCGAAGTGATCGGCAGATCCTTGTTTTCATCCTTGACCTGCCGCAGTGTCGCCGCCTTGCGGTCGGCATAGCGTCGCTGCAGCTCGGCGGAGAGCGTCCGCAGTTTGTCCTCCTCCGTTTTCAGAGAAGCGATTTTCTCCCACATGTCGGGTGTGCGGGACGACTTCGCTGTCGTGCCCGCGGGCGCATCCGCGGCGTCCTTGTCCCTGCCGGAGGGGCGGCTGTTCCGGGCGGTCTGACGGGGCTTTTTCGCACCGCGTCCCCCTTCGCGCGCCAGCTCCACCACGCGATCGCAGCAGGCTTCCCGGCAGGCTGCGGCAAATTCCCTGTGCAGCGCCGGATCGGAGCCGATATCCGCCGGACCGAAGTGCTCTTCTTTTACTTTACCCTGCGCCGATTTTCGATATACATCGTAGCAGCCGCTGTCATCCTCGCTGCCAATGCGGATGATTTCCACTCTGCAGCCCTGCTGCGCATCCCGGATCTCCTCGGCATTGTCGTCCAGCTCTATGAGGATGTTATTGAGCTGTCTTTCATTCACCGGCAGCGACTTTCCGCGGGCCAGATAACAATACTCCTGCAGCCATTCCAGCTCATGATTTTGCTGCGGCGGCAGCATGTAAAGTCCTTCTTCCAGAGTGATCCAGTCAAACTGCACTTCGCCGCGGTCGAGCGGCACCCCCTGCCGACGGAAAATATCGACGATTTCACGATTATTGAACGCCACGCGTACGCAGCACATCCCTTCGGATGGTGATCTGACATATTTCATGGGTTCCCCTCCTGTATTTCAGTTCCGGCTCTACCCTGTATACCCTCCTTTGAAATGAACGCAGCACATCACTCTTGTATACATAAAGTATATACCTCAATATTGTCGGAATCAACTGAATATTTAAATTTTTTTGAGAATATCCAAAAAACCCAAAAACGGCCGGAAAAATCCGGGTGCGTATGCCCGAATATTCCCCCTGCCTGTGCCCGTTTTATGCCTCCGATTTTCCTCTCCGTCTTCGATCTTATCCTGACCGCGGGCAGCTGTGAACCGCCGCAGGACCGGGGCGGCGGATCGGGACATCAAGCCGGGGCGGCGGATCGGGACATCAAGCCGGGGCGGCGGATCGGGACATCAAGCCGGAGCGCCGGATCGGGGCGCAGAGCCGGGGCGCCGGATCAATCCGTCAGCTTCTCATATTCTTCATCGCTGACCGCCTCGCACCACTCCGTCGACGTCTCTTCGCCGGGCACTTCGACAGCCAGATGCTGGAACGCGGTATCCCGCGCCGCACCGTGCCAGTGCTTGACGTTGGGAGGAATATGGATCACTTCGCCCGGCATCAGCGGCTGTGCCTCTTTGCCCCACTCCTGGTACCAGCCGCGTCCGGCCGTAACCAGCAGCATCTGCCCGCCGCCGGCGGCGGCATGGTGAATATGCCAGTTGTTGCGGCAGCCCGGCGAAAACGTCACATTGCCGACGGGCACCTGCTCCAGTGAAAGCATATTGAGATAACTCGTGCCCTGAAAATAGCGGGCGTATTCCGTATTCTCCCCGCCGACCGGGAAGGTGCTGTTCTTCTGCAGATCCTCTATCGTGACGTCCGCCACCAGCGCGTGTCGAACCCGCTCCAGCTCACTGCGGATGGAAATGTGCTGCGGGCAGGCCTGCTCGCAGCGGCCGCATTTGATGCAGTCGCCCGCAGGTTTGCGCCCGTGGCCGTCGATCAGCCAGCCCGTCTGGTCGATCGCCGCCCGGCGGCTTCCGTAGAGCAGCAGCATGTTCATCGCCGTGAAGCTGCCGGAGATGCCGATGTCGCAGGGACATACCTTGGCGCAGTAATCACAGGTCGTGCAGGGGATCAGCGGGATCTTCGCCAGCGCCTGCTGCGCCTGCGCAATCACGCCGCGCTCCTTCTCCGTCAGACCGTGGAAGGACTTCATCACCGCAAGATTGTCCTCCATCTGCTCGAGACTGCTCATGCCCGACAGCACCGTGATGATGCCGTCGAGGTCGGCGGCAAAGCGCAGCGCCCAGCTGGCGCAGCTGGCTTCCGGCTCTGCCTCGCGGAAGAGCTGCTGCACTTCCTCCGGCGGCGTCGCCAGCATGCCGCCCTTGACCGGCTCCATGATGATGATCGGCACGCCGTGCGCCCGCGCCGTTTCATAGCACCGGCGCGACTCGACGGCCGGATTTTCCCAGTCGCCGTAGTTGATCTGCAGCTGTACGAACTCCGTCTCCGGATGTGCGCCGAGAATCTGCTCGAGATCATCGGCATTGGAGTGGAAGGAAAAGCCGAGGTGCCGGATCAGCCCCTGCCGCTTTTTCTCCTCGAGAAAATCCCAGATGCCGAAGTCATCGAAAATCTTCGTCCGCGTCTCGCCGAGATTGTGGAGCAGATAGAAATCAAAGTAACCGGCCCCCGTCCGCTCCAGCGAAACGTCGAACTGCTTTTTGGCCTCGTCGGCCGTCTTGCAGTTGATCCAGGCCGCGTTTTTTGTCGCCAGCTGGAAGCTGTCGCGCGGATAGCGCTCAACCAGCGCCTTGCGGATCGCCTCTTCGCTGCCCTCGTAGGCCCACGCCGTATCGAAATAAGTAAAGCCCTCTTCGAGGAAGCGATCCACCATCTTCTTGGTCTGCTCCAGATCGATGGCGCCGTCCTTCTTCGGCAGGCGCATCAGGCCAAAGCCCAGTTTCCTGATATCTTCACCGAGAAATCCCATCTCGTTCCCTCCTTTCTCCGGGGCAGCGCCCCGGTGTGCGGCATTGTCCGCCGCCGATACTCCTGTTATTATTATATCCCGCCGGCCGCGGCTTGTCACGAAATGTCAGCGCGGCCAGCCTGTGGAAGCCCGCTCGCAAAAACTTCTTCACAAATCCATGGCCGGCTGCCCCGCACCGATCGTCAGTACCTCGGCAGCGCCGCAGACAGCGAATAATAAGGCCGGAAAAGTCAGCAAACTAATACAGTTTTTTGCCCTTGTACTTTTCCGCCGGGTGGGTAAGATAAAGTTAAGAAAGAGGTGATACCCGTGAAAGAGAACAGCAGATCCCTGTTCCGGCGCCTGATGGAACCCGCCGACATGAAGATGTGGATCCAAGGCTTCCGGCTCTTCTAGCCGTTTCCAGGACGGCAGAGGGAAAAGCCGGGCCGCGGCACCGCAGGGGCCGCGAAAAAACGAGGGACTGATCGACGCGCAGCTTTGCCCGTTCATCAGTCCCTTTTGCTGTCTGTTCTCTTTGTTTTCTGCCGTCCCGCCCGGGGCGGATGCAGGCCGGAATCAAGCCGGAATCAGTCCGGCCTCACTCGATCCTGGAAAAATCACTTGCCGGGTGCTTGCACAGCGGGCAGATAAAGTCTTCGGGCAGTTCTTCGCCTTCGTAGACATAGCCGCAGATGTTGCAGACCCAGCCCTTGACCTTCTCCTGCGGTTTCGGCTTGACGTTCTTCTGGTAGAACGTATAGGTCATCGTCTCCACCTGGTTGAGAACCGCCGCCTCGGTGATGTTGCAGAGGAACATCCAGTGCGAGCCGAGATCGACGGTGTCGAAGACCTTGAGCGAAATATAGCCGTTGGCATATTTGTTGAGATACGGCACGCCGTTGGAAGCCAGATCGTAGTGCTCGAAGTCAGCGAATTTGTCGACATCGCGGCCGGACTGGAAGCCGAAGTGCCGGAAGATCTGGAACGGTGCCTGCTCATTGAGCGTGCAGACGTTCAGTACGCCGGTTCTGCGGATCACGTCGGCGGAGAAATTGGTCTTGTTGATATTGACGGCAATGCGGTCGGGGTTGTTGGCCACCTGCGAAACCGTATTGACAATCTGGCCGTTATATTTTTCGCCGGTATTGCAGGTCACCACGTAGAGGCCGTAGCCGATCTTGAACAGCGCCGTCGGATCGATCCTGGCGCTCTCCTCGACCTCCACCTTCTTGTAGTCGGCCGCCAGTTCCTCGGCCAGCGCCCGCAGCTGCTCGCGGTTCTCGTCGCTGAGCGCGGAGAGAATCGTGACGTTGTTCTTAGCGAAGGTGATGTCCTTGGAATCGGCGAATTTTTCCTTCATGATGCGCGTCGCCATCGGCGCCCAGGAACCGTTCTCAATGAAAGCGATCGTGCGCTTCTGGTAGTTGCGCTCCGTCAGCCAGGCGATGAATTCCTTCATATACGGGAAGATGTCGGCGTTGAACGTCGTCGTCGCCAGCACCAGCTTGTCATAGCGGAACGCATCTTCGACGCACTCGGCCATGTCCGACCGCGCCAGATCGTTGAGGGCCACCTTGGGCACGCCCTGCTTCACCAGTTCGTCGTGCAGCAGCCGGGCCGCCTCTTTGGTGTGGCCGTAGACCGAGGTGTAGCAGATGCAGATGCCGTCCGATTCGGCGGTGTAGCTCGACCAGGTGTCGTAGATGCTGACGTACTCGTCGATGTTCTCGGTCAGCACCGGGCCGTGCAGCGCGCAGATGGTTTTGATCTCCAGCGGAGCGACCTTCTTGAGCACATTCTGCACCTGTCTGCCGTACTTGCCGACGATGCCGAAGTAGTAGCGGCGGGCTTCGCAGGCCCAGCCCTCCGGATCTTCGACGTCATTGGCGCCGAACTTGCCGAAGGCGTCGGCGGAGAACAGAACTTTGTCCTTCGCGTCGTACGTCATCATGACTTCCGGCCAGTGCACCATCGGTGCGAAGTAGAAGGTCAGTTCATGCTGTCCCAGGCTGAGCGTATCGCCGTCCTCCACTTCCAGCGTGCTGGCAATCTTCATATCCGGGAAAAACTGGGAGATCAGCTTGAACGTCTTCTTGTTGCCGACCACGGTCGTGTCGGGATAGGTCTTGAGGAACGTCGCCAGGGAAGCGGAATGATCCGGCTCCATATGCTGGATGATCAGGTAATCGGGGCGGTCGCACTTGATCGCCGCGGCGATGTTGGTCAGCCACTCCTCGCATTTTCTCTGGTCGACGGAATCCATCACCGCCACCTTGTCGTCATTGATTACATAAGAATTGTAGGCCATTCCCAGCGGTACCGCATAATGGCCCTCAAAGAGGTCGATATCGTGATCGTTGACACCTGCGTAGGTGATGGTATCGGTGATCTTTTTATCCATAGGTCTCTCCTTCTGTGCGTAAAACTGCATCGTCAGCAGGCGGCACGGCCGCCCATCCTTACCATACCACGAAACCGCGGAAAAATCACTCTCAAACTGATGCCGATCGTTAAATTTCTGCCGCAAATTTACCAACGATTTACCACAGTTTCTGTGCCGCTTCTGCCGCAGTCTCCTCCGGCAGCCGCCTTTGCTCCTGCCGGCGCAGCGAACAGCGCACGAAGGAAAAAACATGGCATCGCCGCCGAGCGGCGCAGCGAACAGCGCACAAAGGGAAAAATCATGGCATTGCCGCCGGGCGGCGCAGCGAACAGCACACGAAGGAAAAATCATGGCATCGCCGCCGCGCGGCGCAGCGAACAGCGCACGAAGGAAAAAACATGGCATCGCCGCCGCGGCCGGAGTATAATAGCGGCAGAACCCGAAGACAAACCAAAGGAGAACGGCAATGCGCAATTTGATTTCCCAGCTGATTATCTACCGTGAATTCGACGAGGACAGCATCCTCGTCCGCCTGGCCGACCTCTGCGGCCGCTTTGAGAGCGGCGACTACGAGCGCGGCGAACTGACCTCGGCGATCCTCGAACAGATTCACCGCCTGCTGGCGCTCGCCACCCGCTACGGCTTTGACGGCAATCTCTGGCACAACTACCTGGCCTATCTGCTGGCAGCGACGATCACGCCGTTCACGCTGGTCGCGGAAAAAACCGGCGCCCGCGACGGCTCGGTCAACGCCTTTGCCCGCAGTGACTTCCGCATCTTCAAGCAGCTCTTCGACTACGACTTCACGCCTCTGGAAAAGGTGCTCGACATCAACTGCTTCAGCATCATCACCCACTACCATGCCGTCGTCAAAAAGGAGCAGATCTACAACAAGAACGTCAGCGAAAAGGTCCGCGAGCTGAGCGATGCCTTTGCGCGAGCCGAAAGCGACGACGAACTCTATGCCTGCGTGACCGGCTTTTACCGCCGCTGCGGCGTCGGCAAGTTCGGCCTCAACAAGGCCTTCCGGGTCGGCGACGATCCCCGCGGCGAACTGCTGCAGCCGATCACCAACACCAGCGACGTGCGCCTCGAGGATCTCGTCGGCTATGAGGACCAGAAGCGCCTGCTGTGTGAAAACACCGAAGCCTTCCTGCACGGACGCCGCGCCAACAACGTGCTGCTCTACGGCGACGCCGGCACCGGCAAATCGACCTGCGTCAAAGCCGTCCTCAACCGCTACTACGACGACGGACTGCGGATGATCGAAATCTACAAGCACCAGTTCAAGGAACTCTCGCGCATCGTCAACGAGATCAAGAACCGCAATTACCGCTTTATCCTGACAATGGACGACCTCTCCTTCGAGGATTTCGAGACCGACTACAAATATCTCAAGGCCGTCATCGAGGGCGGCCTCGAGCCGAACCCGGAGAATGTGCTGATCTATGCCACCTCGAACCGCCGCCACCTGATCCGCGAAAGCTGGCGCGATAAATTCGACGAATCCGACGACGATCTGCACCGCAGCGACACGGTGCAGGAAAAGCTCTCGCTGGCCGACCGCTTCGGCCTGGCAATCGGCTTCTTCGCCCCGACGCCGGACGAATACCTCGAGATCGTCCGTGTCCTCGCCGCCCGCTGCCCGGAGATCACGATGCCGCGGGACGAGCTCGAGCGCCGGGCCCGCGCCTGGGAACTGCAGCACGGCAGTTTTTCCGGCCGCACCGCGCAGCAGTTCGTCAACTATCTGGCCGGTACGGCCGGGCGCTGATCCGGCCCGCAAACGCCCGCAAAAACAGCCGCCGCGGCGAATCATTGCGATCCGCCGCGGCAGCTTCTGCATTGGGTATTTGGTAATGAGAGTTTGCTGAGTCCGTATCAGTATTCCTGATCCATCGATTCGACGATGCTGTCGGCAAGGCCGTCGAGCTCGCTCGCGGTCATGTCGTTGAGCGAAGAGAGCACCGACACCTGCTCGTTGAGCACGGTCATCTGCTTCATCTCGTCCATGGCCCCGCAGATTTTATCGCCGGCCTGCGGCGCCCAGGAGCCGTTCTCCACCACGCCGACCACGCGCTTCTGCATGTTCAGCCGCTTCATGTCGTCGATGAAGTTCTGCATCGGCGGGAAGAGGTTGAGGTTGTAGGTGACCGAGAGGATGGCGATGTGGCTGAGCTTGAACGCCTGGCCGATCAGATAGGAGACATGCGTCTCGGCCACGTCGTACATGTGGATGTTGTGGCAGCCCCTCTCGTGCAGCTTGGCCGCGAGGATCTGCGCCGCGTTCGTGGTATTGCCGTACATCGAGGCGTAAGCGATCAGCACGCCCTTCTCCTCCGGCGTATACGTCGCCCAGTGGATGTATTTGTCGAGCAGCCAGGGGATGTCCTTGCGCCACACCGGACCGTGCAGCGGGCAGATCATCTTGATGTCGATCGTCGAAGCTTTCTTCAGCAGCGCCATGACCTGCGGCCCGTACTTGCCGACGATGTTGGTGTAGTAGCGGCGGGCTTCGTCGAGCCACTCGCCCTTGAAATCGACTTCGTCGGCGAACAGCGCGCCGTCGAGCGACTTGAAGGAGCCGAAGGCATCGGCGCTGAAGAGCACGCCGCTGGTGAGGTCAAAGGTGACCATCGCTTCCGGCCAGTGCACCATCGGCGCGGCGACGAAGGTGACTTCGTGCTTGCCGAACTTCATCGTGTCGCCTTCCTTGACCTGGATGAAATTCTTTTCCTCGACGTCAAAGCGGAACTGATTCATCAGCATCCATGCCTTTTCCGTCGAGACCACCTTGACGTTCGGCCAGCGCAGCACGATCTCGTTGATGGAAGCGGCGTGATCCGGCTCCAGATGGTTGATGACCATCACGTCCAGCGGACGGCCGTCGAGCACCGCCTCGACGTTTTCGGTAAACTGCCAGCCCACCGACCAGTCGGCCGTGTCAAAGAGCACGGTCTGCTCGTCGAGCAGCAGATAGGAGTTGTAGGATACACCGTCTTCAATCGGGTGAATGCTTTCAAACAGATGCAGCCTCTTGTCATTGGCTCCGACCCAGTAGAGGTCTTCCGTTACTTTTCTTACACACTGCATTACTTGTCCTCCTTATGTGAAACCTTTTCAACTTCGATAAATGCGGTTTTTTCTTCGCCGCAGACCGGGCAGATCCACTCTTCCGGCAGCGACTCGAACGTCGTGCCCGGACTGATACCGCCCTCTTCGTCGCCGACGGCCGGGTCGTACTCGTAGCCGCAGCCGTTGCAGACATAGGTCGTCCAGTGCGACGGCTCCTTGAGAATGGTCGCCTTTCTCATCTTCACGCGCGGCGGCGCCGGCTTCTTTTCCTCGCCGTTGTCGAGCGCCTTGGTCAGCAGCGGCAGGATCTCCATGACGTCGCCGACGATGCCGTAGTCGGCATTCTTGAAGATCGGGGCGTTCTTGTTCTTGTTGATGGCGACGATCGTCGTCGCTTCGCGGATGCCCTTGAGGTGCTGGCCGGCACCGGAGATGCCGCAGGCGATGTAGAGGTTGCCGGTGAACTTCTGCCCGGACATGCCGACGTAGCGGTCCAGCGGCAGATATTTCAGCGTCTCGGCGACCGGACGGGACGAGCCGACGGCGGCGCCGGCCTGCCTGGCCAGATCCTCGATCAGCTTCATGTTCTTCTTTTCGCCGATGCCCTTGCCGGCCGAAACGACGCGGTCGGCGTCGACGATCGGCGTCATCGGGTCGATGCCCACGGTAAAGTCAAAGCCGTCCGCCTTGAGTGCCTCCACGAGCTGGTCGACACGCTCCTGCGCCGTACCCTTGGCGAAGATTTCCTTCTTGCGCATGCCGGTGATCGGGCCTTTATTTCTGGCGCCGGCCACGGTCGTCTTCGGCGGCTTGCCGAGGATGTGCGCGGCGATGACGACGCGCTGGATTTCGTTGGTGCCCTCGTAGATCGTGGTGATCTTGGCGTCGCGGTAGGCGCGCTCGACCTCCATGCCCTTGAGGAAGCCGTTGCCGCCGTACATCTGCAGCGAGTCGTTGCAGACCTCGAGGGCGATGTCGGAGGCATAGGTCTTGGCCATCGCCGCTTCCATGCCGTACGGTTCGTGCGCCTGCTTCAGCTCAGCCGCCGAATAGACGAGGTAGCGGGCGTTGCGCAGCTTGATCGCCATGTCGGCGAACTTGAACTGGTTGGCCTGCTGATAGGCGATCGGCATGTCGAACTGGACGCGTTCCAGGGCATACTCTTTGGCGTGTTCGTAAGCGCCCTGGGCGATGCCCAGCGCCTGCGCGGCGATGCCGATACGGCCGCCGTCGAGCGTCGACATGGCGATCTTAAAGCCCTCGCCTTCGTGACCGAGGAGATTTTCCTTCGGCACCTTGACGTCGTTGAAGATCAGTTCTGCCGTCGACGAGGAGCGGATACCCATCTTGTCGTAGTGATCGCCGAATTCAAAGCCTTCCCAGCCCTTTTCGACAATGAAGGCGCTGATGCCGTGGGTGCCGATGTTCGGCGTAGTGACGGCGAAGACGACATAGATGTCGGCGACCGGCGCGTTGGTGATGAACACCTTGCCGCCGTTCAGGAGATAGTGATCTCCCTGGAGCACGGCGGTGGTTTCGGTGCCGCTGGCGTCGGAGCCGGCATTGGGTTCGGTCAGACCGAAGGCGCCGAGCTTTTCGCCCCTGGCCAGCGGTACGAGGTACTTTTTCTTCTGTGCCTCATTGCCGTAAGCGGCAATCGGATAGGTGCCCAGCGAGGTATGCGCCGAGAGAATGACGCCGGCGCCGCCGTCGACGCGCGCCAGTTCCTCCACGGCGATGGCGTAGCTGAGCACATCCAGTCCGGCGCCGCCGTACTTTTTCTCGTAGGGAATGCCCATCCACCCGTTGGCCGCCATCTTTTTGACGGCTTCGCGGGGGAATTCGTTCTCCTGGTCCAGCTTGAAGGCGATCGGCTTGATTTCCTCTTCCGCAAACGCCCTGATGCTGGCCCGCAGGTCTTCATGAGCCTGTGTTGTGGTAAACAGCATATTTTACCCTCCTTCTTATCCGGAAAAAGCGCGCTTTTCGCTTCTCCGCTCTGTCTGCGGCTGACTGCCGATGCGGTTCCGCCCGCTGTTGCGGCACGGGCACCGGCCGCAGCCGGCAAAGTTTGTACGAATAGTTTGAACTTTGAGTTGATTGCAGTTTACCAGCGGAAATGCAACTTGTCTGTGACATTTGCAACTTTTTGTGGTATATTTTTATTATATTCAAAAATATACGCACCGCAGCCGATCCCCCGGCACCTCCGGCGGCTCCGCCGGCCGCGTGCAGCCGACGCGAACCGCCGGAAAGCGCCGGCCGGCATGCATCTCTGCCGCCACGCAGCGAATTTGCAGCAATATGATCGCGCCGGGCAGCCGGACGCCGGATCGCTTGTCCCGCGCAGAAAGCTTGCCCGGAGCAGAAAGTTTATTTCAGAAAGAAGGCATGAATGATGGAACGTGCAGACTGGCTTGACAATATCAGCGACGATTCGCTGGAGCGGATCATCCCCTGCTTCCGACCGCTGATCCGCCGCTGCGCCGAAGGCGAGATCATTCTCACCTATCAGCCCGGCGTGCCCCGCAGCGTCGCCATTCTCCGCCAGGGCGAAGCGCGCCTCGAAGTGCTCAACGAGGATGGGGAAATTTTCCTTCTCGAGCACTACCGCGCCGGCGACGTCTTCGGCGAACTGTTCTCGCTGCCGCTGGATCAGTTCGAATACACCGTACGGGCGGCCACGGACGTCACCGTCCTCTTCCTCGACTATCAGCATCTGATCCAGCCCTGCGAACAGCTCTGCGAACATCACAGCCAGCTGATCAGCAATCTCTTTTTGATGACGGCACAGAAATCACAGGAGCTGTCGCTGCATCTGTCGATCCTCGGTCAGAACTCCATTCGCGACAAACTGCTGGTCTACCTCAAGCACATCCGCTCCCGCAGCGCGGAGCGTCTTCCCAAAGAACTGCAGGCGCCGCCGGACCGCGCTTTTACCATTCCGATCACGCTCGGGCAGCTGGCCGAATATCTGATGGTCGACCGCTCGGCGATGATGCGCACCATCGCGCAAATGAAAAAGGAGAATCTGATCTGGAGCAAGAGCCGCAACTTCCGCATCCTCTGCGATGACGACGGCGAAAGCAGCGAAACCGGAAAAAGCGGATCCGGCGCGCGCGGAAAGAACCCGGCGCGCGCTGCACAGGAACACAGGCCATCCGCCGCAGAAGGACACAGACCATCTCCTGCCGAGCTGCGCAGGCCGCACTCTGCCGAGGAACGCAGGCCATCTTCCGCCGCAGAACGCAGACCCTCCTCCGCCGAGGCATGAAGCCCGTCTTCCGCGCACCGCATTGACGCTGCGCGAACAGCGGATTACAATAAGTAAACAAAGAAAACAGCAGAGACATTCCGGCTCGGGCAGCCGGGGCGGTCTCTTCGCCGGCAGCGCCCGCACCGCAGGGCCGCCGCACATGGAGTACAGAATCTGCCGGCAGACATAATACGGCAGGGAAAGGAACAGGCCGCGAGTCCGACTGCAGGACTTTCGGCTTCAGGTGATCAACATGGAAAGACAGAAAACAGCAGTACGTTATTATTCCCGTTCGGGCAATACCGCGAAGATTGCCACCGCCATTGCCGAAGAATGCGGCTGCCGCGCAAAAAAAATTCCCCAGCCGCTGACGGAGCCGGTCGACCTGCTCTTTCTCGGCGCCGCGCTCTACGGCGGCAGGCTCGATGCTGAGGTAACGACCTTCCTGCAGTCACTGGAGAAGGACAAAGTCGGACGTGTCGCCGTCTTCGCGACGTCGGCGATTTCGAAAAAAGTATATCAGCTGGTCTGTGCGGAACTGGAAGGAAGCGGCATCGAAACAGCCGCCGACAATTTTTACTGCCACGGCAAATTTGCCTTCCTCCATATCGGGCATCCCAGCGAAGCGGACGAACAGGCCGCCCGCGACTTTGCCCGCCGGGTGCGTCAGGACGCCTGAAGCACATAGAGTACAGCTTTTCGCACTGTGCACACAGTGTGCGATGCAGCTCTGTGCACGCCGCAGTCAGCGCGGCTCTGCATTCGGAGCACGCCGCGGCTCTGCGCTCTTTGCGCGCTGTGAGTGACGCCGCCCCGTGCTCAGGGCACGCCGCGGCCGGTGCGATCCTGCCCCTGCTGCGCGGTACAGCCGCCGCTATTCCTCGCCCTCGGCGACAGCGGTCTGCCGAGCTCGCTCGGCCGCCTCTTCGGTCCGCCGCAGATCCTCTTCGCGCTCTTCACCCAGCTGACGGGTTCGGCGGGTCACGGCAGCCAGCGCCGCCGTGCTGGCACTGTAGTGAAAGCCCAGCGGCGGTTCGCTCCCCGGCTCTCTGCCGGCTGCACCGGCAGTTCTGTCATCGACAGCGCTGCCGTCGATACCGGCTTTACGGCTTTCAGCCGCCCGGATGCTGCGCTGCGCCGCTTTTGCCGCAGCTTCCGGCGCGGACCCCGATTTGGATTCCGATGCGGCTGCCGCCTCGAACCTGTCCTTCGTCGGCAGCGCGCTGTCTCTCTTATTCGCTGTCATTCCACACTCTTCCTCTGCTGTAAACCGGCGTCCTCTGCAGCGCCGGCTGATGAGCTTCGCATTGTCCGGAAAGACCAACGCTGAGCAGGAGTACTGCTCAGCGTTAGTTGTGAAAAGAGGTATAATGCGAACGCTCTGTAATAGGTGTTCTATGGTTATATCATAACCACTTTGGCCGCAATCGCAAGAGCTTTTGCCTATTTGTCGCGGTTTCTTCCTGATTGTTTCGCAGCGCTCCGGCAGCGGCGTACCGTTCGTTCTCTGCACCGACGCCCGCTTCGTCTCCCTGCGGCATCTTCTGCGGCATCTTTACCCGCCGGCCGGTGCCGCCGCATGCGGAAAAAAACGCACAGCCGCCCGATTCCATGGTATACTGGACATGCGATACAGGCAATGAACCGGCACCGGCATGCGGCTGCCGAAAGTACGAAACAGGACGGAGTGCACCATGTTAATTTACCTCTGCGAAGATACCAAAAGCGACCTGCTGCGGCTGCAGCACTATCTCGGCGCCTATGCCCGACAGAAACAGATTCCCTTTCAGCTGCAGACCTTCAGCAGCGGCCGCGACCTGCTGTCCGCCTACCGGGAGGCCCGCCGTCAGCCGGAGCTGATCTTTCTGGATATTTTTATGGACGATTCCAACGGCATGGACACGGCGAAGGAACTGCGGCAGATCGGTTACGACGGCGGTCTGATCTTCACCACCTCGTCGATGGAGCACGCCGTCGACAGCTATGAAGTCAACGCCCTGTTCTACCTGCACAAGCCCTATGACCACGAGCAGTTCGAGCTGGCGATGGAGCGCTGTACGCCGATTTTCCGCAAGGCACAGGAAAAGTTCACCTTCCGCTATGAACGCGAGCCAATGTCGGTTCCGTATGCCGATATCGTCTTCTTTGAAACCGGTCCGTCGCATACCGTCATCCTGCACGCCGTGCACGGTACTTTTTCTTTTTCCGGCACGCTCTCACAGGTCAACGAGCAGTTTCAGGACAACGCCAATTTTCTCCGCATCGGCCGCAGCTTTCTGATCAATCTCAATCACGTTGCCAAAAATCCGGCCAACGATCTGATCATGTCGGACGGCTCCATCGTGCAGATTCCGGTGCGCAGCCAGACCAGTGTGCGCGCCGCCGTCGCCGCCTGGCAGAGGCGCCTCTAATAGAGACAGCTGCGAATATCGACGGCCGCCCGGCGCCACTGACGCATGATATCCTCGTACATTTCGTCGATCTGTGCCGCGTCCGCGGCGCTGCCGGCGCGTTCGAGTTCGGCAAAGCGTGCTCCCAGGCTGACCGCGCCGAGTCCGCACGCTTCTCCTTCGAGGATATGCACCTGAACGATGAACGCATTCCACTGCGATGATTCCGAAGTGCGGCCGGCACGAAAGTCTGCCGCCAGCGGTTCCCACAGCACGCGCAGTTTCTCCTCACGTTCCGTCTGCTCGAAGACAAACAGCTCCAGCAGCTGCCGGTACAGACGGCGGTCGCCGTCGGCATAGCGCAGTCCTTCCTGCACATGAAGTCCGTGCTGCTCCAGGCGATGCAGAATCCGATCTTCGTCATACTCACGGGTGCGGCGTGCGCCCTCCGCCGCTCCGCTGCCCGCTGCCGCTTCGCCGCTTTCGGTTTCTGCCGCTCCGTCTCCCGCCGCCGCTTCTTCACGGCCCGGCGCCGTCCGGCCGCGGCCGGCGTTCGCCCGTGCCTCGTCGGCCGCCGCGTGTTCCAGATACTTTTCCAGCATCGCCTCAAGATCTTCCGGATGCACCGGCTTGACCAGATAATCTGCGAAACCTTCGCGCAGATATTTCTCCCGTGCCCCCGGCGTAGCGTTGGCAGTCAGCGCCACCACGTCGGTATAGTGATTTTCACCCTCCGCGTCCGCGCGAATGCGGTGCAGCGTTTCTATGCCGTCGGGAGCGGGCATCATGTGATCGAGGAAGATCAGATCAAAGCTGGTGCGGTGGCAGAGGCGGATCGCTTCCTCGCCGCCGTCCGCCGTCACCAGATGGATGCCCGTGCGTCGCAGCAGATGCGCCAGCACCTGCAGATTCTTCTCATTGTCATCGACCGCCAGCACGGTACGGCCGTAAAACTGCGCCGGCACCGGCTTTGCCCCGGTGCCTGCTTCACCGCCGGCCTCCCGGTGCGCCGCAAGGAAGGCCTTCCGTTCCGTTTCGGCCACTTCGAGGAACGGCAGCAGCACCGTAAAGGTACTGCCCCGGCCGAGCGTGCTCTTCACCGTTACGCTGCCGTGCATCGCTTTGGTCAGGCTGCTGACAATCGAGAGGCCGAGTCCGAGGCCTCCCTTGCCGCTCTGCACGGCATTGTACGCGCGTTCAAAGTTCTTGAAAATGCGCTGCTGATCCTCCTCCGGAATGCCGATGCCGGTATCCTCCACCGCGAAGCACAGCAGCTGCACTCCGTTCTCCTGCCGCAGCCCGGCCGTCAGCCGGATGCAGCCCTGATCCGTATATTTCACGGCGTTGGAGAGCAGATTGACGAGGATCTGCTGCACATGGGCGCCGTCGCCGTAGAGAACCGGATGCCGCCCAGCCAGCGTTTTCTCCTGCTCGACCGTGAACGCCAGGCCCTTGTTCTCCGCCTGCGAGCGAATCAGGATATCGGTTTTCCGGAGGACTTCATCGAGCGCGTACGGCTGTTCCTGCAGCCGCACGGTCTTGCTGCTGAGCCGGGAAACGTCCAGAATTTCCTCAATCTGCATCACCATGTTATCCACCGCCGTGGTGATCTCCGCCGTATAGTTGCGGATCTGCGGGCTGTCGGTTTCACGGGCGATCATTTCGTTCATGCCCAGTACCGTGTTCAGCGGCGTGCGCAGTTCATGGCTGACCTTCATCAGAAACTGCGTCTTGGTTTCATCGGCTTCCTTGAGCCGGCGCAGTGTCTCCAGCTGCATCGTCTGATCGACAAACCAGAGCATGAAGCCGATGCGTCTGCCCTGTTCCTTGATGTCCTCAACGCGCAGCTCGTAGTCGACGCCGTCCGCGGCGTGATAGTACGCGTGCTCCTGACGCAGAATGGCGGTGATTTCTTTCTGCTGGTTGATGTCCTCGCCGAGGCCGATCTGCGGAAAGAGACTGCTGATGCGCTCATTGATAAAGATGATGATGTTCTCTTCGTCGACGATGATCAGGCCTTCGTTGCCGTGGTTGAAGGCGTTGTCGACGGCCGAATGGAAGCTCTGGAAATATCCGTGCCGGACGACTACCAGCATCGTGCAGAGCATCGCTGCGGTCATCGGGATCGCAATCGGATTGTGGTTGCCGAAGGTGCCGGACAGAATCAGCGCAAATTCGGTCAGGAGGATGGCGAGTGCGGCCAGCAGATAGCGGATGCGGATCTTCTGAATATGCGTACTGCTGCGATAGTGCGTCAGACAGAGGATCAGCATCAGCAGCATGGAAAAAATCACCAGCGCATAGTTGAGATACCAGAACGGGCCGCCCCGCACTGCGAGCAGCGGGTAGATGTCGTCAAAGCGGATGTACATGCCGCGGTAAAACAAATGATGATGTTCCGCCGTAAAGATCCCGGTCACCACCAGGGCAAACCCGACTCCCATGACGATGTAGAGAGCGCGCGGCAGGCGCAGATGACAGAACTCCGAGCAGAACCAGAGACTCGACAGAGTGGAGCCGGCGATGCCGATATACTGGATGCTCAGACCGGACAGCGCTTCCGCGGCTGTCAGCGAGCGTGCCAGTTCGAGGTGAATGCCGATCAGGTAGACGATGACAAAGAAATCAAAGATTTCGAACGCGGTCTGCGCCCGTGAAGGCTGCTGCCGAATGGTGGAAAGCATGATCACCACCATCAGCGCCATCGCTGCCAAATCTGTGATTTGCAGAAATTCGTACATATCTTTTCCCTGTTCCCTCTGCAGTGTCTATGTCGTCTGCCTCGTCCGTCGAATCTTCGGCGTGCGCACCGCCTGCGGCGGCCGCGCTGTCTGCAGCGTCTGCACCTTCCATAACGGCTGTCGCAGCCTCTGCAGTGCGCGGCATCTGCCGGACCGGCACTGTGCCGCGCTCAGTGCGGCAGGCCGCGGATCAGATCGGCGAGCCGCTGCCAGTCGGTCAGCGCCTGCTCGTAGACTGCCGCCGCGGCCGCGGCATCCCGGGCTTTGCCGGCTTTCTCCAGGGTGAAGAAAGCCTCGCCCAGTTCGTCGGCGCCGATCCCGCGCGCTTCCCCCTTCAGGCTGTGCACCTGCACGACGAAAGTGTGCCAGAGATCATCGTCCGGCTGCTGTCCCTCCTGCAGCGCGGCGTTGAGCCGATCCCAGCTGCGCTGCAGCTTTTCGCGGGCAGCCGGCTGATCCTCGGCGAACATCGTCAGCAGGCTGCGATAGAATTCCTCGTCGTCGTCCGCGAAGTGCAGTCCCTTTTCCACCTCCAGGCCGCTGCGCGCAAGGATCTGCCGCCAATCGCCGGAATCCGCTCCCGCGTCCGCCGGAGCAGCGGCCGGTTCCTCCGGTTTCGCGGCAGCCGCAGGGGGCGCCGCGTCCTCCGGCGTCGTCTCTGCCGATACCGGCGATGCTGTCTCCGTCGATGCGGTGAACGCGCCGGATGCTGCCTTCCCGGAAGGCGCCGTTTCTTCCGGCACTGCGGCGGTCGACGCAGCGCCGATGCCCAGCCGGCTGCTGAGCACGCGGTCCAGCTGCTCGGGGCGAATGGGCTTGGCCAGATAATCATCAAAGCCGGCGCGGCGGTACTCCTCGGCGGCGCCGGGGCCGGCGTTGGCCGTCAGGACAACGACGTCGGTGTTTCGATTCAGTCCCTCTTCATCGCCGCGCAGCAGGCGCAGCGTCTCCAGGCCATCCGGATGCGGCATCAGATGATCGAGGAAAATCAAATCGTAGTGCCGCTGCCGGCAGAGATCGACCGCTTCCAGTCCGCCGGCGGCCGTATCGGGATGCAGCGAACGGGCGCGCATCAACTGCGTCAGCACATGCAGGTTCTGCACATTATCGTCCACGGCCAGAATCCGTTTTCCCCTCCGGCTGTCGGAGGCGCCCGGACTGCGGCGCGCAATCTTCTGCTCGCGTACGGAATCGCGCAGGGCGGCCTTCTCCACGGCGGTGGCTTCTTCATAGGGCAGATAAAAGGAAACGATGGTGCCCTGCCCCAGCTCGCTCTGCAGCTGCAGGGATCCGCCCATCTCCCTGCTCAAACGGTCGGCGATGGACAGCCCCAGTCCGAGACCGGCGCGGCGCATCTGCACCGCATTGCTGCCGCGTTCGAACTGCTGAAACACCCTGTTCTGCTCTGCGGCGGCGATGCCGATGCCGGTGTCCTCGACACGGAAGAAGAGCTGCTGCCGGTCCTTTCCGGTGCGCAGGCCGGCTGTCAGAGCAACACAGCCGCTGTCCGTATAGAGAATGGCGTTGGTCAGCAGGTTGACCAGAACCTGCATGATGCGCGCGCCGTCGCCGCACGGCACGATCGAACGGTGCCGCATCACCGGCTCGCGGATCACGCGAAATTCGAGCCCCTTCTGTTCGGCCTGCGGCCGCATCAGTTCTTCGATCTTTTCCAGAATTTCATCGAGATAGAACGGCGCATGCTCGACCTCCAGAACGCCTTCATCGAGGCGGGAAGCGTCGAGTATTTCTTCGATCTGCAGCAGCATCGTATCCACCGCGCCCTCGATTTCGCGGGTATAGCCGCGCAGATGCGGATCATCGGTTTCATGGGCGATCATCTCGTTCATGCCCAGCACCGTATTCATCGGTGTACGCAGTTCATGGCTGACATTCATCAGGAACGAGGACTTGGCATCGTCGGCTTCCTTCAGCTTTTTCATAGCCTCGATCTGTTCGGTTTGATCGATGAACCAGAGCATCCAGCCGGCTCGCTCACCGTTTTCAACAATGTCTTCAATGCGCAGCTCATAGCTGTTGTCGTCGATTTTGAATACCTTGTCCTCACCCTGGATGATGCGGAGGAGCTGGCTGTTTTTGCTGACATCGTCGCCCTCGTTCAAATGCGGCAGAAAGTGCTGAATGCGCTGGTTGAGAAAGACGATGCGATGGTTCGGATCGAGAATGATCAATCCCTCGCTGCCATGGTTGAAGGCGTTGTCGATGGCCGCGTGCATCGAGGTGAAATAGCCGCAGCGGTACATGGCCCTGGTCAGCATCACAATCAGGAACAGCTGGCCGAAGATCGCCGGCGTGCCGCCGACCGGCACCAGCCATTCAAAGAGAAATTCCGCCGCGAATCCCGCCACGCCGATCATGACATAGACGATGCGCCTCTTTTGAATCTTGCTGCTGTCGGAATAGCGCAGCAGACAGAGAATGATCACAGCCGCCGTGACCAGCAGCGCCTGCAGATAGTAGAGATACCAGGCCGCACCGCCGGTGATCACCAGCAAATCCTGCCGGCTCTCCCGCCGGCAGCGCATGGCCAGTTCGGCAAACGGCTGGTTGGCCGATACCAGCAAAAACAGCACGCCGACGAGATTGACGGCGCCCTGTATGCGGAACAAAAAGGCCGGCAGACGCAGGTGGCAGAACTCCTCGGCGAACCACAGCAGTGCCATCAGCAGGCCGACCATGCTCACCAGACGGAGATCGAGAGCGGTCATCGCACTGCGCAGCTGGAAACCGCGCAGCAGCGACAGCAGCAGGCTGGCGTCAAAAAGGAGGACAAAGAGGTCGCACATCATCAGGCCGGATTGTGAACGCGACGGCTGCTGATGCAGCAGGTGCAAAAAAACAAAGAGGATCACCGCCACGGCGGCCAGATCGATCGCTGTCCAAATCGCGTTCGCCATACACTCCCCTTCCTCGGCTTTCCGCGGCCTGTCGACCTGCCCCGCCCGGTCGTGCCCGGTCATTCCCGGTCGTGCCCGGTCATTCCCGGTCGTGCCCGGTCATACCCGCACTCTGTTCGGGCAGGCGGCGCAGAGCATTCTGCAGCGCACCGCGGCAGCCTTCTGCTGTTCCTATCTTACCCCGCCGGCGCGGCAAATGCAACCGGAAGCCGGAGTCTTCGAAAAGGCACCCGGACAGCCGGGCCTCCGTAAACACCTGGACAGCCGAACCTTCGAAAAAGCACCCGGACAGCCGGGCCTCCGCAAAGCACCCGGACAGCCGGGCCTAAGAAAAAGTGCCGCACAGCCGGGCTTCCGGAAAAGCGCCGCTCAGTCCGAAACGTCGTAGTCGAGAATCACCTGCAGCGTGTAATCCGGATAGCGCTGCTGCACCTCCCGCACAACGCGGTCATAGATCTGCTGCCGGGTTTCATGGCCGCGGAGATTGAAATCGACGATGATGTCAAAGCGAATGACCCGGTTCTCCCGGTCGAGGTGAAAGCCGTGCGTTTCGATCACTTCTTTGTGCCGCCCGGTGATCTCGAGGATGCTGTCGCGCATCTTCGCTTCCTCCGGATCCTGCGAATGCATCGCATAGACAGAAATCCCGGTCAGCACCACCCGGTGTTCGTGAAACACCTTCTGCACGATGCGGTATTCAAGGTCGTCCAGGTCGTAGACGTTCATGTCATCGGGCAGCTCCACGTGCACCGAGCCGATGCGGCGGCTGGGGCCGTAATTGTTGATGATGAGATCGTAGACGCCGAGGACCTCCGGGAAGCCGGCGATCGTCTCCTTGACGGCGCGCGAAAGCGCCGGATCCAGGCGCTCGCCGAGAATTTCGCTGATCGTCTCGATGAGACTGTCGAGACCGGCTTTGATGATGACAACTGCGATGACGGCGCCGAGCCAGGCCTCGAGGCGAATGCCGGAAAGAAGGTAGACGGCAGCCGCCGCCAGCGTGGAAGCGGAGATGATCGAGTCGAACATCGCGTCCTTTCCGGAAGCGATCAGTGCACCGGAATCGGTCTCCCGCCCCTGCTTCTGCACGTAGAGGCCGAGGGCGATTTTCACGCCGACCGCCACGGCGATGATCACCAGGGCGATCGTCGAGTAGTCCGGCACCGTCGGGTGCAGGATCTTCTTGATCGACTCGACCAGCGAGGAGATGCCGGCGTAGAGAATGATGACGGAGATCACGGCGGCGCTGAGGTACTCTACCCGGCCGTAGCCCAGAGGATGTTTCTTGTCCGGTTCCTTCGCGGCCAGCCTGGTGCCGATGATGGTGATCAGCGACGACAGGGCATCGCTGAGATTGTTGACCGCATCGAGGGTGATGGCCACCGAGTGGGTCAGCGTACCGATCACCGCCTTGAACGCCGCCAGCAGCACGTTGGCGGCAATGCCGATGATGCTGGTGCGAATGATTCTCTTTTCGCGATGCATGGTTCGCTCCTTCCTCTTCTCACGTTTCGATCCGCCGCCTGCGTGCGGCATTCATACCTCACTGTATCGGTGGTACCTGTGCTGTGCGGTCTTCCTGCCGCACAGCACAGGAATGCATTCAGAAGCACACCTTGCAGGCCTTGTATCCCTTCCGTTTTGCCTGTGCCCTGGTCAGCTTTGTCAGATGACGCGACCGGGAAAGCGTCGGGCAGCTGCGCTTATGATACTTGGAACCGCTGGGAGTAATATAGACATAGCGGCCCGAGCGGCTCGGATGCCGTTTCTTTTTCTTGTGCTTATGTTTCGTATGATGTACTTTTTTTACGTATTTCGAAACATTGACGCCGGACTTGGACATGGTCCAGCCTGTCCGCGTCGCTGCGGCAGTGATATCGCCCTTCTTGTCGGTGCGATACACTTTGATATGCCTGTCATAGGCCTTCAAACGGCTGAACACCGCTTTATTCGGGTGGCCGTATTTATGTCCGTCCGTGCTGACAACCACGCGCTCGGGGTCAAAACGGCGGATAAATCCGGCGGAAGTGGAATAGCGGGAACCGTGATGCGGGAGTTCCAAAATATCCACGTTATGCCGTTCCGCCGCTTTTTCCGCTCCTTTTTCAGCATCGCCGCAGGTCAGAATATCCAGCCTTCCGTAGTGGATATACTCGATCAAACTGTCTTCATTATCGGTGGAATAGTTTCGATCGGCCTGGACGAACTTTACTGTCGCGCCGCCTTCACGGATGACCGTACCGCGCTGCGGATGGATCTTCTGACACCCCGGTTCGCGGTCGGCGGCAGCGATCACGCTTCTGGCCGTCCTGGTATCGTATGGCGCATCGTCGGGATAATAGAAATTCTTTACCTGAAACGAAGCGAACATGGCCGTCATGCCGCCGCAGTGATCTGCGTCCGGATGACTGCTGATCAGATAATCGATCGTTTCAATGCCTTTTTTCTTCATTTTGCCGGCCACCGTCCGACCTCGCTTCTGCGTGCCGGCATCGATGACAGCCGTCTTGCCGTTGGGGAACTGAATACAGGCACAATCGCCCGCCCCAACATTATACCACGTCATCCTGAATTTGCTCTCCGCGGAAGCCGCGGCCGGCAGCAGCATGGTCACCGCTGTCGTCAGAGCCAGAAGCACGGACAGCTTCTTTGCAAATGCTTTTTTCATGTGAACTCCTCTCTTGTACAGATATCAGAACAAGTTGATAATATCATAAGTTCCTATAAAAATATAGGTAAATAGAGAAATCCACAGTGGATCCGATCCCGCGGCAGCCTCGATGCTGCAGTGAGTCCGAATCGGCGGTAACCCCGTACTGCGGTGAATCCGAGCGCGCAGTCAGTCCGCAGGCGGTGCAAACCCGCACGGTCCGCGGATCGGGACTCGGAGGGCGCAAAAGAATAAGCATCGTGTTCTCAAGCCGAAAAGAGCCCCGTTCCGCATCGTCGCCGTGTCGCCAGCGGGAAGGCCGGGAGTTCCGTGCTCATAAAAATAACGGCCGGATACCGGATCAATCCGGTATTCGGCCGCTGCCGGCAGCCATTCAGACGCTGCCCGCGCCGGTGTGAAATACTGTCGCGCCGACGCATTCCTCCTCATTCACTCCGGCACATCCGTGCAAAAACGCGCCTGCCGATGCGGCGAATTTTCCTTCGTTCATTCGGGCAATCCTTCTACTGCTCTGCCGCCGCAGCCGGTTCCCGTTCTTGCAGATCCTCCGACGTCCCGACGACGTTCTTTGTGTCCGCGTCCTCCCGCCGCAGCCGACAGAGAATGCCGTGTCCGGTGACAAAGAGCACCTTGCCGACGGCCGTTTCTCCGATCCGGTCGTAGATCCTGCCGGCACTCCAGCTTTCACCGATGACGGTATACGGACTGTTGGCAACATATCCGACCTGTCCGAGTCCTTTCATTTCAACTTTGATGGCCTCATGATCCGCCTCGTTGTCCGGCTCCTTGACCAGCCGCACCGTCTGTCCTGCTTCAAAGAATTCCCGGCCGTGGAAATACTTCGTGCCGGCGATCGTGAAATAAATCTTCGCTTTCTTTTCTTTCCTGTTCTTCTTCGCTTTCATTTTCGCTCCTCCTTCCGGATCTGCCGATTCTTCCCTTCTCCTCTTTCTCTATCTTTCAATGCTACTGTAGCAGAAATCCTGTCCCTTAAATCGGACTGATTCCCCGCCGCCGACCCGGTCCGGGCGGCAGCGACACCCGTTCTTTGCTGCACGGTTTCCGCGCCGCCGCGCCGCCGCCCGTACGCCGCGTCCGATTCAATCTGCGTGCTGCCCGGCCGCCACGTGCCGTAACTGCATGCGGCGAGTGCGGGAAAATGGCAGCAGCGAAGGAAATCGGATACGCAAAATACCGGGACGCATATCAAAACGACCCGGTATGAACAGGTGCAGGCAGCCGCCCGTATTCTTTTGTCTGCCGCCGGCACCTGCGATGACGCCGGCCGTATCTCAGGTCTTCGCCTCTACGAACCACCTGCCGTTGCCCTCGTCAAAGAGATACGCCTCGGTGCCGCGCACCATCACCGTATAGCGCAGACCGGTACCTCCTGCCCTGGTGGAAGCGGCCCGGCAGCAGCGGGTTACCCGATCCACCTCATACTTGACGCCGTCTTCAAAGATGATCACGTCGGGATGCGCCGTGCCGTCCCGGTGATGGGTCACTTCGACGTCCACATACACCTTGCGGCGTGCTGATGTTTTCATCGTTCTCAACTCCTTGTATTTCATACCCCTGTCCTGTCCCGGTGTCTTTTTCCGGTGTTCTCTGTTCTGCCCGGGCTTTCCGTCCGGCCCGCCGGCACGCCTTTCAGCGCACCAGCCCCGTCGGCATCGTGACGGGCTGGCTGTGCGGCGGCATCTTCAGATCCCGCAGGACAGCGGCGGGACGCACCGCCGCGCCGCAGAAGCGGCCGCGAATGCGATCCACGCAGTGCTCCAGCCGTTCCCAGCCGTCTTTTTCCTCCACATCCGCAAACAGGCCGATCTGCAGCGGCTCCTCCTGCGGCACCAGCCGAATCGCACGCACCGTCACCGCGCGAATCGCCCGCGGCCAGTTATAGCGTCGCATAAAGAGCGCAAAGGCGGCGCGGGCGAGCAGCAGCGCCGACTGCGTCGGCAGATCCAGTCCGCTCTGCCACTGCCGCGTCTGCAGCTCGTTGTCGCGCACCGAAACCGCGACGCCGGCGGCGCAGAGGCCGTGCACCCGCAGACGATGGCCCACCTCCTGCGCCAGTTCCAGCATCACCGCCCATACCTCCTCCGGCCGCCGCAGATCGGCAACGGTGGTAATGCCGTGGCCGATGCTCTTGATCGGCGAGACGAAATCCCGCCGCGCGACGCGGGAAACATCGCCGCCGTTGGCGTAGTGCCAGAGAACGACCCCGTTTTTACCCAGACGCCGACGGAGAAAGCCCGGATCGGCGCGGGCCAGATCGCCGATCGTTTCTATATAATAACGATGCAGCAGACGCTGTGTCGAGCGGCCGACGCCCAGCAGATCGCCGACCGGCAGCGGCCAGACCTCGGCCCGAAACGACGCCCTGTCGATGACCGTCACCGCATCCGGTTTTTTCATGTCGGATCCCAGCTTGGCAAAGATCTTGTTGAAGGAGACGCCGACGGAAATGGTCAGACCGAGCTCAAAGCGCACGGTCCGGCGGATCTCCTCCGCAATCTCCTCCGGAGTGCCGAAAAGGCCCTCGCAGCCGCTGACATCGAGCCAGCACTCATCCATCCCGTACGGCTCCACCTGATCGGTATAGCGGCTGTAGATCTCCCGCGCCAGTTTGGAGTACCTGACATACTGCTCGTAGTGCGGCGGCACAACCAGCAGATCCGGACATTTCCGCCGCGCCTCCCAGAGGGCCTCGCCGGTTTTGACGCCGCAGGCTTTGGCCCGGTAGTTCTTGGCCAGGATGATGCCGTGACGCTGATCGACCGAACCGCCGACCGCCACCGCGTGCGGCCGCAGCCACGGCTGACGCATGCACTCTACGCTCGCGTAAAAATTATTCATGTCACAATGGAGAATCGCTCGTCCCAATTTTCACGCCTCCTCTTGACGATATCCGCAAATGGTTTTATAATGAACTCACAAACCGATTGCCGGTTCGCTTCTATAATACACAAACCGATTGCGTCTGTCAAGCGAAAATCCGCAGATATGCACAAACGGATTGTGAGTGCCTGTGCATTCGCACAGGCGAAAGAGGAAGCAGACAGAGGAGGAATACATACCATGACATTCGGCGAAAAGCTTCGCAAATACCGGCTGGAAAAGGGCTGGACGCAGGCCGAGCTGGCACAGCAGGCCGGCCTCGGCGTCAACACCATCTCCAACTACGAGAAGGGAAAGACCTATCCGCAGAACCGCGAGGTCTACACCGTACTGGCCCGCCTTCTCGACGTCAATCCCGATCACCTGCGCAACGAGAACGACGAATTCATCGCCGCCGCGGCGGCGAAGTACGGCGCCCGCGGCGCCCGCCAGGCGGAGGAGCTGATGGAGGAGATCACCGGTCTCTTCGCCGGCGGCGAGCTGGCGGAAGAGGATATGGACGTCATGATGAAAGCGATCCAGGACGCCTACTGGATCGCCAAGGAGAGAAACCGCAAATACACGCCGAAAAAATACCGCTCCGGCGAGGAGCGGGACAGTGTGCGGAAGGCGGCGCAGGATGCAGAACAAAACGCGCCGCTGACTGCGGCGCGGAATGCAGCACGGAATACGGCGCGAGATGCGGCGCGAGATGCGGCGCGGGCTGCGGCACGAGATACGGCGCGGGCTGCGGCACGAGATACGGCGCGGGCTGCGGCACGAGATACGGCGCGGGCTGCGGCACGAGATGCGGCGCGGAACGCAGCGGACGACAAGCACGAACAGTGAAGGGAGGTCCGCGGTATGCCGATCGAATCCACACAGATTGTGCAGACAGCCAGCCGCATCGTCGACCGCTGCGGCAGCCGCGATCCGCGCAAAATCGCCGACGAACTCGGAATCGTTATTCTGGAGTGCCCGTTTCACCGTCAGCGCGGCGCCTACAAGATTATTCAGCGCAACCGCTTCATCTTCGTCAAGCAGGATCTGCATCCGGTGATGAAGGACATCGTTCTGCTGCACGAAATCGGCCACGATACGCTGCACCGCCGCGAGGCGACGGCGGCCGGCGGCTTTCAGGAATTTGAAATTTTCAACATGGCCAGCAGCCGCATGGAGTACGAAGCCAACGTCTTCGCCGCCCAGGCGGCGCTCGATGACGAGGCATTTCTGACCTGCTGCGCGGAGGGCTTTGACGCCCAGCAGATCGCCTGTGCGCTGCACTCCGACGTCAATCTGGTCGCCCTCAAGGCCGATACGCTGATCGCCCGGGGATACCGTCTGCGGCCGCAGGCACACGACAACACCTTCCTGAGAGGAAAGCGCTGACGGCTGCGCGGCCGACCGGATTACTTCACGGTGATCTTCTCGCTGATCGCAAGACCGCTGGCAGCATAGGCATAGATCCGGCAGCTGCCGGCTTTCTTCGCCGTGACCCGGCCGCTGCTGCTGACCACCGCCACCCGGCTGTCATCCGTCCGATAGCGGCAGCGCGCCACGTGGCTCTGCGGCAGCAGCTTCCTGTGCTTCACCATCCTGCCGACGCTGGCGGAAACACGCTGCGTCTCGCCGACCTGCATCGTCAGCTTGCCGACAAAGAGCTCGATGCTGCCGGGATCCGTGTAGGTGCGGTTGGCACCGCCGGCAATCGCAATGCTGACATCGGACACGGCCGCATAGATCTTGTGTCCGCCGACGGTGCGATACGCCTTGACCCGATACCTGTACTCGCCGCCCTTTTTGAGACCGGTTTTCGTGTATTTGCAGCTCCCGGCACCCCGAAGTGTTTTGACTTTTTTCAGTTTTTCCCCGTAACGGGCACAGTAGATTTCATAACCGCCGGCGCCCGGGATCCGATTCCAGGTCAGCTTTTCTCTGCTGCTGCCGACGGATTTTGCGAACAGGCGGAGAAAGGACGCGGAAGCCGTCGTGCTGCCGCCGGAACTACTGCCGCCGTTGGAAAATTCATATTCGTGTTTCCGTGTACTGTCCCCGTCTTCCACGGTTACATGGTACGTCGTCTTCCCCCTGGGCGGCTTTACGGTCACGGTCTGCCGGTCGGAAAACGGATGATCCTGTCCGCTGATCGTCCACTGATAAGTATACTTCCCCGTGCCGCCGGAAGGCAGAGCCTTCATCTGCAGACGACCGCCCGACAGTTTTTTCGCCTGAAAATCAAGTTCCATCGCCGGCTTGAGAACAAACCGCAGCGAAGCGGAGGCGAGAACGCGACCGCCAGCAATGACCTTGAAGGTGTAAGCAGCTGCGCGCGGGTTGATTTGAACGTCAAACCGGTCACTGTCGTACGACAGGAAAATCGGCTCTTCCCGGCCGCTCTCGTAGAGATAGTATAGATAGTGCGCCTGATTGTTTTCAATTTCGGCCGTCAGGGTCACCGGATGTCCCGCGTCGCTTCCCGCGCTGCGATACGCTGTCACGACGTCACCGTCCCGGCAGGCCCGGCCGTCCACCTGCAGATGAATCTTCACATCGCTGCTGCCGGTGCCCGCTTCGCCGCTGTCCGCCAGCGCCAGGCCCGGCATCAGACCGCAGATCAGGCAGAAAATGAGTGAGAAAATCCACAAACGTTTTTTCATGACTGTCCCTTCTTTCTTCTTCACAGAGAGTCCAAAGCAAATGAAATGGAAATCTTCGGTCAGTGTACTTCACATTCCTTTTTCTAACCATGCATCTTATCACGGTCGCTGCGCCGGGGCAAACGAATCTTCCTGATTAAAGGAAAATTTGCCTGAATGTTTCCTGCGCGGCAGAAACGCGCAGAATAAGAAAGCGCGCGGCATGCCCGGGACGCCCCGGGCATGCCGGCGCTGTCGCTGCCGGCCGTCCGCGTTTATTCACCGGGCAGCGCGCCGCGGTTGTCGAGGATCGCGCCGCCGGCCGTGCCGGCAGCGTCCAGATATTTCTGGCAGGCATCCTTTGATTCCTGACAGCAGGAATCCGCTTCCATCATCTTTTTGACCTGCTCCTGTACTTCTTTTTTCTCCATCGTCTGCTCCTTTCCGCGTTGTCAGCGATGCCCGGAGCAGGTGCCGTATCCTCCGCACAGACAACCGCCCCGTTTTTTCGTTCTATTATGCCACAGGAGCGGCGTCGGGATCCGGGACAGGACCGCGAACTCGGAGAGCGCACTCAAACCGGCGCGGCGAATACTTATACGTGAGGGTGAATCCATGGACCCGGAGAACGCTCGAAAAGCGAAGCGGATGTATACGCATTTTTCTTGTTCCGCTATTTTTCACATGTTATGATAAACACGTCCTCTGCATCTGCCCGTGCATCGGGACGCCGCGCCGCAGACCGGCCGCGCGCCCGAACACCGCGCATCGCAGATGTCAGCGTGATCCGCAGGAGGTATAAAGATGACGAAAGAACTCGAAAAGAACATCGACGACTGCCTGATCTGCCATGCTCCCCTCGTCTATGACCAGAAACCGCAGCGGCGGGAATGCAGTATCTGCCACCGGCAGTTTCTCACCACGGTGACCTGCCGCGAAGGACATTTTGTCTGTGACAGCTGCCATGCGCAGGCGGTGCTGTCCTGCCTGCCGCAGTATCTGCTGCAGTCGACGGAAACCGATCCCGTCCGGCTGTTCGAGGAAGTCGCGCGCCTGCCGCAGGTGCACATGCACGGCCCGGAGCACCATGCCATCGTCCCCTGTGTCCTGCTCACCTGCTATGCCGGCAGCGGCGGCCGACTCGATGACCTGCCGGCGGCACTGAACGAAGCAATCCGCCGCGGCAGACAGGTGCCCGGCGGCAGCTGCGGCGCGCTCGGCGTCTGCGGTGCGGCGGCCGGAGCCGGCATCTTTGCCAGCATTGTTCTGCAGTCCAATCCGCTGCAAGCCGATGTCTGGCACCTGCCGCTGCAGCTGACTTCCGACTGTCTCGCACGCATTGCCGCCGTCGGCGGTCCGCGCTGCTGCAAGAGGGACAGCCGTCTGGCGATTCACGCTGCCGTACAATTCAGCAGCGAACAGCTCGGCATCGCCATGCCGACAGAGGACGTCATCTGCGAATATTCGGCGCGCAATAAGGAGTGCATAAAAGAGCGCTGTCCCTATTACCCCGTCTCGCCGGCGCGCTGACAAAGCGCTGCCCGGCGGGTGCCGCAGTACCTTCTCAGACGTCACAGCTCCCGGGTGAATCCGACGGATCCTTGCTGCCGTCGCTGTCGTCCGCCAGGTCGAGGAAATTGTTCTCGTCCACTTCGCTCCAGCCGCAGGCGTAAGCCGGCAGTTCACGGTTATTGTCGCTGCGGTCTTCATGCCTCATCGCGAAATGATTCGCAGCCAGCAGGCTGTCAGCAAGGTCAGGACCGGCACCACGCGCATCGCTTCCGGAGACTGCGCCGTCACGCCCAGTGCGGCCAGAGCACTGCCGGCCAGTGCCGCCGGTGCGGCGTCGACACCGAAGACGAACCGCGGTGAAGTTGTCAGCAGACCGAAAACGAGGATCGGCAGCAGACTCCCTTCATTTCCTGCCGGCCGTCTCTTTCCGGCTGCGCAGGGTTCTGTTTCCCGCGATATATGTGCTATAATTTATCAAATTGCCAGCACTCATGGAGCACTGCCGCAGTCAGCGCAGTGAAAAGAAAGGAGAACAGCTGATGAAAACCAGCATCAAACTGCAGGAATACGCCAGCACCATCATGCAGGCCCTGCCGCACGGCATCCTGCTCAATTCCAAAGCCGACACCTTCGACACGATGGTCATCGGCTGGGGCGGTCTGGGCATCAACTGGAGCCTGCCCGTCTTCACCGTCTATGTCCGCGAGGGACGCTGGACCCGCTGCCAGATCGACGCCAACCCCGCTTTCACCATCAGCGTCCCGCTGCAGGGGGCCGATGCGCGGATCACTAAAATCTGCGGTACCGCGAGCGGTCGTGACATCGACAAGGTAAAGAAAGCCGGCCTCGAGCTGGAAGAAGCCCGCACCAACGGCGTGCCCGGCATCCGCCAGTATCCGCTGACGCTGGAATGCCGCGTCCTCTACCGCGAAAAACAGGATCTGCAGAAATATCCGCCGCAGGTGATGGACTTTTACCCGCAGAACGTGCCCGGTGAAAACTGCGGCGCCAACCGGGACGTACATATCACCTACATCGGCGAAATCGTCGACGCCTATCTGATCAAATAGCGCGGCCGGTCACGCCGCGCACCGTCTCCGAACAGCGATCCGGCGCGCCGCACCGAACGGTTATGCGGCTTGCGGCCGATGCCCGCCTCATTTACCCTGTCCGCCCGGGCAGGGTTTTGAACCGACACGCGTATTCGGTTCAAAATGCTCCAGATAGCGAAGAAACTCCTTCATCGCCTGCGACGCCGTACGGCGATCCTTCAGTGCAATGCCGATTTCGCGATAAGCCGGCACGGTCAGCGGCCGAACGGCGATTTGATACGGTACTCGCCGCAGAATCAGGGACGGCAGAATCCCGATACCCTGTCCGCTCTCGGCCATCGACATGATGGCGTAGTCGTCCCATGTCGTAAAGCAGACCTGCGGCCGGATCTGATGCTGTTCGCAGAAGACGGAAACCTCGGTTTTGCCGCCGTGTTCCAGCAGCAAAAACGGCCTGCCCGCTCTCAGGGCGCCGCTCACAGAGTGTTGATGCGGTAGAGCCGACCGGCACGCATAAACCGCCGTTTCTTCAGGTAGGACTGATAAGCAGTGCCGTAGACTCTGCTGCCGGAGCAGACCACGCTCTCCAGCTCATGGCCGCCGCGCAGGCGGACGCGCGAGAGCACCGTGCCGTTCCAGTCGCACTGCACCAGCAGATTGTCATAGCTCATCACTATCACGATGTAGTCGCCGCAGCAGCTGATATTCTGCCGCATATGACCGGTCGGCACCCTGACGTAAATTGTCCGCACCGGCCGCAGCGAACTGTCGAGCACCAGCAGATAATTGGAGGAACGCATCATTGCGATGTAGCAGTTCTTCTTCGCACAGTAGGCGATCGACGAAATGCCGCGATATTTCTTGATCAGCGAATCGCTGACCCCGTCGCAGCGCGAAGTCAGCCGCACCTTGACGTTCTTCTGCACGCGCAGCGTCCGCGGGTTGACGATGGTCAGTATCGTCCTCGAGCCGGCACACCGGCAGACCACCAGTTTTCCGGTTCTGGAGTTATAGGTCATGCTGTTGCCGTGATACAGCTTCAGCGGCCGGGAAACCGCGGCTTTTCTGCGCGTCTTGAAATTCCATTTGACAATTTTGGCATAGCGTCCTTTTTGACGGGATTTCTGCCAGAGAATCGTGTAGAGCCAGCGGCCGTGCAGGCAGGCGCCCTGGGTCGTGTCAAATCCCCACATCTTCTGGCCGGCGGCAGTGCGCAGATTGAGCGCGCTGCGGCTGTGCCGCCCGCGCAGATAGGTGACGCCGGTGGTCGTGGAAGAAGGCAGGCGGACCGCATAGTCGCCGGTGGAAGCCGGCACGGTCGCGCCGCCGGACGCTTCCTTCTCGGAGGAAGCGACCGCGCAGACCCGCACATAGCGGGCGGAGCGGCTGCGCAGCGTGCAGGATTGCGCCGCGGCTTTCACGGTCTTCGTCTTTACGCTGCCGATAAACAGACGATTTTTGGCATACTGCAGACGATAGCCGTCCGCGCCTTTCACGGCGTTCCAGCGCACCTTCAGCGTCCGGCCCTTTCCCCGGCTCACCTTCAGGCCGCCGGGTACGGACAGGCGCTGAATCGGGGTTTCCTTGAGGAAATCCTTCGACACCTTCGCGGCAGACGCCTTCTTCCATTTGAATGCGGCGACAGCATACCGATAGGTTTTGCCGCCCCTGGCCGTCCGATCGGTCCAGCTGACATAGGAGGACGGCGTCACGGTCCTGACAGCCTTCCAGTCGGCGGTCTCCTTTCCCTTGCGGTAGATGATATAGCCGTGCATGCCGGAGACACGTCGCCATTGCAGAAAGATGCCGCTCTTCATATTTTTGCAGCGGAGAATACGCGCACGGCGCTGCGGCACAGGGCGTCTTTTGACGGTGTCCGCAGCGCTCTGCGTGCCGGAAGCGGCCGCTGTGCCGGCGTCCGCGCCCGGCTGCTCCCCGTCCGCGCCCGGCTGCGTCCCGTCCGTCGCTGTGCTGTCCGTCGCTGTGCTGTCCGTCGCTGTGCTGTCCGTCGCTGTGCCATTCGTCACCGTGCCGTTATCCACACCCGGCTGTGTGCCGTCCGTTGTCATATCATCGGCTTTCGTGACGTCTGTCGTCTTCGTGACGTCTGTCGTCGTGCCGCTGCCCGCAGCGCCCGGCTGACTTGCAGCAGCGATGCCGGCGCCCGCCGTCTCTGCCGGCGCGGGCTCAGCACCGCTCTGCTCCGCGGCAGCTGTCGCATCACCTGCGGGATACAGCACCGCCGGCACGCAAAGAACAGCCGCCAGCAGCAGGCAGGCTGTTTTTTTCATCTTTTGATGCAGGGAACTATGCTTCTGCATATCTCACCATTCACCTTTAATAGCTCACGTGTTCTGCAAAATTTCTGTGCTATCATATACCCGAAAACTGTCCCCTCGCAACTAAAACGGGACAAATCTCATCAAAGTTTCACGCAGAATTCAAAGTTTCACACAGAGTTCACAAAAGCGAGCATGACATGCCGATCGATTGCTGCACCCGGTCGTCTGCAGCGTCCGATCGATGACTGCATCTGACCCGTATTACGCTCAGCGACCCGCTGCATCCGGTCGGTTACTGCGCCCGGCCGCGCTCGGACGCGGCGGCGAGAATCTGCGAGAGGACAAAGAACAGCAGAAGAAATGCGGCGACAAAGAGCATGTCGTGAATCAGTTCGGCGGGAACTTCGCTGCCCTCAAGACCGGCAATCAGATCGTTGCCGCGGATGAACCAGTAGGAAGGCAGCGCGTGGGCCGCCTGCACCACCTTGTTCGGCAGCATCTCCGGCGGCACGAACGCACCGCAGAGAAAACTCGAACCCAGAGCGATGATGTTCATCAGGCCGTTGATCGCGCTGCGGCTGCCGGCGACGCGGCCGACCAGCACGGCCAGCGTCAGCGCGCAAAGCGCGAAGAGCAGCGCGTTGAGCGCAAACAGCAGCCCGTGGAAGGTGCTCATCACGTCATGGTAGAGGAGCACCGCCATGCCCGTGTAGAGTCCCCACAGCACCAGGGCGAAAAGGCTGCTGCAGAGCAGCAGGCGGCGATAGAGACGGCGAACTCTCACCGGGCTGATGACCGTCCGGCGGCGGATCTTCTCCTCGTTGAAAATAAAGAGGATGATGCCGATCACGTAGATCTCGCCGCAGAGGAAGGCGTAGCTGGCAAAGCTGAAATACCCCGCCGCCCTCGACAGGCGGTCGGCATCGAGTTTTTCCCTGCGCGTGAGCTGCACCGTCGACGTGCGCCGCAGAGAATGGCGCACCCGGCGCAGCACCACTTTCTCGTTGTGCGAATCCGCGGCGCTGGTTTTGATCGCCCGCACGCAGCGCTTCAGCAGCATCTGTGCGAGGCTGCCGTAGGAACTGTCGATGCAGCGAATGCGCAGTTCGGGAGTGCGGCCGGCGAGGAGATCGTCGCCGTAATGCTCCGGAATCTCGACAATGCAGCTGATGTCGCGGTAAAAGAGCGCGTCGCTGCGCCCCTGCGCCCCGCCGGACGGCGTCTTCACGGTACAGGTGCGGCCGAGGTAATCGGTCAGTTCGCCGGTGATCGCCGAGCCCTGATCGTGGTTGACGATGCAGATCTCCGGTTTGGTGCGGATGAACGCGGACGCGCCGTTGTCGCTGCGGGCGTTCACAGCGCCGAAGAACAGCAGCAGCACGGTGACGCCGAGGATCACAAAGCGATAGCGCCAGAGAATATTCCGATACGCTTTAAACACTGTCATATCTCTGCCTCCTCAGACCGAACACGGCGAGTGCCAGCATGACGGCCGCAAACAGCAGCAGGCTGAACAGATCGCGGTTATAGCGCGCAAAACCGGTGCAGCAGTAGAGCGAATAATAGCCGTCGGTAATCATGGCGGCCGGGTTCAGCCGATTCAGCAGCGGTACCTGCTGGTCAAACATATATTTCAGGTTCGGCCCCATCATGCCGGCGAAAAAGCAGCCGGCCATCGTCAGGAGAACGACCAGGCTGTCCTTGATGCTGTTCTTCATCTTGAGCAGACAGCCGACCGCAGCGCCGAAGGCCAGCCCGGCCAGCGAACCGACCGCGGTCAGCAGCAGGAGCCGCGCGGGATCGGCGCCGTAGTCGATCTTCAGCACCAGCACCGTAAACGCATAGGTCAGCGCCAGACTGGCCGCCTGAACCAGCCACGAAGCCAGCGCGCTGCTGAAGAGCAGCGTTGATTTAGCGGCGCAGCTGACACCGGTGCGCCGTCCTCTGGCATCCTGATCGGGCAGGTGCTTGCCGATGGCCTCGAGGCCGACCGTGCCGCCGTAAAGGCAGAGCATCGCCATCAGAGTGTAAAACTCGCACATCGTATAATCGAGATGGCGCTCGGTGATGTCGCGGATATTGGTATCGCTGTGCAGAACTTCTTTCGTCGTCTGCCGGTAGATGCGGCGGATTTCGGCCGTCGTCGGCATCGCCTCGCCGGCGCGCAGAGCCCGCGTTATTGTCCTGCGGATGCGCCGCACCGACGCATTTTCAATCAAATCCGCATCAACGAGGATTTCGTCGACGGCGCTCTTGAGAATCGTCTGCTCGACGCCGTTGCTGCGGATGCAGACCTTCGGCTTGACGCCGGAAAGCACATAGCCGGCGATTTCCTCATTCTCCAGCAGGGCGGCGGCTTTGGTCTTTGTCGTATAGCGGATATTGAAGATGCGGTCTCTGTCGTCCTTTTTTCCCAGCTCAGCCAGTGCATGTTCAAAGATCCAGATCGAAGCGCCGCGGGTCATCTTCACCTTCACGCCTGCCTGTGCACCGTTTCCGGCGGCCGCATACTGCCCGCCGATCGGTGCGTCCTGCGAAGTAACCTGCTGCGCGCTGCCGGAGCGCTTCACCGTCTCTTTGATGTCCGCATGCGCGCTGCGCACAACGGCGATGTCGATGGGCTGGAACGCTTCGCTGCTCTCCAGATTGGAAAAAGCCATGTAAAAGAGGACCGCGAGGAGGATCGGAAAAGCGAAAATCCAGAAAATCACGGAGCGATTGCGAAAGAGGATGCGCAGCGAATAGAGAAAATTATGGCGAAACATCAGTCTCTCAATTCCTTTCCGGTCAGCTCCAGGAATACGTCGTTCAAAGTCAGACCGGCTATGTCTTCGTCCGGCCGCACCTGCTGCTTCAGTTCCCCGATCGTGCCGGACGCAAGAATTTTCCCGGCATCAAGAATGATCACCCGGTCGCAGATCTGCTCCACCTCTTCCATGTAGTGAGTGGTGTATATGATCGTCACGCCGCTGTCGCGCAGCCGGCGAAAGCCGTCGAGGATCCGGCTGCGGCTCTGCGGATCAACCGCCGCCGTCGGCTCATCGGCAAACAGCAGCTGCGGCCGGTGGGCAATGCCGCAGGCGATATTGAGACGGCGCAGCAGTCCGCCGGAAAGTTTTTTCGGAAAAATTTTCCGGTATTCTTCGAGGCCGGTAAACCGCAGCGCATCCTCCACGCAGCGCTGCCGTACTTTTCGATTCGTGACATAGAGGCCGCAGAAGTAGTCGATGTTGTCCTGCACCGACAGCTCGTCAAAGACGGCCACATCCTGGAAGATGACGCCGATGCGCGCCTTGAGGTCATAGCTGCTTGGCATCATTTCTTTTCCGAAAACGCGAATGTCCCCGCGCTGAAACGTCAGCAGCGCCAGAATGCAGTTGATGGTGGTCGACTTGCCGCTACCGTTCGGCCCCAGCAGGCCGAGAATTTCTCCCTGCCGCACCGTAAACGACAGATCGTCCACCGCCGTCTTTTCCTTGAATTTCTTGGTCAGGTGGGATACTTCAATCACATTGTCCATCGCTGCCGCTCGCTGCCTCCACGCAAACCCAATCGGAACGCCGCCGGCCGACCGGCCGAAAGCCTGCAAAATTACTGCTGCTATCGTATCACATAATGCCGTGGCTTTCTGTTAACGCCGCGTTAAATGCAGGTCAAAAACAGCGGGAAGGCGGGGAAGCGAAAAGCGCAGCAGCAGGGCCGAACTCCGGCCCCGACTCCACCCGCAAAAAAAACAAAGAAAACCGCCGAACCATGATAACACACCATGAATCCGACGGTCTCTTAACTCATTCAGCTGCCGCGTTCTGCAGATCCGCGTCTGCCTGCGCATCTGCCGGCTGGCGTTCTGCCGGCCCGCGCATGGCTGCGCGGCTCTGCCGGTCTGCGATCTGTCGGTGAAAGACGGTGATCGACGGACCGCCGCGGTCTGTTTACCTGGTGATCTTCACTTTCACTGTCTTCGACCAGCTGTACCAGTGCGACGTGCCGTCAACCCGATACCGTGCCCGCACGCGCCAGCGCCAGGTTCCCTTCTTCATTCTGCGAACCCGCAGCGACCGCGCGGTCGTGGTCTTCCAGCGATGGTATTTTTTCTGGCCGGGCTTTCTGACCTGAATCTGATAAGCGGCGGCGCCGGGAATCTTCCTCCAGGTCAGGTGTACCGAGCGCCGGCCGGTTTTCTTCACCTTGAGGTGATAATCGCTGCCGGAATAGTTCTTGTGCGCGGCGGAAGTCTGACCGGATTTATTTCCGGAAGAGGACGGTACAGTCACTTTGATCTTTACCGACTTTGACCCGGCCGCGGCCGTAATGACCGCCGTGCCGCCGGATCTTGCGGTAATCGTTCCGCTGCTGTCCACCTCCGCAGCATCGCTGCTGCTCGTCCAGGTCACCGTCGCGAGGCTCTCGGCCGGCTGCACCAGCACTTCCGGCTGGAACGTATCGCCCGCTTCCAGGCTGATGCTGCTCATGCCGCTCTTCAGAGTCAGCGCCGTGACATCCGTACTTGCGCTCGCATTTTTCGCCGCTTTTACGGCTGCCGCGGCATCGAGCAGACCGTAGCCGGCCCTGCTGTCAAAGCCGCTGCTGTCGCCCAGCACCTGATCCTGCGCCGTGGCGCAGAGGATGTTGTAGACCTGCGCCGGTGTCAGGTTCGGATTCGCATCCAGCACGAGCGCCATCACGCCCGCCGCCATCGGGGAGGCCATCGAAGTGCCGTTGAAACAGGTGTAGCCGCTGGAATTAATCGATGTCGGCACCGTACTGGGGATGCTGCTGCCGGGCGCCGTGACGTCGGTAAATGTACCGTAGTTCGAATAATCCGCAATGCTGTATCTGCCGGAGGAAGAAGCCGCCGCGTTGACGGCAAGCACCTGCCTGAACGAAGCCGGTGAATCAAAGGTGTAATTGCCGCTGTCCTGATAGCCGATGTCCAGCGATTCATTGCCGCTCGCACCGGCGATGCAGATGCCTTCGTCGCTGCATTCGGCAACCGCCATCGCGATCAGTATATCGTATTCGCTTACGCCAAAGCTCATATTGATGACCTGCGCGCCGTCCTCAGCGGCGAGTTCTGCCGCACACATGATACTGTAGCTGTCCATCGACTCGCCATCCGTCGAGACATCATAGACGGTGACATCGCAGAGATTATTGTTATAGCCGCTGGCAACGCCGGCACTGCCCCTGCCGTTGCCGTACGTGGCGCCGATGATGCCGGTTACATGCGTTCCGTGGCCGCTCTCGTCGGTTGAGGTGCCGGCCTTGATGCGGTAGTGCGCGCTGCCGTTGTAGTAAGCTGTGTACTGCACCGTTTTGCTGTCGCTGCGATTCAATGTTTTCTGCAGATCCGCGTGCGTCAGAGCACAGCCGCTGTCGATCACCGCCACTTTGGTCCGGTTGGTCGTACTGCCCAGCAGGTTCCATGCCTCGAAAACGTTCATCGCCTTGAACTGCCAGGCGGAATTCTTCCCGCTGCCGGAAAGGTACGGATCCGCGGAAGAGATCTTGCTGCCTGATGCACTCTCTGTACTGCTCGATGCGCCGGCCGCGCTGCCGCTCGACGTGCTCTTTGTACTGCTCGATGCGCTCTCTGCGCCGCTCGCCGTCTGCGATGCGGAAGCCGCCTGCGACTCGTTCGTCTCGCTGCTGACTCGATACTTGTAATTCGGCTGCACCGCAAGCACCCTGCTGTCTTCCTGCAGGGTTTCAATCGCCGCTTTCATATTCTTTTTCGCTGTTTTCCCGGAAAAGTCCAGAATCGTTGCTTTGGTATCGTCGCTGACCTGCGTCGTACCGGCCGCATCGGCCGTTCCGACGGCCGATGCCGTGCTGCCGCCCTCATCCAGGGTCCGATTGACGGTACGGGTGATGCTGCTGCCGCTGATGTCGTCGTCATAGAGGACGATCAGCTGTCCGTCCTCATAGTCCCTGCCGTCCAGCAGTTCATCCGCATCCATAGACTGCGCTTCGCGGAGAACACCGGCAGTACTGTCGCTGCCGGAATTCGCGGCAGAAACAGCTGTACCGCCGGCCGCGGTCGAACTGTCGGCTGCTGCCTGATCGCTTGTTTTCGTTTCGGAGGATGTTCCCGCATCCTGCGCAAAAGCTGTGCCGCTCAGCCCCATGGTCAGGGCGAGTACCAGCACGAGCAGAATAAGTCCGCATTTTTTTGCTCTTCTCATATTGAATACCTCGCGCAACATTGGTCACTTTCTGCATCGGACGGCACCTCCCTCTGCCGTTCCAGCTGCGCTCTGCAGAAACGTGGCTGTTCACACATTATTTACACATTGCTGATTGAGTTTTTTCCTTCCGGATTGATTATACCCCCGTCAGCGAAAATAAAACATGAATAAAACATGAAAACAGCATGAAGATACTGCAAACGAAAGCCGTATACACAAAAGCCGCCGTGACCGCATGCCCGCGGCAGCCGCAGCTTTCGTATCGTCATCACCGCCTTACAGTGACCGCAGCTTTCGTATCGTCATCGTGCGCACGCACGGCGAATCCGGCTTTCGCGCCGTCATCACCGCCTTACAGCGACCGCAGCTTTCGTATCGTCATCGTGCGCACTCACGGCGAATCCGGCTTGCGCGCCGTCATCGCCGCCTTACAGCGACCGCAGCTTGCGCGCCGTCATCGCCGCCTTACAGCGACCGCAGCTTGCGTATCGTCATCGTGCGCACTCACGGCGAATCCGGCTTTCGCGCCGTCATCACCGCGGCCGCACCGCCCAGCATCAGGAGCATCAGCGTTCCGACCCGTCCGGGATCACCCGTATGCGGCGTACTGCCCGCACTGCCGCTGTGCCGTGCCGGCGCCGCCGCGGCCCGTTCCTTCGCATCCGCTCTGTCATCTCTTAACAGTTTCTTCCATCTCTTGATACCGCATATTCCTCTTTTCACACAGAAGCACAAGGAATTAGTTGTAAAATTTCAATAAAGAATAACTCTCCCTGCTGCCCGTTGACAAATCACCTGTCCCGATATAAAATGTAGCATGCTACATATAGGGCATTTTCGAAATAGAGGCGGTCAGCGTGAAACGAAACATCGGATATCTCCTGAAAACCATCAACGACAAGCTCGCAGTGTACGGGAATGCGGCCATGGCGGAATTCGGCCTGACCTTTACACAGTCCCGCGTGCTGGCGATCCTGCATGCGGCAGGCGGAGAAATGGCGCAGAAGGAACTGGAATGCGCGCTGGAGGTCTCCCATGCGACGGTGGCGGGACTGGTCTCAAGAATGCAGGAGCACGGCTTCCTCGAAACCAGGCAGGACGAGACCGACCGCCGCAGCAAGATCATCACCCTCACGGCCAAGGCGCACGCCGTCGGGGAAGAACTGGATAAAACGACGGACGAACACAACCGGAAGATGCTCACCGGCCTGACAAAGGAGCAGACTGCCTCGCTCTATGATATGCTGACCGTTATCGATAAGAATATAACCCGTTGAATCCGCAGCCGCACCATCTCGGGGCCCGACGAATCATGATGCAGTCATCCGCCGATCCGCAGCTGCACCCGACGGATACAGATACACCCGGCCGGCGGGAAGCCGGCTTTCAGCGGGCCAATTATGTAGCGCGTTACATATTTGGCGGACAGGAAAGGATCACTCGCTATGGTTAAGACATTGCTGAAGAGCCTGCGGGAATACCGGAAAGCTTCGATCGCCACGATCCTGCTCTCCGTTCTCGAGGTCGTGTTCGAAATCATCATCCCCTTATGTCTGTCGGATCTGATCGACTACGGCATCTATGCCGGCAGCATGAGCGCGGTTTGGAAATATTCCCTCGCGCTCGGCGTCTTCACGGTACTGGAACTGATCAGCGGCTTTTGCGGAGCGCACCTCGGCGCCGGGGCAGCGGCCGGATTTTCGGCGAACCTGCGCTCCGACATGTATGACAACGTGCAGACGTTCGCTTTTTCCAACATCGATAAATTCTCCACCGCTTCGATCGTCACCCGGCTCACGACGGATGTCACCAATGTGCAGAATTCCTATCAGATGCTGATCCGGATGGCGATTCGGGGCCCCATCATGATGATTTTCTGCGTGATCGTCTGCTTCCGCATCAATGTGCAGATCTCCGTGACTTTTCTGATCATCATTCCGATCCTGGCGGTTCTGCTGACGCTGATCATCGCCAAAGTCAACCCCATTTTCCAGAGAGTGTTCCGCACCTACGACAGTCTCAACAGCGTCGTCGAAGAGAACGTGCGCGGCGTCCGCGTCGTCAAGACTTTCAACCAGGAGGATGGTGAGATTTCGAAATTCAAGAAGATTTCCCAACGCATCTATGACGACTTTTCGAAGGGAGAGCGCCTCATCGCCCTGAACTCCCCGCTCATGCAGTTCTGCCTCTACGCCTGCATGATCGTCATCTCCTTCGTCGGCGCGAAAGCCATCGTTGCCAGCGGCAACGACCCTGCACTGGGACTGACGACCGGCAGCCTGACGGCGCTGATTACCTACGCCACGCAGATTTTGATGAGCCTGATGATGCTCTCGATGGTCTTTGCCATGATCACCATTTCCCTGTCCTCGGCGCGGCGCATCGCGGAGATTCTGGAAGAAAAGACGGACATCGCCAACCCGGAGAACCCGGTCACGGAAGTAAAGGACGGCGGCATCGTCTTCGATCACGTCAGCTTTGCGTACGGTGCGAACACCGGCAAAAAGGTCCTGACGGATATCAATCTTCATATCGCTTCCGGGCAGAACATCGGCATCATCGGCGCGACGGGCTCGGCCAAATCCTCCCTGGTCCAGCTGATTCCCCGGCTCTACGACGCGACCGCGGGCCGCGTTACCCTCGGCGGCATCGACGTCAGGGACTACGATCTGCAGACACTGCGGAGCTCCGTGGCGATGGTGCTGCAGAAGAACGAGCTCTTTTCCGGAACCGTCCGGGACAACCTTCGCTGGGGCAATGAGCAGGCGGACGAGGAAGCGATCAGGGAAGTCTGCCGCCTGGCGCAGGCCGATGAGTTCATCGAGCAGATGCCGGACAAATACGACACCCTCCTCGAGCAGGGCGGCGCCAACGTTTCCGGCGGCCAGAAGCAGCGCCTCTGCATCGCCAGAGCACTTCTCGGAAACCCCAGGGTGCTGATCCTCGATGACTCCACCAGCGCGGTCGACACGAAGACGGACGCTCTCATCCGCCGCGGGCTGGCGAAATACCTGCCGCAGACGACGAAGATCACGATCGCGCAGCGAATCAGTTCCGTGCAGGACGCCGATCGCATCATCGTCATGGATGACGGCCGCATCGCAGCGGTCGGACAGCACGATGAACTGCTGGAAAGCTGCAGCATCTACCGCGAAATCTACGAGTCGCAGGTGAAGGAAAGCGGGCAGCAAGCAGGCTGAGCAGTGCCGTCCAGGGGCAATGCTCAAAAGCATGCAGAAAAGTATCGTCAAAAAGCAGGCTGCACCGCAGCGCCGGAAACCGGGCGGAAGCACCATAGCCCGAAGGCCGGCCGAACAGCATCATCAAATATCCGGTCGAAAAGCATCAGCAGATCGCAGGTTAAGCAGCAGCGCCGGAAACCTGGTCAAAGCAGCAGCGCCGGAAAACCGGTCAAAGCAGCAGCGCAGACAGAAACCGCCGCACAGTCGGGGAGATCACAAATGAACAGCAGCAGAAAGAAAAAACCGAAAACCGCTTCCTTTGACAAAAACACCGTCAGGCGACTGATGTCCTGCATGCGCGGGTACCGCGCGACGAACGTCCTGATCGTGATCTGCATCCTGCTCAGCGCCGTCGCCAGCGCCGCTTCCTCGATGTTTCTGGAGAACCTGATCGACGACTACATCCTGCCCCTGCTGAAGACAACGCACCCTGTCTACACGAGCCTGATTCGGGTACTCATCGTCATGGGCATCATCTACCTGGCCGGCACGATCGGCACTCTCGTGTACAACCGGCTCGCCGTCACCGTCGCCCAGGGCACCTTAAAGAGTATCCGGGACGACATGTTCACAAAAATGCAGCAGCTGCCCATCCGCTTCTTTGACCGGCACGCGCACGGCGACATCATGAGCCTCTACACCAACGACACCGACACGCTGCGGCAGATGATCGCGCAGTCCCTCCCCCAGTTCATCTCCTCCGCCTTGACGATGGCGGCGGTCTTCTGCTGCATGCTCTATATCAGCGTGTGGCTGACGCTGGTGGTCGTGATCTGCATCGTCGTGATCATGAAGATCATCGGCGTGGTGGCCGCCAGGAGCGGGAAATATTTCAGCGCCCAGCAGACCGCGCTCGCCGATGTGGACGGATATGTCGAAGAGATGATCAACGGGCAGAAGGTCATCAAAGTGTTCTGCCACGAAGAAGAATCCGTTGCCGGCCTGCGGCAGAGAAACGAGGAATGGCGAAAGAATTCCGCCGCCGCCAACGCGCAGGCCAGTTCCATCCTGCCCCTGATGAATGCCTTCGGCTACGTACTCTACATTATCCTGGCGATCATCGGCGGCTGCATGGCGATCGCGGGCGTGGGGAACTATGGCGTCATCGCCGGCTCCAACACCGTCACGCTGGGCATGATCGCGTCATTTCTGACGCTCTCCCGCAATTTCATCAATCCGCTGTCGCAGATCTCCAATCAGATGAACTCCGTCATCACGGCGCTCGCCGGGGCCGGGCGCATCTTTGCCTTCATGGAGGAACAGCCGGAAGCCGACGAAGGCACGGTCACTCTGGTCGACGCCGAGGTGTCGGAGGACGGCGGTATCAGGGAGGCCGATCGGCGAACCGGACAGTGGGCCTGGAAGCAGCCGCGCCGCGACGGCACGGTCTCTTTTACCAAACTGACCGGCGCCATTGCGATGGATCACGTGGACTTTGGCTATGATCCCGAAAAGATCGTGCTGCACGACATCACCCTGACCGCACGGCCGGGCGAAAAGATCGCTTTTGTCGGCGCCACCGGAGCCGGAAAGACGACCATCACCAACCTGATCAACCGATTTTACGATATCGAGGACGGAAAGATCCGCTACGACGGCATCAACATCAACGAGATCAAAAAGCACGATCTTCGCCGTTCGCTCGGCGTGGTGCTGCAGGAGGTTAATCTGTTCACCGGCACCGTCATGGAAAACATCCGCTTCGGCAGGCCCGACGCCGATGACGGGGAGTGCATTGCCGCGGCCAGGCTGGCGAACGCGGACAACTTTATCCGCATGCTTCCGAATGGCTACGACACCGTGATCACCGGTGACGGCGCCGGACTGTCGCAGGGACAGCGGCAGCTGATCTCCATCGCCCGGGCCGCCGTCTCCGATCCGCCGGTCATGATTCTGGACGAAGCGACATCCTCGATCGATACCAGAACGGAAAAGCTCGTGCAGGACGGCATGGACAGACTGATGGAGGGACGCACCGTGTTTGTCATCGCCCACCGCCTTTCGACGGTCCGCAATGCGGATGTGATCATCGTGCTCGATCACGGGACAATCATCGAACAGGGAAGCCACGAAGCGCTGCTCGAACAGAAAGGAATGTACTACCAGCTCTGCACCGGCGCCTTCGAGCTGGAGTGAAGCCGGGGAAACTTCACTTTTTCATCAGCATATGTTCCGTCGAGCAGTCGATCTTGTCTTCCCGAATCAGCTTGTCATTGACAGGGTCCGTCATAACCGCCGGGGCACCGCAGCAGCAGTCATTTCCGTCCTTCACAGTTCACCGGTTCTGACTGCGGAATGCAGGAGGATTCAAGAATTTACAGTATCTCAGCAAATCCTTTCGGATACAATCCATTGAGCCGGCTATCGCCCTGAATTGGACGAGCCGCCATCCCGTCATTAAACGCTCGCCAGCTTGTTCGTCCTGCGCAGGAACTTGGCCGGGATCGGCCGCCGCAGCTTCCAGGTGATGTTCATCGGCCGGCTGCCCTCGTGCTGCAGATAATCGACCGGGCCGAGGAAGGTGTACGGCGCCGCGCCGGTGCGGTCATTCCTGAACTCGCGCACAAAGAGCAGCACGCGGCTGCCGCGCTCGCGGTGATGAATGTAGCGCTGCCCGGTCGGCGAGGAAGCCGAAGTGGTGCTCTGGCTCTGCCAGTGAAACAACGTGTCGCTGATCGAGTAATCGCGGTACATCGTCGTCGGTGAATAGTCCCGGTCCGACTTGTTCAGTGTCACCAGCAGCACGTCCGTCTTCAGATCCGGCAGCCACTTGACGCCCTCACGGATATTGCCCGGTTTTTCGTAATCGAGGGCGGCGAAAAGCTGATCGCGCGTATAGGTGCAGTGCAGATCAAGAGGACAGTCAAAGCCAAGGTCGACCGGTTCGTCGATGAAATCGATCTCCTCATAGCGGTACTGCAGCAGTGCGAGAATCTCCGCCGTCATCACCGGACTGGCCGCGAGGCGCCGCAGATTTTCCTGCACCGCCGCCTCGTCCCACGACGCCGCATACTCCCGCCAGATGGTGATGTAGAACATCTCCATCATCCGCTGCTCCTCCGCTGTCAATGCCCGCAGCGCCGTCGGAGTGAAAGCCTGCACCGGGCCGTCCGGGCTCTCACCGGGATCGTCCGTACCCCCACCACGGTCATTCGCGCCGCCGGCATTTGCAGACTGATCGGACGAACCGCCTGCGCTCTGTCCAATCCGCGCACCGCCAAGCATCCGCTGCAGGAAAGAGATCCAGCGCCGCGAATCGATTGCCGCCAGGCGTCCCAGCGCCGCATTCACCTCTTCCTCCGCCGGTTCCTCCGCAAACTCCCCGCGCACACCGGCCAGGCAGCACAGCCGCGAAAAACTGACCCCGTGTCGATAGATCTCACGCGGTTCGAGGCGGTAATGGCGGCAGAACGCCGCCAGCGTCGGTGCCTGTCCGCTGTCCTCGGCGAACGTCGCCAGGCGTGCAATCAAGCCCTTCCTGCTCTGCAGCGCGCCGCGGATGTTTTTCAGGATGCTTTCCTGCGCCTTTTTCTCCAGCTGGATATAACAGCCGGTCGGCAGCGAGGGAAAGCCGCGCAGAATTTCCCGCTGCACGCTGCGCTCGGAGCCGGTCAGCAGCGCCGCAAACTTCTGCTCAAAGTCGTAGCGGCGGTTGGCGCGGCCGACAAAATCCAGTACCGTCAGGCACTCCTTGCCCTCGTCCAGACGCAGACCGCGGCCCAGCTGCTGCAGGAAAACCGTCAGCGACTCGGTGGGCCGGAGAAAGAGGATCGTGTTCACCGCCGGGATGTCGACGCCTTCGTTGTAAAGATCGACGACAAAGAGAAAGCGCACCTTGCCGCCCGTCAGCTTTTCCTTCGCCGCGGCGCGGTCCGCTTCCGGGCTGGCGCCGCTCAGCGCCAGCGACGGAACGCCGCGTTCGTTGAACTGTTCAGCCATGAATCCGGCGTGCTCAACCGACACGCAGAACCCCAGTCCCTTTACCTCGTCGAGATCCGTCACGTAGCGCTCCAGCGCCCTGAGAATACAGTCGACACGGCGCCCCGCCGCCTCGCGGCTGAAGACGTAGACGTTGTTGAGCTCGGATTTTTCGTAGCCGCCGCGGCTCCAGTGCAGGCCGTCGAGATCGACGGTATCGGAAACGCCGAAGTACTGAAACGGGCAGAGCAGCCCGCGGTCGATCGCCTCGCGCAGACGGATTTCGGCAGCGCAGCGCTGGTCGAAATAGTCCAGAATGCTTTTGCCGTCCATCCGTTCCGGGGTAGCCGTCAGGCCGAGCAGAATCCGCGGCCGGAAATGCTGCAGCAGCTTCCGGTAGGTCGGCGCCGCGGCGTGGTGGAACTCGTCGACGACGATGTAGTCGTAGTAGTTGTCCGGCAGCTTTTCGCAGAGCTCCCGGGCATTGATCGTCTGTATGGAAGCAAACAGGAAACCGGCCTGCCCCGGCCGCCGGCGGCCGACGTAAAGTTCGCCAAAGTTCGGATCCTGCAGGACTTCCTGAAACGAATACAGCGCCTGGCGGAGGATTTCCTCGCGATGCGCGACAAAGAGCAGACGGCCGGGCCGCTCGGGATGCTCACGCCGCCAGTCACGGTAATCGAACGCTGCGATCATCGTCTTGCCGGTGCCGGTCGCCGCGACGATGAGATTGCGATACGCACCGCGCACTTCGCGTTCGGCCCGCAGCTGATCGAGGATCTGCTGCTGGAACGGATAGGGGCGCACATCGAAGAAGATGCGCCGCGACGCATCCCTTCCCTGCGCTTTCTCCGCCTGCAGAGCCGCCGTCAGACGCGCCGCGTCCTCTTCCCGATCGGTGTGATAGCGCTCGAATTCCGCGCTGTTCCAGTAGCTTTCGAAAGTACCGCAGATCTTCTGCATCACCGCCGGCTGCTCCTTCTCCGTCACCTTCACATTCCACTCCAGGCCCTCGGTCATGGCCGCGTTGGAGAGGTTGGAGGAGCCCACGTAAGCCGTCGTGAAGCCGGTCTCGCGGTGAAAGACGTAAGCTTTGGCGTGCAGACGGGTGTTCTTCGTGTTGTAGCTGATGTGAATCTCCGTGTTCGGAAGCTGCGCCAGTTCTCGTACGGCTTTGGCGTCCGTCGCTCCCATATAGGAGGTGGTGATGACGCGCAGCCGGCCGCCGTTCTCCGCAAAGCCGCGCAGGTCGTCCAGAATCAGCCGCAGGCCGCTGAAGCGGATGAACGACACCAGCATATCGATGCGGCTGCAGGAAGCGATCTCCTTCTTGATCTCTGTATAAAGTTTGGGCTCCCGGTGCGCGCCGGTGAAGAGGCTTCCCGCGGCCAGCGAGGTCTCCGGCCGCGGCAGATCGGCGGCCGTCCCGCCCACCGCCAGGCGGGGATCATCGGCTGCCAGCACCGCCTGCAGCAGTTCGGCTTCGGGCGCCACCGGCGCCGCTTCCGCTTCTCCCTCGGCGCCCTCCTGCTCCGCATGCAGCAGCTGAATGATCCGGTTTGTCAGCGTCACCTGCTTCTCGATGCCGCCGCCGCGATCCGCGATCTCCGTCAGCTCCTGCTGCACGAGTTCTTCCAGATAGCGCGACAGCACCATCGCCGCCTCTTCGCTGTCAATGGCGGCGGTTTCCTTGCGCGCAGCGGACATCTGCCGCAGTATCGCGGCCAGTTTTTCGCTGATCACCTGCTCATAGAGACCGGGGCAGAGCGCATCGCTCCGGTCTTTCTCCCGCTGAGTCGACGGCGTGCTGCCCGGCGTTTTCTCTCTCGTGTCCGCGCTGTTATCGTTTCTAAGATCATCGCCGTGCCGCTGCTGATACTGTTCATCTATATTGTGCCGCTGCTGGTGCTCGTCTTTACTGTTCCGCTGCGGATGATGTTCGCCGTGGCTGTTCCGCTGTCGATGATGTTCGCCCTGGCTGTTCCGCTGCCGATGCTCGTTTCTGCTGTGCATAATTCTCCCTCTGCTTTTTTACATGTCCACGTAATAATTATACATTGCAATTACTGCAGAGCAAGATACAGGCGCAATCCTAACCGCCGGTTTTGGCAAATTTCGTTTTCAAATATTTTCTCGAAAAAATCTTTAAAACCAAGAATGACCCAAATTGAAAATCTCAATCCAGGTCATTAATTATTAATTTATATATATTGCAATGGTTTATCATAAATGCTTGTTCCTGGGCAGTCATATTTTGTCGCTTCCTGATAATGTTCGCATATCACATTGCCATTTTTATCGCATGCAGTAATAAGGAAGCAATGCCTGAACTATCGCTTTCCAGGTCCTAATTCTCTATCCTCCGGTCTGCAGATGAAGATGGGGATAAAATACGAAAGATGAAAACGATGAGAAAACCCATTTAACCGCCAAATACGGCACAGTCCCCCGACTTGCAGATCAGCTCTATCATTTCACTTTGTGATTTTGCCACGCCGCTTTGCAATCCCGCTTTGCAATCTTTACAATCCCGTGTGGAAAAATTGTTAAATTTATGATAGAATAATATTAAGCCATTGCATATGTTATATTCTCTACTCCTGCGGGTTGAGGCATGTCACATCATCAGCCTGCAGCGAACACACGAATATGCGATGGCTGTTCTATGTTTTTCCGGTATTCACAGATGCACAGAAAAGAGCGCAAAGGACCTCACTGCTCTCGCAGTCGATTGTGCGCTATTATTTTCCTGCTTGATACATTTCCTTCCTTTTGAACACACGCATTAATCAGCTGATCTGCTTATGATACGGTTCCCCGCAGTCAACGCAGATCCCGAACCCCTTCGCAAGGATCTTATACACATCCGGCATGGCGCCGCCCATCTTGCGAACCGCGATTTCCACATCCGATTTCGCCAGACCGAGATCTCCGTCATGCTCGACAGCGTATTTGACCATCACGAATCTGAGAATGGAATTGCTCTCAAATACCGTTAACACGTGTTTCTCCTTCACTTCACGTTAATATACCCACATGCATTAATGTCTGAACTCTTCAGTTTCTACGATATACATACCACAAAAATCCGGAAATAAATCCGAAACGTTAAAATATTATTGAAATCTCTGACAAACATAAGTAAAACCTGCACGAACAGATACGAAGGCCGCATGCCGGGAAAGATCCGCGTCGAAAAGGACTTCCGTCCGCTCAGCAGCAGACATCGACGACGCAGATCTCGGCGTGCGTCCCGAGCCGCATCGGCGGCCCGTGAAAGCCGGTACCGGAAGAGACGATCGTCTGCACGCCGCCGAGCGTTTTCTTTCCGTACACGTTGCGGTAGCGTACCTGCGCGGCATAGTTCCACGGAACGATCTGCCCGCCGTGCGTATGCCCGCTCAGCACCAGATCGAGGCCGGTGCCCCGGAGCGCGTCTCCGTTCTCCGGCTCATGCGCCAGCAGTATCTGCGGCTCGCTGCCGCTCTGCGCAGCTGAGGACGCTGTCCCCTTCTGTGCCCGCGCTGCAGAATCGCCGGCTTTCTCCAAGAGCTGCGGCAGATCCATCCGCCGGCCGATCGGCTTCATCTCATCCCGCCGGCCGATGATTTCCACACCGCCGGTCACCACGGCACTGTCCTCCAGCATCGTAATGCCCGCCTCGGCAAGAAAGCGATCTTCACGGGGATCGCGATAGTAATGTCCCTTTTTCATCATTGAAAATCCGGCGAACAGTGTTTCTTCCACATCGTGGTTGCCGTAGACACCATAGATCCCGTCATGCGCATGCATCTGCGAAAGCACCTCGATATATTTCTGCGGCTGGGCGAGCGCCTCGTAAGCGTCGGAAAACAGATCGCCGCCCAGCAGAATCAGATCCGGGTGCTGTGCGTTTACCATGCGCACCAGTCGGCGAGTCTGGTCGAGGTCAGAATTGCAGCCGAGGTGCAGATCGGAGAGAAAAACGATTCGTTTTTCCTGCATTTTCGCCCGCGTCGCGGCAGTTTCGGAGCCGGAGTCGGACGCTGCGCCGGAATCGGATACTTTGCCGGAACCGGAATCGGATTTTGTGCCGGCATCGCTGTCGGCAAGGCGCACTTCGTAATGCGTCACCTGCAGGTTCATCGCGGTGCGGTAAGCGGCGGTGAAGATGGCGGCCGTTGCGCCGAAGCAGATCAGCAGGATGAGCGGCGCCATATCACTGAAAGGTTCCCGCTCCCCGCCTTTTCTCCTGCTGAAAGCGACCCGCAGCACGTGAAAGAGTACCATAAATCCGCCAATGCACCAGAACAGACCGAGCCAGACATTTCCCCATCCGACGAGTCGGTAGCGAAACGCGCCCACGGGAATCGGCCCGATATTGCCCGCCGGCAGGTAGATGGAAAACGGTAGCAGCGCCGCCAGCCCGAAAACCGAGCAGGAAGCCGCCTGGATCGCACGGTGCCGCGGCAGTGATTTCCTCAGCCAGTAGTCGAGCTGACTGATCACATAAGCCGCCATTGCCAGATACAAACAGGATGCCAGACAAACTTTTACTATGCTCATACTGTTGATTATAGCACAAACGGGCATGCCGCCGCGCAAACTTTCTGTCTGGTTTCGTGTGAGTTTTCATGAATGTTCATGTGCTCTCTCATGCGTTTCAGACTGTCTCGCGCGAGCGCCACGCCCGCTATTTTCGAATTGCCGGAATCATGCCGATGTCGCAGATCTCCCGCCGCGCCGCTGCAAATCATGAAAGCTGCTCTGCACGCCGCATTTTGTCGCGGATCTGGCGCCTCTGTCGCCGAACCGCCGGCGCAGTTACTCCTGTATCACCCGACGCTGCAGCTCACCGTAGGTATCGGGGCGCCGATCACGATGAAACTGCAGAATATCTCTGGCGCGTTTAATCTCATCCAAATCCAGTTCCGCCAGAATCAAATCCTCTTCGCCGCGCTTTCCTTCTGCCACCACATGTCCCCATGGATCAGAGACAAATCCGCGTCCGAAGAATTCCATCGATCCGGAACCATCGGCGGCCTCTTCGCGGCCGACCCGATTGCAGGCACAGACATAGAAATTATTATGAATGCCGTGTCCGCGGATACCATCCATCCAGGTTTGCGAATCATCCAGATCCGGATGATCGGGTTCCGAACCGATGGCAGACGGATAGAACACAAAATCCGCGCCTTTCAGCGCCACAATTCGCGTTGCTTCCGGGAACCATTCATCCCAGCAGATCAGCACACCGAAGGTTCCATACCTGGAATGGAAAACCATGTAGGGCGTGTCCCCAGGTGCAAAATAATATTTTTCCAGATACTGCGGTCCATCCGGAATGTGATGCTTGCGATAATTTCCCAGCAATGTGCCGTCGGCATCAAAAACCGCAGCCGAATTGTAGTAAACACCGTCCATCGCATACTCATAATAGCTGCTGATCAGCACCACACCCAGTTCAGCCGCCAGCGCTTGCATTTTCGCGTTGGTCGGTCCGTCCAGCGGCTCCGCCCAGTCATACTTCGTGTAATCAATGATCTGCGGAAAATACTGCCCGCCGAACAATTCCTGGGTGCAGATGATGCGGGCGCCGCGATCTGCCAGTATGCGAATCTGCTCCTCAGCTTTCGCCATATTCTGCGCTCGTTCCGGCACGCAGGCAAACTGTGTCATGCCGACAATAACTTTTCCTTTGTTGCAGTTCATATTGCTAACCTCCTCATCCTGCCGCATATTTTCCCGAAACATCATGTTTCATTAGCTGTGCTGGTGAGACTCTCGTAAATCAAGATTTCTCCTGCTGATACATAAACGCCTCCCTGTGCCGCAACGGCATGTTGTCATCATGAATTCCGCCGCATGCGACTCTGCGGTTCTATGTCTTCGGTTCCGAAGCATTGCGAAAAACGCCCTGTGAAAATTGTTGATCAAACCCTCGTTCTCTTTATTTCACCAATGCTTCCGCCTGCCGGCCTGTCTGATGTTCAATCTTTATCTCAACGCAGCAAAGGCGGTTCCAGGTATCTGCAATTTCCTTTTCAACAGCCTGCGGATTGTCGCAGTATTTACTGCCAAGAAGCCAGGCGGCGTGACGTTTTTCTTCATCGTTATCCAAAATACGCGCCCGACCGAAAATCATGGCGCTGGTGTAGTAGGTGTCGATTTTTTCATGAATAATATCTGCACGGCCGATAACGACAAAGGAAACCTTGTCATTTCGCCGCATCGCATCCAGTTTATGGCCGGCTTTGCCGCAGTGAATATAGATGCAGCCGTTTTCATATGCATAATTGACAGGCACTGAATAAGGGTAGTCATCATCACCGCTGACTCCCAGCACACCGATTTCACCGTTTTCGATAATATTTTGTGTCTCCTGTTCCGGCAGCTGTTGTTTTTTCATAAGCATTGGTCTGAACATCATTCTTCTCCTTGTAACACCAATATTTAACATATCCTTCTGTTGCTGCATGTGAGCGAATACTTCGTAATCGAATACTGTAAATTGCTGTATCCTGCCACAATCGTTCCTGCAGCGGCGAAACAGATTGTCCTGCGCAGCATCACAGCATTTACGGCCAATATCCCCCATGCCCTCCTTTCCTCTTTCATTACTGCCATACAGCAGAAATTTCACCTTCATTCCGTGCTTCTAAAGAAATTTTTTGTACGTCTCCGGCCGGTAATCCGGCTCGTCCGCCGTCTCCTTGGTGACAAACAGCCGGCGCGTCGCCAGAGTCAAATCGATGGTTGCGAGAAACATTTCTTCCTGCACATTGTCTTTGCTGCCCGCATAGTAATGCAGATTGGTTTCGTAAAACGGCGTAATTTTCGGCCCGATAATACAGCTGCCGCCGCCGAAATACTGACTGATATCCTGTCCGGTTAAATTAGCACTGGCCACGTATATCGTGTTGCATAAAACACCGTATTCAAGCGTCGGCGCATAGTAATCAACAAATGCCTGCCGGCTCTCTGACAGCGAAACCTCCTCTACCACGGCGGTCGGATTCAGGTACAGGCGTGAACCCTGTGCACAATAGTATCTCTGCAGTTCAGGGAATTGATATGTGTCAAAGCAAATCCCGATGGAAATCGGCCCCCAGGGCGTTTCGAACATAAACGGCAGATCACCTTTCTGAAAGTATCTGTTTTCTTCCTCAAACGGATGCATTTTCCGATAGGTGCCCAGCACACCATCCGGCCCGACTGCCACCGCAGAGTTGTAAAGCGCGGTATCCATCGCGTCTTTTTCTCGTTCCGCCATACCAAAGACGATATAAATGCCGTATTTCTTCGCCGTCTCGGCCATGGTCCGGCAGGCCGGTCCATCGACCGTTTCGGCCGTGCTTCGTTTATCCTCCAGCGAAATCCGGTCATCAATATAATAGTCAAAACCGTTTAAGGACATCTCGGGGAACAAGATCAAATCCGCACCGCGCCGTGCGGCGCACTCTGCGTATTCGCACATCCTTGATAAATTGCGTTCCTTCTTGCCTCCGTAAACTTTGAAATTGACCACCGCCACCGTAATAATATCCTTCATTTCACTCCTCGCTTCCTGCCGCTTGCAAAACGAATTCGTCAAACCCGGGAAATTGCGCCGCACCGTCGCCATGCCGCTTGGCGCTCGGCAGGCGCCGTCGGAATGACCCGGGCAAAGCCGGTATACACCCGCTGCCCTGTTGCGTCGATTCAATGCTGGGCACACTGCGATTCCCCGGGCTGTTTCTCCGGTAATTATTTTACACTGTCGGCAAATCCCGCCCGGCAGACTCGCTTGCCAGTCTCATCAGGGCAGATCCCGCGGCACATCCCGCATGACGGTCATCATCAGGGCAGGCCCTGCTTGCCGGTCAAATGTTCTACATCGAATTCATAAACATTCATGTTTTCTTTTTCCGCCGCAAAATACTTTCTGCCGCCTGCCATAAAATCGGAGGAATATTTTTTCAATATTGCTTCCATCGCCTTCTCCATACCGGCCTCTTCGCTGATGAGGTGAATTTTTCCAAACGCGATGGCACTGCGGAAGAGACAGTTGAACTTGTCGGGCACGATCTCGGATTTTGAAACCACGCACAGCGAAGCTTTTTCGTTGCGCAGAATGGCGATTACCTTATGGCCCTCTTTGGCACCGTGAAAATAAATTTTCCCGTCCTCAAACGCATAATTGATCGGCACCGCATACGGATAGTGATCGTCACCCTCCAGTGCCAGTACACCATAGATTCCGTTTTTCAGGATCTGCACCGCCTCTTCTTCGGGCAGTGCGTTGTCCTGCAGTCTTAATTCACGAAACATGGGAACACTCCTTTCTTTATTATTAATATGCACAAACACCCTGCCGGCCTGCGGCCAGGCTGATTCGGCCCGGCCGTCAGGGCATGGCACGCAGCCATGCTCAAAGCCAACAGAGTGATATTTTATGCCCGTTCGACACTGGTGCGGGAACGTCCATGATCGGCGTGATCATCTCCGCCAGTTCTTTGCCAGTACCGCAGCTTTGCAGCGCCGGCGCGGGAACGCCCGCACGTTTGACGAGGTCAAGTATCTGGCCGATAAAGTCGGGTCAACAAGATCAGTCAGCTGCCGCAGCGCCTTCACGTCGATACACAATACGCCCGTTCATCATAGTAAGATCCACTTTGGTACTGCGAATTTCATCGGCATTGATGGCAAACAAATTGCGGTCCAGCACGACGATATCCGCCAGTTTCCCCTCCTCCAGGGTACCCAGTTCCTTCTCGCGTCCGTAGACACGTGCCGAACCGAGGGTGTTAGCACGCAGCGCTTCCGCTACGGTGAGATTTTCACCATTGCTGACACCCGCCGGCGTGCCGTCGTAATTGCGACGCAGAACCGCAGCCCAGATGCCCGGGAACTGGTTGTACGGCACCACCGGGAAGTCGGTTCCAAAGGCAAGATTCGCGCCGGCGTGCAGCAGCGACTTAAACGGCCACTCCCAGCGGCAGCGTTCTTCGCCCATGCGCACGATTTTCTCGTTGGCATCGAGACTCAGATGTTCGCCCTGCATCGAAGCCGTCACATCGAGTTCCGCAAATCGGGGGATATCGTCCGGATGAACGGTTTCGATATGTTCAATGCTGTTCGGCAGTCCATGCCGGCCGTTGGCTTTTATTGAGGCTTCATAGGCATTCAGTGCCATGCGTACCGCCTTGCCGCCGATGCAGTGCAGCCGCACCGGCAGTCCTGCGGCATTGGCCGCGATGACGCTGGCGTCGAGCGCTTCCTGTGTAGTCAGTGGAACACCGTCACCGCAGGTATCGGGTCGATCGGTATACGGTTCCAGCAGCGCGCCGGTATAGGTCGACGTCACGCCGTCCATAAATCCTTTGAGCCCGTTAATACGAAAGATATCCGTATTAAACTCCTTCTGCCAGCTGCAGGCCGTTGTAAAATCCGTATATCCCATCAGTTTCGTATACACATGGACGCGGCTGGTAAATTCTCCCCGGTCGGCCATGGCCCGAAAGATCTCATAGCGATGATGGAAAACATCATCGTAGTCGTCTGCATTCATTTCGCTGATTGCTGTCACACCCTGGGAAGCCAGCCCGGCCATGAACTGTCTCATGATCTCCTCTACTTCATCATCGGGAAAAGCATAGAGATTCGCCCAGGCGTAAATCATCGCATCCGGTTCAAAGACCAGACCGTTCATTTCGCCGTCGTCAAACGTACCGACCGATCCGCCTGCCAGCTCCATGTCCGGACTGTAACCGGATTCTTCCAGTGCCAGCTTATTCATCCAGCAGGTATGTTCATCGGCACACATGAAGTAGGCCGGTCGATCCGGTACCGCCTTATCCAGCGTTCGCCGTGTAGGCAGCGGAGCATCTCCCCAGTTTGCCGGGAACCAGCCAAAGCCGCGGATTCGTTTTTCCTGCGGATTGGCTTCGGCATACGCACGAATCATCTCGATACAGTCCTCTTCCGAAGTAGAAGCAGTCACATCCAGCATATGTGGGCTGGCCGAAACCGCACCCCACCACAAGTGCTGATGGCCGTCAATCAGTCCCGGCATGATCATGCGATCCTGAAAACGATAGACATCGGCGTGGTCCAGTGGATAGGCTGCCAGTTCCTCTTTTGTCAATACGGCAGCGATCTTATTGTCCCTGACAACCACCGCTCCCGGATGACACGTATCCTGCAGGCCAGTGAAGACAGCGTCGCTGATCAAAATTATGTCTTTGGAATTCATTGATCTTCCTTTCTGCAGCCGTGCATTGCATCGGCCGATTAGTATAATATTTGCTGATCACTCGAGCTTCTTCCGGAACCCTTTCGTGTTAATCGCCAGGACAACAACCCCGACGGCCAGCCAGATGCAGCCGATTGTCAGTGCCCATCTTCCGAGATTGGCCAGAAGATAGATGGTGACGCAGGCGCCCAGTACCGGCAGAATAATATACTTGAAAACAGAAGCACCGTCACGCCGTTTTTCTTTGACCCAGTAATGGGCAATGACACTGATATTCACCAGTGTGAAGCCGAGCAGCGCGCCGAAGTTGATCATTGTGCTTGCTTTTTCCAGGTCCAGAGTCAGGGCCAGAAGCGAAGCAACACCTATCAGAATCACGTTGAAATTCGGGACCTTTGTCTTTTCACTGACATGCCCGAAGAATTTCTTCGGCAGTCTGCCGTCACGACCCATGCCGAAGAGAATTCTGGCGCAGGAAGCCTGGGATGAAATTGCCGAGCCAAAGCAGGCAATAATCATGACCACACAGAGCAGGGTGCCCATAAACTGACCGGCGAGATAACCCACCAGCTGGTACGAACCGTTGTCCGGGTCGAGACTTTTCCATCCATTCGGCCACGCCAGCTGGAAAAGATAAGTGGCAATGACGAACATGGCGCCGGCACTCAAACTGACAATCAGCAAAGCGCGACCGACGGTTTTCCCGGGATCATGGGTTTCTTCAGCCAGCGTCGTCACGGAATCAAATCCGAGGAAGCAGAGGCAGAGGATGGAAGATCCTGCCACCACGGTGCCGAAGCCGACATCGCCCATAGCTTTGGAACTATAGATGCCGCTGAGATCAATAATGGAATAATCGTGCTGAACAATGACTTTTACAGCAAAGATGATGCAGGCCACAACAAATGCCAGCTGCAGAACTATCAGAATATTATCAACCGTGGACATGATCTTGACCCCGATCAGGTTGACCGTTGTTACGATTAAAATTATAACGATAATATCTACCTGTGTCGGCACATTAGGCAGCAGGATCGGAATATACAGCGAAGCAATGATGTAATTAATCATCGGCAGCAGAATATAATCCAACAGAATGGCCCAGCCGGAAACAAAGCCCAGATTCGGGTGAATGGCCCGTGATACATAATTGTAGACCGATCCGGCGATCGGATAGGCTTTAACCATCTGACGATAACTCAGAGCCGTAAAGAACATGGCAATGGTTGCTATCAGGTAGGACAGTGACATCATGCCGTGCGTACTGCCCTGAATGAGTCCGTAATAAGAAAAGATTGTGCAGGGTGCCAGATAAGCAAATCCAAACAGACATACTGCCGGCAGCCCCAGCGCTCGTTTCAATTGCTGCTCATAACCAAATTGTTCCAACGAAGCATTCTCGTTAGTGGTTTTGTTTTTTACTTGGTTTGACATAAACATTTCCTCTCCCCCATGCACGGGAATTTAAACAAAGATCTTCCTGACAATGAGTACTCAGCATTAACTAACGCAAAAATGATGCCAATTCGGGAAAGCCTTTATTTCAACGCTTCTTTGCTTTTTGGGGGATCATGTGTTAGTATAAACTTGCACTAAATACTGTCGTTTTCGTCATGTCCCGAATATTTCAACATATCTGAAAATGTGAGTGTAAAATGACACTGCCAGTATAGACTAACACATTTTGACTGACATCCGTTTACTGGATGCCAACCTCGTCGATCCGACAGCTTATTTCAGAACCAGAACACAGCCTGTACATATTTTATTTTTTGAACAGTACACCGCAGAACGGGGGTACCGCAATGAATACGAACTCGCGCACGGCCATGCAGAACACCGCAGACATGGCCGCAAAAGAATGGAAGGATTACTATCTCGAACAAGTCACGGGGCTGGTTGTCATTGATATGAAAGGCATCATCCGCTACGTCAACCAGCAGTGCGTCAAATTTTTTGAAGCCGAACGAGCGGAAGACCTGATCGGAAAGCCGATCCAGATCATTTTTCCAGAGACAAAAATGCTGGAAAACCTCGCACCGGGCATCACCGAACCACAGATCGTCTTCTACAAATCGGAAAAAGGTCTGGGGCTGTCGGCGCACATTCCGTTGATGCAGAACGGCAAAAAAATCGGTTTGATGGAATACGATCTCCTGCAGGAAGAAGAAGCTTTCTATGAACTGACGGATCGCTACAACGCCTTTTTAACGACAGAGCTGAACAAACTGAACAAGCGGCTGGTCAAACTCGAAGGGAGCAAATACACGATCGATAATCTGGTGGGTTCTTCGGAAGCAATGGAAAATCTGAAGCTGCGCATTCGACGAATCGCGCGCTCAAATTCAACGGTGCTGATCCGCGGAGAAACCGGCACTGGGAAAGAACTGATCGCGCACTCTATCCATAACCTGAGCCAGCGCCGCAATAAAGTGTTTGCCAAAGTCAATGCCTCGGCCTTTCCGGCCAATCTGGTCGAATCAGAGCTCTTCGGATATGAAAAGGGCGCTTTTACCGGTGCAAACAAAAATGGAAAAATCGGCAAATTTGAGTACGCAAACGGAGGGACACTCTTCATCGATGAAATCCATCAAATGGGTCTTACCGTGCAGCCGAAGCTGCTGCGCGCTCTGCAGGAACATGAAATTGAACCGATCGGCAGCAACGCTTCGATCCCCGTAGACGTGCGTATTATCACCGCCGCCAACACTTCGCTGGAAGAAATGGTAAAGAACGGCGAATTCCGGGAAGACCTCTACTACCGGCTGAACGTCGTCACCATCGAGGCCCCGCCGCTGCGCCATCATTTGGAGGATATCCCCGAGATAGCCGATGCGCATATCCAGGCCCTGAACAAGGAAATGGGCATGTCGATTGAAGGCATCGCGCCGGATGCCATCGAACTGCTGCAGCACTATCACTGGCCCGGCAATGTCCGCGAACTGAAGAACGCCATTGAACGTGCCATGAATTTCTGCCGCAGCCATACCCTGAACGCACAGGATTTCAGCTTCCTGATGCAGCGCCGCCGCGGCAGGCTTCCGCAGGGCGGTCTCGGTACGAACCCGATCAAAGATGCCAAGGATCAGACAGAACGCAGCCTGATCGAAGAAACGCTGCTGCAGTTCCACAACAACAAAACTCGGGCAGCCGAGTATCTGAACATTTCAAGATCCCTGCTCTATCAGAAAATGCATCGGCTCGGCATCAAATAACAACGCCGTCCCTGTGCGGCAGTGATGCCAGCCTCTGCGGAAAAAAGATGCGGAGAAAAGATATGAAATACCCGAGCAATTATGAGTTATATATGGAAAACATTCCCGGGCTGATGGTCATTGACATGAACGCCAAGCTGGTCTATGCCAACCGGCAGACCTCCGGATATTTTACTGTCAGTCTCGAGGAGGCCATCGGCAGACATGTGCTGGAAATTTTCCCGCCGAGTCATATGCCGGAAAACTTGTACATCGATGAGCCCAAGATCGTGTACTACAGTTCGAAAAACGGCATCGGCATTTCGACCGAGGTTCCGCTGTTTCGCGACGGCACCCGCATAGGGCTGCTCGAATATGATATTCTGGATACAATGGATTTGAGATACGATTTCCCTCTCAGTTATTCCAGTTTTCTGGATCGGGAACTGCAGCGCAGTCGATCGCTGATCAATGCCGCGACGACGACAAGATACACCATTACAGATATTATCGGCCGCAGTGCGGCCATGAACGAACTGAGAAACCAGATCATCGTCGCCGCCAAGAGCAGTTCGCCGGTACTCATTTTCGGTGAAACCGGCACCGGCAAGGAACTGGTGGCACAGTCGATTCACGACCTGAGCGCTCGCCGCAAAGAGCCGATGATCGCTTTAAACGCTGCCGCCCTGCCGGACGATCTGATTGAGTCAGAGCTTTTTGGCTACCGCGGCGGTGTGTTCACCGGTGCCAGCAAAGAAGGAAAGAAGGGGCGTTTTAAACTCGCCGACAAGGGAACACTGTTTCTCGACGAAATCAATAAGATGCCGCTGACGCTGCAGTCAAAGTTGCTGCGCGTGCTGGAAGAACAGAAAGTAGACCCCATCGGCGCCGATGCCAGCATTCCGATCGATGTACGAATCATTGCCGCCACCAACGCCGACTTGATGCAGCTGATCACCCAGGGGCAGTTCCAGAGCGACCTCTATTATCGCATCAATGTGCTGTCCATCAGAGTCCCGCCTCTGCGTGAACGAAAAGAAGACATCAGGGATCTGACGGATGCCCATATTAAATTTCTCAACGAACGTCTGCATAAGAACATCACCCATGTAGACGAACAAGTGTACCGGGAACTGGAAAAGCGGGACTGGCCGGGTAATGTGCGCGAATTATTCAATGTCATTGAAAAAGCCATGCACTTCACGTCCGGCAGCACGATCCGGATGAAAGATCTGTCGTTTGACCAGTCTTTGCCTGCCGTACATCCGGACGATGCGCTGCTCTTTAACAATCAGGAGACAAAACCTCTGGATATTGTCAGAAATCAGGCAGAAAAAGACCTGATCCTGCGTGTGCTCCGCCTCTGCGAAGGCAACAAGACCGAAGCCGCAAAATACTTGAAAATCAATCGTACGCTGCTGTATCAGAAAATGAAACGGCTGCGCATCACGTAGCTGCAGCACGCACGCGATGCTTTCCTTGTCATAACATGCCAGGCGGATCGCATAATCTCCCGCAGTCGAGCGCACAGAAGAAAATTCGATGCTTTCTTATTTTGCACATATCCGTAAACCGTCTTTAATAGCAGACGGTTGTCTTTATTTACAGACATTTCGAAGCTGTTGAAATTCTCGTCTTTAGCAATATTTCCCTGTTTTTATGTCTTTATATACAGACGTTTCCTCTTCGGCGACTCCATAACAACGTTGAAAAATACAGCTTTCTCGCTGGCACACAATTTGCTCTATTAGTCATCGCAATTATCTATTATCGTTGTTCATTACGTTAGGAGGTCGCAATGAGTAACAATGGCAGTTTGGAAAAATTCCATTACGAGCAATCGTTAAACCGTGTCATGAAGCTGCCGTCCATTTGTTTGTTCGGCTTTGCTTATCTGGCACCCTGTACCATTTTCACCACTTATGGGCTGGTCACCAGCAATACGCATGGAATGCTGGCTTTGTCCTATCTGGTTGCCACCATCGGTATGCTTTTTACCGCTCTGAGCTACCGTCAGATGGTGCGCGCCTACCCGATCGCCGGGTCGGTCTATGCCTACACGCAAAGATCCATTCACCCGAATGTCGGATTCCTGTCGGGCTGGGCAATCCTGATGGATTATCTGCTGCTGCCCGTCATCAATTATGTAGCCGCTTCTCTGTACATCCCGCAATTGATCCCGGCACTTCCCAGCTGGGCGTGCATTCTTATTTTGATCGTGCTTGTCACGATCGTCAACGCTGCCGGAATCAAATCCACTTCGGCTGTCAACAATGTCCTGATCCTGATTCAAGTAGCCTTCATTATCGTTGTTGCGGTACAAACCGTCCGTTACATCCGGAGCGGCGGCGGGACCGGCACCTGTTTTGACTTCACTCAGTTCTTCAATGACGGAGAATTCACCAAGGAAGGCGTTGGCTTCACGGCCATCTGGGGCGGTGCATCGCTGCTGGCCCTGTCGTTCCTCGGCTTTGATTCGGTTACCACCATCGCCGAGGAAGCCATTGAGCCGGAGAAAAATGTCGGTCGCGCCCTGCTGATTATCTGCCTGGTTGCCGGCGGTGTCTTCATCTGCCTTGCTTATCTGATGCAGTGTGCATGGCCGGACGGATGGAAAAAATTCGCCAACCCGGATACCGCATCAACAGAGTATCTGACGTTCGTTTGCGGCGTCGTCATCTCCAATCTCTTTGTCGTCATCTACGCCTGCGCCTGCGTTGCTTCCGCTATTGCTTCCCAGGCGTCTGCCGCCCGCATCCTTTTCGGCATGGGGCGTGACGGCATGCTGCCGAAAAAAATCTTCGGCCACGTCAGCAAGCGTACCAAGGTGCCTATTTACAACATCTTCATCATTTCCGCCATTTCACTGGTCGGGCTGGTTCTCAATCTGGAAGCGGTCACTTCGCTGGTGAATTTCGGAGCTCTGCTGGGCTTCACCCTGGTCAACATCTCCGTCATCTCACGTTTCTGGATCCGCAACAAAGAGCGTGGCGGCAAAGCCGTCTTTATGTATCTGGTTCTGCCTGTCATCGGTGCCTGTGTCACCGGCAGCATCTGGCTGAACCTGACATGGTACGCAAAAATCCTCGGCTTCATCTGGCTCGGTATCGGCTTTGTCTATCTGGTGATCAAGACCAAAGGGCTGAAGGAACTGCCTCCGGAAATGGATCTCAGCGAATAAGCCGGCAATGCCCTCCAGGGCAGGATCTGCCGTCTGCGAATTTCGTCTGAGCATCGATTTCCTCGGATGCTTTTCTTAGATGCGCAGATTCTGCTTCGGGCGGATAATACTAGACATGCGGATCTGTCAGAAATCGGCACGGCACGAGCAGATTTGCGCAAACACAAAACCAACTATATTAATTCAGATAAGAAGGTACAGCTATGACAGCAGAACTCATTTTATATGGAGAAAATATTTTTGACAGCATTTCGGAAGCACCGTTCCCGGGTTATGTTGCCATCAAAAGAAATAGAATCATCGACGTCGGACACGGCAGCGACTATTCCGCTGCTGCAAGTCCCGAGACAAAGATCCTGAACTGCGGCAGCCAGCTGGTCATGGCCGGATTTCACGACAGCCATACGCATCTCCTGATGGCAGGTATGTTTCGGAAATACGTCAATCTGATGGACGCCAGGAGCGAAGAAGAGGCGGTGGAGATGGTCAAAGCCGCCGAAGCACAAAATTCAGGCAGTAAAGAAGCTCCTTGGGTAATCGGGTTTTCCTGGTATCACGTTTTCTGGGAAAACCGCAGAGAACCGACCAAATTCAGTTTAGATAAAGCCTTTCCGGATAAGCCGGTCTGCCTGCTGAACGCCGAGGCGCATGGCGCCTGGGTCAATTCCAAGGCACTGGAAATTGCCGGCGTAACCGCCGCAACCCCCAACCCGTTCGGAGGACAGATAATCCACGACGAAAACGGAGAACCGACCGGGGTACTGCTGGACGCCGCAGTCGGTCTGGTCACAAAATATGCCTTTGCTTTTGACAAAGAAACCGAAAAGGAAATCATTCGTACCTTTATGAACGGCGCCAGAGAGTACGGCATCACTTCCATCAACGACGTACAGCCCTACTTTCACGGTGACATGGGCAGCCTGGAAACATACCGGGAAATGGATCGAGCCGGAGAATTAACGGTTCGTATTCATGCCGCCCCGGATCTGCTCGGTGATCTCGACCATGCAGAAGAAATGCGCGAAACGTGCCGTTCCGACAAATTGCGCGTAGAACTGTTAAAACAGTTCCTCGACGGCGTTCCCACCACCCATACCGGGCTGCTGCTGGAGGAATACACGGATGCGCCCGGCGAATACGGAACGGTGCTGAACGATCTCCAGGCTATAGAAAAAGCTGTTCCAGAGGGACACCGGCGCGGGTTCTCCATCAAGCTGCATTCGTGCGGCGATAAATCCGCCAGACTGGCTTTGGATTTCTATGAAAAGGCGCAGAAGATGTATGGTAAAAACAACTGCCGTCACGCTATCGAACACATAGAAGTCCTCTCACCGGAAGATCTGCCCCGTTTTCGCACTCTGGGCATCGTCCCGTCCGTACAGCCGGAACATCTGGCACTGACGCAGGCCTATCGCGACAACCCATATCCAGAAGTTCTTGGCAAGGAACGTGCGTATCATTGCTGGCCCAATAAGAGCCTGTACGATACCGCGGGATTGCTTGCGATCGGCAGCGATTGTCCTGTGGTCGATAACAACCCGTTTCTGGAAATTTTCCGCGGCGTTACCAGAGTACATAACGACGGAGAGCCGGAAGGCGGATGGAATCCTGCGGAAAAGCTGTCCATGTATGAGGTATTGCGCAGTTATACCTACGGCAGCGCCTACGGAGTCAGCCGTGAGCAGGAACTGGGCAGTCTGCAGCCCGGCCACTTTGCTGACGTGATCGTGATCGATACCGACCTGTTCCATGCTGCGCCGAAGGAAATTTTCAATGCAAAAGTCAACCTGACCATCATGGACGGAAAGATCATCTATCAGCGTCCGGGCACGACATTTTGACAGCTGACCGCTGCCGGTCCGTCTAAACCGCCGGCATGCTGAAAGGGAGTCTGCAGACGGCACAGCCCAAACACCGCGGCTGTGCCGTTTGCGTTGCCACGTAACAGCTGCGGCACGCTGTCGAGAAAAAAACATGAAAAAACAAAGTGACAGCGAACAATCCGTATAAATTACGTATACTGTTTGTACACTTTTACTCACAGTGTTATCATTAACGCGCACTTCAATCTTGTACTGATTTCAGTACAATCGCGGCATTTTTTTCAGCGCTGTCAATATTAACTAACACTTTTTCCGATTAACGTGATAAAAACCGCAGAAATATGCGGCTTTTGTTTTGGCACGTTTCCTGCTTTATTTATTGTTACATATTATTACAAACTCTTATTTTAATGGCAGGTGATGTGATGTTGTAACATAACGATCCATGCAGCTATATAGTGCATCATATTCTCAATGTTTCATCCATACGTTTCAATCCAGTAAAAAAGGAGGTTCAAAATGTATGATTTGATTTTGAAAAACGGAAACGTCATCACGATGAACAATCATAACGAACGGAAAAAGTGGATAGCTGTCAACAATCGAAAGATTGCAGCCGTTGGCTCTCCCGAAGAACTTTGCCCTGACGGAAAAAAGGTCATTGATCTTGACGGCGCCACTGTATTGCCCGGATTGTTTGATAGTCACTGCCATGTCATGAATACTGGACAGGCGCTGGAAAGTGTTGATCTGCTGAACACAGCATCCATTGATGAAGTGCTGTCTCGAATCAGTGATCGCTGTCAGAAGGCCGAGCCGAAGGAATGGATTTTCGGAGCTGGCTTTTCTGCACCGCTGACCAAAGAGCAGCGTTTCCCGACCGCGCAGGAGCTCGATGCTGTTTCCAACAATCATCCGATTGTAATCAATACGCAGACCCTGCACGGGTGCGTCCTGAATTCCAAAGCAATGGAACTGGCCTCGCTGCGAGATTCCAGTTTCCCTTATCCGGTAGAGGAAAACGGCATTCTGTCAGACGACACAACAGTATTTGCTGCACTGCGTGAAATCACAAAGATTCTCGATGACGACACTCTTCTGAAATACATCGCCAGATGCGCCGACTTTGCATCCGAACAGGGTGTTACGACTCTGGGTGGCTTACTGGGGCAGTTTGTAGATGGTGACAGGGATGTAGACATTACCATGCAGCATGCCGGAGAATTTCCGATTCGTATCGAAATTTTCTATCAAACCTGGGATCTGAAACAAATCCTCGAACGCGATCTGCCCAGAGTTGGCGGATGCCTGACGCTGGATGGTGCCGGCTTTGAATATACAATGGCCAACATGGATACCTATCCGCAGCGTCCGGAACGCCGTGGTTTTCTGCTGCACACGGATCAGGAAATCTACGATCTGATCTCCGCTGCCCATCAGCATGACATCCAATGCGCATTCCACGCGCTGGGAGAACGAGCTATTGATCAGCTGATCTTTCTGTATCAGCAAGTCATTCTGGAACAGGGCCGTAAGGATTTGAGGCACAGAATTGAACATTTCTCCCTGCCGTCTGACAAGCATATCGATATGTTATGCAAACTGCGACTGATCGCTTCCATGCAGCCCGCATTTTCCGGTATCTGGGGCGAACCGGGATCCGGTCCTTATGTTTCGCTGCTGGGCCAGGAAGCCGCCGACCGCATGGAAATCTTTCCGGATATTTACAATCGCGGCGGGGTGATCTGCGGCGGTTCTGACTCACCCGTAACGTCCATCGACCCGCTGTTCGGCATCGCCTGCTGTGTGAACAACCCCGATCCAAGACGAAATCTGCCGTTGGAAGAAGCAATCGCAGTGTTTACTCGAAATGCCGCTTATGCCGTAAATTTAGAAAACAGAAAGGGATCCATCGAAACCGGCAAAGATGCTGACTTTACGATCATTGACAAAGATCCTTATCAGATTTGCCATACACCGGAGATTTTCAACATGAAGGTTCTTCAAACTATCAGGGAAGGTGAAATAAAATATTCACGCAAGGAAAGCCACTAGTCACCCTGCCCTTCAGAAAATGCGGCAGAATATGACAGCGTCGTCGAATTCGAATAGACGCACTGGCGAAAATATGAATACTGATATTGTTCAGAGACAGACCACGGAATACTTTTTATTAACATGTTTTGTCAGACAAGCAATTTCTGCTGATGACATGATACGTCACGGATCGTCTGTTTCAACGCCGCTGTCTCCCGCTCATAGTTCCGTTTGTCCGCATCAATTATATTTGAGAGGATCCAGCGGAAGCAATTCGGAACCGCGGGGAAACACTTACAGTTATAAACTTTCAATCTCAGAGAGGAGACTATTATGAAATCCGTTAGTTTACGTGATGAACGGGGAAAAGTTTATCATGGCTGGAAAATACTTATTGTTGGCATCATTATTGTCATTTTCGGCTATTCCTGCATCATTACCATGAGCAGCTTATATGTTCTCCCTGTCACTCAGGACCTCGGAATTTCCGTGGGTGATTTTTCGCTGTATATTACCATCTTTTCTATCGTAGCCATCATTTCATTACTCATCTTAACCAAATGGATGAATAAAAAATACATAAAAAAGATCATGATAATAGCAGCAATCTGCGGGGGAATTTCATTTATTGGATTTGCTGTCGCAAAATCAGTGATTTACTTTTATGTTTTCGCTGTTCCCATGGGCTTCTGTTTCGGATGTCTGACATTAGCTCCGCTAACCATCCTGGTGAGCAACTGGTTTGGTTCCCGGGTAAAGGGCCTGATTATGGGCATCATGTTTTCTACGATCACAACAATGATCATGATTAATGTTATAAATCAGTTCATCCTGCACTTTGGCTGGCGTGCTACATTTTTATTTATAGCCATCATGCTGTTTGTACTGTGCCTGCCGCTGACCATCATCTTTATCAAATGGAGTCCTGAAGAGCTGGGCATCAAACGCATGGGTGACACGGAAGAAGATCTGAAAGCAAAAGAGGGAACGACGGGATATGCCGGTATCGATTTCAAAACCGGTTTGAAGCGACCGATCACCTGGCTGCTGTTTATCTCCGGGTCGCTGCTTGTCATCTGTTCCAGTTCGCTGCTGGTACATTCGGTAACTTTCCTGTCGCTGCATGGATATTCGGCTGCTATTGCCGGTACTGTCTATTCCTTCATGATCGGCGGAATCACTCTCGGCAATATTGTGATCGGCCCGATCGCAGACCGCGTCAGCGTATCACTCGCCTCTTGGATTACCGTTCTGGGGTTTGTGATCACCTTCGTTTCCGGCATCTTTATTGACCAGGCACACTGGTTGATCGTTCCTTATGTACTGGGTTATTCTTTCGGCGCCGCCGGTGTATCGGTCACTCCGCCGCTGATTGCCAAGCAGATGTACGGCGAGAAGGAACTGCCGCAGTACATCAGCTACATCAATGTTTTCATCAGCGTAGGCGCTGCCTTCGGTGGTGCCATTACAGGTAAAATGTTCGATGCTTTTGGCAGCTACACACCTGCCTGGATTGTGCTGATTATTTCCATCTTGATTTGCGGCGTCATCCGTTCGATTTGCTGCACGAAGAAATATCGGTTTGTACCGAACACGGACAACAGCTCCGCAGCTTCGAATGAATAGAGTGCGACTCCTTCATAACAATATACCGTCGTCACGAACCATCTGACAGTCTGAACGACTGAACGTCGACGGGGAATACGCAAACGGCACAGTCCGATGAACCGGGCTGTGCCGTTTGATATATACTGCATCATCCAGGAATTGACAGCTTACGGTTACACCCACCGCGTTCGTAACAATCCACATTACAAACATGCGTTATTTTCTCCTGAATTGTTTGCTCGCACGCCTGAATTACCCCGCGTCGATTCGGCTTATTCCCAATTGTGTAACACAATATAAAAGCCGATAATAGCCCGCCCGTCGACCGTCTGGTACAGCGTCAGCAGCAGCGACTGCGGGCGCAGATCCTCCTTCCCGGTATCGTTGTCCCATTTGACATTTGCGGTAAACGAAGTGAGACGTTTGGTATCGAGCTTATTATTGAACGTGCAGCTGGCGCCCCATTCGGAAGCATTTGTTGTCGTCTCGGTCGTATAGACGTCCGGCAGCGACCCGGTCTGCACAAGTTTGTAACTGTATTTATCGTTCGCATTCAGTTTGTTTCCGCTGCTGTCGTATCCGGGTACGTAAAAAGAGTATTCGGCCGAATCATCCCGCTTCGTCACTTCGAGGTCCTGGATAAAATTTTTACTGCTCAGATCCGTCTCCGTGCCGTCGCTTTGGACGCGCACGATCTTCACGGCAGCGTCATCCGGGCGGTATCCGGCCCTGCTCTCTGTCCTCACTGGCAGCATGATACTGTGTGACATTGTATTTATATCTATCCGAGATATCACCCAGTCTGACCGAGTATTTCCCGCTCGTCAGTTTCGGGAGATCCTTGAATTCAACGCGCCAGTTTTTGTCCTCGTCGCTGTTTGGAGAAACCGTCAGCGTAATCGGCTGCCCGTCTTTGTCGAGAACCTCCTCGCCGTCCCGGAGAAGCGTCAGCTCGAGCTGGTCCGGCCGGGTCCCCTCGTTGGTGATCGTGTTATTGTAGTCGCTCCAGTTGAAAATGACTTTGACGGAGGCATCACCCGTCTCGGCCGGTGTCTTCCGCACGGCGGACTGTCCCGGCGTCTTCCGCACGGCGGGCTGTCCCGGCGTCTGCGCCGCGGCAGACTGTTCGCCGTCGGCATTCTCTTCACTGCCGCTGCTGCCGGCCGATGCCGACTTCTGCGCCGCAGCGGACTGTCCCCCGCCGGCATCCCCGTCACTGCTGCCCTCACCGGCCAGCGCCGGTATATAGCTGAAGGCCAGCACAACAACCAAAATGAGCACAATGGCTCGGACTCCCCTGCCGCTCCTCTTCATAACTTTCCTTCTTTCTGTAATCACTCTGCCGTATATGCGGCGACCGCACGGCAGTTTTTCATCTCTGCGGCCGGCTGCCCCGCCGCGGTTGCCTGCCCGCGGACAGCCGGGTATAATGGTTACGGGATGCCGGCCGCGGCGGGGCAGCAGCGGCGACCATGCCGAAACGACGGCGGCTGCGGGCAGCGGCCCATTCCGGAACAACGGCGGCTGCGGGCAGCGGCCCGTGCCGGTGCGACAGCTGTTACCGGCAGCCGTGCCTGCAGCGGAAGTTTAGCACAGCGGCACTGCCGATATTGGCAGTGATGACCAACAGAGCGGACGCGCCGCGCAGTCGTCCGCCGGGGGGGAAGACAGCATGAAAGAAATAAAGATTACGGATATCAAGGGCATTCGCATCGGCCACGCGCAGGACCCGGTCGGCGGGACCGGCTGCACGGCGATCCTCTGCGACAAAGGCGCGACAGCCAGCGGTGATGTCCGCGGCGGAGGGCCCGCTTCGCGGGAGACGGAGATGCTGCGACCGGAAAAAACGGTCGAGCAGATTCACGGCATCATGCTTTCCGGCGGGTCGGCTTACGGCCTCGCGGCCGGCGACGGCGCGCTCGCCTATCTGGAAGAAAAGGGCATCGGCTTTGATGCCGGCTGCGGCATCGTACCGCTCGTCTGCGGCGCTTCCTGCTTTGATCTGGAGGTCGCCGATCCGAAAGCGCGGCCGACAAAGGAGATGGGCTATGCGGCCTGCGTCGCTTCGGAGAGCGGCGAAGAACCGGCGCAGGGCAACGTCGGCGCCGGCACCGCGGCGACGGTCGGCAAATTCTTCGGCACGGATTACATGATGAAGAGCGGTCTCGGCATCTACGCCGTCCAGGTCGGCAATATCCAAGTCGGCGCGCTCGTCGTCGTCAACGCCCTCGGCGACGTGATCGACTACGACACGAGAAAGCCGCTCGCGGGCCTGCTGACACCCGACAAGAAGTCGATCGGCAGCACCGTCGAAGCCATGTACCGGGAGATCGGCAAAGAGCGCAACGTCTACACCGACGCCGGCACCGTCACCAACACCACACTCGGCTGCCTGATCACAAACGCCCGCATTACCAAGACGCAGGCCTACAAGCTCGCCCAGCTCACGCACAACGGCTGCGCGCAGGTCATCCGCCCCGTGCACACGAGCGCGGACGGTGATTCCATCTTCGTCCTCGCCACCGGCGAAGCGGAAGCCGCACCGGACGGCCTCGGCGCGCTGGCGACGGAAGTGATGGCGCGGGCGATCAACCGCGCCGTGCTGAAAGCCGAGCATGCCTACGGGCTGAAGACGGCGGCGGATTTTGCGGAATAGGCAGCGGATTCTGCGAAACATCAGAGTGATAGCCAAGCCTTCGACTGCTCCGTGTCCCACGATTTTGCGCCGCACATTTCACTCCCAGCATCATTGCGATTGCTTTCGAACCGGGCATGGTTCATTATTGTTTGTCATTATACAGACCGATATCCGCAAAACGACCGGCGTCACTGAAATCAGTGATGCCGGTCGTTCCTCCTCGCACCGGTGTCAAAGAAAAAACCTTGTCAGTCCAAAAATCCGTTACCGCGCATACTGTTGCATCAGTTTCACGGCCTGCTCCAAACCCGCTTTTTCCTCCGCATACACCTTCTTAAGACGGCGCTGTTCGGTTTTCTTCACGGTCTGCAGCTGCCGGATTTCTTTGTTTACGTTCGGATTGTTCTTGTCATATTTATCCTTCAGACTGCGCACTGCGTCGCCGGTGTCGGCCATCCGATAGTTGATCAGACCCTTGCCCCAGGTATCACCACGCTTGTTAAACAATTGATCCTCCATGTAATTGCAGGTCTGGTCATCGAAGTTCATATCGTACCACGACCAGTCAACCGCCGAAAGGTAATCATCGTAAGCCGTTTTGACATCACCCTTTTGCAAATATTGAATGGTCTGATCCAGATTTTCGATGTTATCCTCATACATATCGTGACGAATAATGGCGTCCACATTCATGAAGTCAAGGCCGAGGAAAGCATCCTGGAAAGCCAGATACACTTTTTGAGTCTGTCGGTTGAGTTTGACCGCGTCGGCTTTCTCGCCGTCTTCTTCCACCTGATCCATCTTTTTCTCCAGCGCCTCGGCGGCCGTATAGGCTTCCTCGAGGTCATCCTTGAAGATGCCCTCTGCATCCTTATTCAGTGATTTCTCAAAGTTTTTGATACGGGACGTGAAGTTTAACGGCCGGACGTCCAGAGCATCGAGATCCAGGGTCAGCTTTCCGTATACTTCCATGGACTCTTTGTAAGCATCTTCGTCGAGCGGCTGCGCTTCCCAGCTGTCGTAAGTGGAGTGATAGCCCATATCGTCGTAATTTGTACCCTCGCCGTCACCGGCCGTGATCGCAGGTACACCGACGCGTGTCCAGTAAAAATCCTCCGTGTAAGTGCTGAGATTCTGATAGGACCATTCGCTGTCTGATTCCTCATTCATCTCGCCAATGCTGTCCTTGATGAAGGGTTTGAGTTCGATCGAACTGCGCGTTCCCTTATATTTTTCTCCCTTCACGGCATAGCCGCCATCGTTGTTGACGATGCAGAAAGCGCCGTTAACCCAGTCGGGATGGTTGGTGGCAATCTCTTCGTAAGCGCCGGTAGACCAGTCGTATTCACTGCCTTCGCGGCCCCACTCTTCGGCACCATGTACGCAGAACCGGATCGTTTTATCTGGTTTGTAACCGCTGTCGACCAGCGCTTTGGCGATCGCCATCGAAACGCTGACCCCGTGGGCATCGTCATAAGTGGAGTGGAAATAACCATCCATGTGAGAGAACACGAAGATAGTTTCGTCCGTCTTGCCGGGAATTTCGCCGTAAAGATTGTGCGAAGTACCGTTTTCCGTCACTTTGGAATCGGCATTGAAGGTGACATTGATCGCGTCCTTTCCAGATGTCTTAATCGCCGCACGCAGCGCATCGGCATCCTTCTTGCTGATCGCCAATGCCGGCGCATCTGCCGGGCCGCATACATCCTGCACGCCGACACGATCATCGCCCTTTTTCTTAAATTCGCGCATGGCGATAACCGCTTTCGCACCCTTGAATTTCGCCTGTACCTGCGGATAATTGATCCACCAGTCGTTTTCCTGGTCTATATCGAGCAGTACGAGCTTGCCCTTGACATCGAGCCCTTCATAATCTTCTTCGGTGCCGCGGTTGACATCCACCAGCTCTACTTTCTCATTATCCGCCTGCACTGTGGTCTGGTAGCCGCCGAGATCAATTTTCTTCTGCTCACCGTCGGCATTGGTATACTTGATATTGGCACCGTTAAACGTCCAGCAGTCCAGCTTTGTCCTGTCGACAGTCACGTTTTTCAGTCCGATGTCCTCCATCACGCCCTTGAGATAATTGCAGGTTTTTGTTTCCGCAGGTGAACCGGCGGAACGCATGCCCATTACTTTATCATCGCCGAAGGAAGCGATCTTCTCATTGACTTTTTTGGCAAAGTCGACATCAAGCGCCTCGTCAAATTTGTCGTAATTCTCTCCGTAGCCGCTGCTGCCGCAAGAAGACAGCGTGAACACGAAGACCGCAGCCAAAGCAGCAATCAATATTTTCTTCAACTTCTTCATTAACATTCACCTCCCATCGCATGAGCGCTGCAAGGCTTTGCTCTTCTCCCGAAAGCAATCAGAGATTTCGGCATACACATGCTCTGATAGAAGTGCATTTCTTTCCTCTCATCATCTCCCGTCTTTCACAGATAATAATCCTTGTTATTTTATGTACATTACTGACATGAAAAAGTAATAAGAAAAAAGAAGCTCCGAACATCTTCCGCATCAAGCCATTGCAGCGTACGGTTTACACGGTGTTTTTCGCTTCTTACTCAACATTTCATATTTGAAAGTCGATCTTTGCTGTAACTACAGACTAACACATATTTGTAATATTTTCAACTTTCGCATTTTTTGAACCGTTAACTGTCTCTTGGCTGTCAAGACACGCGCCCAAATCGGCAAAAAACCGGAGTTTGAAGTTCTCCGATGCACATGATAGAATGGATTATTATCAGCAGGCTGTTTTCAGGCATAAATCCAAAGGTCGGATCTATGGCCGAAGGCAGCCGGTACGACGATGAAAACGAACTGCCCGCGGGCATGGATGCCATGCCGAGGTCTCATGCCGCCGGCACGGAACAGCAGATGACAACATCGAGCAAGGCATCGGCGAGAGCGAATTCGACAGGCTGACATTCCGGGAATCCCGGCCGCACTGTCGCTGTATCCGAGCCTGTTCCCCGGTGCCGCGGCACTGCTCACCGTAATGCAGCGAACCATGCATCGAGTAACGCACCGGGCAACACACCGGCGCCTCCGCAGGGCAGGTGAAAAATAATACCGATAACCGCCTGCCGGGAACAGGCAGGCACGAATGACTATGCACAGCAAGCGACCCCGCCCGGCCGCCGCCGACAGAACCCCGCATGCGAAGCACCCGGAGGCTGCTGCCGCGGCCGGATCAACTTTTGCCAAACGCCGTCACCGCTTTTTCCGGGACGTACGGCGGGAATTCAATATCCGCAAACTGATCCTCTGCCTGATCCTGCTGAGCGGACTGGTGTTTCTTATCCTGCAGTGGGGCAGCTTTCTTTCTCCCACCACATTCATGAACGGCGAGCACGTAAAAAACATCTCGGTGGACGAAGACGATCCCCTGCTCAATGACCCCCAGCAGCTCCGCTCCCTGCGCGACGATACCCACAAGTACCAGCTGGACCGACCGACGACCCGCAGCGTCGATATGAAGGGATCACACACCGTCACGCAGACCTTTACCGCCCGCTATTCCCTCATCAAGCGCGTCCGCCTGTTCTTCAACAACCCGGACAACTATACCGCGACGGGAACGGTCACGGTATCGATCCTCGACCGCCACGATAAAGTCGTCTGCAAGGATACCGTCGATGCCAGCCTCATCGCCAACGACTCGGCGACGATCATTGATTTCATTGAAAACAGCAGCACGCTGAACTCCGACAAGATCATCAGCAAAAAATTTACCAGCCGCCGCCGCAGCGGCATTCGTCTGCGCCGCGACCGCCGCTACAAGATCTGCGTCACCACGAAAAACGTCAGTTCGGCGGCGGACTTCCGCCTCTATCTGGGAGATGAAACGTATCATGACGACGAGGTCTGCGCGCGGGACGGCCGGACGCTGTCCGGGCAGCGGCTCTTTGCCGGCCTCCGCTATCTGCGCTTTAATCTGCCCGTCGCGATCCAGCTGCTGGCGATCCTGCTTCTGGCCGGCATTTTCGTACTGCTGCCCTGGCAGAAACTGCAGCGGCTGCTTTCCCGCCATCATCCGCAGATCGATCTGAACCGACTTATTTCCCGCATTCTCTTTGCCGCCTCTCCGCTGCTGGGCTTCCTCATCATCGAGAAAGCGGCCGGTTCCACCCTGCGCGGCTGTTTCGCCCAGCTGTTCTGTCTGGACGGACTGCTCAATATCATGATCATCGGGTTTATCTGGTGGCTGCTGTACAGCTGCATCAACCGCACCAAATATACCGTTGTCACCCTGATCAGCCTCTGCTTTGGCTTCGGACTGGCCAACTATATTCTGCTCCTCTTCCGCGACTCGCCGCTGGCAGCCGCCGACTTCGCTTCCCTGGGCACGGCCATGGACGTGGCCGGCAACTACTCCATGTACTGGACACAGACGGCGCTGTGGGCTTTTGCTTACAGCATGGCGATCCTGGTCATCGCGCTGTCGCTGCGCTCTTACCCCGGGCTGCCGATTCGCCGCCGGCTGGCCGCGATCTGCCTGGCCGCCGTCTGGGCCGGCGGCTTTTACCTGCTCATCTTCGGCACGGATTTTCTCAAGAAAAACGACATCTATGTCTCCGGATTCCGCCCCAAGTGGAGCTACCAGTCGCACGGCTACACGCTCGCTTTCTTCATCACCCTGCGCGGCTCACACGTCAGCAAACCGGACGCCTACACCCCGCAGACGGTAGAGGACATTGCCGCCGCCTACTCTTCCGACCGGGCGGACGCGCAGGTTACCGTTTCGAAGAAGACGCCGAATATCATCGTCATCATGAACGAAGCGTATTCCGACCCGCGCGTGATCGCCGACTTCAGCACCAACCGGGAATTCATGCCCTGCTATAAGAGCCTGAAAAAGAATACGATCAAAGGCACCCTGCACACATCGATCTTCGGCGGCAGTACCGCGAACACGGAATTCGAGTTCCTCACCGGGAATTCCATGGCCTATCTGCCCTACCATGTGGTCGCATATAACAACAATATCAAGACAAAGCTGCCATCCCTAGCCACCACGCTGACCGCCGAAGGCTACGGCGGCATCACCGCTTTCCACCCGGGGATGAACAATTCCTACAACCGCAGCAAAGTCTATCCGCGGCTGGGCTTCCGGAACTATATTTCCCTGGAAGACATGAAGAATCCGGATCTGCTGCGGGCGTATGTCTCCGACAAGTGCGATTACGAGACCGTAATGCAGGAGTACCGCCGCTACCGCCGGAAAAATCAGAAAAAGCCCTGGTTCCTGTTCAACGTCACCATCCAGAACCACAGTGATTACAAGCTTACCAGCGGCTACGTGGGAAGCGCGATCCACATTTCCGATGCCGAGCTGGAGCAGGAGGAAGCCACACAGTATCTGAACATGATCAAGAAGAGCGATGACGCCCTGAAGGAGCTGATCCGCTATTTCAAAAAAGTCGATGAACCGACGATCGTGGTGCTCTTCGGCGACCACCAGGCGCGCCTCGAAGATGAATTTTACGAAGAGCTGATGCGGCGGGCGGAAAAGAACACGAACCTCTCGGAACTGGAGGTTTCCGAACTGCAGTACCAGGTGCCTTTCATGATCTGGGCAAATTACGGCATCGACAGCAGAAAAGATGTCACCCTCAGCGCCAATTACCTGCAGTCGTACCTGCTGCAGACACTGAACCTGCCCATGACCGGCTATGATAAATTCCTCATGGATCTGTACCGGAAAGTGCCGAGCACGACCGCCATCGCCTACCGGGGACGTGACGGCAGGCTTTATGAAGCCGGCAGCAAATCGAAGTACACGCCGGATCTGCACCGTTACCAGATCCTGCAGTACAACGACATGGTCGATACCGGGCAGCGGGTGGACGGCTTCTTCGAACTGAAAAAAGCCCGCTGAACGGGCGGATCGAGACAGACGGCGGAGGCACGGATCGAGGGGAACGGCCTCTATTGAACGGGCGGATTGAGGCAGGCGGCGGGGGCACGGATCGAGGGGAACGGCCTCTGCTGAACGGGCGGATCGAGACAGGCGGCGGAGGTACGGATCGAGGGGGACGGCCTCTGCTATGGCAAGTGCGCAGGCCCGCCGCCGCGACAAACACTCAGGCACAAACACTCAGGCCCGCTGCCGACAGCGGAAAGTTCCAGTCAAAAATGTTATAATCAATGCGTGTGTGGAAACCGAAACCAGCAGCCAGACCTGTGTGTATAAGGAGAAATGTGTGTATGAAAGAAAGGATGAATGTGTGTATGAAAGAAGAGAAGGAAAAACGGTATGCCAACGCTCAACGATAAGAAACGCTTTCATTTCCCCAGCAGCATTCTGATGCTGTTCATTATCATCGCCATTGTCTGCGTCCTGACCTGCGTCATTCCCGCCGGGCAGTATTCCTACACCGAGCACAACGGGATGAAGCTGATCCAGGGCGACAGCTTTCGGTACGTCGATCGCCACCCGGTCAATCCGTTCCGGCTCTTCGTGGCGATCCAGGAAGGCTTTATCGACGGCGCGCAGATTATCTTTCTGATCCTGTTCGGATATTTCTGGGTCTACTGCGTCATGCAGACCGGCGCTTTTCAGGCGATGCTCAATTCCATCCTCAACGGCAGGCTGAAGAACAGCCGCTTTTTCATTCCTGTCATCATGCTCGTGTTCGCGCTGGCGGGATCCACGTACGGAGAGATGGAGACGGTGTACGGCCTGCTGCCCGTCTTTGCGGCGCTGGCCATCGCGCTGGGCTATGACGCGCTGGTGGGGATGTGCATGACCGGGATGGCGGTGGCAGTCGGCTTTGCTTCGGCGACCACCAACCCCTTCACGATCGGGATCGCCCAGTCGATCGGCGAACTGCCCCTCTTTTCCGGGCTCGGCCTGCGCTGGATCGTCTTCGCCGCGTTCGTCAGCATATCGATTCTGTTCGTCATGCGGTACGCCTCCCGAATCAAGAAAGATCCGAGCAAGAGCCTGCTCTACGGCCTCGATTTCTCCGCCTTCACGATCGAGCGCACGCCGGATGCAAAGCTCACCGGCAAGCACAAGGTGATCATGCTGAGCATGGTCGTCACCGTCGCGGTGATCGTCTTCGGAACGCTGAAGCTGGACTGGTACATCAACGAGATGGCAGCGGTGTTCCTGATCTCCGGCATTGTCGTTTCCCTGATCGGCAGAGCCGGCCCCGAAGAGATTGTTTCCCGCCTGCTGCGGTCGTTTTCCGAGATGACCACCGCCATGGTGGTGGTCGGCCTTTCCCGCGCGGTTCTGGTCATCATGAAGCACGGCCTGATCATCGATTCGGTGATCCATGGGATGAGCAGCCTGATGCAGGGCCTGCCGGACTGGGGCTGCGCGGAGATGATGCTGATCGTGCAGAACATCCTGAATTTCTTCATCCCGTCCGGCAGCGGCCAGGCCGCGGCGATCATGCCGATCATGATCCCGCTGGCCGATCTCAGCGGCCTGAACCGTCAGATCGCCGTTCTGGCCTACCAGTTCGGTGACGGATTTTCGAATCTGCTGTGGCCGACGGGGCCCTGCGCCATCATGTGCGGCATCGCGAAGATTCCGCTGGAAAAATGGTATCGGTTCTTCCTGCCGATCTTCGGCTGCATGTTCGCGCTGGAGACGTTCTTCATCATCCTGGCGACAGCGATCGGGTATGGGCCGTTTTGAAAGGGTTTGGGGCACAAGAAAATCGCGAAGGCCGTGTGCGTCTGATCGGGTATGGGAGTTTTGAGACAGTCGAAGCGGAAGCTGCGGTGCGGGGCGATGCAAATAAGGAAGCTGCGGTGCGGGGCGATTCAAATAAGGAAGCTGCGATGCGGGGCGGAAGCCATTTACTGTCCGAGTATGAAAACAAGCTCAAGCGCCGTTTCCGATTATCAGGATGACAGCATGGTTTTTCTGCCTCTGCAGCCGGAGATTTCGGCCAGCACCGTCTTTGTCTGGAAAAAGCCGTCACCTTCGTACGGAGCCGCCGGCAGATTCCCGGACTATTTCCGCCGGGAAGTCAGCCGTTATCGGCGGGGATGGCGTGAGGGAACACGATTTTGCTCGTATCAATGCTGCTGTTTTACGTGTCTGCCCTTAAAACAGTTCGACCCGGCCAAGCAGAAGGTCTGTCAGATTGCAGTGGAAGATCCCGTTGTCATCATAGAAATTGTGCGGGATGTCCATGCGCACGACGATTTTCCTGAAAAAATCTTTCGTCAGCATCAGGGATGCCAGTTCAGAAGCTTCTTTTTCTGAAGTGTCCATTTGAAAAGCTGACTGGATATAAATCTTTTTGTCGGCATTGTTGACGATGAAATCGATTTCCCTTTGCTTATTGGCACCGCCTCTCCGGTCGGTCACCACACCGATATCCACCGCGTATCCCCGGCGCACCAGCTCATTATAGATGACGTTTTCCATCAAATGGCCCGGATCGTACTGCCGGTAATTCAGCCTGGCATTGCGAAGCCCGGTATCCGTGTAATAATACTTGTGCGGATATTTGAAATACGTCTTTCCCTTCACATCATAGCGCTTTGCCATGGAGACCAGAAACGAGTCGATGATGTGCTGTATGTAGCCTGATACCAGTTCCGGATTGATTTGCTGATTCCGGATGCTGCTGAGTGAATGTGCGATTTTCGTGGGATTCGTCAGGGAACTGATCTGCGAAGCGAGGAAATCCAGGATATCATTGAGGATATCCTCATGTTCGATGCCATGCCGCTCTGCAATATCTTTCACATACAGCTCACTGAACAGAGAGCTCAGATAGTCTTTTTTGTCTCTCTCATCGGTCATTGTCAGAAGACGCGGCATCCCTCCGTACAGCATGTAGGTATCCAGTGCCCTGCGCTCATCGCCTCCCACGGAGGAGTAATATTCCGCAAAGGAAAACGGGAACACATGAATCTGCACCGCCCGGCCGCGAAATTCTGTGGCGATATCCTTTGACAGTCCTTTGGAGTTACTGCCGGTCACATAGACGTCCAGATTTTGATATGCCTTCAGTTCGTTCAGCATATCATAGGCAGAAACCCCGATGCCGCCATTTTCCCTATCGATCACCTTTGTGGTAAGCTGGACCTCATCGATGAACAGGTAAAACTTCTCACTTTTTTTCTCTGTCACAAGTGCTTCGATATATTCACTGAGAGTGATCGGATTTCTGAACTTGTAATACCGGCGCTGATCCAGGGCGATCTTGATGATGTGGTCTTCCCGAACTCCCTGAGAAACCAGATACTCATTGAACAAATCGAACAGCAGTACCGATTTTCCGCAGCGGCGGATCCCGGTGATCACCTTGATCTCGCCGTTCCACATGTTATTGATCAGTCGTTTTAAATAAAAGTCCCTGCTTATCATCGATGTCACCTTGTACTTACGACGTTTGCGTCGCTACTTTCAGGTACATTATTTCACATGCGCCGCGGTTTATCAATAGCGCTGCCGAAAAAACACCTGAAAGTTGCGACGTATGCGTCGCAACTTTCAGGTGCAATGTTTTACAGGTTCGACAGTCCATCGATTGCTGTGTATGAAGTTTCATCGCCGCGGCTGGATGACGAAGATTTTTGCCGCACGCGGCAATTTTCTTCATTTTAGTTTCCGGTAACGAACCCGTTTCCAAGCTCTTTCTGCCCGTACTAATGGCTCTAAACAAGACTTTATTGAACACCCAGCTAAAGAAGATATGGACGCCGATATCAGCAGCCCCATCACCTCTTTTTTCCTGTGCAACGCGTTCCGCATTCACTTCGAGAAATCTGTCACATACATCCTCTATCAATGTTTCATATGTCACTATCATTATTCTCTTTTCAGTTTCCCAGTTTTGATTCAACTATCCTCATGGTTCGATGTGCTAAAGCATATTATCTCTTACTACGCCCTCAGAGAGAGTATTAATGTCTTTATTTCTACCAGCCCTCTGTTTCAATCGTTTCGTCAAATCCTTCATACTCTCCCGAACATCCGCCACATCAACAAAAAACAACTTCACATTCACCCCATCTTCACTATCAAACGAAATTTCCGGATGATCGCGCATTTCCTGATTCAACGGATACAACAGCCAGACTTCCGATGTTTCATACTTTTTCGCATAAGCATACATCTGATACATGTCGGCCTGCGAGATTCCGTAGTTTTTTCTCGGGTTATCCATCAGGCTCTTCCATTTTGTGTCGAGAATGATGCTGGTGCCGTCATCTCTGGTGATCACGAGATCCGGCCGCAGCGCAAACCGTCTCGGCGAATCAAAGAGATAGTATCCGCTGTCCTGCGCCGACACGTCCCAGTCTAGATCCGCCAGCGCTTTCTTCAGCTGCTGCGCCACGTAGGATTCAAACACCTTTTCCATCGGAAACAGCAGCGCTCTGGCCTTGGTATTGCCGGAAAAAGTTGTGAAGCTCCTGTCCAACAGGAATACTTTCGACCAGCGCATGAGCTCCCGATAATCTTTGGTGCTGCGATCCATCACAACTCCGGAAAAGTCGCGCTGATAATTTGCGGACGGCGTGACCATCTCAAAGTATGCGAGCAGCTGCCGGATTTCTTTCTGGTTCTCGGCGCTGGAGCTCAGTCTCTGCAATTTCAGTAAAGTGGACTTGATCAGTCTGTTCTCCGGACGGTCCACCTGATATTCGTCATAGCGGACATAAAATCGCTCGCAATGCGCGGCGTTCTTTCTGATCTGCTCGTTGACCTGCAACTTGCCCTTAAAGTATTTCAGATTGTCCTCCCGGCGGATGTACGCCGACCGCAGGCCGTGCTTTACAAGGATGCGGGCTTCCTGAAGATACATGTTGATAAAGATTTCGTAGAGCGGCATGCGATCGAGCCGGAGGTTGGCATCGTGAAAGACTTTGCTCGGGAAGTCTTTCATGCTGCGCAGCATCCGCAGAAGCACCCTCTTGGTTTCCGCATTTCCGGGATCTTCCTGCCCGGCAAAATCGATCTTGGGCAGGATCTGGATCTGCCAGCCGTTCTGCATCTGGATCAGGCCGACGTAATTGCTGACAGAGATGATGTCGCCAACATTGCGGCGATATCCAATGTGCAGGAATTCCAATGCATCGGCGTTCTCTCCGTCGCCGGTAAAGCTGTGTATGAACTCTTGCAGATCACGGAAAACGTTTTCCGGAAGATAAGCATATTCCGTTTGATAGTCCGGGTTGCAGGAAATCTTATCGAATTCCCGTATTTCCAGAAGTTTATCCATGTCACTGACCCCTGGCTATCAGCTGATAACTCTCCGGCTTACAAAATGCTTCTCTCTGAATCGTGTATCTTTTCTTTGGCAGATCAATGTCCGGGCTGCCGTTAAAAACGTCCCGCACTCTGATCGGCTGATCGAGAATGAATTTAAATTCGTCGTCCTTGCCGTTATCTCCGAGCACCAGCTGAATCTTTTCGTAGTCTTCGTAGAAATATTCTTGCAAAAGCGGAATAATATTTTTTTCAAAGATAGCTGCCAAGGTATCGATGGACGGATCCTGCGCCAGCTTTGTAAAGAACGCATGCCCGATGGTATGCTCCCTGTCAAACAAATACTCTATGCGCCGGTTCATCGTGTCCAGCATCTCGGAGACGTTCAGCTCTTCGCCGTCGATCGTGATGGTGCCGATGCCGAGGTCATCGAGGATGCCGGAATCCGGCATCATCTCTATGAAAGCGAACCTTCTCCGCAGCGCCGTATCCATCAGCGCGATGGAGCGATCGGCCGTGTTCATCGTGCCGAGGAGATATACATTTTGCGGCACCGAAAATTTTTCTCCGGAGTACGGCAGTACGGCTTCCATCTCTTCCTCGGCTCCGGCACGCTTGGTGTCTTCGATCAATGTGATCAGCTCGCCGAAGATCTTGGAGATATTGCCGCGGTTGATTTCGTCGATGATGATCACATAGGGTTCCGTGTTGTTTTGTACGCCCTTTCCCTGATTTTCATTGATCAGTTTGACAAGATCATCAACCGACATGTGCTTCATTTTACAAATTGTGTCGTTTGGTAAATTCACCCCATCATTTAATAATCTTACGTTCAGGTGTACGTCTTTTATTAACCATTCTACCTTTCTGGACGAATAAGTCTTATCGTCGTCATAAGCTGGCTCCGCTTTCTGTACAATCCCTATTGCATTAATGAATTCACTGTGATCAGAATAGGATATTATATAATCCCCTTCCGTCATTTCTCTCAAACTTTTAATAATGAAGTCGGCATCGTCCTTCTTGTCTTGCAAGGCGAATTGAATCATTCCGTTGGAAAAACATGTTTGTTTGATTTTGGGAGCGAGGCGAACAAACCAGATCTTCGTGTCCGTACTCACCTCGTTTCTCTCGAAAGTCACTGCCGTGTGGCACAGTTTTTTAAATATGCCATCCTTTATCACGTAATGCAGCGCCGAATCCCCGGTATCATCGCTGTCAAGCTCCGGCGTGATGCCCTCGATAAACTCTTCATATCCATATGACTGATGGAAAGTTGTGAACACAATGCGTCCTGCTTCTTTCAGCTCATTATACCGTCGCTGTACAGTCGAATATGGATCCAGACGAACCTCTTCGACCGGTCGATCGTCACAGATCGCTACCGCATAGATGACGGAATGATAGGTTTTCCCGGTTCCGGGCGGGCCGTATAATATCGTATTATGGGCAATGTCATTCATTGATTCAGCGCCTTCCAAACTGTGAAATACCCCAATGTGAGAATTTTTTTCTGTGTTATTGACCTTACTCATCCTCTTTATCCATTCCCTTCCACGTCTCTGCGTATCCTTTCAAGTACTCCCGCAGTCCCTCATCACAGGCATACAGGTATGTCCCTCGGATCCCGCGCGTCATCAGAGTCGCGTAGATATTAAGGATATATTCCTTCAACTGCTCATCGCTGTCGAGAGCGGTCTTGCCGATATGATCATGATAATTAGATTTGTCGATACGGAAAGTTTTCGTTTCCTGATCATATCCAATCTCGTTGCCGAAGATCACTCCGGCATAGTTCAAATCATACCCCTGCACTGTGTGGATACAGCCGATTTCGTTGACGGCATTGGCCGAGTTGACCCAGTCCTTATCGGTGGTATTCCATATATATCGGTGACCTTCGATTTCAATATCGTAATCGGGCACCGGTTTTCCTTTTTCTTTCAGTTTTTTCTTGTTCGTCGGCTTTGTCACCCATCTCCAGGCAAACCCGGCCACGGTACGGCAGAGACCATAGTGTTGATCTTTTTCTTTGATCGCCTGCACCATATCCTCGACATGATCAAACAATTTGAACTCGTAATTGGAGACTGCCTGTCGTTTGATCTCCACCTGATCATCGAGGATTGATTTTACGTAGTCGATGTAAGCTTCGCCGCCTTCGCAGCGCAGCTGTGTCCGCAGTGTCACACTGACCGTCCCGGTCTGCCGGCGCAGCTGTTCAAAGCGCGCTTTGGGAATATCTGCCGGTTTGACTGACTGGGAGCTGTCATAAAATAATATTTGATTTCGGCTGCTGCACAGGATCCAGTCCAGTTCGGTTCCCTCTTTGCCCAGTCCCAGCTTTGTGTTGTTGTTATCAAAAGCGAGATACTGTGCCAAAGCTTTCCGCCGTCGCAGGCGGTGTGCTTCATCGACGATCAGAAGATCAAACTGCTGCCCAGCCGCTTCACTCGGGCTGAGAATCATTTTCCCGGATACATCTTTGATACTGCGAAAAACCTGATGGAGCGTCGAACGCAGCGACTGCTGAGGAATGACCAGCCCGACCTTTTTCAGGTGAATTTGATCCAGCAGCGCCGAAATATTCCCTGTTTCCGTCAAGTTCCCCGTCGTATCGATATCCGTCGGCTGCAGATTTTCATGCAGCAGTTTCATCAAATAAACGGCCAGGACGGTTTTACCCGTGCCGGCACTGCCGCTGACCAGCATCGTCATGCCGCGCTGCGCTGCGCATGCTTCACCCTTGTCCATATCCAAGGATGTCGGCTGCCCGCCCTCCTGCGCGCTGCTCCTTTTCTGCGCCGCTGTTTGATCGCGCTCGCTCTGTTCTGCCAGCAGGTGCAGCAGCTGCAGCAGTACGTCGTATTGTTCCGACGTCAGCGCCTTGTAGGGCGAGTACTTGAACAGCTCGGAATTTTCGATGTCCGCAATGGAATGATCGACAAGCTCCCGCGAATGCAGCTGCTGCCAGATCTTCCCGAATGTTTTCTCGTAATCTTCTCTTTGGTAATAGTTATGGGACGCAAGGCCGCGGTTGCTGTTCTGCAAGCGGAACTTCCCGTCAGAGGACATGTGCTGGATCAGGAAGGATTCCAGATCCATGATCACGGAGATATTGAAGGTGCTGTCGCTGATCACACTGATCTGCCGCAGGCGGCGCCGCTCTTCATTCTGAAGATGCTGACTGCTGCGGTTGGCTGCATCGACGGTCTCGCCGACATAAGCTTCCTCGTCGTTATTGATAACATAGACCACCGGCCAGTTGACGCCGAACCGCATCTCCCGGATCCTCTGTGGAGTATGGCTATCAAAAGGTACACTCTCAATTCGTTCCATCACAAATCACTCTACAATTTATCGTACTTCGTACTGATGCCCCGGCACTTTTCCACCGGGTATTTTTTCTTCGTTTTTTCCAGTTTATTCAGCACGATTTCTTTTACATCAACATCGAGTTTATCCGCCAGCATGAAACAGTAGGAAAAGACGTCCGCCAATTCATCACAGACGGCCTGGTGATCAAATTGATCATTCCATTGGAAACACTCCAGCAGTTCGCCGGCTTCAATGGCTATCGATTTTGCCAAGTTCTCCGGTGTGTGGAACTGATCCCAGTCACGCTCGGTATTGAATTCAGCCAGTTCTTTTGTGATCTCCTTCATGTTTTCTCCCGACAGTTTCTGTATATTCGGATAAACTATAGTCAATATTATAGCACAGCAGAGATAGGGTAACCAGCGAAACCACGGTTACATTCGATCCCCCTGGCATTCGGACCCATTACTCACAAGTAGAAACAGTTTCACCGTCAGAGTTAACCCTTGAATGTTCGTCACCGCCTCCGCCCCGGTTTATCCTGAATTTTCGCCAGATGCAGCACGAACGGCATCAGGATGATGGCGGCAATGGTGATCAGAACATCGCGGGCAAGAAACCACAGCAGCAAGATGCCGGCAAGGCCGCCAAACAGCACAGCAAGTATGATGATGATCTGCCGATTGATTTTCTTCTCCTCTTCCCGCCGCGCCGTTTCCACTTCCTCCACATTATCCAGCCGAAACTTGGCCGCGGCCAGCTGCTGCTTTGCCGCCGCGATTTCCGCTTCTGCCTGTGACACAGCCTTCGGATCCGCATTGGAGTTCCACTGCTTTTGCGCCTGCCGGCCGGCGGCGTCCGCCTGAATCATCAGCTCCCGCAGGTCTTCCTGCGCGGCGGCGATCTTCTTCAGCGGTGCGTTGGGATCCGAGTCCCTGATGACCGGGCGCTGCTCGGCCTTGGCCGCGGCCGCTCCCTTCTCCTTGGAAGCTCCGCCGTCAGAGAGGCGGAGCCCGCCGCTGCGAGCGTCTTTCCGCCGTGCTTTTTCTTCCTGCGCAGCCTGGTCTTTGTCTCGCTTTGCCTGCGTGCGTTCCAGTTTGGAAAGAGTCTTTTCCTGCTCTTTCCGGCGTTTCTGTTCCTGTCTGCGTTCCTCTGCCTCCAGCTTTTTGGCAGTCTTTTCCTCTTTTTTCCGGCGCTTTTTCTGCTCCTGTTCTTCTCTCGCCGCCCGTGCCGCGGCTGTGCTCTGAGCCTTTTTCTGATCCCGTCGGACGGCTTTCCATTCCAGCCGCGTGGCCTTCTGCTTTGCGGCAGCCAGTTTTTCGGCCAGCCGCCCGGCCTTCCTGCGGGCGCGCTTTTGCTGACGCGTTTCTTCGTCGAAATGCAGGCCGGACGGCACCAGCTTTTCTGCCTCCCTGAGGGCGGCGGTAAGCCGTTCTATCTTTTTCCGCAGCCGCCGCGCCTGCCAGCCGAGCCGGCCTCCGGCGGCAGACAAAGACCGCGACGCGCCGCCGGCGGGGTTCCCGCCGTTCGTCATCGCGGCACTCTGCTGGTTCGATTCATGGATGTTCTGCGCGCAGCTTTTCTGTGCAGCGGTTTCCCGCGCGCTGTTCCCCTGCGCAGCTTGCTGTGGTGCGCTGCTTCTCTGTGCTGGATGTTCCTGTGCGTTGTTTCCCTGTATGGAATATTGCGGTGTATTGTTTTCTTGTACGGGATGTTTCGGCGCAGCGCTCCCCTGTTGAGAATGTCCCGATGCACCGTTCCCCTGCGCGGGGGGTTCTCCGGCCGCCGGATTCTCACCTGTCGGCGCCGACCCGTTCTGTCTCGCCGCACAGCGGAGGATTTCCGCACCGGAAAACGACCGCGGACGATCCGCTTCGCATGGCGGTACGAAGCCGCCGCGCAGCGGCTCTGCATTCCGATTTCCGGACTCTCGATAGACACCATTCCACTTCATCGCGTCATCCTCCCGGGGCAGCAGCTTTGTCCTCGCCGGAGCCGCAGGCTCGACAGCCAGCTGATCGATCGTGCCGGGATCTGCTCTCCGAGACGCCACCGCCCCTGTTGCACTTTGATTATACCATAACCGGCAGCTTATACTGTCCGTTTAATGACTCTGTAAAATGCTGTGAATCCCCATCGGACGGATCGGTTCGATGCCTGACGATTCCCGCTCGAACACCGGTCCCGCCGCGCGAACGCTTTGCAGACCTCGCCGCGTCCCGCGCCCCGCACTCACGCGCGCACTGGCGCGCTTTGCCCGTCAGCGGATCGGTATATCGCCGCGCTCCGCACCCACGTGCGCTGACTTGTTTCGGACAGACCGAACAGAACCGGACTTTCTTTTTCCGCCGAATATCAGTAAACCATGCATGGATATCGAAAAATATTGAAAAATGCCGGCAAACTCCCCGCCCGCCTTCAAGAAATATTTCCCATTTTCCGCAAAGTCCTGTATAATAGAGAAGGGATGCAGTCCCGAGCGACAGACAGAAGACAGCGGTGAGCGCGGCAGGCCGCAGAAATGCGGCAGAAAACAGCGAACGCAGCAAGACAGCGCGAACGCAGCAGACCGCAGAAATGCGGCAGAAAACAGCGAACGCAGCAAGACAGTGCGAACGCGGCAGACCGCAGAAATGCGGCAGAAAACAGCGAACGCAGCAAGACAGTGCGAACGCAGCAGACCGCAGAAATGCGGCAGAAAACAGCGAACGCAGCAAGACAGCGCGAACGCGGCAGGCCGCAGAAGCACAGCCGCGCAGGCAAAACCACCGCGGTGCGCGGCAGCCGCAGCGCAAATCACCGGATCGTATGAAACGCAGCCAAACCGCCGCGGTCATGCAGCCGGCACCGCCGCACCCGACGATCAGACTTCTCACCAGACAGGCATTTACAGCAGACAAAGAACAGCATTCAGGAAGAATCGCGCCCGGGCAGCAGCATCGAAAAAATGTGGAGCAATCAGTGTGAAAATGAAAGGAAATTCTCTGTAGTGCCATGAAGAAGAAAGTCATTATCCGATGCGTCGTGATCGCGGCTCTTGTGATCGCGATTCCGTTCATCGGCATGTTTGTGTACACGAACCGGGCGATTGCGGCTTCCGACAACTGCATCCTGGCGAATATTTCAGTGGCCGGCGTCGACCTCGGCGGCCTGACCCGCGACGAGGCGGCGCAGGCGCTGCGGGACAAAATCACGCAGAGCGGCAGCAGCCGCCTGATCCTGCAGGCCGGCAAGAAGAAAAAGAGCTGCAGCTGGCGCAGTCTGGCGCTCGATTACCGCGTCGCCGACTCCGTCAGTGCGGCTTACAAGGTCGGCCGCAGCGGCAGCCTGCCTGCGCGCTTCACAAAAGTCTGGAAGACCCGGCACGGTGACGGCGATTACGTCCTGCCCCTGGAGGTCAACTGGCCCGAGAACGAAATCCGCTCCCTGCTGCAAAAGAACGCCGGCCGCCTGAAGACGACTCTCCGCAGCGCCCGCATTGTCGAGCGGCATCACAAGGGCGTTATCCTCCCCGAGCGTTATGGACATAAAGTAAAAGTCGACGCCTCGGTTGATGTCGTCCGCAAAGCAGTCGAGCACAGCTGGGACGGCGGCGATCTCACCGTCAAGCTGAAGACAACGACGCAGAAGCCAAAATACACCGCGGCTGACTTCAAGGGACTCACCGACATTCTCGGCACCTACACCACCGACTACAGCACCTCGGCCTGGGGCCGCTGTCAGAACATCGCCAACGGCGCCCGGCTGATCAACGGCACCGTCGTGCAGCCCGGCAAGACGTTTTCTACGCATGACGCCGTGGCCCCGCTCACCGCGGCCAACGGCTACGAGCTGGCGCCGACCATCGTCGGCGACGAGCACGTCGATGATTACGGCGGCGGCATCTGTCAGGTGGCGACAACGCTCTACAACGCCGTCATCCGCGCCGAACTGAAGGTCAAGGAGCGCCACCCGCACTCTCTGTGGATCTATTATGTGCCCCTGTCCGCCGACGCCACCATCGCCGGTGACGAAAAGGACTTCAAGTTCGTCAACAGCACCGACACACCGGTCTACATCTACGGCCGCACGAAGAACAAAAAGATCAAATTCACGATCTTCGGCAGGGAAACCCGGCCCAAAAACCGCAAAGTCCAGTTCGTCTCCAAGACGCTGGGCGTTTACGGCCCTTCCGAGAAGGTCGTCGAGCGCGATCCCAATATGAAAGCGGGCACCCGTGTCGTCAAATCCTACGGTTCCACCGGCTACTCGGCCGAGCTGTGGAAGGTGGTCAAAGTCAACGGCAAAGTGAAAAAGCGCTATCGCTTCAACAGCAGCGACTACAGCTCGACCAGCACCAAGATCATCCTCGGCACCGGCAAGAACCTTGAAAAGGCGAAGAAATCAAAGAATAAGTCCAAGAAAAAGAACGGATCCAATAAGAAACCTTCTCGATAAGACCCTTCCCCGTCATCCCGGGACAACCGGAGAACTGACCGGGGTGAATCGTGCAGTCCGAATTGCCATACCCGAAGCGCACGGTCTTTGAATGCATAGCTTCGGAGTACACGGCCTTTGAATGCATAGCTTCGGAGTACACGGTCAGGTCCGATATATGTACCAGGGAAACGGCAGTGCAGCGGACGCACAGTACGGCACTTACAGGCTCTCCCGATAGATCTGTGCGACCTCTTCTTCGTCCGGCAGCTTGCAGCCGTTTCCCGTGATCAGCCTCCGTGCTTTCCCGTTCGGCTTCCGCCGTCCCGCTACAGCAGATCAACCTTCGGAATCTTCCGGACCGCCCAGGCGATCGCGTAGGAGATCAGGAAGAACACCACCGCCGATACCGGGAAGAACCAGGCGCCGTATTCAAACGGGTTGATGTGCTGCCATTTAAAGATCCAGTGAATGAAGATCATGTGGATCAGATAGATGCCGAAGGTGCAGCGGTCGACACTGCGCCAGAAAGCCGGTGCCGGCGAATACTTGATATTGTCAAGCAGTCCGAAGACGCCGCAGGCCTGGCCGACGACCAGCGGAGAAGCATAGCCGAACAGCTGTTCAAAGCCGTCCACATGGCCCGCGCCGCTCCAGCGCAGCGCCGTCAGCACAACCAATGCCGCGGAGCAGCCGCACAGCAGCAGCCATACCATAGCCTGATCCATCTTGCGCGTATGGATATAGTATCCGAGCAATAGATAGAGCGGATAGACAAGGCTGGTCGAGATGTAGAACGCGACCGGCATGCCAAAGTGCTGCAGCACCGGAATCACCGACGTGAAAACGAGCAGCACCGCGATCAGATACTGCAGCGCCCGATCCGAAACCCGGTCGATGACTGCCTTGTACGCCGGCAGCAGCAGATAGAGACCGAGGATCAGGTACAGATACCACATGTGCGCCCAACTCTTCCCGTAGATCAGATCGCGGAAAAAGCCCGGTATCAGGGTACTGTTTTCGCCGACCAGAAAATCCAGCAGCTGAAAGATAAAGGTGAACAGCACCAGCGCCACGGCGATGCGGCGGATGTACCTGCCGAACAGCTTCTCCAGCGGCACTTCCCGCTGCGGATCCAGCAGCAGCGCGCCGGTCACCATCAGAAAGCACGGCACGCACCACATCAGCAGATGTTCGGCAGCCGCTGCGCCATAGAGCTGTCCCTGCGCCAGACTGTCATCGTAGTAGACCGTTGTCGCGAAGAGACTGTGCAGCACAACGATGCCAAAACAGGCCGCTATGCGCAGATAAACAAAAGCATCAATAGTAGTTCGCTGCGTCATCATCTACACACCCTTCGGAATTATGCGAGTCCTGCGAAGAGGACGAACTGCCGCCGGAGGAAGAGCCTCCGTAGCCGGCGGAATCGCTGTAGCTGCCGGAACTGTCGGAACTGCTGTAGTCATCCTCCTCTTCCGCCGCCGCGGCAGCTTCCTGCTCCGCCTCAGCTGCGGCTCTCGCCGCCTCGCGTTCTCTCTTTGCTTTGGCCGCCCTGGCACGGGCGCGGGCCCTCGCTTTTGCTTCAGCTTTGTCGTACTGCGCGTCCGTCTTGATTCCGGCGATAGCTGTTTTCGCCTCATCGATGGTGCGGTTGATGGCCGCCGATGATTTTTCTTTGTCGATGCTGTGCTTCGCATTGATCAGGATGGCTTTCACTTTAGCGCGTTCCGCTTTGCGGTAATCGCTGAGGTTCACCATCTTTTCCAGCCGTGCCGCGCCATCCGCCCGCAGGTGATTGACATGTGTCTGCGCAGCCAGTGCCGCCGATGACACTGCCAGTGTCGCCGCCAGCGCCGCCGCGGTAATGATAATCAGTAGTTTTCTGGACATGCTCGCCCTCCTAGTTCATGTAGCCTCTCAGGTGATAACGCCAGGTTCCCCGTTTGCCGTACCGGAATTTGAAACCGTTGCGGCCCGTTTCGTTGGTGAAATTCGGGTCATAGACATACCATCTGCCGTTCTGCCGGACGACCGTCCAGGAATGCGGATAGGGAATTACTACACTGCCGTAAGCCTGCCGCACGCGGCAGCCCTGCAGTTGGGCGAGGATGTAGAACGTGCCGGCCATGACATAGCAGTTGCCCTTGTGATGGCGGAAGCCGTAGTGGGCGTAAGCCGCGCTGCTCTTGCGCCGCATGTCGTGGTTGGCATAGCGCAGATGGCTGGCATAGCGGAACGCCGCCCGCAGCGTCCAGCCCTTTTTGTTGAGCACGCGAATGCCTTCCGCATAAGCCTTGCCGACCCGGCCCTTCTTGTCGACCTTGATGTAGCCCACGCTGGTGTTGTAAGCGCGCTTGGCGGTCTTTTTGGAGAAGTAATAGCCGTAGTTTCCTTTGGCCATCCAGCCGGTCTTCAGCTTGCCCGCGCCTTTGCAGTAGTAGAGCGATTTGCCGTTGACCTTGACAAAGCCCTTGCCGGCCCTGCGGCCGGTGCTCTTGGAAAAGTAATACCAGGTCTTTCCGATTTTTTTGGCGCCGGCCGCGATCTGTCCGCCGCCGATGGCGTAATATTTATTATTGTCGATCCACTTTGACTTTGCCGTCGTCACCCTGCCGTCGGTGCCGAAGTAGTAGAGCTTTCCGTTGATCTTTTTCACGCCGGTCTGCATCGCGCCGAGTTCTTCTCCCGCGGTGCCTTCGGCGGCAAAGTAATAACGATGGCTGCCGTTTTCATCTTTGATCGTCTGCCAGCCGGTCTGCAGCTGACCGAGCGTCGCCGGGTTTTCCGACAGATAGTATTTACTCCCATTCAGCGTCAGCCAGCCGGTCTGCATCGCGCCGTTCAGCTCTTCGTTTTCACTGTTCGGTGCGAAGTAGTAGGTTTTTCCGTTGCTCAGGGTCTGCCAGCCGGTGATGCGCTCATCAGACTCGTTGAAGCAGAAATAATATGTTGTTTCTCCGACGATCTCCGCCCGCACTTCCTGCGGCAGCGTCGGCTCCGCCTCGCTGGTTTTCGCCGCGTTCTGCGCGGCCGCTTTTTTCTGCGCCGCCGCGCTCTGCACGGCCGCGCTGTCCGCCGCGACCGTTTCCGTCTGCTGCGCCACTGTCCGGGCGCTGCCGGCATCGCCGGCCAACGCACCCATCGGGAATGTAAAGCAGACCGCTGCGCCGAGGGCTGCCGCTGCAATTCTTGTCTTTCGTTTCAGCATCTTTCCTTCCTTCCGGTTTTCATTGCTTTGCGTTTGTTTCGCGCCGCCGGCCGGCGGGTTCTACTTCTTCATTGTATGGTAGTGGTGATAGCGCCAGGTTCCCTTCTTGCCGTACCAGATTTTCCAGCCGTTGCCGGGGAACGTCAGATCGTAAACGTACCGCCGGCCGTGCTGGCGGATCGTCACCCACGAATGCTCGGAGACATTGACCCAGCCGGACACCTGATGCGCGTTGTAGCCGAGCAGCATCGCCTGCACATAGAAGGTGGAAGCGTGCACGTAGCAGTTTCCCCTGTAGTGCTTAAAGCCGTAGATCGCATAGCTGGCGATGCTCTTGCGGCGCATGCCGCGGTGGGCATACTTGATGCCGCGGGAATATTTGTAGGCCCGACGCAGCGTCCACCCCTTCTTGTTCAGCACCCGAATGCCGCGCGCATACGCCTCACCGAGACGTCCGCTGGCGCCGATCTTCAGGTAGCCGACTTTGGTATTGTAAGCGCGCTTGGCGGTCTTTTTGGAGAAGTAGTAGCCGTACTTTCCCTTAGCCATCCAGCCGGTCTTCAGCTTGCCCGCGCCCTTGCAGTAGTAGAGCGATTTGCCGTTGACCTTGACAAAGCCCTTGCCGGCCTTGCGGCCGGTGCTCTTGGAGAAGTAATACCAGGTCTTTCCGATTTTTTTGGCGCCGGCCGCGATCCGGCCGCCGCCGATGGCGTAATATTTCTTATTGCTGATCCACTTTGACTTTGCCGTCGTCACCCTGCCGTCGGTGCCGAAGTAGTAGAGCTTTCCGTTGATCTTTTTCACGCCGGTCTGCAGCTGACCCAGCGTCGCCGGGTTTTCCGACAGATAGTATTTACTCCCATTCAGCGTCAGCCAGCCGGTCTGCATCGCGCCGTTCAGCTCTTCGTTTTCACTGTTCGGTGCGAAGTAGTAGGTTTTTCCGTTGCTCAGGGTCTGCCAGCCGGTGATGCGCTCAGCAGACTCGTTGAGGTAGAAATAATATGTTGTTTCTCCGACGATCGCCGCCTGCACTTCCTTCGGCAGCGTCGGCTCCGCCTCGCTGGTTTTCGCCGCGTTCTGCGCGGCCGCGCAGCCGGCCTTTACCGGCGCCTCCTGCTGCTCTCCGGCGGCCGGGTCAATCGCGCCGGCATCCGTTCCGGCAAACGCCGTCAGCGGAAATGCCGCTGTCACACATACACAGAGCAGCGCCGCCAGGAAGCGGCCTTTCCTTTTTTTGCGTTCCAAACTATACCTCACTTTCTCTTCTCTATTACCATTTGTTTCGCCTATAGCTCACCGTGGTCGGAATGAATCCGCAGGTGTCAGAACAGACACGAAAAAACGGCGGAGCAGCGCTCTGCCAGTCTCAGCCAATAAAATTCTTGCTTGGACTAAAGAAATCTTTCTTTCGCATCACCATATTCATACACCTTTCCACGTCTTTCTATCATACACCAAAAGTACCGCCGCTGGCAAGTTTTTGCCGGAATTGCTTTGCTCGCTTTGCTTCTTTGCTTTCGCTATTACTGCTTTGCCGCCCCCTGCCGCTTTGCCGTCCCTGCCCCTTGCCGCTTTTGCCGTCCCTGCCGCTTTGCCGCTTTTGCCGGCCCTGCCCCTTGCCGCTTTGCCGATCCTGCAGCTTTGCCGCCGTCCTTTCGGTTTTCTGCCTCATGATATTAACTGCCGTTCCGCCGAAAACGTGTCACTGTCTGTACTGTCTCGCTGCCGCCGTACCGGCGGTTCCACCCGCTGAGCCGTCTGCTTTCCTGCGTGCCGCGCTATCCCGCCCCTCGTTTATTTTCGTCGTTTGCTTCCGTTTGCCGACCCCCTGCTGCCCGTTTTCCACCACCTGTTACCTTGAACCGCCGGTGCCGTTTGAGTAAAATAATATCGGCAGTTGATATCTGTGTAATGCGCCATGAAAGGAACCGAAATGAAACAGAAAAAGATTCGTACGATCCTGCTGATTGCCCTGATAGCCGTGCTGGCTTTCACCTTTACGGCCTGCTCGGACGAGAAAGCGTCCACCGCCACAGTGGACAGCTTTATGAGTGAATGCGTGGACGGCGACTTCACCGCCGCCGCCAGATACTGCAGTGGCAGCGACAGCATCAAAGCACTGAAAGAAGTCGATAGCAGCCTCTCAGCCCTGTCCGGAGATGACTTCCTCGGTACCGGGATGAAACTCAGCGACTGCAGCAAGGAAACGCGGCAGGCCTACAGCGACTTTATCAAAGATGTAAAGAAGCAGATGATCAAATCCTACAAGCTCAACGACGATTACGACGATGACAAGAAAACAGTCAGTGCCAAAGTGAAAGTCCTCGACTTTGATGCCATGGACACCTCGAATCTGGAAAGCAAAGTCATGAAGCAGGCGGAAGCGTATGCGAAAAAGCATCCGGACGTACTCACCGGCGGCAGCACCGAGAAGGCAGTTGCTGAAATTGTTGACGGCATCGCCCCCGACCTGCTGAAAACCATAAAGACCGATTACCTGGACAATGGCAGGACGAAAACCATGACCTGGAAGTTCACGCTGGAAAAGAATGATGACGGCGAGATGCTGATCAAGGACATTTCGGAATAAGACAGGATCCGACGCAGGGCACCCGGCCCTGCCCCGGCAGAAACGCCGTGCGGGCGGAAGAGCCGCGGGAATTGTTCTGCTTTTCGGGCAGAGTTCACTCCCGCCGCACCTTTCCGTCCGTATATTTATTATGCAGATACCGCTCTGCGCCGTCGGCCGCAAAGCGCCGGCAGTTCTCGGGATGTGAGTAGATGATGCCGACCGACTGCAGAAAAGAAAAGATCGTGACCGAGCCGACGAACTTCATGCCGCGCTTTTTCATATCACGGGAAACCGCATCGGACAATTCATCCCGCGTCACCGACGCATCCTCGTAGATCGTCTGCCCTTCGGTGAAATGCCAGAGATACCCGGAAAACGAACCGTATTCCTCGCGAAGTTCACCGATACAGCGGGCATTTGCGACCGCGCCTTCGATCTTTCTGCGGTTGCGGATGATGTCCGGATCGGCCATCAGTGCCTCAATTTTCTCTGTTCCGTAGGCCGCGATCCGGCGATCATCAAAGTCATCAAAGGCCCGCCGGAATCCTTCTCTCTTATGCAGGATGGTCTTCCAGGACAGCCCGGCCTGAAACGTTTCCAGCAGAAACATTTCGACCAGCTTCTGCTCGTCGCGGCACGGCAGTCCCCACTCTTCATCGTGATAGCGTTCGAGCAGCGCATCCCCGCGGGCATATTCCGTAAAGCAGCTTTTTCTTGCCATTTTCGTCTCCTGTTTCCGGCATTCCCAAGGCACTGCTTGCCCGCCGGTCTTCCGTCCGCGTAGGCCGGAGTCGATCTCCTGCCGTTTCTTCCGTCCGCGAAGGCCGGAGTCGATCTCCTGCCGTTCCTGTCACCTGCGGAGACCGGGACCGGCCCATCATCGCTTCTTTCCGCGGAGGCCGGGGCGGTTTCTCACCGCCGCTTCCGCCTCTGCGCGGCGACTGCAGTGTACCGCATTCCGCCGTCAACACGGTCCGAGCGCATCAGCAGCACCTCGTTCACCGGCATGCTGCACGTCGGAACAGCCAGGCGCAGCGGCCGACGGACATGTCCCCGGCGCAGCAGGGTAACATGCGGCTTGAACGCTTTGCGATCAAAGGGAACGGCCCGTTTTTCGAGCGCACGCCGCAGATCGCCGACGTAGTCGTCCAGAGCCGGGTTGTCCCGCAGTCCGATCCAGTAAAGACTGCCGAAGCGGCCGATGCGGTCGAACGCCAGTCGAATGACCGGCAGAGGCACCGCCCGCAGCGCGTCGGCAATTTCCTCGGCCCGCGTGGTTTCGCCGAAGAATACCAGCGTCAGGTGAAGATTTTCTTCCTTCGTGAAGCGCCCGGAAGCTCCCTGCCGCCTCATTCCGGCCATCACTTTCTTCAGTTCGTTCCTGACGGCCGCGGTAAACGGAATGGCCAGAAACAATCGCAGACTTCCGCCCTTTTTCTTTGCATCCTTTTCCATCCGCTTCTCTTCTCCCGCAGCCGCCGTACGATGCCGGCGGCCGCTTTCGCAGCGGGATCGGCGCAGACCTACTCCAGCTGAATCGTACAGCGGCTGTCCCCCTGCCGAATCGATTCCAGCAGCGTTCCGACAACCGGCCTGCGCATCGCATAAGAAAAAACTTCCTCGCTGTTGCCGAGTGTGCAGTAGCACCATTCCTTCGGCACATCCACCGTCACATCCTGCAGAAACGGACAGTGGCATTGATAGAAATGCTGCTGCATCCTGCCGTTCACCAGTTCCAGGGACGGCTGCCCGGGACGATTTTCCAGGGCGCTGACCTTGGCGGCAAATTCCTCGGTTGAGGCAGAATCCTCGTAGATTTTTCTATACTTGATTTTTTGGGCCTGTGTCATCTCATAGATTTCCCGGTATCCCGGAATTCTGAGTTCCGGTTCCCTTGTACAGACACAGCCGCGGCGGATCTGTCTGATCGTCGCTTCATCCAGGTGTTCCCGCAGCAGACGGCATGCCCTGCAGAGCCATTCTCCTCGTGCCGCTGCGTCTGCCTGCAGCGGCAGGGGCATATCACGCAGTATTTGTTCGGCCAGTTCCGGATGTTCTCTTTGCCGCAGACTGGCGCATACTTTTTCCAATTCCGGATGTTTATCTTTCATCAACGCCTCCCGATCGGGCGTCGTGCCGCCGCGCCGCTCCGGGCATCTCCGGCGGGGACAGCGCGTCTGGCGCGGATCACTCTCTTGCAGCAGACAGCGGCAGTGCTGCCCGCATTTTCTATCATAGCACAGGAGCGGACATTTTGCATATTCGATGATAGTACTTAACTTTCCGCAAACGCGAAAAGTGCCGGCACAGACGGCCGGCAGCGCCGGATTGACGCCTCCCCCGCCCGTTGATACAATGAACCATGGAAGCGGCAGCCGCACGGGCAAGGCGTGACACTGATTGCCGGGCGCGCGGCAGCCGCACTGAACGGGTTCCATCGTTGTTTCCGGCAGCCGCGGCAATGAAAACCGCCGTCGCCTGCAGCAGCGGCAGTGCCAGGCATCGCGATCATTCGCAGCAGTGAACAAGGACCGGAGCTGTCTGTGATCACGGCGATGCATCAGCACCGCAGCTGTCTGCGATCGCGGCGGTCAGTCAAAGCCGCAGCTGCAGTACGTAAAGGGAGAGAACTGTATGGACAGTGAAGTGAAGTTCGATCTGCTCGAAGATCTCAACGACAGCCAGCGCGCCGCCGTCACCGCGACAGAGGGTCCGGTCCGCGTCGTGGCCGGCGCCGGATCCGGCAAGACACGGGCGCTGGTGCGCCGCTTTGCCTACCTGGTGCTCGAAGCGGGCATCCCGCCGGAAAACATTCTCTGCGTCACCTTCACCAACAAAGCCGCAGGTGAAATGCGGCAGCGCATTCACCGGCTGATCGGTGACAACGACACCGGATACATCAATACCTTTCACGGCTTCTGCGCCAACGTGCTCAAAGAGGACAGCCATGCCGTGCAGTATCCAAAGAGTTTCATCGTCCTCGACAACGCCGACATCGACCAGATGCTCGACGTCATCTACAAAGAGCGCGGTCTGACCCTGCGCGACATGTCATTCCGCCAGGCGCGCGATATGATCGAGATGGAGAAAATCAAGAACCGGCCGACCTATTACCTCGACCTGCTCGACCTCTCGCTCGACGCCCTGCAGAACAAGTATCAGGAAGCGCAGACGGCTTCCGACATCATCTTCTACGGCTATCTCTACGAAGAGAAAAAATGCTTCGGCCTCGACTACAACGATCTGATCAAGGTGACGCTGTACATCTTCGAACAACGGGAAGAAATCCGCCTGAAATGGCAGCAGCGCCTCGCTTACATCATGATCGACGAATTTCAGGACATCGACGAACTGCAGTTCCGCCTCATGCGCGTGCTCGCCGACTATCACCGCAACCTCTTCGTAGTCGGTGATCCCGACCAGACCATTTACTCCTGGCGCGGTGCATCCGGCCGCTTCCTGATGGACTTCGATCAGTCGTTTCCCGGCACGAAGACGATCATGATGATGGAAAATTACCGTTCCGGCGAGCAGATTATCGCCGGTGTCAATGCTTTGATCCGCAAGAACAAGAACCGCATCCAAAAGGATCTGATCGCGACCCGCGGTCCCGGTCTGCCGATCCGCTGTCAGTGTGCGAAAAGCCCCGCCGCGGAAGCGCAGTGGATCTGCGATGAGATAATAAAGCTGACCGAACAGGGCGTGCCCCTCCACGACGTGGCGGTCTTTTACCGCGCTCACTACATCACCCGCAGCCTCGAGGAAGCGTTCCTGCAGCGCGAGCTTCCCTACACGATCTACAGCGGCGTGCAGTTTTTCGAACGCCTCGAGATCAAAGACGCGCTCGCCTACCTGCGCATGATCGCCTGCCGCGACGACCTGTCGTTTCTGCGCATCGTCAACCGGCCGCGGCGCAGCATCGGCAGAAAGCGCATCGCTTTTCTGACGGAGTATGCGGCCCAGCGGCAGATCTCCCTCTGCGAGGCACTGTCCCGGAACCTCGAGCACGAACTCTTCCGGGGCACCGGCGCCGGAGAATTTGTCCGTCTGATCCGCGAGCTGTCCGGTTCCGCGGCCGGCCGCTCCGTCAGCGAAATTCTCACCGAGGTGCTCGAGCGGAGCGGATACGAAAAAATGCTGCGCACCGAGGGAGCCCAGGATCGTCTCGACAACCTCGCCGAGCTGAAACAGTCGGTCCGTGAATTTGAGCAGAACTGCGGCGAGGAATGCGATCTCGATTACTACCTGACGCAGGCGGCGCTCTTTTCCAACAGCGACACGGCGGACCATCGCGACCGGGTCAAACTGATGACCATCCACGCCGCCAAGGGGCTCGAATTTCCCTATGTTTTTCTCTGTGCCATGAACGAGGGCATCCTGCCGTCCCGCAATACACGCACGCGGGCCCGGATGGAGGAAGAGCGGCGGCTCGCCTTCGTCGCCATGACCCGCGCCGAAAAGGGCCTCTTCCTCTCGGCCGCGCAGGGCGCGCACCACGACGGCTCGCCGCGCGTGCTCTCGCGCTTTCTCCTCGATATCGACAGCGATCTGGTGGTCTGGGAGCAGGCGCCCGGCGAAGCGATGATCAAAGCTTCCCGCCGCGACATCGCGTTCCGCGACCGCCGGCTGGCCGTGCGGGAAGAGGGGCCGGCCTTTCAGCGCGGCGACCGGGTTCGGCATATGATCTTCGGCGAGGGCACGGTCGAACTCGCAGATGAGGACAAACGCGTCTACCAGATTCGCTTTGACGAGCTGCCGACGGCACGGCGCATCGCTTTCACCGCCAAACTGGAACGCATAAAGCCGTAACCAGCGCCGCACGCCGCCGGCTGCACCCCGCAGCGGCGGGCAGCCGCCGATCCCGCGGAGATCTCCCGGCACAAAACAGCGATGGGACGGAGCCACCGGCTGCTGTCAACGCACCTTGAGACGGTACCCGGCGCCCCAGACGGTTTCTATGTACTGCGGATGTGCAGGATCCCGCTCGATTTTTTCCCGCAGCCGGTTGATGTGCACGGTGACGGTGGCGGTATCGCTGACAGCATCCAGACCCCATACATGTTCGAACAGGGCATCCTTGGAAAAGACGATATCCGGATTTTCCGCCATAAACAGCAGCAGCTCGTATTCCTTGTTGACGAGCTGCACCTCCTGCCCGCCGACGTACACGCGATGTCTGAGCCGATCGATGCGGAGATCGCCGATTTCGACCGCACGTTCGGCGGAGACTTCTTCCCTGCCGCCGCGCTGCAGTCGTTCGTGGATGCGAATGTGCGCCTTGACGCGCGCCACCATCTCCGCCGGGCTGAACGGCTTGATCATGTAATCGTCGGCGCCGAGCCCGAGTCCGCGGATCTTGTCGACATCTTCCTTTCTGGCCGTGATCATGATCACCGGGATCTCGCTGTCCCGACGGATGATGCGGCAGAGTTCAAAGCCATCCATTTCCGGGAGCATGACGTCGAGAATCACCAGATCATAGCCGCCCTTCATGTATTCCTGCAAGCCGGCACGGCCGTCGCTGCGGATGACCGCCTCAAACTCATCGGCTTCCAGGTAGTCGCGCTCCAGCTCCGCGATCAGCTGATCGTCTTCGATAATCAGTACTCTTTTCATGCGCTCTTCTCCTTCAGCGGCAGGCGGATCACCACTGCAAATCCATTCTCGCTTTCGGCAGACACCGTACCGCCGAATTCTTCTGCAATCTGTCTGACAACGGCAAGACCGATGCCGCTGCCCCGCCCCGGATTGCTCCTTGCTGCATCGCCGCGGTAAAAGCAGGTAAACACCCGATCGAGCTCTTCCGCGCTGACACCCGGCCCGTCGTCGGCGATGCGGATCACCGCCTGATCCGCTTCCCCCGCCAGGGTGATAGTCACAGTGGAAGCGTCTCCGTCGCGGTACTTGACGGTGTTGTCCAGCAGGTTCGTATGAATGCGCTGCATCTCGCCGATGTCGAGATCCGCATACAGCGGCCCGCCGCTTTCCTCGAGCCGGATCTCGACATGATCTTTCAGATACCTCGCCCGCAGATCCCCGATGATGGCGCGGTACCAGCTGTTCAGCTCCACACGTTCCATCTGAACGTGGCTGCGGCCCGATTCCAGCCGCGAGAAATCCGTCAGATCGGACACCATCTGCTCCAGGCTGGCAGCACTGACTTCGATGGCCCGATAATATTTCTCCCTTTTCTCCTGTGTATCGGCGATGCCGTCGCGCAGTCCTTCCAGGTAGCCGCGGATGCTCGTCAGCGGCGTTCTGAGGTCGTGAGAAATTCCCATGATCATCTCCCGGCGATCCTGTTCATAGCGCAGCCGTTCCTCCACCGATTCCTGCAGATGCCGGCGCATCTCGTCAAAATCATTGATCACTGTACCGATCTCATCGCTTCGGTCGGTCGACATGTCAAAGCTGAGGTCTCCGCGCCGGATCCGCGCACTGCCGGCGCTGAGCTCCTGCAGCGGATGCAGAATACTGCGCGAAATCCAGCCGCTGAACAGCAGGTTGAGCACGACCACTATCGTCAGAAAAATGATGATGAGGAAAGCGATGAAATACTCCAGATATCTCTTCAGATATGAACCACTCGCCAGATCCGCATCTGAGGCCGTTGCCGGAGTCCGCACCGCTGTCACCGCGAAGGTGCGGCCGTCATGCCGAAAGGTGTTCCTGATCACCACCGTCTGCCCGCGGGAGATTGTATAGTCGTTCTGCGTCCTGCCGACGGAGCCGGACAGATCCCGTGCTTCCGCCAGATCATCGCTTGTGAGGCTGGAATACCAGGTTTTGCCGTCGCGCTGGGTGCGGAAATGATAGCCGGCCTTGGTCATTTCCCGTTCCGCTTCGCTGAGATGCCGCTGATCGGTGCAGGCGTGCATCAGCGCCTGGGCCGAATAGACGCTGTTGTGATCGTCCATGACATTCTCCATAATCTCCCAGTAGCTCATGCCGGTTCCGTTGAAAAATACACCGAGCAGGCCCGCGGCAATGCCGACCGGAATAACGATCATCAGGATATTGGCAATGAGCATCTTCCATTTGATTTTTATGTTTCCCGTCGGTTTCCTGTCCTGCGGGAATGTTTTCTCCTTGGTTTCGGCAGTCTTCACGATTCGGCCTCCTCGGTCGCTTGTTGAATGATACGGGGATGCTGCGGCGTTCGCCTGCGGACGGTATCGCGGAGCAGCAGCACAGCCAGCACCGCACCCGTCATCAGAATGCTGGCATAGATGTTGATGCTGCGGCTGAGGATCATGCCCGGCAGCAGCTGCGCGGCGGGAAACACCGTGCGGAAAATGAGCTGAAAGCCGCCCTCGGCCGCTCCGGCCGTGCCGGGAATCGGAACGATCGCCAGCCCCGTCGACAGCACCGCCTGCAGCGACATGATCTCCAGCCAGCTGCTGCCGCTGCAGCCGAGTGACCGGTACACCAGATACGGGACCGAAAACGTCAGCGCCATCTGCACCAGCGACGTCGCGATGTTGCGCGCCAGCAGGCCGGGGCGTCTGCGGATCAGCACCGAACAGCGCCGGTATTCCAGGAACTGCCGCGCGATGCTCTCCCTCCACTGCGGGCGGCGCATCTTTTCGGCGAAGGCCAGCAGCAGCTTCTCCGCACCGTCTGCCAGACGGCGGGAAAACGAAACGCCGATCAGCAGTGCCAGGAGGGCTCCGCTCGTCGAGATGCCGATCGTCAGAACCGTCTTCGTCACCGGCGCCTGCTGCTGCAGAAGTTGGGCATGATCGACGAGCCCAAGCAGCGCGAACGTCATACTGCCGATCTGATACCCCATGCCCAGCAGCGCCAGTGACAGCGTCCCGTGCGACAGAGGGATGCCGTCGCGGTGCATATAGTACAGCTGCATCGGCTGTCCGCCGGTGGAGGACGGCGTGATGCTGCTGAAGAAGAAGCCGGCCGCTCCGTACTTGAGACTCTGCAGGAAGCCGACACCGCCCTTCTCCAAGTCATTGAGCACGCGGCCGATGTTTCTCGATTCACAGCAGACAAAACCCGCCATGCAGGCACAGGCCGCCGCCAGATATCGAAGATCCGCCGCCAGCAGATCCCTCCGCAGCACGGCGGGATCGCAGTTGCGGGCGATGATGCAGGCGACCGCAGCGAGGGTGCCCGCCAGCACACAAGCCCATATGAACAACTTCTTCCCGGATATCAAGTTTACCATATTATTCCCCGATCTTCACAACGAATATTCTTCCTGTTCTCCGGTCGGCGGCATCGACGAAACCGGCGATCCCTGCTGGAACGGTGATGCCTGCTGAAACGATGATGCCTGCTGAACCGGCGATCCCTGATGAAACGATGATACCTGCTGAACCGGCGATCCCTGCTGAAACGATGATACCTGCCGAATCGACGGCATCTGCCGCGGTGCGGCGATCATTGCGGCCGGCCGCCTCCGCATCACCTCTTCAATGACCCCGGACAGGCGCTGCGCGGCGAACTCCCGCCTGAGGCTGCGCATCTGTGCCGCGATTTCCGCGCCGGCGGCAGGATCCCGCAGCAGGGCAGCAATCTGCTCCGCCCACAGGTTCCGATCTGCGAACAGAATCCTGCCGATCTTCCGTCTTTCGATGAAGGCCGCGTTATCCCGCTCCTGTTCCAGGAACGGCGGCAGGATCAGCATCGGCGTTCCGGCGTGGATCGCTTCGAACGTCGTGATGCCGCCCGCCTTGGTGACCAGCCAGTCGGCCCGCCTCATGCAGGCAGCCGGCGATGCAACGTAGCCGCGGATGTCCGCGCGCGGCCAGGCCTTCTTCAGTCTTTGCTTCAGCTTTTCATTTCTGCCCGTGATGACCGTAGTCCGCAGGTCCGGCCATGCGGCAAAAATGTGCAGCAGCTCGTCGATGCCCGGCATCAGGCCGAGACCGCCGCCCATGATCAAAATGCGGCGACAGCCCTCTTCTCCGCCGTCTTCCTCCGTGCAACGGAACGGTGCGCGATCGAGCAGAAAGTCATGCCGGACGGGGATGCCGCTGACAAAGATCTTCTTCCGATCAACGCCCATCCGCATCAGCCGCTCTCTGGTCATCCGGTCTCCGACCAGATAGGCGTCGGACGCGGAACTGATCCATTCATAGTTCGGCGCGACATCCGTGATGCAGGTGATGTACGGGATGCGGCTTCCGGTGTACTCCTTGTAAGCGCCGATGTAGCGGGCGCCGATCGGCCAGGTGGAGATGATCAGATCCGGCGCGTGCCGATCGATCAGCTCCTGGAACTTCTCTGAAAACAGGCCTTTCATCGGCAGCTGCCGCGACTTCTCGCCTATGTGGTTGATCGCATTGTATAGCCAGTTTGCATGTTCCGCCATCCGGTTGAAAGCGCCGTAGACGAGTCGGCTGCAGCGCGGGCACAGATAGCGCACGAGATCCGCAATGACTACCCTGCAGTGCGGGTCTTCATGAAGCAGCTCCTGCCGCAGTGCTTTGGCCGCCGCGGTATGGCCGTTTCCGAATTCCCCGGTTATGATCAATACATTCATCATCAGCTCCTCCTTCTTTCTGCCGTATTCATTGTAGTGCCCGGAAATAAACAGTTTATAAATTGTAAATCAAAAGAATCATAAATGCCGCAAACCGCGGTTTTTCGCTGTTTATAGATTGTTTATCTTTGCTTCAGCTCCATGTAACACCTTTGCTCTATCCTATTTTTGTACGTTAGAAAAGGCGTCGGCCGTTCGCGGGAAGTACAGAGACTTGCTTCGGGCGGCCGGACAAAGATTTCATTTATCGCATTACGCATGATTAAGGAGGACAGCATGGTTATGACTGCTTTCAACGGCTTATGCATGGCGATCGCCGACAGTGTACCCGGTGTATCCGGCAGCACGATTGCCTTTATCCTGGGATTTTACGACCGCCTGATCGGCGCCCTGCACGACCTGCTGGACCGCAGCGGCGGCAGACAAAAAGGACAGCGCAAAAGAGCGGCGCTGTACCTTTGTCAGCTCGGCGCCGGCTGGGTCATCGGCATGGCCTGCTGCGTCCGGCTGCTCAGCAGATTGTTTGAAAAAAACATTTATTTAATGAGTTCACTGTTCATCGGACTGACGATCGCCGCCATGCCGTTCATCATCCGTGAAGAAAAAGATTCCCTGCAGGAGCATTGGAAAAACATCCCCTTCGCCGTTCTCGGCGCCGGTCTGGTAGTGCTGATCACGCTGCTTCGCTCCGACGCATCTGCCGCGATTGATTTAGCCGATGTGCATCCGCTCAATCTTTTCTATCTCGGCGTCGTCGGCATGGTCGCGATTTCCGCGATGATCCTGCCGGGTATATCCGGGTCCACCGTCCTGCTCATCGCCGGCGCTTATCTTCCGATCATCTACGCACTCCGAGATCTGATGCATGGGCAGCTGTCCGCCCTGCCCGGTCTGATCGCGCTGGGGGCCGGCATACTGATCGGCATTGCGCTCATCATTCACCTCGTCCGTCTGGCACTGCAGCGGCACCGCAGCATGATGATCTATCTGATTCTGGGGCTGATGGCCGGTTCGGTCTACGCCATCCTCATGGGGCCGACCACGCTCCGGCACCCGGTCGCCGCGCTGAGCCCGTCCACCTTCAACCTTTTCGGATTCCTGCTCGGTATCATGATTCTGCTGGGGCTGCAGCAGCTGCGAAAGTTCTCCGTCGAACGTCCGTCCCGCCGCATGGAAGGAGACCGCCATGGGATTTGACTGGTCGATTCTGCATTGGATACAGGAAAACATGCACAACTGGCTGCTCGACACTGTAATGCCGAAGATCACATTCCTCGGCGATATGGGGATGATCTGGATTGCCGCCGCCATCCTGCTGATCTGCATAAAAAAATACCGGCGTTACGGTGTCCTTCTTCTCATCGGTCTGGCGGCCGGCGTCGTCATCGGCAATCTCTGCCTGAAAAATTTGATTGCCCGCCCGCGTCCCTGCTGGCTGGATCAAAGTGTCCACATGCTGGTCAGCCGGCCGGCGGATTATTCCTTTCCGTCCGGCCACACCCTGTCCGCCGTGATCGCCGCGACGATTCTGACGGCAGCCGATAAACATTTCGGTCTTGCCGCGATTCCCCTCGCCGCCCTGATTGCTTTTTCTCGTCTGTATCTCTATGTGCATTTCCCGAGCGATATCCTCGGTGCCGTCCTGATCGGACTGCTGATCGGCTTCGTGCTCCTCTATGTGTCGGGAGAGTGGAAGCATGGCGGGCAGAACAACCGCAGACTGCGACCAGCAACTCTGCCTCCCGCCGCCAAAAACGATATGCCTGCGCCGCGTACATAACGTCTCGAAGACACCCGAAAAACATGACTGCAGCCGCATCGAACAGCGTATCGGCAGCAGCCGGCGGTCTTGACAAAAACCGCGGCACGGTCGAAAATGATACAGAGTGCAGCGCGGCCGGCATGGAAGGCGAACGGCGGCGCGGCACGATCGAAAATGAAACAGAACACAGCGCGGCCGGCATGGAAGACAAACGGCGGCGCGGCACGATCGAAAATGATACAGAGTGCAGCGCGGCCGGCATGGAAGCAAACGGCGGCGCGGCACGATCGAAAATGAGACAGAACACAGCGCGGCTGCCATGGAAGCAAACGGCGGCGTGCTCCACTGACAAGGAAATCATCTCAATTGACGAGAAGGAGGCAGCCCATGAGCTTACTGAAAGGCTTTCACCACGTATCGATGAAATGCAGCAGTCACGAGAAATTTCAGGAAGATGTAAAATTTTATCGGGATGTCCTCGGCATCCCGCTGCTGCGGAGCTGGGGCGGTGAGGATCCCGGCGCCATGCTCCAGATCGACGGCACGATCATTGAAATCTTTGAAAAGGGTCAGGCCGGTTCGGATACCGGCAGCATCAACCATTTCGCTTTTCTGGTCGATGACCCGGCTCCCTGCGTCGAAGCCGTTCGAAAGGCCGGTTATGAGATCACGCAGGAGCCGTTCGATCTGACCATGGAAGCGACAGACGGCGATCTGCCGCTGCGTGTGGCCTTCTGCCGCGGTCCGATCGGTGAAGAGATTGAATTTTTTTCCTGCAAAAAATGAGTGCACGCAGCCGGTCGGCGACTGACTATGACCGATGTACTGCATGGACGCATCTATCTTTCTTGCGCCGGCTCATGATTGCGCCGGTTCATTCCCCGGTCCGAAATACCGGTTGGAGTCGGCCGGCGCCTCGCTGCGGTCGGTCAGCGTATATGTGCGGACCGGCGTAACAACCGTAATGCGGAAGTCCTCGCACAGTTCATTCCTGGTCCGTTTCTGGCTTTCCCGATGTGCGGCGGTATTTCGCCATGCGCGGATACTGTCTTCATCCTTCCAGACGGACATGCTGAGGAGCTTCCCCTCCGTGGAAAGAGACGAAAAGCGCTCCGAACGGATAAACCCCGGCGCCGCTTCCAACGCGGTCTTCAATGCGGCTGCCCGATTCAGATAACCCTGCATTCTGCCGTCTTTTACTTTGATCTCAAACAATACAATGATGCTGTCAGACTTCATGTTCATTTTTCCTTTCTGTCTCCGTCGGCCGGGCAGCGCCGCACGCATCTCCTGCACCGCTTGCGGATTCGTCCCGGACCGCGGCGTCGACCGCGGCTTTCACCGGCACGCGAATGCCTGCTCACGGGCGAAACCCGCCGGCAGGATCGGGTTTTCCGTCAAACGACCAGGGTGATAATCCGCACCACGAAAATCGCCGCGGAAATCCAGACGACCGCGTGTACATCTCTGGCGCGGCCCTGGAAAATCCGCACGATCGCAAACGACAGCATGCCGAACATGATGCCGTTGGCAATCGAATCCGTAAACGGCATCATCACCATCGCCAGGAAGCCGCTCACCGCCGCGGCCGCGTCCTCGGTGAAGTCCATGTCGCGAACGTTGTCGAGCATGGCCAGGCCGACGAACATCAGCGCCGGTGCCGTGGCAAACGAAGGAATCGCCGTGAAGACCGGTGCCAGCGGCAGCGCCGCGAGGAAGAGCAGACCCGTCACCACGGAAGCCAGTCCCGTACGGGCGCCGGCCGCTACACCGGTAAAGGACTCGGCATAGCTGGTTACGGTGCTGGTACCCATGCAGGCGCCGAAGACCGTGCCGACCGCATCACTCATCAGCGCCCGTCCGGCGCGCGGCATGTTGCCGTTTTCATCCAGCAGATTCGCCTTGTTGCAGATCCCGATCAAGGTTCCGGCCGTATCGAACAGGTCGACAAAGATGAAGGAAAAGACCACCACAATAAAATCGACCAAGTGGTGTGCCGCATAGGAAAAAGCAAACTGGAACGCCGGCGGTGCCGCAATATGAATACCGCCGGACAGATCCGGGAACACGCTGTAGCTGCCCGCGGCCGGATCCACATGATACCAGCCGCCCACCTGCGCAATCATGCCCAGCGCCCAGGTAACAAGAATGCCCCAGAGAATATACCCCGGTACCTTGAAATGCCAGAGAATGATGACAACCAGCAGGCCGATCAGCGCCAGCGCCACCGGCGCGCTGCCGAGGTCGCCCAGCGTCACCAGCGTCGATTCGCTGTCGACCACAATGCCGGCGTTTTCCATGCCGATGAAGGCGATAAACAGGCCGATGCCGGAGGTAATGCCCAGCTTCAGATTGCGCGGCAGATCGTTGACCAGCGCTTCCCTGAACTTGCACAGTGTCAGCAGGATGAAGCAGATACCTTCGACGAGAACCGCCGCCAGCGCGACCTGCCAGGGGTCCTGCACGCCGGCCTTGGCGAGGTCGCCGCAGACCGTATACGCAAAGTAAGCGTTCAGACCCATACCGGAAGCCAGTGCCACCGGGTAGTTGGCCAGAAACGCCATCAGCAGCGTCGCGAACGCCGCGGAAACGGTGGTGGCCGTAAAGACCGCCGACGCGTTCATCCCCGCCGCACTGAGGATGCTCGGATTGACAGCGAGGATGTACACCATCGACAAGAACGTCGTCACCCCGCCCACAACTTCATTGCGCGGACTGGTGCCGGCCTCGCTCAGATTAAAGATTTTTTCCATAGATACTCCACATTCATTACAACTCGACGGCAGTCAATCGATCGCGGGTCCGTACCTGCGCCGCTCTGCCGGGCATCCGCACCGCATTCGTACAGCACCTGCGCCGCTCTGCCGCAGCGCTTTCTCGCACCGACACAGCTGCAACGGTACGCAGCTGCAGCCTCCGCGCCGGCTATGACCCTGCCGCAGCCGGAGACCGCCGTCCCGTTCCCCGCACTGCGAAAACAAAGAACTCCCGCCATGTCCACCCATGGCGGGAACCCATGCAGTTCTATTCTGACATAAAAATCGCGATTTGTCAGCTGTTTCTTTGTATCGTTCATTGTAAAGTGATCTGAAGTACTAACAACTGAGCGAAAGAGATCCAGATGAACGCCTTGCCCGGAAAGCAGTTGAGCCGCCGCACTTCGGAATAGCCCTTTGATGAATTCCTCGATCAGACGGATGCAGCAATTAAGGTGCAGTCGGTCTGGTCATACACTGCTGTTCAAGTTGGATTTGCAAATTACGAAGAATGTCTTCTTCAATTTATGCTATAATATGAGTGCTTTTCTGCCTCTCTGCTGACCGCAGAGCATCGACCGAACAGAGACTGACCATTTTCCCCGCTCCCGATCTTCGTCCTTCAGTCTGACGAGCCGAACGGGGTGCAGTCACTGCCGCTGGCGGTTTGAAAGCACGTCCGCACGACCCGCAGGTACCGACAAGGTCAAAGAAACCAGGGATCGACGGATGCGAGGAAACGAATCCAACAGAAATGAGGAAGTCAATGGCGAAACAGGCAAAAGCCGGAAAGGGCCGTTACCATTTCTTAATGACGCTGCTGGTCACCAGCTGGGGTCTGGAATATGCACTGGCCAAGGATGCGCTGGCGGTCATCGACCCGGTCACCCTGATGACCTTCAAATACGTCATCGGCATCGGTGCCGTCGCGCTGATTTTAGCGTTCACGTCGGGATTTCAAAAGCTGCGGCGGCAGGATCTGCTGCTGGTCGTGTTATGCTCGCTGTTTGGCGAGGTCATGTACTTCTTCTGCGAATACAAGGCGATGGACACTCTTCCCGTGGCCGTCATCACGATTGTACTCGGCTTTGTGCCGGTACTGTCCATTATCGTCGAGCGACTTCTGTTCAAACGCAGGCCGAGCGGCATGCTGGTGCTGTTCATGTGCATCAACATCGCCGGCATCGTCCTCACAATCGGAGGCGGAATATCCATGCCGACCGGCGGAAAGGTCGTCGGCTACTTTTTCTGTCTCGGCGCGATGGCTTCCTGGGTCTGCTATAATTTTCTCACCGACAAAATCGCCAGCAGCTATTCCGCCATCCTGGTAGCCTTCTACCAGATGGTCTTCGCCTGCCTGATGACGCTGCCGTATTCCCTGTGCCATCTTCCCGACCCGGTACAGCTCACGTCCCGTGTCATTCTGGAAGTCGTCTACCTGGGGCTGGCCAGTGCCGGCTTCGGCTTCCTGGCCTATGTCATCGGCATCAAGAACCTGGGCCCGACGATCGCCAGCATCTACTCCAACTTCCTTCCGGTGACCACCGCCATTTTCGGCGTACTGCTTCTGGGGCAGGAACTGTCTCTTCTGCAGATCATCGGCGGCATCGTTGTGATCGCCGCCGGTCTCTTCGTGATCCGCGAAAAGGCGCGGCTGGAACTGCTGCGTCTGCGAGCGCAGACGCGGCAGTGAAGTTCCGAGCCGCGACTTTCGCCTGTATATGAAATGTCGTTTTGATCTGGATAATATGCACCTTCTGTGCAGTCTGCAACTGATGCGTTCAGTTATTGATTCGACCCACTCGTTTCTGCGCCGCCAGCCCCAGCAGTATGACAATAATGTCGTCAACCGGTCCGGGGAAAGCATCTACCGGGGAAATAGCATATATCAGAATCAGGGCGATCAGCATTCCTTTTATCACATTATTCATTTTCATTTTGTCCTCCTTGCAAAATTCGCAGACACATCGTGCCATCATTTCGCGCCGCTGTGCTCCGGCAATTTCAGCAATGTGTGATTGTTCACAAGTCACAGCATCGATTTTTTCCGCCTGAACCTTATCCCTGGGCCCGGCCCACTCGTTTCTGCGCTGCCAGTCCCAGCAGTATGACAATAATGTCGTCAACCGGTCCGGGGAAAGCATCTACCGGGGAAACAGCATATACCAGAATCAAGGCAATCAGCATTCCTTTTATCACATTATTCATTTTCATTTTGTCCTCCTTGCAAAATTCGCAGACACATCGTGCCATCATTTCGCGCCGCTGTGCTCCGGCAATTTCAGCAATGTGTGATTGTTCACAAGTCACAGCATCGATCTTTTCCGCCTGAACCTTATCCCTGGGCCCGGCCCACTCGTTTCTGCGCCGCCAGCCCCAGCAGTGCAACAATGATGTCGTCAATCGGTCCGGGGAAAGCATCCACCGGCGAAACAATATACACAAAGACCAGTGCAATGATCATTCCTTTTATAATTCCGTTCATCTTTTTGCTCCTCTCGTACTATTGCTGTTATCTGAAGGAGACCACTGTGACATATTCGCCAAACCGGCTTCAATGCAATATCCCGGATGTTTCTCCATCTTTTCCAACAGCCTGCAAATATAAATCCGTTTCTTACAGTTCATTTCTGACTGTATTACCATTGTATCCTGTGCCTCCTTCCTTTCTCTTTGCTTTATTTGATGATAATAGTGTAAGCCAGACGGGGTTATATTGGTATTACCGATTCGGCAAAAACAAGGTGGATATTTTTCTGTTTTGGCAAAAAAAAGTGCAGCAATTAGAGAAAAGTCCTAACTGCTGCACTTTTCAGCACCGAAAGAGATCGCAGTCTCTGTTATTTTATAGTCTTCTTAATGGCTTCAAATCGTTCCTTGTTGATCATACCCGATTCTATCATGCTGCTGATCCACAGCGACAGCGACTCAACAGCAACGGATAGCTGTTCTGCGCCTTCTTCTACCTTGGCAAAATCAGGGAGCTCCTCTTCTGAGATCTGCCCGTCTGCAGCAATCTCGATCAAGCGATCCTTCGTCTTCTCAAAAGAATTGATGGAACTGATCAATTGAAGCGCGAGATGTGCCAGATCATTGATCTCCAGCTGCGGGACATACTTCTGCCCGATGGGGCATTCGTGCGTGCAGTAGTAATTGCACAGTTCCGGTTTCCCATAGGCTTTCGCCATGGCTGCCACTTCTTCCGGTCGTACGGGAGATTTTTCATTTTCAACCTTTTCAAGGCGACTCTGCGACACAAAATCCATCAGCTCACATGCTTCTGCACGAGTATATCCTTTCTCTTTTCGGCACTGAAGATAAATATTATCGCTGTCTTCCTTCGCTCTTTTAATGTTTTCCATAGTTCTCCTTCATGTACACTCATTTCTTTGCTTTCAGCATAAATTGATTATAGCAAAAAGCGAGATGCAATCACAACTGCCGACACCGAGTAAGACAACAAACTGCCGGCACCGAGTACGACGACGAAACGACGAATAACCGACATTTTTCAACCTTCCTCATTGGCAGAAACCACTGCACTACAGCACCGAACCGTTCACCTGTCCATCCTCTTTCCTGCCCGAGCCTTTCGCATTGCTGCGCCGGCTGTATCAGTGCCACAGGTTATAACAAACGCGGTACCGCGGCAGGCCGACTTGTCTTTTATACCGCTTTCCCATATAATGGTAATCACAATAGCAAAGCATGCAGTAGAGGAGGCAAAACCATGGTGCAACTCAGAATCAAGAAAAAATTGCTGCGAGGGCTGGCCGTTGTCCTGGCACTGGCGACGGCGCTGGTATTTTTTCCGACGCTGCCGGGCACACCCGGCCGCGCGAAGGCCGGCACAAGCCAGGGCATGATAAGCATGGGAACGAACGGCATCGCAGGCTACGACAGCGCCAGCGACAAATACACGTATATCTATTACGGCAATTACGCCGCGCCGTTGAAGGAGGGAAATCCTGAAGAGCCGGTCTGCTGGGATGTGGCTTCGACGAGCGGCAACGGCGGGACGTATTCGGACGGCGTTACGTCACCGATTTTCCTGATCGCCGACCAGTGCCAGACCGGCTATTCGGGGGATTTTGATACTTCAGAGCCGTACAGCAGTGACTATCAAGAAAGCAATGTGCGGTCGTGGTGCGGCTCGTACTACGACGATGCTTTTTCGAAAAAAGAAAAAGCGGCAATCGTCGGGACGACGAAGAGCGACCCGGCCCTGACGGTGACGCTCTGGGATCAGCTCGGTATTGCCGGCCAGCAGCAGAGAGAGTTCACCAGCATCGCCTCAGACAACATCCTGAACGGAGACAAGGTATTTCTGCTCTCTGCCGCGGAAGTGCTGAACCAGGACTACGGGTTTGTCGATGATGCGCACCGGGTGTGCGGGGCCGAGGATCCGGACTTTGGCTTTTTCAATATGCAGTACGGCCTGCGCACTGCCTGGCCCGACGACACCTACAACGGCAGCACAACCAAGCAGGCGCTGGTCACCTCCGTGTATGACTATGATCAAACCCTCCCCGGAACGATCAAGGCCAAAGCGGGCCAGCTCGTTCGACACCCCGTGAAAGACTCGCCTTTCTCGATGCGTCCGGCGATGAACCTGAATCCCGACTCGATCCTGTTCACCTCGAGCTATAAAGACAGCGAGGGCAAAGTCAGCGGTGCAGAAGGGAAAGACGCTCTGACCGCCGTAAGCACGAATGCGCCGCAGGCACTCAAACTGACATTGAAGGATTCTTCGCGTGCTTTCGAGGCCAAAACGACTGCCGTGAACGGCAATACACTCACCGTCACTTATTCCGGTGCCTCGATCGGCGAGAACGAATATATCTCGGCGATGGTCGTCGATGACAACGGCACGCCGCTGTATTACGGGAATCTGAAGAGCACCGCAGCCGCAGCGGATGCATCCGGCACGCTGCAGCTGACGCTGCCGACGAGCTTCGACGCCGCTAAGGACAAGGTCTACCTCTTTTCCGAGCAGAGAAACGGCGACAGGCAGACGGATTATGCCAGCGCGATGAAACAGCTCAGCCTGAAGCCGGATTCGACAAAGCCGAACAAGCCGAAGAAGCCGAAAGCGCCGCGTTCCATCCTGCTCGCTTCTGCGACGGCCAAAGGAAAGACCTCGCAGACGATCCGCTGGACAAATGTCCGCGGCGCGGCCGGATACGACATTTACTTCGCTAAGTGCAACTTTGGCAGCAAAAAATACCGGTTGAAAAAAGTAAAAACGGTGCGCGCCGGGAAAAAGAGGGTCTGGACGAAGAAGGGCCTGCAATGCGGAACAACGTACAAGTGCCGCGTGCGCGCGTACAAATATGCAAAGGGCAAAAAGACGTACATCGCCTCGAGTTTCCTGACACACTCAATCGCGGGAAATCTTTCCGGCAACAGGAAATTCACGAACACGAAATCGATCAAGCCGGCGATTCGCTCCGCGACATTGAAAACCGGAAAAACGAAGACTCTGAAGTCAAAGCTGTACCGCGTAAAACGCGGCAAAAAGCTGCTCAAGACCAGCCATGCCGCATACCGGCGGTATCTGTCTTCGAACAAGGCGGTGGCCGTCGTCAATGAACACGGTAAAATTAAAGCCAAAAAGAAAGGCAAATGCACCGTCTACATCGTCGCCCAAAACGGCCTCTGGAAGGGCGTCACCGTCACCGTGAAATAAATTTCTGCGTAATCTTTTGCGAGCGGCCGGCACACAGTGCCGGCCGTTTCTGTTTGGCCGAACACTGGGGCAAGCGGCAGGACCGGCCGTTTCATTCTGCGCAAAGCGTGAAAAAACGCAGGAATACCCGCATCTATCCTGCTGAAGATCCGGGTCAACAGCCAACCCGTCGACAGCCGGAGCATTCGCCGAATTTACCGCAAAATTACAGTAATCTGATGTGATTTAATGTGTTTTGGTTCTGTTTGCGTACAATCTGTGATAAAATGTATGTGTATCTTTCAGGATTTTCCGGCGCGATCTTTTTCGCGCCGAAAACCGAAGAGAGCAGCAACCCGCTGCAGCAACCCGCTGCAGCGAAACTCAGGAGAAGGAAAGGAAAGAATCTTGAACAGCAACACGAATGGAAACAACACGTACAACCCCGGAAACCCGAACCAGACCACGCTGCCGGCACAGTATCAGCCCATCAGCATGTGGGGCTACTTCGGATATCAGCTGCTGTTTGCCATCCCGGTCGTAGGACTGATCCTCGCCATTGTCTGGAGCTTCAGCAGCTCGAACATCAACCGCCGCAATTACGCCCGGTCGCAGTTCTGCTGGCTGATCATTGTCGGCATCATCTTGGGCATTCTCCTTGCCACCGGAGTCATCGGCTCCCTGTCCTCCTAGGAACGAGTGGCACCAAAAAGAAGATCCGCCCTTCGGCGGATCAGTCTTTGTCTGTTACTGAATGAGTGGAGGAGATTATGAAATCAATTAAGTGTGTAATGAGGTTATGGCTGTATTATGCGGCACTTGTCTGAAAGGCACCTGAAAGCGCAGGTGAAAGAAACGTCATCTTCACCTCAAGCCTCCCTAACGCGAAAAAGGAACACCGGCCATATTTTGCAGGACGCCTCCGCAGGCCGGGCGAAGCACTGTTCGCAGGCTTCGCCAAAGCGCATCGCAGACCGGGAGCAATGAGCGCGACGGGCTTTTCCGCAGGACGCCTCCGCAGGCCGGGCGAAGCGCTGTTGGCAGCTCTGTCAAAAACGACCATATACGGAAACCACAAACGCCGAGTCTTGCCGCAAGGCACCTCCGCAGGGCGCGCGGAGCATTGTCTGCGGGATTGCGACCGCAATCCCGCAGACAAACCTCTATGCGCCCGAGGACAAGTGCCTGGAGGTAAGCTCGGCGTTGCTTTGTCGCGCTGCACGCTGTCTCTCGACAGAGCTGCAAACATACCACTGACGGCCGAGGACAAGCGTCCGCAGGAAAACCCCTGTCGCTCTTTTACGAATTCCCGGCGATGCGCCGGCGAACCTGCGAACACACCGCTGCCATGTGAACGGGAAAACCAGTGCAGACTTAACGGATAATATTGTGCCGGATTGACCTATGCGTGGTTTTTTAATAAAATTGTTTTTAACAGAAGAGACTGATCGGAGTAACATTAGGAGGCAGTCCATGATGTATCCATTATTAACACTTGACGATGATACTGAAATCGTTCATTCCCAGACGCTGAAAGATGGATCTGTGAAAGTTTATATTGAAAAGCCCGATGAGAGAGATTGTTTTCATCATATGACAGTGTATCTTCCGTCATATGAAATCGAGGAAGTTACGGGCTTTGATGAGGGCGAAGTCGCTCGATATATGGATATCATTCGTTCTACGGCGCATCTGATTCTGCAATTCGCAGCAGAAGGAGGATTTGAGCATGCCTCAGCTTTTTAGGATTGGTTCCTATTGGGTATATTTCTGGAGCAATGAAGGGAATCCATTGGAGCCGGTGCATGTTCATGTATCCAAAGGAAAACCGATAGAAAACTCCACAAAAATATGGATCACACAGACTGGGAAATGTTTGCTCTGCAATAATAATTCTCAAATTCCGCCAGCTGCGCTGCGAAACATCATGCGAATTATTGAAGCTCGTTCTGTTGATGTTGTTGAAAAGTGGAAGAAATATTTTGGAAAATCACATTACTACTGCTGATTTTAACGTGGGCCGAGATATGATATGATCAGAGCCGGTGTCATGGAAATTCGGGCGAGAGTGCACTTTGATAACGAAATAATCATTGGAGCGAATACGGCGGAAAAGAAACACCGGCCATATTTTGCAGGACGCCTCCGCAGGCCGGGCGAAGCGCTGTTGGCAGGCTTCGCCAAAGCGCATCGCAGACCGGGAGCAATGAGCGCGACGGGCTTTTCCGCAGGACGCCTCCGCGGGCCGGGCGAAGCGCTGTTGGCAGCTCTGTCAATAACGACCATATACGGAAACCACAAACGCCGAGTCTTGCCGCAAGGCACCTCCGCAGGGCGCGCGGAGCATTGTCTGCGGGATTGCGACCGCAATCCCGCAGACAAACCTCTATGCGCCCGAGGACAAGTGCCTGGAGGTAAGCTCGGCGTTGCTTTGTCGCGCTGCACGCTGTCTCTCGACAGAGCTGCAAACATACCACTGACGGCCGAGGACAAGCGTCCGCAGGAAAACCCCTGTCGCTCTTTTACGAATTCCCGGCGATGCGCCGGCGAACCTGCGAACACACCGCTGCCGGCCGCGAAAGCGCCGGATTGCAAATCGACGGTCTGCGACTCGTTTGCGAAAGCAGACCGCCGTATTGCGAGATGAATATTTTGCTAGTAAACGCAGGGCACGCGGATTCCGAGCGAACGGAACGCGCTCTCCAGGCAGCTGCAAAAGGCTTCGATGTCTTCCGTCGTCAGCGCTCCGAGACTGCAGACGCGGAACATCGGGTCATCGGTCACCTTGCCCGGATAAATCGTAAAGCCTCGTTCATAGAGGAAATCGTGCAGCTTCGTGAAGTCAAAGGCCGGATCCTTCGGATAGCGCAGGCAGAGCACCAGCCGCGACGTATTTGCCGGGTCAAACGCCGGCCGCAGACCGAGCCGCTCGGTGCCGGCCCGCAGTGCCTCCCAGACAGCCCGGTGGCGGGCCCATTTGGCCTCTTCGCCCTCGGCGAAATACTCCGCCATCGCCTGCCGCGCCGCGTAGATCGTCTGTACCGGCGGGGTAAAGTGCATCTCCCCCTTGTCGCGAATAAAGCTGTACTGCAGATAGAGATTCGTGTAGTAGGAGTGCGTCGGATACGACGCCGAAGCTTCCAGCAGATCGGTGCGGCCGATTACAAACGACAGACCGGTCATCCCCTGCAGCCCCTTCTGGGCGGAAGCCATGATAAAGTCGAGGTTGTCCTCCTCCATGCGAATCGGAATCATCGCGTACGTCGAGGTGGTGTCGGCCACCATGGTGCAGCCGAATTCGTGCGCCAGGGCGCCGAGTTCCCGCACCGGATTGAGCACGCCGGTGCCGGTCTCATGCATGCAGCAGTAGACCACGGCGATATCCCGATCCTGCTCCAGTTCCATGCGCACCCGCGCCGTATCGACCGGCCGGTCGGTCGGCAGCTTCAGTTCGATGCAGTCGACGTGACTGCAGCGCGCGGCTTCGGCAGCGCGGGCCGAATAGGAGCCGTTGCTGCAGACGAGAATCTTTTTCCCGGCGGGGACGAGCGAGCTGACGCAGGCGTCGATACAGAGAGTTCCCGAGCCGCAGAAGAGCACCGCGGTGTAAGCGTCGGCCGGCGCGTGCACAACCTTGAGCAGATCGCCCCCCAGCTGCTTCATAACGGCGCCGAACTCCTTTTCCCGCGGACAGATATCGGGCACCACCTGCGCGTATTTCACTGTATCGGTGGTCGTGGCCGGACCGGGATTGAGCAGTATGTTTCTTTTTACCCGCGGATATTCTGTCATTGTTCTGCTTTCTCCCCGTTTTCTGTTTCTTTCCTGCGATTTTCAATTTCATGGACAACAATGTCGGGCACGTAGCTTACATCCGGCACGAGAAAGTCCGGTTCGGCGGCGAGCAGTTCGTCGTAGCTGTTGGAGCCCGACGCGTAGACGCCGATCGTCCAGGCACCGGCATTGTTGCCGCTGCGGATACCGGTCGCCGTGTCGTCGATCTTGACGACCTGAGAGGTGCCGAAGACCTCGCCGTCCTGTTCATAGATCTGCTGCATGTTGTCAAAGATCATAAACGGTGTCGGCCGGCCCGGCACTCTGTCGCCGTTGCTGGCCGCATCCGGGCGGATGTCCCAGCGATCGGCCAGGATCGCGTTCAGCTGATCCGCATCGTCGGCGAAATAACCGGTGTCGAAGGCGATGCGGAAACCTGCCCTGCGCAGCCGATCAATGCACTCCCGGGTACCGGCAATCGGTTTGCTGAGATCCTCATCGAGGATGTACCGGGTCAGCAGCGAGCGGAATTCATCCATCAGGACGTTGTAGTCCTCCTCGGTCGGTTCCTTGCCGCCATGTGCGGCTTTCCACTGCGCGACGACGCCTGGTTCGGCGAGCAGCCAGCGCATGTGCTCGGGCTTGTAGATGCCCATCGGCTTGCGGATGGTTTCCCAGCTGCAGGTCACGCCGTGGTTCTTCAGCGCTTCGTAGAACGGCAGCACCGGTGCCTTGCAGCCCTTGCCGTCGTCCTCCGGCCAGCGCGCCCGCAGGTCTGCGGGTCCGTCGGTAATCGTTCCGGCGGTGTCAAAGATAACGAGTTTGATTTTCCGGCTGGTTCCTTTCATGGTCGTTTCGTTTCTCCTTATTCATTGTCCCGATCCGGGCCCTCCGCCCTGCGATCGGCTTCACAGATACGGTTTTTGGGAATAAAGTACCGCGGCAAAGTGCATTGCTGTCTCGGCCGCGGCATTTTCGCGCCTGTGCGCAGACTTCGCACACTGTTCGGCGCTCGCTTTCCGCTCCTGCATCTGTCTGCAGGTCTGCGTCTCCTGCATCTTGTCTGCAGGTCTGCGCCTCCTGCATCTGTCTGCAGGTCTGCGGCTCCTGCGGCTTACTTGCAGCTCTCGGAAAGTTCCATGTGCTTTTGCAGCAGTTCGGCAGTCAGCGGATCCTTGTAGACTTTGGAGTTCTTGGCAGCGTGTTTCGCCGCGGTCGTTTCACCCTTGTAAATCGCGATCGGGTAGTACTCCATCAAGCCTTCTCTGCCCTTTTCGATGATGCAGTCCGCCATTTCCTTGGCCAGCTTGGTCTTGTTGCTGTCGTCATGCTTGACCACCGCGACGCCTTCGGTCAGCGTGTAATCGCCTTCGGTCGGATCCACATAATCGATCGGCTCACCTTTCTCCTTGTCCATCACGGCCTGGTGGCGGAGACCGAAGCCGATGGCGACCTCACCGGCCAGCACTTTCTTGATCGGGCCGGAGCCGGAGGATTCGAGATTGTCTCCCGCGTTCGCATAGATCTTCTTGAGGATGGTCTTGGTTTCGCTCTCGCCGTACTCGCTGAGCAGCGCCTGAATCATCAGCCAGGCCGTAGAGGAGCCGGAGATGTCCGGTACGGAGATCTTGCCCTTGTACTGGCTGTCGGCCAGGTCCTTGATGGACTTCGGCACGTCGAGTCCGTCTTTCTTCATTTCTTCGGTGTTGTAGAAGAGCGCGCCCTGGTTGCAGACCATCGGCAGATAGTAGTCGGGATGGGATTTCTGCGTTTCAACGGGATCGTCCAATGTCTCGAACATGTCGTTCTTCTTCTGAGCACTGTCGATGTAGAATGTGCTCATGGTGATCATGTCCGCCTCGAGGTCCTTGCCCTCGGCCAGCAGCTTGCCGCCCAGTTCCGAAGTGCCGAATGTGTTGACCGTGTACTTGCCGCTGTAGCCGTTGTCGTCGAGCGTCTTCTTGATGACCTGTATGGCCTCGTCATCGGCGTTGGTGTAGATCGCCACCTTATCCGAATCGGACGAGCCGCTCGAGGAACTTCCGCAGCCGGCCAGGCCGCAGACGAGCAGTGTCAGCGCAAGGACGGCGCTGATGACTTTGAGCAGTGATTTCCTTTTCATAAGATACCTCCCTGATTCACTCAGTGTGATTGGTGATGAATGGTTGATAAACATTATCTTCTCATTGCTGCGCCGAGTCGAATCTTCGCAGCAAAAGATCAGCATAGGAGCAAGGTGGTGCCAAAGCAGTGACAAAGTTCTGCCGGGATGATGCCGCTGCCGCTCCGGCCGCCGTGCGGTGCCATGCGGCAGACAGCGCCTTCGCATTATTGATTCGCCGGCCCGGCCGCCGTGCGGTGCCATGCGGAAGACAGCGCCCTCGCAGTATTGATTCGCCGCTCCGGCCGCCGTGCGATCTGCGCCATGCGGCGCCTCCTCAGGCGGCTTTCTTCACCTCCCGGACCTCGGTCGGCCGCCGCGAAGCGGTCTGCCTGGCCGCCCGCAGCCTGTTTGTCAGCAGCCGGATGAGGCCGGTGACCACGAGGTTGGTGGCGAGGATCAGGATCGACAGGACGAAGATGTCGTTGAACTGCTGGTAATGCTCCAGTTCGCGGATCTTCGTCGTCAGCAGCTGGGTGTCCGCGCCGACGATGAAGATGACGGCACTGACGGTGACCATGGCGTTGACGAAGTAGTAGCGGAAGATCTCCGCCAGCGTCGGCGCCGCGTTCGGCGTGATGACCCTGGCGACCGTATTGAACCAGCGGTCGCCCATCAGCCTGCCGGTGATTTCCCACGAGGAATCCATCTTTTCCAGCGAGCCCTTCATCATCAGGAACGGCGTCGAGAAATAGTGGATGATCGTGCAGACGATGATCAGCAGGAAGGTGTTCTGCAGGCTTGTGCCGGAGAACATCAGCATATAGGCGATGCCGAGCACCATGCCCGGGATCGTGTTGATCACCAGCGCCAGCGAGTCGAGGATGCCGCGCGCTCTGCCCGGCAGCGTGCTGCGCGAAGCCACCAGGCCGGCGCCGTAGACGAGCAGCGTACCGAACAGTGCCGTCATCACGGCCGTGAACAGTGAATTGCCGTAGGTCTGCACCAGCTGGTTGTCGTGGAACACGTCGGAGAAGTGCTGCAGCGTCGGAGTCAGTTCGTAGGGCCAGCTCTTGACCAGCGGCACGACGATGACCGAAGCAAAGATGCTGACGACCATCAGACCCACCAGACCGGACCCGATGCTCCAGGCCGTGTCCCTGCCCGCATGACGCCGCAGCGTCACGTCGCTGATCGACTGGTAGCGGATGTTGAACCGCTCGATCCAGGTCAGCAGCAGGATGCTGGCGATCGACGGCAGCAGCATCATCAGGGCGATGACCGAGCCGCGGTTAAAGTCGGGCAGTGAACCGAGCATCTGGTTATAGAGTACCGTCGCCAGAACCTTGACCCGGCCGCCGACGGCGATCGGGATGCCGTAGTCCGTGAACGAGAGGAAAAAGCACTGGATGATCGAGACCGCGAACGTTCCCGTCAGCGGACGAAAGACCGAGGAGTAGAAGGCCCGCACCGGTCTGTCGCCGAGCACCTTGGAGATGATGAGGTACTTGCGGTCGACATATTTCATCGTGTTGCTGATCAGCACATAGGCGACCGGCAGCGTGTAGACGATAAAGCCGATCATCATGCCCGCGCGCCCGTAGACGTCGAAGAGCTGTCTGCCGCCGAGGAGCCTGGTGATCAGTCCCTGCTTGCCGAAGGCGTAGATCATGGCAAACCCGTAGGTGATCGTCGGCAGCAGCATCGGCAGCAGTGCCGTCAGATGCACGGTGCGCTTGAGGCCCTTCGGTGCCGTGGTGTAGTGCACGGTGTAAGCGACCACAAACGCCATGCCCGTCGTGATCAGGCCGCTGGTCAGCGAGATCGTTACGCTGTTCCACAGCGCTTCGCCGAGATTTCCTTCTTTGAAGACGCTGGAGAAAAATTCCGTGGTCAGCCCTTCCCCTCCGACGAAGGCCTCGCGGAAGATGAAGAACATCGGGATGATCAGAAAGGCTGCGAAGAGTGCAGCGCAGATCAGCAGAGTCCCTTTTGTTTCCGTGTTGCCGCCGCGGCTGCGCCGCACAGGGCGCAGTGTTTTCTGCGCACCGGCTGCGCCGCGGCCGGAATGATTGTCTGCCATTTTATACCGCCCCCGTCACCGATGCGTTCCGGCCGCTCTGTCTCATGGCCGCGCCGAGCGCCCGGCCGGCCGCCGTATTGACTGTATTGTCCGTCGGCAGCCCGGCGGCCACAGTGCCGAACAGCCGTCTGATATTGCCGCGCTTGATTTCGAGCTGGTTGAGGATGAACTGACAGACGAACTCGTCGGCCGGCGCGTTGACGATTTCATCCGGCGTCGCGTACTGCGCGATGGCGCCGTTGTTGATGATCATCACGCGGTTCGAGAGCGTCAGCGCCTCTTCGGGATCGTGCGTGACGATGATCGTCGTCAGATGGAATTTGTCCGCGATGGTGCGGATCCGCTCTTTGATCGATTCCTTGATCACACCGTCCAGCGCGCTCAGCGGTTCATCGAGCAGCAGCACTTTCGGCTTCATCACCAGTGTTCTCGCCAGCGCCACCCGCTGTTTCTGCCCGCCGGACAGCATGCCGATCTTCTTATTGAGGTGTTCGCCGAGATCGAGCAGTTCGATGAGATCGTCGACTTCGTTCTTCGTCGATACATCCGGCTTGTTCTTCAGTCCGTAAACGATGTTCTGCCACGCGTTCAGATGCGGAAAGAGTCCGAAATCCTGAAACACAATATTGAAGCCGCGGTCCTCCATCTTCACGTTCGTGATGTCCTCGCCATCGAAAATGATGCTTCCGCTGTCGGGATCGATGATACCGAGGATCATATTCAGAAGCGTGGTCTTGCCGCATCCGGACGGTCCGAGGATGGAAACGATTTCACCCTTCCGGACATCCATGTCGATACGCCTGAGAACCTGCTTCCCGTCAAATGATTTGGAAATGTTTTCAAGCTGCAGCATTTTGACCTCCTTGTCATTGCGAGCTAACTGCTTACTGCATCTGCAGTTTAACAACGGAGGTCCGTGGATACAACAAACTGCTGGTTAAACCTGTGTGAAGGAAAAGTTAAAAACTGTCAGACAGAGAACAGGCCCTTGTAATTCCTGTGCGGGCATATCCGTGCGCTGCGCCCCGGCACCGCGGCGGCGGCGGTGTCAAGGCCGCTGCCGTTCCGTCTCCCGCTCGTTCGCCGGTTGTTTTTGTCGCTGCGACTTACAAACTCGCACCAGTCCGCCTGTAGTTTTTTGCCGGCTCTTTTGTAAAATCCGCGTAAATACGGCACGCTCCGGCCGGCGGGGAGATGACGCACGGCGGACATCAGCGCTCGGGCGGATAGCCGCGATCGGCGATGACGCGGCCGCTCTTGTCGAGGTTGGCGGAAAAGCGGTCGTAATCGCTGAGGATGATGGCCATGTAGAGCATATCGACCACCGCAATGTCGGTCACGCGCGAGAAAATCGCGTTGCCGTAGACCGTCTGTGCCGGCGCGCCCGTCAGCAGCGTCAGATCCGCGTACTTACTGAGCACCGCTTCATCAAAGCCGGTCACGGCGATGGTCGCGGCACCGGCCCGGCGGGCGGTCTTCAGCGCCTTGACCGTATCGATCGAGCGGCCGGAGCGCGAGAACGCGACGGCCGTATCTCCCTGCCGCATGTGTCCGGCGCTGATCTGCTGCAGATAGGGATCGGTAAAGTGGCTGCAGCACAGGCCGAGAAAATTCAGCTTGACCTGCAGATCCGCGGCCGCCGTTTCGGAATTTTCCACGCTGAAGATATTGATATTCTGCGCATCGGCCAGCATGCCGGCAGCCTTTTTGAGCAGGGCGGGATCCAGCGATCGCAGCAGCGCGTCGAGCGCTTCCCGCTGCGTGCTGATAGTGCGCAGCGGCAGATCTTCGATGCGATCCCAGGGGCTGAGATGGATGCCGCCCATCAGATCAAAGCTGTCCGGCTGGGCCGCCGAACCGGCGGCCAGATGCCGCTTGAAGTCCTTGAACCCTTTGCATCCAAGCGCCTTGACGCAGCGCAGCACCGTCGGCTCGCTGACGCCCGCGGCCTCCGCGACCGCGGCGATATTCATTTCGCTGATCTGCCCGGGATGCTCGAGAAAAAACGCCGCCACCTTCTGTTCGGAAGGCCGCAGCTGCGCATAAGCGCCTCTGATTCTATCCTGCCAGGATACCGATTTCATACCGATCGCCTCCCTTTCCCGAATGCTCTGCAGCTGAACAGACAATCCGCCTGACTATGCCGGTGATGTCCCGGTCTGCATTTTGAAATAACTGCCCCTGTCGTGAAAAACTTCTCATCCCTTTAACTGTAGTTTAGCATAAAGCAGCCGATGAGGAATCATAAATGCGTAAAATCTCCGACCGTGCAGGAAAATCGCGGTTCATATCGGTCAGCCCGCCCCGGTATGCCGGCGATTTTACCGCGTCGATATCCGCCGGGGCGAACCTGTCTGCCTGCAGCGGCCGCCGTCACGGCGACATTTTCCCGGGACTCTGTGCGAAACCCCGGGCTTCCCCTTGACATCGCCGAAAATCCGGGTAAAGTTTTATTAGCGAATACATTACAGTAGAAAGGCGGAAACAACAATGAATATGGTATGTTTGGACATGGAGGGCGTACTCGTCCCGGAAATCTGGATCGCATTTGCGGAAAAATCGGGCATCCCCGAATTAAAGAAGACCACCCGCGACGAACCCGATTACAACAAGCTGATGAAGTTCCGGCTCGACATCCTCCGCGAACACAAACTGGGCATCAGGGAAATTCAGGACGTCATCGCGCAGATCGACCCGCTGCCGGGTGCGAGGGAATTCCTCGATGAGCTGCGCACGCTGACGCAGGTCGTCGTCCTCAGCGACACTTTCGAGCAGTTTGCCAAGCCCCTGATGAAAAAGCTCAACTGGCCGATGCTGATGTGCAACACGCTGGAAATCGATGACGACGGCATGATCGTCACGCATAAAATGCGCGTCCAGCCGTCCAAGCTGACCACCGTCCGGGGACTGCAGACCATCGGCTATGATACCATCGCCGCCGGCGACAGCCACAACGACCTGGGCATGATCCGCGCCGGCAAAGTCGGCTTTCTCTTCAAGAGTACGGATGCGATCAAAGCGGAAAACCCCGATATTCCCGCCTACGAGGAATTTCCGGATCTGCTGGCGGCCATCAAGGAAGTGCTGTAGCGGCAGCACAGCGATAAATGCTGCAGCGTGAGGAAGAGAGATGGACTGCAAAGAAATCAGAGTAGATATGCGGAAAATGACCGACGGGGACAGAGAACGGCAGGCACGGGAACGACGGCTTCTGTTCCGTCTCAATCACACCGAACCCATGACCGAGGAATACGGCGCCGTGCTGCGGGAACTATTCGGAGACCGGCTCGGCGAAGGCACCTATGTGGCGGCTCCGCTGGCGGGTGCGGCGCTGGATCAAGTCCGTCTCGGCCGGAACGTCTTCATCAACACCAACGCACTGCTGATGGCGCGGGGCGGCATTACGATCGAGGACAACGTCATGATTGCCGCCAACGCGCAGATTATCTCCAACAATCACGACCCGTATGACCTGCAGGTGCTGACCTGCCGGCCGGTTCTGATCAAAAAAGGCGCCTGGATCGGCGCCGGTGCGACCGTTCTGCCCGGCGTCCGCGTGGGGACGCACGCGGTCGTCGGCGCCAGGTCGGTCGTTACCAGAGACATCCCGGATTATGCCGTTGCCGTCGGCAGCCCGGCCAGAGTCATCAAAGATCTGGATGCCGACCGCTTCCAGGACGAATAACTGCGACCGTCCACCCGAACAGAGGCAGCGATTCCGCCGGCGGAGAGGTCTCCCGTCCGGCGGTCACCGGCCGCCTCGGCCGAATGCCCTGTCGGGATTATTATTTCGAGGCAGCGCGCGACAGATTGATATTGCCGGCGTTGTACCAGACAAATCCGTATTTCTTGCAGCCGCGGCTGATCGACGCGGAGAGGCTGCGTCCGGCGCCGTACTCCAGCAGATATACGCGCATGCCGTGCTTTTTCGCCCGCCGCAGATACTTGAGATAGTACTTCGTCACCGACTTCCGCTGTCGTCCGAAGGTCTTTTTGCTGAAGTTGATGCGGGTATAGACCTCTTCCTGGTTCACGGCATAGGGCAGCGCGGATTTGTTCTTATGATTCATGCATGCTGTGACAAACACATCGCCGCCGTTCATGATCAGCCTTTTGTGATACTGACGCAGGCCCTTGATGATGCTGCAGAGTCCGCTGTAGACGGAAGCGGTGTGATACCGGTCATAGACATCGGCGTTATCGAGGAAGAAACCGTCGTATCCCCGCGAGACATACTTTTTCGCCAGTTCATCGACGATGAACCGCTGCCAGGCCGGCCGGGAAACATCCACCCAGCGTTCATCCGGCCAGTCATCATACGCGCCGAGAGTGATGCCGGCAAAGCGGCTGTAATAAGAACGGCTCTTTTCAATGGAACCGATGTTCAGATAGGCATAGACCTTCTTGCCCTTTTTATGCAGCGAAGTGACATCCGACCTGGTGAACGCTTCCGGTTCGATCACCACGCTGCGGTAGTTTTTCAGACGGCTGATCCGGCTCCGGCTGATGCCGAGAAAGACGCCGTATTTTTTCAGTTTGCTTCTGTGTCTGCCGGCGCTGCTCCTGGCCGCCGCCTGCGCATGCAGACCGACGGATCCCCGCAGCCCTTCGGCCGCGCCGGACATCCAGAGTCCGGAAAGCAGCAGAACGATCGCGAGCAGAATCCCGACGAACCGGCAGCCTCGCTTTTTCTCTGTGCTTGACATTACGATTTCCTCCTTTTATTGATCGGCCGTATCCCGACCGGCTCCGATCACCGCTGTGGATCGGCTTATTCCGACCGGTCCCGGCCGCCGCTGTGAAGCGGCCTTATTCCGACCGGTCCCGGTCACCGCGGGCGGCCAGATATTCCTCCACGATGTCCGCCGCGTCCCTGACGCAGTCTTCACAGCTGTGCAGCACCCTGCCGCCGGTCATTCCCCTGATCTCCGCACAGATATGCGAACCGACCCTTTCGTCAAAGGCATGAGTCAGCTGCTTGATGGCACGGTACGACCGCTTCTTGCTCTCCGGCCTTTCGAAATTGCCGTCGCTCTCCGTCAGTCCGACGATGGCCGCCGCGCCGCTCAGAGCGCCGCAGGTTCCCATAGTCCCCATGCCGAAGCCGAACGCTTCTGTCATGCGAAACAGTTCGACCGGATCGGCGCCGACCTGATCGGCAAACGCGCAGGCCACCGCCTGTGCACAATTGCAGCCCTGCCGGTGATAAGATTCTGCCAGTTCTGTTTTATTCATGTGCTTCCTCCCCTGTATGCCGAGCGCGGCCGGCGCGGTGCGAACGGACGCTCCGTCCGCACAGACCGCGATGCCGCTGTTTTCAACATATATATTATACCACAATGCGGCGGCGGAAACAGATTTTACAACTCGAAGACGTGCGGCCGATTCGTGCCGCGCATGCTCGGGAACCGTGCGATCATTCGTGCCGCGCATGCTCAAGAACCGTGCGATCATTCGTGCCGCGCACGCTCGAGAACCGTGCGATCATTCGTACCGCGCACGCCAAGAACCGTGCGATCATTCGTACCGCACATGCTGCCGAAACGATGGCCGCCCCTTCCATCGCGGCGCGTGCCGTGCCCGGCCGGTACGGGCGCCGTACTCCGCCGTCAGGGCGGTTTTCGTACTTTCCGTTCTCACAGCCGCAGCCCCGTCGCTGCCGGGCGAATCCACAGCAAGGCCCTTTTCTTTACAAAAATATATAAGTGCTCATTTTCCGCGGCGGCTGCGGTATACTATCATAGTGGGGGCGAATCCCGGCGCATGGGGTTCCGGAGCCGGGAAATTTCCGGGACCGGGGAGGTTTCCGGAGCCGGGGAGTTCCGGGGCCGGAGAATTTCCGAATCCAGAAGATTTCCGGAGCTTGGGAATTTCCGAGGTCCAGAGATTTCCGGGGCCGGAGACACTTCCAAGGTAAAAAGAACATCCGCAGCAAAACATAGGACAAAGGAATTTTGATATGAAGCAGCAGCCGAAAAAAGCAGAAACCCGGCACAGCGGAACCAGAAAACGGATTTCCCAGGCCATGCTGTTCATCCTGATGTTCGGCATCGTCAGCCTCTTTTCCGATATGACCCACGAAGGGGCATCCAGCATTCGCGGCGTCTACCTCTCGCTGCTCGGCGCTTCCGCCGGCACGATCGGCTTTATCTCCGGACTCGGGGAACTGGTCGGCTACTCCATGCGCTACGCGTTCGGAAAGCTGACCGACCGAACCAGACAGTACTGGCCGATGGTGATCGCCGGCTACATACTCGACATCATCGCCGTACCGGCTCTGGCACTCGTCGGCCGGCACGGCTGGATCGCGGCCTGCCTGCTGCTGGTCGTCCAGAAGATGGGCAAAGCAATCAAAAAGCCGGCCAAGGACACCGTGATGTCATTCGCCGCTTCACAGGAAGGGGTCGGCAGGAGCTTCGGCATCCAGGAAATGCTCGATCAGATCGGAGCGTTTGCGGGCCCGGTTCTGCTCTACCTGGTGATGCTGAGAAAAACCACCGGCAGCACCTATGAAATCTACCGCACCTGCTTTGCCGTGCTCGCGATTCCCGGCGCCGTCACGCTGATCATGCTGCTGCTCACGCGCAGAAAATTCCCCGAGCCGGAAAAATTTGAACCGGAGCCGAAGGCTTACGTTCCCTTTCGGATGAAGAAAGAATTCATCTTCTACATCATCGGCATCAGCACCTTTGCCTTCGGCTTCGTCGATTATTCGCTCGTCATCATGCACGTTTCGCGGACATTTACGAGCGCGGCCGGTGCGCTGGCGGAGACTTCCTCGATCGTCAGCAGCGGCACCATTCCGCTGCTGTATGCCGGGGCGATGCTGGTGGATGCCGTCGCCGCCCTGGTCTTCGGCGCGCTCTACGACCGGGTCGGCGTGCGCATTCTGGCGCTGTCCGCCGCAGTGACGGCCGCCTTTCCGATTCTGGTCTTCGGCACGCGCTCGATCCCGCTGCTCCTCGTCGGCATCGCGCTCTGGGGCGTCGGCATGGGTGCGCAGGAATCGATCCTCAAAGCCGCGGTCACCACGATGGTGCCGAAATCCAGCCGGGCGACCGGATACGGAATCTTTGAATGCTCGTTCGGCATCTTCTGGTTTCTCGGCAGCTGGCTGCTCGGCGTCCTCTACGACGTCAGCATCCCGGCGATGATCATCCTCTCCGTCGTCACCCAGCTGGCCTCCGTTCCGTTCTATTTTCTCTCGTCGGCAGCAGCAGAAAAAGACCGCTGACCGTCTCTGCGGCCGGCGGTCGCGGTGCATACTGCCTGCAGCTGCCGCGGCAGCCTGCGGGGCAGCCGCCAGGTGCCTGCGCTCCCGCAAGCCTATTTTCCGTTCTCCCGAAAGTACTGGTTCAGCCCTCTGAGGATGATCTGCGCCGTCTTCTTCTGCGCCGCCGCCGAATGGTCGGTCACCTCATCGCCGATCTCCAGATCCACCGACGGCACCGTGGAGTAGGAGGTCTGCGTCAGGTCGTTGTCCATCATGCCGTCCCCGAATACGTTGGCCTCAGAGGACCTGGCGGCCGCAATGATCGCCTTGCCCAGCGCCATGTGCTGCCGCCAGTGCACGGAAACCGGCTCCATGCTGCGATAGGAGTGGTTGTCCGGTACGCTGAGAAAAAACATTCCCTTATCACTCCTGGTCGAATCGTAGTGCAGAGCGAGATGGCAGTCTGCATTTTCATTTGCAAAGACTGTGCGGGCGACCGTATCCAGCTGCGCGTCCCGGTCGGTGCGAATCATCAGCACATCGTAGCCGTGCCGCAGCAGCACCTTTTTGAGAATGCGCGCCGCCGACAGATTGACATCCGCCTCGCTGGTGCCGTCCGCCATCGTGGTGCCCTGTGCGGCCGCGGCCGCTTTCGTTTCACCCGCCCTGGTGCTGCCGCTGACCAGCTTGGGCGAACCGTCCGGGTGGCACAGCGTATAGACGTCTTCGTGGCCGGACGTGCCGTGGCCGGCATTGACCGCTACGGTAATGTTTTTCCGCGGCGTATGCGATGAGCGATACAGCACCACCGAATCCCGATGAATCCTCGCGTACCCGGCAAACTCCCAGTTCGGATTCCAGGAGATCCGCTGCGTCTCTTTCTGCCGAGGCGCTTTTTCTGCTTTCTGCTGCGGTTTCCGCGTCTTTTTTGACGCCGCTTCGTCCTTTTTCGGCGCCGTTGACGCAGCCTTTTCGGTCTTCTGCCCCGTCTCCGAAGATTTCTGCTCCGCCGGGCCGCCGCAGGCGGTCAGGCCCAGCAGAACCGCCAGCACCACCGCGGCGAAAACAGCCCAGATCCATTTTTTCTTTGCACGCATAAATACCTTTCCTCGTTCACCGCTGCGGTTCCTGCCGCCGCCGATCTGCTTCGTTCTTCATCCTGTCAATAAAAGCGGGCCGGATTTCTGCTGTCCGGCCCGGTTCCGGCAGCACTCTGCACTGCGCCGGTTCTCCAGCCCCCCGCATCGTGCCTGTCCTCTGCTATTCCGTTCCTGTTCTCCGGTTCCTTTCAAAAGCCGATTGCCGTTGATCCGAATGATGCGCCGCGGTCGCTGTTTCGTCGTGCGACGGCGGGCACGGATCGCGCATGTTTGAGCGGCAGATCGGCAAAGGTGTTCTTCCGGCTGCTTTCGCTGCTCAGGCTAACGGTATCGACTTTGTCACCGTTCGCGCAGAGGATGATATCTGCATACTCGCCGGTGCCGCCGTCCCGTTTCCTGGTGACCTTCACCGCCGTCGTACTGTTCGTCTTTTTCTCGCAAGAACCGTATCCATTATACCAGCGGCGGACAGGCTGCGCAATTCCGCCCGCAGTCTGTCCGCGGAAATCCGCGGAAATCGCCGCGTCTACCGGCCGCCATACATTTTTTCATAGTAATCGCGGTATTCGCCGGAGATAATCCGTGTCCACCACTCCTTGTTGTCCAGATACCAGTCGATCGTCTGCAGGATGCCCTCGTCGAACGGCGTCTCGGGCGTCCAGCCCAGCTCGCCGGAGATCTTGGCGGGATCGATCGCATAGCGCAGATCGTGGCCCTTGCGGTCGCCGACAAAGGTGATCAGGCTCTCGGGCTTGTCCAGCCGCTTGAGGATGGCCTTGACGACCTGCAGATTGCTGCGCTCGTTGTGGCCGCCGATGTTGTAGACCTCGCCGATGCGGCCGCCGCGGACAATCAGATCGATGGCCCGGCAGTGATCCCGCACGTAGAGCCAGTCGCGGACGTTTTCCCCGGTACCGTAGACCGGCAGGGATTCGTCGTTCAGCGCACGAGAGATCATCAGCGGAATGAGCTTTTCCGGGAACTGATAGGGGCCGTAGTTGTTGGAGCAGCGCGAGATCGTCACCGGCAGCCCGTAGGTGCGGTGATAGGCTTCGGTGAGCAGATCGGCCGCCGCCTTGGAAGCGGAATACGGGCTCGATGTCTTCAGCTGCATATCCTCGGTGAAGAACAGATCCGGCCTGTCGAGAGGCAGGTCGCCGTACACTTCGTCGGTACCGACCTGGTGGTAGCGGCCGACGCCGTACTCTTTGGAAGCATCCAGCAGCACCTGGGTGCCGAGGATGTTTGTTTTCAAAAACACGCCCGGATCCTCGATCGATCGGTCGACGTGCGATTCGGCGGCAAAGTTGACGACGACGTCAAATTTTTCTGCGGCGAAGACATCAAAGATCTTCGCCCGATCGCAGATATCAGCCTTGATGAAGCTGAAGCGGCTGTTCTTCAGAGCCGGCTCCAGCGTCTCCATATTGCCCGCATAGGTGAGCAGATCGAGGCCGACGATCTCGTCTTCGGGGTGTTCCTCGAGCATGTAATAGACAAAATTGCTGCCGATAAAGCCGGCCGCGCCGGTTACCAGTACCTTCATTGACGTCTCCTTCCGCAGTTCTTCAGCTGTTCATTGCAAGCTTCCGCTGTTCTTCGGCAATGCTCCCGCTGTTCCTGGCAGTCTTTTCGTTGTTCTTCAGCTGCTGCTGTTTTTTCGCTATTCTTCCACAAGCGAGAGCAGATACTGCCCGTACTCGGTCATCTTCAGTTCTTCGCCCAGCACGCGGAGCTGCGCATCATCGATAAAGCCGCGCCGCCAGGCGATCTCCTCCAGACAGGCGATGTAAAAGCCCTGCCGCGTCTGTACAGCCTCGACATACTCGGCGGCTTTCAGCATACCCTCCGGCGTCCCGGTATCGAGCCAGGCCATGCCCCGGCCCAGCAGGGCCACTTTCAGATCGCCCCGCTCCAGATAGGCATTGTTTACGGAGGTGATTTCGATCTCGCCCCGGGCCGACGGCTTCACATTTTTCGCGATCCCCACCACATCATTGTCATAGAAATACAGACCCGGCACGGCATAGTTGGACTTGGGATGTTCCGGTTTTTCCTCGATAGAGATCACGTTGTTGTCCTCGTCGAATTCCACGACGCCGAATGAACGCGCGTCGCGCACCGGGTAACCGAATACCGTCGCGCCTTTTTCCTGCTTCTGCGCATTGTTGAGGATCCTGGTCAGATCCTGTCCGTAAAACATGTTGTCGCCGAGCACGAGACAGACTTTGTCTTCCCCGATGAACTCTTCCCCCTGGATGAAGGCGTCCGCCAGTCCGCGCGGCTTGTCCTGGACCTTGTAGGAGAAGTGCACGCCCCACTTTTCACCGCTTTCCAGCAGTGCCTCATAGTTTCCGATATCGTCCGGTGTGGATATGATGAGGATGTCTCTGATCCCCGCCAGAAACAGCACCGAAAGCGGATAATAGACAAGAGGTTTGTCGTAAATGGGGAGCAGCTGTTTTGAAACCGCTTTTGTCATCGGGTACAGGCGGGTTCCCTTGCCGCCAGCAAGAACAATTCCCTTCATGAATTCCTCCGATCAGTTCTCGTCATTCTCTTCTGATTTTACCTGATTCTCTTCTTGTTTATTATTTCGTTTATTCGTCGCCGTAATAGGTGGCGGATGCCCCTTCCTCCTCCGGAAGGGTGACCACTTTCCAGGTCTGAATGCCGCCGATTTTCTTGTACGGGAACGCCCAGACAAAGGTACCCTCCGGCGCATAGTGCTCGTCCAGGTACTTGGTGAAGATCCCCTTGATGACCCTGCGGCCGTTCGAAACCACATAATAGTTGCAGACGATGATGACATCGTCATTGTTAATTATATCACGGTAAACGTTATCGAGTCCGTTTTGTTTCAATTTTTCCGTGTGCCGCGGCGATTTCGTCGACCACCCGCCCATCGACATCATATTGGTCAGGGACGGCTGCCGCTTGAGCGGATCCTTGTAATATGAAAGGTTGCAGCGGAAGAAGTGAATCGATGTGCTCGGGTCCATGATAAAGGTCTTGTCGGGATGACTCCGCATGTAGTCAAACAGCGCATCGCCGTCGCAGTCCCCGCTCTTCTGATCCGGCGCCCACGAGGGAATCGCCGCCGTAATCAGCACGATGCCCGCGACCGTGATCGCCGCGGCGGCGGCTTTCAGCGCTGCCGCGCCGTTGCGGCGCATGAGTCCGATGACGTATGCCCGCGGTTCCGCGTAGCGGAAAGAATAGAACGTCATAACCAGGGCCGAGATCTCGATGATATATGTGGCCCGGTAGACCGTTCGCCCGTAATAGAGGAGGTAGACATACGCCGCAGCGGCTCCGAGCGCCAGCATGACGGGATAGATCAGCCATCGATTTCGCGCCAGGATGAGGCCGCCGACGAACATGGCGAGGAAGATTATGGCGTGGTACAGCCGCTTGTTCTTTTCCCTGATCGCCTTGCTGACGATTTCCCGGGCACTCTTGAGAATTTCCTCTTTGCCCCGCCGGTTGTCCGATTTTCTGGCGAGTTCATAGATGGCCTTCAAATTCTTCAGGCTCGCCGCTCCGTCAAAGTCATACATGCCGTTCTTCAGGGCATTGAGATCGTTGTCCGAAATGCCGAGCTTGTCATAGAATTCTTTGTTCTGATCGTACGCCGGCTTGGGATAGTCGGAAAATTTCGCCCGGTATTTATTGTACTCGCGATAGGATTTCAGTTCCGGCGTACTGGTGTTTTTCGCCTTGGACAGCTTGTTGAGTCCGTACCCCGCACAGCCGACGATGACGATGACCAGTACAAAGGCGGCACCCCGCATCAGCATATTTTTGAACTCCACCTTCTGCACGCGCCGGGCGAGCGTACTCTTCCGGCCGGCGCTGCGGGAGGCGGCCAGCTGCTCCAGCAGAAACGCGAGGATCAGAACCGCGGCAAATCCGAGGATGGCCATGATATTGCTGAAGCGATACATGCAGCCGACGAAGATCATCACCGCGCCGGCGATCACACCGGGAACCCGTCTCTTCCAGACCGTATAGTGAAAGAGCATCATGCCGCCCGAGAGGATCAGCATTGCCGCAGTCTTGGTGAACTGCAGCGTAATGTAATGATCGACGCCGAAGATCACCAGCAGGGGCAGAAACAGAATAGAAAACCAGAACGACCGGTCGTGGTCGATGATCACGAATGTCAGGCAGGTCAGCGCCGCAAAGGAAAAAGCGATCTGCACCGCATTGAATGCGTTGACGGCGGGAATCAGTCCCTGAATAAAATGGATGAACACGCACAGATAGTAATTGACAAATCCCACGTAGAAATTTCCCTCGGCGATCTGATTTCCGATGGAAAAATCGTCGTTCGTCTCGTACTCCATATCGCCCAGCAGGAGCATCAATGCAGCCAGAACCACGTTGATGAGCAATGCGGTGATCCATTTGTGTTCCAAAAAGAATTTTTTCATCTCGGCAATTTTCGCTATAACTCCACACTGGCACGGCGCGGCTCAAAGCAGCAGCACGGGCGCAGACATACAATGCGCACGCCGCTGGCGCGCTGCGGACCGACCCTGAGGAACGTGCCCAGAACGGTCGTGCCGCCGCCCAGTCCCAGAGGGCCGGTGCCGGTCTGATTGACCCTTGTCGTAATTTCCTTTTCCAGATCGCTCTGCACATCGAGACTGCCGCCGGCCATCGCCTGCAGCATCAGAGAGGAAGCCTCGTAATGCGACCGGCCGATGCCGACAGCCAGCGTACTCGGCGTGCAGCCGAGCTTTGCGGTGGCCGCGGAAGCCCATTCGACGATTTGATGCAGGATCACATCGACGCTGTGCTTATGAAAAACCCGGTATGTGTTGGAGCGAATCTCGGGTCCGCCGCCCTGCATCAGAATCGTCAGCCGGACAACGGGGTCTTCGGTCTCGCAGATCATCAGCGGCGCCGGCACCATGTCGGCCGGGTCTTCACTCAGCCCGTCCGACTGGTCGAGCCGATGACGGTCGTCGCCCATGACGGCCATCGGTCTGCCGGGCAGCTGCCGGAGGCCGAGCGCGACGCCCTCCCGTATCGCGTCGATCAGCTCGCGGCTGATGCTCCCGCCCCTGCCGAGTTCCAGCAGAAGGTGGGGAATGCCGGTGTCGTCGCAGAGCGGGCCGCAGTTCTGTTCTGCGGTGCGCGCATTCTCCAGAATCGTTTCCAGAACCCATCCGGCCCGGTCATTGCTCTCTGCGTCCATCGCACGCCGGTAGGCCTCAATCTGATCGGAGCGGAACGTCGATGCCGCTCTGAGCAGCGTCTCTTTTGTTTTCTCGATGATATCTTCTCTGTTCACGGTAATGCCTTGTCTAAAAGTTTCCTGCAGATTTCAGTGATCATTAACAGACCGTACTATTTGGTTATTTTATCATAAAACAGGCGTCCAAAGCTATACCAATGCGGCAAAATAATGTAAAAATGCGGTAAAGGCCGCGGCTTTTGCCGCATTTCGGCGGTTCGCACCGCCAGCCGCCGCCGGCAGCACCCCGACTGCCGGACACCCTCCCGGCGCGGCGGCCGCGCGGCTGTTCCGTGCAGCCGCCGCACTGCGGGACAATTCCGCGCCGACTTCGGGCAAAATTCTCGTATTTCACTGCAATCAGGCTGTTTTTCTGATATAATGTCGAAAGCAGAAATTTTTGCGGCGGCTCCGCACCGGAGGAACGCATCCGGGCAGTGCGGCCGCCGGGCTGCCCGGCCGCTTTATGTGCCGGCGGCAGCCGCAGGGGGGACAGAGGATTCGATGGGAAGCATATACATTGAAAAACAGCAGGAGAAGAACGGGGCACAGATACTCCGCACCCGCATGCAGGAGGACACTCGGGTATACCGGGACGCCAAGGTCAGCGACTCGATCATCGGTCCCGACTGCACCATCGGCGATCAGTCCAGCCTTCTCCACTGCGAACTGCAGGAATCCAATCGCATCAACCGGCGCAACCAGATGCTCAACGTGCACATGGATTTCGCCAGCCACACCAATCACAACACCACGATCCGCGACGCCGACATCGGCAAATTCTGCTCGATCTCGTGGAACGTCAGTATCGGCGGAACCGACCACAACTACAGGAGTGCATCCACCTTCAACCCGTTCTGGTGGAACGAATTCTTTGCTCCGCCCGACGGCGTGCGCACCTTTGAATACCCGCGATGCGGGATCGGCAGCGACGTCTGGATCGCTTCCGGTGCCAACATTCTGCGCAAAGTGCACATCGGCGACGGTGCCGTCATTGCCGCCGGCGCCGTCGTCACCAGGGACGTCGAGCCCTACGCGATCGTCGCCGGCGTTCCCGCGGTGACCAGAAAAATGCGCTTTGACGACCGCACGATCGAGCGGCTGGAAAAGATCAGATGGTGGGACTGGCCGCGGGACGTGATCAGAGCAAACGTGCCTCTGCTGCAGAACGATCTCGATGAGGAGATTCTCGAGCAGATGGAAGCGATCTCGGCCGAACTGAGGAAGCAGAGCCATGCATAAGAAGGTGATTCTGCTGACCAACTGCTACGACGAGGGGCCGCTGCAGATCGTCCGAGCCGCCTGCCCGGACGAATTTGAGCTGCTCTGGCCGGCGGACGCCAGGCGGGACAGCCTGCTGATGCTGGCTCCCCGCGCCGATTACCTGCTGGTCAGCGGGAGACAGAAAATCAACGAAGAACTGATCGGCCGCGCAGAGCGGCTGCAGATGGTGCAGAGAACCGGCGTCGGCATCGACATGATCGACCTCGACGCCCTTCGGCGCCGCGCCCTGCCGCTCTATATCAACGCCGGCGTCAACGCGCAGAGCGTTGCCGAATACACTGTCCTGCTCATGCTCAGCTGCCTGCGCCGCTATCCGGCCGTCAACAGCGAGCTGAAGGCGGGGACGTGGAAAAAGCAGGCGAACGGGATCCGGACACACGAGATCCGCGGCAGAAGGGTCGGCCTCATCGGCCTGGGCAGAATCGGCCGCCGCACCGCGGCCATGCTGCGGGCAATGGGCGCGGAGGTCGGCTACCACGATGTCCGGCGCAGCGAAGAGGCAGAGCGGGAACTGGGTCTTGTCTGGCTCGAGCGGGAACGGCTGCTCAGAGAATCGCAGGTCATCTCCCTGCACTGCCCGCTGACCGACGCGACCCGGCATCTGATCGACGCCGACGCGCTGCGGCAGATGCGCAGCGATGCGGTGCTGATCAACACCGCGCGCGGCGGCCTGATCGATCAGAACGCCCTGGCGGCGGCGCTGCGGAGCGGCGCGATTCGGGCGGCTGCCCTCGATGTCTTCGAGGAAGAACCCGTCCCCGCCGATCATCTCCTGCTGCAGCTGGAGAACGCGTATGTTTCGCCGCATATCGGCGGCGTGACCCGGGAGTCCTTCACGCGCATGATGGACGGCGCCTTCGGCAGTATATGGAATTTTGAACACGGCAATCTGCAGGACATCCAGCAGTGCAGATACGATCTGTAAGGAGAACAACAATGCTGATATCGATCTGTATACCCTGTTATCGATCGGAAAACAACCTGGAATGGGTCGTCAATGAGATCAAGGAGGAATTCGCCAAACACCCCGAACACGACTACCAGCTGGTGCTCGTCAACGACGGATCGCCCGACGACACGTTCGGCGTGATTCGCAGACTGTGCGCGGCGGATCCGAAAATCAAGGGCATCAACCTGACCAAGAACCAGGGACAGCCCTGCGCCCGGCTGGCGGCGGCCAACCACGCCGACGGCGACGCCCTCGTCTTCATGGACGACGACGGCCAGCATCCCCCGGAAGCAATCTTCCGCATGATCGATAAAATCCGCGAGGGCTATGATATCGTCTACGCCAAGTTCCCCAAAACCACACACAAATGGATGAAGCGGGTTACCAGCAATTTCTACAACAAGCTGATGCGGGCGACCGGCACCAAGCCGAAGGACGTCACCACCTCTTCGTTTGCGGCCTGGAGCAGAGTGGTCATCGACGCCATCAAGAATTACAGGAGTCCGTTTCCGTCCGCCGGCGCGTACCTGCAGTGCGTAACCGACAAACTGGCCAACATCGATGTCGAGCACCGCTCGCGGCACAGCGGCGAATCCGGCTACAGCTTCCGCCGCCTGGTCTCGCAGTCGATGAACACGCTGACCAACTTTTCCATGGCGCCGCTGCGCATCGCCAGTTTTCTGGGAGTCCTGACGGCACTGATCGGCTTTGTATTCGGCATCGTCACGATCGTGCGCAAAATCCTGCACCCGGAGATGCTGGCCGGCTATGCTTCCACGATCTCCATCCTGCTGTTCGTCGGCGGCATGATCATGCTGATTCTGGGCCTGATCGGTGAATATATCGGACGGATCTACATGACGCTGTCCAACAAACCGCAGTACGTCGTCGGCGAAGTGCTCAACGGCGAATTCCCCGCACGCGAGGAGGATACAGAAAAAACGCCATGAAAAAATGCAGCGCTGCAGACAATTTAATCACGTCGCTCGACCGCCTGCTGACGGAGAAAATCACCGCCGATGATCTGGAACAGGCACGGCTGAGTCTGCTCGACTACCTCGGCGTCTGCCTCGCCGGCGCCGCAGCCAGCCGGCGTCCCGGAGGCGTGCTGCAGGAACAGAGCGCGGACGGGTCGCCGTTCGACGCCGGCAGCTTTCTGCCCCTCGGTCTTGCGAGCCGCACCTCGCTCACCGCGGCGGCATTCCTCAACGGCTTCAACGGACACTGTCTGGAACTGGATGACGGACACCGGCGCGGCATGTGCCACGCCGGCGTGCCGGTTCTCAGCGCCGTACTGCCGATTGCAGCGGCCGAACACATCCCCGGCGGCCGCGTGCTGCAGGCTATCCTCGTCGGCTACGAAACCACGCTGCGCCTGGCCTGCGCGGTGCAGCCGTCACACAAAGTCAAGGGCTATCATACCAGCGCCACCTGCGGCACGCTCGGCGCCGCCGCGGCCTGCGCCTGTGCGGCCGGCTATGATCGGCAGCAGCTGAAGAGAACGCTGAGCGCAGCCGTGACGAACACCGGCGGGACGCTGGCGCTGCAGGACGACAGATCGGAGATGAAGCCGGTCAACCTGGGCCGGGCGGCGGCAGCGGGTGTCCTGTCCGCGCAGATCGGCCGTCTGGAACTGGAATGCCCCGACGATGCCATCGGCGGCGACCGCGGCTTTCTCGAACTGTACGCGGAAAACCCAAAGCTCGAATACTTTGCCGCCGACGATTCCTGTCCGCCGATGATCGAGAGCATCTACCGCAAGCTGTATGCCGCCTGCCGGCACGCCCACCCGCCGGCGGACTGCGCCTTCGCCATCGCCGCCGAGCACGCGCCGGATCCGGAACACATCGAGCGCATCCTGGTACGGACGCACCGTCTCGCCATCAAGGGACATGACCACACCGACTTTGACAATGCCAGTGCCGCCAGGCTGAGCATCCCCTACGCGGTGGCCTGCGCGCTGACGCTGGGAACGCTCTCGCAGGCGGCTTATGCGCCGGAGCATCTGGACAGCCGCGCCCTGCGCAGACTGTGCGACCGCACCGTCGTGACCGAGGATCCGGACATGACCCGCGCCCTGCCCGACCAGCGCGGCGCCTCGCTCCGCATCGTGATGGACGACGGCACCGTCTATGAGCACCGGGTTCCGCTGCCCAAGGGAGAACCGGAGCTGCCGCTGACGCCGGCCGAAATCGAGAGCAAAACGACCGGCCTGCTGCGGGAAGCCGGCTTTCCCGCCGGACAGATCCGCAGCCTGATCGAGGACGTACACGAATTCGACGATCACCATACACATCTATATGAGACGCTGAATGCCTTCAGCAGAAGAACGGAGTAAACCATTATGAAAGGAATGAAAGACACAAGAGACTTTTTAGAGTCGCTGAACATGCCGGGCGGAGATCTGTATTCCCTGCCCGATTCCGCAAAGCGCTTTCCGGACGGCGCCCAGTACCGCTTTGAGGTTCCGGGAATCCAGGGGCCGGCGGCCATGCGGGCGCTGCTGGAGACCATTGAGGAATACGGCTTTTATATTCACCGCGTCACCCAGACCCGCGGCGTCATGATGCTGATGGACGACGAAATCGAGCAGATGGTGGAACTGGCCGACAGATATCAGGTACAGCTGGTGCTGGCGATCGGGCCGCGGGCGACCAACGACACCAGCGCCACGGTGCACACCGAAGAGGGAAAGCGCATCGGCTACCGCCTCCGGGGGCAGGAGCAGATCGTCCGCGCCATTGAAGAAGTGCGCCGCGCCGCCCGCCTGGGCTGCCGGCATTTCATCATGTATGACGAAGGCTGCCTGTGGGTGCTGAATGAAGCGCGAAAGAAGGGCTACATCCCCGCCGACTGCCGTTTCAAGCTGTCCGCCCATGCCGGCCACGGCAACCCCTGCTCTGCCAGGCTGATGGAATCGATCGGCGCCGACTCGCTGAACCCGATCAGAGACATCCAGATGCAGATGCTCGCCGCCATCCGGCAGACCATCGACATCCCGCTCGATCTTCATACCGAAAATCCCCTCTCTTCCGGCGGCTTCATCCGCCACTATGAGGTGCCCGAGATGATCCGGGTGGCGGCGCCGATCTACCTGAAAACCGGCGGCTCCGTCGCCAAAAATCACAGCTGGGACACCACCGCTTCCGACGCCAGAGCGAGAGCCAAGCAGGTCATGCTGGTCAAGAGAGTAGTGGATGAATACTATCCGGATGCCATCTATTCGGCGAAAGGATCCATAGACTGATGAGTGCACAGAACAACGAAAAGAAGCCGGTCGCGGTCGTCCTCGGCGGCACGGTTCCGCACATCGAACTGCTGAAAAAGCTGAAGCGCCGCGGCTACTTCACGGTGCTGATCGATTACTACAAGAATCCGCCGGCCAGGGACTACGCCGATGAGCACGTCTGCGAAAGCACACTGGATCGTGACATCGTCCTCAGGACGGCGGCCGAACGGCAGGCAGCCATCGTTCTCGGTCCCTGCGTCGACCAGGCCAACGTCGTCGCCTGCTATGTGTCCGAGCAGCTGGGGCTGCCGGAGCCGTACGACCTGGAGACGGCGAAGAACGTCACCGACAAGGGCCGCATGAAAACGATCATGACCGACCACGGCATCCCGACCTCGCCCTTCGCCATCGTCGGCAGCAGCGCGGAAGCGGCGCAGCTGGATCCGGTCTATCCGGCCGTCGTCAAGCCGGTGGACAACAACGGCTCCAAGGGCGTCCGCCGGGTCGACAGCCGCGAGGAACTGCTGCCGGCCGTCGAGCAGGCCCTGTCGCTGAGCAGGGCAGGACGGGCCGTGGTGGAGCAGTTCAACGACGGCTTTGAAATTCAGGTCGACTGCATGGTCAGCGGGCATGTCACCGATGTGATCATGAAGCGACGCCGGCTGAAGACAAAGCCGGCCAAAGGAATGGCGATCCAGCCCTTCGGGTCCGTGATCCCCGCCGTCCTGGGCGAAGAACTCGACGCGGAGATCGACCGCATCGCCGGCGGCATCGCCGACGCCTTCGGTCTCAACGACACGCCGTTCTTCATCCAGGCCATCGTCCGCGGCAGCAGCGTCAGCGTGCTCGAATTCGCGCCGCGCATCGGCGGCACGCTCAGCTATTTCCTGATGAAGGAGATCACCGGCTTTGACGCCCTCGACGCCGCTGTCGCCGGCATCGAAGGCAGCCCGATCGACGTGCGCTTTCATGCGCCGGAACACTACTACACAACCAGCATCATCTACGCACAGCCGGGCATCCTGGGCAAAATTACCGGGCTGGAGGAGATGAAGGCCGCCGGCCGCATCATCGATTTCCACTACATGAAAACGCCGGGCATGGAGTTCGGTACGGTGATGGACAGCAGAAACCGCGCCGCCAGCTATATCATCAGGGCGGACAGCAGAAAAGAACTGCTCGAAAAAGCCGGTGCCGTCAACAGAGAAGTCGATGTCCTGAACGAGAAAGGCGAATCGATTATGTGCAGGGATCTGGTCCTCACCGATGCGATGATCCCCGGAGGAATACGATGAAACACAACCAATATGACTTTGAATATACATTTGTCAAGGATCCGGTTCCGTTCACCAGGGATACCGAGAGGGATCAGCTCCGCTACTGTCTCGGCGCCACGCTGTATATGCCGGCGACCCGGGCCTTTTCCGAGAACTTTCTCAGCAAGCGCATCCCCGGACTGACCTCCATTGTGGTGTGCTTTGAGGATTCGATCGCCGAATCGATGGTCGCCGGCGCGGAGAAAAACGCGCTCGCGCAGCTGCAGATTCTGCGGCAGGAACTGGAGCGCGGCAGCGCCGACGAGAGCGACTTTCCGCTGCTGTTTTTCCGTCCCCGCAGCCGGGAGCAGTTCCGCCGCTTTACCGCGGCTCTGAGCCGTGACGATTACCGGCTGATCACCGGATTTGTCTTCCCGAAATTTTCGGCTGCCGACGGCGAGGGGTATCTGCAGCATCTGGAAGAAGTCAATGAAAAAGAAGGGCTCTCCCTCTACGGCATGCCGATTCTGGAGGGACGGGAAATCGCCTTTAAGGAGACCCGATTCGAAGAACTGTCGCGGCTCCGCGAGATCGTCTTTAAATACTATGACCGCATTCTCAACATCCGCGTCGGCGGCACCGATTTTTCTTCCTGCTTCGGCGTGCGCCGCGGCATCGACTACAGCATCTACGATATCATGACCGTGCGCGACTGCCTGCTGGACATTCTCAACATCTTCAATCGCGACAACGAATTTGTTGTTTCCGGTCCGGTCTGGGAATATTTCCTCGCCAATAAGCGCATGAAATTTGAGCAGAAAACGGAGATGAGTCTGCAGAGTTCGCTGCTGAAGAGAAAGAGACTGGTCAACGAAGCGGTCGACGGCCTGCTGCGCGAGGTCATTCTGGACCGCGCCAACGGGTTCATCGGCAAGACCGCCATTCATCCGACGCACATCAAGTACATCAATGCGATGATGGCCGTAACGGCCGAAGAATATGACGATGCGGTACAGATTCTGCACACCGAGGGCGGTGTCGTCAAGAGCGGCGACGGCAATAAGATGAATGAGATCAGGCCGCACAGAAGCTGGGCCGTCACCATCGCCGGCCGGGCGAAGGCGTACGGCGTCATCCGCGACGAATCCGAGTTCCTCACCCTGGTCTCCGAACTGGACACCTGACAACAGAGCGGCTCCCCGAAGATTTCTCCGCATAGGCCGAATTCGCACTGACTGACGGACCGCCCTCCCGGCTGCTTCCGGTACTCAGTATATCGATGTGCCGTGCGCGGCGGCGATAATCACCGGAAACTTTTCCACCTTCAGTCTGTGCAGAGCTTCCATGCCCAGTTCGGGGAATGCCGCCACCTCACGCTCGAGGATCCGGCTCTCGAGGAGCGCGGTCACCGGCGGCATGACGGCATAGACGGCGTTCTGCTCCGCGAGCATGGCGACGGTGTCCTCTCCGATCGCGCCCTTGCCCAGGTGCATCTTGATGCCGGCTCGCGAGAGCGGTTCCATGTTCCCCTCGATTTCCAGCTTGTTGCTCGATGTCGGTCCCACGCCGGCGGGGCTGACCGCCGTATGAAAGACCACGCCGCCCCGGAGGTCGATGTCGCCGAGCGCGTCCCGCTCGATCAATTCGACGAGCCGGGGGATCGCCGCATCCCGGGCCGTGAAAATCGTGCCCGACAGTTCCAGCATATCGCCGGTCCGCAGTTCGCTGACCAGTTCTTCCGTCAAGGGCACTGCAGCTCTCTTAACCATTGTATTTCCTCCTGTCATAGTAATAAGACCTTCATACATCCATGACCTGTCGGACAGCCGACCGCATCGGTCGCCGCATCGATCAGTTCGCGCAGCCGATCACCTCTGACCCCGCATCGATCAGCTCGCGCTGCCGGCCGCACCTGACCCCGCATCGATCAGCTCGCGCTGCCGGCCGCACCTGACCCCGCATCGATCAGCTCGCGCTGCCGGCCGCACCTGACCCCGCATCGATCAGTTCGCGCTGCCGGCCGCACCTGACCCCGCATCGATCAGCTCGCGCTGCCGGCCGCACCTGACCCCGCATCGATCAGTTCGCGCTGCCGGCCGCACCGGTCTGCCGCCTCACGGCTCCAGATACTTGATATCCGTCCTGATCTGCCAGGTCATCAGAATAAAGAACGCCGCCGCCAGCGCGCCCATCAGAATCGAATACATCGTCGCGGCACCCATAATGCCGTAATTGGTAACGAAGAACTTTGACAGCAGCAGCGCCGCCAGCGAGATGACGCCGTAGCCGACCATCAGTACATTCTGGTGACGGATGATGGTAATCACCGTGGTGAAGAATGTCACATAGGCGAGCGCGCCGCCGCCGGCCATGACGATGATCAGCGCCAGCTTGTAGTCGGACAGATCCGATCCGAACAGCAGCGACAGGATCGGAATGCCGATCGTCGCCGCCACCGCGAGACCGAGCACGGTGATGCCGAGGATCGCCAGCATCTGACGGCGGACCGCGCGGCGGAACTTAGTGAATTCATGATCCACCCAGATCTTCGCGTAAGTGTTGAGAATCGGATTGAAGATAAAGTTCGACAGCATCTGCACGGCAAAGACCGGCATGAAAATGTAGTTGTAATAGGCCTGAATTTCCTCCGACAGATACGAGTCGATCGCGTATTTCGGCGCGTTGCCGATGTACATCGACAGGAACGTGCTGACGAACAGCGGAAAGCCGGTGATGAACAGTTTCCTCATGGCCTCTCTGTTGAACTGCGGCCTGACCGTGCAGTAATCCCGCGACACATTGACGGTCGTCAGCATGAAGAGCAGGAAAGCGAAGAACGCGAAGACGATCGACGAGATAACGAGATCGTGGGTCAGCACCAGGCAGATGCAGCACGAGCCGGTGGAGCAGATGATCCGCGCGCAGGCCGACTTGGCGCCGATGTCGAGCCGGCCGCACTGCTGCAGCCTGCCGTGAAAAACATCCGTCATCGCCTGCACCAGCTTGAGCAGGCAGACAAAGAAGACGACGATGCACTTGTCGGTATGATAGCCCTTGAACATCGCGCCGTACGCGCAGTAGACCAGAATCGCCGCCAGCATCATCAGACAGGTGATCAGCCGCTGGCCGTAGTATTCACCAAAAGTGAACGTCTCTCTGACATCGGACGCCTGATACTTGCGGATCCCGTACTGACCGATGAAGATCATCAGGCTGGCCACCGCGTAAGCGATGGAGAACACGCCGGCGTCGTAGAGACCGTTGGTACGCGACACCACCATCAGTATCACCACGGACTGCAGCGCCGACAGGATGCCGGCCGTCGTATTCCAGACGTAAATACTCTTCTTGACGTTGCTGGTCTTCTTTAATCCCTTTTTGATCCATTCAAGCATGAACGTTTCTGCCCCTGTACTTGTCGTCCCCTGTGCTCATTCTTCAGCTTTCGCGGCGTTTCGGCGTTCCCGGCCCTGCAGCCTTTTCAGCCTTTCGGTTTCGGCAGCGGATTTCCCCGCCCTGCGTACGGCCTCAGCGCTTCAGCCGGAATATCCGGGCCGCGGGGTTAGATTCCCCCGCCCTGCGTACGGCCTCAGCGCTTCAGCCGGAATATCCGGGCCGCGGGGTTAGATTCCCCCCGTACTGCGCACGGTCTCAGCGCCGACCGCGGCGCGGTGCAAAGAATTCTCTGACGGCCGCGATCACCTGGTCAATCTCTTCGTCCTTGAGGCCGTAGTACATCGGCAGCCGCAGCAGACGGGAACTCTCCCTGGTCGTATACCGATCCTCGCCGTGGAAGACGCCGTATTTCTTCCCGGCCGCCGCGGAGTGCAGCGGCACATAGTGGAAGACGGCCGCAATACCCCGGTCCTTGAGATGTCGGATGAGCTGCCCGCGTTCTTCGAGATCCCGAACCTTGAGGTAGAACATATGCGCATTGTGCCGGCATTCATCGGGTATCACCGGCAGCCCGACGCAGCCTTCCTCCTGCAGATCTCTGAATCCGTCATAATACCTGCGCCAGGCGGCCAGCCGAAAGTCATTGATGGTATCCGCTTCTTCGAGCTCGGCCCAGAGATAGGCGGCGTTGAGATCGCTCGGCAGATATGAGGATCCGATGCTGATCCAGGAGTACTTGTCGACCTGGCCGCGCAGAAAGCGGCTCCGGTCGGTGCCCTTTTCGCGAATGATCTCCGCATTCTCGATGAAATTCTCGTTGTTGATGAGGATCGCGCCGCCCTCGCCCATGCTGTAGTTCTTCGTCTCATGAAAGCTGAAGCAGGCCAGATCGCCGATGCTGCCCAGGGCTCTTCCCCTGTAGGAAGCCATCACGCCCTGTGCGGCATCTTCGATCACGACGAGTCCGTGACGGCGGGCAGTCTCCATGATACTGTCCATTTCGCAGCCGACCCCGGCATAGTGAACCGGTACGATCGCTTTCGTCCTGTCCGTGACGGCGTCCTCGATCAGCTGTTCATTGAGGTTCATCGTATCGGGCCGGATATCGACGAACACCAGCTTCGCGCCCCGCAGCACGAAAGCATTGGCCGTCGAAACAAACGTATACGACGGCAGGATCACCTCGTCGCCCGGTTCGATGCCGGCCAGCAGTGCCGCCATTTCCAGGGCCGACGAGCACGAGGTCGTCAGCAGCACCTTCTTCGAGCCGGTCTTCTGCTCGAGCCAGGTGCTGCACTTTTTCGTGAACGGCCCGTCGCCGCTGATTTTTTTATTGGCGGCGGCCTGTTTCATATATTCGACTTCCCTGCCCGCAAAGGGCGGGACATTAAACGGTATCATAGCTGTTGCCTTCTTTCTGTCAGTATTGATCTGTCCGGGATTCCTGCGGGCCTTTTCCGGCATCCTGCCGGGATTGCTGCCGGGATGTATGCCGGACGCCCCGACAGACCGATCCCGTCTGACCGACGGACGGCCGTCCGTGCGGTCGCACCGCGCACCGGGTTTATCCGAACCGCAATACTATTATTTTATCTTACAACGAATACAAATACAATCTGTAATAGCTCTGCGGACTTTCAAATACTTTCTCCAGCTTGAGTCCGGTTTCCCTGTAATTTTTGATTTCCACGGCGGAAATCAGATACTCGGCGCCCAGCTTTTTCATCTGGCCGGTGTCGATCTCCAGATGCCTGACCGGAGAGAGAGCGCTGTCCTTGGCGATGACGGCGTGGTCATACTTGCTGCCCAGCTCCGCGGAGAAAATATAGCAGCGATTGCCCCAGTCGTCAAAGTAATGGCGGACGGCTTCGTTCTTCTCCAGTTCCCGGGCAATGATTCGGCGGAATTTATGCTTGTAGGCAAGCGGGTAGCTGGTCGCATAGCCGTCGATGCAGTAAAAGCCGTTGTAGAGAGCAGCGGCGGGATGAATTCCCAGACTGGCGACACGATACGTCGATTTATCTCTGCCGATGTATTTATCGATGCGGTGAAACAGATCCTCGGCGTAAAAGTCATCCCAGGAGACATAGTGCATGTGCCGGAAGCCGGTCATCTGCGCAAAGTTTTTATAGTACGTACTGTAATGGAACACATGCCCTCCGTTCAGGAGAATGATCACCGCGGCTGCGATCGTGCCCGCGTTGCGCCAGAATTTTTTTCTGCCTCCTGCCGCGGCGGCGAGCAGCTTCCCCTCATCCAGGGCGATGCAGGCGGCCGCGCCGAGGATCAGATACCACAGTGTCGGGTAGAGACTCTCGACTCTCTCAAAGTGAAAGGACTGCAGCAGGCCGGTGTGCTGGTTCCTCAGCACCATCACCGTCTGGCAGTTGATGCCGGCCGCAAAGAACGTAACCGCCAGGATCAGTGCAAACGAAACCATCAGCAGCGTATACTCCTTCTTCAAGCGTCCCTCGACGCGCCGCCGCCGGAAAAGCCCGAGAATGCTCAGTGCGACAGCCAGAGGAAGAATAAATTGATGCCGGGTCAGGTAATGCTTGTAGCCCACCAGCAGCAGCGATTTCAAATTGGACCAGAACGGAAATCCCTTCCAGGCCATCTCCGTTCGATGCGATGCTTCCCCGCTGTCCGAGAGAAAAAACTGAACGATCAGATCCGAAATATTGAAGGCAAAAATACCGTACATCATCGCAATTCCGATCACGCAGAACTTCTTTTCTCCGACTTCCCGATGCACAGCGATCCAGATCAGCAGAATCAGGGCGGCCCCGCAGATCACAAATCCCGACAGGATAAACGAGGAGAAATAGGAATATACGCCGACAAGGATCAGTGACGGAACGATTTTTTCATTGCTGTAGAGATTGATAAACGCGTAGAGAACGAAGGGAATGCCCATCACGCTGAGACCGAAGGTGGCGTAAAACGGCAGGATGGAAAAGATCCCCGCGGTCAGGAAGGAAATGACCTGGTGATCCGTCAGCCGGACCAGCAGCAGATACATGCCGCAGAACGCGAACACCGAGACGATCCAGATATTGATGACCAGCGCCGTCATGGGCTTGAAGAGCAGAAACAGCAGCACCGTGATGCTGCAGGAATTTCTGATATCCACGCCGCCGAGCAATTCCGGCATATAGCCGCTGTCGGCATCGAAAAAATGCCTGGCCCGCAGGACGGCTTTGATCACGCCGTCATCCAGCTGATCCAGCATCAAAAAGTAGGATTCTCCCTTGAGGACAAAATAGGGAATAAACAGCAGCGTCAGAATCACCACGCCGAGGACAAGCATCTTCGCGTTTGAAAGTGCAGGTTTTCGTTCCAGTGTGGTTTCCATCCGCTGTTTCCATCTCCGTTTCATGATATGTACCCCGGTGCCGGGCCGCAGTGTTCTGGCCGAGAAAAGGGAATCTGCCCCCAATCCCCTTCCTTGTATAGCAAAACCGCGGAATCCTGTCAAGGCGCAGAACAGAAACAAATCACAAAAAGGACGTCAGCCGGTTTCAGCTGACGTCCGCACTCGTCCGCACAGGAGATTTGCTGCGTACCTTGTCAGGCAGCACTTTCTCCGAGCGCCGCGATTAAATTATTCTGTTTTTTTTCTTCTACGGACCAGCATCGTACCCAGCATTGCCGCCGAAGCAGTTCCCAGCATAAGGAGAAGAACTCCGAGATTCGTGCTGTCGCCGGTCTGCGCTGAGGATACATCCGTATCGGTGCCGCTGTGGTCCTCGGTTATTTTTGCATCCTTCGGGTAATTGGTGACAATATAACCGCCGCTGCCATCTTCTTTAATCTTGAAGGTCCAGTTATTTCCTTCTTCCGTTACTGCATAGGAGATTTGTTCTCCGTTTTCATCATATTTCGGGAGGTTGTCAAAAGAACCTTTCCAGTTGTTCTTCTCGCTGAGCTCAAGTTTCTGGTCCGATATTTCACCGTTGATCTTCAGTACGATAATTGCTTTTTCACCCTTCGCGCCCCTGGCCCATTTTTTCTCGACCGGAATGCTGATCGTACTGGTATTCCTGTTGATCAGTGCAAAACCGTCGGCCATATTTCCCCGGACGGTACCGACCTGTTCGGCGTTCTCCATGCTGTCTTCACTGACCGTATACTCGATCAAGTTGCCGTTCGCATCGTATTTATCCAGTTCACCGAACACACCGTTCCAAGCGCTTGCCTCGCCGGTTTCATCGGCCGCGCCGTCGAGCTCGATACTCTCGCCGGTATCGCTGCCGTTTGCAAACAGATGAACGGTGACGGCACCTGTCGGATCACCCAGCCACTGCTTGGTAACCTTGACCGATGTCGACGCATTGCGCGTGTTCGTCAGTGTTTCGCCCCCCTCAACGGTATCATTCGAAGAAGTGTACGGTCTGCCACTCGGGATCGTTTCCTTTACGCTGTATGTGCCGTCGATATCCGGGAGATTTGAATAGGTTACTGTCCATGTATTCCCGTTCTCCGTGATGGTCGGCGTATATCCGCTGACATCGGACGTTTCCCCGTTCACGGTCTGCTGCAGCTGCAGCCAGTCGGAGAACTTGCCGTTGGCGTTCGCCGCATCGGTGCTGCTCGGACGGGTGCTGCCGGCATTGCTGTTATCCACCCACGTTTTACTGAATGTGATCGTGGTATTATTGCTGATTTCCTGCACGGAGTTCGTCAGCGTCTCGCCCTGTTCCACAGTATCATCGGTTGTCGAATAAATGGAATCCGACGGGATGGTTTCCTGAACGCTGTATGTTCCTGCGATGGCAGGGAGTCCTGTATAGGATACCGTCCAGCTGTTCCCGCTTTTCGTAATAGTCGGAGTGTATGTCCCTGTAACATCGCTTGTAGTGCCGTTCACAGTCTGCTTCAGTGTGAGCCAGCTGATGAACGTGCTGTCGTCTGGACGGTCGTTTTCAGTATCGCCGGTCCATGTCTTTGTGAATGTTATGCTGTTTTGTGTTTCGGCCGTATGGTTATTGTTCAGCGTCTCGAGATTTGAGGCGGAACCTGTCTTTACGACAGTGCCGCCGTCATCCGGGTCGTTCACTTCATAATCCGTATCATCAGGAACCGTTTCCGCGACGGAATATGTGATCGCCGTTCCGGCGGCGGTATATTTCGGCAGACCCGAATACATGATCGTCCACTGATTGGTATTGTCGCTGTTTTCCGTGATCGCCGGCGTATATCCGGTCACATCGGTCGTGGTCCCGTTCACGGTCTGCTGCAGTTTCAGCCAGTTCGCGAAGATCCCGTGTCCGTTATCGGTATCCGTTATGCTCGGACGGATGCCGTCCTGATTGCTGGAATCGTTCCAGGCCTTTGTGACGATGATGCTCGTCGTTTCAATATTTGTCAGCGTCTCGCCGTTCGCAGCAGTATTATCCGAAGTAGTGTACGGTCTGCCGCTCGGGATCGTTTCCTTGACACTGTACGTGCCGTTGATCTCCGGGAGCCCGGAATAAGTGACGGTCCAGCTGTTCCCGTTTTCCGTGATCGTCGGCGTATACCCGGTCACATCGGTCGTGGTCCCGTTCACGGTCTGCTGCAGTTTCAGCCAGTTCGCGAAGATCCCATTCCCGTTATCGGTATTCGTGCTGCTCGGACGCGTGCTGTCGGCGTTGCTGTTATCGTTCCACGTTTTTGTGAATGTAAGAGTGGTGCCGGTGCTTATAGTCATATATTGGTTCGTGAGCGTTCCTCCATTCTCGACAGTTTTGCTGCCGGACACCTGATAGGAATCGCTCGGGTTTTCCTGAACGCTGTATGTTCCTTCAATGGCAGGGAGCCCGGTATAGGATACCGTCCAGCTGTTCCCGTTTTTCGCAATAGTCGGAGTGTATGTCCCTGTGACATCACTTGTCGTGCCGTTCACAGTCTGCTTCAGTGTGAGCCAGCTGATGAACGTGCTGTCGTCCGGACGGTTGCTTTCGGTGTCGCCGGTCCATGTTTTTGTGAATGTTATGCTGTTTTGTGTTTCGGCCGTATGGTTATTGTTCAGCTCCCCGTTGTTTGAGGCGGAACCTGTCTTTACGACAGTGCCGCCGTCATCCGGGTCGTTCACTTCATAATCCGTATCATCAGGAACCGTTTCCGCGACGGAATATGTGATCGCCGTTCCGGCGGCGGTATATTTCGGCAGACCCGAATACATGATCGTCCACTGATTGGTATTGTCGCTGTTTTCCGTGATCGCCGGCGTATATCCGGTCACATCGGTCGTGGTCCCGTTCACGGTCTGCTGCAGTTTCAGCCAGTTCGCGAAGATCCCGTGTCCGTTATCGGTATCCGTTATGCTCGGACGGATGCCGTCCTGATTGCTGGAATCGTTCCAGGCCTTTGTGACGATGATGCTCGTCGTTTCAATATTTGTCAGCGTCTCGCCGTTCGCAGCAGTATTATCCGAAGTAGTGTACGGTCTGCCGCTCGGGATCGTTTCCTTTACGCTGTATGTGCCGTTGATATCCGGGAGATTTGAATATGTTACTGTCCATGTATTCCCGTTCTCCGTGATGGTCGGCGTATATCCGCTGACATCGGACGTTTCCCCGTTCACGGTCTGCTGCAGCTGCAGCCAGTCGGAGAACTTGCCGTTGTCGTTCGCCGCGTCGGTGCTGCTCGGACGGGTGCTGTCGGCATTGCTGTTATCCACCCACGTTTTACTGAATGTGATCGTGGTATTATTGCTGATTTCCTGCACGGAGTTCGTCAGCGTCTCGCCCTGTTCCACAGTATCATCGGTTGTCGAATAAATGGAATCCGACGGGATGGTTTCCTTGACGCTGTAAGTGCCGGTAGTTTCCGGAAGATTGGTATAGCTCACCGTCCACTTGCTGCTGTCGTTCGAATCTACGGTGATCGCCGGCGTATATCCGGTCACGTCAGTCGTGGTCCCGTTCTCGGTCTTCTGCAGCTGGAGCCAGTTCCCGAAGAAATCATCGTCAGTGGATAAGGTGCCGGGCCGGTCGGACGCGCTGTCGCCTGTCCACTGTTTCGTGAACGAGATGCTCGTCTGCGTTGCTGCGGCAGAAGGCTGCGCCCGGAGCAGGTTCTGGTACGTCGTCCCCCCGCTATCTGTATCTGTCGTGGTATAAAGATCCAGTTCGTAGTTTGACGGATAATCCGCCGTTCCCTGCGCTTTCTGCAACAATGCCTGCGCCGCGTTATACATTCTCGTCGCGCTTGCGGCCGACGCGTTGCCGCCGGTGAAGCTGTTCTCGTCGATCGTGGTAATGTTGTTGTCCGTAAAATACCAGAGCACTTTCTGCGTTACGGTCCTGAATTCGTCATCCGTAAGATTGTATGTTGCCTGGTATCCGCTTGCGTCCTTCGGATATCCGTGGTACATGGTCATCAGCGCCGCGCTTTTCAGCTCGTCCGCGGAAAGGGCAGCGCCGCTGGCGTTGGCCGCGAACTCCTGCGCGCTCGCATTGGCGTGTTTTGTATATCCCGGCCCGTTCGGCAGGCTGCTCGGATGATTGGAGCCCGGCCACTGTGAAGAATGGTTATAGCAGTACGCGACCGCTGCAGAGCCGGCCGGATCCGCGATCGAGATCGAGTGGACCTGGCCGATCGAATTGGATGCTGATGTCGCGTAATACGTATCGTCCGCATGCACAGTCGAGTTCGGAATGGCGGCAATTCCGACAACGGACAGCAGTCCGGCCAGCAAAAACGTCAAAATTTTGCCGGGTAAAGATATTGATCTCATTTCTTCTCCTCTCTACATCAAATCAAAATTATCAAAAAACCAGACAATCGACCCGTGACAGTCGGGCGGTACAATAACTCCCTTCATCATACAGATCGAACAGTAAGGAATCTACAGTGGCTTATTAACTGAATAATGCCATAGCTCCTTGAAATAGTCAAGATTTCTCTGCCTGCGACATATTTTTTCTTTCTCTTTGCTATAGCACTTTGATAATTCTGAGAAGAATTCCGCCACATCCGATTCGCCGTGATTTACGGCGTTTACGTCCTGCGTCGCCAGCCGATATCGGCTTTCCGGCATTGATGTCGGGTCAGGCGATGCCGATATCCACAAACAATAGCTGCTCCCATTTTTAGCCTGCACCATCATGGGCGTGATGAACAGAAGCAGCATCATCTCGATGCCTCAGAAATTAAGTTGTTCACGCCGCCGAGCGATTCCGGCATGCAGCTTTTATCGGCATCGGAAAAACGCCTGGGTTGCGGAGCAGCCTTGAGCACACTGTCGTTCAGCTGATCCGGTGGCAAGACAGGATTCCGCCTTGATGGTAAAACGGAGACTGTTCCGTTCACAGACACGCCCTGAAAAAACGGGCCACCCGCAGATGACCCGTTGATCCGTTTTCTCACCCCTCGTTTCGGCCCGCGGCCGCTCATGACGGCTATTTTACCGTCACTTTGTTCTTTACCCGGGGCACAGCAATGTTCCCCGTGGATTATTTTCCGTTATTCGGCCCACGGACGTCGGCGCTCCATCCGGCCCTGCGCCTGCCGCCGCAGCCGTGAAGTTATTATATAATTTATTATCCGCCGCATCGAAGCGGGCTGCTGCCCTGCGATGGTAAACCTTTTGAAAATTTTTCCGGATCGCGGAATACGGCCGGGCAGGATGCCGCCGGATCTCGACAAGCCGCACCTGCCGGGCGGGCATCTTCGTCCCGGCGCTAATGGTGTGCTATGAATTTTTGTTTATTGCTCCGGGGCTTGTCCGGTATGGTCATCTCCAGTTTGCCCGCATCGAGAAGCGGCTTTACATATCGCCGCATCGCATAGAACGCGGTCTCGATGCCCAGAAAATCCGCAATCTCCCGCCTGCTTCTCGGTGTCTCGCAGAAGCGCAGCAGCGCCTCTTCACGGAACGCCGCTTCGTGCCGACGGCTGTTTCCGTTGCCGCCCTCGCGATCTGCCTTTCCCTGCGCATTATAGAACGTCACCACGAACTCATTGCGGCGGTTTTCAAACTTCGGCTCGGGCAGATGGTATTCCTTCATCGCTCTGCGCATCGTCGGGATCCCCGAATACCTGTTTTCCGCTTCCGTCAGCGCTTCCGCCATCACCGCCAGCGCCGGATTCCGCTGATCCGGCCTGGCATGACCCAGCTGCTCTACACTCATCCGACCGTACAGACCGCCGGGGCTGTGGATCTCCAGACGATCGGCAAAGAAATTGATCTGCACCGGGGTTCCTTCTGTGTAGATGCTGTAATCTCTGTGGATGAGCGCGTTCAGTACGGCTTCTCTGATCGCGTCCACCGGGTATTCCGTGCGATCCGTGCGCCGGCCGGCTTTCGGGTCAATGATCGTCTTTGTTTTCATGTTTCGCCTGCAAAACAGCAGGGCTTCGTCCACCATAGACGGAATCGTCCCCTCCAGGCGGCGATTGTCGAGGAAGCGGGCATTTTCATCGCCGACATCCCCGATCTGCAGGCCGGGGACAACGATCGCCGTGATGCACAGCTGCGGGAAATATCCCTGCGGATATATGCCGAGGTTCAAGAGCGCCGCCAGCGTCGGTCGTTGGTCGCGCAGGATCGCCATCATCCCATACTTCTCTGCTTCCGCCAGTTTGGCGAGTCCCGGTCTTTCCTGACTCCGGGATGCGATGTATTTTTCCAGCATATCCTTGTCAAGGCTGTCGATCCCTGCCCGCTCCACCGGACGTTCATCGTCATGCAGACGTCTGCGGAATGCCTCATAGCTGTACAGTTCATATTCCGTCATCGGCAGATCGGCATCGCCGACCCTGACATAAGAGCCCTTCATGCGCCCCTTCCCTTTGTAATAGCAGGGTCTTAAGGAAAGATCGAGGCCGGGGATCTCCGCCGAACAGATGACGACTCCGTCTGTTTCTGTGACCGTGAACAAAGCCCGGACCGGCGGCTCCATCTGGCTGCACTGTTCCGTCACTTTTTTCTGCAGATCCTGCGCATCATAGACTCCCACTCTGGCAAAATCCGCCGTCTCATCGATGCCGAAGAGAATCACGCCCCCCGCGTCCTGATTGGAAAAGGAGGACAGCGTGTCGTAAAGCCGTTTCGGTACGCCTTCATGCGCCGCCTTGACTTCTATGGTTTGTTCTTCGGCTTTCCGGCTGCAGACTCTGTTTGCTAATTCTTCTAATTCATTCGGCAGCATTTTGTTTTCTCTCTGTTCCTATTTTGCACAATCTGCAAACAAGCTAAATCTTTATAATATTTTACTAATTAGTTTTGCCGATTTCAAGATGATTAGCGAATTATCTTAGGAATGCCTTGGATAATTTTGATTATTTCATATATTTAGCTAAATTTCTTAGTTGATTTTGTTGCTTTTGATCAATTTACTAAATATCTTGACTGATTTTGCTTATTCAACGAGTTTGCAAAATCATCACACCTGCTTCTTCGCTTTTCTTCCATTTACATGAAATACGTTTATATCTATAGATACGCCCCCTATATCGCCGTACCATGTCCATGTTATCAGCGGCATGTTCGTAAATAATGATCAACAGCAGGTGCCGCGTCTCGAGTGCCGCCTCATAAAAACCGCCGCCCCGCCGCAAGGCAGGACGGCGGATCTGACCGTCAGTTCTTCCCGCTCGTCAGTCCGTTCTGCTCGTCAGTTCGTTCCGACCGTCAGTCCTTCTTTCTTCTTCGCAGCACCCATGCCATGATGACCGCCGAAGCCGCAAGGAGGGCGAGATACGATCTCAGAAGACCTTCGTCGGAGGTATTCACTTTCCGGGCAATCCACATTCCGTGCCCGCTGCTTCCGTGCCCCCTGTCCTGATCCGGCGGCGGCTCTTCCTCCGTCGTCGGCGGCTGATAGCGGTTGGTGAAGGTCGGCTCCCCTTCGCCGCCATAGCGGACCTCCGCCTGCAGTTTTCCGTCGCCGTCATCTGTAACGACCACATCGATGACACGGGTCTTCGCGTCATACGTGACGCCGTCGACGGTTTTGCCGGCATTGGCCTCGCGGATGTAGTAATCGATGGTCCGCTGATCGTTTCCGCCCGGCGTTTTCGGGGCAGACGCCTTGTCGATGCAATTCGACGCAGTTTCCTCTGAATGTTCGTGCACAATGCATGAAAACACCCTCCCTGCCGGTTACCCGGCAAAGAGGGTGGATACATCAGTCTGTCCGGCCGGGAGGGCACATACCCTGCAGACCGTCCGGAACTTCGTCTTTCTTTAATACAATTTCGCCCCTGCCGGGATCGCATCGTCGATCAGCAGCAGGTTGAGCCGTTCTTCGCCGTCCTCCCGGCAGACCGCCGACAGCAGCATGCCGCAGGATTCGATGCCCATCATTTTGCGGGGCGGCAGGTTGACGACGGCCACCGCCGTTCTGCCCACAAGTTCGTCGGGATCATAGTAATCCTTGATGCCGCTGAGGATCGTGCGCGGCTCGCCCGTGCCGTCATCGAGCGTAAAGCGGAGCAGCTTTCTGCTCTTCGGCACCTCTTCGCACTGTCTGATCTTGACCGCGCGGAAGTCCGACTTGCTGAAGGTGTCAAAATCCACTTCCTCTTCAAAGAGGGGCTCGATCTGCACCTTGGAGAAATCGATCGCCTTGCGCTTGCTCTCCTTTGCTTCCAGCGGCTTCATCGTCGGGAACGTCTTTCCTTCTACTTTATAACCTTCCATAACTCTTCAAACCCTTTCTTTTCAATTCTTCACATACAGTCATAAAATTATATCCTGTTGCAGATTGTTATACGTCTTGTTTCTTATGATGTAGATTTTGATGTAAATGATGTAGAACTAATCAAACATGCCACTTAATGTGCCAACCCTTGGCTCTTTATTTCAGTTCTCTCTTGAAAACGCCAGTGTGCATGAAAAATCCGTGTCTTCATATACTACTGCAATATCCACTTCTCTGCAGACAGATTCTATAGATAATCATGCCCAAGAGTTATAAATTTCATTTCTTCGATTAAAGGCCTCTTGTCCCCCTTCCATTATTGTTACTATTTGCTTATGAGACTCCGGTGTATCAATAGTCCCTGGAATCATATCCATTTTTAAATTGGTATAACTTGCAGCAACAATTTTTTCTGCATCGCCCAAAACAGGTATGTTCGCGTTATGAGTTGCAAAAATAAACTGTGTAGAAGCCTTTTTTTCTTTAATTCGTTTTATAAATTCAGAATAGATGACTTGATTATCAAGATCATCCTCCGGTTGATCAATTATGATTACATCATTATCATTTTGAGCTAAAATGAATAATGCCAGTGCGGATGCTCTTTGTCCTGTAGAGTGCCTACTTAGTGCTTTTCCGTGATATTTTATTTCAACCAGATCAGCAGTTTTAAGCGATATGTATTTTTTATAGTTTTCGTTAATCCTTTCTTCAACAGCTAAAAATTGCTTTTCTGTAAGCATAGGTTTTAGCTTTTCCCCTTTCAAAAGAATGACATCCTCAATAATTGCCACTATATCAGTAAAAGCAGATGCAATTTCCTGATACTTGTTTCCATTTAGATTAGTTCCCGAAAACTGCTCTCTTAATTGTTCTACAAATGCTTTTTTATCTCCTTTGAATTCTATTGACAATTGCAATTCTTGCTGAGTTGCGTTGACTTTTTCAATTTCGCTCTTGTATCTAATATAATTATCTCGCAGAATCTCAGTTCTTCGCGCAATCAACCCCATTATTTCTTTCTGTAATGGGTCTATATGTCCCAATTTAATTTCCTTGGCAGCAATTTCTCTTTTTGTTGAATCCATTTCCCCTTGGTATTTAGTGTAAGCATCAATATCCAAATCCAACTGTGCCCCGCTCAACTCTCTTCTGATCTCTGCAAATTCTTCTTTTAATTCATCAATAGCTTTTTTTAGGTCGTTTTGTAATTCCTCCAACTTGCCTATATCTGCCTCAATTGCAACAGTTTCATTTCGAATTAACTTAAAACGGTTTTGAATAGAATTAACTGTTTCAATAATGGCTGCAAATATTTCTTTGTTATATTCAGATGAATAGCCATCAGACATTATTGGCCTTTCATCATAGTAATCAATCGCTCCCTTAAGTTTATTAATGAGCGACTTACAGTTTGCTGTAATACTTTTTGCCTCAGTAAAATCAGCAGTATATGATGTCTGTTTCTCAAGCTTTTCAACTACTCCACGTTCTTTGAACACTTTTAACTTATGCTCTAACTCTCTCAGCCGAGATTTTAAATCTTCAATTTGGCCAGGAATTTCTTCAAGCGAATACCACTCCTCTATCTTTCTTTTCAATTCACCCTCACATTGCAAAAGCCGTATATCGGCATTATCATCATTTTTAACCAATTTATGTAGCAGTTCAAATTCATAACCAGCTTTTGTTAAGGCCAGGTCTTTTTGTCCAAAATAAACAGGATTCCGGATAACAGAGGTAACATCAATACCCAAATTGTTTCCATTCGCATCATATACATATGGCTTTTCTCCTAATATCCTTTTTATTTGATAGGTCGTTCCGTGTTCATCTACTACATTAAGACAAATCATTCCTCCTGAGCCTAATACATAATTGACCAATTCGTCTTTGTAGTCTTCATCTACAGATGAGGGGAGTTCCAGTGCGTAACGCAATAGTTCAATAAGCGCCGATTTCCCGCTACCTCTTATACCAATAAAAGTATTTAATTCCGGAGACAGCCCGATATTTTGTTTATCAAGGAGTCCGCCTTCTATAGAAATGCCTTTAATATAGCTGTATTGATGAGTAATAATATTTGCATACACTCTTTCGAGATGAGCCTGAAGAGCAAACTTTAAAGCGTTATAAGATAAGTCCCCTATTTTTATAAGACTAAAGCCTTTTTCTTTCCCGATAGCATCTATGTTTTTACAATCAGAACCTTCCAAAAACGGGAGTTTATACCCAATTTGTTCTTCAAAAACGGGAATCTTATTCCTTGTTCGGACCTTCTGGAGACCCAGTATTCTCTTTTTAAACCATGGATTGGACGCTAATGATTTGATTAGTCCTCCGCCACATTCTTTTATAAAACCTTTGTCGGCTTCTACATGTGCAAAAACAATAAAATAGTCAGCATTATACTTATCTAATATATCGATTACTCCTGGAAGATCGTATTTACATCTGGTATTTTCATTTTCTCTATTAGGTGTGTCTTTAAACACTTCATTTAGAAAAGCTTCAATTCTATTTGTCCCATTCACTATCCATTCGTCAGGATTAAAAACAATCAACGTATGGACTCCGTTTGCTCCCTCTTTTATTGATAACTCAATGCCTGGTAATATGAGTATGCCTTTTTTTCTGGCGGTTTTTCTCAATTGATCATACTCATCTTTTGCAAATTTGTTGTGATTCGTTATGACACCGATAACGATATCTTCATCCACTAATTTTTGGATATATTCGCTAACAAAATAATCTTTGTCTCCAGTAAAGGAAAACTCTTTATCCGCTATTGTGTGCATATGAAAATCAACTTTTACTATAGTCGATCCATTACTAAACATTTTTTACTCCTTACATTCAATTACTAAGACGAATCTTTTGATTGCTGCTTCTTGGTTTGTCAGGATAGAGATATTCGGCTTCGTCATCCTCAACCATCTGATTTACAACTGTACGGAGAGTATTATTCAGCTTCTTATAACCAAGCGCAGCAGCAATTTCATTCATTGAAAGTTCACCTTTTTGTGTCAGTGTTTCAATTACAAGGACTCGAAGCTCCTCTTTGCTCCGGCGCGGTCTCTTATTGGGCTCGACATTCTGTCTTTCCCCGGAACGTGTGATTCTTCCTTTGAAAGCAGGATGAATCGGAAGAATAACAAGGAAATAGCTTCTCTCTTCATCTGTCTTAAATACTGGCAGCGCCGATCCGTTGTTTGACATCTCATTCAATATCAATGGGATTCCGGTGTTTCTTCCTTCGACCAGCTTTAGCTCTTTAAGGAAATCTCCTATTCTTCTATTTCTATATCGGCTGGAAACCAGAACTCTGTTTTCCAAATCGTTGTCTGATATTGATCGATCCGGTCCCGGAAGGCTCAATACCTCCATTCGATCAGGCGTAACCGTCACCGTAATCGGTTCATGGATCTGATATGAGCGATGGTAAATCGCATTACTCAGCGCTTCCTCTACTGCTCTGAATGGCCAGTTATACACTCGTACCGCCTCTGCCTGATCAGGAACCTTCGTGACATACTCTGTAATGATATAATTTCTTATATAAGAAAGAGCATCTCGCAGCTGTTTGTCAAGGGGACCTGTGAATATGCTTTCTTTCATTCCGACGCCTGTCGGATCAGGCTTGTCAACTACTTCAATGCGGCTGTATGGGAAGAAATTATCCGGCCTTTCGTTGAAAAACATCAATCCAACATTAATCGGCCTTCTTAATTCCGAGGGACCTCCAATCAGTCTCATATCGGTTGCAACATCCTCAACGGTTCTTGAGAGTGAACCTTCATATAATTCGCTGTCCACAGCATGTAAATACTCGGACAGCAGACTGGAACGCATATCCGCTATTTGGGCGTGGTTGTTCACTCTGTCGTCAAACGGTATATTTCGGGCAAGGCCGATCAGTTCCCGCTCTTCCAGAGCGTTAGCCTTGATCGTGTTAGACCCTTTGCGGATATAGTAGGCTTTTTCACTCTTATGAGCCCCTTTTTCCGTATATATTTTAGTTGGGCATTTATAGGGTCTGTCATCCCCTCCTGGAATCCACAGCACGATGACTTCCTGCCCATCAACACGAGCCGGCTCCATGACCGGTATATATCTTGGTTCAATGAAATTACATTTATTCAGTATTTCTTTCTGGATTGCATCTATGGAATCCTTATCTATCCCCTTTACGGGAAATCGAGGATACCCATTCTGTTCTTCGATGCCTATAATAATGTATCCTCCTCCAAGGTTGTCAAAATCATTTGCGAAAGCAGTAATGGAGTGCAGGATCGGTTCCGGGTTCCATTCAGCCTTGTATTCTATCCTTGCACTTTCAACAACACGCCGATGAATCAGATTTTCTATATTTACCGGTATTGCCATGACTTCCTCCCACGCATTTAACTTCCTCTTTAACTTTCTCATATTATAGCAAAGAGCAAGTTAAAGAGCAAGTTTTTATATATTGCACGTATCATCTTTTTCGTCCAACTTGAAAAGTAAGTTCTGACCAGAAAGCGATACAACAGAAAAACTCTTGAAGATACAAATCCTCAAGAGTTTCTGTATATGATCTATATATCCAGTTTTATCCATTTGGTGATTCACTAATACTCTGTGACTGACCGTTTCCTTTGAAATAAGCGTCCAATCCGACAAATTCTTCTTTTTTAAGGTCTTTGGTGACTTCTGCGTATATATTCAGTGTCGTTGAAATATCCTGATGCCCTAAAGCATCCTGAATGACTTTTACGTTAACTCCGGCCTCGCACATCCGAGTTGTAAATGTATGTCGCAGCGAGTGGCAGCTGAAGTGCGGTAATAAAACACTGGCATTTTCGTCTTTGAGAAACTCCTCGTCATTACAATCCCTGATAATTCTCCGGATTGCCTTATTCAGATTCGCCTGATGTTGGGCATTCCCATCACGGTTTATAAAAATGAAGTCCGTATATCCATCGATAGTTACTTTACACTGAATACCAAGCAACTCCTGATACTCGCGCTCCATCAAGAACGCCTCTTTAACAAAATCCAGCATCGGCACCTGTCGCGTACTCGCTTTGGTTTTGGGTGTATTCACATTGAAATAGCATCCTTTTTTATGTTCCGGATCCCGATGGTCATAATATACCAGTGTGTGATTCACATCAATTATGCCTTCATCCAGATCTATATCACACCAACGCAACCCCGTAACTTCTCCAACACGCAGACCACTTCCAATCATTACTGCAAAAACTGGATACCAGTGAGAGTAAGTATGATTCCTTTTAAGGAAATCCAAAAAGAGATCCTGTTCAGGTTTGGTCAATGCCCTCCGTTTTTCTGTCTGAAAGCAATGAGACTGCTTTAATTCCCTCAATACGTTGTTCGTTGGATTTGCCCGAATGTAATTATCATCGACTGCCAGTTCAAACACCTGGTGAAGAACTGTATGTATCCCATCAATGGTCGATGCCTGCAGCCCTCTATCGTCAGCAAGCCGATTATAGAACCGCTTTACATCTGACTTTCTTAACGAGACAATCCGAAGCTTTCCAAAGGTGGGTCTTACATATGTTTCATATGAGTACTTATAATTCTCGAAGGTGTTGTTTTTTAATCCCTTTTTCAGTTGTTTCCACAGGTCAAAGAGATCATTTACTGTAACGTACCTCGCTTCGGCTTTTATCCCATCAGACTTATCCTTTTGAATTTCCTTTTCTTTTTCCCGTAATGCCTCTAATGTCCTTGCATACACAAAATGGCGCTTACCATTTCCATCTGTCCAGGAGTAATGATAGGTGCCATCGGGTCTCTGCACTTCTCCTTTTCGGAGAACAACTCTCGCCTTATCTTTTCGTTTGATTGTTGCCATTGTTAATCGGCCTCCTTTCCGCGAGCCTGTTGTTTACATCGCAATCTTATCAGGGACATTCATATCAGACAAATGTGCGATTATTTCTTTCGCAGACTTGACAGGCCTGTAGGTTAAATAGAGTACATTCTTCCTATAAACTCATCGAGCTCACGGCGCTTTATCAGTCTTTTATTTCCGACCCATAAGACAAATGGGCACGTTTCATCATCAGATAGCTGACGAAGTTTGTTACGGCCAATGCCAGAGTATTCCGCGGCTTCTTCAATCGTAAGATTGCTTTTCTCCCAGATGGGAACCCTGCCTGGTTGTTTCTCACTTGCACTTTTTCTATTCACTTCTTACACCTCCCTTGGCACTAATTCGTATTCAACCCCCATCCGGTAATTGCAATAGGTACATGTGTCACGCACTTGGTTCTCCGTTACCCGTACAAGATCATATCTCCCGTCCAGGCGAAAATTGTCCGCACAGGGCTTGCAGAGGCACAGAACAAGATTTTCCTGCGCAGGGATCAGTCCAACACTGATCGCCAGTGCGTGGTTCAGGTCGTTCAAATGCTTCTTTGACAACCTCCCAACGTATTTCTCAAGACGCTGCTTGTCCAGTGTCCGTATCTGCTCCAACAGGATGACCGAAGGCAGTTCCAAACCGTATTCGGCTCCAATAAAACAATGAGTGGGCTGTTTTGCCTTCGCGTCGGTCTTGCTTGTGACTGCCGCTGCAACCACCGTGGGGCTGTGCTTGTTTCCTGTGTCGTTTTGAATAATCACAACCGGGCGATACCCCATCTGCTCCGATCCGATCCCTTGACCGAGGTCGGCAAAAAAGATGTCGCCGCGTTTATATGTCTGATTCATCTGTCCACCTCCCGTGAAATAGCAGGCGGTACACGCCGCCTATGTAAAAGCCGGGCAAATGGGTATGACAAAGCAGACGGGTATCTAATAATCGTCTGGAACATACCTGTTTGTCCGGCTGTTTCTTCTTAAAATAGAGCCTATTTGTCCTCGACACCCCGGCTCGTTGCGGGAAGTCACCAGGCGGCTGACGGTGCATCAGCTCCACGGGAATCTCACCCCCGGCAGGATCTCTGTCGGCTGCTCTCATTGCGTGTGACGCCTCACGCCGAAATCGGCGCTGTACGCTCGGGCTGTGACTGAACAGGAGTATCTTTGACCCCATTGCCTGTCATGGCCGCGCCGGGGACCGCCCGGCGCTTATAGCCAGCTGTTTACCGCTCCGTGCGGAGGAGAACAAGCCGAAAACAATACAGTGTGCGCTTTCGCTGCCTTCCTCCGCACATCATGGCGCAGCCGCTAACGTGGCTTATGCTTTTGGCAATAGCAATGGGAATGTGCCTGATGAATGGGTATTCGGTTGTCAAGGTTCAAATAGGGAGTAGTCGTATAAAAAAAGACCTCTCACTCTATTTGCCGTTGAGTGAGAGGTCCGTACACCCTTATTTCAAAAAATCTTTCAACTTTTTCAGGATGCGCTTCATGCGCTTATGTACTGCATTGGGATATACGCCTAATTCCTGCGCATAAGCACGGATAGACTTGCCCTCAAAGAACAGGGCATAGACAAGAGCATATTCTTCATCGGTCAACTTTTCCAACGCTCGGTGCAGCTCATCTTCGGCCAGTTTGCGGAGTACGGCGTCCTCCACACTTTCACCGGCATCCGAAAATTGCCTGGAATTGTCATCTATCAACCGATCCAGAGAATCCTCCCGGCTGGGAATGATCCGCTGTACAGTACCGTCCTCGGCCAGCATGGTCCGCTCCGTCTTCAAGTCCGTCTCAAAGTAACGCATCTTGCGATCACCCTGCATATAGACTTGATAGACCTCCTCGGAAACCTCAATGAACTGGCCGTTGACCCATAGTTTCCTCTTGTTATCATCCATTTAGCACCTCCAAATCGTGTGAAAACCTTTGGGCTTCGCACGATTCGGAGGGCTGCGGCAGCGGAAACGACGCTGCCTCCTGTATATGAAAAAACACCCGCACCACAACCTGAAAAGGCGTGATACAGGTGCATAGAAACTATTTAATTCATGTTTATACTGAACTAATAGTTCAGCTCGTGACGCATAGGAGTACCGAGCGGCGCAAGCGCTTTTTTAACTGAGCCGCCCTGTTAGTCAGCCGGTGGAAAAACAGCTGCTTTTAATGAGCAGAGTATGGTCAAAATGAGACCAACGCATAACAAGACCCTCCTATCCATGTTTTTAGGCAGGGCGGTCTTGTTGTTTCTCTCATATTATGAACCGTTATGCCATCTATAATTGAATTTTCATGCCATTATCAACCGGGCAGAAAAGGATAAAATTATAGATGGAGGTGAACTGAGAGTGCATAATATTCCTGAATCTCCGGGCCATATCATTAAATCAGCACGGGAAAGGGCTGGGATTACCATAGAAGATCTGGCAACCAGGGCAGATATATCAGAACGTTATTTATACCGGATTGAGAACGAAGGGAAAAAGCCGAGTTATGATGTTCTCTACCGGATCATCCGGGCATTGAATGTATCTGCCGATACCTTCTTCTACCCCGAAAAGCGGACTGTCGATACCGAGGTAGATCATCTTCTCCGTACCCTTTGTGATGGTGACAGCAGGGCCCTGGAAGTAATCAAGGCCACTGCAACGGCCCTTATCAACACCGCCCCTGAGAAGCAGCTGTAAGGCTGCTTTTTCGTTTCTGGCTTTTATAGCCTTTTTCATATAAGCAAACAGTCTCCGTATAATGAAATGAGCCGACGATCACAGTCATTGACTGTCGATCATCGGCCCTGCGTCTGCGCGTCTGGCTCTTTGATGATGATGTTTCCTTGTTTCAGATCAATCAGCGTTTCTTTCCGGCATTTTGGACAAAACAATGGGAAGTTTACCAATACTGTATCTTTACGGATTTTAGTCCGGGTCTTTCTCCCACACATGGGACAAATCACCCATTTCTTCTGCCCGGCCATTTCAAATTAGGGGCCTCGTTCCTTGCCCGAGATAAGATCACAGGTGTTTGCATACGGGCAAGTTTTTTGTTCCTGTCCCTTGAGCTTTTGGAAAGACGAATCGCTGATCGTATGTTCCATTTTGCAAGCTTCTGCTTCGGCGATGTCGGTGTCAACACCAGCATCAGTAAGCTGTTCCGCAAAATACTGATGTCGCTCATAGAGCTTTTCTGCGATCTCCCGACCCAAATCGGTCAGATGCAGCGTGTAGTCATCGTCCATTACGATAAAGCCGCCCGCTCGCAAGAGTTTGACCGCATGGCTCACGCTGGGCTTTGACACGCCCATCTGTTCCGCTACATCTATGGAGCGCACCATACCTTTGTCATTTTGGAGAATATAGATCGCTTTTAAGTAATCTTCACCGGAAGTATGAAGTTTCATTCCATAACACCCGTCCTTTCAAATCGCAAGAGACTATCTCGCGTTTTCAAAGTAGCAAGACGCAAATTCAATATTTTCATCTGTCCATTCCCCAAAACAGGACACAGCTCCGTTGTCCATAAACACCATATAATCGCAGCAATGTGCTACAAGTTCTGGGTCGTGAGTGATAATCATTTGCGTTTTACCCATTTCAGAGAGTTTCTGGATACACGTAGAGACCTCCTTCATATGTCGGTAGTCCAAGCCGCTGGTAGGCTCGTCGTACACGATGATTTCTTTATGGGAAGCAATTGCCCCTGCTATGGCGACACGCTGCTTTTGTCCACCGGAAAGAGACATGGGGTGCTTATCTTCGAATGCCAGCAAATCCAACATCGACAGGATGTTCTGAGCATACGCTGTCTTTTCTTCTTCTATATCTTTGATGCCAAGCGTCACTTCATCAAGCACGCTCTCGGCAAAGAGCTGATGGTTTACGTCCTGCATAACCATATAACAGAGTTTCAGCCGCTGCTTTGGCTTATATTCCTGACTCATAAAAGCGAACGAACCGCGCATTTTCCTCTCCAGGCCACATAAGCACCGGGCCAATGTTGTTTTGCCTGAGCCATTATTTCCCAGCACGGCAACAACGGCTCCTTTAGGGATCGTCAGGTTTTCAACATGGAGTAGGTCTTTCTTTTTGATGGTAAAGCAAAAATCCTTAAGCTCCATCCCTTCCTTTGCTCTGCTTTTTCTCACGTATTGAGGAACAAAGCGGCTTGTTCCCCTAAGCCCCATTTCATGCAGATCGCCCAGCGACTTTTTAAAAAAGGCTGCTCCGGTAAACTCCTGTTCAATTTTTCCATCTTTGAAATACAGTACCCGGTCTGCAAGGAGGCGAAGCCAATCCAACCGATGCTCTGCTACAATGACGGTTTTCCCCTGCGCTTTCCACAAGCGCAGAATGTTCTCTAATTCATGGATGGTTCCTATGTCCAGATTTGAAGTTGGCTCGTCTAAAACCAGCACATCAGGCTGCAGGGCATGAACAGAGGCGCAGGCTATTTTCTGTTTTTCACCCCCGGACAGCGAAAAAATTTTTCTTCCAATCAATGGCTCCAGATGCATTGCTGTCACGGTGGCATCAAAACGCTGCAGGATTTCGCCGCGATCCATACCCATATTCTCGCAGGCAAATACAATCTCCGTATCTGTTATCAGCGTGTAGAATTGCGCCTTGGGATTTTGGAACACGGAGCCGACATATGGTGCCAGCTCATGCAGCTCGACCTCCTCCGGGTTCTTGTCCTCGACCTGGACTTTACCGGTAAGCGTACCTTCATAGTAGTTTGGGATCAGCCCATTTACCAATCGGCTGAACGTGGTTTTCCCACTGCCTGATTCCCCGCACAACAAGACGATTTCCCCTTTGGAAATTTGTATAATTTTTGTTTACATCAATCTATCTGTCGCAGATATTCCTCTAAGCAAAGTCCTTTCTCATATATTTCTTTTGCTGCCTTCTTTCCAACATAACGATAATGCCATGGTTCATTGCTTACTCCCGTAATATCTGTTTTATTTGACGGATAACGCTTTATAAATCCATATTTATATGAGTTGTCTTCAAGCCATGCATATACTGCATCTGCGGCAGAAACAGAGGTGTCCAGCATTAATATCGACTGCTAAGCCAATTTCATGCTCACTTGTTCCTGGAAGCGCAACCCATTCTTTTGCGAGCTTCTCGGCCTCTGTTTCTGAATACCCCTCACTTTGATATGCGGATATTTTTTCGTCTAAAAGCTGCTGTTGCTCATCTCTCGTTCGATATCCCTCCCGTACAAATAATTGTAGCCCGGCAGCTCTGGCATCATTAAACATCGTTTGTAACTCAGGATAAATCCGCGAATCTACCTGCTTCCCATTTGAGAGCGTAGTTAACTTAATTTCATTTTGATAGTTATCAGGAATCCGGTACTCACTATTCACAAGAATTAAGTTCCATCCATTGGATAAATCTGCCGTTCGAAAAGGTTCATGATTTGTTGTTCCTCTTAAAACGAATAGTGCAAACCCTATTAAAATCATCAAGAAAACTATAACCACAAAAAAATTTACTTTTCTTCTTCCTTCGGCGCAAGGGTCTCACTCCTATCTACTGTCATTGTCATTTATCGCCTGATACATGCAAAACAAATCAAAATACATCCCATTTTTCGCGATAAGCTGATCATGCGTGCCATTCTCAGCAATTTCACCGTCCTTGAGCACAACAATATTGTTCGCGTATTTAACCATATAGTTAAATCTGTGCATAATAATCAAAGTGATCTTTGTGCTTGTTTCATTGTGGATGGTTTTCAAGATTTCAGTTTCGGTTTTCAAATCCAATGAAGCATTGGGCTCATCGAAAATATAAAGTTCGGCATTTCGATATAAAGTTCTTCCAAGCGCCAACTTTTGCCATTGCCCCTATAGACATTTGTGTTCCATCTTGAAACTGATATCCCAAAGTTTGAGAAAGCTGATCAGCATATTCACCAAGCTGAACTTTTTTTAGGATATCTCTGATACGGTTTGGATCACAATCTTCACAAATATTTCCATATTTTATATTTTCTTCAATATTGCTTTCATATCGAATATAATTTTGAAATAGGGCACTTATTTTCTGTCGGTAATTTATCAGATTGTAATCTGCTTTAGATTATAGCCATTTACATATACATTCCGCTTTGTAATCATCATAAACTCCCATAATTATTTTTATTAACGTCGATTTTCCGGAACCATTACTCCCCATTAAAATGACAAGTTCCCCCGCGTTAAGTTCAAGTTTTATATTTTTTAATGCGTATTCTTGCTTCCCTTGATATTTGTAGTATACATTTTTCACAGTCTAATTGATTGGATTTCATCAATCATTATTCCCTTTTCACTTATTTTTTCTGGAGGAAGATCGAAAAAATTTCTGATCTGATCAAGCATCGCACTGTTTCTGTACCAATAGGATAATTGAGAAAACATTTCAACCACATTGTCCTTCAGACTATCATGGAATTATTGTATAGAATGAAGCTACCTATTGAAATTAGACCATTAAAAGTCTGAATTAGAATTAACAGCGTAACACCCCAATCTATAATTTTCTCTACTATTGTTAAGACAGCAAAGACCCGTCCGCGCTTATCATTTAGTTTTATTAGTTTTAAATTACAGAGTCTCTTTATATCCTGATATTTTTTTATAAAAAAATCAAACAGCCCGAATGTCTTCAGTTCTTTAAAGTTTTCAGAATTTGTCAGCAGATACGAAATATATCCTGCTCTTCTGTCAGGCTCCGTATTTTCTTTTTCTATCGAATACTCTTTGATATTAAATCTTTTTTTCAAAATGTATCGAATCACTGGAACCGCTACTATAATTGCAAAGAGTAAATAATTGTATTTTATAATAATAATTGCATACGAGATTGAACTAATCAGGGAAGATGAAAGAGAAAAAAAAGTCTTGATACTACCCCAAATTCCTGCATTCGCGTCATATTGGGTTCGGTTAATTAAATCGTATGTGTGACTACTTTCAAATTCCTTACAACTCAATTTAGAAACTTTCAAGTAAATATTCTTTTGAAAATATCGATCGAAATCAAGCTCATAATTGCTCAATTTTACATTTGTGAAAACTAAGATAAGCTCAGACAAAAGTTGAACAAGCGATAGTGATATTAACCATATAATAGCTTCGCGCAACGACCCGGACTGATATTGTATAAGATCTATTAATTTCTGAATCAGAAGCAAGCTAACAACAGGCGTGATTCCTTTTGTAAGTGCATCAAGGATCAAACATAAAAGATATGTTTTTTTGAAGTGACTCAATTCAGTCAGAGCCCAAATAAAATTGTTAATAAGCGCATTCTTGCATTTTTTCTTTTTTTCCCATATCAGTCAACCGTTTTATCATTATAAAAGTATTTATCCTGAATTATTCACGAAGCATGGATTTCTCCATTCCCATGAAAGATTTCTTTGAAATTCTACATTGGCGCTATGCTTTCTCCTGAGCCACTGCAAAAATGGGCGCACGAATCCCACGATCATTAAAAATGGCGGATTTGAAAGTCAAAGTGCGCATCTGGCGGCGTGGCCGCAAGTTGACAGTTGCTATTCCAGCAATGGAGCAGCTCCCAGCTTTTTGATATTAGCGAGGGTTTCAACGAACTCTTCCTTGTAAGGACAACTGCTACAGAGCTTGAATGTTATATACCTTGCTGAGTGGATCACTCTTGCGGCGATCTTCAGCAGTTTCAGACGGATAGTATCAACCTGCTGTTTTCGCATTCTGGCAGGAAGTACCAGCCGGCGGAACCAATTGAATAAGTTGTATGCCAGCATGTGTACGCTGAGGCGATTCGCATTAACCACCTTTTTCCGACTGCTGACAGAGGAGAAATCAAATCCGTTTTTGGCTTCCTTGATGAAGTTCTCCATCTTGCCTCGGCCACAGTAGAACCGGATGATCTGGTCCGGGAGAGATTCCATTGTAGTGACGACAAAGGTATACAGGTGGATCATCTGGTCATAAGGCTTTTCGATCTTGAAGACAACTCTTCTTGGGTGAGACCATGACTTTGCCTGATAATCAAACTCTCCATAAACTACGGCATAGCTGACCTGATCCTTGCGGGTCAGGCGATAAAGAGCATCGTCTTCATCGGCAGTAAGTGAACGGAGAATGCCGTTTTCCTTCAGTCGTATAGCGTACCTGCAGTCGTTCTCCTCACAGGCTTCATAGAGTTCCGGTGCAGCAAAGCCACTGTCTCCACGAAGATAAAGCGGCATGGAGGGATACTTTTCCCGGTATTCTCTCATCAGGGGAATCATGAACGCACCGGATCCTTTACTGCAGTACTGGGTTCCGTCACGCAGTTCCGCCTTGAGGAGGTCTCCGGTCAGCCCATCGAAGCACAGCAACGGATGATACCCATGGGCCTGATAGTGATAGTTGAAGCCTTCTCCCTCCTGATGTCCATAGGTATTCAGGAGCGTTGAATCAAGATCAAACAGCATCATATCAGGATGTCTGATCGCATAGATCGTGTCTCGCATTGCCTGCTCGATCTGATCCATCTGATACAGAGAAAACTCATCCATTCGGTTCCAGAACCGTGACAAAGTGGGCTGAGAAGCAAGCGCTTCTTTCTGGAGAATCTCCAGAAATACCGGTTCATTGGTCAGCTCATCCGCACAGTTGTCTTCAAAATAGGCAGCGATGATCTGGAAGAGAATCTGGAGCAGGTTGTCTGCGTCAGAATGAATCCTTGCAGATGCATTGTTGGTTTTAAAAAATTTCCTGACAAGACTGATCATGCCGGTTTTAGCGGCGAATTCTTTGATCAGAAGAAGGCCTGCATCGGAGGAAAGATCACCGCCGTTAAAATTTATTTTCACATGCTTATTGCTATCAAGAGAAAGGGTGGGTATGATGGACATGAAGAGCTGTCTCCTTTGGTTTTTTGTGTTTTCGTCGATACAATCATACCAAAGATCAGCTCTTTTTTGATTCACTTTTCAGATGAAAGCAATAAACCCTGTAAACATAGTAACAGTGCGGCTTTCAGCCGCCTTCACCGCATGACGGCGAATAATTGAGGTTTATTATTTTAATTCTACAGTGGATAATGCCTTTTCCAAACCATCCCTGTCCTTTTCATACAACCTGTAATAATTCACGAACATATCCTTTACAAGGCTTCTTGATGTATCGCAAAGTCCACCGGCAACGTAAGGACAATTTCCTTCCCCATCCATCGAACTTTCGTAGCATACGCCACACATATTCCTTGCCCAGCAGTTACTGCATTTTTCGTGGAAATATTGAATGTATTCCTCTATATATAAACGATAAGTTCTGTCGAAGTTATAACCATCGATATAATTTCCCAAGGTTGGAGCACGACCAACTTTTTCACATGGCTTAAAGTCGCCATCAGTAGTCACATATATTCTTCTTTGTCCCGGAATACAGTTTCCGTGCAAATATCCCTGTTCTATAATTCCTTCATTCGAAATCAGTCTGTTTGCAACTCTTAACAATTCTACATTGATAATGCCCCAAAAATCAGACTCCTCCTTATTTGATGCAAAATCATTCGCAGCCCATTCTTCCAATGGACTCGCTTCCAATACAGAATTCCCGTCTTGGGATGAGTCTTCAATTTGCATTTCACCTCCATCAACATAAGAATAATTGCATATAATTGTTTTTGGCACAGCAAGTTCTTCATAAAAGAAATTTCTGATCTTTTTAAGCTTTTCATTCTGATATGGTGGCGTCAAAACACAATTAATTGACAGGCCTCTTTTTTTCTCTGGGCAGTAAAATTCGTTCAGTAACAATTTAAAGTTATGAATTGCCACTTCAAAAGTTCCATTCCCATTAATGTATCTTCGATATCTGTCATGTAATTCTTTTGGGCCATCTAAGCTACATACTATATCCATGTTCTCAATGGTCTTAAAGTAATCTACCATTTCTTTTGTTAATAACGTGAGATTTGTTGTAAATCCATATGATAACTTTATACTCTTGTAATGATGTCTGACATATTCAATGCATTGTTGCATCAAGCTGAAATTAGCGAGTGGTTCCCCTCCATAAAACGTTAGTGCGAACTCGTTTCTTTTGAAATTTTTCAGCAAACAGTCAATGCTCTTCTTCGCTATGTCAAAAGTCATTGACTTATTCGAAAAACCTCTGTGATTTGGATGGTGATCATTATAAATACAGTAACCACAGCGCAAATTGCAGACCTCTGTTAGTTCAATTACTATCTGCTCGCAGTTTCCAGAAACAAGTTCAATAAATTCTTCTTTGTCAGGAACAGAAAATGTCCAGAATTTGTCAGAAAATAAGTTTTCAGATCTAACAAAGTCAAAAAAATCATCATTCAATTCACACGCTGTTTTCACACTTATTTCGTTTGATAATATCCTGCTTATCAAGGCTCTTTCATCCTTATTACAAGAGATAACTTTCCCTGTCCCCGCATCATAATAATAATGAGAGTCTTTAGACGTATCAAAAGCACGCCGTACCTTTGATTCTTCATAATACACCTCATGTTTTCTAAATACGGGGCATGGTCGGATGGCCATGCCCCGCCTTTCTTTCAATACATTACTTCAAAGAACTCTTGAACGAGCGTAGGCGATTTTAATTATGCTTTTTTCGCTTTCTTAAAGTTTGCATTGAAATTTGTTGTGTTTCCAGACTGGCATCTGCAGTTGCAGTTATAAATTGGCTGCCACGGTCCACGAGTGCTTTCCCATCCACTTGAGCACACACACCCTGCTTTAGGTTTAACTCCACCATTCCCAGATTTGATTTCATTAACAACTTTCATGGCTTTTCCTCCTGTTTCTTTGTTTCTAACCATGTTACAGAATTCTTCCGCTATGATAAGCCCTTTTTACGGACACCCGTCCATTCCTCCTTCCTTACAATCATCAATCTGAACTTTACTGTATTTCATCGCAGAAAGAATTCAGCCTCATGTTGATGATTCATTATTAAGCGACTATTGCAAAATTGCCCTATGATAGTTTCTGTATGCAATTGGAAGTAAAATAATAGCTACCAAGGCATAAAAAACTATCAAGAATGGAATTTGTCGAAAAACAACATTTCCAATTTGGTATATGTATGGAATACGTGCGCAGTTCATTATGTTTGTAAGTTGGTCTGGCGTCAGACTAAAAAATGTTTTGAAGGGGAGAGCTCTTCCAATAAATGGTGATACACAAAATAGTACAAACGGGACTGCAACCGCAAAGCTAATCGACTTCATTTTCGATGCAACCAGCATCGCAACAGAGGCTGCGAGCAGGCTCGCAATGTAACCACACAAAACAACGAGACCATACATTTGTCCCATTGAAATAGGATAAATAGCATATGGTTCACTAAACTGATATGAAGTCGATGCACCGCTAACCCCCATAGTGCTAAAGCAAATTATAGAAAGAGCACCAATTCCGATTCCATAAACCAGTGTTGCAATAATGAGTCCTGTGCAGATTTTTGCATGCACCGCTTTGCTTCTTCCACATCTTGTTGAAAAAAATACAGAGTCAGCTTTACATTGAAACTCCTCTGAGAAGATCCCTGCAGTTAAAAAGCCAATAACAATAACAAGGATCAGACTACACTCCGTTGCATACAGCAGCATTGTGTCCCAGGAATCATATGCCTCATAATAAAATGGTGTGCTGATTTCCTTATATTTCTCTGTCAAAAGGGCTTGTTTCTTCGATGTATCTCCATATTCTTTACTCATCTTCTGTAAATTTTCATGATAACTATCATAAATATCAGCGATTTGAGAACTGTCTGCATGCAAAATAGCCTCGTCATCGTCAAGATCGCTTCTCTCTCCGGCCAACATTTTACTCGTTAAATAGATGATATCTGAGGTAGACTGCTGGTCCCCTGAGCGAAAACTTTTTACACTTTTTGTAATCATTTCCGTCGTTACCTTGCCTCGCCAATGATTCTTATCTGTGACCATAAGCCGAGCGGCAGAAAGTCCGGTATGTCCTTCTCCATCAGCACCTACTGCGTGAAAACTGCCAATCGCAAAGATACTGAACACAACCATGAGCACTAAAGCAGCGGCAATTAAAATTCGATTCATTCGTTTGTTAAGAACCTTTTTCATCTCGTATTTCAGTATCATTCTGACTCACCTGCCTTCTCTCCAAAATAGAACAAAAACGCATCTTCTAACGTGGCCTGCTCCTGCCGTGCATTTGGTACAGGCGGATGATCGGAAAGGATACGCAATTCAGCGCCTTGAGACGACGTTTTTACATTTGCTACCAGATAATGTTTCAGGTATTCATCCACTTCTTGCCTTGGAACTGCACATGTCCAAACTTCTTTTCCAATGGAAGAAATGACATTCTCTGCTGTCCCGGTAAAGAAAAATTCTCCTTTATTCATCAAAATAATCTCGTTTGCAATAAACTCTACATCAGATACAATGTGTGTTGACAGCAAAACCAATCTGTCATCAGCAAGCTCACTGATGAGATTCCGAAAACGAATCCTCTCATTTGGATCAAGCCCTGCTGTTGGCTCATCCAAAATCAATATTTTGGGATCGTTCAACATCGCCTGCGCAATTCCTACGCGTCGCAACATACCGCCTGACAACTTTCTCATTTTCATTTTTGAAGACTTTTTCAGACCCACCTGCGCCAAAAGAATCTTCGCCCTATTTCTTGCAAATGCAGGTCGCAGCCCCTTTATAGAAGCAATGTACATTAAGTAATCCGACACAGTCAGATCAGGGTAGTACCCAAAGTCCTGTGGAAGATACCCTAACTGCCCTCGATAAGATTCCTCCATTTCATAGATTTCTTTTCCATCACAGGTAATATTTCCTTGTGATGGTTTAATCAGTGTGCAAATCATACGCATCAATGTCGTCTTTCCTGCACCATTCACGCCCAACAGACCATAAACCCCACTTGTCATGGTATAATTCACGTCTTTTACAGCCGTTAGCGCATCGTATTTTTTTGTAAGATTATTCAAAGACAGTTCCACCTATATCCACCTCCATATATTTGTCACAGTTTCTTAATAAACGATAGACTGCAAACGCCAAGAATATGCACGCAAGGGCAAAAATAACTAACCAAATCGGTAATACTATTGTAGAATACAACTGATCGCGAGCGGTGATTACCCACCAAACCCCACTCCATAAAGCGCAAAGCCCTACCGCGACACGTCCGTTGCAGTGCTGTTTTCCAAGGATTAAAAGACAAATACAGGTGGTCACCACCATAGGTAGCAGAAATTGTGTGATTAGGTCTGCAATCGCAATATTAAGAATGTAATATGCACCACCCGTAAAAATCGTCAAAAACAATACATCTATAGTTCCAAACAATAGAATCCTCGCAGCATAAATTTGATGGAGGGAATAATAGGAGGCTATTTCAATTTCCATACACCGGTTTGATAGATTTCGCCACAACTCTGGGATCAAGAGAACAGTGAACAATGCAGCTAACACTCCCATCCCTCGTCGTACATAAAAGGCTTCATGTTCGGTTGAAAGAAAAAACCATGCCATGCACAAAACAGCAAATTGAATTATCCACCATCTTTTACGAATCATACGAAACTGATCCCAGATAAATTCGCGATAGGATAGAATTTGTGTACTTTCATGATTCAAAAAGGTAGTTTTTGATTTCTGAATAACCGCCTGTATTTCCATCTCATCGGTCACCACTTCTATGCGTCCTTTATCCAGTAATTTTTCTATATCCACATTAAACCTCCGATCTTAGCATCTTTTCCATCTGCGCTTTTGCTTTTTTAATCCGATATTTCACAAGTGGAAGTCCAATGCCAAGCACATCTGCTATTTCAGTCTGTTTCAAGTTCTGGTAATAATACAAAATAATTACTTCTCTTAATTCCTCTGGCAATCGATCAAGGCACATACGAATGGCAACTCGTAAGACCGTCTCATCTTCAAAATTCACAGACAGACTATTATCTTCAAGGACTTCCATTGGTCGCGCCCTTGCACTTTTATAATAGTTTTTGCATAAGTTCCCTGCTATCGTGTATAAAAAATTTTTGGCTTTATTTCTATGTGTATAGGCTTCAAAGCCATCAAAAAAATGCAAAAATGTCTCTTGTGTAAGATCTTTAGCTTCTTCTTTGTTATTACAATGATAAGAACAATAGCTCAATATATCTGAATAATATTTATGAACAAAGATATCAAAGGCGGCTTCATCGCCTTGTTTCATCTGTTTAATCAGTGCATAGTCTGTATCCACATGCATCCTACTTTCTGCTCTTTCATAAGTTTCATCTATAATGTTTAACAAGTAAAAGGCTGAAAAAGATAGTGTTGATTTTTGTTTTTTAGTTGAAAGTTGATTGCTAAACGAACTTCGGGTTGATCGACTTCAAACACACCTTATCTGTATTGATGACCTGCAGTCCCAGCTTCTCACTGTATCTCTTCCAAAATCCCACAGGGCCAGTTCGATGGGTGTTCTCTCCTGAATGCTTAACCTTGCTGCCCTTGTCCCGATCACCATATCCATCTCCACGACCCTGATCCCCGGATTCTGTTCAAGCTTTTTTTAAGTCCTTGTAGTGATGCTTGTTCTTTTTCGGCCGGCTGACTTTGACTTCCTACTCGCATCTGCGCTTTTTGTAGCGCACCGCGCGCCGCATGTCAATGTTACGGATCGTCAGATACCCTTTGCCAATGCAACAGTACAGCGTCCTTTCACTCACGGGAATCTCGGCTGCATGTTCTTTCAGGATGTGGATGAGCGACTGTCCCATAGCGTAAAGCGCACTTGTGCTTTTTAATGCTTTCATCATATCATCTATCACAACTGTGCTATGTACGGTGAAAAGAGCTTTTTTGCCCTTTTCACCTTTTTTAATAAGCAGGCAGTCCATATCCATAGATACTGCTGCTTCCCACGGTGTACTCCTTCTGCCTGCAGGCGTCGCCAGAGTTTCCTTCCACGGTATGGACAACGCCGTTCTCACAGTATTCCACGATGCCCACGTGGTCGATGGTGCCATTAGCGCCCCAGTCAAAGAAGATAATATCCCCGGCCATCGGCTCATAGTTTCGCTCCTGCCACTGTCCCTGCGTTTTGAACCAATTCACGCCGTCGGAGCAGAGGGAAAACTTTGGTATGATCCCTGCCTCGATGTAGCCGCACTCATTGGCACACCATGAGACAAAACAGGCACACCACTCCACACGGCCATTAAAGCCGTACCAGGACCAGTAAGGCTGGCCGCCCTGCTGTCCGACCTGGGAGAGTGCCAGTTCCACAATGGCATGATTACCAAAGCCCATGCTGAACACCCGGCCATAGGGGTAATAGCGCAGCACATGAGCTACATACTGCTTGTCCCCGTAGCTGCTCCAGCCCAGCCTTGCCGCCTGCATGTCGGAGAACTCCGCGGCATTGGCAACGGAATAACCTCCGTAGTTGCGCAGCGCCCAGGAGATGTAGCCGCTCCCGTAGTTATAGCCCTGCAGGGCCAGCTTGATCCGCTCCATGTCCACCGGGTTTTCTACCCCGGCAGCCTCCAGCGCCGCCTTCAGCTCCTGCACGCCGCACTCCACGGAATACTCCGGATCTGTGATACCATTTGGCACATGGGGATAGCGGGTGTTGAAGCCGCCCTCCGCCGCCTGCATGGGGTCAAGCCCACGGCCTCCGGATTCCTGCATCATGACAGCTTTTATCAGTTCCACATATTCTGGGATGCCGTACTGCTGGGCATACTTGCGGATCATGGGGTCATAGGCTTCTACTTCGGCGCTGACTGGTGTGTAGGTGCTGCTGCGGCTCCCACCTCCAAAAATCGACACGGCACAACCAAGAAGGACGATGATCAGGATAATGACCACGGCAACCCAGCCGCCCGCGATAATGGCAGAGATCATGGTTTTCACCCCTGCAATGATAGCACGGACAGCTTTCGCCGTGGCCTGTGCCGTCCGTTTGGCCGCCTGCGCCGCCTTTTGCGCCGCTACCTTTGCGGCCTGAGCCGTTTTCTGCGCCGTCTTTGCCGCAGCCTGTGCGCTTTTCGCCGCCTGCTGTCCGGTCTTTACGGCGGTTTTGGATGCCATCTCCGCGGTTTTAATGGAGCGCCCGGTTTCTTTTGCCCCGCGCCTCAGCGTGTTCACCATGGCGTTTCCCGCAGAGCGGGCCGACTGGCGCACGGAAAGTGGATTGTGCCCGCGTGTTCGGATGGAGATGTTCTCCCGATGGACGATCCGGCTGGCAGCCTGTCCGGAAGTGGTCCCGGCCTGAGCGGTGTTTCCTGAAAGCGGTGTGCCGGTTGAGGGTGCTTTCCCGGCAGTCCTGGCAGCCTGTTTTGCCTGCTCCCGCGCTTTCTGGATGGGCTGCTCCGCCTTTTTCTGTCTGAAATAGTCCTTTGCTTTGGAGATGTTGTCCTTTGTCTCCTTGACTGCCTTGCGCCCCTGCTTATCCAGCTGGCGCCCGGCTTCATGGAGCGCAGAGTCCGAAAAGGCGGAAACACGGTCGGTGGCATATTCCTCCGGGGAATTCTCCGCACTGTAATAGCCGTGCTCCGCCTTGTCTTTCACGCGCACATAGGCGTCCTTCATACGCTGGGCGGCCACGGCGGACTTGTCTATGGCCTTGACGGTGCCTTTCAGCACGTCCCGCGTCTTGATCTGCGGCATAGCGCATCACCTCCCAAACGAAAAGGAGCGGCAGGGGGGTGCCGCTCCGCAACGATATACATGATGTTTCTTACTCATTGCCGCCTCCAAACACGCCCTCACCGGGCTTTGTGGTCATCAGCTCATAAAGCTGCGTGTTCTTCGGGAACCGGTTGACGAAGGGAACCAGGGAGCGCCCGTAGCGGATCAGGCCGCAGCCTGCCTCCGCGTTGGTGACGTAACTCATCTGTTCCTTTGAGATGTTCAGCAGGTTCGCCAGCTTCTCGCGGTCGCGTGCCGCCTGGTTGAACATGATGATAAACTCGGAGTTGGATAGCATCGTACTGGCCTGCACGGAGTCCAGCACATACTCTACGTTCTGGGTGATGGCCGTAGGGTGCGCACCGCGCTTTCTGAACTGCCTCCAGGCAGAAGTAAAGAAGTTTGCGCCCTGCTCCGTGTCAAAAACGATATGATACTCGTCGATGAATACATGGGTACGCTTGCCCTTCTGCCAGTTGAGCGTCACGCGGTTGAGCATGGTATCGGTAATAACAAGCAGACCCGCGGGCTTTAACTGCTCGCCCAGGTCGTGGATGTTAAACACCACCACACGCTTGTCCAAATCCACATTGCTACCATGACCGAAGATGTTCAAAGACCCGGTGGTATAAAGCTCCAGAGCCAGGGCGATCTCTTTTGCCTCCTTTTCCGGCTGGACCAGGAGCTTTTCCCGGAGGGTGGTCAGGGTCGGTACAATGCCGGTCTCCCTGCCCTCCTGATAGACCTGTGCCGTGCAGCGGTCAATAATGCTCCGGTGCTGTGGGCTGACCCCCTTCTTGTCAATCTGCTCCACCAGTGACATGACAAACTGGGACTTCTCAATGACCGGGTTGACCTCGCCGTAGCCCTCTACCATATACATGGCGTTGAGCCGGTCTTTCCCGCCTGCCATCATGTGGACCACGGTGCCCACGTCCTCTCCCATGGCCTCTACCAGCGGGACGAACTCGCCTTCCGGGTCGCAGATCATGATGTCATCCTCCGTGTTGAGCATAAGGAAGGTGATCTGCTCCTTGGCGTTGAAGGACTTGCCGGAGCCGGGAACGCCCAAAATAAAGGCGGACTGGTTTAAGAGGTTTTCCCGGTTGCAGAGGATCAGGTTGTGGGAGATGGCGTTTTCCCCAAAGTAGATACCCCCTCGGTCCTGAATCTCCTGGACCTTGAAGGGCATGAACACCGCCAAGCTTTCTGTCGTTAAGGTACGGAAGGCATTGATCCGCCTTGTACCGATGGGCAGCACCGTATTGAGGCCGTCGTACTGCTGATATTTCAGTACGGCCAGCTGGCACATGTGCTTTCTTGCAATGGCAAGCACAGTCTCCGTATCGGCGTCCAGTTCTTCTTTTGTGTCTGCGGTCAGAACCAGCGTCAGGATGCCCAGCATCATCCGCTGGTCGCGGGTGGTCAGGTCGTCAAGGAACTCCTTTGCCTCCTTGCGTTGCAGCTCCATATCATAGGGAACCACGGCGGAGAAGTTGTTGTTGGCGTTTTGTCGCCTTTGCCAGTTGGATAGTGATAGGTAACTCTTTGAAATAATCTCCAAGTTTTCCCCCACTCCACACCGTGCGTGCGACTTTCGCCGCACACGGCGTTCCATCGATTGCATTACTTGTGATCTTAACAAACAACAAATTTCAACATCTTATTTTACTGTTATGGGATTGTTTTTCACTAACTCTCTGTAATTATTCAATTTCGTGATTTGAGTTTTATCCAATTTCAATAGTTCAAGATATTTTCGGATAGTTATTTCATCAGTAGCATGAATCAATCTGTGAACCTGTGACAGCATAAGGACAAGATTATCATACTTATCTGTACCACCATATTGTTTTGGCAGTTTGTGGTGGCAATGGATATCTTCAAGACATTGAAATTCAATTCCAGTTATCCCACATTTGCCCCACTGAGCAGAATATAATGATATTCTGTTGTCGCTGTATTCTGTACTGTTCTTGCCCGAAGATTTCATCATTTGCACCATGAGCGAAGTATTTATTCTGAGATTATCGTGGATTTCTTTACGACCTTCTGTTGTATAGAGATTTGCTTTTCGTTTCTTCGTCCACGGCGGTTTATGCTGAACAAATCCTATTGGATAAATTGGCTCATCTGAACCAGCCACATATCTCATCATCGGTGTATTTCCGTATAGCCCTTTTTCCGCTTTTGTAAGAGGTCTGCCTTTTCGTCTTAACCTATTACATTTTTGCGTTCTAAGTCTATTGGTTAACACCCTCATGACAGCTAAGTTCAATCCATTGAAGTCAATATTGATATGGGTTGCGATTTTATAGTAGCTTTGCGCTCCGACCACCTTTGCATTGTAGAGATGAATTTCATAACTTTCTGTGCTATGCTGTGATGGTTTTGCAACCTTTTTGGCTTGTTCAATTAACGCTTCTTTTTGTCTACAAAGAGCCTTATCGCAAACATGGGATTCCACCGTCCATTTTTCACCTTTGAGGTGAACCCTGATTTTAAATCCGAGAAATTCCGAATATTTCTTTTTCACATTAACAATCCTTGTCTTTTCGGGAGAAACTTCAAGTCTTAATCTATCCCATAGCCACTTTGATACGGCTATTTCCGTCCGCTCCGCCTCCGATTTTGTTCTGCAAAGTATGCGAAAATCATCGGCATAGCGAACGATATACATCTCTTTCAGACCTGTCGTTTTCATTGCTCTGTATGCGTGTCCCAAATCCTTACTGCCATTGCTGTTGACCTTATAACTGTATTTTTCCGTAATCGGATGTTCAATCCATTGGCTGTCTATCCAATGATCAAGCTCATTCAGCACGATATTTGCTAATAACGGTGAGATAATACCGCCTTGCGGCGTACCCTTTTTCGGGTATTGAATTTCTCCGTCTGGCATTTTTATCGGGGCTTTGAGAATTTGCTTTATTACATAGAGCAGCTGTTTATCCCTTATGCCAAGTGACCATATCTGCTTTATCAGCTTTGAGTGGTCTACATTATCAAAGAACCCTTTGATGTCAAACTCTACAACATAGTGCAAATTTGCCCTTTGCATTAGCTGATATATTCTTTGAATGGCGTGTTCCACACTTCTCAGAGGACGAAACCCATAACTGTTTTCACTGAATTTCGCTTCACATATCGGCTCCAAGATTTGCTTTATACACTGTTGAACCAGTCTATCCCACATACAGGGAATGCCGAGCGGTCTTAGTTTGCCATTCGGTTTTGGAATTTCTTTTCTTCTTACCGCTTTCGGGCGGTATCCATGCTTGCTTCCCGCTACGATATACCTCAGTTTCTCAACATATTCTTCTGCTGACAGTCTACCTATATCATCAATTACAACTTTATCTGTACCTCGTGTTTTGCTCCCGCCATTACTTTTGATATTACGGTAGGCAAGCAATATATTTTCTCTTGCGAGTATTAACGGCATTAGATTTTGAAAAATCTCTCCGCTTCTACTCTTGGAGTAGAGGTCATCAAACGTGTCCTGCATTTGATAATATTCGGCGTGTCTGAGGTCATCAACACATAGTAGCTTTTTCTGTTGTTTATTTGTCATTAGGCATCACACTCCTTTCGGGGCATGAGCTTTTTCGTCTTACCCGTAATCCTAATCTGAGTTTGATAGATTACTTGTAATTACAATCGACTTGAGGTCATTCCTCCGCTTCCATTACAAAAGTTTCATCGGTTCGACCTCTACTTTTCAGTGCCAGTTAAGTTGCTTATTTTTCTTCGTCAACAAACATATTTCTATGCCTGACACCTTTCCTCGTTCCGATAATTCTATCTTTACATATATCCTTAGGTGCTTACTCTGAGCCTGTCAGCTTGATTGTGCCTGTAACACAATATGGAGTTTCATAACATCAATTTTTACTAATCCACACTGACTGCGACCTAATCGCCACCGACATTTCTATCGGCTAACCATTTAGACCCGTACATTCGCAAGTTCGTCAGACCTCTCGGTCATTCTCACCATAGATATTTTATAGACCTCCGGCATATAGGTAGCACAATTCATCGCTGAACCGCTTTCGTTGCATTACTGCAATACGGCTACTCTCTGCCGACTTCACCGAGCTTTTGACGTTTTCCCGCCAATCGGAGATTAAGGTGGGCGCTTCCAAACGTTACTTCTTCATTTCACCCATCGAATTACCAGTTCTCCAAGTATTGCTTGCGCTCCTTTCAATCGCATTTTTCTAACTTGTGCCTAACCTTTTCAGTTAGGAACGAGTCGCACTGATATTCGTTTCCACACCTAAAAGCCGGTTCTCCACCTCCCGCACGGCTTCATCCGTGGGAATGGGCACGATGTCAATGGAGAGCATCATGTTCCGATTCAGGTCCGTCAGCTCCGTCACCATGTCGTCCTTGATATACGAGGCATAGTCCTTCAGGTACAGCACCCGGCAGTATCGGTCGCCCAGCTTCAGGAAATCTTTGCCCTTTTCGATCCCGTCCGGGCAGATGTAGTCCCGGAAGTCATGGCCCTTTTTCATCATGTCACGGGCGTCAAAGTGGAAATCCACCTCCTCGCCCACGCGGTAGAAGTCATGCAGGATGCGCAGGCGCTCCGTGGCATCCAGTTCCGTACAGGAGGCTCCCAGATTAGCAAAGTGAGCGGCGAGATCCGCCCCCACACGGGCAAAGTAGGCTCTGGCTTCCTCCACGTCCTTTTTTCCTACCGTGATGGTGACATACTTCTCCTGAATCAGCCCGTTGGCTCCGGTAGCCATATCCAACAGCATCCCGTTGTACTCTTTCCGGCAAAAGTCCCTCGCGTCATCTTTCATGGGCATAAGGACGGACTGCTCAAAGCTGCGCTTATTGAGTGCCCGATTGTTGATGGTGATCTTGGTGGTGGCCCCGGCGTCCAGGCTGTTCAACAGCTCCGAGTAGGACAGGAACATGACCTCCTTATCCTCCCGGCTGGCCACCAGATAGTTAATATCCGAAAAACGGTAGGTCTTGGAATACTTGCTGCCTACCAGAAAGATGCCGTCGTTCCAGATGCGGCGGATGGGGATCACGTCCCGCACCTTGCGCGGCACCTTGTATTTCTCTTTATCCTGCCTGAGCAGGTTCGTCAGTGTTTTGATCATGCTGCTTATAACCCTCCTTTTCTCTGGCTTCAATGGCGTCTTTTAAGAGTTCGTGGTAGATGTTGTTCGCTTCAAAGCGGAGTTCCTTCGGCTCCAGAAACTCTGACCGTATCCAGACGACCAGAAATTGCTCCGCCGTCATGCCGTGGTAATTGAGAAACCCCAGCAGGGCGAATGGGACCGCGCCGAGGATACACATCCAGCTGACCGTCTCCACCCCAAAATGGGGACGGAGCAGAAAATACAGGCCCACGGCGACGCCGATGGCCAGAACAGAAAAAATGAACTGCCGCATGGACAGTCCGAAAAACATGGATTCCGTATAGCTTCGGATCTCCCGGTTGATTTTTACTTCCAATGTGACACCTCCTTACAGTCCCATCATCTCACGCACCACCCGGTCTGCCATCTTGACGCAGCCGACTAAAACCAGCATGTTAAAGATCAGCTCTCCCACATAGCTCCAGACCATCGTGACCGCCGCCGCGTCCGGGTTGACGCTGGGCGGGGAGGAGGCAAACAGAGAGAAGATGATGCAGGCCAGCACGATGATGGCCCCCTCCAGGCAGACAGCGGCATAGCTTTTTAAGAAGCTCTTGCCCACGTTCTGCGTCGGCTCCCCGGCAAAGGTGGATAAGGGGATGGGTGCAATTGCCGTATAAAGGTACAACTTAAAAAACCGCCCGTAGACGGTCATGATCATGATGAAAGACAGCACGGTGATGAACAGCCCACCGATCAGCGTGACCGCCCATAAAGGGATGCTCTCGAAAAAGCCGCAGTCCTCCACGGCAGTCACGATCTCATCCGGCAGCACGGTACTTTGTGCCGCGCCGATCCCCGCCGAGTTCATGATGGTGGAGATCACGCCCTGCACGATCTTAAAGAGCGCCATCATCAGCTCCAGGCCGTAGGTCACGACGCCCTTGGCCAGCGCGAAGCGGATAAAAAGCTTCAGCGCTGTCTCCGGGCGCTTTGTCTCCGCAAGGCTTCCGCAGGTGCGCATGATGCCCACCACGAAAAACAGTACCAAAAGCGCCAGACCAACGGCCTGCAGCGCGCCGTGAATGCTCACGATCACGTTCCAGATCGCGCCGCCCTTGAAGTTCTCCGGCGACTGCGTAATCAGTTGCCAGATTTCCGCCAGTTTTTCATTCCAGGTGTTGAGTGCGTTCTGCAAATTTTGTACGACCCAGTTATCAGACATTACTCATAAAACCTCCTTTCCGCAGAATGGGCAGGGCGGCCAAAACCGCCCCGCCGTTCTGCATTTTTTAGCCGGTGATAAGATTTAAAATCTCCTTGGCAAAGGTAATGACAATGCCTCCGGCCAGGGTCAAGAACCCGTTGGAACGCTGGGAAGGATCGTGGGACTGGAAGGAAAGACCTACCTGCACGATGCCCCAGCCCATGAGAATAAGGCCGACGGCCCTGATCAGCCCAAAAATAAAATCGGACAGGTTATTGACTACGCCGATAGGATCATTGGCGGCGAAGGCCGGGATGGGCGCGGCAAGGAGCAACGCCCCCATGATTACCGCCGCGCAGTAAGTGCGGTAGCCCTTCTTCACCTTGCCCGGCATAGTCAGACGGTTCTCTTTACGGTTCTTCTTCTGAAATAGTTTCATTTGTGCTTACCTCCTCTGTAAGATAGCGGGCTTCCAGTTCCTCATTGGACAGAAGCTCATACATGGTTTCGCTTTCCTCTGCCGGACCGGTGAGTGCTGTGCCTGCCGGGGCAAAAGAAATAGTGGCTACAGATTGCTCCGTGCCACCGTGGACATAGGGTCTTGCATTCCCGTCCGTGGTCAGCGCCACGTTGGGATGCTTTAAGATGTCATACTTCTCATCCAGGATGGGTTTTTCACCCCGGATAAAAAGGATGGCGTGCTGGTTGTCCAGCATTCGGACCTCCGCAGCGTCCAAAAGCTCGCGCCCGGTGATCTGGTAGTTGGTGGAGTAGTTGCCGCTCCGCCCGGTGCTTTTTCCATAGGTGTTCGTATCAATCGTTTCTTTCCCCAGCAACTCAGCCACGTACTTGTGTGTGGACTGCTCATTGCCGCCGAGGTACAGAAATTCATCGCAGTTGCCTGTGATGCTTTCCCATTGCTTTTCGAACAGGGCTTTAAGCTGCGCCAGGTTCTGCAAGATGATGCTGACGGAAACCTCACGGGAACGCATGACAGAAAGAATCTTGTCAAAGTCATCCGGCAGGCTCACATTGGCAAACTCATCCATCAGGAAGTGGACGTGTACCGGGAGCCGTCCGCCGTACTTGTGGTCGGCCAGTGTAAAGAGCTGCTGGAACAGCTGGGTATAAAGGAGCGACACCAGAAAGTTAAAGCTGGTATCGTTGTCCGGGATCAGCGCAAAAAGCGCCACCTTTTTCTCACCCAAAGAAGGCAGGTCCAGCTCGTCGGTGGCGGTCAGCCCCGCAAGGCTTTCCAGGTTGAATTTCTCCAGCCTTGCGGCAAGCGTGATCTGGATGGATTTCAGCGTTTTGGCACTGCCGGAATGGTAGTCCTTGTAATACTTCACCGCGATATGGTCCGGGTTCCGCATTTCCAGCCGTTCAAAGAGTTCATCCAGCGGGGATTGATAGGAATCGTCATCCTCCCGCACATCCCCGGCCCGGAGCATCTCCATGACCATCGGAAAGTTCTGCTCATCGGGCGGAGCCTCATAGTGCAGGTAGAACACCAGCGCCAGAAGCAGCATGGAGGCCGCCGTATCCCAGAAGGGGTCCTGGCTCTGGCTGCCTTTGGGCGTGGTGGACTTGAACAGGTTCGTTACCAAACGCTGCACGTCGTTATCGTCCCGCAGATATACAAAGGGGTTATAGCAGTGGCTGCGGCTCATATCCAGTAAATCCAGCACACGGACCTCATACCCTCGTTGTTCCAGTAAATAGCCGGTATCGCGGGCCAGCTCGCCCTTTGGGTCAAGGATCACGAAAGACGTATTGGCCTGGCAGATGTTGGGCTTGGCGTAAAAGCGCGTCTTGCCCGCGCCGCTTCCGCCGACAACCATGGTGTTTAAGTTCCTCCGGTGTTTGCGCCCGTCCAGCCCGATCTGCACATGCTGGGTCAGCACCTTGTTCTTCTCCGGCTCCTTTGCCTGATACTTCTTGTTCACGGCTCTGGCGTCGCCCCACTTGGCCGAACCGTGTTCCTCGCCTCTGCGGTAGTTGCGCCGGGAGGAGAGGTAGACCCCGATCCCCAGCCCGTAAATGAGCAAAAGAATGAGGACAGTTTTTAAGCTGTCCTCACAAAGCTCGATCTGGGCTGGCCGGTTCATGATCTCGGTGAACCGGGAGATCATAGCGGGAAGACCGCCGGAGGCGGCCGGGGCAATGGCAAGCCCCAGCCACACGACCGGCAGTATCCCGAAAAGGCAAAGGATGAGGGAGGCACGTTTACCTTGCCTCATCCGTCCGGCTCCTGACTTTTTTGACCGGGGCGTCAATGGCCTTCAGGAGTACTTCGTCGATGATGTCCGTGGGGCGGTCCTCACCGATCATGTCGTTTCGCATATCATTGAGCGCGTTGATGACCACGCCGTGTTCATAGTGGTCAAGCTCTAATACATGTTTTTCTTCTCTTGCCATAGTTATCGCTCCTGTTCTTTATTCTTCGGGGCTTTGTCCTTCTCCAGCGCCCGGTGCATTCTGCCGGTGATCTCCTTTGCGGCGTCGCAGATCGTAGAGAGTTCCGCGCGGATGGCCTTGGGTTCCGTCTCCTTGAACCGCTCCGGCATCCGGCTGAAAGCGTAGCCAGACACGTCGATCCCGTACCGCTTGCACACCACATAGGAGACACTGTAGGCGGCAAAGGCCGCGTCCTTCCGATTGTAATCCGGCGTTGTGTAGGCAAGCTCTGCATGGGCCAGCTCTTTGGAGAGGCTGCGGAAGATGTCACCTGCCTCCATGCCGCGGCGGACAAAGATCACGTCCTGTTCCCGGTCATAGAGTGCGCCCATGCTGTTCGGAAGCTCGTCTACACCCTGAATCTGTACCGGGGAGCGGTGGATCAGGGCAGCGATCAGCTGACGGTCATCCCGGACCGGTTTCGGGCGCTGCCGGGGCTTTGCCGTGGTCTGGGAGATGTCAAAGACATGCTTTACGTTAAAGCCGGTGCCGATGCTCCCGTCCGCACGCTCATAGCTTCCTCCCGGCTCCAGAATCTTGATATGGGTCTCCTCCTTGCGGATGGAAGCACCCATATCCTTCCATGCGTCAAACTCTTTGAGCTGGGTCGCCATCGGTTTTTGCGCCAGCACCAGCAGGGTGTTGGTGGCGGTGTAATGGATGAGGCGGGCCTTCACGTCCAGGAATGCCTTGTAGCGGTCGCCGTCCGTGCTGACCTCCCTTGTGGTCTCATCCGCAAGGGCGTAGACCTCATCCCGCTCCGCCTGCTTCTTTTCTGCCCAGGCGTTCTTGTCGAAGTTCTTTTCCTCCATCTCCGGACGTCCATTGGCTTCAAACAGATCGTCAAAGTTGCTCATAAGATTTACCTCGCTTTCGTTTTATTCTTTTTCTTTCGCTGTGGCTGCTTGTGTTCGGTCACTTTAGGCGTACCCGCCTTCGGGGACCGCTCCGGGTCTTTTCGGGCCGGTTCTTCCTTCTTTTCCTGGCGGCTGGCCCTGATCTCCCGCAGCTCCTCGCGGACGGAAGGACGGGCCTCCGCCTTCTTAGAAGTACCCTCGGCGGTTCTTGGCTGCTTCCCGGAGGTAGGCGCGGACGGAGGGGATTTTTCCGTCCTCGCCACTGAGGGGTTTGGGGATTCTCGCTCCTCCTTCCTTATGGGCTTTCCCATAAGGTCGTCCACCACGCGGGCCTCGGCGTCCTTTTCCGGTTTTGCCTGCTCCGGTGCTGCCGGTGTCTTGGCTGCCCTGGACTGCTCCACATCGTGCCTGATGGAAGCCGCGTCCACCGTCGCCATCTTGAACCGCTCCACGATCCGGTTGATCTTGGAAGCGTCCTCAGCGCGGCACATGATGTCCACCAGGCCGTCCGGTGTCGGCTCTGTTCCTTTTAAGGCGCAGTAGACGACACCATACCGTTTTGCCTCCTTGGTAAACTGCTTTAAGTGTTCCTCCCCGACGGAGAACACCTTGAGTTCCTTGCCGGATTTCAGCATGGCAGTCAGCCGCTGATGTCCGGCGATCTTATTCTTGTCCTTATTCTTCAGGATGGTATAGAGGGCTGCGGCAATGTTCTTTGCGGCTGTACCGGTCAGTTTCAAGACCACTTCCGTACCCTCAAGGCTGAGCCTTACGACCTGTTCAGCCGCGTCTCCTGATCCGTTCATCGCGTTTCGTCTCCTTTCCTTTGGATTTTTCTTCTGCCTCAATAGCATTCAGTTTTTCGCTCATTACGCCGGAGCGCACGGCAATGTCATCACATAGGCGCACCTCCTTCCTGAGCCCTTTCAGCTCCGCCGTGAGCACGGCGATCTGTGCCTTGACCTGGGAGAGCGCATCCTCGTCCGATTTCACAGCGACGGTGCGCTGTTTCTTGTAGAGGGCTTTCCGCTCACCGGTCACGGCCTCGATCCGCGTCACGACAGATTCCTTGTATGAAGAAAGCTGCTCAGCGGTATCAATTTGATGCCGTGTGAGCAGCCTTGCTTCTTCCGATATGGCCTCCATTTTGATCAGATCCTCCCGGAGCAGGAAATGGAGGCGTTTATTCTGGTCTTTTGGCTTCTTCTCCGGGAATACGCCCAGCAGGTAACAGTAGTGATAGTATAAGGCGCGGAAACCTTTGGCTTTTGGTTTCGGCGGGCAGCTGGCTTTGTCCCTGGCTGCGTCCTTCCGGGCCGGGCGGTCCTGCCGCAAGATCTGTTCCCGGATACCCTCCGGGGAATACCGCTCCCCGAAGTTGCGGGAGAGGCGCACAAACCGTTCCTTGCCGGGCGGCCGGACGGAAATATCCTTGCCCACCTTGATCTCATAACCCTTCTTTTTCAGGGCGTCGTAAAACTGCCGCTCCGTCATGGACTGGCGGATAGCCTCATCCACGTCAGAGCGGACCAGCCCCCGCCAGGTGGGACGCTGCTCCTGCTCGGCACGCCACTCGCCGTAGTGCTTGGACTTGCCGGGCTTCGGCTCCTCGATCACGGACAGGCCGTATTCCCGGCACAGCTCATCAGATGCGCGGCGCATGTCGTAATAATCCTTTTCCGTGCGATGGAACTTGATCCCGTCCACAAAGGAGACTGTGTTGATGACAAAATGGCTGTGCAGATGATTTTCCTTATCCAGATGGGTGGCAATGAGCACCTGGTATTTCTCGCCCCAGAGTTGCCTTGCCAGTTTCACCGCAATCTCATGGGCAATCTCCGGCGTGGCTTCACCGGGGGCGAAGCTCTGATAGCCGTGATAGGCCGCCGTGCCGTCCTCCTTGCCGAAGCGTTTTTTGACCGCCAGCATTTCCTCACGGGCGGTGGCGGGCAAGCAGTTAACGCCGGAGACAAAGTTCTGAAGGAGAACGCCGTCCTCCATCTGCGTCTTTTCCTGATTGGCGGCGTATTTAATCACATCCGACAGCCCCTGTGCCTAGGCGTCGCTCATGCCGGGCTTTTCATAGAATGATGGGTTTTCCGTCTTGTCCGGGTTCTCCACATAGATCACCACCTTGCCAAGCCACCCGTTGACCCTCCAGAGGGACGTTACAGCCACGTCACACCTCGCTCCGCTTTTCGCTTCTGCCATAGCTGGCGGAAGGCTTGTCGCTGCACGGGTGCTCCTTTTCCCCACGAAGCTTGCTTCGTGGGAACCCCGTGTTTTCCAACGATCCCGGCAGAATGACCGCATCCGTGATCTTCTTGACCGCTGCCTCCAGATTGCGCGCCTCGGTGTCATACCGCTGCGCGTCAATCACGTCCAGAGCGTGGGCCTTCTGCGCGATCTGGTTTAAGTTCCGCCCGATCCCGTAAAGCTCCCGCATCATGGAGTAGTAATCAGGCGGCGGAGCCTCCTTTGGGGCAACCCCTGCTACCAGGTGCCGCAGATATGCCTCGCGGGTCAGACCGCAGCGTTTCACTTTCTTATCCAGCAGCTCCGCTTCCTTTTTGTTCAGCCGGAACAAGATAGGGACATTTCTCTTTCTCATCGCGCCGCCTCCCTTACGTCTTTCTGTTTGACGGATTCCGGAACCTGACAGATCTTCCCGGTTTCCCGATCATACGCATACACACGATCCGACAGCTGCTCCTCCTTTGCCACTTCGGAGCGGTTGATCGACCTTACCATCTCACCCAATTCCTTTGGATCAAGCTCCGGGGATTTCGGGACGATCAGCAGCTCATGGACAGAGGACGGGAGAATATAGAAGCCCTCCGGGAACAGATGATCTATCTTTTCCATAACACCCGGATAGGAAAGGACCGCGGCTCCCCTGACTTTGCTCTGATTGGAGAGGACGTATAATCCGGGCTCTGCTGTCTGGGGACTTTCTGCATCCAGCAGGTTTTCCACCTCCTTCCCGTCCGTTTCAAGTAGGGATAAGACATCCTCCATTTTTTGAAGAACTGCCGGTTCTGCCTTCATTGCATTCCTTTCGGCCTGTTCAAACAGGGCATCTGTATCCACCTCCCATTGTGCCGCCAGTTCATGACTGACCTTGATACTTCCGGTGCCTTCTTCCATCGGGAATTTTAGTTCCAGGATCAGCGCAAGATCTTCCATCTGGCGGTACGGCATCTGGGAGAGCATCTGTCGGTTTTCCCTGCCATTGATCAGTGTCACAGAAAGATAACCCTTAACGCTCTCATAATCGCCATAGTCCATCGGTTCGAAATGCTGTGTCTTCTCCATGGAGCGAGATACCGTTTCTGCAATCTCTCTCATAAGGTCGTCCATCGGCCTGCCGTTTGCTGCGGCCTCCCGATAGGGCTCCATGTAGATCACGGGGCCAATATTATCACCCGCTTCACGGAAAGTGATCCCAACGCGGTTCACGTTGTTGTTTTTCTTGGTTTCCACGACCCGGCATTGCATCTCTTTTTCTTCCGGAAAGTAGTCCATGATTCCGGCTACAACCTTCTCTGCAAACAGTCTCGTTTCATTCATCCTTCTGCGCTCCTTTCTCACACTTTTTGAGTTGCTCCTGATAGGCAAGCAGACGCCTTAGCTGCTTCTCCTCATCTGTGTGGGTCTTTGGTACGATTTCCATCTTCATTGCTTCGCTCCTTTCAGAAAATATCTGTGTACAGTGACATATTTACCAGGGGTTTCAGGGGCAGCCCCTGACAAGCGGCCGCTGATTGCCGGATGTGGCAATCCAAAGGCGATGCTTGCTGGTATATGACAGCCCCGTTCTCCCGCATGGTCGAACATTCCTTACCCGCTGAAAAGAAAAATCAGTGGTTCATACCACACTCACCTCTACGGTGTACTCCGAACCGGTTTGCCCTTATCTTTCCCATGCCTTCGCTGCCTTCGTTTTCGGAATCAAACCTTTCTCCTTAAAACTGAACAGTTCTCCTGTCTCTCCCGCTATGATGATGTGGTCAAGCATCCGGATGTCCATCAACCTGGCACAATCCGACAGCCTCTCTGTGATAGCCATATCCTCATTGCTTGGTGCAGGCGTTCCGGATGGATGATTGTGAATGGCGATAAATGCTGCCGCATTGGAGAGGATGCAGCTCTTGAACACCTCCCTTGGGCTCACAAGAGATGCGTCCAGTGTTCCCACGCTGCAGATGTTCAGATTGATCGGCCTGCCGTTTGTCTTCAGATTCAGAACGGCAAAGACCTCCCGGTCATATCCTTTGAGTTCATCGGCCACAACACGGAGGGCATCGCCCGGAGAGGATACCGGTTCATCTCCATAAAACGATGGCTCCCTGACAAGACGGATGTTTACCACCCTGATTTCATTCTCCTTTTTTCTCGGCATCCTTTGTGTCCTCCATCGTGATCGAAAGAACTGTATCTTCCGGAAGCTGTTCAATCATCTCTATTAACTCTGTCATATTCACTGTGACCCTTACATCTGCTTCTCTTTCCTTCATCGTTCTTCGCTCCTTTCCTGATTCTGATTTTTTATGAGTCCTTTCCGGATACAGAGGTAATCGTTGTAATCTTTGCCCTTTGGAGGAAAGCCGGATCTGACCTCATACTGTCCTTGCAACATCTTGGTCAAGGCTCCTGTTGCCTGACGTCCGGCAAAGTCGTTATCCAAGCGGAGTACGACTTTCCGAATACCCGGATGATTCTCCAGGTACTCCCTGAGTGCCAACGGAAAAGAACTCTCCTGCAGTTCTTTTCGCGGTCGGTACACTCCGGCAAGAGAAAGCAGATGATCCACCTGCCAGTCCACGCCCGCCATCTTTTGGACCGTGGCAAAAGAGAGCAGGTCAATGGCGCTTTCAAAGAGATGCAGGGTGTCACTTTTGTCTTTTGCCGGGATATGAAATGAGAACCGTTTGTCACTTCCGGTCGCTTCCCCCTTGAAATCCGAACAGGTTCCCCGCAAACAGGCATACCGGGGCTTTCTGTATCGATCCAAACCAATAAAGACGGCGTTATGATAGGGGAGGCTCTCATAAAGAAGCCCGGTCTGAATACAGTAGCCGATCAATTCCCTGTCAATCCCACGTCCGGCCAGATACCGGATCACCCGGTCTGCCGATGGGCTTGCTTCCGGCAGGAGCAGGGCCTTTTGTTTCTTTTTCGGGGCAGCAAAAACGGGCGGTTCATCGACCGCCCGTCCCATGATCATTTCTACTGCCTCCAGGAAGGATTTCCCTTTGACCTTGATCAGATAATCCAGAGCCGACCTGCCACCGATCCCGCGGGAAAACCAGTACCACTTGCCGTTGGAGATCTTGAGACTATCATGCTCACGGGTACAGTACGTATTCCCGCCAAAATGCACCAACTCCTGCGGCTCATAATTCTGGAGATAGGTGAGAAGATCCATCTTTTTGGCTTCCAATATGACCTTCGGCGCGAGGTATGGCATGAAACCACCTACCTTTCTTCCCGTTTAGAACGGATAAATTCTTCCCGGATGATTTTGTTTGCGCGGCTCTCTATCGTTTCCCGGATATCCTCCATGCGACCGGTCTCCCGCTTCTCCCAGTCCTTGAATATGTCCGCCAAAGATGCGGGAGATTTTAGCAGCGCCTTTGCCTGGCCGTCAGTAAGGTCGTTATATTCCAAAGACAAAAGAATATCTTCCCGCATCACATACTCATAGGCATGGTTCAGGATTTCTTCAGGCGGCTGTGAAAGAAGCCAGCTGCGATAGACCTCCTGCTCGGCAAACATCTTTTCGTAGAGCCTGGTATTCAGTTTTTTGTTCGTCATTTGATTTCACCTCCATTGACAATAGAAAAAGCCGGATGATCTTAACTTTGAAAAATCACTCGGCTATGTAAAAAGGCTGGCGTTCACTTTTGAAAACCAGCCTGATGGTTATGGATGAGTTACGGGAGCCTCGGTTTATTTATTTCTTTTTCTTACTTAAAATCACACCAATGCCTATCGCAACAGCGGCACACACTATAATGAACCAGAAATTCGGATGCACTTCATCACCTCCACGCCTTTTTCCTTATATTATATTCAGAATTTTAATTCGATAAACTGGGATTTTTCTTTACCTTATCCTTTATTTGGTTTCCGTTTTCATCAATTTCTCCTTCAAGCCATACCATAATACCAAATTTACAAAAAGGGCATACGATCGCTTCTTTGTAAACCTCTTGTTTGCAACGTGGGCAAATAACATATTCTTCATTCTTTACTTTATCCACTTACTTCTCTCCTCCGCCAAATTCAAAAATTTGCAACTCTTTGCTATTCATTTTCTGATCCGCTCTTCTTTGATATGCCCATATCGTGTATCAAGTTGTTTCCTATCGACTGATCCATCAAATTTTAAAACATAAAGTACATCATCTTGTTCAGTTCCAGAAATAACGACTTCCACAGAAATATCTTTCCAGTCTACATTCCAGCTATTGATAGTAGCTTTAGCTCCATCATCTGCAATATCAAATGTTTGCTTAATTATGACGCGTTTTCCATTCTTCAAAACATGTCTTGCATGTGTATATCCAAAAGGCAGTCCGGATCACCAACCTGCTGGAATGAAAGCTCATAGGTCCCATCTGGTGATGTTGACTTATCAACCGGATTAATTTTAAAACGTGTGGCATAGATAAGGTCTCCAAGAAGGCAAGCAAAGACGAATGCAATAGCAGCCATGATGCCAAAAGTAATTCGTAACACAGATTTCCTTTTATGAATCAACCTATTTGCCTCCTCCACTATTCTTTCTGATTTATTATCGTCTTCTATTTCCCTCTTATTAACCTTATGGTCAATAAGCATCCCACGCTCTAAAGAGTTCATCCAATTCTAATTCTCATATGCCCAACTAAACTAACTGAAGCTTATTTACCCAAGGGAACTTTCAGATAACGTCTTCTGTTCGTCTCTGCTGTTTTGTTCAATAATCCTTTGTCAACAAGATCATTTAATAATTCTCTTGTGCGTGAGCCTTTGATGCCAAGAATTTCCGCAAGTTCTGCAGCGCTATATTCTACCCCGTACTCCATTTTACTAAGAATTTCTTTTTGCCGTGCATTTAGCATTTTGTTTTTATCTGCCGGATCTGCCGGTCTATCTGCCGGATCTGCCGATCTATCTGCCGGAAGCTCTTGCAGATAGTTCAAATTAGGCAGTGTTACGAGGAATTGAGACCGATCTGAATAAAAGACAGGTGCCTTGTCTTGTGAATAATTGGCTGAGAACTCATAGGCGTCCCGTATCTTGCTCAATCCGCTCCCGGAGCGTTCCATATAACCAAGTCTCGCAAAGATGTCCGCAAGGACCGGGTTCCGACGGATGGAAGGAACCCCTTTAATATTTCGCTCCTGTATGAGCGTTCCGTCCGGCATTCCGCCGGGAGAATAGATCTCCATGCGGTCATCAAAAATATCTATATGCACCTCACTGCCATTGACCAGGTAGTCCCGGTGAATCAAGGCATTGACCAATGCTTCAAAATAGCTGCGATGCACATATTCCGGCAGCTCCAGCCTTGAATCAGGCAGTTTCTTCCAAATGGTCTTAGAATTATTCTTAATGAACAATTCCGCATTGTTCAACAGAGAAATGAGGCTTCCGGAATACTCTGCATGATTCAGCGCATCTACAATCCCTCCGCTTTTTGTTTTGCCATTCCAGCGGGTGCAGAACACTCTTGACCACCGAACAGGGGATTCATCGGCAAGAAGAGCGCCTGCATTCGTGAGGTTTCCATTTGTGCCGATCATTCCAAAGGATGAAAAGTCTTTCTCCTCCAAACTCTTCCCGGTCCAGACTTTAAATCGTTCTCTCAGCTTGGTAAAGGAATAATCCGCAGCCTCGAACGGTGAATTCTGCGAATCATAGCTTGCATTACGTCCTCTGAGCACTAACCGCTTCAAATCGGTCGAATCAGCAGGGACACTTTCATTGCCGATGCGAATATAAGCTTCTGTTGTCCCATCCGCGGAATAGTAATACGGCGTCTCTTCCCCTTTGAAAATATGCAGCAGCAAAAGCTTCTTTCCATTTTCTGCCGTATGGAAAGACAGATGGAATTCCGGTACAGGGGATAAGCGGTTTTTTATGATTTCACTGACTGCTTCCGCGTCATGTTCTGCATCCGGCAGACCAACAACCGAACCGTCATTGGCAATTCCAAAAAGCAGAATGCCTCCGGATGTATTGGCAAAGGCACTGACACTTTTACACCAGCTTTTGGGCTTCTTAAGCTCCACCGCCTGTTTTTTATCATACTCGGTCGCTTCACCGATTAATTTTTCGATTTCGTTGAATCCCGACATCTTATCACTCCAGTTCAATGATTACGCTTAACTTTTTTGTTTCATTTTTTCTCAACAACTACATTTTGCTTCTCGCAGTTTCCGCCCGTGATTGTTTGTCATCAGGACGCCAATAATTATCGTTGCAAAAAGACGGCTCCTGCGGCATTCCCTGCACGACATTAAATCGGCTGTTTGGCAAGTTCGGCATAAAAACCTATAACTCATGAAGGATAGCATGAATCAAGTATGCAGATTCCTGCCGAGAAAATAGTTCTGCATAAAATTCCTCATTCCCCGGTGGCGGTCAATATCATTCTCATTCTTCGGAACAAAATCATCAATATATAAAGCCTTGTTGGTAATCCCCGGATATTGTTCTTTATTGGCCCAGGCAATATAATCTGCACCATTCTGTATCAGCATATCCAGGATTTTTGCACATTGCCTTCGTACCGCATCCTGCGACTCTGTGTATACGGTCGGCCTTTCAATTATTTGCTCCGCCCGGGTAATCGTCCACTCGATGGCGTTCCATCCGTTGGAGGCTGTTTGATTCACATCCGCCCCTTCCCTGACCAACCTTTCAACGTAAATAAATGCAAGCTCTGAAGCGTTAAAATCTTTGTAGCAGAGGGACATGATCACGGCATTAATTGCATCAAACAGGACCGGTGCACGAAGGCCGGTATCCTCATCTTCGCTCTCCATGAAGTTGATGTCAGCACCGTGGTCGATCAGGTAGCCTGCAATTTCAAAGTTTCCCGTTTTAAATGCAATCTGCAGGGGAGACTGGCCATGATCTTTCTTCGGTGACGATCCGGAAACACAATTTACTTCATCCGGCTTTCGTTCAATGATTCTTTTTACTTCGTTCAAATTCCCCTGGCGGATCATCGTAAACAATTTTTTCACTTTTCGTTCAAGCCTCCCATGCCTGTTTTGCCATGCAAAACACAGGAATCCCTGATTTACATAGAAACGCCCTATTGATTAGTCACCGTTATGTCTTCAAGTTTCAGTTCGGCCGTATTATTCAGATCGTCATAAATCCACAGATATATTGCTGATCCACCATCTGTCTCCAGCTTTTTTACCTGATCCGGGTATCTTCCCTTAATTTGAATGGTTTTCTTTGGATTGAAATCTGTTACTCCCCACGCAGGGTCACTGTCACCGTTCTTGAAAAATCGGATTCCATGAGACAGACAACTTTCTGACGCATCCGCAAACACTGTTTCCTGCCAGCTATAAGAATCAATTGGATAATAGGCAGCATGATACACAAGTTTTCGTGTTCCGATGTAAAAATATCTTCTATTTTGCTCCACAAACTCATGTGCTGTAATCTCATTTTCTTTGAATAGAAAAACTTCATGATAGTCCTTTAAATCAATCCGCGTCACCAGAATGCCTTCAGATTTACTGCACTTCTCCTGTATCAGTTTCTCCAGATCTCTGCTCCCAAAATCCGTAAAATCATGATGATACCCACATGCGTTTACATTCTTTCCCAAAACAGTGGCTGGCGAGGATTTGTCAAGTTGATGAAACATCATTGCAAACGTGGCGGCAAAAACAGCCAGAATAAGAAAAACAGGAAGCAAAACCTTGTGTCTTGAATGTGCCTCCCTATATACCAGCCATTTTTCAAAAGGAATGATGAATATTGCAGCAAACATAAGGCCGACAATAGCCAAAATATTTTCTGTTACGAAACTATGAGCCAGGAGCCCGGCTACCATAGTTGAACAAAATAGCATAGCAAAGAAGAACAACACGCCCAGAATGACATGTCTTATCAAATGGTTTCTTCTTTTTTTCTTTCCACCTGCAGTTTCAGCAGACACCAGGCTTTTGTTTTCTCCTGACATTGTTCTTTCTCCCAAAATATACGGAATCTGTCAACATCATCGACCAGGCGGAACTCCTGCTCTAAGCATGGAATTTCATTCCTGCCACTTACATTTTATTAGACTTTTTGGCATCACATGGATGAGCCAAGAACTGCAAAGCATGAAATCTGCATTTATTATGCCCTTTTCAGTCCCAGATATTTCTCTCTGAGATACCACGCCTGATCAGGACTTATGATCTGCTCCGTCTCAGCGGCATTTATGCTGGATTGCAGATCGCAAAAGTCACAGTCCCACTCATAGTATTCCTCGCCACGGTCCAGCTTCGCCTGCGCTTTCTTCATCGCTTCAATGGATGTTGTGAGAAACGGCGGCAGATCGCACTCAAAGGAATCTTCATCTTTCGGAAGTCCTGCCTTACCATCACAAGGAGAGGACAATTCCATGATGTCTTCCATTGTGCAATCCAACGCTTTCGCAAGCTGCTGGACTGTTTTTGCCGAACAGCGTTTGATCTCGCTCCGTCCTGCACATATATCCATAATCGTCGTCTTTGGTACGCCGCTGATTTTAGAAAGATGATATTTGGTGATCTGTCTCTGATCAAGCAGTGTCTGTAAGTCCATATCGTCGCCTCCCGATTTTTGTTCATCCTCATTATATCGGCGCGCCGACCTAATGTCAATAGAATCAGAAAAGTGAACAAATATCAATTAAGAAATCACACTACCCCAATTCGCTTCAAATAGGCCAACGCGTCCGTATGACCACGGAAGTAGATGTGGATACGCTCTCTCTCGTCCATCTTTCGATACAGATCCAGATATTCCAGCAGGATATCGTGTTCTTCTTCCGTAAGAGAAGTTTTCCCTTTTCCTTCCAGGACCTCCAGAATAAAAGGATGCTGTTCCTGCAGGCCGTAAAAGTACTTGTGAATTTGGGCATATTCGTCATCTTTCCGCCGCAACTCCATCAGCATTTCATTTTCCATTTCCGGAAAGCCTTCCTCGATCCGCCTGGGAAGGTCAGTAAACATCTCATTTTTCATTGCGCCATGCACTCCTTTTTCTTCTTAGCATATCATCCCTGTCCATTCCGACAACTGTGGGATATGCAAGAGACAGGGCACACCTGCCTCTCGCGTTATTGACCATGATAGCGCCAATCATCGGATTCCTCCCGTCTTCTTGATAAAATACCTGCTCATCGGGTAAGCGCATTGTTCCGGTCTCTGACTGACATCGGTTCATCTTCCGGCACCTCATCGATCAGGGAGCGATCCTTCTCGTCCATGTTGAGCAGGATGTTCAGTTCCTTCAGCCGCGCCTCTTTTTCCTTCAGCTCCGCCTCCTTTGCAAAGGGTGCGTTCATCTGTTCCTTGGCGTTCTTCATCTGTGTTTCGGTGTCCTCAAGCTCGGATTGCACCTTGTCCAGCTTCCCGGCAATGCCGTCGATCACGTTGTCTATACGGGTGATGTTGCCGAACACGTCCGCGCCCAGCACCGCCGTGTGGGAGAGCGTGCCCTCCAGGTGCATCTGGTACTCGTTCTTTGCACCGTCATAGGTGACGGAAAGGAAAAAGCCCCGGTACTCACCGATCATCTCGGCAGTCCCGGAGCCTGTCATTGTGCTGCATACGTCTATGATGGCTTTTCCCGCGGCCTCCTTATCCGCAAGCTCTTTCCCCATAAGTGTGATGCCTGCAAAGCCTTCCTTCGGTTTGGGGTGCAGCCCCGCAAGATGGGCGTCCTGCTCATATCCGAGGATACGCTGTTTTAAGTCCTGTATCATCTTCGGGTATTTCTTCAGCACCATTTCCTCCAGTGCGTATTTCTGGCTCAAATGGCTGGCTTTCAGCACATTCAGCTTGCCTACCTCCATGTCCAGGTTGCACTTTTCAATGATCAGCGGGTTGCCGGTAGCCAGCGCCTTGATCTCGGAGTAGGAAAGAGCGGTCTCGTCGATGTCGTCCGCCACCCGGACCGGGCTCTTGCTGGTCATGATCTGCGCAATGAACTTCTGCTTATTTTCCACCAGCTGATACAAATATGCGTCAAAGGTTCCCTCCGTGACGTAGTGGTAAATATCCACCTCGTCATTGTTGTTACCCTGCCGGACGATACGCCCCAGCCGCTGGGCAAGATCAGAGGGCCGCCACGGGCAGTCCAGATCATGGAGTGCCACAAGGCGATCCTGCACGTTGGTTCCGGCACCCATCTTCTGGGTGGAGCCCATCAGGATACGCACCTGCCCGGCCCGCACCTTTGCGAACAGCTCCTTCTTTCTGGCTTCGGTGTTGGCATCGTGGATATAGGCGATCTCGCCTTCCGGGACGCCTTCTGCCATGAGCTTCTGCTTCAGGTCGTCATAGACATTGAAGCTACCGTCACCCTTCGGCGTGGACAGATCGCAGAACACAAGCTGCGTTCCGCGCTGCCCGGTAGTCTGTTCCCAGATACGATGCACGTTCCCGGCGCAGACAGACACCTTTCCCTCCGGGTCGTCCGCCGCCAGCGGGTTGATGAGCCTCATGTCCAGCGCCAGCTTCCGTCCGTCGTTGGTGATCCGCAGCATGTTGTCTACTTTAGGGTCTACGCCGCCCGCCCGAATCTTCTCGGCACGCTCCGCAAGGCCCTTTATCATTTCCTGCTGGATTTCGGACGGCTTGATGACCTCCGTGTGGAAGTTGGCCTTCGGCACCGGGAGCTTCAGCATATCCGCTGTCTGGATGTCTGCCACCAACTTGAAGGTGCTCATCAGCTCAGGTAGGTTATAAAACTTCGCAAACCGCGTCTTGGCGCGGTAGCCGGAGCCCTCCGGGGAGAGCTCGATGGCCGTGATGGTCTCGCCAAAGGCCGCCGCCCAGTCATCAAAGTGGAGCATGTCCATTTCCTCCAAGGTGTGGTACTGCAGGTACCGCTGAATGGTGTATAACTCCACCATGCTGTTGGAGATAGGTGTACCGGTGGCGAACACAACGCCGCGCCCGCCGGTGATCTCGTCCAAATACTGGCACTTCATAAAAAGGTCGCTGGATTTCTGCGCCTCAGTCTGGGCGATCCCGCCCACATTGCGCATTTTTGTCGCCAAAAAGAGGTTCTTAAAAAAATGACTCTCGTCGATGAACACCCGATCCACGCCCAGTTCCTCAAAGGTCACAAGGCTGTCCTTGCGGCTCTGATCATTAAGTTTGGCCATCTTGATTTCGAGAGACTTTTTTGTGCGCTCCAGCTGCTTTACCGTGTAACGCTCTGCTTTGGCGCGCTTGGCTTCGTCGATACCATCCATGATCTCGTCGATCTGTCGCTGGATGATGATCTCCTGACGCTCGGCGGACATGGGGATTTTCTCAAACTGGCTGTGGCCAATGATCACCGCGTCGTAATCCCCGGTGGCGATCCGCGCGCAGAATTTCTTGCGGTTTTTCGTCTCAAAGTCCTTTTTTGTCGCCACAAGGATGTTGGCAGACGGGTAGAGCTGAAGCCACTCGCCGGACCACTGCTCTGTGATGTGGTTCGGCACCACGATCAGGGATTTCGTGCAGAGGCCCAGGCGTTTTGATTCCATCGCCGCCGCAACCATCTCGTAGGTCTTGCCTGCACCCACTTCGTGTGCCAACAAGGTATTCCCGCCGTACATGATGTGGGCAATGGCGTCGATCTGGTGTTTCCTGAGCGTGATCTCCGGGTTCATGCCGGAAAAACGGATGTGCTGCCCGTCGTATTCCCGTGGCCTGATACTGTTAAAGGTCTCGTTGTAAATGCGGCATAACTGCTCACGCCGGTCGATGTCCTTCCAGATCCACTCGGCAAACTGCGCCTTGATCAGCTCCTGCCGGTCCTGGGCAATGGCGGTCTCCTTCTTGTTGAGAACCGCTTTCTTGTTTCCGTTCTCGTCATAGATGTAGTCAAAGACCCGTACATCCTTCTGATTCAGGGTCTGCTCCAGGATATGATAGGCATTGACCCGTTTGGTACCATAGGTGGTAAAGCTCTTGACGTTGCTGCTGTCAGCGTTCTTATTGGTGATGTTCCATTCGCCGGTGGCTTTGGAGTGGAGTACGTGGATGCGGTCGCGACCATAATAGCCGGTTCCGAACAGCTCATACATGAACTGCTCGTAGATCTCCGTGGGTATCCAGTTGACGCCAATGCGCACGCCGATCTCGCCTGCGGTCAGGTCTACCGGCTGCACGGCCTCCAGCGCCGTAATGTTACCCTGTACCTGTTCGGCCAGGTCCGGTCTTGCCTCCGCCATTGCCTTTGCCATGCGCAGCTTCCGGCGCACGTTCCCGGACAGGTACTCATCCGCTGTCACAAAGGAGAAGCGCTCAAAATCTACAAAGGCCCTGGGAATGGCCTCCGCCTCCTCCGCGCACCGGATGTCCCGGAAGATAACGCCGGAAAGCTCCGTTTCCAGCTCCGCCTCGCTCTTACTGGAGAGTTCCGTCATATACGCCATATCCACCCGCGCCTTTTCCGAAATGGAGACGGCAAGGGCTTCACTGGCGGTGTCCACGGTCGTCACCGGCACATGGGGCCGGATGGTGCGCCTGGTGAACATGTCCGCCTTACGCTTGAAGCCCCCCTCCTCGTCTAAAACCTCCAGAGAACACAGCAGGCAGTAGCTGGCATCCTCCCCGAAGGCAAGACTGTTGCCCCGGCTGGTGATCCGGCCATACTTGGCGGTGTAGTCATCGTAAAGCCGGTTTAACTTTCCCTGTTCAGCCTGGATGTCCGCTTCCGGGTAGTCCTCGGTTTGAAGCTCGATGAGCCGCCGCACGCAGTCCCGGATGGTGATCATGCCGCGGATGCGGTTTTCCTCCGTGACAGAAGCAGATACCGGGTACATCCGGGAGTTTTCACGGAAGTACAGCTCGCCGTCCGTGAGACAAAAGCTGAAGTTGCGTACCGTGGGATCGGCCGGGATAGAACGGTCTTCCTCGTCCTCCTCCAGCTCCTCCACCTCGTAAGCGGTGATCTCCGCGTGGAGACCCATGATGGCGTCCCGCAGCTGTTCGGCCAGGTCGCCGTCTTCATAGGCTTTGCAGGCGCTTTCTTCCCCGAAGCGGCCTGTTTCCATGACCATGTTGCCCAAAACCATCTCCGGGTGCTGTACGAAATATGCGTTCATCCGGATGCCGTTTTGATCCGTTTCCAGATGTACCCAGTCCGGTTCGATGTCCGTCATGCGGTCCCGCTTCTGGAGAAAGAGAATGTCGCTGGTGACTTCCGTACCGGCATTCTGCTTGAAGGCATTATCCGGCAGACGGATGACTCCGATCAGATCGGCGCGCTGGGCCAGATATTTACGGACTGCGGAGTTTTCCTTGTCCATCGTCCCTTTGCTGGTGATAAAGGCAACGATGCCGCCCGGACGCACCTTGTCTAAGGTCTTTCCGAAAAAGTAATCGTGGATCAGCCAGTGGTGCTTGTCGTACTTTTTATCCATCACCTTGAAGTCCCCGAAGGGCACGTTGCCCACGGCCACGTCAAAGAAGCTGTCCGGCATCTGCACCTTTTCAAAGCCGTTCACGGCAATCTGGCTATTCTGGTAGAGTTGCTGTGCGATACGCCCGGAGATACTGTCGATCTCCACGCCATAGGTGCGGCTACCAGCCATGCCCTCCGGCAGCATCCCGATGAAGTTTCCCACGCCGCAGGCTGGCTCCAAAATGTTGCCGCCCTGAAAACCCATCTGAAAGAGCGCGTCATACATGGCACCGATGATGACCGGGGAAGTGTAAAAGGCAGTAAGGGAGCTTGCCCTTGCTGCAGCGTATTCTTCGTCGTTTAGCAGGCTTTTCAGTTCCAGATACTTGCCGTGGCGCTCGTCAAAGCAGTCGGACAGGCCGCCCCAGCCCACGTAACGGGATAAGATTTCCTGCTCCTCCGGCGTAGCCAGCCGTTCCTCTGCTTCGATCTGCTTTAAGGTGCGGATCGCGGCGACATTGGCGGCGTACTTTTCGCTCCGGGTGCCATAGCCCAGCTCTGAGTCGGTAATACGGAAGTCGTATCTTTTTTCAGCTGGTATCTCCGGATGCAGCACGGCAAACGCCACTCGCTCCCGGCGCGGCTTCGGCGGAGCAAGAGGGGCAGGCTGTTCCTGCTGTAAAGGCCGACCAAGCTGCTGGCGTAGCATTTCAACAACCTGTGCGATCTCCGAATTATCCCATCCTTCAACGTTCCGGTAATCCTCGACCAATGTATCGACGCTATCCCTGCACTGAAGGAAATCCAGGCTGCCGGGCATAGCCATGGTGTTTTGAATACCGAGGGCCTTCTGCCTGTCTGTTGGCAATACGGAATAAGCTTCATACGCTTCTTCAAGCGAGGAGTACGTCTGTACCTCCAGCTGCCCGGTCACATTCAGGTCAGGGATTACGTAGAAATGATGGATAAAAGGTTCTGTCTGCTCCGTTTCATTGCGTCCCTGCTGTACCTCCATGAAGATGTCTTCCGCATCCGCGATCATAGTGTCAAAACTCAGACCCGCAAGATAGCCATTCAGCTCCGCAAGGCTTTGACACTCGTTGATATAGACCGCTTCTTTGTCCACGGTATAGACAAGGCGGAACTTTACAAGGTCCGCATAGACCTCAATCGGATGCTTTCCGTCTCCGGTGCTGGAATAGGCCAGATCCACATGGGAAAGATCGTCAAAATCCGCGTCGCTCTCAAAGGTTTCCTGACAGTAGTCATTGATCAGCCAGACGGCCTTCTCCAGGTCAGTCTGTTCTTTTGTTTCCGGCTGAATTTCCTGTGTCTGCGACGGTGCCGGGATCGGCTCCCGTTTCTCTCCAAACAGGGAATAGATTCCCTCCCGGTAGGAGACGAAAGCAGATAACGCGTCCTGACGGTCCTGATAGTACCGATCCTCCGGATTTGTCCCATCCGCGGCGGAGATCAGCATCTGATAGATCGCTTCTACCTTCACCGGGTCGGTGAGCTGCTCCTGTATTTCCCGGACAGCCTCCCAATAGTCACTGATCGGATTTCCGATGAACGGACGGGGATGCTCCTCCGGAAGATCATAAAAAGCGCGGAGAATGACTGTTGATAGTTCCCGACGTTCATAATCCGGCATAGCGGCTCGGTCTTCCTCGGACAGAAAGCTGCCGTTCTCAATCAGCGCCGCGATACGCCGTGCGGTTTTATTCCAGCTCCAATCCAGTTTGGCGTAGGGGGCTGTAATATCGCCGTGGCTGAAGGACAGACCTTTACTGCCGTAACTGATACCGTCATTGCCGCCGTAATGTCCGCTGTCGCCGTGGTAGTTTGCCAGATATTTTGCTCGTTCATTTGTATCCGGATGCTCCAGATAAAAGGCATAGACGCCGAGCCTGTAATGGGGGCTGCTGCTTCTCAGGAGCTTGTCGATCTCATCCATGGAGATAAAGAAATGCCGCTGGGGATCGTAATCCTCGGCGGCGGTAAAGCGAACCGGCTCACGCTGCAGATCGGTCAGCCGTTCCAGTATTCGTCTCGGGCGGTGGAAGTGAAAACGCAGAAGATCACGGTTTCCCTCGTAGGCGGAGATAAAGATCCTCACTTCCTCCACAAGACCCTGCAAGGCCTCCGGCTGTTTCAGCAGCTCTTTGATCTGTGCCGTCTGTTCCGGGAAACCGCCGCCTGACGCATAGATGCGGATGATCTCCGGCAACAGGTTTTGCTCCCTTGCTTCTTCGGAAAAGTCCTGGCGGAGATACCAGAGGCTGTCTGCCACTTCCTGAAGTTCAAAATCCGTTACCCGGTCAAGCTCTGCCTGGGGCATGTAACGCCCGGCGTCCAGCAGCTCCCGGATGCGCCTGGCAGCGTCCTCCCAGGAGATCAGCATGGCGGCATTGCCCTGCGCGCTGTCCCCGGTGGAGAGGCGGATACCCTCGGCGTTGTACCAGATGGCATACTGTCGGTCGTTCAGATAGACCCCCGCGCCATTCTCGCCGTAATGCTCCATCAGGAAGCTGGCGTTATCTGCAAGGGGCTTGTCTTTCATAAAGTACGCGCAGATCATCAGGCGGCTGTTACGGTCATTTGCTCCGATACAAAGAGCCTCGTCGATCACCTGCTGTGAATAGCGCAGCCCATAGGATACGGGCTCTGCCGGTGCAGCCTGCTCCGGTGCGGAAAATTCTGCGAAATCAAAAAGAGACAGCTGCTGGGCCTCCTGTGTTTTCAGCCCCTTGCTGTCGCTGTTCATACGGTATTCGCCTTTGTCGATGACCTGTGCCGTCAACTCAGCCACGACCTGCCAGGAAAAGACGCTTTCACTGGTGCGGGAGAGGTAGAAACCCGCCCATAGAAGAAGACCGTCCTCCTGCGCATGGTAGCCTACACGTTTGCGGGATGTGCCCACAAGCAGCTCTGTGAAGCGGTCCGGGTAGGTGCCTTTGAGATATTCCGCCCGTTCCTCAATATCCGGATGGGCGGCAAAATACATCTCGATCTGCGCCTTCTTGTATTTTAGGTCATCGTCCGGATTGGAGAGGATGGCATTGATCAATTCCTCATCCAAAAACGCGGGAAGCCCGCCGTCTCCCGCGTTTTCATCCGATGATTCTTCCTTTAGCTGTAGATCAGTTCCTCCAGTACGGTCTCCTCCGCGGCCTGCCGGATGCTGTTCATCAGCCCCACCCACTTCATCTGGTCGACGGCCTTCATCTGCTCCGTCACGCCCTCGGCTTTCGCCATCTGCTCCGTGATCTGTTCCACCCGGCGCTGAGCGGTCTGCTCGATCTCCTGCAAATGCTCTGTCAGCTTGCCGCTGGTCAGCAGGTTGGTGAACATCACCCTGCGATGCTCCTGCAGGAACCTGCGACGCAGCAGGCCGTATTTCCCAATCGTCGCCTCCGGCTCCTGCGGAGGAAGCAGGTTCGGAAGCCGATAGCTGTCCTGCGTTCTGTATGTGATCCCGTTCATGTAGATCGCTCCTTTCCTGTGTTCTGGTTTCCTTTCTGGCTATAGGATAAGCGTCATCTGGAAGCTGCGCAACTGTGCGATTCAAACTTGCCTGCCGCTCCAGCGCCGTAACCGTGCGGGCGATTTCTGAAAGACACATCTGCCCAATGTCGCCGATAGCCACGCCCAAGGCATTTAAGACCTGCGGGGTGTCGAACTCAAGCACACCCCGGAAATCATCGTCGGTAAAGTACAGGGCCGGATTGATACCGCACCGGGCAAGGAGCATATAGCCCACGCTGTTTCTCACCGCGTTCCGGTAGGAGACCTCCAGATTGAAATCGTCCAGCTCTTCCAGCAGACTGTTTTCCTTGTAATATTTCAGCTCCGAGAAGTAATCCGGAAGATTGTCCTCCACGGCGTTCTTCGCTGCAGACAGCAGGGCTTCGGCAAAGCTGCTCTTGTCCGCCAGCTCGCCAAAGCTGTTTTCCAGAGCCTCCGTGATCTCCGCCTCATGCTCCGAGCGAACCTGCCAGAGCGGAACGCGCCTTGCAAAGCGTCCCGGATGGGTGTCGGAGATGTCAAAGTAGTATTTCAGCCGTGCCCGTCCGGGAGCATCTCGGTCAAAGACTGCGATCCCCGTCGCACCACGATTGACCCAGCGCCCAAACTGTTTGTTCCATCGCTCGATCTCCAATACAGCGGTGGCGTCCGGGCGCTGGGCGAAAAGCAGGAGCTGCTCGTCAAAGGGGAGCTTATAGTTCCGGTAGGCCGTGGCGAGGAATTTCTGCCACTCCTGAGGTGACGTAACTGCCGCCCTTGTGCGTTCATACAGCTCTGTGATCAGCTCGTATCTTCTTGCCATCGCTTACGCCTCCTTATCGTTGCAGTTCCGTGCTCTGCCGCTGCCGGGGAATGGAAAACCCGTAGACTTTGGCTATGTCGTCGCCCAGCCTGCGGGTTATTCTCGTTATATCGGCGCGGGTCGCCGTTCCGTAGTATAGTTTTTCTTTCAGCAAGTCGATCTGGGACTCACTCACACCGTCCTTATAGGCTCGGTAGAGGTAGTGGTTGGTGCCGTCATGGTGGATGGCGTCACACCGCAGGTCGCCCAGCTTATCCACGTACCAGGTGCTGTAATCCGTGTCGGCATACAGGCAATCCCGGATGTTGCCGCTTTCGATCTCCTTATATCCGCTGCGACGACCATTCCAGAGGCCCAGATCCCCGATTACTAAAATCGGGCGGTCCAGCTGGATGTTGAGGTTGATGCGCTCATCACTCAGATAGTCGTTGTTGATCTCATACATCAGGGAGATGCGCTCGTCCTCGGACAAGTCCGGATACAGTTCCTCAAGGTCAGCCTTCCAGTCGTCATAGTCCAGAAAGTAGTTGCTCCAGATGATATGCTTTTCTGCTTTCATCGCGCCTCGCCTCGCTCTCTGTGCTTTGGCCGGAGGGGTTTCCCGGCACCGTCATAGTTCTTCGGGTCCGCAGCAGGCGTATCCCAGCCAAACAGGGAACCGGCTTTCATGGCCTCCGCCTGTGCTTTGGTGACGCCCTGTGTCTCGTTGAGAAGCGCAGCGCCCTCCCGGACAGAAACGCCCTCCGGTTTCTGTCCCAGCGGGATATATCCTTTTTCGCCTTTCGTGACGATCCCGATCTCGTTTGTGGATTCCACATAGACAAAGCATTTCTCCGGGAGGTCTGCACGCAGAGGGATGACTGTATTACCTGCCTGTTCCAGACGCTCGGCAAGCTCACAGATATGATAAAGGTTGCTTCCGACTTCCAGGTGGTAGTCGTCAATATACCGGCAGACGCAGTCTCGTTTTGTGCCATCCTGGCCCGTGATCCGGATCTGCTCGCCGTCCGCGATCTTAAACCTCTCCCGGTAATCCGGGGTAATAAAGCGGATGCCTTTCTCTGCGCACTTCATATGTTGCTCCAGCCAAACGCGCTGGAAGCAGTAGCAGTACAGGTTGTACTCGCCTTTATGGGGATTTAGCCGGAGCATATAGGTATAATCGGGCGTATCCGCACGGAAGCCCCATTCCATGTCATTATCAAAGCTGGCTTCAAGGTGGCTGTAGCAGTAGCGTGAAAGGCTGTCCCGGTCTTTCAGGATGCCGCCATAGCTTCGGTCAAAGCGCAAGGCGTCGATCACTGCCTTGAGCTCGTCCTTGAACTCCTGCGTCTTTAGATCGCCCCGGTGGTCATTCCAGGAGGGAAGGAATCCTTTGCCGTTGCTGTCCATATCTGCCCGCAGATGACCGATGCAGCCGGTCTGCGCCTCGATCTGCGCACTCTGGGAATAGCAGTAATGCCGCTCCTGCGGCGTCATTTCTCTGATTTGCAGTTCCATCATCGCTCACGCTCCTTTTCCTTCTTTTTCATGTTTCCACCATTCTCCAGAGCTTTTAACAGGTGCGTCTTTCGGAAGCTCCAGTAATCCGGGTGGTATGCCTGGATACTGGCGTCGATCACCTTTTCGTACTGTCCCGGAGGGAACTGGTCATTGACCGGCGCTTTGAACAGCTTTTTATCCATCAGCTCCCGGATCGCCACCTGTTCGTCACAGTCCTCCTCAAAGCAGAGATAGCGTCCCTCTGTAAAGCCGCATTTCTGGGCAGCTACGGAAAAAACCTTGTCCGCCACATCCAGATGTGCCATAAGGCCGCCATGTCCCGCCGTGCTGACGGAATAAACGCCGCGGCAGAGTTCCTTGCAGGTCTGCACCTCACCCCACGGGGAGAAGGTCGGCTCCATTGCTTTTTTTGCGTCAAGCACCTCCTGTAGCTCCCGCACCTTCTCTGCGGCGCGCTCCACAAGGTCTTTTTCTGCGCTGAACAGGTCATTGTGGTAGTGCCCCCAATAGTAATAGTTGCCGTTATTGCAGCGCCATGTCACAAAGTCATTGGCGATATGCTGGCTGACGCCAAGCACAAACTCGTACTCGCCTATGTGGATGGAGTCGGTGATGATATATCCTTCATTGATTCGTAAACTCATGTCATTGTCCCTCGCTTTCTTTGATCTCCCGCAGAGCCTTTTACAGAAGGCTGCCTGCCCGGTTCCGGTTCTTTTCCGACAGCACCTTGTTCTGTACACAGAGGACAGCACGGATATTCGTCACCGTGATCCCCGGTATCTCCACCATCTCCTCCGGTGTGACCGACAGAAGCTGCACCGGGGAATACCCGGCCTCGGCAAAGATACGAAAAAGTCGTTGCTCAAATCGTTCTCGTTTCATATCGAAAATATCCTTTCTTGATGGGATATGTAAAGGGCGGCAAAGTACGCCGCCCAGGGTGTTTACTTGCGTCTGGACCTGATCTTCAGGAACGCCAGCGCACCGGCAACCGCGACAACAAGCACGATTCCAACGATGGTTTTCGTATCCATTCTGACAGCCTCCTTTCCGTGAAATTACCTTCTTTGCAGGGCAACAAAAAAGCAGTAAATCTTCTTAAAAGACTTACTGCTTCGTGTGCCGCCATGATGGGCGGTGAATTTTCAATTTTTAATTAGAGAGGACAACAGCATTATTGACCGCCACCCCTATGTTGATAGTTCAACTGGAATTTGCTATTATGCCCCCATCCCCATAATGAGCATTATCCCAAGTATTATAATCATAATTCCTGCCGATACCGCAGCGGCTGCTAATGCAATTATGCTTAGTGCAGATTTCTGTTTTCTTATACCCATTATGGCAAGGGCAATATCTATCACAGCAACAGCTACCATTGACAGAAATATGTAAGTGATGATGTAGGATTGAACCATTCAAGTATCAGAAACCCGCAAACTAACCCAGCGAGAATCAATGCTATTGTACTAAACTTGTTGTTCATTACGTCCTCCTCAAATTGACGATTTATCTAAACCTTTTCATAATGTATTTCCGTTTTGGAGTTTCAATTACCTCTTCAATTTCAAAACCAAGTTTCTCATAGAGTCTCTTTGCGCTTTGATTGAAATCAAAAACTGTTAAAGAGATACTTTTAATATTGGCATCCTCAAAAATGAAGTCCACAAATCCCTTCATCGCCTCTGTTCCAAGACCTAATCCGGTTTTTCGGGGATCCAATACGAATCTCCTATGTGAACATTATCCTTGTCGATTCGTACTTCTTGTATCATCCCGATAAACTTCTCTTCATCGAGGATAGAAAAAACATTTTCCAGTTTCTTTAATCTTTTCATAATTCAGGAGATAAGAAATCTTTGGTCCATCCATTGCTCTTGAAATTCTTTTCCCTTTTCATTAGACCACTCACACAAAAGTAGAACGTTGTCTTTGCTTATCCCTTTTTCAAATCTTATATCCATGAGTGATCCTCTCAGGTCCCAGTTTGCCAATATTTTAGTTAGTATAGCATAGAAATGTGAACAATTCTATCCTTTGGCCTCTGGCGTCCCGGGATAGGGCATTGGAGCATCGGAACTATTGCTAATTCCCATATAGAATTGTCCTGTTTTCCTGTTATAATGATCTTGCAGATTCCAGGTACGGTAATGCCGGGCGGAAGCTGCAAAGCAAAGATAAAAACGAAACGCACGCCTTTTCCGCGTGCCAGAGCCGGTAGGTAGCCCGGCCGTCCTGTCCATCCTGACAGGGTAAGTAACCCTCCCTCCTTGGGTTGTCCGTTCTTTGCCTGTACCACATCTAAGGAGGGATCTTCATGGAACAGGCAAGTGGAAAGCTGACCGTATTTTTCGATCCACCGTTTTGGGTCGGAGTCTTTGAGCGGATCGAGAACGGAAAGTTGACGGTTTCCAAAGTCACGTTTGGCGCAGAGCCAAAGGATTATGAAGTGTACGACTTCATACTTCACCACTACTACGAACTCAAATTCAGCCCACCCGTCTCCACTAACGTAAAGCAGGTTGCTGACAATCCGAAACGCAGACAGAGAAACGCAAGAAAGCAGTTGCAGAACAACGGTGTGCGGGACAAAATCACAGCAGGCTTTACAGTTGCAGTTGGAGGAATCCAAAACCGAACGCAAACAACAGAGCAAGGAACGAGAAGGAAGCGGAAAAGCAGCGTCAGTTTGACCTGAAGCAGCAAAAGCGTAAGCAGAAGCACAGAGGTCATTGACTGCAAAATCCCATTTTCTTTGCTCAAAACAGCGACCATCCTCTTGCTGGTATGGCCGCTGTTTTTCTGCGCATCGTTCTCTGGTGGGTGGTCTGGCATTTGTCTTGCCAATGTTGCCTACCGGCTGAAAAAGAAAAGCCTCCGTGTCGGCAATCCCGCAGGAAGTGAAAGTCGTCAGTTTTCTTTTTTCAGCTGGTACAGCTGGTAACAGGGGGTGAGGTGTGGAGAGGGGGAAACAAAACACAGACGTTTTCCAACAACAGGGCACACGTCCCCCTTGGCGGTAATGGTCTTATCTCTCCCTGTCTCTCTGGCGCTTTCGGTAAAGCTCCAACGCCTTGATGATGGTATCTTCAATGGTCTTTGCGGACGTCCCCGGCGAGAAATACTTGCTGATACGGTCTCTCGGTATCCGCACCTGTTCCTTCTGATTTGGCTTTTCTTCCTGCATGATGGACAGGACCACCTCCTCATTCAGCTTCCCTTCCTCTGAGAATCTACGCAGCTTGATGGCCTGTGCGTGGGAAGGGGTGCAATCCTCCATTCCCATCGTTTCATGTAAGGCGGTCTGCTCGTTTTCGGGTAGGTAGGACAGCTCCACGGCTGGCCTCATGGCGATCTTGCCTTCGTCCACCATGTCTAACAAAGGTGGGATAAGATATGTCAGGCGTATATAGCGTTGTATTTGTGTTTTTCCATCCGGACTACTTGCTGCCAATTCCTCATTTGATCGTGAATGCAACTTCGGCCCCGATGGGTCCGAAGTTAAGTCGCCGCGTTGTCCTTGTCGTTTCATAGCTTCCAGCTTCATCTTGTATGCAAAGGCTTTCTCCGATGGCAGGATCTTTTCCCGTTGCAAGTTGCTGTCCACCATGATAATTACGGCTTCATCATCGGTAAGTTCGCGGACAAGGCATGGGATTTCCGTTTGCTGCGCCAATTCCGCGGCCAGCTTGCGCCGGTGTCCAGCCACCATCTCATAGCCGCCCTCTGGCTTGGGACGTACCATTGCCGGAACAAGCACCCCGTACTGCTTTACACTTTCTGCCATTTCCAACATGGCTTCATCCATCCGCACCTTAAAGGGGTGATTCGGGAAGTCACTGATTTCTGATATGGGAATACTCTTTACTGTTTCCCGTTTTGCCTCGTCCCGTTCTGCCTGCGTGGTAAAAAGATCATCTACCGAGGTCAGAAGCTCGGCTGCGCTCTTTTTCTCCAATGCTCATCACCTCCTTCACCAGACTGCGATAGGCGTCCGCCGCTTTCCCTTTTGGTTCATGTAAAAAGATACTTTTGTCTGCGGTGCTGATCTCTGCCAGACGCACCGTAGAGGGGATAACGGTTTGCAAGACTGGAAGATATTTTCCGAAGTTCTCACGGACGATTTCACAATATCCCTGCGGAAATTTGTTTCATTCGCCATCGTCAGGAACACGCCGCCCACCTTTAGCTTGGGATTGATCTGTCTTTTAATACTCTGCACCGTGCCGATCAACTCCGTCATATCCTCCGCCGCAAGGTAATCTGCCTGCACAGGAATCAGAACATAATCTGAGGCGGACAGGGCGTTAATGACCAGCATACCGAGGGACGGACGACAATCCAGCAGCACATAGTCGTAATTCTTCTTTACGTTGTCCAGATATTGCCGCAGCACGGTTTCCCGGCTCATCACGTTGACCAGCCCCACCTCTACGGCAGAGAGCGTCCGGTTGGCCGGGATGAAATCAAAGCCCTCCGCATGGTGCATAACTTCCGGATGTTCCGCAGCGTTGATACCTGCAACAACATCATTCATCTTGTTTGCCAGGGTCAGCGACAGCTCATGGGGCTTACGCTGGCCCAGCATCTTTGTCAGATCGCCCTGCGGGTCCACATCCACAAGCAGGACTTTGTGCCCAGCGGTGACAAGCCCCGCGCCGATACAGTACACAGACGTACTTTTGCCGACACCGCCTTTCTGATTGGCTACGACGATAACCTTTGTGTTTGCCATTGCATGACTTCCTCCTTTTCATAGATTTAGCCGCCTGCGGCAACAGGCGGCTATGTACGGGAAATGGAAAAAGCCGCTTACTCTGCGTTAGAATAAGCGGCTCTCAAAGAAACGGTATGTAATTGTAGGCTTTCACATCAGGCTGGCTATCTTCACGATCATTTCGTCGATACAGTCGGTGTACCTGCCTTCGCGGATCAGCTTGTTTTTGCAATGGACCAGGCTGGCCATGACGACCCGCAGTTCATTGTATGTAAGATAGAGATAATACTTTTCTTTCTTTTTCCACCACATAATTTATCCTCCTGTCTGCAAAGGCTTCTGTTTGATTCTCCATTCCATAAATCGGGTTCTGATATAAACAAGGTCTCTGTCAACATCCGTTGAAAAGTAAATATGCGCTATCTGGAACACCGTCATAATATCATGCATGTAGCCTGATACATCTCTACGATTCCTATATGGCATCTTTATATAACGAATTCCCCTCTGTCGGCATAAATACTCTTTTACTCTTTCCATTGCCTCCGTTTCTGTATGGACAGAAATAGCAAGTCTTTCTTCCGGAATATAAGCATCAAGAGGTAATCCGATAACTTCAGCGGCATAAAACCGGGTTCTCAGCCCATTCCTTTCGGCATAATACTTGATTGCCAGCTGGGGTAATACGCTTTGAAACTCATGCTCACATACTTTACATCCCTCACCTTCAAATACCCGCTTTTGGATTTTTTCTTTCCACGAATGTCCACAGCCGCACCTCCACCAAACACTTTTCAAAGAGTTTGCTGAAACCATTTCCGGACTGATCGTCGTATTCTTTTCATAATCCCACTCAGAAAGAAGATGTGGGTTTGTCGTTGCAAGATCGTTGTACCCACTCATGATCTGTCTGTCGGCGCATACCGGACAGCCGCTGCCCCTGACACGTGAATACACGACTGCTTTCCATTCAAAGCCGCATTTCTTGCAATGCCACCATATGTTCTTCCTGGATTTTTCATTGATCATATTCGGCATCAGCGGCTCGTTTTTTCCGGACCATTCATCCGCAAGTCTCGGATACCTTGTCGCAAGATCGTTAAATCCAGTTAACAGCCTGATCCCACTGCAATATGGACATTTGCTTCCTCCAGAGCGGGTCGAAATCAGCGTATGCCACTCGTGACCCTCCCGGCATCTCCACCAGACCTTTCGGTTGGCAAATGCGGTTACCTCTGTCGGCTGCAAAGGAGCATTTCTATCAGACCATTCCGCCGCGACATCAGGATACCGAGAAGCGAGATCGTTGAAACCAGCCAGTACTTTATTGTGTGAACAGTATGGACAGCCGCTGCCATTAACACGACTCTTTACGGAAGCCGTCCATTCGTGTCCGCAGACGCCATGCCACAAAATTTTCTTATGTGATCCGACGCCAACTTCGGTTGGTTTTATTTCGTTCAGATCAGACCACTCTTGTACCAGCCTCGGCTTTAGGGTAGACAGGTCATTGATTCCCGGAACGACTCTTTTCCCGGAACAGATCGGGCAACTCTCACCGGCAGAACGGCTTTTCAGGCTTGCCTGCCATTCGTGGCCGCAGCTTGCTTTCCACCATACTATTTTATTTGATCCATATGTAACCTGATCCGGAGACAGCTGAGTATTTCGCTCTGACCATTCACCAACAAGCTCCGGGTGAACCGAAGCAAAACTGTTGTCCATAGATTCACACCTCCCCTATCGTTCTATACAGAGTATAGAGGAATATGAGGGGAGGATATAGTCTGCGAATTCTTCCGGCATGTATTTTCAAGCCTGAAAAAGCCCCGAGAATATTGATTTCTCAGGGCTTTCTTGAAAGCAAATGTACGATTGTTTTTCTCTTGCATGGTTTTCTGCACCGTTTGATGTAAGTTTGATGTAAGATGTAGAAATCTGCGGCTCCTTCATCTTCTCAAACCCGCATAAACACTGGTTTTCCGGGCATCATCACTCCCTGATGGACTTCATTGTCGGGAACAGCAGCACGTCGCGGATGGCTTTGGCGCCGGTCAGCAGCATGACCAGGCGGTCGATGCCGTAGCCGATGCCGCCGGTCGGCGGCATGCCGATCTCCAGCGCATGGAGAAAGTCCTCGTCGGTGTGCTGCGCCTCCTCGTCACCGGCCGCCGCCAGCGCATCCTGGGCGCGAAAGCGCTCCCGCTGGTCGATCGGGTCGTTGAGCTCGGAATAGGCGTTGCACATTTCCCAGCCGTTCATGAACAGTTCAAAGCGCTCGACGAGTTCGGGATGACCCGGCTTTTTCTTCGTCAGCGGCGAAATCTCGATCGGATGATCCATGACAAAAGTCGGCTGGATCAGATGCTGCTCGGCGTATTCCTCAAAGAACAGGCTGAGGATGTCGCCCTTCTTGTGGCGCTCCTCGTATTCGACGTGGTGCTCGTCGGCCAGCCGGCGCGCCTGTTCGAGATCCTCAACCTCGTTCCAGTCGATGCCGGCATACTCCTTGACCGCATCGATCATCGTGACGCGCTTGAACGGCTTGCCGAGGTCCATGACCGCGCCGTTGTATTCGATCGTCGTCGTACCCAGCACTTCCTGCGCGACGTGGCGGAACATGTTTTCGGTCAGATCCATCATGCCGTGGTAATCGGTGTAGGCCTGATAGAGTTCCATCAGCGTGAATTCCGGGTTGTGCCGCGTATCGAGGCCCTCGTTGCGGAAGACGCGGCCGATCTCGTAAACGCGCTCGAGACCGCCGACGATCAGCCGCTTGAGGTAAAGCTCGAGAGAAATGCGCAGCTTGAAATCGGTATTCAGGGCATTGAAATGCGTCTCGAACGGACGCGCCGAAGCGCCGCCGGCGTTGCTGACCAGCATCGGCGTCTCGACCTCGAGGAAGCCCTCGCCGTCGAGGTAGTTGCGGATCGAGCGGATGATCTTCGTGCGCTTGATGAAGACATCGCGTACTTCCTCGTTGGTAGCCAGATCGATGTAGCGCTGGCGATAGCGCAGATCGGTGTCGGTCAGACCGTGGAATTTTTCCGGCAGCGGCTGCAGGCTCTTCGAGAGCAGCGTCACCTCTCTGGCGTGCACCGTGATCTCGCCGGTCTTCGTCTTGAAGACAAAGCCGCGCACGCCGATGATGTCGCCGATGTCGAGCTTTTTGAATGCCTTGTAAGCTTCCTGACCGAGATCATCCCGGGACAGATACACCTGAATGCTGCCCTGCAGATCCGAAATGTGGCAGAACGACGCCTTGCCCATGACACGCTTGGACATCATCCGTCCGGCGACGGATACGTCGCTGTTCTCCAGTTCTTCATAGCGTTCCTTGATCTCTCCGCTGTGATGCGTCTGATCATAGGTTGTGATCAGAAACGGGTCATTGCCCTCTTCCTGCAGTGCCGCCAGCTTGTCGCGGCGGATGCGCGCCTGTTCGCTGATGCCGTCCTGCGGCTTTCCGTTCCGCTTTTGGTTGTTGTCACCCATTCTCTTCCCTCATAGTTTCTTCTCTGTAACGTACAACGCGGCAGCGCTCCTGCGCCGCCGCCTGTGCAATCCGCGGTCCGCCGTGCAGACGCGCCGCGGTCATCTGCTCATCTTCCGAACCGGCTCCGCACCGGCCCGCCTACCGGCTTTCGCCGTCTGCCGCTCGCGGCAGGGCCGATTGGTTCTCTGGCCGCCTGCCGTTCACAGTGCGGTCGATCAGCCGGTTCTTTCCGCCTTCCGGTCGCAGTCAGGCCGATCAGTTTGCCTTGGCCGCCTCGACGTGGTGATCGGTCCGGCGAATCTCAAGAATTTCGTAATTGAGCCGGATATCGCGATCCTTGACCTCAACCTCGACGACGTCGCCCACGCGGTGGCCGATGATCGCCTTGCCGACCGGCGATTCATTGGAAATCCGATTCGCAAAGGGATCGGTTTCCGTCGTACCGACGATGGTATATGCGCCCTCGTCACCGCTGGCCGTTTCCCGAATGCGGACGATATTGCCGATGTTGACCTTATCGGCGTCGGCTTCGTCGATTTCGATGATCTTGGCATTGCGCATCTTGTCCTCGAGGGAACTGATGCGTTCTTCCAGTTCGGCCTGCTTTTCCTTGGCCGCGTCGTATTCGGCGTTTTCCGAGATATCGCCGAACGCGCGGGCTTCCTTCAGTTCTTCCGCAACTTCTTTCCGTTTGACGGAAACCAGTTCTTCGTATTCGGCTTTGAGATTCTCATAGCCTTCTCTGGTTAATAATACTTCGTCAGCCATGTTGTTCCCTTCCTTCCGTAGTTGGTATCCGATTTATTATATAGTCCCGCCCCGCATTTGTCAATTTTTACGCGCGGCGGTTTTCCTCGGCAAAGCGGATGATCTTGTTCGAAGTGTTCTTGACGAATTCATCCCTGCGAAGAATAATCCGCTTGATGCGCTTGAAGAAGGGCAGGCCGGCGTTGACGCGGTCCACTTCCTCCCAGACACGCGCTTCCAGTTCGGCGTCGTCGGCATCGGGACACCGCTCCCTGACCTCCTCGGGGTCGAGACGGATGACCGCCGCGATCGTCGTATCCTCTTCATTGGCGGTGCTGTCGGCAAAAACCATCGATTCGCTGATCAGCGGAATTTCCGAGAGGTAGAATTCCAGTTCCTCGGGGAAGACGTTCTTGCCGTTCTTCGTGATGATGACGTTCTTGCGCCGCCCGGTCATCACCATGTAGCCGTCCTCGTCGAGGTAGCCGAGATCGCCGGTCTTGAACCAGCCGTCCTCGATCGCCGCCGCGGTGGCCTCGGGATCCTCGTAATAGCCGAGCATCACGTTGCCGCCCTTGATCCAGAACTCGCCGATGCCGTCCTCGTCCGGGTACATGACCTTGACCTGCATCGACGGGAACGGATAGCCGAGCGCCGTATCCCTGGGCATCTGATCCGGGTTGATCGCGCCCATCGGCGCGCATTCGGTGAGGCCGTAGCCCTGCAGCGCGACAAAGCCGAAGTCGCGCAGGCCCCGCAGCGTGTCGGGGCTGATCGCGGCGCCGCCGCAGATCAGCTCGCGCATGCGGCCGCCGAAGACGGCGTGGACGTCCTTGAAAAGCCGGCGGCTGAGATCGATGTGCACTTTTTTCAGGGCGTTGTTCAGCTTGATCGCGCGCCGCAGTACCTTGTCCTTGCCGGCCTTGCGGGCCGTGCGCCAGATGCGCTTGTAGATCGCCTCGAAGATCGCCGGCACCGCCAGGAACATCGTCGGATGCGCCTCGGCCATGTTGCGGGTGATGTACTTGAGCCCCTCGCAGTAGGCGATGCTGGCGCCCTTGTAGAGGGGGATCAGGAAGCCGCTCGTGCACTCGTAGGTGTGGTGCAGCGGCAGCACCGAGAAGAACACATCCCAGGGATTGACCTTGAGAACGGTCGGCGAGATCATCAGGTCGACGGCGATATTGCGGTGACTGAGCATGACGCCCTTGGCGGTGCCGGTCGTGCCGGAGGTGAAGAGCAGAATGCTCATCGCCGTGGCGTCGATCTGCGCGTCGAGATAGGCGCGGTCGCCGTCGTCGATGCGCTGCTGTCCCTGCGCGATCAGCTCCGCCTGCGACCAGATCTCGCCGTCGGCCTGCCCCGTGTCCATGCGGATCAGCCGGCGGATCTTCGTGCGGCCGCCGTCGATGATCTGCCGGAACGTCTTTTCCAGCTTCTCGCCGCCGCAGATCACGCAGCTGATGCCGGCGCGCACGCACTGTTCCTCCAGTTCGCCGGCGTGCAGCTCTTTGTCGAGGGGGCAGACGACGCCGACGCCGTTGAGCACGGCCAGATAGGCGATCGCCCATTCCGAGCAGTTGACGCCGACCACGCCGATGCGCTCGCCGCCGAAGCCCTGTGCCAGCAGTTCCGTTCCCAGGGCGTTCATGCGGCGCAGCATCTCCCGATAGGTGATCGTCTGGTAGAGCCCGTCGTGGCCATACTTCTGCCGGAAAGCGACGTTGTCGCCGAAGAGTTCGACGCTGGTGACGATCATATGGCGCACGTCGGTGATCGGCCGGCTTTCTTTATAAAGGACGCCCGGACGAGGGTCGGCATTGATGCCGTCTACGATCGCTCGGGCGTAATCCATGTCCTCTGCTTTTTTCCTGCGGTACTCCTCCACACTCAGCATTTCGTTCCTTCTCCCTTGTCCATATTTACATCGGTATACCGCTTGATCTTGCGCGTGGTCGTCTTGCTGAATTCCTCCTTGCGGATATCAAAGCGGCGCACGCGCTTGTACAGCGGCATCTGTTCATTGGCCCTGTCGATTTCGTCCTTGAGCAGCGCCCGCAGTCCCTCTTCGTCCTGCACGCCGACGGTCATTTCGATGTTGTGGTAGCTGGGATAGACCTCTGCCTTGATGACGGTATCGCCGGTGCGATCATCCTCGACGCCGTGCACCAGCACCTCTTCGATGAAATCGCTCTGCTGCAGGTAATACTCGACCTCTTCGGGGAAAACGTTCTTGCCGTTCTTGGTGACGATGACGTTTTTCTTGCGGCCGGCCACATGGAGAAAGCCGTCCTCATCAAAGCTGCCGTAATCGCCGGTTTTCAGCCATTCGCCGTCAAACGCCTCCGCGGTCTGCTCGGGGTTATTGTAATATCCTACCATGGTACTTTCCCCTTTGCAATAGATCTCCCCGATCCCGTCGGCGTCGGGATCGACGATCTTGATCTCGGTCTCCGGCATCGGCAGTCCGGCCGCGTCCGCCTTGCTGTAGCGATCCTTGTTGACGGCGATGATCGGCGAATATTCGGTCATGCCGTAGCCCTGGATAAAGGGAAAGCCCATCGCCTCAAAATCCTCGACGACTTTCGGGTCGATGGCGGCGCCGCCGGCGATAAACTGGACGATATGGCCGCCGGTCTGTTCGTGGATCTCGTGAAAGAGGCGGCGGCAGATCTTCGGATGGTTGTAGAGGTGCAGCTTTTTCGACAGCGCGATGGCACGCTGCAGGCGCGGCAGCTTGCCCTGCTTTCTGGCATTGATCATGATCCGGCGGTGAATGTTCTCGTAAATCAGCGGCACGGCCAGCATGATCGTCACGTGCGCCTCCCGCATATTGGCGAGGATGTACTTGAGCCCCTCGCAGACGACCAGCGTAAAGCCCTGGAAGAGCCCGGTGCAGACGTGACAGGTCATTTCATAGGTATGGTGCATCGGCAGCACGGAGAGGCCGACGTAGCCGTCGACGTTGACGTACTTGCTCATGTTGTAGACATTGCTGGCGATGCTGCGGTGACTGAGCATGACGCCCTTGGCCAGGCCGGTGGTGCCGGAAGTGAAGAGCAGCGAACACATGGCGCCGCGGTCGATCGGTGCATCGAGAAAGCGGCGGTCGCCGTCATCGAGAAGCCGCTCGCCCCGTTCGACGAGGCGGTTCCACGACGTCGCCTCGCTGCTGTCCTCTGCCGCTGCCATATCGATCAGGTATTCCAGCGGCTGCTCGAGCAGCGGCAGCACCTCGGCGATGACCGGGCGCATCTTCTTCGAGATGACCAGCGCCGACACCTGCGCGCGGTTGAGCAGATTGGCGATTTCCGGCGGCTTCAGCTCGCGGTCGATGGGAACGATGACGCCGGTGCCGTTGACCGTCGCAAAGTACGTCGTCACCCACTGATAGCTGTTCTCGCCGATCACGGCGATCTTTTTATCCTTGAGTCCGAGGTCGATCAGCGCCGTGCCGAGCGCGTCGACCGTGCGATCCCACTGGCGGAAGCTGATCGGCCGGAACGGTTCCTTATGATCGTCCTTGACCAGGAACGCCGGCTTGTCACCCCAGATGCGGGTGCTGCTCTTGATCAGATCCCGCAGATCATCCAGTCTGCGCGGTTCGTAGAGTGCGTCTTTATATTTTATGCTGTTCATGCGTCTTCCCTTCTTCGAACGGCCCGTCAAACACGGCGCTGCCGGGCGGCCCGCCCTTCCACATATTTTCGGACGCCGGCGCGGTTCTGCGGCGGTACGGTCCTGCGCCCGGCCTCCGGACGCCGGCGCGGTCCTGCAGCGGCGCGGCCTCTTCGCACGGCCTCCGGACGCCGATGCGGCGGCGTGGACGGCCCCTTGCGAAACTGTGGACGGCCCCTTGCGAAACTTCTGATAACGGCATTATATCACAATGTATCATATGGTAAATATAAAAATATAACATTGTTTTAAAAACTATGTTACAATGTCAGACAAACCGGGCCATGCGGCCGCCCCGCGGCATGCCGCGGCCCTCGCCCCTGCGCGGCCTTGAACAGGTTCCCGAATTTGTCGGAGACAAGGCGGCGCGATCGGAGTATACTAAACAGGGGATGGTCCGCAGCGAACGCTCCCGCGGCGAACCGTACGGCTGGAGGCGCCGAAAGCGCCGCCGCGGCACGGCCGGCCGCAGCAATCAAAAGGGATATTGAAAAGAGGACTCAGCGGTAAAAGGAGGAACTCCGCCATGAACGGAATCATTGACACCGGCGGCGGTCTGCGCGGCGCTTTCGGCGCCGGCGTACTCGACTGGTGCTGCAAGAACGACATTCATTTCGATTACTGCCTCGGCGTCTCGGCCGGTGCCGGCAATCTGGTCTCCTATCTGGCCGGACAGGTGGGCCGCAATCTGCGCTTTTACGTTGACTACGCCGGGCGGCCGGAGTATATGAGCCTGCGCAACGCACCGCACAAGAAGGGCTACTTTGACGTCGATTACATCTACTCCGGCCTGACCAACGAGGACGGCGAGGATCCGCTGGACTACGACGCGATGATGGCCAATCCGGCGGCCTTCAAAGTCGTCGCGACCGATGCCGACAGCGGTCTGCCGGTCTACTTTGACAAGAGCGACTTTCAGCGCAACGACTACTTTCCGCTCAAGGCCTCCAGCAACGTGCCCCTGCTCGATAAAGCCTACGAACACGACGGCCGCAGTTATTTCGACGGCGGTCTCAGCGATCCGATTCCGCTTGCCCGGGCACAGCGGGACGGCTGCGACAAGGTCGTCGTTCTCCTCAGCCGTTCCCGGGACTTCATCCGCCGGGCCCGCAGGGATGCGCCCTACGCCCGCCTGCTGCGGCTGCACTGGCCGAAGGCAGCCAACGCGCTGAAATACCGCTACAAGACCTACAACCTGCAGCGCGCCGATCTGCTGGAGGCGGAACGCGAAGGCAGGGCGCTGATCATCGCCCCCGAAAACACCGAGGGCATCGGCCTGCTGACCCGCGATCCCGACGTTCTCCAGCGGCTCTACTACGAAGGCTACATCGCCGCCGAACAGATCGCCGGCTTCCTCGGCAGCACAGCGCGCGGCACTGCAGCTTCTCCGGCACAGGGCGAGTAACGCGCACGGCGCGGTCTCCTTATCCCTGCGGTACGGCATGAAAAAACATCCCCGGTCAGGCGGCATCGCCTGACTGTTTTATGCCGTTTCCTTCTGCAGCCCGGATCGCTGCCGCCTGGTCCTGCGGCCTTTTGTCCGCCCGAATGCCGCGCCGCATCCGCGCCTCCGCGGGAGCGCATCCGCGGCGGCGTATTTTCTGAAAAGTGCGTGATCTCAGCCGCCGTTTATGGTACCATGAAAACAGAGGGAGGGCGGGCGAGATGAGTTACCTGACTGCCGAACACGTACGCAAAATCTATCAGGCGGGCGAAGTCGAAATCGAGGCGCTGCGGGATGCCAGCTTTACCGTCGAACAGGGTGAAATCGCCGTCATCGTCGGTGCCAGCGGCGCCGGCAAAACGACTCTGCTCAATATTCTCGGCGGCATGGACACGCTCACCGACGGCCGGGTGACGCTCGACGGCAGCGAAATTTCCGCCTACACGCCGCGCCGGCTGACGGCTTACCGCCGTTTTGAAATCGGCTTTGTCTTTCAGTTCTACAATCTGATTCCCAACCTCACGGCCCTGGAAAACGTCGCCATGGCGACGCAGATCTGCCGCGATCCGATGGATCCGGCGGAAGTTCTGCGCGAAGTCGGACTGGCCGACCGCATGCAGAATTTTCCGGCGCAGCTCTCCGGCGGCGAACAGCAGCGCGTCGCCATCGCCCGGGCACTGGCCAAGAATCCCAAGCTGCTGCTCTGCGACGAACCGACCGGCGCACTCGATTACCAGACCGGCAAAGCCATCCTCAAACTGCTGCAGGACACCGGCCGCCGCACCGGCATGACCATACTCATCATCACCCACAATCAGGCGCTGACGGCGATGGCCAACCGCGTCATCCGCATGCGCAACGGCACTATCTACGACGAACACGTCAACGACGCCCAGCGTCCGATCGAAGAGATTGAGTGGTGAGTCCGATGCTGAGACGATCCGCACTGCGCGAAATCCGCCAATCGCTGGGAAGATATCTCGCGATCCTGTCGATCGTGGCGCTCGGCGTCGGCTTTTTTGCCGGTCTCAAAGTCACCCGCAGCTGCATGGTCAAAACCGCCGCCGACTACGTGTCGCAGCAGTCCCTCTACGACTTCAAGCTGGTTTCCACGCTGGGATACGATGACGACAGCGCCAGGCGCGTCGCGGCGGCGGACGGCGTCAAAAACGTCGAAGTTTCAAAGACACTCGATGTGCTGATCACCGACCGCTCCGGCAGCGAACGCGTTTTCAAGGCGATCACACTGAACCGGCACCTCAACCGTCCCCTGCTGCAGAAAGGCCGCATGCCGCGCAGCGGCAGCGAGTGCGTCGTCGATTCCCACTGCAGCGGCATCGCTGTCGGCGACGTCATCCGTCTCGCCGCAGACAACGAAAAGAGCACCAAAAAACGACTCCGCCGCCGCTCCTACCGCGTCGTCGGAACCATCGCTTCGCCGCTCTATCTGGACTACAACCGCGGTTCCACCTCCCTCGGAGACGGCACCGTCAGCGGCTTCTTTGCCCTCCTACCCTCCGGCTTTCGCGGCAGCACCGGCAGCGAACTGTACGTGTCGGTCGAGACCGGGTCTGCCGCTTTCAGCAATGCCTACGACCGGGACATTCGCAATCAAAAGCGCGGCATCCGCAAGGCGGCCAAAGCCGCTTCGGCCGCGCGCCGGCAGAAACTGGTCCGCAGTGCCCGCAGCCGGCTGAACAAACAGAAAGCCAGATACCGCCGCAGCCGCGCCGCCTGCGAGAAAGAAAAGCAGCAGAGCGAAGAAAAGCTGGAAGCCGCGGCCGCCCGCCTCGATCAGGCGGAAGCACAGCTGGCGGAACAGAAAGCCGATCTGATGCGCCGGCAGACCCGGCTGCAGAATGCGCGTCGGCAGCTTGACACCGGGATCCAGCGTCTCGACAGTTCTATCGACCGCATCAAAAAGGCGCTCGCACAGGCAAGCGCCGGCGCCGGTGCAGGCGGGGCGCAGGATATTGCTGCGCCCGGCGGCTCCGGCAGCGGCACGGGCACAGGAGATCCCGGCAGCGGCACGGGTACAGGCGGCTCCGGCAGCGGCACGGGCACAGGCGACCCCGGCAGCGGCACGGGCACAGGCGATCCCGGCAGCGGCACGGGTACAGGCGACCCCGGCAGCGGCACGGGCACAGGCGGCGACAGCGAAAACGGTGCCGCACAGCTGAACACACTGAAACAGCAGCTGCAGCGGAAGCGGCGGCAGCTTCAGCGGCAGCGCGCACAGGTCGACAGCGGTCTCAGCCGGATCAGCGACGGCCTGCGGGAACTGCGCAGCGGCAGCGAAGAACTGGCGGCACAGCGGCAGTCCTGGCAGTCCGGCAAAGCCGAGGCCGAGGCCGAATTCGCTGCCGCGGAGAAAAAGCTCGACCGCGCCGCCGCCAGGCTGGACAAGGCCGAGCGCTCCATCGACGACATCTCCGCCGGCCGCACCTACGTGCTGACCCGTGCCGCCAATCCCGGCTATGCCACCTACGAAAGCAACACCAGCATCCTCAGCAGCGTGGCCCGCGTCTTCCCGCTCTTTTTCTTCCTCGTCGCCGCACTGGTCTGCATGACGACGATGACGCGCATGATCGACGAACAGCGGGCGCAGATCGGCGTGCTCAAGGCGCTCGGCTTCGGCAATCGCGCCATCCTCGGCAAATACCTCTTTTACGCCGGCAGCGCCGGCGGCATCGGTGCCCTGAGCGGATACTTCCTCGGTACCTGGCTGTTCCCGGCCGCGATCTGGAAAGCTTACGGTTCGATGTACGACTTTTCCGACCGCATCGCCTACGTCTTCAGCCCGCGGCTCTTCCTGCTCTCGCTCGGCGCCGCCCTGCTGTGCACCGTGGGCACCGCCTGGATCTGCTGTGCCGGCGAGCTGCGCTCCGCGCCGGCCGCATTGCTGCGTCCCAAGGCGCCGCATGCCGGGCGCCGCATCCTCCTCGAACGCATCCGGCCGCTGTGGAACCACATCAGCTTTCTCTGGAAGGTTTCGCTGCGCAATATCTTCCGCTACAAAAAGCGCTTCCTGATGATGATCGTCGGCATCAGCGGCTGCACCGCACTGCTCGTCGCCGGCTTTGGCATCCGCACCACGATCGCCGGCATCGGCGATTACCAGTATAATGAAATCGACAAGTACGATTACACGGTGACCTTTTCGGGAGACAGCAGCGCCGCCCGGCAGCAGGCTTTCCGCCGCTCGGTGCAGAGCGGCAGCGCCGGCGCGCAAGTGCGCTTTCTCAATCAGGAGAGCGTCGAGTTTTCCAACGCCGGCAAAACGCGCACCGTCACGCTGGTGACCGACCGGGCCGCCGGCTTCTCCGACTTTGTTGATCTGCACAGCGAAGAACGGGCCGTCGCCTTTCCGCGCCGCGGCACCGCGGTGCTGTGCCAGCGCCTGCAGGAGCACTACGGAGTCAGGGTCGGCGATACCGTGACCCTGACCCAGGGGAGCCGGCGCATGCGGGTAAAGGTGTCCGGCTTCTGCGACAATTACATCAATGATTACATTTACATCAGCAGGGAAACGTATGCCGACGGCTTTGGCAGGGAGCCGCGGCTGAAGACCGCCTGGGTGCGTCTGCCGGATGCTTCCGCGGCGGCGGTGCGCGCTTCGGCCGCCAAAGCGAGAAAGTGCGACCGCGTCACCGCCGTCAGCACGAACCGCGATATGCTCGACCGCATCGACGAGATGATGAGCAGTCTCACCGCAGTGGTTCTGCTGATCATCCTCTGCGCCGGAGCGCTGGCGTTCATCGTGCTCTACAACCTCACCGGCATCCACATCACCGAGCGGATCCGCGAGATCGCGACCATCAAGGTGCTCGGCTTTTACCCCGGCGAGACGGCGTCCTACGTCTTCCGCGAGAACTTTCTCCTCACCGCCGTCGGCGCGCTCGTCGGCCTGCCGCTGGGCACCTGGCTGCTGCATTTCGTGGTGCATCAGATCAACGTGGCCACCGTCTACTTTGAAGTGCGCATCTCGCCGTCCGGCTATCTGCTCTCCTTCGTCGTGACCTTTGTCTTCGCCCTGCTCGTGGCTCTTGTCATGTCCCGTCGTCTGCGGCGGATCAGCATGACCGAGTCGCTGAAATCCATCGAATAGGCGGTGCCGCCGGCGCCCACCGGACAGACTGCACCGCCGGCGCTCACCGGGCAGACTGCACCGCCGGCGCCCACCGGACAGACGCTGCAGCGCGGAAGGACAGCCGCCGGCCGCCCGCCGCACCGCTCCGGTCTAGCTCAGCTGTTTCATCATCCGCAGCGCCCAGGCGTTGTCGATCAGGTACTCGCCGCGCGGCAGACGATCGCGCAGCGCCGCCGCCAGCTGGTCGTAGAAGCCGGCCTGAAAAGCGGCGTTGCCGAGATGACGGCCGCCGCCGGTGATCGCGAAAGCTTCCCGGCCCTCGTCATCGCACAGATAGGTCAGATGGTCGGCCGTCGATGCCGGCTCACCCTCGAGAATTTCCAGCATCGCAAAAGCCTTGTAGACTTCGATGACGCGATCGTCGCGGCCGGCGTCAAAGAGACGGATCTTTTCGATCAGATCCTCCTGCGTGCGCACAATGCGGCAGGTGTAGGTCCTGCGCAGCTCCGCTTTGAGCACCATCAGATCGCTCTCGCCGGCAAAGATGTCGTGCGCCTCTTTTTCATCCTCGTCGCTGCAGACGTAGTAGATCATCAGCCGCGCCCGGGGGTCGTGATAGAGGAAGCCGTAATCGAGCAGCGATTCCCTGCCGCAGGCCGGGCAGCGATAACGGAAGGCGGAGCGGCTGAGCACGCGCTCCTTCATCTCCGGATTTTTGCTCAGGTTGATGCTGTCCCAGACGGTGACCCGGCGCACGGCGCCGCAGTCCGGGCAGGCGGCTTCTTCTTTGTGTTTTCTCGACATAATTCGTTCTCCTCCCGGGGTTATTCCGCCCCCTATTATAGCGTCCCCGCGCCGTTCTGTCCACGCCCGGCCGCGCGCCCTGCGGTCCCTGCTAACTTCCGCCCTCCAGCCGGTTCAGGCACCCTCGCCCGGCCGCGCGCTTTGCAGTTCCCCGGGTTGTATCATCCCCGGGCCGTTTCCCCAGCAGCTATTCCGTACGATCGCGCGCCGCATCCGCGGCGGCCGCGGCAATCCCGTCAGGGCAGCACCGAAGCGGCCTGCGAGTCTCCCGGCGGGCGGCGTGAATGCCGCATATCTTTTGCACATCTGGTGGTTTTGATCTTGCACCTGCCCATATCTGGTAGTATAATTCAAGTGCGCGGCACGCGTCTTTGCACGCCGACGGATCGGCGATCGTCCGGCCATTCGGTCACGCAGGGTGCGCTCGCTTCGCCGCGCACAGTTCCGAATCGAAAGAATTTGCAGTGTCTGCCGCCGGCACCGCCGCAGCGTCCCGGCCGGCCGCACAAAGGAGGAAAGTATGGCTATTTCTGATATCAGCAGCAATGCCCGCGAGGTGCTCAAGAGGCGCTATCTCGGCAAGGATACGGACGGCAATGTCATCGAGGACATTGAAGGCATGTTCCGCCGCGTCGCCGATGCCGTTGCGTCGGCCGATCGCAGCTACGACGAGAACGCCGACATCGAGGAGACCGGCGCACGCTTTTTCGAGCTGATGACCAGTCTGCGCTTTCTCCCCAACTCGCCGACGCTGATGAACGCCGGCCGGCCGCTGGGACAGCTGTCGGCCTGCTTTGTGCTGCCTGTCGGCGACAGCATGGAGGAGATCTTTGACGCCGTCAAGAACGCCGCGCTGATTCACAAATCCGGCGGCGGCACCGGCTTTTCCTTCAGCCGTCTGCGGCCCAAGGGCGCGACCGTCCGCACCACCGGCGGCGTCGCCAGCGGCCCGGTCAGCTTCATGAAGGTCTTCAACGTCGCCACCGAAGCCGTCAAGCAGGGCGGCACCCGGCGCGGCGCCAACATGGGCATTCTGCGCATCGACCATCCGGACATCCTCGAATTCATCCGCTGCAAGCAGGACAACAGCGAAATCAACAATTTCAACATCTCCGTCGGCCTCACCGAGGAGTTCATGAAAGCCGCCGAGAACCGCGAGGAGTACGAGCTGATCGATCCCAAGAGCGGCATTGCCGTCGATCACCTCAACGCCGGCAAGGTCTTCGAGGAGATCGTCGACGCGGCCTGGAAGAACGGCGAACCCGGCATCATCTTCCTCGACCGCCTGAACCGCGACAACATCGTTCCTGCGCGCGGCGAGATCGAATCGACGAACCCCTGCGGCGAGCAGCCGCTGCTGCCCTATGAGAGCTGCAATCTCGGCTCGATCAACCTCACCCGCATGGTCCGCCGCCGCAGCGACGGCAGCTGCGAGATCGACTACGACCTCCTCGCCGCCACCGTCGAGGATGCCGTGCACTTCCTCGACAACGTCATCGACATCAACAACTATCCGCTGAAAAAAATTCGCGATACGACCCGCGGCACGCGCAAGATCGGCCTCGGCGTCATGGGCTTTGCCGACCTCCTGCTGCTGCTCAACATCCCCTACAACTCTCCCGAGGGCGTCGCTCTCGCCGACAAGCTGATGAGCTACATCAACAGCGTCGGCCACGCCGCCAGCATCAAGCTGGCGCGGCAGCGGGGCGCTTTCCCGCTCTTTGGCGAGAGCATCTATGCCGACGGGGAACCGCTGCGCAACGGCACCGTGACGACGATCGCGCCGACCGGCACGATCTCGATGATCGCCGGCTGTTCCTCCGGCGTCGAGCCGATCTTCGCCTACGTCTATGTGCGCAACGTCATGGACGGCACCGAACTGATCGAGGTCAATCCGATCCTGCGGCAGCGGCTGCAGGAAGCCGGCGTCTACAGCGACGAACTGCGGCGCAAAATCGCCCGCGACGGCACGATCGCGCACTGCGAGGAAATACCCGAGGAGATCCGCCGCGTCTTCGTCTGCGCCCACGACATCGCACCGGTCGACCACATCAATATGCAGGCGGCTTTCCAGCAGCACACCGACAACGCCGTCTCCAAGACCGTCAACTTCAAGAACGACGCGACACGCGAGGACGTCGCCCGCGTCTACCGCCTCGCCTATGAGTCCGGCTGCAAGGGCGTAACCATCTATCGCGACGGCAGCCGCGACAACCAGGTGCTGAACATCGGCAGGGTCAACAACGGCAAGACCGAAGAGACGCAGCCCTTCGGCGAACTGGAGCCGCGCCCGCGTCCGGCCGTCACCCGCGGCTTCACCGAGAAAATGAAGATCGGCTGCGGCAATCTCTACATCACCGTCAACTACGACGAAAACGGCATCTGCGAGGTCTTTACCAGCACCGGCAAGGCCGGCGGCTGCCCCAGCCAGAGCGAGGCCACGGCGCGGCTGGCCAGCGTCGCGCTGCGCAGCGGTCTGTCGATCAACGAGGTTTACGACCAGCTCAAGGGCATCCGCTGCCCGTCGACGATCCGCCAGCAGGGCATGAACTGCACCTCCTGTCCGGATGCGATCGCCAAGGTTCTGATGAAGGTCTCCCGCTACATCGATGAGGACAAAGACGGCGGCGTCTACAGCAAGCCGGACAGCTTTCAGTCCGTCTCCGGCGCCTCCCCGGTCGGCGGGCCGCGAGGCAACGAAGCGGCGCCGGCGGGGGCGGCCCCGAGCGGCGAACCGGTGGTTCCGGCTGCGGCTTCCGAAATTCACCAGTGTCCGGAATGCGGCGGCGTCGTCGAGCACGAGGGCGGCTGCGTGATCTGCCGCAGCTGCGGCTTCAGCAAGTGCGGCTGAACGGCTGGCGGACGAAAGGCACAGCAAGGAAAGACAGCGGCGAACGGCAGCAAAGAACAGACAGCGGCGAACGGCAGCAAAGAACAGACAGCGGCGAACGGCAGCAAAGAACAGACAGCGGCGAACGGCAGCAAAGAACAGACAGCGGCAAAAGGCAGCAAAGAAAAAGCAGCAGGGAAAAACAGCTGTGAAGACGCAGACAGCCGGCGGGCTGTCCTCCGAAGCACCGCGCTCCGGAGGACGGCCTGCCGGCTGTTCTGCATCGGGCGGCCCGTCGGCCGCTTCTTTTTTTACTTGCTGCCGCTCCGGCTGCGCGGCGGGCGGCGGATCAGTTCGTACTCGCAGCCGTCGAAGGTGACGTCGAACTTGCAGATGCCGCGGTAGCCGCAGTAGGTGCAGGCCGAGCGCGCCTGGGTGCGGCGCGGCCGGACGGCGATATCACCGCCGGCGAGGCGCCGGCAGAGGCGATCCATGCCGGCGTTGACGTCGGCCAGCAGGCGCGCCATTTCCTCCGGTTCGAGCAGCCGCTCCGCCGACTGATGCATCTTCCCATCCTTATTGCGCCGCACCGGAATCACCGTCGAACTGCCCTCGAGTCCGCCGTCGATGCTCTCGATGACGTCGGGATCGTCGACAACAAACCCATCCATGCAGAACGACTTGCGCAGCTCCTGGCCGACGCGTTCCGCCAGGTGATCGGTGTCGTACCCGGTGGCATCGACGCTGCCGCCGGAGAAATGGAAGTAGAAAGCACCGGCCGGCTCGTACTTTTCTTCGCAGGCCGCGCGCAGATAGACGAACAGCTGCAGCTTCCAGCCGGCGAGCGCTTCCTCGCGCCGGTAGGTATCGCGGCCGCTCTTGTAGTCGATGACCTTGACGCGATCCCCGGGCAGGTAGTCGACGCGGTCGATGGTGCCCTCAAGACAGATCTCGAGGCGGTCTCCCTGTGCCTCGCCGCCGTCGCTTTCGCTCTGCCGCCCGGCAGCGCCATCACCGCCGGCTTCCGCCTGCCCCGCCTCGCCGCCGGTTCTGCCGCTGTCCGCCGCGGCCCGTTCTCCTTCACCGCCGTCGATGGTGAAGCGAATCGGCGGAATGCGGCCGTCGCGGCCGAAGCGGATCTCCTCCTCCATGGCCTTAATGCTGCCGCTGCGTACCTGCGAGACCATTGCCCAGACCGCATCGCAGCAGATCTGCCGCAGACGCCGCGCCCGGTAGCTCTCTGCCGCGCTGCTGGCAAAGAGCCCCTCGCGGTAATGCGCCGTTTCCCCGGTGAGCACGTCCTCCGTCATCCGGTCGCAGGCGGCGTGATCGATGGTCATCCACGGCGAGGCGGGATCGGTGATCTCCGTCTCTGCAGCCGTCAGCCGCTGTGACACCGCACGCAGACAGCGGTGGCAGATGGTGCCGGTGTCGGGCGCTTCGACGCGGTAAATGCGCGGTTCCTCGGGTCGCAGGCCGTAGTGCACGAAATGAGAGAAGGGGCACTGACCAAAGCGCTCCAGACGCGTCGGGCTGAGCGTCAGCGTCTCGCCGCTGCCATACAGCTGCCGGGCCCGGGCCGGCGTCGGATTGTCGACACCGCCGCGATAGGAGAGGCCCCGCTCCAGACGCGCGGCCATCTCCGGCCGGTTCTGCCGATACCAGGAAAAGGCCTGCAGCCACGGCGCTTCGAGCGGTGCGCCGCCGACCGCCGCGCGCAGCGCCGCCGTCAGGTGCTCCATGCCGATCTCCGGCGCCGTCAGCAGACCCAGCGGCTCGCCGGCGGTAACGGGGTCGCTGTGCACCGTGACCCGTGTGCAGATACCGGCCGCCGTTTCATAGATCGTCGAGGGGCGCAGCGCCTGTCCCTCTTCATCGGAGAGGGAACAGCTGAGCCACAGTTCTTCGGTCGGGCGCACGAAATTGCGGTAGACAGCCAGATTTTCCTCCTGCACGCGGTCGCGGTCCGGACGGCAGAGCTGCCTCTCCTCCTCGCCGAGCGCGGCCAGTTCCAGCTTTTCGTTCTCGCTGAGGAGCCCGCTCTCGGCCGCTTCCGACGGCAGCACGCCTTCGTTGGCGCCGAGCACCAGCAGCGCCCGGACCGGCGCCAGGCGGGTGCGCTTCATCGTGCCCAGCATCAGCATATCCTGCGCCGGCGGGATGACGCCGATCTCCACCGCCGCAAAGCCGGCGCGAAACATCGCGGCAAAATCCTTCTGGGAGATGCCGCTGTCACCGGTGATTTCCACCATCTGATCGAACACCGACACGATCACATTCCAGACCTGCGCACTCTCGGCCGCCCGTTCCAGACGGCCGGCTTCCTCATCCTCACGGATCTGTGCGTCGATGCGCTCCGGCAGACGGCAGTCCTCGGCCAGATAGCGGTAGAGACTCTCGACCTTTCCGCGCACGGTCTTCTCCTCCCGGTACCGGGTCGTAAAGCGGAGCACGCCGTCGACCACCAGACGGCGGCTCCGGTTCAGCGCCTCCAGTTCCTCCGGCGGCAGTTCGCTGCGGCCGCGGGTAAATTCCTCGCGGAACAGCGGGCCGCGGATGCTGTAGCCGCGGACATAGTTTTCCAGGCGGTCGGCCTCCTCGTCGTCGAGATCGGTGAGACCGGTCTTGATCAGGCGCAGGATATCGTCGGCCTGAAAGGAACCGGCGAGGATATCGGTGAGAGCGAGGATATAACGGACGGCGGGATGATCGAGAATGTCCCGCCTGGCATCGAGGAAGACGGGCAGCCCGTACTGCGCAAAGACCCGTCGGCAGATTCTGCCGCGCGTCTCCAGATCGTTGCAGATCAGGCCGATGTCGCGGTAGTGCAGACCTTCTTCGCGCACCAGCCGCAGCACTTCAACCGCGGCGGCCTCGGCTTCGTCGTAGTAATTGGCCGCGCGAACCAGTTTCAGCCCCTCCGTCGCCTCACTGTGCGGCTGCGGCAGGGCGAACAGTCCCGCCTCCAGATCGCGCAATGCCGGCGGCCGGGTTTCCCGGTATTCACTGCCGATCGGCGACCGTTCGACGGCCGTGCCGACGGCGGCGGCATCCTGTTCCAGAGTGGTGATCGTGCGCCCGGTCAGGGCAAAGAGTTCGGCATCCGCCCCCTCCTCATCCCAGCTGATCAGCACGTGCACATCCGGCGCGCAGCGCATCAGCTGCCGCAGCAGTTCCCGGTTCTTCGGCGAAAAGACGTCAAAGCCGCGGATCCAGAAGCTGTGCGCGGCCGCAAAGCGGGAACGCGGCAGATGATCGATGACGAGACTGAGACGATCCTCGGTATCGAGATACTTGCCTGCAATCGCCTCCTCATAGGCGCGGAACACGCGCGCCGCGTCGGTCAGCTTGCGGTGCAGATACCGCTCCGGCGGAATCTCCGCGGCGATCTGCTCGAGATCCTCGGGCGTGCGGCCGTACTGCTTGATCTCGGAGAGGAAATCGTTCATGTTGTCGATGAAAGCGGGATTGCCGGCATAGTGGCCGTACACCTGCAGTTCCTCGGCAAGGCCGCGCAGTATCCGGGTCAGCAGCATGTTGCGCCCCTGCCGGTCGATCATCGGCCGCCGGCCGCCGCCGGTTTCCTCGAGCACCCGGTCGCAGAGGCGGGAAAAGCTGAGGATCTCCAGATCCATCAGGCTTTCCCGCCCGGTATAGAAAAAGGCGTCCCGCTCGGCCTGCACCGTGAATTGATCCGGTACCAGGACGACAGCACTGCCTTTGATGCGATCGTAGAGAAAACGATCTTTATTGATATTGTCGCGGCCGTAATAGATGTGCAGCATCCGGCGCTCCTCTCCGTGTGAAAGCCGGCGGCGCTGCCGCGGCCGCCGGCTCTGTCCGCTTACTGGAATTCTTCAAAGATATCGACCACCGAGTTCGCCGGTTTCATGCGCCAGGCCTGGCCGCCGCAGAAAAAGAGGCCGTTTCTGCGGTCTCCGTTGAGACCGCGGATCAGCGCCGCGGTTTCCTCCTCCACCGTCAGCGGTTCTTTCAGTCCCTGCACGAACTCGTTGTTGATCACCTGGCAGGGTTTGCCGAACGGGTTCGTGATAATGGTGACGTCCTTCTCCTTGAGATTCAGATACGTCTGCTTGAAGGCGTCGTCGGCATCGCATTCCATGGTCGTGATAAAGCTGGTTCCGATCTGAATGCCGTCGGCACCGTAGGCGTACGCCCGCACCGCGTCTTTGCGCCGCATGATGCCGCCTGCCACGATCAGCGGAATCTCGCCGGCTTCCTCGCGCAGTTCGAGCAGCGTACGATAGTATTCGTCCCGCGCCGAATCAAGCTGCGGAATTTTGTAGCCGAGATAGCCGCCGGCCATCGAATTTTCAAAGATAAACGCAGCCGGCACACGATTCAGCTTTTTCTTCCAGTTGTGTTTGATCACGCGCGCTGCCCGGGCCGAGGAAACGATCGGAATCAGCGCTGTATCGGTGTTGTCGCAGTACTTGGGCAGGTTCATCGGCAGACCGCCGCCGGCGACAATGACTTCGGCGCCGATGTCGACGGCCGTCCGCACCATCAATTCATAGTTGGGCCGGCTGGTCGTCACATTGATGCCGACCAGACCGCCGCGATCGGCGTTTTCGCTGGCCTCCCGGGCTTTCCCGTACTCGCGCTTGAGCGCCCGCACATTGGCCGCGTCCGGGTTTTCCTGATAATCCGGCTCCCGATAGCCGATTTCGGTGGCGGACACCACGCCGAGACCGCCGCAGGCTGCCACCGCACCGGCCAGACCGCCGAGACCGATGCCGATGCCCAGTCCGCCCTGGAAGAGCGGTACCGAAAGTTCGCGCCCGCCCAGCCAGATCGGCGAAAGTTTGTAATTTTCGCGAGCGCGCAGCGGTTCGTACTGCTGCATCGCGAAGAACTGGCTGATGTTTTCGGCGCTGTCGATAAAGTGGACGATTTCATCCTCATCCATGTCGGCGACCGCCTCGATGATGATACCGTTGGTCAGCTTGCGGTATTCCTGGACCACGCGGTTCCCCTCTGCGGTCAGCTTGATCATCACAACGCGGCGGTCTTCGGGAATGCGATACCGCTCGACATAGCCCTTTTTCACCAGTTTGTTGATGGCGGTGGTCAGGGTGCTGATCCGGATGTTCAGGGCCCACGATACCTGGCTCATGGTGCGCGATTCGCGCGGTCCGATGGCTTCCAGCGTACGCAGCTCCGACATCGACAGCGCCCCGTTATCGATCTGTGCCGCCGCCTGCTGCTCATAACGCAGCGTAACATTGTAGATTTTATCCAGCAGCTCCCGGATTTTGTAAATCTTATCCATGTACTACCTCTTTCCTTCTCTGCGGCGATGCCGGCGGCGCACACACTCGCGCTGCCCGCACCGTTGTCTCATTGTAATGCTGCGATCCTCTGTATCTTTGTCTCCTTCTTTTCTATAATACTTTTCTCTGATACTTTGTCCTGCATGCACTGCCCTGCTCTATGCTCCGGCCCCGCCGTACCCGGGTTTCCCGGCCGCCGTTCAGCCGATGGCAAAGAGGATTTCGCAGCGGCAGGCGAGTTCGCCGTTGACGGTCGCGCTGCAGACGGCCGTACCGGCCCGGCTGCGCATGCGCTCCAGCGTGACCTCCATCATCAGTTCGTCACCGGGCACCACCTTGCGGCGGAACTTAGCATTCCTGATACCGCCGAAATAGGCCGTTTTGCCCTTGTTTTCCGGCATCGAGAGCACCGCCACCGCGCCCGCCTGCGCCATCGTTTCAACGATCAGCACCCCGGGCATCACCGGCTCCTGCGGGAAATGGCCGCGAAAGTAATATTCCTCGGCGCGCACATGCTTGACCGCCGTGACCCGCTTTCCCGTCTCCATGTCCAGCACCTCGTCGACGAGCAGGAAGGGCTCGCGATGGGGGATGATTTCCTTGATCTGTTCCTGATTCAGATGCATCGCGCTCACCTATTCTTCGTACTGCTTGAGGATCAGGCTGCCGTTGTGACCGCCAAAGCCGAGATTGTTCGACATCGTGCAGCGCAGCGCGGCCTCGCGGCCGACATTGGGCACATAGTCGAGATCGAGCTCGGGATCCGGCACCTTCAGGTTGATCGTCGGCGGGATGAAGCTGTCGCGCATCGCCTGCAGGCAGAACATCGCTTCGACGGCGCCGGCGGCACCGAGCATATGGCCGACATTGCCCTTGGTCGAGCTGATCGGTATCTCCGTATGTTCGCCGAAGACCATCTTCATCGAACGCGTCTCGTAGAGATCGTTGAGCGGCGTACCGGTGCCGTGGGCGTTGATGTAGTCGATGTCATCCGGCTGCAGACCGGCGTCCTCGAGCGCCAGCTGCATGGCCCGCGCGCAGCCCGCTCCCTCCGGATCCGGCGACGTGATATGATAGGCGTCGCTGGTCGAGCCGTAGCCGGCTACCTCACCGAGGATTTCGGCGCCGCGCGCTTTGGCGTGCTCGAGATCCTCGAGGATGAAATAGGCCGCGCCCTCGCCCATGACGAAGCCGTCGCGTTCCTTGTCAAACGGCGTCGAGCAGCGATCACGGTCGGTGCGCTTGGTCGTCGCCGTCATATTTTCAAACCCGGCAAAGCAGATCGGCGCAAAGGCCGCTTCCGCGCCGCCGGCGATGATGACGTCGGAATAGCCGGCGCGGATATTGCGGAAGGCTTCGCCGATGGCGTGCGTGCCGGAAGCGCAGGCGGTGACGATGCCGAGGCAGTCGCCCTTGGCCTGGAAATGAATCGAGAGATTGCCGGCGATCAGGTTGATGATGCTCATCGGAATCATCAGCGCCGAGACCAGCCGCACCTTGTCGCGCAGAGCCGCCCGGGTGATCTGGCTTTCGAGTGTCTCAATGCCGCCGATGCCGGACGCCGCCATGATGCCGAAGCGGTACGGGTCGACGTTTTCACCGCTGACGATGCCGGCCTGCTGCAGCGCCTCCTCGACGGCGACGATGGAAAACTGCGACGTCTTGTCGAGTCGTTTGGCCGCGCGCTTGTCCGGGTACACAAAGTCCTTGACTTCAGCGCCCATGATGCACTTATGCCCGCCGAGCGCATCGGTGTCAAAGGTCTGAATGTGGTCGATGCCGTTTTCCCCTTCGCGGATCCCCTGCCAGCTCTCTTCGGCGGTATGCCCCAGCGGGGTCACCGCACCGATGCCGGTGATAACTACTCTGTTCATGTTCGTTCTGCCTCCCTCTTTTCCGGACGCGGCCGCGGCCGCTTTGTCTCTGTTTCTCTCTGCCGCTCCCTCACGGTCCGCCGGTTTTGAGCCGGCACGGTCCGCCGCGTACTGCGGGCGGAGAGGATCCGTCGTCCGCGGACGCATGCAGCCTGTCTCTCTACAGACTCATGCCGCCGTCGACGCCGATCACCTGACCGGTGATGTAGCCGCTGAGATCCGACGCCAGAAACAGCGCCGCGCCGGCTACGTCCGCCGGCTTTCCCGTGCGCCGCAGACTGATGCGCTGCGCCGCCGCTTTCTTCTGTTCCTCACTGAGCACGCCGGTCATATCGGTTTCGATAAAACCGGGAGCCAGCGCGTTGACGCGGATGCCGCGGCGTCCGAGTTCCTTGGCCGCCGCCCTGGTCATGCCGATCACGCCGGCCTTGCTGGCGCTGTAGTTGATCTGACCGGGGTTGCCGTAGATGCCGGAAATCGACGCCAGGTTGATGATCGAACCGCGGCGCTGCTTCATCATCGCCGCGCCGATGTACTTGAGGAAGTAAAAGCTGCCCTCGAGATTGACGGCGATCACCTTGTCAAAATCCTCCGGGGTCATCTTCAGCATCAGCTTGTCCCGGGTAATGCCGGCGTTGTTGACGAGGATGTCGATCTGTCCGAACTGCCCGAGTGCCTCCTTTGTCACGCTCTCGGCACAGGCCGGATCGGCCGCGTCGCCCCGATGCAGCAGCACCCTGGTGCCGTACTGCTCCCGCAGCGCCGCCGCCGTCTTTTCCGCCGTCTCGGTGTCGCTGCGATAGACCAGCAGCACATCGGCGCCGTTTTCACAGAAGCGCTCCGCAATGCCGCGGCCGATGCCGCGGATGCCGCCGGTGATGACGGCCGTTTTTCCCTGCAGCATCACCGCACCTCCCCTTCGTGCAGCTGCTTTTCCAGCTGCTCTATCGTCTTCGCCAGGCTCTCGCTGTCCTCGACGTGCAGGGTCGGCATGCCGTGCCGGATCTTGCGAATCAGGCCCGAAAGCGTCCGCCCCGGTCCCACTTCGATAAACACCTGCGCGCCGTCGGCGATCATATTTTCAATGGTTTCCTGCCAGTATACCGGCCGCATCGCCTGCCGCGCCATCCGTTCCGCCAGATAGCCGCCGGTGCTGCCGCCGTCAAAATCCTCCATCAGGTCGCGGGCGGTGGTATTGGAATAGATCTTCTGCCGCGGCGCCTGCAGATCCTTCTGCCGCAGCAGCTGTTCCAGCTGCGCTGCCGCCGGTTCCATCATCGGACTGTGGAAAGCCGTACTCACCGACAGCATTTTCGCCTTCAGCCCGCATTCGCCGGCATGGTCGACAAAGCGCTGCAGCGCCGGTTTTTCCCCGGCCGCCACCGTCTGGATCGGCGAGTTGAAATTGGCCGCTGTGAGGATGTCATCGCCGCGCACCGCCTCGATCGCCGCGCAGATGTCCTCGCGACGGCCGAACGCCGCCGCCATGCCGCCGCGCTGATTGCCGTCGGCGTCCTTGCCGGCTTCGTTCATGAAGTGCCCGCGACGGGTGACGATATCCTGCCCGTCGGCGATGTCGCGAATCGAGCCTGCCGCCGTCAGCGCCGCGTATTCCCCGAGGCTGAAGCCGGCATAGCCGATGATTTCCAGCTGTTCGCTGAGCTCCGCATGGGCGTCGAGTGCTTCCTGCAGTGCCCGGTACGCCGCCATCGTCACGGTATAGATGGACGGCTGGGTGATATTGGTCTGCCGCAGCATTTCCTTGGTGCCGTGAAAGCACCAGTTTCTGACCTGCTCACCGGCCGCCTCAAAGATTTCTTTTGCTGCCGCCGAATGCTCACAGAGATCCTGCCCCATGCCGGGGTACTGCGCGCCCTGTCCCGCAAATACTATTCCTGCCCGCATACGATCTCCTTTCTGTTCGCATAGATGTCCTTCGCTTCGGCGAAGATCTCGCGAATGATCTCCGCTGCCGGCTGTTCGCGGCTGACCAGTCCGGCGATCTGCCCGGACATGACCGAACCGTAATCGACATCACCGTCCTCGACCGCGGCCCGCAGGCTGCCGGTGCAGAGGCGGTCGATTTCCGCTTCGTCGGCGTGTTCCTTTTCCAGATGCAGCACCTGCCGGGCCAGCTTGTTCTTGATCACCCGCACCGGGTGGCCGGTGCTGCGGCCGGTGGCGACGGTGCTCGAATCCTTCGCCTTGAGGATCGCTTTCTTGTAAGCCGGCGCAATGCGGCATTCGTCGGCGACGAGGAAGCGCGTACCCAGCTGCACGCCCTCGGCGCCCAGCATATACGCCGCGGCCAACCCGCGGCCGTCGCCGATGCCGCCGGCGGCTATCACCGGGATGGAGAGCGCGTCTGCCATCTGCGGGATCATCGCCATCGTCGTCGATTCGCCGATATGCCCGCCGGCCTCGCAGCCCTCGGCGACCACGGCGTCGGCACCGAGGTGCTCGACGCGGCGCGCCAGGGTCACATTGGCCACCACCGGGACAACCACGATGCCGGCTTCCTTGAGACGGGCGATGTATTTGCCCGGATTGCCGGCGCCGGTCGTCACCACCGGTACTTTTTCTTCGCAGACGACATCGACGAGTTCCTCGACATTGGGCGCCAGCAGCATGATGTTGACGCCGAACGGACGGTCCGTCTGCTCGCGCACATGCCGAATCTGCTGCCGCAGCCAGTCGGCCGTTTCACCGCCGCTGGCGATGATGCCGAGGCCGCCGCCGCCGCTGACCGCCGCCGCCAGAGAACTGTCGGCAATGCGTGCCATCGCCCCCTGGATCAGGGGATACTCCGTCCCCAGTCGTTCGCATACTCTGTTCATATTCTGCTGTCTCCTGTGTCGACTCGATGTTCTGCCGCCGATTCCACTTTTACCGAGCCTATCAAATTCTTTGATGATCTAACATTTTCTTTGTCCCCAGACTAACACTATGAAACAGTGTTGTCAAGCCGCGTTCCCGCGTCAGGCTCGCGGGGCTTTCCGCTCTTCGCCCCGCAGTTCCGACCGGCGCACTTTGCCGCTGATCGTCTTCGGCAGTTCGTCGACAAAATCGATGATCCGCGGGCACTTGTAATTGGCCATGTGCCGCTTGGCATAGGCCATAATTTTCGCCGCCAGCTGCGGGGACGGCTCGCTGTCCTCGGTCAGCACGACGGTCGCCTTGATGCGGTAGCCGCGCGCCGCGTCGGGTACGCCGGTCACCGCGCACTCGAGCACAAACGGGAGCTCCATGAGAATCGATTCGACCTCAAAGGGTCCGACGCGGTAGCCGCAGGACTTGATGACATCATCGGCGCGGCCGACATACCAGTAGTATCCGTCCTCGTCGCGCCAGGCGGTATCGCCGGTATGATAGAGACCGTCATGCCAGACTTCGTCCCGGTCGCCGGTGCCGCCGAAGTAATCCCGGAACAGTCCCGGCGGCGCGCCGTGCCCGGTGCGGACGACAATTTCGCCGGTGACGCCGTCGGGAACAGGGCGGTCGTCCTCGTCGACGAGATCGATGTCGTACATCGGACTGGGCTTTCCCATCGAACCGGGCCGGACCGGCACGCCGTACAGCGTCGCCAGCGTCAGCGTGGTCTCCGTCTGGCCGAAGCCCTCCTTGATCTCAATGCCCGTTTTATCGTAGAACTGCTGCCAGACCTCCGCGTTGAGCGCCTCCCCGGCCGTGGTCGCGTATTCAAGCCGATCGATCGCATACTTCGACAGATCGCGCTTGACAAAGACCCGGTAGGCCGTCGGCGGCGCACAGAACGTCGTGATCGGATATTCGCCGAACAGCGAAAGAAAATCGTGCGGCACAAATGTCTCCATATCATAGACGAAGATCGCCGCCTCGCAGAGCCACTGTCCGTAGAGCTTGCCCCACAGCGCCTTGCCCCAGCCGGTGTCGGAGAGCGTGAAGTGCAGGCCGTCCGGATTGACGTGCTGCCAGTCGCGCGCCGTGATATAGTGGCCGAGCGGGTAACGGAAATCGTGGGTGACGATCTTCGGATAGCCGGTCGTGCCGGAGGTGAAGAACATCAGCATCGGATCGGTGCCGCGCGTCGGTACGCGCGGGAAGGTATCGGGATAAGCCGCGACCTCCCGGTCAAACGAATGCCATCCCCTGCGGGCGGTGCCGGTCATCATGCGGATGATGCCGTACTCCTTTCCGGCCATCGCCTTTTCCGCCTCGACGGCGGCGCTGTCCTGGTCGGTGCAGAGGAAGGCCTTGATCCGGCCGGCCTCAAAGCGATAGGCAAAGTCCTCCTCCTTGAGCATATGGGTGGCCGGAATGACCACCGCGCCGAGCTTGTGCAGGGCGAGAATCGCAAACCAGAACTGATAATGGCGCTTGAGCACCAGCATGACGCGGTCGCCGCGGCCGATGCCGAGGTCGCGGAAATAGTTGGCGGTACGATTGGACCAGCGCGACATTTCCGCGAAGGTAAAGCGGCGCTCGTTCCGTTCCTTATCCACCCACAGCATGCACAGCTTGTCCGGTTCGTGCGCCGCCAGCTCGTCGACGACGTCATAGGCAAAGTTGAAGTGTTCGTCGTTCTTAAAGGAAATGCGCTGCAGCACGCCGCGTTCGTCGCGCACTTCATCGATATATTTTCTGCTTACTCCCAGCATAACGTTTTCTTCACACGGGCAGGATGCCCGCGTGCTCCTTTCCTTTGGGCTGATACTATTTCAAGTGATGCACGGAAAAACGGTCCGGGCCGCTGCGCCGCTCACAGCAGCGCGAGAATCTCCTGCGGCCGGCGGATAATGTGATCGGGACGCTCGCTGCCGTGCAGCTTCCACGGATCCAGTGACTGCGTCCAGCCGACCATCACATACTCGATGCCGGCGTTTTCCGCACAGCGCTGATCGTAGACCGCGTCGCCGACCATCAGGCTGTCCGCCGCGTCGGCATGCAGCCGCTCGAGCGCCAGCAGCGCCGGCTCCGGATCCGGCTTATGGCGGACCTTGTCGTCGGCGGTGACAATGGTGTCGAAATAGCGGTCGAGGTGGAACTTGCGCACGCCCCGCATAGTTGTCCGCCGCAGCCGCGACGTCACCAGGCCCATCCGGATGCCGCGTTCGCACAGCGCCGCCAGCGTTTCCTCCATGCCCGGAAAGAGCCGGATCAAATCGTCAAAGCGCTCGTAATGATAGGCACGATAAACGGCCAGAGATTCCTCCACCGGCACGTCGGGAAACGCGCGTTCCATCGAATCCGCCAGCGTTTCCCCGAACGTCGCATAGATGAACGCATCATCGCCGTCATGTCCGGTCAGCGTGCGGTAGGTGTGCTGCCAGGAACGGTAGACCACCTCGTTGGTATCCATCACTGTCCCGTCAAAATCCCAGAGAACCGTATCCTTCTGTCCCATGAAACCTCCTGCGTCGAACATACACGGCTAATATTTTACCATTACCCCTTTTTGGTTGCAACAAAAAGCGTCTGTCGAAGATTTTTGCGACAGACGCTATTTTGTTGTGTATGTTCCGCCGACGCCGATCCGCGGTGCCGCCCGATGACCGGGCGGCATGCCGCAGCGCCGGCTTTTTGATCGACAGCCGGGCCGAATACCGGAGCGCCGGCTTTCCGGCAGCGGTCAGGCATAGCGCCGGATTGCCTGCTCCCCGGACAGGGCCGGTCAGCCGAACATCGACAGCATGACCGAAGCCGCAACGGCCGAGCCGATGACACCGGCGACGTTGGGCCCCATGGCATGCATCAGCAGGAAGTTGGAGGGGTTCGCTTCCTGACCGACTTTCTGAGAAACGCGGGCCGCCATCGGCACCGCGGAAACACCCGCCGAACCGATCAGCGGATTGAGTTTTCCGTGGGTAAGGACGTTCATCAGCTTGGCGATCAGAACACCGCCGAGCGTGCCGACGGCAAAGGCAATGACGCCGAGAATGATGATTTTTATCGTATCAAAGACCAGGAACGTGGTGCCCTGCGCCGAAGCGCCGACCGCCAGACCGAGCATGATCGTGACGATGTTGATCAGCGAGTTGGACGCCGTCTCCGACAGCCGCAGTGTGCGGCCCGACTCCTTGAAGAGGTTGCCCAGCATCAGGCAGCCGACCAGCGGAGCCGCCGCCGGCAGCAGCAGCACGACCACCACGGTGACCATGATCGGAAAGAGGATCTTGGTGCGCTGCGACACCGGCCGCAGCTGTTCCATCTTGATGCTGCGTTCTTTCTTCGTCGTCAGTCCCTTCATGATCGGCGGCTGGATGACCGGAACCAGCGCCATATAGGAATACGCCGCCACCGCGACCGCACCCAGCAGTTCCGGTTTCAGCTGCTGCGTCAGGTAGATCGCCGTCGGCCCGTCCGCCCCGCCGATGATGCCGATACTGGCCGCTCCCTGAGCGTCAAATCCGAGGATGATCGCGAGGAAGAAGGCGGTGAAAATACCCAGCTGTGCCGCGGCCCCGAGGACCAGCGACTTGGGATTGGCGATCAGCGGACCGAAATCCGTCATCGCGCCGATGCCGAGGAAAATCAGGGAGGGAAGCAGCGGCTTCAAATAATAGAAAATCGTCAGAATGCCCCAGGTGGAGAGATCCGAACCGGCCGCCACGTGCGTCTGAAACATACCTGACAGCGGCAGATTGGACAGCAGCATGCCGAAGCCGATCGGAATCAGCAGCAGCGGCTCAAAGCCCTTGTGAATGGCCAGCCAGAGAAACAGCAGAGCCACAGCAATCATGATCGCCGAGCGGAAGTCCATATGCACGATTCCCATCTCGTCGATGAACCTAGAGAATGTTTCCAGCATTCGCAACGCTCCTTTCCCATACAGGCGAAATTGTCAGTCAATTTTCAACATCACAATCATAGCACCGGCCCCTGTCGTTTTCAAGGAAACAAGCGGTTAAATACTGTATACATCAATGTATACAGAACACCGGCCGCGGGGCTGTTCCGCAAGGGTTCCGGCCGTCTCCGGAAACCGGCGGAGCAGCCGCGGAACAGCCGCAGAACCGGATACGGAACCGGGGTCCGGCGCATCGTTCCGCCCCGCCGACCGCCCGGGCAGAACCGGCTGCGGCAGCGCGGACAGGGCCGGGCAGACATCCGGGCGCACGCAAAAAGGCGCCCGCAGGGGGGCGCCTGCCGCGGCTCACCCTGGTGCCGCTGCGTGCGCGGGGCACGGCGGCGGTCTGCGCTCATTCGAGCTGCTGCGTCAGTTCCGCGCTGATGAATTTATCGAGATCTCCGTCCATCACCGCCTGCACATTGCCGACTTCCACGCCGGTGCGGTGATCCTTGACCATCGTGTAGGGGTGAAAGACGTAGGAGCGGATCTGCGAGCCCCAGGTGATCTGGCTGTAGTCGCCCTTCAGTTCCTTGAGGTTCTCGGCATTCTCCCGCTGTTTCAGTTCCATCAGCTTGCTCTTCAGCAGGCGCATCGCCGTATCCTTGTTCTGATGCTGCGAGCGCTCGTTCTGACAGGAGACCACGATGTTGGTCGGAAGATGGGTGATGCGAATCGCCGAATCCGTCTTGTTGACGTGCTGCCCGCCGGCGCCGCTGGACCGGAAGGTGTCGATGCGCAGATCATCGGGGTCGATTTCCACTTCGATGTCGTCGTCGATTTCCGGTGTCACATCTACCGAGGCAAACGACGTATGCCGGCGTCCCGAAGCATCGAACGGGGAAATGCGCACCAGCCGGTGCACGCCCTTTTCGTTCTTCAGATACCCGTAGGCATAATCGCCCTCGATGAGAATGGTAGCGCTGTTGATGCCGCCTTCATCGTCGTCCTGATAGTCCATGACTTTGACCCGGTAGCCCCGGTTCTCGGCCCAGCGCACATACATGCGGTAGAGCATCTCGGCCCAGTCCTTGGCATCGGTGCCGCCGGCGCCGCCGTGTACCGACAGGATCGCATTGCTGGCGTCGTATTCACCGGACAGCAGCGTCGTGACGCGGAACGCCGCGGCCCGCTGCCGATAGGCTTCGTAAGCCTGCCCGACCTCTGCGGCAAAAGACGGATCGTTTTCTTCCGCAGCCAGTTCGAGCATCACCTCGAGATCGCCGAGATCGCTCTCCAGACCGTGGTATTCTCCGACCTTGTCTTCCAGTCGTTTCTTTTCCTTTAATATCTTCTGTGCGGATTCCTGGTCATTCCAGAAATCCGGTGTCTCCGCGGCACGGTTCAGTTCTTTGATGCGTTCCTCCAGACCCGACGGGTCAAAGGGACTCACCTACCTCTTTGAGACTGCTCCGCAGCCCAGGGATCGCGCCCCTGATTTCTTCCAGATTGGTCATATCTTCTCCCTGCCGGCTCCGTGCGGACGACCGCCCGGCGTGCCGGCCATTGATTCGTCAGTGATATCGGTTAATATTTTATCCGCAGCCTGGGCCGGACTGCCTCCGCGCCGGCCCCCGTCAGGCATTGCGGCCGTGACAGTATTTGTATTTCTTGCCGCTGCCGCAGGGGCAGGGGTCGTTGCGCCCGACCTTGGGTGTCGAGCGGCGCACGGTAACCTGCTTGAACTCGCGCTCCGGCACTTCGGTTTCCTGCGGTGCGCCGTCCTCGTCGTACTGCTGTTCGTCGTCGACGAAGTCGTCCTTGCGGTCCTCGCCGTGCTCCAGCACCTGGCGCCGCTCGGTGCGTGTCTGGATCGTGACGTTGTAGCAGAACTTGACCGTCTCCTCCTTGATGCTGTTGATCATCTCCTCGAACATCGCAAAGCCCTCTTCGGCGTAGGCGCCGGCCGGATCCTGCCCGCCGAGCCCGCGCAGACCGATGCCGGTCTTGAGCTGATCCATCGCATCGATATGATCCATCCACTTGTTGTCGACGACGCGGATGAGGATCATGCGCTCCAGTTCGCGCATGCGCTCCTCGCCGATCTCCGCTTCCTTTTCATCATAGAGACGGCGGAATTCATCGCGGATGTCTTCCTTGAGCCATTCCTCATTGAGGCTGATCAGATCGTCATCGCTGTAGTGCAGGCCTTCAAAGCGCCCGCAGATATCCTTGAGGCGGCGGTTCAGCGTTTCGAAGTCCCAATCCTCGGGGAACTTGGATTCGAGAACGACGGGATCGGTCACGCCGTCGATCAGATCGCCGGCCATATGAAGGATGTACTCCTTGAGGTTCTCGCCGAACAGCACTTTGCGGCGCTCACCGTAGATGATCTCGCGCTGCTTGTTCATGACGTTGTCATACTGGAGGACGTACTTACGAATCGAGAAGTTGCGCCCCTCCACTTTCTTCTGGGCGTTTTCGATCGACTTGGTGATCATGTTCGATTCGATCGCTTCATCCTCTTCGACGCCCAGCCGGTCGACGATGCCCTTCATGCGCTCGCCGCCGAAGAGCCGCATCAGGTCGTCCTCGAGGGAAACGCAGAACTGCGTGCGGCCCGGGTCGCCCTGCCGGCCGGAACGGCCGCGCAGCTGGTTGTCGATGCGCCGCGCTTCGTGGCGCTCGGTGCCGACGATGAAGAGACCGCCGGCGTCGATGACGCGCTGCTGCTCATCGGCGCGCTCGGCCTTGTATTTGTCGTGCAGCTCCTGAAAGTGGCGGCGGGCATCGAGAATTTCCTCGTCGTCGGAGGGAATCAGCGTCGCCGCGTAAGCGATCGTCTCGCTGTCGTAGCCTTCTTTTTCCATTTCCTTGCGGGCGGCGAATTCGGGGTTGCCGCCGAGGATGATGTCGGTGCCGCGGCCGGCCATGTTGGTGGCGATGGTGATCGCGCCCTCGCGCCCCGCCTCGGCGACAATGGCCGCTTCCTTCTCATGGTACTTGGCGTTCAGCACGTTGAAGTGCTTGACGCCGCGCTTTTTCAGCATATCGGCAATGAGCTCCGATTTTTCCACCGAGATGGTGCCGACCAGCACCGGCTGGCCGCGCTTGTTGGCCTCGAGCACGCGCTCGATGATCGCCTTGTACTTGCCCTGTTCGGTGGCGAAGACGGCGTCCGGCATATCCTCACGGATAACCTCCTTGTTGGTCGGAATCACGACAACGTCCATGTTGTAGATGTCGCGGAATTCGTCCTCTTCGGTCTTGGCCGTACCGGTCATGCCGGCGAGCTTGTCGTACATGCGGAAGTAGTTCTGCAGGGTGATCGTCGCCAGCGTCTTCGACTCGGACTTGACGTGCACCTTTTCCTTGGCTTCGATCGCCTGGTGCAGGCCGTCGCTGTAGCGGCGTCCGAACATCAGCCGGCCGGTGAATTCATCGACGATGACCACCTCGCCGTCCTTGACGATGTAGTCGGTGTCGCGGTGCATGATGTAATGGGCCTTCAGCGCCTGCATCACGTGGTGGTTGATCTCCATGTTGTCGGGATCGGAGAAGTTGTCGATTTCAAAGTACTGTTCGCATTTTTTCACGCCGGCTTCGGTGAGCGAAATCTGCTTGTCCTTTTCCTCGATCTTGTAATCATCGCTGCCGAGACCGGCGACAAAGCGGTCGGCGCGGTCGTACATCTCCGTCGACTCCTCGGCCTGGCCGGAGATGATCAGCGGCGTCCGCGCTTCATCGATGAGGATCGAGTCGACCTCGTCGACGATCGCGTAGTGCAGTTCGCGCTGCATCATGTCTTCGCGGTAGATCACCATGTTGTCGCGCAGATAGTCGAATCCGAATTCGTTGTTGGTGCCGTAGGTGATATCGGCATTGTAAGCGGCACGCCGCTCCTCCTCGTCGATGCCGTGGATCACGCAGCCGACCGACATGCCGAGAAAATTGTAGCACTTGCCCATCCACTCGGCGTCGCGCCGGGCCAGGTAGTCGTTGACGGTGACCACGTGCACGCCCTTGCCCTCGAGCGCATTGAGGTAGACCGGCAGGGTCGCCGCCAGAGTCTTTCCTTCACCGGTCTTCATCTCGGCGATGCGGCCCTGATGCAGCGCCACGCCGCCGATCAGCTGTACATGAAAAGGCTTCATGCCCAGAGAGCGCCAGGCCGCCTCGCGGCAGGCCGCGAACGCTTCCGGCAGGATGTCGTCGAGCGTTTCACCGCCTGCGAGGCGCTCTTTGAAGTACGGGGTCCTGGCCCGCAGTTCGTCGTCGGAGAGGCTCTGCATCTCGTCGTCGAAAGCCTCTATCTTGGCAACGATCTTGTTGATCTTCTTCACTTCTTTGGCGTTGAGATCACCAAAGACTTTTTCCAGGAAACTCATTGCTGTTTTTTCTCCCTTCGTTCGTCATTTTCCTCTTCCGGAATCCGCTCCACGGTGAGATTGATTTCCAGCGCCTTGCGGTCGGTCGCCTTGGTCACTCTGCCGTGCAGCTTCGTCATCCCGCTGATGTATGTAAAGGTATCCCCCTTTTTCGGCAGCCGGTCGAGACAGATCACGACCCAGCCGTTGACGGTATTGGCGTCGATGCCGCTGTCATCGAGGCCGAAGTAGTCGAACACTTTGTTCAGGGAAGCGTTGCACATGACGCGGTAGCTGCCGTTCTGCAGCCGGGTGACCTCCTGACTCATGATCACGTCGTGTTCGTCGTAGATGTCACCGACCAGCTGTTCGATGATATCCTCCATGGTCACCAGGCCCCGGGTGCCGCCGTACTCGTCGACGACGATGGCGATGTGCGTCTTCAGTGCCTGCATGCGCTTGAGCAGGATATTGATGCGCAGCGATTCCGCGACAAAGACGACCGGTTTGACAAAGTCGGAAATGGTGTGGCCATTGCCGTAGATGTAATTATGGAAGTCCTTTTGATTGAGGACGCCGAGGATCTTGTCGAGATCGCCCTCAAATACCGGCAGGCGGGAAAACCCGCTCTTTTTGAAGAGCGCGGCGACATCGTCCTCGGTACTGTCGAGGTCGATGGCGACGATGTCCGGCCGCGGCGTCATGACTTCCTCCGCCGTCAGTTCCTTGAATTCGATCGCGTTCTGGATCAGTTCGCTCTGATCCGACTCGATGCCGCCGGTGGTTTCCGCTTCCTCGACGATGGTCTTCAGTTCCTCTTCGGTGATGTTCTGCTCCTCGCTGAACTGGAAAAGATGAAGAATCAGCTTTTTCCACATCGAAAAGACAAAATTCACCGGCGTCAGAATCACGACAATGACCTGGATCAGCCCGGATGCAAACATCGAAAAGTTCTCCGGAGATTCCTTGGCCAGGCTCTTGGGCGTGATCTCCCCGAACACCAGCACCACGATGGTGATGACGATGGTCGCGTAGGTCGCGCCGCGGCTGCCGTAGAGATCGATGAACAGCACGGTGGCCAGCGAGGTCATGGTGATGTTGACGATATTATTGCCGATCAGAATCGAGGTCAGCAGCTTGTCATAGTGATCGGACAGGCGCAGCACGCGTTCCGCACTGCGGCTGCCGTCGGCGGCCAGATTTTTGATTTTGATGCGGTTCACCGAAGTAAACGCCGTCTCCGTCGCCGAAAAATAACCGGAAAAAACCACCAGCAGTATGATCACTAAGATTTCACCGATCCGGTGACTGTCCATGCAGCTGTTCCCTCCTTTATTGCCGCTTGTATGTCTGCTGACGACACTGCTCTAGGGTAGAGTATAGCGCAAGTGCGGGAAAAAGGCAAAAGAAACGCGCCTTTTTCGCTTTCTTTCACCGCCTTTTCTCTTGTCTTTGTCCTGTATCTGTACAGAGCCGTGAAAATGTGCTATACTCAGAAAGGAAAGAAAACGCAGACCCGGCGCCGGCGGTCAAGGCCGCCCGCCGAGCCGCCGCAAGGGAGGATCTATTTTCATGGCCAGAAGATATCGTTTACGCAGGGACCGCCGCAGCAGCCGCGCCCGGCTGATTCTGCTGCTGGCGGCCGTTATTGTTATTGCCGTCGTCGCGGCGTTCGTCATCTACCACATCCGCACCGCGGACGGCTACCACAACGCCGGCAGCTTTGAACGCTATGTCAAAAAGTACAGCCGCAGCATCGACGGCAGCCGGGAGGTCGGCACCGCAAAAACCAGCTGCCGCTACGGCGAACCGGTTTCCATTTCGACCGCCTGGCCAAAGCTCAGCCAGAGCCGGGCGACAAAGACGATCAGCAGTCTGGTCAGCAGTGAAGAGAAGACCTTCCGCACCGAATACGGCAGCCGCGGCGCCGATACCCGGGCGGCCCTCCTGATCGACTACGAATCCTACAAGACACCGCAGAAAGCGGTCGGCGTCGCGATCCACGAAAAGCAGCGCATCGCCGACGGGGACAATGCCTCTTTCCCGGTCGATACCGTCCACACCTACAACTTCGCGACCAAGACCGGCACCACGCTCAGCGACGGGCAGATCTTCAACAGCGGCTATCTGAAGAAAGCTTCCGGGGAAGTCAAGAAGGAACTGGAAGACCGCTACGGTGACGATCTGAAGACTTCTGCCCTGAGCGCCAGCGCCTCTCATTACAGCAAGTACGTGCTCACCGATGACGGGGTACGCTTTTACTTCGATGCCGGCACCGTGACCGATGCGGATGAAGGCGTCGTCAGCGTCGACGTCTCCTACGATACGCTCGGCAGCACCGTGCGCGACGACATCGGCGAGCGCGTCATCGATCCCGACAAGCCGATGCTGGCCATCACCTACGACGACGGTCCCGACGAACACTGCACGGCACAGCTGCTCGACATCTACAAGAAGAACAGCGCCGTCTGCACCTTCTTCGAACTGGGGCAGAACGTGGAGAACGTCAAAGGCGCCGACCGGCTGCTGCAGCGCGAACTCTCCCAGGGCTGCGAAATCGGCACCCACTCCTACTCCCATCCCAACCAGCTGGCGCTCTCCGACGACGCCGTCCGCCAGCAGGCGGAAAAGAGCAAGGCCGCGATCCGCAAAGCCTGCGGCCGGGAACCGACCATCGCCCGGCCGCCCTACGGCAACGGCAGCGACAAGATCGCGCAGACCTACGACCTGCCGATGATCAACTGGGACATCGATTCGCTCGACTGGAAATCGCGCAACGCCGCCAGCATCCTCAGCGAGATCAAGAAGGTCAAGGATCCGAACGGCTGTGTCATCCTCATGCACAGCATCTACCCGTCTACTGTCGAGGCGACGCGCCGGATCGTCCCCTATCTGCAGCAGCAGGGCTATCAGCTGGTCACCGTATCCGAACTGCTGGAATACCACTACAACGAAAAGCCGAAGAAGGGCAAGTGGTACGGCTACACCTTCGAAGAACTGAACAGCGGCAGCACCGATGCCGCCGAGAGCGGAAACTGAGACGCACGACTGCCCCATTCGGGGCACAGCCGGAAAACCCGGGCCGGGACTTTCCGCCGTGCCGGGCAGCCGCCGCAATCGAAAACCCCGCCGAGGCGGGGTTTTTGCTTTCGTTCCGTACGGCGCGCGCGCCGTTCCCTGCTCTGCCGGAGCCGGTCCGATGACCGGCCTGCCGTCTGCGGCGGCCGTCTGCTTTCGCTGCCGCGAAGGCGCAGCGGACAGTCCTCAGAGCTTGACGAAGGCGTCGTAGATAGCGCGGATCGCGGTCTCGAAGTCGTCGTTGCGGACGCCGACGATGATATTCATTTCGCTGGAGCCCTGGTCGATCATGCGGATGTTGATCTGCTGCCGCGCCAGTGCCGTCAGCAGACGCGCCGACGTGCCTGTCTTGCGCGACATGCCGCTGCCGACGGTGGCGATGACAGCGATGTCCTCAAAGACTTCGACGCTGTCCGGATGCAGCTGCACCTTGCACTCCTCGACGATCTCGTCGATGCAGTCGCGCACCTCCTCGCCCTTGACGACCACCGAAACGGTGTCGATGCCGCTGGGGATGTGCTCGATGGAGATGTGGAAATCCTCAAAGATTCCCGCCAGGCGGCGGATAAAGCCGATCTCCGTGCTCATGCTGTTCTTGTAGATCGCAAACACCGTAAAATCGCGGCTGCCGGCGATGCCCTTGATGACATGCTCCGACTCCTCCGGTTCCGCGGTGATGATCGTGCCCGGATCCTGCGGCTGGTTGGTATTGCGGATGTTGATCGGAATGCCGGCCACGCGCGCCGGGTAGATCGCATCCTCGTGGAGCACGCTGGCGCCCATGTAGGAGAGCTCGCGCAGCTCCTTGTAGGAGATGCGGCTGATCGGTTCGGGGTTGGGCACGATGCGCGGGTCGGCCATCAGGAAGCCGGACACGTCGGTCCAGTTTTCGTAGACATCGGCGTGCACGGCACGGGCGACAATGGCGCCGGTGATGTCGGAGCCGCCGCGCGAGAAGGTCTTGATCGAACCGTCCGGCCGGGCCCCGTAAAAGCCGGGGATCACGGCCCGCTCGTGCTTTTTCAGTTCCGCCGCCAGAGCGCGGTCGGTTTCTTCTTCGAGGAAGCGTCCCTTGGCATCAAACTGCACCATCCGGGCGGCGTCGACAAAGTCAAAGCCGAGGAAGGCGGCGATCAGTCTGGCATTGAGATACTCGCCGCGGCTGGCAATATAGTCTTCGGTCGTGCCCTCCTGCAGTGCCTCGAGGATCGTGTCGAGCTCTTTCTTGAGGTTGATTTTGACGCCGAGATTCATCTCCATCGCGTTGAAGCGGTCGCAGACCACCTGAAAGAGCTGCTCGTACGGCAGATTGTGCTCGATATGCGTCTGGCAGGAATAGAGCAGATCGGTGATCTTGCTGTCCTTGTCAAACCGCTTTCCCGGTGCCGAAACGATGACATAGTGGATATCCTTGTCGGCCTCGATGATATCGCGGATTTTCTTGACCTGGATGGCGTCGGCCACCGACGATCCGCCGAATTTTGCTACTTTGATTCCCATTATTTCGCCTCTTTCTGCAGTTCTGCAACGCGGTTTGTCTGCTCCCAGGGCAGTTCGACATCGGTGCGGCCGAAGTGGCCGTACGCCGCGACCTGACGGTAAATCGGGCGGCGCAGATCGAGGGCGCGGATGATCGCCGCCGGGCGCAGGTCGAAGACCTTGCTGACCGCTTCCGCCAGCTTGTCATCCGCCGTCGTGCCGGTGCCGAAGGTGTCGACGAGAACGGAGACCGGCTTGGCGACACCGATCGCATAAGCCAGCTGCACTTCGCATTTCTTCGCCAGCCCCGCGGCGACGATGTTCTTAGCCACCCAGCGCGCCGCATAGGTCGCCGAGCGGTCCACCTTCGTCGGGTCCTTGCCGGAGAACGCACCGCCGCCGTGGCGGGCGTAGCCGCCGTAGGTGTCGACGATGATCTTGCGGCCGGTGAGGCCGGAATCGCCGTGCGGTCCGCCGATGACAAAGCGGCCGGTCGGGTTGACGTAGTATTTGGTCTGATCGTCGAGCAGCTCCGCGGGAACAACCGGCAGGATGACATGCTCGCGCAGGTCGCTGCGGATCTGTTCGAGACTGACATCGGGATCGTGCTGCGTGGAAATGAGCACGGTATCGATGCGCTTCACTTCGTTGTCGTCATATTCCACCGTGACCTGGGTCTTGCCGTCCGGGCGCAGATACGGCAGCGTGCCGTCCTTGCGCACCGCCGCCAGCTGACGGGCCAGTCGGTGGGCCAGCGAAATCGGCAGCGGCATCAGTTCCGGCGTCTCATCGCAGGCGTAGCCGAACATGATGCCCTGGTCACCGGCGCCGATGGCTTCGAGATCATCGTTCATTTCGCCCTCTTTGTGCTCGAGCGCATCATCGACCCCCATGGCGATGTCGCTCGACTGCTCGTCGATCGAGGTGATCACCGCGCAGGTCTTGCCGTCAAACCCGTATTCCGTTTTGTCATAGCCGATGTCACAGATCACGTCGCGGGCGATCTGCGCGATGTCGATATAAGCGGACGTCGTCACCTCGCCCATCACCATTGCATAGCCGGTGTTGACCGTCGTCTCTGCGGCCACGCGCCCCTGCGGGTCTTCGGCCAGGATCGCGTCGACGATGGCGTCGGAAATCTGATCGCAGACCTTGTCGGGATGCCCTTCGGTAACGGATTCGGATGTAAATAACTTCTTCATTCTTTGTTTCCCTCCATGCATGATTTTTATCATTGCCTGCTGGATGCTGAACACCTCGGCAGCACATTCATCAAAGTGCGGATGAGTGAAAAACGACCCCTTCACTGGCAAGATGAAGAGGCCGGACGTTTCGTTTTCGTTCCTCATCTTTCAGCGGCAGCGCCGCTGTAGGATTTAGCACCTTAGATTCTCTGTTTCCGCTCCGCGTCGGAGCCGATGAAAGCATCCAGGTTGCCGGGCTTCATCGGGCCTAGTCCCTCAGCCACTCGTAATAAGGCGGTCAGCTTTATGTACACTGCTCTTAATTATAGTACAACCGCGCTTTTTGTCAAGAAGTCGCGCGGCGGCCGTTTTTTAACAATTTGCGGTCGTTGTTGCAACGCTCCGGCAGACGGTTCCTCAGTCTGTGCTTCTGTGCGGCCGCCGCCATCACTTCACATGATCTAATACACATTCAAGTCCTCCGCACAGTGCCGGTCGACTTCCTCCGCGCTGCTGCCGTATTTCTGCAGCGCGCGCCGGCATGTGGAAAACGGCTGCTTGATTTTGTCATACTCCTTCGTCTTTTTCCGGGCCGCGGTGATTTTGGATTTCTCTTTCTCCGGCTGCTGCCCGCTCAGCGGGTTCGACGACCGGTTGAGAAGCTTTTCCTCCCGGTTTTAATCGCCGCCTCACGCCGGTTCCGTTCCCTGTCCTTTTCACACTCTTTGGCAAAGGTCGTGTTCATCTCTTTATATACTTTGTCGATCTCTTCGCATTCCTTCGCCTTCTTCGCTTCGGCGAGCCGCTGCTCTTCGTATTTTTCCAGCGCTGCATCGGAAATGCGAATGCCCTCTTTTTCCGCCCGGCGGTGCGTGGCATTGTTCTCGACGATTTCCTCTTCCGACTCGCGTTCCGCCGTCTTCTTCTCTTTGTCTGCCATCTCCGGCGTCAGAGGAATCAACGTTCCTCATCGTTCTCCGTTCCTCCCGGTATACCGGAGAATCGTCGGAGTCTCAACGGGATTCTGCCGTCGCAGGGAACCGCGGCGATTCTGCCGCCGCAGAAAACCGTCCATCCCCGTCCATCCTCCTGCCGGCGCGTTTTTTCGCACAAGAACAGGGCCTTGCCGGCCCTTTCACCGGATACGCGGGCAGTGAGCACGACGGCCGCGGCATGCAGACCCGGTCAGTCCGTCCCCGGCTCCCGCACGCCCTGTTCCTGCCACAGCACCGGGCGGCCCTGCCGCCGCGTCGCCGCCAGATCGAGAATACGCTGGTTGCCGGAACCGCGAAAACGCAGTGTGATATCCTTCAGCGCTTCCTCGTAGCGACCGTCGACGAGCACGTCGATCAGCGTCAGCAGCTCAGCGGTCTCGGCGCAGTGCGGATAGGCACCGGGCTGCAGCAGCTCCTCCCAGCGAAAGCCGGTGAAGGCCCAGATGGTCTTCTGCGGATAGCATGCCCGCACCCGCTGCACAAAGGGCAGAAGATCGTGCTGGTTGCGCGGCTCCAGCGGATCGCCGCCGAGCAGCGTCAGGCCGTCGATATAGTCGGGCGCCAGCTTGTCGAGCACGGCCTGCGCCGCCGCTTCGTCAAACGGCTGCCCGTAGTCGAAATCCCAGGTCTCGGGCTGAAAGCAGCCGGGACAGCGGTTGGTGCAGCCGGAGACGAAGAGCGTCACCCGCACGCCGATGCCGTTGGCAATATCACAGTCATTGATTTTGCAGTAATTCATGGTTTCTTATGCGATCAGAAAAATAGAGCGCACCCTCGTTTCTATGATAGCAATCGCCGCGCGAAATTGCAATGCGTGTCCGCTTGCATTCCATCGCCGCCGTTGGTAAAATTATGTTATCGGAAATATCTGATATTTCCGCACGGCCGCTGCGTGCCGCACCATTCCATCAATACTGCTGTTCCGGCAGATAGATCCGGAACGCGAAAGGAGCCAGCATGTTCAGAAAAATGTTAATGGCAAAACAGGAACTGCCTGAAGAAGAAGCGCGCGCCATCCTCGAAAACGGCGAAATCGGCATTCTCGGTGTCAACGGTGACGACGGCTACCCCTATGCCGTGCCCCTCAACTATGTATATGCCGACGGGAAAATTTATTTTCACTGCGCCAAAGCGGGATATAAGCTTGACGCCATCCGCCGCGCTGACAAGGTCTGCTTTACCGTCATCGGCCGCGCCGACATCATGCGGGAAAAGCTGGATACCTATTATACCAGTGCGATGATCTTCGGCCGGGCGCGGATTCTTGAGGACGAGGCGGAAATACGACAGGCGGTGACAACGCTGGGCAATAAGTTCTGTGACGATCCCAGGGCCGTGGAAGCGGAAATCAATGATACCTGGAACGCGCTCTGCAGCGTGGAAATCACCATTGAACATATTACCGGACGACAGGCAGAAGATCTGATCAAGTAGCCTGCCTCCAGCCGGAGAATCCGCAGCCCGCAGGTGCGCCGCCGCGCCGACCGGGACGAACGATCTTTCTCCGCACGATGAAAGAGCTCTCCGATCCGATCCGGACGGGAGAGCTCCTTTTGTCTCTGCAGCCTCTTGCGCCATGAAAGTACAGGCTCTGTTTTCATCCTGACAGCGGAAACCGCCTGCGGCACGGGCAGACCGCCCGCCGCCAAGAGCTGCCGCCGGACAGAGCAGCGGCGGCCGCCGCCGCGGGTGCAGTGCTACAGATGCAGCACCCGGTCGCGGATTTCCTGCGTCCGCCCCTGGTTCCAGTACTGCGTGCCGATGTAGCCGCAGGTGCGCCGCGCCACCGACATGCGGCTCTGATCGCGGTTGCCGCAGTTCGGGCACTCCCAGATCAGCTTGCCGTCTTCGTCCTCGCGGATCTGAATCTCGCCGTCATAGCCGCAGACGCTGCAGTAATCGCTCTTGGTATTGAGTTCGGCGTACATGATGTTGTCGTAGATAAACTGCATGACCTTGAGCACCGCGGGGATGTTCTGCTGCATGTCGGGCACTTCGACGTAGCTGATCGCGCCGCCCGGGCTGAGTTTCTGGAATTCGGATTCGAACTTCAGCTTGCTGAAGGCGTCGATCTCTTCCTCGACGTGCACGTGATAGCTGTTGGTGATGTAGTTCTTGTCCGTCACGTGCGGAATCACGCCAAAGCGCCGCTGCAGGCACTTGGCAAAGCGGTAGGTGGTCGATTCCATCGGCGTGCCGTAGACGGAGTAGCTGATGTTTTCCGCCTCTCTCCACTCCCGGCACTTGTCGTTGAGGCGCTGCATCACCTGCAGCGAAAACTCACGTCCCTCCGGCGTCGTATGGCTGGCGCCGATCATCCGCCAGCACATCTCGCAGAGGCCGGCGTAGCCGAGGGAAATCGTCGAATAGCCGTTGTAGAGCAGCTTGTCGATCGTCTCGCCCTTTTTCAGACGCGCCAGCGCGCCGTGCTGCCAGAGGATCGGGGCGGCGTCGGAGCGCGTGCCCCGCAGGCGGTCGTGACGGCAGCGCAGAGCGCGGTGGCAGAGCTCCAGGCGCTCGTCGAGAAGCGCCCAGAAGCGATCCATATCGCCGTCGGACGAGCAGGCGACGTCGACGAGGTTGATTGTGACCACGCCTTGGTTGAAGCGGCCGTAGAATTTATGGCTGCCGTCGGGATTGCGCTGCGCATCCTCGACGGTCAGGAACGAACGGCAGCCCATGCAGGTGTAGACATCGCCCTGCTTGAGCTCCTTCTGCACCTTGGCCGAAATGTAATCCGGCACCATGCGTTTGGCGGTGCATTCGGCCGCCAGGCAGGTGAGATCCCAGTACTTGCTGCCCTCGCGCACGTTGTCTTCGTCGAGCACATAGATCAGCTTGGGGAAGGCCGGCGTCACCCAGATGCCCTGTTCGTTCTTGACGCCCTGGATTCTCTGGCGCAGCACCTCTTCGATGCAGAGCGCCAGATCGTCGCGTTCCCGGCCCTCCGGCACTTCGTCGAGATACATGAACATGGTCACGAACGGGGCCTGACCGTTGCAGGTCATCAATGTGATCAGCTGATACTGGATCGTCTGGATGCCGCTGCGGATTTCCTGCCGCAGGCGGTTCTCGGTGATCTTGCTGATGATATTGACGTCCATCGACTCCCCGCAGAGGCGGCGCTCCTCGGCCACCTGGCGGCGGATCTTGCGGCGGCTGACTTCGACGAACGGAGCGAGATGCGCCAGCGAAAACGACTGACCGCCGTACTGGTTGCTGGCCACTTGGGCGATGATCTGCGTGGTAATGTTGCAGGCCGTATAGAAGCTGTGCGGTTTTTCGATCATCGTCTCGCTGATCACGGTGCCGTTCTGCAGCATGTCCTCGAGATTGATCAGGTCGCAGTTGTGCTCGCGCTGGGCGAAATAATCGGCATCGTGAAAGTGAATGATGCCGGCTTCGTGCGCCTGCACGATATCCTCGGGAAGCAGCAGGCGGCGCGTCAGGTCGCGGCTGACCTCACCGGCCATGTAATCGCGCTGCGTCGAGTTGATCACCGGGTTCTTGTTGGAATTTTCCTGCTTGGCTTCTTCGTTGCTGTTGTCGATCAGCGTCAGGATCTTGTCGTCGGTGGTGTTGGCCTGGCGCACCAGGGAACGGGTGTAGCGGTAGCGGATGTACCGCTTGGCGACCTCATAGGCGCCGTGCTGCATGATCTGCTGTTCGACCATGTCCTGGATTTCCTCCACCGCCGGAAAGCGGCCGAGATCGGTGCACTGCAGCGTCACGCTCTTAGTGATGCGCTGAATCTGCACCGACGTCATGCGGATCGCTTCGTCCACCGTGTTGTTGGCCTTGCTGATCGCATTGTAAATCTTCTGTGCATCGAACTCTACTTCGGAACCGTCTCGCTTGATAACTTTCACTTCTTAATCTCCCACTGCAGCTGAGGCTGCTGCCTGCCGCGCCGCCTCTGCGGCGGACGCCGTAACATCGAAACCGGCTGGATTTTCCGGCCGGCCGGCTGCCGCAGGCCGCTGCTTCGCTGCCTGTTTTCGCAGGCTGCTGCAGACTGCGGCAGACTCGCGTCTGCCGGCCCGCAGAGCCCCGAAAGGCGGCGAAAGTCGGCAGTAGAATCCACGAAGGGCACAATATCTTGTGCACGCATTTTAAATCCTACCCTATATCATGCCTTCTGTCAATGGCGGCGGCGCCGCTGCAGCGCCGCGGGGAAAGGCCGTCGGACCGCGATTGCAGGCCTCCGCGGCCGCTTCCCCGCGGCTTTGTTTTTTTGATGTTTTTTTCATCGGCCCGCGCGCCGCCGCATCCCATCCTGCCGGCTCACCGCGTCCGCCGGCCGCGCCGCAGTCCTGCATCCGCCGCCCGTCCCGGCGGCCGCAGCAGATTTCCTTCCCGTTGCACCGCCGCGGCATTGCTGATATAATCATTCATTATCAACCGGAACCCTGCAGACCACACCGACCGCTGCGGCCGGCGCTGCTCCGCAGCACTTGGAAAGGAGAGCGAAAGCGAAATGAAACTCAGAGACGCAGCCGATGTCATTACAGTCGGCTTTTTCAACGGCATTGAGATGGTGGACGCGTCGGTCCATTTCGACACGGTGACCGCGCTGCCTTCGCGCCGCTGGCAGATCAAGGACACGGAGGGCAATATGTCCCTCAATGAGATTCTCGACCACGGCTTTGCCGCCGATGAAGAGCGGGAACGCTACAAGGATATGGAACTGCTGGAATTCAAAATTACGCATGTGCGCAAGGACCGCGTCACGGTGGCCATCGCTCTGCGCAACAGCTGATCCCGCCGCAGCCGGATTCACAGACAAAAAGCAGGACGGACGCCGCGTACGTCTGTCCTGCCGCAGGCCCCTTCCGGGGCTGTTTTTTTGTCTGTGCGCATCGTTTGTACGACTCTCCGCACGGCTCCGCATTCCGGCCGCGCTGGTCGGCAGCGGGCGCTGGTCTGCCGCGGGTCTGCGCCGCAGCCGCAGGCCGCTTCAGAGACCGCGCCGGGCGCGGTTGTAGTTGATCAGACAGCCGGCCTTGACGATGTCGCGCTCGGTCTCCGTCATCGGGGCGATGAAGAGATGAATCTGCCGCGGCCGGCCGGCTTCCCCGGTCTCCGCGTCGAGCGGAATCAGCCAGGCCGGGATGTCGCTGAGATCCCCGTCAAGCGCCGCCCGCACCCCCGGCACATAGATATAGTCGCCGAGGTCAAAGTCCGGTTCGCCCTGCATCTGGAACGGCAGCATGCCCCAGTTGATGACATTGGAGCGGTAGCGCTTGGTGGCGTATTCCTCGCAGAGGTTGCCGAGACCTCCGAGCACCCGCTGGCAGCTGGCCGCCTGTTCACGGGCCGAGCCGTCGCCGGGGCGCACGCAGTAGATCGTGCTGCCGATCTCGATCGCCGCCGGATCCGCCTGCGGATCGATCTCCGCCACCTTCTCGAGCGCGTGCGTCAGACCCGCGCACGACGGCGCTCCGCCGGCACGGCGATTTTCCTCCATGCCGCGCACGCGCTGGGCGCGCTCGACATAGCCGGGATCACGGCGCGAGAGCGTGAACTCCGCCAGTCCGAGCGGGTTGGAGCGGTAGGAGCTGGTCTCGCCGGAGGGAATCAGTTCGTCGGTGGTGGTCACCGGATCCATGATCTTTGAACAGACCTTGAGGAGAACGTTGTCGGCCAGCGCCTCCTGCTCGGGCCAGTCCTTGATGTTGGGGCCGTAGATGAGCTCCTCCTCCGGCCTGGCAGCGCCCCAGCCGCGGTAGACCCGCGTCTCGTAAACGGCGGGATCGAACGCATAGGCCGGTGCTTCCCATTCTTCGGCGATCGCCGTCGCCGGTGTCAGCACGCCGCCGGCGGCCGCGGTCGCGGCGATCGAACGGGCATCCATCAGTGCCACCGCCGCCAGCTGGCCGGAGCCCGGCTTGGATCCCTCGCGGCTGGGGAAGTTGCGCGTCGTATGGCGCACCGAAAGGCCGTTGTTGGCCGGGGTGTCGCCGGCGCCGAAGCAGGGGCCGCAGAAGGCCGTCTTGACCACGGCGCCCGCCTCGATCAGATCGGCGGCCGCGCCCTTGCGCACGAGGTCGAGGAAGACCGGCTGCGAGGACGGATAGACCGAGAGCGAGAAGGCGTCGCTGCCGCAGCCGGCGCCGCGCAGCAGATGCGCCGCTTCGACGACATTGATGTAGTTGCCGCCGGCACAGCCGGCGATGATGCCCTGCTGTACCTGCAGACGCCCGTCGACGATTTTGTCGCGCAGACTGAAATCGATATCCGGGTTGCTGGTGATCTCGCGGGCATTTTCCTCGACGCCGTGGAGGATGTCCTCGAGGTTCTCGTTGAGTTCGTCGATTTCGTAGACGTTGCTGGGGTGGAACGGCAGCGCAATCATCGGCTTGATGCCCGCCAGATCGACCTCGATGAAGCCGTCATAGTAAGCCGTGGCAGCCGGCGCGAGCGGACGGTAGGCGTCGCCGCGGCCGTGCTCGGTGAGAAACGCCTTCGTGTCTTCGTCGGTCATCCAGATCGATGACAGGCAGGTCGTCTCGGTGGTCATCACGTCGACCGCGTTGCGGAAATCGGTATTCATCGAGGCAATGCCCGGGCCGACGAATTCCATGACTTTGTTCTTGACATAGCCGTTGTCATAGACCGCCCCGATGAGGGCCAGGGCAATGTCCTGCGGGCCGACGCCGGGGGACGGTCTGCCCTTGAGGTAGACGCCGACGACGCCGGGATAGGTGATGTCGTAGGTGTCCTCGAGCAGCTGCTTGACCAGTTCGCCGCCGCCTTCGCCCATCGCCATCGTGCCCAGCGCGCCGTAGCGCGTGTGGCTGTCGGAGCCGAGGATCATGCGGCCGCAGCCGGCCATCATCTCGCGCATGTACTGATGGATGACGGCAATATGCGGCGGAACGAAGATGCCGCCGTATTTCTTCGCCGCCGAGAGGCCGAAGACGTGGTCGTCCTCGTTGATCGTGCCGCCCACCGCGCAGAGTGAGTTGTGGCAGTTGGTCAGCACGTACGGCAGCGGAAAGCGCTCCATGCCGGAAGCGCGCGCCGTCTGGATAATGCCGACAAACGTGATGTCGTGACTGGCCATGGCATCAAAGCGGATCCGCAGCTGCTCCATATTGTCCGCCGTGTTGTGGTCACGGAGAATGCCGTAAGCCATCGTTCCCTGCCGCGCCGCCTCCTTGTCCAGCCGGCGGCCCTGCCGGGCCGCCGCCTCGGCCTGCGAGGCCGGTACGATCTGCTCGCCGTCGAGCAGGAAAACCCCTTCCTGATAAAGTTTTACCATAGTAATTGCTCCCCTTTGCTGAGATAGAATTGTCGTTTGGAATCTCCGCCGTTCCGGCCTCCCCGGCCGTCCTGCGGCCGCCCGCCGCGCCGACGGCGCCGGCGGACAACAGTCTTATTATAAGCAGTCGTCCCGCTTCCTTCAACCTTTTTCCGCATCCGCCGGCAGACCGCCCGCCGTTCCATATCCCGGACAGGCAGCCGCGCAGACCGCCTATGCTCCTGCGTCCGCGAACAGGTCGCCGAGCAGACCGGCGCAGGTGCAGGTGATCGACAGCACGTAGTCGGGCAGACCGATGCGCTGCGGTTCGCGCACCGAAAAGACCGCCTTGAAGACGCTGTTGATGCCGCGCCGGCGGTCCCGCACCAGATGATAGATCTCCTCGCTGCGGGACGGTGCGGCCAGCAGCAGGATGTTTTCGGCCCGGGTATAGGCTCCGGTCTGAGAGGCTGTCATAAAGGTTCGGAAAAACGCCGCGTAGGAAACCACGCTGCCGTCCTCGAGCGTCATGCGGTAGCTGTGCGTCACCCGTGAGGCGTCAAAGCTGCCGGTCAGGCGCGCCGTCCGCCCCATGTGCCAGGAAGCGGTCACCAGCCGCGCCATATCGGGAGAGAGCCTCCTCCTGTCGCGCAGTTCCCGCTGCGCCAGCGGCACCAGCCGCTCGAGCTGCGCCAGACCCGTCTCCCGCAGCGCCGCCGCGGCGGGCGTGTCCCGGCCGCCGGCGTCGCGGTATTCATCGAGCCAGGCCGCGGCGGCCTGCTGCAGCAGGGCGCGCCGCTCCTCCGGCGGCTGCTCCGCGTCACCGCTCGGTGACGCTGCCGCGGCTTTCTGCGTTGTCTCCGCTGCGGCATCGCCCGGAACCGGCCGGTTCCGTTCCTGCTTCTTCACGTCTGTCTTCTCGTCCATCTTCATTCGCCTTCTTTCTGCTCCCGTCATTCTGTCTGCGCCTGTCCTGCGCTCCGCTGCTTCTGTCCCGCATTCTTTTCCTGACTCGCGTTCGGCGCCGCTCCTTCCCGCTGCTCTTTGCGCCCGGCATAGCTGTCGACGTAAAAGCGGCGCTCACGGCGCGCCGTTTCCGGCGGCAGCGGATCCCAGCCCCGGCTTTCCGCCAGCAGCGCGGCGCAGCAGTTCTTTTCCAGCACCGTACAGAGTGCCTCCGCCTCTGCGCGCACGGCGCCGCGGCACAGCGCTCCCGCATCGCGCAGCAGTACGGCATCGCGGTCTTCGGACAGTGCCCGGGCCAGCGCCGTTCGCGACGGTCCCTCGACGCAGAGCGTACTGATGCCGCCGATCATCGCCAGATCATCGAGATACGCCGGTACCTCGCGGCCGCGGCGGCTGCATGCGAGCACCGCCGGGGTACAGGCCTGCAGCCAGCAGCCGCCGTCCGGCAGACGGCTCTGCAGCGCTGCCGGCACAGCGCGGATATCGTGCGCCTGCGGTTCCTCCGGTGCGGTCCCGCAGAGCGTCTCGTAGAGACGGCCGCAGACCTGCTCCAGCGTATAAGCGGTGCGGAAGGCCTGCGCGGCGTCGGCACCGAGACAGACCGCACCGTGGTGCGGCAGCAGAATTGCCCGGCTCTGCGGATGCGCCGCGGAGGCTGCGGCCGCGGCCGCGGCCAGTTCCGGCGTGGCCGACATGCCGTAGTCGGCGCATGGAGCATCCGGTCCGAGCGCCTGCCGCTCCTCGGCGCTGACCGCGACCGGCGGCAGCGTCTGTCCCGCCGGCCCGGCCGGTGCCGCCGCGGTCGGGGAAGCCGTTCCGCCGGCGGCAAAGACCGCGCTGCGGCCGCCGACCCCGATGGCCGACGCATTGCGCTGGTGCGTGTGCACGATGCACTGCACCTCCGGATGCAGGCGATAGAGTGCCGCATGCAGTCCCTTTTCGCTGGAAGGCGGCCAGATGCCCTCGGCGGTCAGCGACCCGTCGAGATGGACGACGACCAGATCTTTCCCGGACAGCGTCTCATAGGCACGGCCGCTGGGCGTAATCAGAAAACTGCCGCCGTCCAGGCGCATGCTGAGATTCCCCCAGGTACGGGCAATCAGGCCGCTGTCCGCCAGTTCCGCGACCGCATCGAGCAGCCGCGGTGCTGCTTCCTCCCTGGTATATGTCATAGGTATGCCTCCTTGCATTCGCGTTTTCCCGTCGATTCATTCCGCACCCGCGCCGGCCCGCCGCATGCGCCGGCCTCTTCGGCCGCTCCTCACGACAGCAGCTCCAGCAGTTCCTCGCGGCTGAGCGAGGCGAGTGTGCGGCTTTCGCCGCCGAGGATGCTGTCCGACAGCTCCGTCTTGGCCTCCTGCATGGCGAGGATCTTCTCCTCGATCGTGCCGCGGGCGATGAGACGGTAGACCGACACATTCTTCGTCTGTCCGATGCGGTGCGCGCGGTCGGTGGCCTGGTTCTGCGCGGCCGCGTTCCACCACGGATCGTAATGCACGACGATGTCGGCGCCGGTGAGATTGAGCCCGGTGCCGCCCGCCTTGAGGGAGATCAGGAAGACCGGAGTGTCGCTCTCGTTGAATTCGTGGACCGTCTGCAGCCGCTGCTTTTTCGGCGTCGCGCCGGTGATCTTGCAGTATTCGAATCCCTCGCGCTGCAGATCCTCCTCCAGCAGAGCCAGCATGGTGGTGAACTGCGAGAACAGCAGCACCTTGTGATCGCCTTCGCGGGCGGTGCGCAGCAGCTCAAGGCAGGTCTCGCGCTTGGCCGAAGCGCCGTGATAATCGTCGAACAGCAGCGACGGATCGCAGCAGATCTGCCGCAGCTTGGTCAGCTCCGCCAGAAGATGCAGCCGCATTTTCTGCATTTCCTCGCCGCTCTCCAGCAGATCGCGGATGCGCACCACCTGCGCGTCATAGAGGCGCCGCTGCTCGGACTCGAAGGCCGTGTACCAGACCTCTTCGTTCTTCTCGGGAAGATCGCGGAGCACCTCTTCCTTGCGCCGCCGCAGCAGGAACGGCGAGATCATCGCGTGCAGCGAGGCCGCGGCTTCCTCGTCGTGACTGCGGGCGATCGGCGTTTCGTACGTACTGCGAAACTCCTGATAGCGGTAGAGAAAGCCGGGCATCAGGAAGTCAAAGATGCTCCACAGCTCGCTGAGACGGTTTTCGATCGGCGTGCCGGTGAGGGCAAAGCGGTGCCGCGCCTGCAGCACCTTGACCGACTTGGCGGTCGCCGAGCCGGCATTCTTGATGTACTGCGCCTCGTCGAGCACCACATAGGCAAACGACCAGTCTTCGTAGAGGTTGAGGTCGCGCTTGAGGAGGTTGTAGGAGGTGATCAGCAGATCGGTCTCCGCAGCCGTCTCCGGCGCCAGCAGGCGCCGCCGTTCGGCTTTCGTGCCGCTGACGACCCGCACCCGCAGCTGCGGCGTAAAGCGGCTCGTCTCCTCCTCCCAGTTGTAGACCAGCGAAGCCGGGCAGACGACGAGCGCCGGGCCGCTGCCGCCCTGCTCCCGTTCGGCTTCCAGCACAGCCAGCATCTGCAGCGTTTTGCCGAGTCCCATGTCGTCGGCGAGAATGCCGCCAAAGCCGGCCGCGGCCAGTGTCCGCATCCACTTGTAGCCGTACTCCTGATACGGGCGCAGCACGGAACGCAGCGCCTCAGGCACCTCAAAGTCGGACTCGTCGATGATGCGGAACTGCTTGATCAGGCTGCGAAAGCTGCGGTCGCGGTCCCCCGCCAGCTCTTCGTGGCGCTCAAAGAGGCTGTCCAGATAGAGCGCCCGATAGGCCGGCAGATGCATCCTGCCGGCGACAAAGTCCCGCAGCGGCACATGCAGGCGCTCCAGCGCGCCGGTCAGCACCGCCAGCGACTCGTTGCCCTCGAGGGGAACGAACTCGCCGCTGCGCAGGCGGTGATACTTTTTCTTCTGCCGGTAGCTTTCCAGCACTTCCCGCAGCTCTTCGCTGCTCAAGTCCGGCGTCATCACCTCAAGATCGAGCAGGTCGCTGTGCACCGAAACGCCCAGCTGCACCGCCGGCGGCCGGCGCACGCGGTTCCGGTCAAAGCGATCGGTTCCCTCGACATCACCGAACTGCTGCAGCTGCGGGATGCCCTCGGTCAGCAGCCGGTAGGCGTTATCATCTTCATCGGGGACAAAGAACACCTTGTCTTCGGCGCGGTACGAGGGCAGATATCCGCTCAGCAGCCGCAGCACCTCCTTCTCCAGATCGGCGTCGCGTTCCTCTTCCAGAATGCCGGTTCGCGCCTGCGGTGCTTCCAGCGTATAGCTGTCTGCCGCATAATCGATTTCCGTGCGGCAGGTCAGTTCTCCGCCGGCACTGTCGAAATAAAAGGTGAACTCGGCTTCGGGCGGGATCATCTCCGCCGCACCCTGCTCCTCGATGATCTCGAAGGAAGCATCACGGCGCAGCATCGGCAGCACCCGGTAGTAGAACTGCTGCAGATGACGGTGCCCGATGCGCAGTTCAAAATGCGGTTTGCCTCGCGCCGCTTCCTGGAAGGGCTGCCGCAGCCGCCAGGCTTCTTCGTCGAGGCAGCTGAGCGCGTGATCATCGAGGCAGTAGTGCGCGCTGATGCCGCTGAGCAGCAGCGGCGTCTCGCCGGATACCGTGATCCCCGTCATCGTCATGTCATCATCATGCCACGGCGAAACCAGCAGCTGCTGCGGCGACAGACTGCCGCCGACCGAGATATGCAGCGTACGGGTCTGCTGGCGGCCGGAGCAGCGCATCGCGATCCGCGTGCCCTCGCACCTGGCAAAGAATTCATCCAGTGTCTGGCCGCTCAGCGGCACGGTGCGCCGGAGCAGCACAGTGCCGTCGCGGTAATCGCTGTGATCTCCCGACATGCGGTCGTTCAGAATGCGGCTCTTCTGCACTTCGCGGGCAATGAGGTCAAACCAGCCGGAAGCGTCCGCAGTAAATGTCTGCCGCCGGAAATCCACCTTCAGGGACTTGCCGAACGACAGGCTGCCCCCCTGTTCCGTTCGTTCCACCAGCTCGGAAAGATTCTGAATGATATACCATTTGCCGCCGTCGCTGATGCGAAAGCGCAGGTCAACGCTGTCGTCACTGACGTTTCGGCCCGCTTTCCACAGGAGCTGCGGTTCCAGCCGCAGGACCGGCTCCCGCTCTTCATCCAGGCCCTGCGCCTGCCGCTGCCGCTGATCAAACACGGCGAGAAAGCGGTTCGCCGAAAAGCTGGTCGCGTCACCCGGATTTTCGCGGCGGAAATACGCATCCGCCTCGCGGCAGAGGAGCAGTTCATGCGGGCACAGCGAGTCGCTTCCGTAACGGTTCTTCCTGCCCAGGAAATAATGATCGCAGACATCGCACCGCGCCTGCGCAATGTACCCCCGTTCAAAGAGCACCTCCACAATGCGCGGTTCGCTGCGATCTCTTCGCACCTCGCCGGTCGCCTTGCAGACTAAGTACTCCTCGGAATCCTGCCAGACGCTCTGCCGATACCCGAAAAGCCAGTGTGTGTTTTCAACGGGTTCTGTCTCTTCCAGCTGCCGCGCCCGCTGCCATACCAGAGGCGGCTGTGGATCATTGAGCAGCATGTCACGGACATAGAAAAACGGCTGCTGCTTCTCCGGCAGCGCCGGAAACCACTCATCGATGTAATCGTCCCGGGCGCTGTCGGGATGATCGTCGCGCCAGCGCAGACAGACGGCCGCCATATGCGCACAGTGGCGCCCGGCCGCCGCGTCGGCGCATTCGCAGCGCAGCACCGGGTTGTCGCGGTCGGGGTGCAGGATGGTCACGCTGTAGAGCCGGTCGTCCCGCACCCGCGCCATGCAGTGTGTCTGGTTGTCGATATAATAGGAAACACTGCCGTCCCGCAGAAGCTGACGGCCGCGTTCCATCACGTCCTGGTCAAACAGGTTGCGGATATGCATCGCACTCTCCTTTTTGCAGCAGTGCTTACTTCAGCTTTTCACCCGCTCCGAAGGCAGTGCCGACGACCTCGCCGAGCACTCTGTAAGTATGGTTGACCGGATCGTATGTGATCGGCCGCAGCAGGGCCGGATCGATGCTGCCGTCGCTGCCGAGAATCGATTCGTCGGCGCAGACGTCGACGATTTCAGCGACCAGATGGTGGCTTTCTTCATCGTAGGATTTCAGCCTGCACTCGAGCGTCATCGGCAGTTCATCGATCACCGGCGCGTCGACATGCGCCGCCGCACTGCCGTGAAAGCCGGCTCTGGTCACTTTGTCCGGCACGTCGTTGCCGGAGACTATGCCGAGATAATCGCACTCGGTCACATGCGCGGCGTCACCCATAGAAATCGTAAACTCCTTCTTTCTGCGAATTTCCTTCACCGTACGGTGCCCCGGCGAAACGCAGAGCGTCATTTCGGCGCTGCCGCTGATTCCGCCCCAGGCCGCGTTCATCATCTGAATGCCGCCCTTTTCGTCGTAAACCGCCAGCATCAGCACCGGCATCGGATAGCAGTACGCATTGGCTCCAAAACTCTTTCTCATGGTTTTACTCCCTTTCTCTTTCCCTTTCGGAAAGCGCCCGGCCGCAGATCCCCCCTGCCGCCGCGGCAGATAGATATATGTATTTGATACCGGCAAAACGAACCGTTTTACCGCTCGCCCCTCCAGATCGTGTTATAGGCACAGAAGGGCACGAGGTTGTCATCGTCGGTCAGCTGAACCACGCGGCAGCGCCGCAGCCGCTCAGCGTCGAGATTGCTGCCGTCCATAAAAGCCATGCCGGTCAGCGTAAAGAGATGGGTCTTGTAACGGCGCAGGAACTCGTCGAGATCGGGGATCTCCTCCCCGTCCGGTTCGCCGCCGCAGCAGGATTCTGTCTCTGAAGGTGCGGCTTCCGGGCAGCATGGCCGGCCGGCAGAGGCCGCGTTGTCACAGCACGATGCCGCTTTTGCCGCTTCTTCGCAGCAGGACTCCGTTTTTGCCGGCTCGGTTTCCTCACAGCAGCAGGGTTCCGCCTCCGTCGATGCAGTTTCACCGCCGCAGCAGGCTTCCGCTCCCGCCGGCTCGGTTTCCTCGCAGCAGCAGGCTTCCGCTCCCGCCGGCTCGGTTCCCTCGCAGCAGGCTTCCGCTCCCGCCGGCTCGGTTCCCTCGCAGCAGCAGGCACCGTCGGACGCGCTGCCCGGCAGATCCCACTTGTTGAGTACAAACTCGCGGTCGCGGCGGATGATCTCGATCCTGCTGTCGGTCTCCGTCCCGCAGCAGCAGGACGTACCCACGGATTTCGTCTCCTCGCTCAGCTGGCAGACAACGTGGTCCCCTTCCTTGAGGAAGGTGCTGTAAAAGCAGCACAGCGTATGGCCGGTGGTGATCGGGCAGAAGTCATCGACGTGGATGTCGTCGGTCTGCTCCTCGATCGCGTGCAGGACATCGAACATCGTCACCCGCTGCTCTTCCCGCGGGTGACGGCCGAAATAACTGACCGGCTGGAAATGGATGCCCTTGATGACATCGACATTGTCGAGCAGATAGCGGATCATCGGGCCGATCTGATCGAGATTGACGTCGCGGACCACCGTCGGCACCAGCGTCACCGGCAGCCCCGCGCGGCGGCAGTTTATCACCGTCTGCTTCTTCTTTTCCAGAAGCGGCTCACCGCGGGTGCGCAGATACACCTCGTCGCTCATGCCGTCAAACTGCAGGAACACCGCCGATACGCCGGCTTCCTTCAGTTTCTCCGCATAGCCTTCCTCTTCGGCGATCCGCCGCCCGTTGGTATTGAGCTGAATATAGCGAAAGCCCTTCTCAACGGCCAGCCGCACGATTTCCGGCAGATCGTCGCGCACCGTCGGCTCGCCGCCGGAGAGCTGAATGTTGTAGGGACATTCCTCCTCCCCCATCTCGCGCAGCAGATCGTATTTGCGTTCGATTTCGGCGAGACTCGGCTCGTCCGCCTCTCCTTCATCGGCGCGGGCAAAGCAGTACGGGCAGTGCTGGTTGCAGCGGCTGGTGATGTCGATGAGCACGCAGCAGGTCGTCTGCAGATGACGTTCACAGGGGCCGCAGTGCAGCGGGCACTCTCCCTCGACGCCGGGAGACAGGGCGACCGGCGGCGGAATGTTGACCACTTCGCGCGCCGTCCAGCGCCGGTACTCCTCGACCGTGGAAGCCACCGGAGCGCGAAAGCTGCCGTGGTCCGGGCACTCCTTTTCGATATATACGCCATCCTCCCGCGCCGTATAAGCCGCCGTCAGCGGCTTGCGGCAGACGGGACAGATGCTCTGCACTTTTTCAAGGATTTCCATCTCTGCCATGTTCCTCGCTTTTCGTTTTTCGCTTATCGTCTGTAGATACTGTTTTATTTACTGCTGATCACAGCCGTCGACCGGGCGTTCTGCTGTTCCCGCCGGCAGACCCTGTGCTTTCCTATTATATCATTCCCGTCCCTTATTTCCTAGCGTGAACATGACCCTGACCGGATCTGATTTTGATCGAAACACGACCCTGATTTTGACCGGGACACGGCCCTGATACTGACCGGGACACGGCCCTGATACTGACCGGGACACGGCTCTGATACTGACCGGGACACGGCCCTGATACTGACCGGGACACGGCCCTGATACTGACCGGAACATGTCCTGACACTGATCGGACTGCGACGGAACTGCTGCTCGAGCCGCCATATTCCCTGCCTGCTTTCTCATTCACCCGCCCCGTTTCCTTCCGTTTTCCGAACCGCCGCGCGCGAACGCGGCCGCATCCCGCTTGCGGCCGCGGCATCCGCACATTGCGGGATTGACAGAAAACAGCCGCTGTCCTATTATATTTTTTGTATAATTCTATTACCCATCAGCACCGGCAAGTGCGGCCGCGGACACCGCAGCCAGCAGGCAGATCTTCCGACCTGTCGGCCCATGCCGGGCAGCAGGCAGGAGGAACGCATATTATGTTCAAAACCTTTGATGAAGCAAGACGCTACATTGACGAAAACGATGTCAAGATGGTCGACTTCATGATGATCGACCTCAACGGCAGATGGCGGCACGTCACGCTCCCCGCCGGCCGGTTCAACGAAAACGTGATGAAATCCGGCATCGGCTTTGACGGCAGCAACTACGGCTTTGCGCCGATCGAAAAGAGCGACATGGTCTTTATCCCCGACGTCTCGACCGCTTACATCGATCAGTTCATGGAAATCAAGACCATGGCGATGATCGGCGACGTGATGGTCATCGACCAGCCGGAGAACCACCCCTTTGACCAGGATCCGCGCAACGTGGCCAAGCACGCCGAAGCTTACATGCGCAGCACCGGCATCGCCGATGAGATCCGCCTCGGACCCGAGTACGAATTCTATGTCTTCGACCACGTCAGCTACAACGTCCTGCCCAACCAGTCCGGCTTCCACGTCGATACGCCGGAAGCGGAATGGAACAAAGGCGTCGACGATGAAGAAAACCTCGGCTACAAGATTCCTCACAAAGGCGGCTACCACAGCGCGCCGCCGCAGGATTTCCTCTATGACTTCCGCAGCAAGGTCTGCATGCAGATGGAAGCCCAGGGCATCAAGGTGAAATATCACCATCACGAAGTCGCCGGCCCGAGCCAGCTCGAGATCGAAGTCGAGTTCGGCGGCCTCACCGAGATGGCCGACAAAACGATGATGACCAAGCACATCATCAAGAATTCCGCGATCAACGAACACCTGTCCGCCACCTTCATGCCCAAGCCGGTCTACGATGAAGCCGGCAGCGGCATGCATGTGCACATGCATATGTTCAAGGACGGCAAGCCGCTGTTCTACGATGCCAACGGCTATTCGCAGCTGTCCGACACCGCACTCTGGTTCATCGGCGGCCTGCTGACCCACATCGGTGCTGTCTGCGCCTTTACCAACCCGAGCACCAACTCCTTCAAGCGCCTGGTACCGGGCTACGAAGCACCGGTCACCGCCGGCTTCGCGACCGCCAACCGCAGCTCCGTCATCCGCATTCCGGCCTATGCCAAAGCGCCGGAGGAAAAGCGCTTTGAGCTGCGCAACCCGGACGGCACCTGCAACCCGTACTACGCCTACGCCGCGATCCTGATGGCCGGCCTCGACGGCATCCAGAAGAAGATCGATCCGGTCAAGGCGGGATTCGGCCCGTTCGACATGAACCTCTACAGTCTCTCTGATGAAGAGCGCAAAAAACTGAAGAAGCTGCCCAAGTCGCTCGGCTCGTCGATCAAGGCGCTGGAAGCGGATCACGACTTCCTCACCGCCGGCGGCGTATTCCCGGAAAAGCTGATCGAGGTCTGGGTCAAGAACAAGAGAGACGATCTGAAGATGCATATCGAAATGCCGACACCGGTCGACTTTGATATGTACTACGATCTCTAAAGAAAGCAAAACTGCGAACGACACGTGCCGCCGCCAGGCGGCACTGTGCTGTCCGGCCGACGACACGATGCGACGCGGCGGGCGGTACGGTGCCTGCTTTCCGGCAGGCAGCGGACGCATTGCGCGCACCGCGCCGACCACACCCTATTATGTACTGCGAAAGGAGAAAATAAATCGATGACAAAAACAGAACTGGTAAAGCGTTACGGCTGCTTTGGTGCGGGATTGATTGTCACCTCCTACGGCATCGCACTGACTACGCTTGCCCGTCTGGGAACGTCGCCGATTTCCTCCATTCCCTACACGCTGTCGCTGCTGGTGCCGCGCCTGACGCTGGGCAGCTGGACGATCGCTTTCAATATGCTGCTGATTGTCCTGCAGAGCCTGATGCAGCGCCGCGGGCTGAGAGTGGTCGACCTTGCTCTGCAAATCGTATTGACTTTCGCCTTCGGCTTCGTCATCGATTCTGCCTGTTTTACGCTGCGCTGGCTGCATCCGCAGGCGTACCGGAGTCAGCTTGCGGTACTGCTGATCGGCTGTTTTGTCCTCGCCTTCGGTATCTTCTTTCAGTTTACCGGCGGCGTGGTCATGCTTCCCGGCGACGGCTTTTCGCGTACCATTGCCCGTATCAGCGGAAAGAATTTCGGCAGCGTCCGCATGATCTGCGACATCAGCATGGCGGGCATTGCCCTGGCGCTCGGTCTGATCATCATGCATCGCCCGGTCGGCATCCGTGAAGGCACATTGATTGCCGCCCTGCTGATCGGCAACATCGTGCGGCTGTACACCGCGCTGCTGCGTCCGGCGGTGGAAAAGTTTCTCCCCGGCGCCAACCGCGCGCGGCTGCGGGAGCAGGCACAGGATCTGCAGAACGGACCGCTGCAGGATCGCCGAGACGCAAAGGATCGCCGCGATCCGAAACAGCCGAAGTAATCAACCGCAAAAAGACCTGCCGGCAGTGAACCGTTCATGCGATCTCCTGCCGGCAGGTTTTATTTTCTTTCTCTGCTGCGCCTCAGTCGATCAGGCCGTAGCCGCGCATTTCGGTGCGGATGCGTTCGAGCACCGCATCGCTGGGCGGGCACAGCGGCAGACGATAGTACATACCCATCTTGCCCATCATCGCGCAGGCCGCCTTGACCGGAATCGGGTTGACGTCGGCAAAGAGTGCGTCGATCAGCGGCTTCATCGCCAGCTGCAGGTCTCTGGCCCGGTTCACATTGCCGTCGAGGAAGGAGCGGGACATCTCCACCGCGTCCTTCGGCGCGACATTGGCCAGCACCGAGATATAGCCCTTGCCGCCGAGCGACAGCAGCGGCACGACGGAATCGTCGTTGCCGGAATAAACGCTGAAGTCATCCGGCGTCAGGCGGCAGATTTCGGCTACCTGGGCGATGTCGCCGCTGGCTTCTTTGATGCCGACAATGTTGGGGATCGCCGCCAGTCTGGCCGCCGTCTGCGGTTCGATGTTGACACCGGTGCGGCCCTTGACCGAATAGAGAATGCACGGGCAGCCGACGGCCTCCGCGGTCGCCTTGTAGTGCTGATACAGGCCTTCCTGCGAGCACTTGTTGTAATACGGTGTGACGAGCAGCAGCGCATCGACGCCGGCTTCCTGTTCGATGCGGCGCGCCAGGTTGATGCCGTGGCGGGTGTCGTTGCTGCCGGCGCCGCCGATGACCGGGACTCTGCCCTTGACGGTGTCGACGACGAACTTGACGGTGTTGACGTGCTCGTCGTCATCAAGCGTGCTGGCTTCACCGCTGGTGCCGCAGGCGATGATCGCGTCGATGCCCTCGGCGATCTGCCACTCGATAAAATCACGGAAAGCGTCGAAATCGACGGATCCGTCTTCCTTGAACGGGGTAACGATCGCTACGCCGCATCCTTCAAATACTGGTGCCATGTCAGTACCTCCTGATAAAAAAACAATACATACGGGCGGCTGCGGCGCGATTTCCGCCGGGGCCGCGGTTTACGGCGATGAAAAAAGCTGCACCCTATCGATGCAACCATGTCATAAAAACGTATGTGTTGTCATCAATAGCTCCTCTGCCGGTTTTCCGGCAGGAGTCCGAAAGATCTTCTCCTCCGACCCAGATGACTCGTCGTGCCCGCCGAGCTCTTCGGCAATCTCTCCTTTCCGCGGGTTCGCAGGCTGCCGCCTCCGCCGCGTACTCTTATCGATCGCGCCTCTATCAACTTTTTTATCGTGTTTCCATGTTAAGACTTTTTCCGCGGTTTGTCAACCCTGCCGCCGGCGTTCCAGCGACATGACGATGCCGGCCAGACAGAGGACGACGAAGATCGCAAAGGAGATGTGCATCATCCGCACCAGATCGGCAGCGTCGAGCGCATACAGCGAGCGGTTTCCGAGCAGGGCGCTGACGACGATGGTAACGATGGCCATCCCCAGCGACTGCCCGGTCGTGCGCATCGCGGCCAGCACGGAATTGGCTACTCCGAATTTTTCCGGCGGCACGCAGCTCATGATCACGCTGGTGTTCGGCGAAGAAAACATCGCCATGCCGACGCCGGCAGCTGCCAGTGCCGCAGTCATTACGGTCAGCGGCGTCTGCTGCCCGATGAACAGATAGGCGGCCAGCGCCGCAGCGCAGAGGCCCATGCCGGACGAAGCCAGCTTGTACGGGGAGATGCGGTCGGACAGCCGTCCCATCGCCGCCGTCAGCATCGCCATGCACAGCGGCTGGGCGAGCAGCACCAGACCGGCCTGCTGCGCCGAATAGCCCCGCACCACCTGCAGATAGATCGAGCTCAGATAGCTGAGCGCGAAAGTAGCGCAGTAATTGAGCAGCGCCGCCAGATTGGACAGCGTATAAGTGCGGCTGCGGGCAAAGATGCGGACATCGATGGTCGGATTTTCGCAGCGCAGCTCCCGACGCACAAAGAGTACGGCGAACACCGCCGAGGCCGCCAGGAACATCCAGGCAAACCGCGATCCGTTGAGATCGGTGAAGCCGTAGATCAGACAGACGATCATCAGCACAAAGAGGATGTTGCCGCACACATCCTGCCGCAGGCGCTCGCCGCGGCGCACGCGGCAGCGATCGCGGGACAGCCCGGCGGCGGTCAGCACAATCCCGGCGCCCGCCAGGGCCGCCCCGAAGAGAAAAATCGCCTGCCAGCCGAAGCGGCCGGTCAGAAAACCGCCGAGCACCGGTCCCAGCGACAGCCCGGTATAAACCCCGGTGGTCACAAGACCGATGGCAAAGCCCCGCCGCTGCGGCGGATAGGCGCTGATGGCGATGGCCATATTGGACGAAAAGATCATCGCCGCACCCAGGCCCATGATGACGCGATCGGCGAGGATCGCCGCCGCATTCGGCATCCACACCGCGGCCAGCGAGCTGGCGGTAAAAGTCACCAGTCCGCCGAGCAGCAGATCGTAGCGGTTACTGCTGTCGCCCAGCTTGCCGAACGGCACCGTAAAGCCGGCCAGCACCAGAATATAGATGTTGACCAGCCAGCCGACGCCGGCGGCGCCCATGTGAAAGTACTTTCCCATGAGCGGCACGGCAAGGTTGAGCGCGCTGCCGGAAAAAGACGTCACAAAGGACGTCACCGCGGCGACCGTGACGGCGGCCTGCCGATGCCGGCGCTCTTCTCTGGTTTCCTCTGTCTTTGCTGCCATTCGTCCGTTTCCCGCCTGTCAGATTTCCGCCGGCACGCGGCTCCCTGTACCGTTCCGGGGCCGCGGCCGGCAGCGTTTTCTTTATTTTAAGCGCCGAGCCGCGCTTTGACAAGACGGAAATCGGTTCCTGCGCTTGATCCTGTGCCGGACTCAGCGCCGATTCCGGCGCCGGATCGCCGGATCCGAGCTTTGCTCCGGAGAAAGCGGATTCTGCGCCCGACCCTGCAGGATACGGAGCCTGCGCATCGGTCCCCGCAGTACACCCGGTGTGTTACGAAAGGATGCGGCCGTCGCGGGAGATGGTCACCACCTGCAGCGGGATATCCCGGCCGCTGTTCTGCACGGCCTGCCCGGCCGCCCGCTGCAGTCCGCCGCAGCAGGGCACCTCCATGCGCACCACCGTGACGCTGCGCACTGCGTTGGCACGGAGAATCTGCGTCAGCTTTTCGCTGTAATCGGCGCCGTCCAGCTTGGGGCAGCCGATCAGCGTGATGCGGTTCTTCATGAACTCCTCGTGCAGACCGGCATAGGCGTAGGCAGTGCAGTCGGCGGCGATCAGCAGATCCGCCCCGTCGAAGAACGGTGCCTGCACCGGAAGGAGCTTGATCTGCACCGGCCACTGCCGCAGCCGCGAAACCGGCGCCGCCGGCCGCGCGGCGGAACGGTCGCTCGCGGAAGCCGCCTCGGCAGCGTCTGCCGCTGCTGCTTCTCCGCCGCCGGTGAGCGTCGCAGCGGCCGCACCCGGGCACGTTCCGCCCGACGATCCGTTCCTGTCGCGCGCGGCTCTGTCTGACGCAGCCGCGACCGCCGCCGCGTCGTAAGCCGGCGCTTCCCGTTCCTCGAAAGTGATCGCGCCGGTCGGGCAGGCCGGCAGACAGTCGCCGAACCCGTCGCAGAAGTTCTCGCGCACCAGCTTCGCTTTGCCGTCGACCATGGCGATGGCGCCTTCGTGGCAGGCCTGCGCGCAGAGGCCGCAGCCGCTGCATTTTTCTTCGTCGATATGAATAATTTGTCTCTTCATGGGAACTGCTCCTTTCCCGCTGTCCGGCGGCTTCCGTCATCTCCGCCCGTTCCGGAGCCGCCGGTCGGCGGCTGCCGGTCCGGCGTCACGGCCAGACATCCGTGCAGCCTGTTCAGTGCTTCCATACTGCCGGCCGCCGTCGCGGCCGTTCTTGCTTTGTTGTCTGCAGTATAGTAGAATGGCGGCAGCAAGTATGTGGTTCAAACCACATTGCAGATATTTTTTCACTTTGCGAAAGGATCCCGCCATGTCTGTCAGCCTTCCCGATCGTCTCGCTTCCTCACTGCTGTTCCGCGGCCTGAACCGCGTACAGATCAACGCCGCCCTGCAGGCGCTGCGCCCCGCGGAGCGATCCTATCGACGCGACGAGCTGATCCTGCACGCCGGCGGCACCACCGAGCGGACCGGCTTCGTGCTCACCGGCAGCGTCACCATCGAGAGCACCGACTGGTGGGGCGGGCGCACCATCCTCAGCCACGTCGGCAGTGACGGTTTCTTCGCCGAAACCTACGCCACGCTGCCCGGCAAGGTGCTGCTCGTCGACGTCCGCGCCAATGAGGACTGCCGTATTCTCTTCCTTGAGACCGGCCGCCTGCCGGAGCTGATCCGGGCGACGGCGCAGAGGGCGCAGCTTGCTTCGCTTTCTCAAGAGGCCGCGGCGCCGCGCACGGCTGCGCACCGGGAACAGGCCCCGGACTGGCTGCTGCCCTTCACCGCCAACCTGCTGCGCATCTCCATGCAAAAAAACCTGGCCCTCTCGGGCCGCAGCTTTCACACTGCACCCAAGTCGGCCAGGGCCAGGATCATGTCGTATCTCAGCAGCATTTCGCTGCAGCGGCATGCACGGGAGTTCGACATTCCCTTCGACCGGCAGCAGATGGCGGACTATCTCAATCTCGAACGCACCGCGCTCTCCAAGGAACTGGGACGCATGCGCCGCGACGGGCTGATCGACTTCCGCAGGAACCGCTTCCGTCTGCGGTCCGCCGCTGACGCGGCAGCACGCTGAAACCGAACCGCAGCAGCCAGGGCGCCGCACTGCCGGCCGCGGCTGCGCACCTCTGCCGGCCCCGTTTCATGTCACCGCCGGCCGCTGTCCGGCACCGCCGCCAGCTGCCGCTCCGCGGCCGCACCGTTTCCCGGCTGCGCTTTGCCGGCCCCGAAGGCGCTCCGTTCCGGCGGCGCAGAGACCGGCGCGGCGGTCTCTTCTGCCGCATCGCGGCGCTGCGCCCGGGTCAGCAGAGCGGAAGAAATCAGCGCCGTGATCGGCACCGTCAGCACGACGCCGAGGCTGCCCGACAGCCCCTGCATGATTTCAATGCCGATATTAAAGGAATTGATCAGCTGATAAAAGCTCAGATTATAGGCGTAATTGATCAGCAGCGTGGACAGCGAGCCGCCGACGAAAGCAAAGATCAGCGTATTGGTCATGGTGCCGATCATGTCTCTGCCGACGCGGATGCCGGAGCGGAACAGCTCGCGGCGATCGAGGCGCGGATTGGCCGCATGCACCTCTTCCAGCGTCGAGGCGATCGACATGCCGACGTCCATGACGGCGCCGAGCGAGGAAATGATGATGCCGGCAAAGAGCAGCTGACCGATGTGAATCTCGGCGTACTGGGCGACAAAGCTCAGAGTCTCGACGCTGGCGACATTGTAGCCGCTGATGCCCGCCGCTCTGCCGAAGAGCAGCGCCGCGACGCCGGCCGCGACTACGCCGCCGGAAGTCCCGATGATCGCCGCCGCCGTTTTGCGGGAAAACCCGTTGAGCAGCGCCAGCGTGACGAGCGTCGTTGCCGCCGCCACGGCGATCGCGATCAGCACAGGCTGAACACCGCGATAGATCGCCGGCAGCATCAGCCCGAAAATACAGACAAAGGCAAACGCCAGACTGAGCAGCGCCATGGCTCCCTTGCGTCCGCCGACCAGACAGACCGCAGCGGCAAAGACGGCCAGAAAAGCGAGAATGGCTCCGATGCGGTTCTGGCTGTAGACCGTCACACTGCTGTTCCCGGCCGTGCTGTTGACGATGACAATCACGTGCATGCCCTTTTTGCAGGTGGCGCCGAAGAGCTGCCCGCTGGGGCTCACGGCAGTATATGTTTTCCCCTTCTGCGAACCGCTGGTCAGCTTTACCCGCACGGTCTGGCTGCCGTAGCGATTGCCGTCCTCCGCCAGATTATCGTGCACAATCGCAGTGACCACGGCCTGCTCATAGGTCTGCCCCTTCGTCGATCGCAGATCCGCTCTGGTGAAGTTATTGCACCAGAAAAGCAGCAGCACGAACACTGCCGCGAGGGCGATCAGGATCAGATATTTTCGTTGACGCATCAAAGTATTCAATGGTCTTTTCCCTCCGTCATACCACAAAAGCCGGATCGGGGAGAACCATCCGGCCAGCGGCTGTCCGGAGCGGCCCCGCAGGCCGCTCCGAAAACACCCGCTTTCTGTGTTTCAGTGTGTTATGGTTTATGCGCAGATCGGCCGCTCCGGAATCGAATTATTTGGTGCGGCAGTTCTTCACTGTGCTGTAAGAGCCGTACGCGGTCCTGCCGCTCGCCTTGCTGACGGCCGCGACGCGCACATAGTATCTGGTCCTGCGCTTGGCATTTTTCAGTGTCTTGCTCGTCGATTTGACCGTATAGGTTTTCACGCCTTTCTTGAAGCTTCTGCTCCTGGAGAACTGCACTTTATACGACGAAGCACCGGCGACCTTCTTCCAGGACGCCCTGACGCTGTGTCTGCCGGCTTTGAGTGCAAGGCTCTTCACCTTCGCGGGCCTGGAAGCCGTCGTTTTGCGAATGGTATAGGTGGAAGTCTTGTCCAGTTTGGAATTGTCCGTTCCGTCGTAGGTGGTAACGCTGAAAGTGTCCCCCGTGACGCTGATAACCGAGTAGCTCGGCGTCCAGGTCTGACTGCGCTCGGAGATGTAATCCTGCTGGCTCGCGATCAGGTTGTAGAATTTCGAACCGGTGCCGGAGTTGGCCTCGAGGTAGACCGTGCCGTCCGGGTTTGTCACCGTGCCGCTGGCCTGCGAGCTCTTCACCGCATAGCATTTGTTTTCATTCTGATATTCCGCATCGTTTCTGGCATCCTTCGGCATCGTTTCCCTGCTGTACGCCTTATGCTGCTTGCCGTCGCTCTGAAGCTGATAGGTCCGCGAATAGGTATGATCGTGGCCCTGCAGGACGACGTCGATCTTGTACTCCTGGAACAGCGGCGTCAGCTGCGTGCGCAGGATCATGCCGTCGGAATCGGAGTGATCGTCGCCGGAGCCGTAGATGTCCTGGTGGAACGTGACGACGCGCCATTTGGCCTTCGGGTACTTTTCGGTCGCCTGCTTGATGACATTCTTATGTGTCTCGCAGTTGTAGTTGTTGGTGTCGAGAACGATGAACAGCGTGTTGCCGTATGTGTAGTAATAGTCAGTGCCGGCCGCCGTTGCACCTTTGGTATACGCTTCCTGGCTGGAGTCCGTCGTATCGTAGGTGTTCGGATTGTTGAAATGACAGCTGTACTGCGCCGACGTCGCATCGTGGTTGCCGATCGTCGTCGCCACCGGCAGGGATTTCAGAGCATCCGGATACAGATAGCCGGCATACTCCGCTTCGTTGGTCGCGGTGTTGACCTGGTCGCCGGCGGAGATCATAAAGCTGGCCTCCGGATGCGCCCTGGTCGCCATCTTCAGCACTTTGTTCCAGTTGTAGGCGTCGTTGCGGGCCGCGTAATCGTTTTCATCGTTTTCCTGCAGCGCAGTGTTTTCCGAATCCGTCTGCTTTTTGCTGGCGCCGATCTGCGGGTCGCCGACATAGAAGAACGAGAACGAATCAGAGGAGCCGGTCGTATAAGCCGCAGCATCCTGCCACTTGCCATTTTGAAAGACCTGATAATAGTATTCGGTGCTTTCTTTCAGTCCGGTCACCGTCACCTTATTGCTGTAGTAGCCGCTGAGCGCCTCTACGCCGGTGATCGCCGCCTGACTTCCTGAAATTTCCCTGCCCGTGCTCTCCAGTGTATCCTTGTTCGTACCGATCCGCACTTTCGGGGTCTCCTGCGTCTGCGAATACCATCCCAGATTCAGTTCCGTCTGATCCCTGCCCGGTGTCAGCGAAACATGCTCGTAGTTGCTCTTGACGGTATCCCAGCTCTCCTTCCATTTCGTCCAGTTTGTGCTGTCCGAGGAAGCATCGTTGAAATGCTCCGTCGCCGCCGCAGTCAGAGACGGCGCACTGAACACCGCTCCGCAGACCAGCGCCAGGGAACATACCAGCCCCGTCTTCCATTTTTTCTTCTCTTTGATGAAGCCCAAACTCATTCTGAATTCTACCTCCTTCTGCACGCCTGCGCACATGCGGGCCGCGTTTCAGCGCCGCCCGGTACGCTGCGGCAGGTTCTGCAAGTACATTAGCTTGTGCGAGCGCTTTCTCCCCCTGTGCTCCCGCAGTTCCTATGGTAACGAAAGAGGCGCGGAACATTCTATCTCGCCGCTGTTAATGGCGCGTAAAGTTCCGGCAATAAAACCTGCTGATAAAAAAGCGGGCCGCAGAGGGCCCGCCCGGTTTGGCAGTATCCTGGTTCGGGTTCAAAGCTTTGACGCTCAGAGTTCCAGTGAGGGAGCGCTGTAGGTGCGTGCCCGCAGTTCCTCGTTGAGCATATAAAGCCCCCTGGGATCGCTGCCGTAGAGGTTGAACTTGCGCACCAGATCGGCAGCGTTCTGTTCCTCTTCGTTCTGCTCGCGGATAAACCAGCGCAGAAATTCCATCGTCCTGTAATCGTGTTCGCCGTCGGCGGCACTGTAGATGTCATCGATCATCGAAGTGATGCCCTGTTCGTGTGACAGTGCCGCACGCAGCGGATCGATCGGATCCTTCAGGTCGACGTTCGGCCTGCCGATGGCATCGAATTCGACCGCCGCATCCTGGCTGCAGAGATAGGCCCGGAACAGCGCGGCATGGTCGATCTCCTCGTGGGCCTGGACGTCAAACCAGTGCGCAAAGCCATCCAGCCCGCGGCCGTAGTAATAGTTGGAAAAAGCGAGATAAAGATAGGCGGAATAAAATTCCTGGTTGATCTGTGTATTGATCAATTCTTTCATCATATTGCTCAGCATCCTGACCTCCTTCGTTGATGCGGAATCGAACACGACTCGTGTTCCGTCTCTATGTATACATTATACACCGTTTTGTAGAAATTGGGAACCGCCCGCCGGTTCTCCAGCAGCGTCCGACCCGTATCCATCAGACTGGATCCACACCTGCCTCCGACGGGACGCCGATAGACCGGTTCGACCCGCAGCCGTCAGCCCGAATCGGCAACGTTCATTGAGTATGCCCGGCAGGACGTATCCGACCCGCAGCCATCAGGCAGGCGCCGCCGGCCGTGACATCCGGCCGCACCCGTGCAGAGGCAGAGATCCGCCGGCATAGTGCTGCATGCGGGCTGCAGATGTACTGATATTTATGCGGTTCTCCGCATGCACGAAAGCGCAGAACGATCCGCACAGGCACAGGTCTGTATAAATATATGCACATATGCTCCTGTACACACAAGCAGATCCGCCGACATTCAGGTGAGAAATCTTGAAATCTGCTTTCTGTTATGGTAATGTAATAGCTGGATTGAGAGAAGCCGTTCGGCCGCGTACGGCCGACGCGATATGATATACAGATGTGAGAGAAAAGGAAGAGGTCGGTTCCATGAGTATTTACATGGACATTACCAGAAATAAACGTTTATTTTGCATCTTTTTATCGGCAGTACTTATCGTATTGTCTTTTTTTGTGCTGACACCGCGAACGGCAGCTGCCGCGACCGGATCCGGCTCTGATTCTTCCCGTTCCCCGGCGGCCGCAGGCGGCAGCCGCGGCTGCCGCAGCACGGCGGCGGGCGAAATGGCTGCCGGCCGGCAGGACGACGCCGAAAGCCGCGGCGAATCCGGGAACGGACAGCTCTCCGGAGGCGCATCGCAGAACACCGCACAGGAAGGCGGACAAAGCGGCGAACATCGCGGCGACGGAACGGGTGAAGGCAGCGGTACGGCAGTCTCCGGCAGCGCCGACGGCGAATCGAACGGCCCTGCGAGCGGCTCGAACAGCAGTGCCGGCGCCGCGGATTCCCGCGCCGATACCGACATATCGACTGCCGGCCGCGGCGCAGACAGCGGACGCACCGCCGATGCGGACAGCAGCGGCGATAACGGCTCATCGACGCAGCAAGGCAGCGGCACCGGCTTGAACGATGCGACGGAAACAATCAACATCAACGGCAGCCTGCAGGTGATCGACGACAACGACCAGGAGCATCTGCGGCCGAATCAGATCACCGTGCATCTCTACGCCCAGGTCGGCGAGGGGGAAAAGACGGAAGTCGCTCAGCAGGGGATTATCGTGCGGCCGGATGCACCTCCCGAGCCGGGCCCCGCGCACATCGCGATCGCCGTCGATGAATACAGCTTTACATTCTTCAACATGCCCCGCTATCAGCAGGGACAGGAAATTCAATACAGTGTTGCAACTGACCCCATCGAAAAGTACACTGTAACGGTTGACGGGTATAACATCACCGCCACCCACTGGCCGCCGCCGCATTATTCGGCGCATCGCTCCGACGAAGACACAGGAAACGGCGGCTCGAAGCGCCGCAGCCGCGGCCGCGGCACAGCAGGCACTTATGGCACCCGCACAGACGCCGCATATACCGCTTCCGCCGACACCGCGGATACCGTGTCATCTTCCGACGCGACGCGGCACGTAAACCGAGCCGACTCTGCACCGGAAACCGATGATCCGGCTCTGTCGATTCTCCCGGAAGCCGCAGCAGCAAGCGCTGCGGTCGTGGTCATGCTGCTCTGCCGCCGGCGCCGTTCCGCCCGCTGAACCGGGGCCGAAACCTGTCTGCACCCGAAAGAACGTGCGGGCCCTGCGGCCGAAACCGGGCCGCACCCGGAAAATGCGCGGACCCTGCGATCGGTAAAATCTTTATAAAATATCCTTTAATTTCTCCCGGCTGCGTTATAATGGTACTACATCACACCTGCTGCGGCTGCTGCAGTGACGGACGACTGTCGTCCGAACCACGGCACAGCCCGGGGGCTATGAACGAAAGGGGGAAATTTCAAACAGGCATGAATTACAAAAAACTGGCCGACGATCCGGAAGTGATCGCTTACTATGACTGCGGCAACGCCATTCTCGGCGCGCTCGGCTTTACCGACCATTCCAGCGCGCACGCCAAAGTAGTGGCCGAACACGCCCGCTATATTCTCAAGACGCTCGACTACTCGCATCATGATGTCGAGCTGGCCGGCATTGCCGGTTATCTGCACGATATCGGCAATGCCATCAACCGCACGCACCACGCCGAACACGGCGCCATGCTGGCGCGCGACATCCTCACCCGCACGGATCTGAAGCTGGACGACCGCGTCCGCATCATCGCCGCCATCGCCAACCACGACGAATCAACCGGTACCGCCTACGATCCGATCTCGGCAGCACTGATCCTCGCCGACAAGACCGACGTGCGCCGCAATCGCGTCCGCACCAAGGATCCGCGGCAGTTCGACATGCACGACCGTGTCAACTACGCCGTCGTCGGGCACAAGCTCAACTGCAGCAAGGAGAAAAAGAGCATCTCCCTGAATCTGCAGATCGACGAAGATATCTGCACGATGATCGATTATTTTGAGATCTTTCTCGGCCGCATGATCATGTGCCGCCGCGCCGCCGAAGTACTCGGCATCTGTTTCAAGCTGAAAGCCAACGGGCAGAAGGTGCTGTAGCAGACACCGCGGCAGAGCTGCATGCACGCTTCTCTCAATTTCGCGAACACTGCCCGCTTTTCCTCCTCACCGGCGAAAAGCGATCGGATCGGTGTCTCTGCATCCCGGTGCGGCTGAAAATTTTCGTTTTACACTTCCCTTACAAAGTGAAAATTGCTATAATATCAATATTGCTGTGGCTCCGGCCGTTTCTTCCGGATCCGGAGCTTCGTTTATGTTCTGCAGAAGCAGACACCGGGCATTTTTCACATTAACAATGAGAGGAAGAATTTAATTATGGAAGACAAATGGAACTCAAAGCTGGGATTCCTGCTGGCCGCCATCGGCTCGGCCGTGGGTCTCGGCAACCTCTGGCGGTTCCCTTATGTGGCGGCTTCCAACGGCGGCGGCGCATTTCTGCTGCCCTACCTGATCGCCATCATCACCGCCGGCATCCCGATCCTGATCATGGAGTACACCATCGGCAAGACCTACCGCGGCGGCGCCCCCGCCGCGCTGGCGCGCATCAACCACAAGTTTGAATGGCTGGGATGGGCGCAGGTCGGTGTCTCCTTCATGATTCTGATCTATTATTTCGCGATCGTCGTCTGGACGCTCTGCTATGTGTTCTTTTCCATCAAGCAGACCTGGGGCAGCGATCCGACCGAATTCTTCACGAATTTTCTCGGCATCAGCGACAGTCCGCATCATCTCGGCGGCATTCAAGCCAATCTGATCCTGCCCTTTATCATCGTCTGGGCACTGGCCGCCGTCATCCTCTATCTGGGTGTCAGCAAAGGCATCGAACGAGCCTGCTCCATCGGCCTGCCGATCCTCTTCGTGCTGACGCTGATTCTGGTCATCCGCGGCATCACTCTGCCGGGCGCGGCCAGCGGTCTGCAGTACATGTTCAAGCCGCACTGGAGCAGTCTCCACGACCCGCACGTCTGGGTCGCCGCGTACGGGCAGATCTTTTACAGTCTGTCGATCGCCTTCGGCATCATGATCAGCTACTCGAGCTACCTGCCGCGCAAGACGGACGTGGTCAATTCGGCTTTCATCACGGCCTGCGCCAACCACGGATTTGAGCTCTTCGCCGGCATCGGTGTCTTCAGCATCATCGGTTTCCTGGCAACCAGCCAGCACGTCTCCGTCGACAGCGTCGCCGGCCAGGGCGTCGGTCTGGCGTTCATGACCTTCCCGGCCGCGATCAGTTCACTGCCGGCTCTGAGGGGACTGGCAGGTATCGCGTTCTTCGGCGCGCTGTTCGTCGCCGGCATCACCTCGCTGATCTCCATCGCACAGGTGCTGATCACTGCTTTCATGGGCAAATTCAAAATTACTTCGCACGCCCGCGCCACCACGATGGTGCTGGTGCCGGCACTGCTGCTGAGCATTTTCTTCATCACCGGCGCCGGGCTCAACATCCTCGATATCGTCGACGCCTTCACCAACAACGTCGGCGTGGCCGGCTGCGGCTTTATCGAAGTGGTCCTGCTCTGCTGGTTCTACAAGCCCGAAAAGATCCGTACTCTGGCCAACGAGTATTCCTACTTCTCCGTCGGCAAGTGGTGGACGTTCAGTCTGAAGTACATCACCGTGTTCCTGCTCGGCGTCATGACCGTGCTCAACACCGCTGACTTCATCCGCCACGGCTACGGCGAATATCAGACCATTGACACCGTATGCTTCGGCTGGGGTTCGATCCTCATCGTCCTGTTCTTCGCGATCTTCTTCACACGCGCGAAGGGATACCCGGGCTACCGCGATCCGGTACCCGCCGAGACCGACGACGAAGACGACATCGCCGACGGAAAGGAGGCCCTCTAATGTCCATTGACGCCATTATCATGATGGTCATCGGCTGCGGACTCCTCTGGGGAGGATTCATCGCCAGCTCGATCAATGCCATCCGCCACGGTGCAGCCGGCCGCAAGGATAAGAAAGAGCACGACAAAGACGGCCATACGGCCTAGGGCGACGGCTGCAGCCACAGGCAGCACGGCATCAGGGCACACGGCCCTGCCGTTTCTGCCCTGCAGCTGCCTGCGGCATCACGGGCTGACTCCGACACTGCAAATGACGGCGGCGGGACTGCGAAAGCCGGTCCCGCCGTTTTCTATGCCGCGCACCGCCTGCGGCTCCGCCGCTGTCCGCCGTCGGCCGCCGGCCGCTGCTTTTCGATTTCATGTCCGCAGTGCAGTTTTCCTGTTCTCCGGCTCCGTATTTTCGCCGCTGTCCTCCCGCCTCTCCGCGCCGCTCGGACTTTCTGCCGCTATCCCCCCGAGGGGCTTATATTTTTTCGGCCGATATATTACAATGCTCTGGGAGATGTAGTACTGAAGCGTTTATCACAGCATGACCAAAGACCAAGCAAGAGTTATTGTCGGCAGGATGATCCAGATGATCGCCATGCTGATCGTCCTGTCAATTGTCGTTTTTGCCGTCTCCAGGGCGTGCCCCGGGGATCCTCTCAAATCCTATTACGGAGACGGCGTAGAACGCATGAGCACCGAAGAAAAGGCCGCTGCACGGGAGAGACTGGGGCTCGACGACTCCCTGCCGACGCAGTATTTCCGCTGGGCGGATCATGCGCTCCGCGGCGACTGGGGTCTTTCCTATAAATACAAGCGCCCCGTCAAAGAGGTGATCGGGAAATTCTGGCCCAACACCCTCTGGCTCGGCGGACTGTCGCTGGTGCTGATCTTTCTGTGCTCCGTTTTGCTCGGGCAGTACTGCGCCCGGCGCGAGGACAGCCCGGCGGACAGGGTGATCTGCCGGGCGGGCGTGATCAGCGGCAGCATTCCGGTGTTTTTCATCGCCCTCCTTCTCCTCCTGCTGCTGGCCGTAAAACTGCAGCTGCTGCCAACCGGCGGCGCCTATTCCTACGGCGGCGGAAGTGATCTCCCGGACCGGCTCCGGCACCTTGTCCTTCCGGTGCTGACGATGGTGCTCTCCCACCTCTGGTATTTTACCTATCTGGTGCGCAACAAGCTGACCGAGGAGGCGCGCCGGGACTATGTGCTGCTCTGCAAAGCCGAGGGAATGACGCCAAAGCAGATCATGCGCCGGCACTGCCTGAAAAACGTCATGCCGTCGCTGCTGACGCTGCTGGCGGTGCAGGTACAGCATATCCTCGGCGGCACCTACGTCGTGGAAATGGTCTTTTCCTACCCGGGACTCGGATCCCTCAGTTTGGAAAGCGCGAAATACCAAGACTACAATATGCTGATGGCGCTGTGCCTGATCACAGGCGTCGTAGTGCTGGCGGCCAATCTCGCCGTGCAGATTATCAACGAATGCATCGACCCGCGCATGCGCCGTGACGAGGGGGTGGTGACGGATGCCTGAACTGCGACCGGGAAGCAGCAGAGACAGATCGCCGCGGCTTGGCCAGAAAATGCCGCTCACTTCCGTCTGCATTCTCTTCGCCATCATTGCGGTCTGCGTGCTGGCGAATTTCATCGCGCCCTGCGACGCTTCGAACATGGATGCTTCCGCCATCGATGCCGCACCTGACAGCACGCATATATTCGGAACGGATACGCTCGGCCGCGATCTGTTTTCGATGATCCTCTACGGCGGAAGATACTCCCTTCTGATCGGCTGTCTGGCTGCCGCCATCTCCGCCTGCATCGCCGTCGTCTACGGCTGTGTCAGCGGACTGGCGCCGCGTCCGGTCGATGAATGCATGATGCGCTTTATTGAAATCCTGCTGTCGATCCCGTCGATTCTGCTGATCATCTTCCTGCAGGCCGTCTGGGGCAGCCCGACCGTCCTCTCGATTTCCGTGGTGATCGGCGTCACATCCTGGATGAACATCGCCAAAATCGTGCGCAGCGAAGTCCGGCAGATTCGCAATGCCGATTATGTGCTGGCGGCGAGAATCATGGGCGGCGGATTTTTCTACGTACTGCGCCGGCATCTGCTGCCGAATTTCATCTCATCGATTATGTACATGGTGGTCTCCAATGTCGGAGCGGCCATCGCCTCCGAAGCCACACTCAGCTTCCTCGGCCTCGGCCTGCCCCTCACGGTCGTTTCCTGGGGCAGCCTGCTGTCGATGTCCCAGGAGGTACTGCTGACGGGAAGCTGGTGGATCATTCTGCTGCCGGGACTGTTCCTGGTGGTCACGATCGTCTGCATCACCGACATCGGCGACTACATCCGCAGAAAGAACAATCGCCTGTTCAGCAACCTGTAGCGGCCGAGCCCGGGCGATGTTCGTCCGGCAGAAAACAGCAGCAGGCTCTGCCTGCGAACCCGTTATCCCTAATTCCGCCGGCAGCCCCGGCAGAGAAAGAGAGGAAAACAATGAAACGAAAAAGAATGAAGAACCGGATCTGGCTCGTACTGCTGTGCCTCGTCACGGCACTGGCAGTGATATGCCTCGGCGGATGCGGAAGCGGCGGCTCCGGATCGGAAAACGACGAGGATACGCTGGTCTACGGCAGCGGCGACTATACGGCCATCAACCCCGCTCTGTACGAGCACGGAGAGATCAATTCCCTGATCTTCGCCGGGCTGACGGCGCATAATGAAAAGAACCAGGTCGTGCCCGGTCTGGCCGAATCCTGGAAATGGAACGACAGCACCAGGACCTATACGTTCAAGCTGAGAAAAGGCCTGACTTTCCACGACGGAGAACCGCTCACCTCATCCGACGTAAAATTTACCCTCAATGCCATCACCGATCCGGACAATCAGTCCGAAATCGCTTCGAACTACCGGGATATCCGCAAAATCACCTGTCCCGATAAAGAGACGGTCCGCATCACACTGAAACAGCCCAACGTGGCCTTCCCGGACTACATGACAATCGGCATCCTGCCGGAGCACCTGCTGAAAGGGAAAAACCTCGCCGAGGATGATTTCAACCGCGAACCGGTCGGCGCCGGCCCGTACCGGCTGACCGCCTGGGACGAAGGACAGAGCATCACCCTCGAGCCGTTTGATGAGTATTACAAAGGAAAACCGCATATTAAGAAAATCATCTTCAAGATCGTCGAAGATACGGATGCCCGCGCCGCGCAGCTCGAAGCCGGTGATCTTGACATGGCGCAGATTACCCCGAAGGACGCCGTCGAAGTCAGAAAAAACGATGACTATACGGTCTACAACATGAAGACAGCCGATTACAGAGCCATCGCTTACAATTTCCACAGCTCTCTCTTCAAAAAGTATCCCGAGCTGAGCAATATCCTCAGCTATGCGATCGACCGGAAGACGATTCTGAAGAGCGTGCAGCTCGGCGAAGGACAGGTTGCCTACTCGCCGATCCAGAAAAATAAATACAACGATCCGGACATGGAGAGGTTCTCCTACAACCCCGATCAGTGCGAGAAGCTGCTGAAGGAAGACGGCTGGAAAAAAGACAAGGACGGCTTCTACGAAAAGAACGGCGATCAGCTGAAACTGACCATCTGGGCTATGGAGGACGACCAGCTCCGGGTCGATATGGCAAAGATGTGCGCGGAGCAGCTGAAAAAGGTCGGCGTCCGGGCAGAGGCCAAGGCGCGGCAGGAACTCGACTGGGAAAATCAGGACTGCTGCATCATCGGCTGGGGAAGCCCGTTTGATGCCGACGATCATACCTACAAGATCTTCACTACCGACGGCGGCGACAACTACACCTATTACTCCAATGCCGCCGTGGACCGCACGCTGACCAATGCCCGCCGCGAGGAAGACTCGCAGAAGAGAGCCGCCTGGTACAAACGTTTTCAGGAAGAGCTCAGCGAAAAGATGCCGTACACATTCATCACCTATGTAGATGCGGATTATGCCGTGAAAAAAGGCATCACCGGCATCACGCCGAACACCATCCTCGGACATCACGGTGTGGGTGTTTTCTGGAATATCGCCGACTGGAAAATAACGAGCGGGAAATGACGAATCCACGATGACGGAACAAACACTGCACAAACGGACGGAACAGCTCCTTCAAATCGAAAACCTCACCCTCACCTTCCACGGGCTTTACGGCCCGGTGCCGGCGGTCAGAGGCGTTTCCCTGGACGTGGCGCCGGGAGAGATTCTCGCTCTCGCCGGCGAATCGGGGAGCGGAAAGACAGCACTGTGCCGGTGCATTCTGCGCCTGCACAGTGCGCACGCCGCGGTCGGCAGAGACAGCAGAATCATTCTCCGCGGCCGCGATGTGCTGCCGCTGTCAGAGGAAGAGATGCGTTCCGTCCGGGGCGCGGAAGCCGCCATCGTATTTCAGGATCCGATGTCGTCCCTGGATCCGCTCTATCCGGTCGGTGCTCAGATCGTCGAACCGATGCTGCTGCATCGAAACATCGGCAAGGAGGAAGCGAAGCGCCGCGCCGTCGAACTGCTGCGGCAGGTGGGCATCGACCGCCCGGAACTCAGGGCCGGGCAGTACCCGCATCAGTTCTCCGGAGGAATGCGCCAGCGCGTCGCCATCGCCATCGCGCTCGCCTGCTCCCCGCATCTGCTGATCGCCGACGAGCCGACGACGTCGCTCGACGCCGCCGTTCGCAACGACATCACCGATCTGCTGATGCGCATCGTAAAATCGCGGGACGGCACCGAGACCGGCATGCTCTTCGTGACCCACGACCTGCGGCTGGCCCGCAGAATTGCCGACCGCATTGCGGTCATGAAGGACGGCGTCATCATTGAAGAAGGTCCGACGCAGAAGATCTTTGACGCGCCGGAAAAGGACTATACGCGCGACCTGATCCGCTTTGCCGGCTTTTCCGCCGGCAGGGTGCATCATCACGGCCGATTCCATCCGAAAGCAGAGAGCGGAAAACCGCGGGACAACCGGCTCTGCGCAGCATCAGCAGAAGCCGGCGAACTCCGGCACCGTCCGACTGCGGCGGCTGCGGAGTCAGCGGGAACTGCGCCGGGCGGGCAGGGGAAAGAAGTGAACGAAGGAAAGCCGCGGACGCCGCTGATCGAGGTACACGACCTCGTCAAAAACTATCGCATCGACAGGAAACACGCTGTCAGGGTGCTCCAACACCTCAATCTGAATCTCATGACCGGCGAAATACTGGGCATCATCGGTCCGTCCGGAAGCGGGAAATCGACGCTGGCCGGATGCATCATGGGCATCGTAAAACCCGATGCCGGGCAGATCGATCTCCGCCGGGTGCGAAATGCGCAGATGATTTTTCAGGATTCCGCGGAAGCGCTCAATCCGCGAATGCGAATCCGTGATATCATCGCCGAACCCCTGCGCATACGAAACCGCTTTGCCGCCGGAGCCGACCTCAGAGCGCGCGTCGAAGAAGTAATGCGGCAGGTAAATCTGGACGCGAATCTCGCCGAGCGGCACCCCTACGACATATCGGGCGGGCAGCGGCAGCGCGCCGCGATCGCCAGAGCACTGATTACGGAACCCGATTTCATCATCGCCGACGAACCCACTTCCTCGCTGGACGTCTCCACGCAGTATCAGATCGTTCACCTGCTGAAGAAAATCCGTGACGAACGACATCTTACCATGATGCTGATCTCCCATGACTTCCCGCTGGTCGCGCACATCAGTGACAGAATCCTTACCCTGTCCGGCGGCAGGCTGGAGGAAACAGCCGTGGAGCGGCAGATCCGCAAGTGAACCGTCTCTCCGGCAGCACGCCGCCGTATCGCCGCCATCGCCTCTGCCATATCGAAAAATACCGCGAAATTCTGCAGAGAATTATAGTGCTCGCAAAAAATGAAACATCCCGTCAGCCGCCTTGACGGGATGTCCGAGCGTATTGCTCTGAATGGGGCTATGCCCCTTGTGGTACACCATCAGGGGTTCGAACCCTGGACACCCTGATTAAGAGTCAGGTGCTCTGCCAGCTGAGCTAATGGTGCATAGTTTGTCCCGCGCCCGCCGCAAACATTCGTCGGACGCAAGAATTAGTCTATCATTTTGCTTTCTTTCTGTCAACCGGTTTCCGGGCCTTTTCCGTCTTTTTTCCGGGTTCTTTTCCGATTTTTCCGTGTTTTTTCCCGGCTGTCTGTCGCTGCGCAGCATTGCCGCTTCCCGTGTCTGCATCGGGTGAACTTCCCCGCTGCCGCGCAGCCGACCGTCTTTCGTCACACAAACACATAGCGCTCGAGGCGCTCCATGGCTTCCGCTATGCGAGCCGCCGGCGACGCCAGATTGAAGCGGATCGTCGCCTCGCCGCCGAACGGACGACCGTCCTGCCAGAGCACGCCGACTTCGATGCCGCGCCGCAGCAGCGTCTCAATGTCCACCGCATGCGCCGCGCACCAGGAAGCCGCGTCGACGAACAGCATGTAAGTCGCCTGCGGCTTCATCATCTGCAGACCGGGAATGCGCGACAGATGGTCGCAGGCCAGATCGACGTTGTCCGCAAGAACCCGGCAGAGCTCGTCCACCCACTCGGCGCCGCCCGCGGAATACGCCGCGATCAGCGCGTGCATCGAGAGCACGTTCATTTCATTGTAATGCGACAGGGCGCCCTGCCGCCGCACGCGGTCGCGCAGGCGGGTGTTGTAAATGACGTGATAGCTGCCGACCAGACCGGCGAGGTTGAACGTCTTGGACGGAGCATAGAGCGCCACCGTGCGGTTCCTCGCATCGTCGGAGACGGACTGCGTCGCAATGTGCTTCTGCCCGGGGCGCAGCAGATCCGACCAGATCTCGTCCGCGACCACATAGACATCATAACGGCGGCAGAGTTCCATCACCGCCGCAAGCTCCTCCCCGGACCAGACGCGGCCGGTGGGGTTATGCGGCGAGCAGAGAACCAGGGCGTGAATGCGATAGCGACGGATTTTTTCCTCCATGTTCGCCAGATCCATGCGCCAGATGCCGTCGCCGTCACGCCGCAGCGGGCTGTGAACGATGTGAAAGCCGTTCCTCCGCAGCACGCCGGTAAAGCCGATATATGTCGGGCTGTGCACCAGCACGGGATCGCCCTGACTGCAGAAAACGCGCAGCGCGCTGATCAGTCCGCCGAGCACGCCGTTTTCGTAGCCGATGTCGTCGCGCTGCAGATCCGTCACGCCCTTGCGGTTTGCGTGCCAGCTGCAGATCGCCTGATAGTAAGCGTCCGGCGGCATAAAATAGCCGAACGCCGGATGTGCGGCCCGCTCGCACAGTGCGGCGGGGATGCCCGGATAAGTCGGGAAATTCATGTCCGCCACCCACATCGGAATACGGTCGAATCCCGGCTTTACGGTATGCGCAATATCCAGTCCGAATGCCTGATCGGCATCGACCGCCATAGCATCTCTGCCATGGCGGTCGAGGTTTGTCGTAAAATCGTAGGTCATGCTGTTTGGTGTCCCGTTGTCTGTTGTCCGGTTATTTGATTTCGTGAATCCAGCCCTCCGGTCCCTCGATGCGGCCCATCTGAATGCCGGTCAGCGTGTCGTACAGCTTTTTGATGACCGGACCCATCTCGTCCATGCCGCTGGGGAACGCAATCTCCCGGCCGTGGTCGTTGATCTTGCCGACCGGTGAAATCACCGCCGCCGTTCCGCAGAGTCCGCATTCCGCAAAATCCGCAACTTCATCCAGCGTGACCGGGCGCTCTTCCACCTTGAGGCCGAGAATCTGTTCCGCCACCACCATCAGCGAACGGCGCGTGACCGAAGGAAGAATCGAATCGGATTTCGGCGTCACAACCGTGCCGTCTTTGGTGACGAACAGGAAGTTGGCGCCGCCGGTTTCTTCGACTCTGGTGCGCGTTGCGGCATCGAGGTACATATTCTCGGCAAAGCCTTCCTCGTGCGCCTGCTGAATCGCATAAAGGCTCATGGCGTAGTTGAGGCCGGCCTTGATGCAGCCGGTTCCGTGCGGAGCCGCGCGGTCATAGTCGGAAACGCGGATCACGATCGGCTTGGCGCCGCCTTTAAAGTACGGACCGACCGGCATGCAGATCAGCCGGAACTGATATTCCGGCGCCGGAGCCACGCCGATCACAGAGCCGCTTCCAAAGAGAAACGGACGCACATACAGGGTAGCACCGCTGCCATAGGGCGGAATCCATTCTTCATTGGCTTTCACCACTTTGTCCAGCGCCGCCATGAATTTTTCCTCCGGGAAGACCGGCATCACCAGACGCCGGCAGGAATCCGCCAGACGCTGGGCGTTGAGCTGCGGCCGGAACGTCACGATGCGGCCGTCCTCGGTGCGGTACGCTTTCAGACCTTCAAACACGGTCTGTGCATAGTGCAGCACGCCGGCGCATTCGCTGATGTGCACCGTGGCGTCGGTGATCAGCTCGCCGTCGTCCCAGGCACCGTCCTTCCAGGTAGAGATATAGCGATAATCCGTCGGGGTGTATTCAAATCCCAGATTTCCCCAATCGATATTCTTTGCCATCTTGTTGCCTCCTTGCGTCATATACTGCTCCTATTATACCGCATTTCCCGCAGTCATTTGCGGGTTTTTCCGAAAAAAGGAAAAAATATGCGCCGGAGAATCTGTGCGTGCACCTTCATCGGCCGCCGCGCACGGAATCGACCGAAAGCCGCGCAATCCGGCAGATCAATCCGCTGTGCCGCAGTCGGCCGCAAAAGGGAAGATAAATCCGCTGTGCCGCAGTCGGCCGCAAAAGGGAAGATGAATCCGCTGTGCCGCAGTCGGCCGCAAAGGCCCGGTATTTCAGCGCGCTGTCCGACGCGGCATGAAAACAAAGAGACCACGCCCCGGGGCAGGCTGCAGCATGCAGTGCTCGGAGCGCGGTCAAGTTTGTTAGAGAAGCGATCTCTAGGTATGGCTCTGCGGTCTGTTTTTTCTCGACTCACAGACAGGTGCCTTGCAACGTTATATACAGTGTTTATTTTCGTTTCCTTATCGCCGCTCTGCGGCTGCAGGTCATGGCGGTTATCTTTCGGCTTTACTGCCGGTTCTCCGTCTGACCTTCTGCCTTCTTCTTCCGCCGCAGCAGTACGCCCATTACAGCGCCTGCGCTGGCGAGCAGTCCCAGCAGACCATAGAGCGGGAGATCATCTCCTGTCCGTACAGCCCGTTCCACAAATGATGTTCCGTACGAGCCGGATGTTCCGTTCGTGCCGGGGCTTGTCGAAGCAGTCCTGGTGGACTTCTTCGTGTTCTTTTTCTTGGAAGAGCCGCTGGATTCGCTGTCCGGCGTGTCATCGTTCCGTTCGGGGAGGTATTTGCCGGGTTTGTACGTGTTGGTCACGACAAAGCCTTCTTCCATTGAGCCGGTAATTGTTACGTCGTAGCCCTCAATTTCCTCTTCCTCGATCGTGTAAATGATTTCTTCACCGTTCTTGGCATAGCGCGGCAGATCCTCGAAGGTGTACTTCCATCCGGAGTCTGCGGTCAGCGTCGCGTCCTTATCTTCAAGCAGCTGTGTGCCGCCGGCAGATGTAGATGCGTACAAGTGGATAATCACCTGTTCCGCTTCCTGACCCTCCCATTTCTTTTCGACCGGGATGCTGATCTTTTCGTCGCTCTGTTCATTGGTGATCACGTAGCCGCCATTTCCATCGCTTTCAATGGTCGCCTTATAGTTGTTGTTGGTCTCTTCGACGGTGTACTTGTACTCGTGGCCGTCCGCAGCGTATTTGTCCAGGTTTTCGAAGGTGTGCTTCCAGCTGTTCTTTTCGGTCAGATCCACGCTGTCAATCTGCTTGCCGTCCTGCTTGAGGACGATGGCTGCGCTTTCGCCGGAGACGCCTTCTGCCCATTCCTTGGCGACAGGGATGTTGACCTTCTTGTCACTCTGTTCATTGGTGATCACGTAGCCGCCGTTTCCGTCTTCCTTGATGCTCGGTTTATAGTTGTTGTTGGTCTCTTCGACGGTGTACTTGTACTCGTGACCGTCCGCCGCGTACTTGTCCAGGTTTTCAAACGTGTGCTTCCAGCTGTTCTTTTCGGTCAGATCCACGCTGTCAATCTGCTTGCCGTCCTGCTTGAGGATGATGGCTGCGCTTTCGCCGCTGACGCCTTCGGCCCATTCCTTGGCGACAGGGATGTTGACCTTCTTGTCACTCTGTGCATTGGTGATCACGTAGCCGCCTTTTCCGTCTTCCTTGATGCTCGGTTTATAGTTGTTGTTGGTCTCTTCGACGGTGTACTTGTACTCGTGGCCGTCCGCCGCGTAGCGATCCAGGTTTTCGAAGGTGTGCTTCCAGCTGTTCTTTTCGGTCAGATCCACGCTGTCAATCTGCTTGCCGTCCTGCTTGAGGACGATGGTTGCGCTTTCGCCGCTGACGCCTTCGGCCCATTCCTTGGCGACAGGGATGTTGACTTCCTTGATCGTATTAGCAAACTCCGCTTTCACCTCAGTGCCTTCCTTATCGGTCGTTTTCACAGTGGTGCTCAGTTTGCCGTTGTTATCCTTATCTTCTACGACGACCGTCACCTTGTACTTCTTCTGATCATAGTTGACAGTGCTGTCTTTGCCCTGATCTTCGGAAAGTTCATATTCGTAGGTTCCTACCTTCGTGTAGTTCAGATTAAACTCGATCCTGCCGTCTTTGTCATTCTTCGCCGTCAGATTGGTGTCCTTCGCATTCTCGCTTGTTCCCTTCAGTCGGAAGGTGAACTCGCTGTCTTTCAGGTCGCGGCCGCTCAGTTTCTTCGTAGCCTCCAGCTTCGCGCTGCCGTCCTTGGTTTCGTAGCTGTTCTTGAACTCAGGTACATCGGTCTTGTCGTCATACTTGACTTCGCTGACCAGCTTTCCTTTGCCGTTGTCTTTGACGGTTACGACTGCGTTGTGCGTCGTTTCGTCATACGTCACGCCGCCCAGGTTACCCTTGACTTCCTTGATCGTGTATTCATACGTTCCGGCCTTGGTGTAGGCGATGCTGCCGAAATCAACTGCTTCACCCTTGTTCTTCACGGTCAGGCTGCCGTTCTCGGCACCTTCCGGCATCGGCGCATTGTCCTCTGCCGTCAGCGTAAACGAGAACTCGCCGTTGTTCAGCGCGCGGCCGCTCAGGCTCTTCCTGGCCTCCAGCTTCGCACTGCCGTCCTTGGTTTCGTAGCTGTTCTTGAACTCAGGTACATCGGTCTTGTCGTCATACTTGACTTCGCTGACCAGCTTTCCTTTGCCGTTGTCTTTGACGGTTACGACTGCGTTGTGCGTCGTTTCGTCATACGTCACGCCGCCCAGGTTACCCTTGACTTCCTTGATCGTGTATTCATACGTTCCAGCCTTGGTGTAGGCGATACTGCCGAAATCGACTGCTTCACCCTTGTTCTTCACGGTCAGGCTGCCGTTCTCGGCACCTTCCGGCATCGGCGCATTGTCCTCTGCCGTCAGCGTGAACGAGAACTCGCCGTTGTTCAGCGCGCGGCCGCTCAGGCTCTTCCTGGCCTCCAGCTTCGCGCTGCCGTCCTTGGTTTCGTAGCTGTTCTTGAACTCAGGTACATCGGTCTTGTCGTCATACTTGACTTCGCTGACCAGCTTTCCTTTGCCGTTGTCTTTGACGGTTACGACTGCGTTGTGCGTCGTTTCGTCATACGTCACGCCGCCCAGGTTACCCTTGACTTCCTTGATCGTGTATTCATACGTTCCGGCCTTGGTGTAGGCGATACTGCCGAAATCGACTGCTTCACCCTTGTTCTTCACGGTCAGGCTGCCGTTCTCGGCACCTTCCGGCATCGGCGCATTGTCCTCTGCCGTCAGCGTGAACGAGAACTCGCCGTTGTTCAGCGCGCGGCCGCTCAGGCTCTTCCTGGCCTCCAGCTTCGCGCTGCCGTCCTTGGTTTCGTAGCTGTTCTTGAACTCAGGTACATCGGTCTTGTCGTCATACTTGACTTCGCTGACCAGCTTTCCTTTGCCGTTGTCTTTGACGGTTACGACTGCGTTGTGCGTCGTTTCGTCATACGTCACGCCGCCCAGGTTACCCTTGACTTCCTTGATCGTGTATTTATACGTTCCGGCCTTGGTGTAGGCGATGCTGCCGAAATCGACTGCTTCACCCTTGTTCTTCACGGTCAGGCTGCCGTTCTCGGCACCTTCCGGCATCGGCGCATTGTCCTCTGCCGTCAGCGTGAACGAGAACTCGCCGTTGTTCAGCGCGCGGCCGCTCAGGCTCTTCCTGGCCTCCAGCTTCGCGCTGCCGTCCTTGGTTTCGTAGCTGTTCTTGAACTCAGGTACATCGGTCTTGTCGTCATACTTGACTTCGCTGACCAGCTTTCCTTTGCCGTTGTCTTTGACGGTTACGACTGCGTTGTGCGTCGTTTCGTCATACGTCACGCCGCCCAGGTTACCCTTGACTTCCTTGATCGTGTATTTATACGTTCCGGCCTTGGTGTAGGCGATACTGCCGAACTCTACCTTGCTGCCGTTGTTCTTCACGGTCAGGCTGCCGTTCTCGGCACCTTCCGGCATCGGCGCATTGTCCTCTGCCGTCAGCGTGAACGAGAACTCGCCGTTGTTCAGCGCGCGGCCGCTCAGGCTCTTCCTGGCCTCCAGCTTCGCGCTGCCGTCCTTGGTTTCGTAGCTGTTCTTGAACTCAGGTACATCGGTCTTGTCGTCATACTTGACTTCGCTGACCAGCTTTCCTTTGCCGTTGTCTTTGACGGTTACGACTGCGTTGTGCGTCGTTTCGTCATACGTCACGCCGCCCAGGTTACCCTTGACTTCCTTGATCGTGTATTTATACGTTCCGGCCTTGGTGTAGGCGATACTGCCGAACTCTACCTTGCTGCCGTTGTTCTTCACGGTCAGGCTGCCGTTCTCGGCACCTTCCGGCATCGGCGCATTGTCCTCTGCCGTCAGCGTGAACGAGAACTCGCCGTTGTTCAGCGCGCGGCCGCTCAGGCTCTTCCTGGCCTCCAGCTTCGCGCTGCCGTCCTTGGTTTCGTAGCTGTTCTTGAACTCAGGTACATCGGTCTTGTCGTCATACTTGACTTCGCTGACCAGCTTTCCTTTGCCGTTGTCTTTGACGGTTACGACTGCGTTGTGCGTCGTTTCGTCATACGTCACGCCGCCCAGGTTACCCTTGACTTCCTTGATCGTGTATTCATACGTTCCAGCCTTGGTGTAGGCGATGCTGCCGAACTCTACCTTGCTGCCGTTGTTCTTCACGGTCAGGCTGCCGTTCTCGGCACCTTCCGGCATCGGCGCATTGTCCTCTGCCGTCAGCGTGAACGAGAACTCGCCGTTGTTCAGCGCGCGGCCGCTCAGGCTCTTCCTGGCCTCCAGCTTCGCGCTGCCGTCCTTGGTTTCGTAGCTGTTCTTGAACTCAGGTACATCGGTCTTGTCGTCATACTTGACTTCGCTGACCAGCTTTCCTTTGCCGTTGTCTTTGACGGTTACGACTGCGTTGTGCGTCGTTTCGTCATACGTCACGCCGCCCAGGTTACCCTTGACTTCCTTGATCGTGTATTCATACGTTCCAGCCTTGGTGTAGGCGATGCTGCCGAACTCTACCTTGCTGCCGTTGTTCTTCACGGTCAGGCTGCCGTTCTCGGCACCTTCCGGCATCGGCGCATTGTCCTCTGCCGTCAGCGTGAACGAGAACTCGCCGTTGTTCAGCGCGCGGCCGCTCAGGCTCTTCCTGGCCTCCAGCTTCGCGCTGTCGTCCTTGGCTTCGTAGCTGTTCTTGAACTCAGGTACATCGGTCTTGTCGTCATACTTGACTTCGCTGACCAGCTTTCCTTTGCCGTTGTCTTTGACGGTTACGACTGCGTTGTGCGTCGTTTCGTCATACGTCACGCCGCCCAGGTTACCCTTGACTTCCTTGATCGTGTATTCATACGTTCCGGCCTTGGTGTAGGCGATACTGCCGAAATCGACTGCTTCACCCTTGTTCTTCACGGTCAGGCTGCCGTTCTCGGCACCTTCCGGCATCGGCGCATTGTCCTCTGCCGTCAGCGTGAACGAGAACTCGCCGTTGTTCAGCGCGCGGCCGCTCAGGCTCTTCCTGGCCTCCAGCTTCGCGCTGCCGTCCTTGGTTTCGTAGCTGTTCTTGAACTCAGGTACATCGGTCTTGTCGTCATACTTGACTTCGCTGACCAGCTTTCCTTTGCCGTTGTCTTTGACGGTTACGACTGCGTTGTGCGTCGTTTCGTCATACGTCACGCCGCCCAGGTTACCCTTGACTTCCTTGATCGTGTATTCATACGTTCCGGCCTTGGTGTAGGCGATACTGCCGAAATCGACTGCTTCACCCTTGTTCTTCACGGTCAGGCTGCCGTTCTCGGCACCTTCCGGCATCGGCGCATTGTCCTCTGCCGTCAGCGTGAACGAGAACTCGCCGTTGTTCAGCGCGCGGCCGCTCAGGCTCTTCCTGGCCTCCAGCTTCGCGCTGCCGTCCTTGGTTTCGTAGCTGTTCTTGAACTCAGGTACATCGGTCTTGTCGTCATACTTGACTTCGCTGACCAGCTTTCCTTTGCCGTTGTCTTTGACGGTTACGACTGCGTTGTGCGTCGTTTCGTCATACGTCACGCCGCCCAGGTTACCCTTGACTTCCTTGATCGTGTATTTATACGTTCCGGCCTTGGTGTAGGCGATACTGCCGAACTCTACCTTGCTGCCGTTGTTCTTCACGGTCAGGCTGCCGTTCTCGGCACCTTCCGGCATCGGCGCATTGTCCTCTGCCGTCAGCGTGAACGAGAACTCGCCGTTGTTCAGCGCGCGGCCGCTCAGGCTCTTCCTGGCCTCCAGCTTCGCACTGCCCTTTGCCGTATATTTATTGCGGTTGCTCAGGATGCCGCCGTCATAGACGGTCAGTCCGTAGGACGGGTCGGCGGTATACTGGCTGTCCGCAGGGATCGTCTCAGTGATCGTATAAACAATGAGCTTGCCGCCGCTGTATTTCGGCAGATCGCTGTAGGTCACCGTGTAGGTGCTGTCCCCGTTATCCTTAATGGTCGGGGTCGCGTCAACTTTGCTGCCGTTGCCGTTCAGCGTCAGCCATTTGACAAATTCTTCCGCACTCGGCCGCTTGCCGTCCGCATTGCCGCTGTCAGCCCACTTTTTCGTGATGCTGATCTCGGTCTTTTCCTGTTCGTGACTGTTCTTGATCGAACCGCCGTTCTCCGCGCTGTCGTTTGCAGCGGAGTAGATATCTTTATAGGTTTCCGGTATTTCTTCCTTAACGGTGTATTTGATTTCCTGTCCGTCTTCATCCTTTTCGTCGAGGCCGCTGTAGGTCACCGTGTAGGTGTTGTCCCCGTTATCCTTAATGGTCGGGGTCGCATTGACCTCGCTGCCATTGGCATACAGCTTAACCCAGCCGGCAAATTCTTCCGCACTCGGCCGCTTGCCGTCCGCGTCACTGCTGTCGTCCCACGTCTTGGTGATCGAGATGGATGTTTCGTTTGTGCTTCTGCCGGCGATCAGGTTCTGCCAGCTCATAGTCGGATATTTGTCATTGGTGTACGCATTCTTGTAGATATCCAGTTTGAAGCTGTCCGGCGGGTTTTTCAGCTGCGTGCTGCTGTCGCTGATAAGCGCATTGTAAACTTTCTGAAGTGCCTTGAGCTCGTTCCTCCCGTTTATCAAATCGCTCCAGCGTAAGCTCCACCAGTCTCTCTTCATCTTTTCGCAGTAATCCTTCAGCGTGTATACGTTGTCGGATGCAGAACCGCCTACGGTAGCGTCTGTATAATGCCAGACCGCAGCCTGTGTTGCCATGTAGAACAGTTCATCGTCCTTATCAGAGAGATATTTCGGAACATTTTCGATGGTTTGTTTCAAGTCTGCCGCATTGCCGACATAGCCGTTGTAAAGAACTTTGCGAATATGGTTATAGGCATATTCTGCCGTTGCCTCCGAGACATTTCCGCCGTCCACGCTGTAAAACTTGTGCGAGTATACACCGGCGTAGTTGTAGATATCGTTCGATCCGGCATTGCTGATCTTGGAAAAAGGAATATGATCACCCTGTTTTCCGGTTCCAACAGTAAGGCTGAGATTGATGCAGAAAACCGGAGAAGCCTCCACTTTTTCATCATCATCAACCTTTTGATACATATTGGGAAGCCACTCTTTGAACTTCGCGTAATACTCGGACGTTACCGGCTGCACCACGGTGAACTTCACCTTGACGCTCAGCTGCGGGTCAAAGTTGACCACTTTGCCTGTCTCGCTGTCCTTCGCCGACAGCTTGATTTCGGCATTGTGCTCGCCGACCGCAAGGCCCGTCTTAGGTCTGACGGTGAATGTGCCGCTTTCGCCGGCCTTAATGGTCAGCGCATCGGCACCGTCCTGATAGGCGATATCATAATCGCTGTTTCCCTCCGCGGTAAAGACAAGATCCTTTTCCCCGGTATTCTGAATCGTAAACGTATGTGCTTCCGGCGCACTGTCGTAGCCAAGCTGCGCCGCGCCGAAGTCCGGATCGTAATTCTTGATCTTGGCACCGTAAACCGCTGTACCGTAAGCCGGGATCTCCATGACGGTCATGCCGTCAAAGAAATTGCCGTTGCTGTCCGCGTAGACGAGGTACAGTTTCTGCGCAGCGGAGGACGCTGTCGCAATTGCTGTCGTAGTGGTGCCGTCGGCCGAGCAGGCGACCGTACTGCCGCTGTTCTTCACATCGGCGGCCGAAGCGCTGCTGTCTTCGGCATCCTTGATCAGATAATAGCAGGTGCCGCTGACGGTCGGCGTGACCTTCAGGGCAACTTCTTCATCACCGGTCCGCTCCGCCTGGAAATCCACCGAACCGACCGGCGTTGCTTCGCCCTCGATGACGATCGGGCCGACGACCGAGTAAGCCGGCACGTTAAGAGCCGTCAGCTCGTAGGAGCCGCCGTCGTTGTCGTCATAGGCAATATAGATCGTCTTGGCGGAAGAGCTCAGTCCGGAAATCGTGGTGGTGTTCCGGCCGGCCGTGCAGGACATCGCCGTTCCGTTCTTCCTGACAGTGTCGCGGGACGGAGCAGCGTCATCTTTGCCGCGCACGAGATAATAAGCCGTGCCCGCCGCGGACGGGGTCACCGTCAGCTGCAGCGAGGAAGCGGATTTCCACTCGGCGCTGTACTGCACGCTGCCGCTGGTGCGGTATGCCGCCAGAGACAGCTCCGCCATCTCGTATTCCGCATCGCCCTGCGCATCCTGATAGACGACGTAGATCTTCTTGGCGCTGTGATCCGTCGTTTCAATCTTCGCCGTATTGGTCGTATCCGCCGTGCAGCGAACGGTCTTTCCGGTGTTCAGAACCAGATTTCTTTCCGGTGCCGCTTCGTCCGCATTCTTGACGAGGACATGTGCCGTACCGGCATTGGAAGGTGTGATGCTCAGGGAAATGTGCGAGGAATCCGCCCACTTTGTTCCCATGCTGACCGTTCCGTTCTGTGTCGGCGTCGCTTCCCCGGAAGCCGCACTGCCTTTGGCAGCCAGCTTCATCGCCGAAAGTCCGTAATCATTGCCGCCGCTGTCACGGAACGTGAGGTAGATCATCTTGGCTTCGGTATCGGCAGTCGAAACCTTGGCAGCCGCTTCCACATTGGCGCTGCAGGACAGAGTTTTCCCGCTCTGTCTCAGGCTTGCCGCATCGGGTGCGGCCGCATCGGCGTCCTGCACCTGATAATATGCCGTACCTGACTGCGTTGCTGTTACCGACAGCGCGATCGCCGTGTCCTCCGCCCACTTGGCAGAATAGGACACCGAGCCCGCCTCGCCGGTGCCGCCTTCTGTCGGCGCCGCCAGCGCTGTCGAGGGCATATACATGAAGATCATGCAGAGCCCCAGCAAGAAAGTAAGTACTCGACGTTTCATAAACTTTCCTCCTTATCACATATTTTTAATTCACATATATTGTTTTTATTCTTGTTTCTTGGCGGCAGAGTCCTGCCGTCAGGTTGATATGAGTATAAGGAAAGCCCTGCCGCAGCTCAAGAACCGTCGCCTGATTGTCGTTTCAATTTCTTGAATGTAATAAATCGGCCCAAAAAAAATTCCTGAATGTCGCCCGATTTTCCCGAATGTCAGAGCGGATTTCAGAGCGATGTCTGCCCTTCTGCCCGGTTTTTTCGTGCTGTCGGTGTGCCGGGGACAAACGGTTCTGCCAGCATGACGGCGAAGGATTCTGCTGCCGCAGCGAAGAATTGTTCCTGCGCAGCGGCAAGGGATTTGGCCGCGCAGCAAATGATTCCACCGCCGCATGATGTGCAAATGATTCCACCGCCGCATCGCTTTTCATTCCGCCGCGTCTGTCGTATACTGAAAGGGAAGATGTTCGACAAAACACGCCGCAAAAACGGCATCTGAAAGCCGACAGTGTGCCGGGAAAACGGCACCTGCATATCCGGCGGAACGTGCCGGCGAACCGGCATCGGAAAGCCGAAAAGAGACAACGAAAATACCGGAAGCCGTGCACCGGCTCCCGGCAGCAGAAGGAGAAACAGATCATGAAAAAGAAACAGCAGCGACGTCCACCGGCGATGGAACGCACCGTCAGAAGACGGACAGCCGGACGCATGCCCCGGCGGACGCACCGCCGCACCCGCGCCCTCTCGCTCGCCGCCATGGCCGGAGCAGGCATTCTCTGCTTTGAAGACAATGCTCTGACGGTCTCTGCTTATATCTACCGCAGCGAAAAAGTCGACCCGTCTCTGGCCGGATACCGCATCCTGCAGATTTCCGACCTTCACAACAAGAGTTTCGGACCGGGCAATCAGCGACTGCTGACGCGTATCTCCGACTGCGAGCCGGACTGCATCGTCATCACCGGCGATCTCGTCGACCGCCGCCGCACCAGGCTGCAGACCGCTTTTGACTTTGTCGATGCCGCCGTGAAAATTGCGCCGGTCTACTATGTCACCGGCAACCACGAATGGCTGATGTCGACGGCCAAGTATCACCGCCTGCTGAGCGGGCTGGCCGCCCGCGGCGTCGTTTTCCTTGAGGATCGCATGGTCAGCCTCCGCGATCATCTCTGCCTGGCGGGCGTCAGTGCACGCAGCATCTTTGCTGCCAAGGATCCCGATCTGGCCGCTCGCGGCGTCCCGGTCCCGGCTGACGGAATGCTGGAGAAAGCACCGCGGGATGCGCTGAAAGTGCTGCTCGCGCACGAACCGCAGCTGCTGCCGCGTTACGCCAGAGCCGGCGCCGACATCGTCTTCTGCGGCCACGCCCATGGCGGTCAGGTGCGCATTCCCGGCACCGGCATCGGCCTCTTCGCTCCCGAACAGGGCATTCTCCCCGCTTACAGCGCCGGCGCCTATCAGCACGGCACAACCACGATGTACGTCAGCCGCGGCCTCGGCAACAGTCTCTTCCCGTGGCGCATCTTCAACCGGCCGGAGATCGTCGTCACCGAACTGCAGCCGGAGCATGACTGAACAGCGCGGCCGAAGATCGTATCAGAGAAGAGCACAGTCGAAGATCATCGCGGAAAAAGCACAGCCGAAGATCATCGCGGAAAAAGCACAGCCGAAGATCATAGCAGAAGAGCGCAGCAGAAGAGCGCGCCGGAAGGCAGATCCGCACTTCAGATCCACTCGAAAATCTTTGCAATCTGCGACCAGTTTTTCGGATAGCTGTTGCTGCCGAAAAAGCGCCTTGTCTTGCGGTCGTCAAAGGCGATTTCCAGCTGCCAGCGCACCCCGTCATTGATCCGGGGATTGTCGTAGTTCTGTTCCCAGTCGAGGATGCCCGCCCGATAAACCTCGGCGGCTTTGCGCGCAAATTTCGCTTCCCGCGGGCTGCAGTAGTAATCCTGCGGCAGCGGCGGCGAAACTCGCGACGTGCAGTAATGGAAAAACCGCGTATGCGAAACGAGCTCCTCGAGATCGCTGTCATCAAAATTTTCATTTGAATCCGCGGCAGCTTCCAGTTCGAGCCGGCAGAGAACATCGTCGATCTCCTCCGGCAGCCGCTCTTCGTATTCGCCGCTCCAGGCCGCCGGCACGCCGAACATCGCTTCCGCCATGCCGCCGGCCATGGCGGCCCGTCTGCAGACACGGTTCGAACCGCCGCCGAACCAGGCCGCGATGTGCAGTACCTCTTCAAACGTCACACCCGTCAGCAGAGCGGCAATAGCCTCCGCCGCGAGATTCTGCCGCGGAAGTCCGTCCCCCTGCCGCGGTCCGGCCTCCTGTCGGGCAGTTTTCCGCTGTTCGACACGGGCTGCAGCGACTTCGAGATGCCTCTGCGCGCCCTGCCCTGCGGCAGTTCCCGGATCACTCTGCCCTGCGGCAGTTCCCGGATCACTCCGTTTGTTCCGCGCCGCGGCAGATTCGAGTTTCCGGCGTGCGGCGGATATCCCGGCAAGGCGGAGTTTTTCACAGAGCTGCACCAGGCCATAGCCGAATTCGCGTTCGATGCGAATGCGAATTTCATCCTTGGCGGCGCCGGTTCTGGCCAGGTAGATGACCGCAGCGATTGCTTCGGCGGCACGAAGTTCCCCGGGCTGACGGCTGATGGCAGAGGCCGCGCAGCGGGCTGCTTCGCGCGTGCGCGCAGGACTTTCGTACAGCCAGCCGGCAGCGGTGATGCAGGCTGCCGCGATGCCGGAATTCTGTTCCCCGCGCTGTTCTTCTGCGGCTGCGGATTCTGTGCCGGCAAGAACTCCACCATCGGTCTGCGGATACTGCTGCTGCCACTGCCGCAGGCTCTGCGCTGCCGCCTCCCGGAGTTCCGCTGCACCCGCATCCCGCGGCACCGACAGCAGTGCCTCGCCGACGGCCGCGGTCAGCACCGTAACGTCGGTAAATGCCGTGCCCGAGGAAGGATGCGGAAGCGATTCCGCCCTGTCATTCCGTTCTTCTGCAAAAGACGAACCGATCAGATCGCCCAAAACTGCTCCACGCATAAAATGCCTCTCTTTCCCGTCCCGGCCGCCGCCTGCGATGAGCGGTGCGGGCTGCCTGCACTGCAGCGATTTCGGCCTCGCGGCCTACTAAAATCATACCGCAAAACAGTGTAAAGGCAACTGTTTTTCAACTGTTTTACATATGAAAACGCGAATGCCCGGTATGGAAAAAGCCGGCTGACGGGCGCGGAAAAGCCCAAATGCCGGGTGCGTAAAAAAACGGATGCTAGGGCGCGGAAAAGCCCAAATGCCGGGTGCGCAAAAAACCGGATGCCCGGGTGCGCGAAAAACCGGATGCCCGGGCGCACGAAAAAACCAAATGTCCGGCGCGTGAAAAACCGGCTGACGGGCGCGGAAAAGCCCAAATGCCGGGTGCGCGAAAAAACCAAATGCCCGGCGCGTGAAAAACCGGCTGCCGGTTGTCCCCGGCAAAGCCTCTTCTGCGGCAGACCGCATTCACAGTCTGCCGTCCTTTCAGACAGGCATGCACTTGATGGCTTCCCGGGCCAGGTTCGAGCGTACCGAGTGTTCCTCGGAAAAACGCACGATCGCGGCCAGCGGCGAGCGGCGGAAGCATTCGGCGGCGTAGACCAGGCCGTTGGAGCGGCTGTCAAGCTGCGGGTTGTCGCACTGATTGGGGTCGCCGGAAATGACGATTTTCGTCCCCTTGCCGGCCCGCGTTATGACGTCGCGGATCAGCGAGCGGGTGGCGTTCTGCGCTTCGTCACAGATCAGATAGCTCTTCTCCAGCGAGCGGCCGCGGATATAGGAGAGGGCGCAGAGTTCGATGACGCCGCTCTCAAAGAGATCGTCGATGCGGGTGCGGATTTCGGAAAACCCGATATCCTCGCCGCCGCCCTGGCCGCGGAAGAGCGACTTGAGGTTGTCATAGTAGGGCAGCAGCAGCGGCTCCATCTTTTCATCGAGATCGCCCGGCAGATAGCCGAATCCGGGATCGCCGGAAATCGAGTTGGGACGGGAAATCAGCATTTTGTAGTATTCGCAGTTCTGCGGATTCTGGTCTGTGTAGGTGCAGGTCAGGCCGGCCGCCAGGCTGAGATAGGTCTTGGCCGTGCCCGCCGGCCCTTCCAGGATCACCAGCGGAACCTCGGAAGCCGGCGCGGTCAGCGCCCAGATGGCGTAGGACTGCATCGAGTTGAGCGCCTTGACGCCGCCGAACAGGCGTTTTTCCGGGATCGGCTGCAGCCGGCCGCCGCGGCACACGGACAGCGTGGACTGCGAACCGCTGCGCAGCGTCACGAACGTGTTCTCATACAGCTTTGCGTCCGGCGCAAAGTCGGCCAGCGTCTCACCGTCGAGACTTCCCTCGCGATACAGCGCGTCGATCAGATCCTGCGTCACTTCCACCTCGAGAGCGCCGACCCCGCTGGTCTTGGTGACGATGGTGTTGCGATAGTTTTCAACATTCTTCGGCTTGAGAATCACCGAAGCACGGATGCGCATGGCCAGATCGTTGCTGACCAGGATCAGCGGCCGCTTCGGGTGCTGCTGTTTCAGATATACGCAGGTGCTGATAATTTTATTGTCCGCTTTGGCGATATCAAAGCCGTTGGGCAGATTCTCCGGATCGATGCCGTCCGGCTCGATAAAGAGTCTGCCGCCGGTCGGCAGCCTGACGCCCTTGACGAGACTGCCGTCGGTGCGCAGACTTTCAATCAGACGGATACATTCCCGAGCGTTGCGGCCCAGTTCTCCTTCCGCCGTCTTCTTGCTGTCCAGTTCTTCCAGCACAGTACTGGTAAGGATCACATTGTTCTCTTCAAAGCCGAGAATAGCATTCGGATCCTGGAGCAGTACGTTCGTGTCGATGACGTAGCTTTTCACCATTGTTTCCAACTCCTCGAGATGTGGCACAGCCGACCGCAGTGCGATGCGGACGCCGGTGGAAGAAGAGAGTTCGCGGCAGCAAAAAAGCCTGCGCTGCCGCACAGACTTCCCTGCGGGGCGTGCTTTCCGAAGATTGTTCCCCCGCTCCGGCTTCTTTTCCCGATGCGCGAATTCTCGAGATTCGCGCTCCGCATGATCGTATCTGTTCTGCTGCTTGCTGCTTGCAATGGCCGGCCGTTTTCTTGCTGATACCAATAACTTCCTGTTTTCAATCTAACATGCCGGCAGCATGTCTCCTATCTCATTCGTGTAAAATCTGCCGCAGGTTTTTGTTATCGGCAAAGGCCGGTTTCCCACACGCCGATGCCGGCCGGTCATGTGCCGGGTCGCAGCGCGCTGACGATTGATGGCAGAGTGTCAGAGCCGCCGGACGATTTCAGCGCCGCAGCGCACCGCTGGCCGCGATCGCTTCCCGCCAGGCCGCGGTCAGGCGCGGCAGCGACCAAGCGGCATTGGCCGGGCTGGTCGAGGGAAGCTGCACGATGGCGCGGCCCGTCTCAGGTTCACAGCAGCGCCGATAGAGGCGGGCCGCCGCGGCGCCGTTGGCGCAAATCGCCTCGATCGGCGCGGCCCGCAGAACACGGTTGATATCGGCCGGCACCACATCGCGGATGGAAGCGTCGCTGGAGCCGCGAATCTCGCAGCTGTCGATGACGTCCCAGACAGCTGCGTGACCCTGCAGCAGCATTTCCTTCTTTTCGGCAATCGTCTGCGGCAGCGGCGCCGACAGCACGGACGCCATAACCTTCCAGAAGCGATTGCGGGGGTGATGATAGTAGAAATGCCCTTCCCTCGACTTTACCGAAGGCATCGTGCCGAGTATGAGGATCCGTGAATGCGCGTCAAAAATCGGTGCAAAATCGTGCTGTACTCGCATGTTCGTATTGTCCCCTCCTTCGATCCTCTTTTCCACAATTTGTCCACAAGTCTTCCACAGGGGGAGCGGCCGTCATCCACAACCGCTCCACAGCCCTGTCGATCCCGCCGCCCCGGCCTCGCCGCCGCGCCGCACGAGTTATCCACCGTTTATTCACAGGCAGAATCCAGTCATTTCAATGCTTTCATCCGATTATCCACCATTCCGCAGACGGCTCATCCACAAATCCACTGCCGCCCGCAAGCATAGCGGCGCAGCCGTGCGATGCTCCGGCCGCCGCGCGGTGTTCCGGCCGCCGCGCGATGTTCCGCCATGCGATGCTCCGGCCGCCGCGCGATGTTCCGCCGTGCGATGCTCCGGCCGCCGCGCGATGTTCCGCCGTGCGATGCTCCGCCATGCGATGCTCCGGTCGCCGCGCGATGTTCCGCCGTGCGATGCTCCGGCCGCCGCGCGGTTTGCCCGGCCGCGGCACGCTCAGCGGCGAGTTTTGCAAAAAGCAAAAAGACCCGAGAACCGGGTCCTTTTGCTGATGTGTTATTGAGAGGATGAGATTGTATCTCTTAGTGCAACTACAGAATAGCCGCGTCTTCTTAAATAAACCTGAAAAAAATTTAAGTTTTTTTCAGCTTTCCCGGTCTTTTATTTTTCCATCATGTATTTCTGGACAAAGTCCGCCGCCCAGCGGTTGTCGATGACACGCATTTCATCGCCGCCGGCTTCGCGGCGCACAATGTCGCCGTAGCGGCGCTCAATTTCCTCGTACATTTCCTGCGGAAAATCGATGGTGCCGACTTCGCCGCTGCTGAGCTGCACGACAAAGTATTCCCCGTCGCCGCGCTCGTAGTAGATCGCGACAATCGCCCGCTCGCCGACCTGATCGAGCAGCGCGGTGTAAACGCCCGGCTTCATCAGTTCGATGATGCGGTCATCGCGGCCGGCTTCAGCGATCAGCACTTTTTCGCGCAGATCGTTTTTGTCGCGCACCTTGCGCTGTGCGCACTGTTCGAGCACGGCGCTGGTTTGCAGCAGGTTTTCGTCGGCAATTTCTTCTTCCTCCCCGCCGCTCAGTTCCGGCGGCATGACCCAGACCATCAGTCCGCGGCTGCCGTCGTGATAGGTGAGCTGGCAGTTGATGTCCATGCGGTCGTGGCATTCGGGACATTCATATATACCGAATGTGCCGTCGACAATCATCTGTTTCAGTTCAATGTCGGCAACGCCGTCCACCGCTTCCAGCAGCGGAATGTCCACCTCTCTGCCGCAGTTGGGGCAGACGAACGTCATCTCTGTGTATTTTGCCATGTCTGTTTCCTCTTCGCAGTCTCAGTCGCCGTCAAAGGCGTCGTCGATATGGCGGCGGATCACCGCTTCCACTTCGTCGCGGCCCTCTGCCCATTCCCAGTCGTCGGAAATGTTGAGGCGGACGAGTTCGTAGATGCGCTGATCGTAGTACTCCATCGCCGCTTTCGTGTCGGTGCGGCCCTCGCTCCGGATCTGCTCGAGATCGGCAGGTGTATAGTCGATCGTGATGCGGCAGCGCTTTTTCGGCGCGCCGGCCGTCACGTCAAAGACATCGATCTCGCACTTTCCGCCCAGTTCCAGCGCCGGCGTCAGTTTCATCTTATGCATGCTCAGTATCCCTTCCGCGGGCCGATCACATCGCAGCCCATGTACTGCTGCAGCAGTTCCGGAACCTTGACGGTGCCGTCCTCCTGCTGGTAGTTTTCCAGAATCGCCGCCACCGTGCGGCCGACCGCCAGACCGCTGCCGTTGAGCGTATGGACAAAGCGCGGCTTGTCGCGGCCCTCGCGGAAGCGAATGTTGCCGCGCCGGGCCTGGTAATCTTCAAAGTTGCTGCACGAGGAGATCTCCACATAGCGGCCGTAACTCGGCATCCAGACCTCGATATCGCAAGTCTTGGCCGACGAGAAACCGAGGTCGCCGGTCGAGAGCACGACCACGCGGTAGGGAATCTTGAGCAGCTTGAGAACGTCCTCGGCCGCCGCCATCAGCGTTTCCAGCTCCTCATACGAATGATCCGGATGGACAAACTTGACCATCTCGACCTTCTGGAACTGATGCTGGCGGATCAGACCGCGCGTATCGCGGCCGGCACTGCCCGCCTCCTTGCGGAAGCACGGCGTATACGCGGTATAGTAGATCGGCAGTTCGTCAGCCGGAATGATTTCGTCGTCGAGCATATTGGTCACCGGCACTTCCGCGGTCGGGATCAGGAAGAAATCCTTGGCCGGCACGTGGAACATGTCGTCCTCGAATTTCGGCAGCTGACCGGTACCGATCATCGCATCGCGATTGACCATGAACGGCGGCAGAATTTCGGTGAAGCCGTGATGCTCGGTGTGCAGGTTGAGCATGAAGTTGATCACCGAACGCTCCAGACGCGCGCCCAGACCCTTGTAGATCGTAAAGCGCGTACCGGCGATCTTGCCGGCGCGCTCAACGTCGAGAATGTCGAGCTCTTCGCCGATGTCCCAGTGCGCCCGGGCCTGAAAGCCGAACTCGGTCGGCTCACCGACGCGGCGCAGCTCCACATTGTCGCTGTCGTCGGCGCCGATCGGCACGTCCTCGTGCGGCGTGTTGGGCACGTTCAGCAGCGCTTCGCGCAGACCCGCTTCAACGTCCGCAACCTCTGCGTCCATCTTCTTGATCTCCTGCGAGAGTTCCTTCATCTCCGCCATCACGGCAGAAGGATCTTTGCCCTCTTTTTTCAGTTTGGGAATCTGCTTGGACGTTCTGCCCTGCTCGTTCTTCTTCGCTTCCACCACCTGCAGCAGCTGACGCCGCTGCTGATCGAGCTCACGCACCCGATCGATGCCGAAATCCCCCTTGCCGCGGGATTCCACGCTCTTTTTTACACCGTCAAAATCTTCTCTGATCCTTTTGATATCCAGCATACAGCAAACACTCCTAGAATAAATTCTTTTTATACGTCGAATACAGGTTTGTCAGTTCTTCTACCTTCCGCTGCGCCTCGATCTGCTTGTCCGATGCGACGTCGTACTCATTGCGGTCGAGCGCCTGGACAATTTCCGTCAGCAGGCACTGATCGCGCAGGGTGTCGCGGCCGAGTTCGTTGCGGATTTTGTCAATCTGTGCCCAGTAAGCGACATCGTAGTCGACGCAGTCCGATTCGGTGTGGCGCTTGACCGTCCGACGGATCTGGTTCATGACATTGGGCACAATGCGGTTGTGCAGTTCCATCTTCCACTGCGCGACAATGGCGTCTCGGTAGGAAGCCAGCGACAGCGGGCTGATGACGTTGTCGCGCTCAAAGATTTTCAGTTTGTCGGCTTCGTCGTCAAAGGCGCAGATGTTCTCCCAGACCGTGCGCGGGGCGCGGCCGAACAGCCGGTTGCGCTCATCCGCGGTGTATTCGTCAAAGACGTTGCGTTCACTGCGGTAGACGCGATCCTTGTCGAGATAAAAATCCTCCTGCCCGTACGGCTTGGAGATCGACTGCTCGAGCTCGTCGCTGCTCTTCTCCGCGTCGAGGGCGGCCAGGATACCGTCGAGCATTCCCATGTAGCAGGACGCCAGCACCAGATAGGTATTGCTGTTGGGGTTCGGCGCCCGCAGCTCAAAACGCGTCGCCAGCGGATTGCTGCTGTCGCGCACCAGACCGAGCAGTACGGTGCGGTTGCGAGACGGGCTGTCGACGCTGTGCCCCAGTGAAGTCACCACGCAGACCGGCGCTTCGTAGCCGGGCTTGAGCCGGTTGAACGCGTCGTTGGTGGCGGAAACGAAGGGGTTGATGACGTCAAAATTCTTGAGAATGCCCATCGCCGCACCGAAGCCGATCGGACTGAGGAAATCCTTCTTCATATCGGCCGGGCTGAAGAGATTGACGGTACGCCCGTCCCCGGTCACGGCGGCCGCGCCCAGATGGGTGTGTTCACCGCTGCCGGCGATGCCGTCCATCGGCTTGGCCATGAAAGTTACATCGAGACCGTAGAGACGAAAGACATCGCGGACGACGTACTTGACCTGGTTCTCATTGTCGGCCGCCTGCAGCGGCGTCGCGTATTTCCAGTCGATCTCCAGCTGCTCCATGATGTGGTCATAGTGCCCGGAATTGCCGAGCCGCGCCTTGACGCCGCCGACTTCCTTATGCCCCATTTCCACCTCAAAGCCGTAGTGCTCGAGCAGCATCAGAGTCTTCTCCAGCGCCGTGCGCACCGGCCCGATCGTCCGCTTCCAGTACTGCTCCTTCAGTTCCTGCGCTGTCGACAGCTGGTCGCGCTCCGACTGGTCATCCGGCGTCTTGACCCAGAACTCCAGCTCCGTGGCGCTGGTCAGAACGATATCGTCGATTTCATCGGCGCCGCCGAGATCGAGGTTGTCGAAGACATACGGATGCTGTCGCAGCGCCTCCAGCAGATGCTTTTTGAACGAGCGGATGCTGTCGCGCAGGATGACCCGCGAGCCGACTTCCATCGCATCGTTGTGCAGCAGGAAGGACGGGATGCGCAGCGTACCGACCGCCAGTCCGGTGTCGCGGTCGATGTGTTTTAAATTGTGGTCGATATACCAGTTGACGCTGAGGTCCGGGATAATGTCGACCTTGGCGTTGTTGAGATTGGCGATGCGCGGCAGAACTACCGACGAGCCGTCGGTCTGCACTCCGTGGTGCAGCATTTTTTCGAGATCCCCCATAAACACGCGCATCGGAATCTTTTCGTCGGTGTCGTGGCCGCCGATATCAATGCCGACAAACGACACAAATTTAACCTCCGGATGCTGCCCGAGAATCTCCCGCAGCCGTTCCGGTGTATGGTCCTCCGGCAAAATGCGGTAGAGCATTTTGTCCAGATCGTAATCAAGTCTCATTAATATGTATCTCCTTTCGCCCCCCGGAAAGCCGCCGTCTCCCCTTTCGGCAGCTTTCTTCCTCGATTCTGCAGGCGTTGCAGCAGTTTGACTGCTTTGATTGCAATAGAACTGCGCTCCAGCCGATGCAGCATGGCTACTGCAGCTGGTTCAGGTATTTCTCCAGTTCATCCATCTGCTTGCCGTACTTCGCCCAGTCGCCGTCCTTCTGCGCGTTGATGGCGCTGTCATAGGCGTCCTGCGCTTTCTCGATCAGCTCCGCCTGCGACATCGACTTGTCGTTCGATTTCTTATCGGAGCCGGATTCCGCTTCGTCCGCGCCGGTCTTGTAATTGTCGCCGGAGCCTTCCCCGAACAGAGAATTCAGCGCTTCCGCCAGCGTCGGCTCATAGGCGATCCGGTCACCGTAGACGACGATCACGCGCTTGACCTCCGGAATCGACGAATTGGTCGCTTCCAGATAGACCGGTTCCACGTAGAGAATCGAATCCTCTATCGGGATCACGAACATATTGCCGCGGCTGTAGGTCGAGCCGGCCTGCGACCAGAGCGAGAATTCCTTGGAAATCTCCGTATTCTGGTCGATCTGCGCCTCCACCTGCATGGGGCCGTAGATGACCCGGTTCTTCGGCAGCTTGTAGAGCACCAGCTTGCCGTAGTTCTCCCCGTCGTTGCGCGCCACCAGAAGACCGGTCATGTTGCGCTTGTCCTTGGGCGTGTACGGTATCGAATTGACGAATTCCGCATCCGCTTCGCCGGGCAGGTCGAGGATGTAGTAATTCGGCTCCATCTCCTGCTCCTCGGTGCCGTAGATTTCCTTGGAGATATCCCACAGGTCCTCATTCTGGTAGAAGACCTTGATATCGTTCATATGATAGCGGCGATAGACCTTTGCCTGAATGTCGAAGAGCTTGTTCGGGTAGCGGATGTGCGCGCGGATACCCTCCGGCATCTCGTCGAAATCCTTGAACAGCGCCGGATAGATCTTCTGCATCGTCTTGGCGATCGGATCGTTCTCATCGACGATGTAGTAGTTGGTGTCGCCGTTGTAAGCATCGATGACGACCTTGACCGAATTGCGCACATAATTGCTGGTGCTGGTCGTACGGTCGTACGGTTCGGAGTACGGGAAGCGGCTGCTCTTGGTATAGGCGTCGACAATCCAGTACAGCTTGCCGTTCACCGAGCACATATACGGATCGTTCTCGTATTCGAGATAGGGCATGATCTTCTGCAGCCGTTCCTCGATGTTGCGGTTGATGACAATCTTGGAATTGCTGTCGATGTTGGAGGACACCAGCAGCTTGAGGCTGTTTTCCCGCACCGCGAACATAAAGCGCGTCAGCGGTGTCAGGCGGATGCCCGCCGAACCTTCGTATTTTGTGTACTTGTTTTTGTCGCCGTCCGGGTAGTCGAACTCGTCCTCGTCGGTGTTGACGAGAATGTAGTCATCCGTCATTTCGCCGAAGTACACCGACGGCTGGGTGATCTGCGTCTCCTTGATCTTGGAAACCGGCGGCACATCGCTGATCAGCATCTCCGGCTGACCGCTGGCCGTGATTTCATTGACCTGCGACATTGTGACGCCGTAGCCGTGCGTATATTTCAAGTGACGATTGAGCCAGGTCGAGGAGATCTTGCTCTCGTCCAGTTCCCGGGTCGACAGGAATGTCTGCACGTACTTGCCGTTGACCGTGTAGCGGTCGACGTCGACGTCGTTGAACGTGTAGTACTGCCGGATGGCCTGCGTCTGGTTGTAGTAGGTCTTGGTCGGCTTGTAGTCGTTGATGCGGATATTCGACAGCGTCGACTGGTTGCTGGCGATGTCCCTGCTGGTCAGATCGTTGGTAGCCTTGAAAGACCTGGTAGTCACGTTGTTGAGGTTGTAAGCGTACTGCGTAAACTCGATGTTGCGCTCGAGATATTTGCTTTCCTTGTTGATTTCATCCGGCGAGACGACAAAATTCTGCGTCAGGGCACCGGCTATCGCGCCGCCGATGCCGACGAGGATCATCAGAATCGGGATGGCAATGACCGGCTTGATCTTTTTCTTGAGAATGCCCAGCGTCGCACCGACCGCCGCCGCCAGGGACAGCACGATCAGGATGCGGTAGATCCAGAGCGTGATATGCACGTCGGTGTAGCCGGCGCCGTAGACCGCGCCGGTATGCTTGTACAGCAGGTCGTACTGCTTGAGGAAAAAGTGCACCGCGATCGCCGCGAAGAAGATGATCGCAACGGCGATCAGCTGCGTGCGGGCAATGCTGAAGAGGCGCTTGACGTTGTCGGTGTCGACCCCGCCGCCGCGCGGCCGCATCGGCCGCTGCTGACCGGGCTGCTGGAAGCTGCGGCGCAGCATATCAAAGAAGTCGCCGCCTGCACCGCCCATGCCGCCGCGTTCTTCAAACTGCCGCCGCTGCCGGTCGAATTCATCCTCGCCGAAGTCGGCGCCGCTGCCCGGTTCTTCTTCCACCCTGCGGAAGACCTTGGGCTTGTGCAGGCTGAGCAGGATGGCGTAGTAGATCAGCGTCAGAATCAGCAGCACCACCGCCACGCCGATGACGATGTTGGTGAGCCGGGAGATGAAGTCCAGCTTAAAGACATAGAACGAAACATCGTTGTGGAACAGGGCGTCCTTGAGGTTAAAGTCCGTGCTGTTCGTCGCCTGCAGCGATTCAAACCACAGATTGCTGACGGCCAGATACATGACGATCAGCCCGAAGAGCGCCGCCAGGCCCCAGCTGGAATAGTTGATCGCCCGCGAATGATCGAGATCATCGGAAGCCACCTTATTGAAGTAATTCCGCTTGAGTACTTTGAAATACAGGTAGGAAGCTACCGTCATCACGATAAAGACCGGAATACCGATCTTCAGCTGTGTGAACAGCTTGGTCAGGAACACCGATACATAACCCAGTTCGCGGAACCAGAGCAGATCGGTGATGAAGTTGATCAAAGCGAAAAAGACAATGATCGCGACGATAATGGCGATCACAATGCCTCTCTTGCCCACTTTCCTTTTCTTCTTCTCTTGCTCTTTCAAATCAAATCCTCCTTACGGGTCACACAGCTCTTCTCCGCTTTTCTTCGTCTGCCCGCTGTGCGGACCGTGCACTGCACGACCGCTCCCCTTTTTTCGGCATTCACTTACTCTGAGGTATCCCCTGCACTGCTCCCGGAACTGCTGCTGCCGGTGCCGGAACTGCTGCTGCCGGAATTTTGTGTGTCTTTGTTCTTCTCTGTGTTTTTCTTTTCAATATGATATGTTCTGGTGACCTTCAGCTGATCACCGCTGCGTTTCAGTTTCCAGACCACTTTGCGTCCGTTGACGGATGCCCAGATGTACCAGCAGTCCCTGCCGCGGCGAATTTCTCCCAGACGCAGCGATTTCAGCCGTCCGTCCTTCTTCACGCCGTCGGCCGCGTGCCGAATGGCAGCCGCCACGGCGGCATCGTCGAGATAATGCACGCTGCCGCTGTCCTCTTTATAGAAGACATTGGTGGTCAGCGCACGGCTGTTTTCGACATCCTTCGAACCATAGGTGCGGTCCTTCCGGTATCCGAGTGTATCGTCATAAGTGATTCTGGCAATCACATTTTTCGCATCTGCATCGGCCGAGCGGTGAATCGCCCCGGACAAATCCACGGGCGGCTCTTCGCGGTCAGTCTCCGTTTTCTCCGCTTCCTGTGCCGTCGACTTTTCCTGCGTCTGCGCCGGCGCCTTTTCTTCGCTGGCGGAGAAGAACGGCAGGCTGCGGATCGCGCTGCCTACGGCACTGTTCGGCGCCAGGAAAGCCAGCAGTCCGAAGACAACGATGACGGCGGCGATGATGCCGACCACGGCTGGCCAGACCCGTTTCTTCGGCGGCGGCGCTGCCGGCGGACGTTCGGCCGGCTTCGGCGCCTGTGCCTTCTGTCCTGCGCCGCCTTCGCCGGCGCTCGGGGCAGCCGTCGAGCGGGCAGCTTCTCCTCTGCCGGATGCTGCAGCCGCATCTGTATGCTCGTTCCCGACGGGCCGGCTGGCAGCGCTTTCGCTGCTCACCGCAGTGCTTTCTCCTGCCGCGCCGGTCTGTTCCGGCACTTTCTGCGCCGCCGCTTCGCGGTCTGTCACGTGCGGGGCGGCTGCTCTCTGCGCTGCCGCTTCGGAGTCCGTCGCGTACGGCGAAGCTGCTTTCTCTGATTTCGCTGCTGCCGCGTTCGCCGTTTCGAGCGCCGGTGCCGCGGCCGCGTCCTTGTCGAAAGCTGCGTCCGCATCCGCCGGCTTTTCGATCGCCTCGGTCAGACCGGGGTCAAGCATATCCGCCGCACGTTCTTCGCTGTCTTCCGTTTCCTCTTCACGCTGCGGTTCATCCCCCGGCAGTCCGGCGGCAATCTTCTCATATTCGCGATCCAGCAGGCGCTGAAACTCTTCGTTTTTCTTATTAAAAGTATAAAACTTATCGATCTCTTCGCTTTCCCGATCCTGCTCCGCTTTTTCCCCGGCATCGGTCAGGTTCCGCAGCAGCGTCTCTTCCGCTTCTGCAGAATCCCGGTCGTCTGTTTTCCCGCCGGCTGTGTCGGCAATCGGATGAATCGGGGTCGGTTCCTGCTTGGGCGCGGACCAGACTATGTCGTCCTCCTCGGCAGCCAAATCATCGGACTGATCGGATGCAGCTGCTGCCGGTTCCTCCGCCGCACTGCGGCGAGTCGTATCCGGCGCGGCATCCGCTCGCTCTGCTGCCGCGGTGTTCTCCGTCTCCGTCATATCCGGCGCGGCATCCGTCCGCCTTGCTGCCGCGGTGTTCTCCGTCTCCGTCATATCCGGCGCATCATCCGCTCGCATTGCTGCCGCGGTGTTCTCCGTCTCCGTCATATCCGGCGCGTCATCCGCTCGCCTTGCTGCCGCGGTGTTCTCCGTCTCCGTCATATCCGGCGCGGCATCCGTCCGCCTTGCTGCCGCGGTGTTCTCCGCCTCAGTACGGCCGGGTGCGTTCGCGGCGGCACCTTGTCTCTCTTTGCTGGTTTTCTGATCGCGGTCGCGATGGAACTCTTCGAATGCATTCCAGTTGAAGTTCACATCGGCCGTTGGTTTCGGCTCGCCCGGGAAATCATGGATATGCCAGTCAAAATCCTGTTCCGGCGGCACATAACCTTTGAATTCCGTCGTCGGACGACCTTCCTGCTCGACAGCTTTCCCGCCGTCGGCGGCAGCGTTCGTCGGCGGTTTGCGCACCACTTTCGCCCCGCACTGACTGCAGAATTTATCTCCTTTTTTCAGCGGATAACCGCATTTTCGACACTTCATGCGCTGCTCTGGTTACTCCTTGATCTGTGTCTCAAGTTCCTGCTTTGAGTATGCACGCCCGCTTCGGGCCACATCATAGTAGAGACGGGCCACCCGGCGGTGCTCCTCGGCCGCGGCCGATGTATCCGCCGCGGCCGCCGGCTGCGCCGGCTCTTCGGGAGCGGCCTCCGCCGCCGCATCTTCGACAGCGTGCGATGACGCGTTTTCCAGGTGATCCGTCAGTTTGCTGTCGATATCCCGCAGGGTACGGGTCTGCGCAACAGCGCGTCGATTGTAAACAACCAGTCCGATGATGGCAATAACCGCCGCGATCGTAACCGCCACGGCAGTAATTTGAAGATATCCGAGTTGTGCCATGGTCATAGGGCGGACCTCCTCACCTGCAAACACGTTCTTTTCGTCAGAAAAAATCACAGTATATTATACAACAGACCCGCGGCTGATGCAATGACGGCAGGCCCTTTCTCAGCGTGCGCACAGGCGCTCTCTCAGCGTACGGGCAGACGCTCTCTCAGCGTACGGGCAGGCGCTCTCTCAGCGTGCGCACAACGCCCGTTCGAGCGCGCGTGCAGACTTCTTGCAGGTCCCTCCCGGCACAGCAGGCAGGCCGTTTCCGAGGTATCGGAAGAGTGGTTTCGACACGACGGAAAAGTATGCCGGGAAGCTGCAAAGAGTGGTTTTCGACGCGTCGGAGGGGAGTATCCCCCGATGCAGCGTCAGGATGATTCCGCATCTCATCCCGCGCTCTCGCATGCGGGCATTGCTGCTCTGACAGCTTCCTCTTCTCATCTTTCCGCATTCTCGCATGCGGCATCCTTGCCCATCTTCTGTCAACAGTATATAATGCCAGTGTCAATACGCCGCCGTCCGGCGGCTGCTCTGGTAAAGGAGGAAGCTAAAATGTGGAAAGAGTTTAAAGAATTTGCTTTCAAGGGAAACGTTCTCGATCTGGCGGTCGCCGTGATTATGGGCGCAGCCATCGGCAAAATCGTGACCGCACTGGTCGATTATCTGCTGATGCCGATCATCGGCATGATCTGCGGCGGCATCGACTTCTCCGGTCTGGCCGTTACCGTCGGTCAGGCCAGCCTCGGCTACGGGCAGGTCATTCAGGCTGTCATAGATTTTCTGATCATCGCCTTCTTTATTTTCCTGCTGGTCAAGGCCGCCAATAAGGTCGTACCGAAGAAGGAAGAAGAGCCGGCCGGACCGACGCAGGAAGAACTGCTGAGCGAGATCCGCGACCTGCTCAAGGAACAGAATCAGCGCGGAGCCTGAGCGTGCTTTCATGCACCCGGGCACATGCGCCCGGGTTCAGGGGGCGGAAGTCATACAGATGGGGTCATGCGGGCGAGCTGAAAGGTGAAGTGCATGCGGACCGATGCGTGCGGTCTGGTTCAGAAGCGGAGGTCATACCGAGCGATTTATGCTGCCGACCGGCGGTTCACTGCCGCCCGCTCGTCAGTTTCTGCGCAGGACAACGTTGATCCACTGCGTCTTGTTGTCTTCGCGCTGGTCCTCGCTGTTGACGTATTCGGCAATCGCAAAGCCGCCGCATTGTTCGATCAGCTGAAAGAATTCCTGTTCGGTGTAATCGCTGTAGTATTTCTCATCACGCATGCCCTCAAAGCCGCCGCGCTTGAGACTGAGAAAGAGATACCCGCCGGGTCGCAGCGCCCGGTGGATTTTTTTGAGAATGTCGGGAAGATCTTTCTTGGCGACGTGCAGAAGGCTGGCGGAAGCCCAGACGCCGTCAAAGCACTCGTAGTATTCGAGCTCGGAGAACTTTTTGCACTGGATGTGCTGCCCTGTGTATTCCGACGCGTAATCGCACATGCGCCGGCTGCCGTCGATGCCCGTCACATGGTAGCCCTCACTGATAAAATGCCGCACATCCCGGCCATGGCCGCAGCCGAGGTCGAGGATGGCACCGCCGGCATCGATGTATTTTTCAAAGACGCGGTACATGCTGCTCATGTCCAAATCCAGCGTGTCATCGACGAAATCACGGACATGCCGGTCGTAATAACGCAGGGTCTCCTCTACGTAGTTTGTCATGGGGGCTCCTATCTTTCGTGCACTGCAGGGACGAATTCCTCTTTCATTATACCGAAAGCGGCATCACTTTGCAACGCCGCAGGCCATTTGCCGCATCGGTCGTCTGCGTCGTGTTACAATAACTGCACAAGTGCTTCGCCAGCAATGTAACAGCGGCGCAGCCATGTTACAGTCATCCGCCGCTTCCCGCGGCGCCATGCCTGCGCCAAATTTACTGAAACCTTACATAAATCACAGCAGAGTTTAACCGACCGCGGCCTATACTCTACCATACAGGAAACGGATGTATGAAGGTATGACTATGAAGCGACAACATGTCCGCCGGCTGCTGCTGCTGATCGCGATGCTGGCTTTCCCCGTGACCATCCGGTATTTCAGCCCGGCGCTGCCGCTGATGGCCGCCGCACGGGGTCTGGTTAACGGCAGTCTGCTGGTGGCAAAGCGCCGCGGTGTTTCCGGCGTTTCCTGCCGCAGCAGAGCCGCCAGACTGTCGAGCGGTTTCTTAAAGAAATCCTCCTGATACATCTGCCGCCGGGCCATGACCGGCTCTGCAGTCTGAGCAGCATGGCAATCCGACCGGTGCCGCGCTATTCCGGCATCGTCCACTCGCGCACGGTATCAAAGTAAGGGCTCTGGCGGCGGCGGCGGTAGTCGTCCTGGTCGATCCGCGACCAGTCATAGAGCCCCTGCCCGGCCGCTTTTCCGGTACGGCCGGAAGCCAGACCGTCTCTGACCAGCTGCTGCGGCTCTTTGACATCGCAGAGATCGGGATAGACGTTTTCGGCGATGGATTTTTCGAGATCAAAGCCGACGTCATCGAAATATTCCAAAAGGCCGATGGAAGCGTAGCGCATGCCGACCGCGTACTTGACCGCACGATCGATCTCGGCAGCCGTGGTGACACCCTCTTCAATCAGATAGAGGGACTCACGGAACAGAGCCTGGGCAAAGCGATTGACGATAAAGCCCGGCACACTGCGCTGCAGCTGCACCACCTGCCGGTGCAGTGTTTTCAATACCGCCAGCGCCCGCGCGAGCGTCTCTTCCGCCGTCGCACCGCAGCGTACGACCTCGACCAGCGGCAGCATATGCACCGGCTGGAACGGATGCGCCACCAGCAGCTGCTGCGGCCGTCCGGTCAGGCCGGCGAGGACATCCGCATCGAGCGAGGACGTGGTGGAGGCGATCACCGCGTCCGCTGCCGCGTACGTTTCGATATGGCGATAGGCTTCCTGCTTGATCTTCGTATCCTCGGTCACCGCCTCAAACACAAAGGTGCAGCCGGCCAGCGCCGCCGGTTCGTTGGTCAGCGTCAGCAGATCCAGTGCAGCTTCCTTATTGCGCTCCGACGCCAGTCCCTCGGCGATCAGATCGTCCCAGTGCTGCGCCATGGCTCCGCGGCAGCGCTCCAGCCCCCGCTGCGAGTGACCGATGACGGTACACGGCAGTCCGTGACCGATGATCAGCGTTGCTTCACTCGAGCCGATCGCGCCGCAGCCATAGACGGCGATCTGTTCATCGAGCGGCGATACCATCGTCTGTTTCTTATTCTTCATGGCATTCCACCTCCCTGCTCCTGTTCTGCGTTCAGTATAGGAGAATTTTCAGCAGTTGTCCATGCCTGTCCCCGACCGCAGTACCTGATGTGAGCGAAAAAACCATCCGACGGGCGGATGGTTTTGTTTCAGTCTGCGGTGCGGCCGGACTGCCGACCGACCGGGAGCCGACCGGCCGGGAACAGCCCGGCACAGGTGCTCGTTGGCATATCGGCTGTTTTCTGCCGCGCCCCGCATTTTTGCGGCGATCTTCTTCAGCGATTTCCTTCGGCAGCAAGCTCTTCAACCATGCTCTGCTCCGCGTTGCGTTCCAGCGCGATCAGGTTTTCCGCCTGCCAGCGGGCAATCTCCGAAAAATCCTCTTCGGTACGCACGAGATCATGGAGCAGTTCGGCATTGACGCGCGCATCGCAGAGACGGCCGAGCCGATCCTGAACCCGCTTCATCGCGGCAACCGTTTCCTGCTCTTCGCCGAGCAGCGATTTCATGCCGTTGGCGGCGTAGCGCACTTTTTTTGCCTCTTTCCGCACTTTGTGGGTCGCTTCCACATCCCTGAAATCGAGGTCGCCGCAGCGGCGGAAGAATTCGCTGCGCATGTCTTCGAGACGCTGCCGCAGCGCTTCAACCTGCAGACCCTCGCGGGCAATGCTGCCGCGCCAGGCAATATGATTGATTTCCTTCTCGATCATGCGCAGCTGATCCGCAAAGCGACGGCGGGAGAACACGCGGCTGGCACGGCTGTACTCCCGGGAACGCAGAGCCGCAAGCGCCGCATCGAGCTTTTGCGGCGGCACCAGTCCGTCGCCGGCCGGCGCCAGATCGATATCCACCTTGGCGGTTTCCTCGATCAGCACATCATACTCCCGCAGTCGTGAGAGCTCAAGCACGATCTCCCGCAGAGCGCGCTGCAGACGGCGGTTCTGTGATTTCTTCTGAAAAGGTTCGAGGAACGTGAGGAGGGAACGCAGCGTGCGGATCGATACCCGCAGATCGTGAACCGTTTCCACGTCGGCGGCGCCGTCGCGGAAGCGATCGCAGTACTTGACCACACGGGCGCAGCGCCGGGCGAGAATCTGTTCCAGATCCACCAGCGTCTTCCAGCGCGCAGTCGCCGCACCCTGCACAAACCACTGCAGATCCGCCGCTCCGGAGAGCGCGGCCTGCACCGCTTCCAGGCGCGCACGCGGGCCGGCGCCGTCCGCGGCGTCCTCCGCCAGCTGCAGGCACACGATCGCACCCTTGCCGAAGTGTATATCCAGACCGGTCAGATACCGGGCCAGCCGCGACATCTGCGGATCGTGGCCGGCGAGGAGAAGGATTCGCTCGTCGTCACCGCTGCCGCTGTCAGCCGCTGCCCCGAAAGCATCCCGGCCGCCCGGCGCGGTCTGCGGTTCTTCCCGGCGCATCATCGTCGGCTTTGATTCTTCGCGGCGAGTCGGCATCGGCTGCACACTCTCCTGCCCCGATGCGGCTCCCGCCTGCCCCGGCACTGACGGCGTGCCCGGCTGCGCACCCGCCGATCCCGGAAACGACGGCGTGCCCGGCTGCGTGCCTGCCGATCCCGGAAACGACGGCGCGCCCGGCTGCGTGCCTCCCCGCCGGCTCGGCGTCATCTGCATTTCTTCCTGCCAGCCCATCTCCTGAATCAGCATGGCGAGAATGCCGTTGATGCCGGTTTCGGCCAGTTCTTCGAGCGGCAGCGGCGGCTCCGGCACGAGACGCGCCCCGCCCCATACGTCGCGCACGCAGTCGGCGGCGATGTCGGCCGTCTGCCGGGCGCGCAGGAGCGGACTGCACCAGATCGTCACGCGGCCTTCCGGCGGCAGCAGTCGCAGCGCACGGGGCAGAGTCGCCCGCATCGTCCGCTGCCCCGCTTCCGTGAGGCTGCGCTCCGCATCGCTCTTTCGTTCTTCTGCTTTTTCGGCCTGTCCATGGCGCAATAGTACAATATACATAAGAATTGTCCTTTCTGTCTTGATAGAAGCATGTAAATTATACCATAGACCGGCCGCCGCGGAAGACGACGCAGCCGCGCGGAAATGTAAAATTTTCAACAGCTGCGCGGATATGTAAAATTCCATCTGCGCGGCTCGCTATTCGAAATTTGAAAGCTGCCCTGCAGAAACCGTTCTGTACTTTCCCGGCGGCAGACAATATAATGTCAATGAATCAAGACGCAGCCGGACGCCCGACCTCGACGAATCATTCCGCCCGTGGTTTCGGAATCCGAAATGCAGACGCCGGCTTTTCAGGCACTCTGCCGGCGCAGGGCGATCGGGCATGCGGCGGCAGTATATACGGAGGAACATCATGAAAGCATTGTTCATTAACGGCAGTCCCCGAAAAGACGGCAATACCGCCCGTCTGGCCAGAGCCCTGTTCGGCAGCCGGCAATACGAAACACTGAACCTGACGGAATACCGCATCAACGCATACGGGCAGACGCTGCCCGGCGATCAGTTCGACGCTGTGTTGGAAAAGATGAAAGAAGCGGACGTCCTCGTCATCGGCTCACCGGTATACTGGCACAACATCTGCGGCAGCATCCGCAATCTGCTCGATCGCTTTTACGGGCCGGTCCCGACCGGCAGCATGAAGGGCAGAACGCTGTATTTCCTCTTTCAGGGCGGCGCTCCGGAAAAATGGATGCTCGACGCCGGAAAGTTTACCATGTCGCGCTTTGCCCGGCTGTACGGCATGGAATGGGGCGGCATGGCGGAAACCGAGGCGGAAGCAGCCGCACTGGGCAGCCATCTGGGCTGAAAAAACAACCGGGAATCAAGGAGGCGGTGCAGCAAATGAAAAAGGCATCCGAACGGCCGACTGTTATCTGTCATATTTTTGACTCCGCGGGCGACCGCATCGCAGGAGAGTTCTCCGGTGACCCGGCGGCCAGAGAACTGCTGCCGGTTTACAGCCGCCTGCGCGAACAGTTCGGTGCCGGGACACCGCAGCCGCCCCCGGTACTGCGTGCAGTCGCCGCGGCCGCACTGCGGTTCTGTTTCAAATGACTGCAGCCGCGGCATCGCATCGCGCGGGAGCACTGCAGCCGCCATGTCCTGCCGTGCGGGGCTGCTGCATCGGCGCCGCGCGGCCTCTCATTCTGCAAAGTCCGCCTCGAGATCGCCGGCGCTGAGATCCGCGCGGACGCTGTACCGGCTGTGCGCCGGGCTGGTTTCATAAGTGGTGCCGCGCTTCTTTCCGTTCACCGACAGCTCACCGAAAGAGGCATCGAGTTCCAGCGCATAATCGTCCTCCGTTCCGGGCAGCTTGAGGTACACGTCGCCGGCTGCGCAGTCGATGGAGCAGTTCTCGACCGCGGTCTTGTCCAGATACGTATTGCCGGCCGACAGATCGAGGGAAGCGCTGTCGAGCGCCGAGGATTTGGCGCGGAAACTGCCGGCAGACATATCTGCCGTCGCTTCTGCGGCTTGCACGTCGCGCAGCAGCACATCGCCGGCCGACAGATCCAGCTGCAGCCGGCGGCAGCTGATCCCGGTCAGCGTCGCATTGCCGGCCTGCTGCTGCAGCTTCAGCACGGACAGTTCTTTGCCGTGCGGCACGGTAATGGTCAGCTCACCGCCGTCGCGGCGCAGGCCGAACACGTGCACCCCGCCGCCATTCCGGGTCACGTGCAGAACGCCGTCGCCGCTGCTGATCTGCGGAATCTCTTTCTCGCTGCCGCACTGGTAACTGCAGGTGTATTCGCTTCCCTCTTTGATTTTCACATCATACACATTGGTGCTGATCTCCAGCCGGTCAAACGATTCTACGGTTCTGGTATCCCGATAATTCCCATCGATTTGCGTCTCCTGCGTCCAGCGATACGGGGAGACGTGGATCACCAGGCCGGCGATCACGCAGCAGATCGTTGCGGCCAGAAGGATCCTCTGATATTTCTTTACTGTCATTGCTTCGCACCTTCCTCTCCGGTATTCTTCTTTTTCAGGATGTTATTGAGTACGATTCTGACCAGAGCCGCGACCGGCCAGATGAGCCAGGTGGTGTTCCAGTCAAATGTCAGAAAGCTCCAGCAAAGATATATGCAGACAACCGTCCTCCAGTACTGCGGCAGAATGATTTGTCCGGCCGGAGAATAGGCCGCCATCCGGCCGGCTTCCTCGTCCCCTCGGATGCCGCGGCCGTCGATGCCGCGCAGCAGCGCCTCATAGGCGCCGTGCCGCATGCCCGCCATGATGAACAGCAGCACACCGATGCCGACCATCGGAAAGAGCATCGCGTGCGCGGCGGTTGCATATGTGCCGTGGCGGAATACGGCCGAGGGCATCGCGCTGAGAACTAAGAGCAGCACACCGACCGCAATGCCGGCCGCATACTGCGTACGGAAGCCCACGCGTTCGTCGGAAACTTCGTTGACCGTGGCAAAGTCGAGCTGCAGCAGACTGTTCTTGACAAACTGCCAGTTGTGCAGCCGGATTCCGCCGAGCACGATCAAGCCGATGCCGAAGGCAGCCATCACAAAGAACCCCGCGGTACCGAGGCGTTCACTGCCATACTGTCCCAGCAGTTCGACCGCCGAGGAGCTGATCAGCAGGCAGACACCGAGTCCGATCAGAATTGAGCTGCGGATCGTCGTGCTGATGTACTCTTTGGCTTCGTCCAGCGAGAGGGGCCTGGCGTCGGCGGCGGCCGTGTTCTTAACCGCCACCTGCTCGTTGATGCCGAGACTGTCGGCCAGCTCGTCGAGATTGCCGAATTCCGAGATCACGATGCCGACCGCCTCGTTGTCGCTCCGGCCTTCCTGCCGCAGGTCGTTGTAGCGGTCTTCCATCATCTGCCCCAGTTCTATCTTGGCGCGAATGACCTCTTTTGTATCCGGCAGATGCATGAACATATTTTCCAGATAATTACGCAGTGTATCCATCCTTACCTCACTTTCTCCGCCGTGCTGTTCTGCCTGAGGCGGGCTCTGTTTCTGCCGTGCTGCTTTCCTTCGCCGCCGCGCCGGGCGGCAGCGCGTCGCCTTCCTTTGTCGCCTCTTCGCCGGGCGGCAGCGCCTGGTTTTCCGTCGCCTCTTCGCCGGGCGGCAGCGCGTCGCCTTCCTTTGCCGCCTCATCGATGAAGCGGCTGATGACATCTCTGGTTAAATTCCACTCCCTGCATTTTTCGCAATAATAGGCGCGGCCGCGCTCGGTAATTCTGTAGTAGGTCCGCCGCTTGCCGCCGGAAGCGGTGTCGTCGCGGTAAAAGGATTCGATATATCCGTTGCGCTCCATTCTCGTAAAAGCGGAATACAGTGTCGTCTCCTTGATGATGTACTTTTCTTCCGAAATCAGGCGGATTTGCTTTGAAATCGCGTAGCCGTAAGATGGCTCCTGCAGTAGCAGATAGAGAATGATGGTATCGTTGTAACCGCGCATCACATCGCTGCTGATGCCGCTCATCCTGCGCCTCCTTTCTCCTACGACTGTCGTACTATGTCTGACGTATTACGACTGTCGTAATACTTTGTACTGTTACCATAGCATGACTGCAGCGGCAGGACAAGTAATATTTTTGTAAAGTCGGTGTAATCGCCGCCGCGATTCTGCGCATTCCGCAGCGGAACCGTCCTGCGGCCGATCCCGAAAGAAACGCTGAAAATGCGGCCTGCACGCACCTGACGAGTGTCTTCGAAACGGCGCGGGGCGCAGCGGAGCACCGAAAAAATCAGCATCAAAAAAGTTAACATTTTGACGAAGCTGTTAATATCGCCGCAAAAATGGTATAAATATTATAGACAGTTATTCCAGCCCGAACGGGCAGCGAGAGCGGCGACACACTTTTCCGACCCGGCTGTTCCGGTTCGCGAAGAAAGAGCCCGCGAAGAAAGAAAGGAGGCCCGCGATGAAAAAACCTGCAGTCATCATTCTGGTCTGCACGATCGCGCTGGCACTGGCCATCGGCATTGGCGTCATGGCTTCCTCCGCGCCGGTCGACCGCGCACCGACGGCATCCGGCGGCGGCACATCGCAGGCTGCGGCCGACAAGCCGACAAACAGCAGCAAATCGCAGAACGTATCCCAAGGCATATACGATACCAAATACGCCTGCGGAATGTGCATGAATAAAAAACGTCAGGAGAACCGATGAACCCGGCGGTCGCGAGCAGTCCCGGTGCGGGACTGCTCTTTTTATACGGCCGCCGCGGTGCACAGAACCGCTGTTTCCCTTATGAGAACAAGTCTCCGCCGAATGTCAAGTACGAATAATGTCAGCTTACTCACCATTCTTGGTTATTTATCGCCGCACCGATTGTGGAAAATATTATTGATGGAATATCCGGGCTGCAGAGAGATTCACAAAAGCAGCCGGCCCGGACGGGCACGGCGGCAGCGCAGAAACGGCACAGCCGCTCCGGCTATTTCATCGAACCTCAGTATATATGTGTGTGGCCCTCGAACAGATTTGACCAAGCCACTGGGAAAAGGGGGAAGAAAATATGAAAAATTGCGTTCAATGCGGAAAGCCGATCGACGATGCGGTCGTCACCTGCCCCTACTGCGGCGCGGCACAGCAGCCGGGAGATGCGCAGCAGGCAGGCAATGCGCAGCAGACGGGCAGCGCCCAGCAGTCTGCTTACATGCAGCAACCCGCGGCACAGCAGCCGGATCCCAATGACAAGGGCAGTGTCGGCTGGGCAATCCTGGGATTTTTCATCTGGATTGTCGGCGTCATCCTGTTCTTCGTCTGGAGAAAGACCAAACCGAAAAATGCCAAAATGGCCCTCATCGGCGGCCTGATCGGACTGGTTATTAACATCATTTGTATGCTTGTCCACACTATGGGCTAGCAGCGGGATAGTCCGGCAGCCAGATGAAGAAAGCATCGCTGCCGCAGAGCCCGAAGGCGCTGTTGAAGGAAAGGGGCATCCGCAGTGGGCGGACGCCCCTCTTTTTATGATCTGCAGTATCCGCCGCTCTTCTTTACGGCGGTCATCCGGGAAGACAGATCGCCTCTGTCTCTGCTTTCTCTGTGCGCCTGTCAGCGGCCTTATTGCCTTCGGTCTCAGACGGATTTATCGCCGCCGGTCCCCAAAGCCTTATTCGCTGCCAGCCCGAAACGGCCTTATCGCTGCCGACCTGAAACAACCTTATTCACCGCCGATCTCAAAGACCTTGCCGGTGTGCAGTGCTTCCACTCTGTCGCCCAGCTGCTGTTTCAGGATCTGCAGCGACGACGCGCCGGTGCAGTGCCCGGTGTAGTAGCGGACATCCGGGATGGCCGCCAGATCGGCACCCAGCGCCGCGATCTGTTCCGGCGAATATGCCATGGCGTCGAGCCGGCCGGGCTTTTTCAGATGAAAGCCTCCGATGAAAGCGGCAATGCGTTCTCCCGGGAACGCCTCGGCCGCCTCGCGGAGAATCAGGCGCACTCCGCCGTGACTGCAGCTGTTCAGCACCACGAGCCCGCCGCTCGTGCGAAAAACCACGCTCTGTTCGTGAGAGAAATCGTCCGCCCGCACCGCTCCGTCGATCCGGCGATACATGCCGGTCGCCTCGGCGCGCGCCCGCATATCGGCTCCCTTATGGCCGATGAGCCAGATGCCGTCGGCGGCTTCGAAGTCGTCGTCGACCAGGCGAAAGCGCTGTGCGTCCCGCTCCAGTATGCCCGCCGGCATGCCGATTTCGCGCCAGCGGCCCGGACCGTCCCGGGAGATCGGCGTGCCGTCGGCCGCGCCGCGTCGCAGATAGACCGGCGCCGTCCGGTTCAGCCGAAAGAACGCCTCCAGTCCGGTCGTGTGATCGTTGTGGGCATGCGAGATGAAAGCCAGATCGACCGCCGCAAGGTCGATGCCCATCCGCCGCGCATTTTCGGCAAAAAGCGCGCTGGCTCCAAAGTCAAGCAGGCAGCAATGGCCGCCGTATTCGAGATACAGGCTGAGGCCGTGCTCCGCCGGCAGGCTGCCTTCAGTGGTATTTTCCACCAGCACTGTCACCGTCAGTACTGTCGTTTTCATGCCATTCCCCTTTCCGGCCGCGGCGCGAGCCGGCGCGGCCGGACGGAATTTCGCCGCACTTTTCTAACGGAGCGCTTCGTGCAGCACATAGCCCTTCAGCTTTCCGTATTGAATCCGATACCAGCCGTCCTCGATCTTCGTCAGCCTCACCCGTTTTCCGGCCCGGACGGTCCCGATCCTGCGTGATTTCGAAGAAGCCGATTTATAGACGGTGGTCTTCTTCTTCGTCACGCCGGTGCATTGAACCTGTCCGACCTGGCGCGTTTCACCTTCATTGCAGTAGTAAACGTCTGTATATCGATCGATCGATGTCATGAGCGTTCCGCCGCTGTCCTTCGCCCTGTAGGGGAGAGCAGCATGGGCGTAGACCGGCTCTGACAGCGCGCCGAAGGACACCGACGAGCCCTCCTTATTGACGGCCTGGACAATATACCACTGGCCCTGTCCGTAGGCATTCAGTTTTTCGGTAAACGACGTCTTTTTCACGCCTGATTTCAGCGCGCGATAGCTGCCCTTCCCGTCCTTCAGGTATACCACGTACTCGGTGGCCCGGGATGCTTTCTTCCACTTCAGCGTCACCGACTTTTCGGTCGAGGTATAGCGGATGCCGGTCACGGCGCCGGGCGCCGGCAGTTTCTTCTTCGCAGTGCGAATCGACTTGGTCCTGCTGTAACGGCCCTTGTCGCTCTTTTTCATCGCCAGCACGCGCAGCGAGTATTTAGTATCTGACTTCAGCCGCCGGAGAGTCGTCCGGGTGGAGGAGGTCCTGTGCTTTTTCCAGCGGCCGTGCGACTTTTTATACTCCACCTGATATTTTGTCGCCCCGCGCACCTTTTTCCAGCGCAGGGAGATGCTGCTGGTCTTTGCGGTCTTTTCCGTGATGGCCGTTCTGCCCCGGAAGTCCGCATATTTATTGAGATCCTTCGTGTACCAGTAATTCAGATCCGCGGTATGGCTGCCGTCCACCCTGGTCGTTCCGGCATACTGCCAGAATTCATACCGATAGTGCGGATAGAGCTTTTTCCAGTGGCGCGGGCTGCCGGATCGGTTGTATTCTGCCAGCCAGAGCGGATCGCCGCAGGCTTTCAGCCGCTTCATGCTGATATGATCATTAATCCAGTAAGTATAGGAATAGAACATCGGCCGGTAACCGGCCTTTTTGACCGCCGAGGAGAAGCCCCTGTAGGTTCTGACGTTTTTCGCCTTGCTGCAGTATCCCCGGTGGTAGCGCTTTCCCCAGTACGTCGTCCAGCCGTCCATGCTGATCGGTGATTCCATGTCGCAGCAGATCGGCAGATTGATCCACGACTTGTACGGCTTCAGCCTGGCCGTCACGTACCGGGCCTCGCGTTTCGCCTCGGCCGGCGTGGTCGCCTGGCTGAAGACATAGGCGCCGATCTTCAGACCGTATTTGTGCGCTTGCTTAATGTTGCGCTTGAAATATTTATCGGTGTGGAGAGCGCCGGTGCCCATGCCGGCATAAGCCACGCGGACGATGACAAATTTATAGCCGCGCGCCTTGATCTTGCGGTAATTGAGCGCGCCGCCCCAGGAGGAAACGTCGAGCCCCCTGACGCGCGCAGAGCTGCTGGCGATCCGTACCGCCCCGCCAGCCGGATTCGGCTCCGGAGATGTCGTTTTGACGCTTTGGGAAAGGGAAGCCGGATCGATGCGATCAAGCTGCTGCGCCCCGGAAGCGGCCGCCTGCGCCTGCTGCGGCAGCATGGCAGCCGTCATCGCCGCGGCCAGCAGGCCGGAAAGCATGACCAGCGCCGCTTTTTTCATGACACCCGTCTTGTTCGCAGCGCCCGACTTTTTCATAACACCCGTTCGATTCATCATTATACCTCACCTGTCTTTCCTATTCTCTATTCCTTCTTCCGATCAGCTGCTCCCCCCTTCGCGGTTTGCAGGGAGCGAGCCTTCTGACCGCCGGCCCGGCATCCGTGCGTGGATACCCGACCGTAATGATGCAGTATGGTCTTTATATGTGAACGTTCGTGTGCAAGCGATTGAAATCGCATTTCATATCCCGCCCGACGGCATCAAGCGGTGCCGCCGCAGGCATTCATCAGATGAAGCGACTATGCAGATCCGCTGACGCGTACTTGACAGCGGATCGATGCCAAAAAAACGCAAAAGAGCAGAAACACCGGTACATCTGAAAAATCCGTCGTTTCCACTATGGCGATGCAAAAAAACCGTACTGTTACTATAACATCAGAAACCTTGAAATTGCAAGCAATTCGCCCGAATTCTTTCACCGCACGCGCGAATTTTTCACTGCGCACGCAAACCGATTCGCCTGTCACCCGCATCGAAGGTCCGCCGTTCGAAGATCTGTTTTTATGGCCGACTGTTTCCCGGCAGCATTTCCGACAGCCGTTTCTCTGCGAAAAACCATTGTAATTTCCGCCGATTTCGATAAACTGGTACTGGACGGCAGAGCGGCCCCTGCGAGGCCGGTCTGCAGCAGGGAAAACAACAATCATAAACAGCGAAACGGCCGAAGCGCTCGCGGCTTCCTCGACCGGGATTTCCGCCTGAACTTCCGGCCCGGACGGCACGGGTTTCTTTCCCGCCGCCCCTTTACAACGGACGGCGGACGTGTACAATGGGATACAGCAAATCAGACATATTACTGTCACCGATCCCGAGCGCTTTACAGCAGGAGGTTACTATGCTGGAACTTCAAAACATTTCTTTCGGCGTTGAGACGGACAAAGGCGCACGCGACATCATTCGGGATGTCAGCATGCAGTTTGAAGACAATAAATTCACCGTAATTACCGGTCCCAACGGCGGGGGCAAGTCCACGCTGGCGAGACTGATCGCCGGCATCGAAAAGCCGGATCACGGCAAGATCTTCTTCGACGGCGAAGACATCACCGATCTTTCCATCACCGAGCGGGCCGCCAAAGGCATCAGCTATGCCCTGCAGCAGCCGGTAAAATTCAAGGGAATTCGCGTCTTCGACCTGCTGCGCATCGCGTCCGGAAAATTCATTTCCATTGACGAAGCCTGCGAACTCCTGTCCGAAGTCGGTCTCTGCGCCAAGGACTACGTGAACCGGGAGGTCAACAACAGTCTGTCGGGCGGCGAACTGAAGCGGGTCGAAATCGCGACTGTTCTGGCGCGAAAAACCAGCCTGTCGGTCTTTGACGAACCGGAAGCCGGCATCGACCTCTGGAGCTTCCAGAATCTGATCCAGGTGTTTGAACGGATGCAGAAGAAAAACCACGGCGCCATCATCATCATTTCCCACCAGGAAAGGATCCTGAACATCGCCGACAACATCATCGTCATCGCCGACGGCAAAGTGGAAAAACAGGGGCCCCGCGATGTCATCTTCCCGGAACTGATCGGGACGGACTCCGCGGTCAATGTATGTTCCATGCTGTCCAAAGAACAAGTGCAATAACCGAGTAGGAGGAATTTGAAATGCTCGATCAGATACAGCTGCAGCTGCTGAAAGAAATCGCGGATCTGGAAAGTATTCCGACGGGCGCCGTCAACATCCGCGCCAACGGCAAAGCGGAAGTCAGAAACTCCACCGCACACATCGATATCATCCCCAAGGAAGACGGCAGCGGCATCGACGTGAAAATCAAGCCGGGAACAAAAAACGAAATCGTCCACATCCCCGTCGTCCTCAGCCAGTCCGGCCTGGAAGAGACCGTATACAACGATTTTTATGTCGCCGACGACTGCGACGTCGTGATCGTGGCCGGCTGCGGCATCGACAACTGCGGCGGGAGCGATTCCGAACACGACGGCATCCACCGCTTTATGGTCGGAAAGAACGCCAAGGTCAGATACGTCGAAAAGCATTTCGGCAGCGGCACCGGCAAGGGCAAGAGGATTCTCAACCCCGTCACCGAGGTGCACCTGGGCGAAAACAGCGTCATGGAGATGGAAATGACGCAGATCAAGGGCGTCGACAACACCAAGCGGGAAACAAAAGCCGAACTGGACGAAGGCGCCAGACTGGTCGTCCGGGAACGCCTGATGACGCACAATGAACAGACAGCCGACAGCGGATACCACGTCGCCCTCAACGGCGCGGGCTCCAGTGCCGATATCGTTTCAAGGGGCGTGGCGAGAGACGCTTCGCAGCAGACGCTGAATCTCGGCATCGCCGGAAACGCCGAGAGTTCCGGCCACACCGAGTGCGATTCCATCATCATGGACCAGGCCCGAATCCTTGCCATCCCCTCGCTGGAAGCCAACGACCCCGACGCTTCGCTGGTGCACGAGGCCGCGATCGGCAAAATCGCCGGCGATCAGATCATCAAACTGATGACGCTCGGACTGACGGAAAAGGAGGCGGAAGAAGAAATCATCAGCGGCTTCCTTCGCTGAAAATACAGTTCCGATCCGATCAAGGGACAGACACCCGGGGGAAGAGACATCCTCTATGCCGGCAGCCGTCTCCGCAAAGATCAGGCCGCAGCCCAGATACTGCCCCGGGTTCTCTTTGACCGGCTGACGGATCCGCCCCTTTCGAGGGCGGACAGAACGGTCAGTTCTTCACCCTTCGATCGATCCTGAATCTGGCCGAGTTCGCGCTCCGTCATCGGTCCGTAGGCTGCGAGCAGCTGTTCCTCATCCCGTACCGGATAGTCCTCTATCTCCGGGCAAAGTGTGCGGATGACCTGTTCATAGGTTTCCATCGGTCTGTGGCCGCCGACGTAGACCGCATTCTCCCGGGTCAGATGGTCCACGTCCGCTCCGGCCCGGTAGAAGAGCATGGTCGGGAATCCGAACGCCTGCCATTGGGCGCAGGTCTGCTGGTCCTCGAGAAATGCCTCTTCTGCCTTTCCGTTCTCGAGATCTTTCCGGAAGCGGTCGAAATCAAGGCCCGCGGTCTCCATGGCGAGTTCCTCGTAAACTGCCTGCTCCGAGATGATTCTTCGCTCCGTAAGCGCCGCGCGGCGAAGTCTTCTCAGATAATGGAATCCGATTTCCTCGGACTGCAGAAAAGCTGCTTTGGCCGCAATATTGGCCGGCCATGTGGAAAAGTGACGGATGGGTGCGATATCTTCCCAGAGATTCTCATCGATCGGCTGTCCGGTCCGTTCGGACACCATCTTCCAGTGCGGCTTCGTTGCCGCCGCGTCACGGATATTGTTCCGCGCGTCATAAAAATCATCAAAGTCCTTGATCAGACCACCGAACACATAGCGGAAATGCACCTGATCCCGGTATTTCTCCATCATGGTCAGAATCATCGGCTCCGTTGCCCAGCACCAGGAGCAGTACGGATCTGTGAAAACCATCACTTCAAGCTTTGTATTCTTTTCCTGTGTATTCTCCTGTGTATTCGTACGCATAATTCATCCTTTCTTTGATCCATAGACCGCATGTCATTTTGGTTCCATCCATTTCATAACGTCATCAGCATGAAAACCCGCTGGCGTTCATGCTTCTTTCTCCTCTGGCGCCGAACCGCCTCCATCGGAAGCAGTCGTGCACCGACCGGTACGCAGATCACAGACCATGCGCGGCCGGTCCTCCTCCCAGGAGAGACTTTGGATGAAGCTTCCCCGGCTGTTCTCCTCTTCTTCCGTCTTTCGGAGATCTGCCGCCGTCACGATCCACGCCTCCTCCGCATTGCCTGCCGCCGACCGTCTTACGGTATCCGCCGTTTCCCGCAGCCATTTTTCACAAAGTCCGGCCTCGCTTTCACCGGGCGTCGTTACCACCACTCTGCCATTGTCTCCAAGAACCTTCGGCAATCGCCGGAAGACCTGATGCCAGTTCTCCGAACGGAAGATCACATCCGGCCTGCGTATCAGGACGGCCTCATAGTGCCGCTCCTGTTTGTCCAGCCAGAACGCGGCATCCGCTGCGGCAAACGCGCCCTGCGGCAGTCGCCGGCGCACCTTGCGGATCGTCTCGCCGTCCTGGTCGACGCCGGTCAGATCTATGCCGCTGCTGAGGATCTGCTCTCCTTCCGGGCAGGAGCCGCAGCCGATATCCAGCAGCGTTTTCGGATATTTTCCCTCCCGCCGGAAGAGTTTTGTAAAATTCATCATGCTTTCTCCCCCCCTTCCGTGAACATTTCGCCATCATTCATCTGTCCTTCTGTTTTCTCCGTGCGGAACTGTCGTCCCGCTCCCCGTCCGCATACTGCTTCAGGAGAGCTGCCAGCCGCTTTTTATCTTCCTTCGACCAGACAGACAGTTCTCTTCCGATCATCTCCTCATTTTCCGGATACGCCTGAGCGATCAGCGTTCTTCCCCGCTCCGTCAGTGACAGGATGCTCTTGCGCTTATCCGCCGGATCCCGCTTTCGAAACAGCAGTCCCTGCTTTTCCAGATTTTTTACTACAACCGGTATGGTCCCGTCCGAAGAAAGAATTTTTTCCTTCACCTCCCCGACAGTGAGATCACCGACATGATACAGGGCTTCCAGAACACCGAACTGGCTCAGTGTCAGATGGTATTTCGCCGCGATATGTGCCGTCTGCCGGTCGATCCGGCCGATGATCCGATGCATTTTTATCAAAATGTAATTTTCCTCTGCCACGTTTCGATCGCCTCCTTGCTATCTCTAACTAGATATATATTAATCTAATTAGATGTATTTGTCAACCCTTTTACCGACGCAAAAAACAACGGTGCGTTCTCCGCGCACCGCCGTCAAAAAAATTTCAAGTCGCAGCGCCTGCCGTCAGGCTGCCCGATCTGTCTCCACATCCGGAATAATCCAATATATCGCGATCGCAATATACAGAATAAACGGTACAATGGCAAAGTAATAAGAAAGAGGGATTGCCGCGGTATAGCCAATGATAGTGATGAGGCTTCTCCTGTCACCGCCGATCAGCTTGAACAGGTTGGTTTTCCGGCCGTTTGCCCGGGCGATGCTGAGCGCAAGGATGTGATAGGTGACGGCCGACAGCAGCAGGATCCCGCTGTAAGACATAACCGGAGCGCCTTCAAACCCCGCCTTGGAAATCCAGGACGTCACGAAGGGGATCAGAGAGACAAAGAACAGCCACAGGAAATTTGCCCACAGCGTGCGGCCGCTGATCTTTGCGGCCGAAGCGATCAGACGGTGGTGGTTCACCCAGTAGATAGCTATATAGATATAACCGACGAGATAGGCCCACAGCGTGTGCAGGTTCGCTGAAAGGTCTGCCCAGGTATTTCCCTCCGGCGCGCTTAATTCGAGAACACTGATCGTGATGATGATGGCAAGAATACCGTCGGACATCGCTTCCAGTCTGGTTTTGCTCATAACTCTGCTCCTCCTTCTTATCCGTTGACGTTTCCACGCAGCTCCCGCGTCGGCCGCGCTCATCGCACGGATGATTCATTACAGGTCCCTTACCGTCCGGCTTTGAATATACCATATATTCGCCGCATCACAATAAAAATTCCTTATCGATACTCGCCCTTCGGCTGCCGCGCCGCTGTGTTCGGCCGGAAGTACCAGCCGGGGCTGCGCAAAACGCTGCAGTCGACAGCCGACTACAGATTTTTTTCGCCCCATTCCTTGAGCTCCAGCAGGATCGGAATCATGCCGGCCGCTTTCTCTGTCAGTGAATACTCCACCCGCACCGGCATCTCGTCATACTGCCGGCGGCGAACCAGCCCGTCGGCTTCCATCTCTTTCAGAGACTGCGCCAGCATCGTATTGGTGATGCCGACAATCGTTCGGCGCAGCTGCCCGTAGCGCATCGGTCCGCGGCTCTTCATCGCGCAGAGAATGAGCACTTTCCATTTGCCGCCGATGATGCCCAGCACTTTTCTGAGGCCGCAGCCTTCGCCGCCGACCGTCTCACAGATCATTTCCTTTGCCATTTGTCACGCTCCGTTTTTTCTTACCAGCTCAATATAAACTGCGTACTTGATATGTTTTTCATACCTAATATAATATACTTATCCTAAAGATCACGCAAGCCAAAAGGAGGAAAACAAATGGAATATACATTCACCAAGGAAAATTTCGATGAAGAAGTACTGCGCAGCAAGGAGCCGGTGATGATCGACTTCTACGCGGACTGGTGCATGCCGTGCCGGATGATGTCTCCGGCCGTGGCCAAGCTCGCCGCCAAGTACGACGGCAGAGTCAAAATCGGCAAGGTTGACTCCGACAGGAATCCGGAGCTGACGGCAAAATACGGCGTCATGAGCATCCCGAACTTTGTCTTCATCAAGGACGGCAAAGCCGTCGACCACGCGATCGGCGCCATGCCGAAAGCAATGCTGGAGAAAAAGCTGCAGCAGCTGCTGGAATAACCCCCGACTGGGCGGATCCCGGACAGCAGCAAGCCGAAAACGGCGCCGGGAGAAAGCCTGCGGCAGCTGTCGGAAAAAAGCGGCCGACCTCTTGACCCCGTCCGGCAGCTGTCGGCTCACTCCTCAACCCGCCGACCGAACGGTCGGCAGACCGGTCTGACATACCGGCCGAATAACAATAGTGAAAACGATGAAGGAAGCGGAAAGAGCATCGCGGCACAGCGGTGCTCTTTCGCGCTGCGGTGGTCTTTCCTCTGCAAAGCCTTTTCCCGTCGTCGATCACTTGCTGTGATGCGCTGCTTTCACTGGACCGCACGCACGGATCACAGACCCGGTTCGCTTTGCGGCGCTCTCTTCCTGCCGCACGGCTCGCTCAGGCCGCCGGCCGCTGTTTCCTGCCGCTGTCTGCCAGGTGAATGAACGCCTCGGCCCTGTCATATTCCGGCGCCGTCAGCAGACTGCCGGTTATATAGACCAGCGCGGATATACCGATTCCCATCCCTACCTGCAGCGCCGACTGCTGTTCCCAGAACGACGGCAGCGGAACGCCGAAGCTGATGAGGAGATTGTACACACAGTACGAGAGTCCGCAGATCATCGAAGCAAAAGCACCCTTTGAATTCCCGCGGCGCCAGAAGAATCCCAGGATCATGGGTACGAACACGCCCGTGGTGATGACATCGGAAGCCATCCAGGAAATCGAAAGAATCGACGGAATGCGAATCGCGATCAGCAGCGCCGCCAGCGTGACACACAGAGTGGCGATGCCGGAGATCTGCAGCTTTTTCTTTTCCGATCGTTCACCCGGGAGCAGATCCAGCGTCACCTCCATGGCCGCCGTGTTGATCAGCGAGTCCATCGTGGACATGATGGCCGCGGAAATGCCGGCAAAGACCAGTGCCGACAGCAACGGCGAAAGATAATCGGTCGTGATCCGGCTGATGACACCGCCCGCCGGTACGCCGTGCGGATAGAGAACCAGTCCGGCCATGCCCGTCAGCACGACGATCAGGTAGAGCGGGATATAGACGAAAAAGCTCATCGTCGTCATTTTTTTTGCTTCCGCCGCGTCCCGGGCAGCGCTGATCCGCTGCCAGACATTGGCCTGAATGCACCACGAACAGCCGAATGTGACGACATAAGCCATATATTTCTGGACCCCGCTGCCCATATTCATATAGCCGGACAGATGCGCTTTGGCGGCTGCTTCCCGAATGCCGTCGAGACCGCCGCTGAAATGCATGGCCGCGGCAAAGACGATGAACGCCGACAGCGTCAGCAGCGCAAACTGGATAATATCCGTCAGCACCACCGCACGAAAGCCGCCCAGCAGAGAATAAATCAGTACGATGGCCGTGCCGATCAGGATGGCCGGGATATACGGAAGGTGTATGCAGGAGCCGAAGAAATCTCCGATACCGACCATCTGCGAAGCGGCATTGAACATCATGAAAATCAGAATCATCAGCGACAGCAGCTTTGAGACCGGCTCGGAATACCGCGCTTTCATCATCTCTCCCTGCGTCAGATAGCCGACACGGCGGATACGGCCGGCGCCCAGCATCATCAAAAAAGTGGCGATCAATACCGGCACGCCGTAGTAAAAAAACGCGCCCATGCCGTCAGTGTAGGCCAGGTCCGCCGTGGAAAGCGCCGAGCCGGCACCCCACCAGGAAGCTACGAAAGTGATAGAAAGCGCCCAGAACGGCAGCGTTCTGCCGGCAAAAAAGTAATCCAGCACGTTGTTGTTTTTCTTTTCCCGCGTCACAGCGATCAGCAGAGCGGCGAAGTAAATGCCCAGCACAATCACGGACAGCAGTACGGTTTGGTTCATGACAGTTTTCTCCCTTCCGGCCGCGGCGGCCGGATCTCCTTCTGCCTGCGGCCGCTGCCTCGCGAGGCAGCGGTGCCAGCTGACGGCCGCCTGACCGGCTGCTGCGGACCGGCTGCTTCCGGCTGACTGCTGCTGGCCTGAAACGATCGTTTCATCCGCCGGCAAAGCTGATTATACCCTGCCCTATTCGGCGAATGCAATAAAAAAACCGCGATTCTTTCATAACAAAACTGCGATTTCCCGTGCGCAAATGCAGCACCGGCGCAGAGCGTCAGCGGCGGACGCCGAGAGCCGCGCAAAGAACAAAGTCTGTTTCTGCTGTTTCGCCGATCAATTCTCCTCCTGTATTTATCCGCTGCTCTTCGAAAAAGTCTTTTTCCTTTTTCGGAACGAACAGTTTCCCATCGTCAAGTACGAATGATGCCTGATTGCCCGACATTTTCCCTCGGTGCGCGCGAGGCATTACAGGGTATAATAGAAGCAGGCAGAAACCATTGCCTGTGTGTATTAACTAATGTTATTGCCTGTATTGTTTTTAGGAAGGAAGGTCATCCCATGCAGCTTAACAGAGAACTGAAAGGGCAGAAATCCCTCAAGGTTATGTCGGTCATCACCATCGTCTTCGGCATCATCGTTCTCGCCCTCGCCGTGATGAGTCTCATTTCCAGCATCACGGCCGGAAAGGTGCTCACCGCCCTCCTCTCGCTGATCGTGCCCGCACTCTGCTTTTTTGCGGCGCGCACGCTGAAGAAATCCGTTGAGGGGAAGTGAGAATTAACAAAAGGGCCGCACAGCGTACTGTTATGGATCTTGAAAACGCCGGGGATGCGCTGCAGCAGCTCCCAAAGCTCCTTGAAAACTCCCGCAGCCGCGCGGCAGATCAGCCCGGCTCGGGAGTTTTTCGCGCCCTCCGACGGCAGTGCTCGCCGACTCGCGTATTCGCCGGCACGGAAAGTTTGGTTATTATATGCTCCCGCATCCGCCGATGCAGTCCGCCCGCACAGCCTGTTATTCGCTCCGTCAGTCCGACCCGCTCAGCGCTTCCTCGGCTTCCTCCACCGTCAGGCCCTCGTTCATCAGCAGGTCGATATAATAATCGTGTTCATGCCCCGGATAATTTTCCTTCAGCGTCTCGGCGAGCATCGCGTTTTTCTGCTCGCGGGTCAGCGGCCTGCTCTCGGAGGAAGAGCCGCTGTTTTCTTTCGCTTTCGGCGGGACGGTGGCCTTCGCCCTTTTCCCGCCGTAATAGACGTAAAAGCTGATGCCCTTTTTCTTCGGAATTTTTACCGGTTTCTTCATCGTCCAGTCATCGACATCCTCGGTGGTGCCGTCTTCGTAGGTCGCCGTGCAGAAGACGTATCTGTCGCCGTCCTCAATCTTGTAGCCGGCCCAGTGAAAGCCGCCCCACTTTGCCTCGAGTTTCGTGACTTTGCCGTGGTCTTCCTCCCCGCATCCGGTGAGCAGGGCGCTGAAAGCGACGCAGAGAATCAGCGCCGCCAGCAGAACTTTGGCCGCTGCTGCGCTGCCGCCTTTCTGATTGCATCGGTATTCCTGATCGCACGCTTTCGCTTCTGTTCTTTCACGTTTCATAACTCTTCTCTCTTGCCATTCCGGTCCCGGCAGTCACTGCCGCAGGCGCAGTCGATATCCTTTTCCTCTATCGTGCTCCTGTATGATTATTGCCCCTGCTCACTCCACAAACATCATTTCATAGCCATCAAGTTTTGATTTCCCAGTGACCGCAGCGTTTACCGCCAACACGTTCTATTTTTCCGTCCTTTCGCAGCTTGCTCATCTCCCGCTCCACGGTTCTTGTGGTGACATTGAGCTTCTCAGCCGTGATCCGTATCGTCATCGTCGGATCGGCAGCTGCCAGACGCAGGATTTTCTCTCCCAAACCGACATTCAAACCGACATCTTGTCGGTTTGGAGCTCGACCTTTTTCACCCGACGATTCACTCGATGTTTCCGTCAGCGATGCATCCGCTGACGCTCCGGTTGTCGATTTTTCGATCAGTTCCGGAACATATCTCGCCGGAGTCCCAGCATGGATCAGTTTCGTTCCGGCATACACTCCGACGTTCTCTGCGCGAAAACGCCCCGCATCCGGGGTCAGCCCCTCCATCAGCATTTTATGCGCGCGGAGCAGGTCCTCCACGCTGTACGGGTCAAGGTCGGCCGACTTTTCGTATGCCTCATAAGCGTTTCGAACCTTGCGGATATCCTGCGGCGGTCCGAGGGCCCTCTTTCCGTCAACCACATCCGTCACCTCTTCCGGCGTCAGCGTATTCTGCTCGATGGCAGGGGAAGAGTGCATCGAACGAATGCGGTTCTCCACCGGTCTCGCCGTCCCTCAGTCTTCCGTCACCCGGTCGGCCGCATAAGCTCCGTCCCACACGATCCGCCGCCAGTTCTCGCGGTCGGTGGCGCCCTCCGTGGAGATGCAGAGGATGACGGAGTTTTTGTTCAACTCGAGCTGCTCGCGCAGCCGGCCCGCATTGGCGCCGCGCAGTGCCGTCACCGCCAGGCCGAAGCCGGCGGCGCCGCTTTCGCCGGAGATCACGCGCGGGTCATCACCGATGCTGCCGCTCAGTACGCGCATCCCCACGGCCGCGACCCGGTCGGGCATGGAGACGAAATAATCGGCTTCTTCGCGCAGGATGTCCCAGCCGATCGTGCACGGCTCGCCGCAAGCCAGCCCGGCCATGATCGTCGACATCTCCCCCGTTACGAAATGCCGCTGCCCGTCGGCCGCTTTCGCCGTGCGGTAAAAGCAGTCCGCCGCCTCCGGCTCGACGATGACAACGATCGGCTTCTCCGCGCCCCGATAGCGGTCGCAGAGACAGGCCGTGACGGCGCCGGCCATGGCGCCCACGCCGGCCTGCAGGAACACATGGGTGGGCTTTACGCTGCCCAGCTGCTCCGCCATCTCATGAACCATGGACGTATAGCCCTGCATGATCCAGCGCGGGATCTGCTCGTTCCCGTCCCAAGCGGTGTCCTGCACCAGCACCCAGCCGTTTTTCTCCGCCTGTGCCGCCGCCAGCCGCACCGCCCCGTCGTAATTCAGATCCGTGATCGAAGCCTCGGCGCCCTGCGCGCGGATATTGGCCAGCCGCTCCGGGGAGCTCCCCGCGGGCATATAGACCACGCAGTTCTGCCGCAGCTGCGCCGCGGTCCAGGCCACGCCGCGGCCGTGGTTGCCGTCCGTCGCGGTCACAAAAGTGAGATCGCCGATCCGGCGCCGCGTCTCGTCGCCGGTCAGAACGTCAAACGGCAGCTCGCTGATATCCTTGTGCAGCCGTTCCGCCATATACATGCCCAGCGCGTAACTGCCGCCGAGCACTTTGAAGGCATTGAGGCCGAAGCGGGTACTCTCGTCCTTGACGCAGATGTCCCGGACGCCCAGCTCCGCCGCCAGATTTTTCAGATGTAGCAGCGGCGTCGGCCGATATCCGGGAAAGCTGCGGTGAAACGCGTTGACCTTGGCCGCCGCTTTCGCACCGAAATCCGCGATCCGTTCCGCGGCCGGCTGTTCTCCGGCTCCCGCCGCCGTATGCCGGCAGCGCAGGCATTGAATCCGCTCTTCCATGAATTCCTCCCTGACAGGTGCGTTGCAGCACCCTTGATTCGATGCAGTATGTCGACGTACTTGGATTATATCATCTCACGGGCATATTCACAGCCTGCGCGCGCGGTTTTCTGCAGATCTGCAGATGTCTGCAAAAGAGGAAGGCAAAGCGGAAAACAGAGAGAGCACCCCCACTTTCGGCTTCCCCGATCGCCGGCCGTCTTCATATCAATGTATCACCGGTGATTCTGACGCTGCTGGTCGAGCCGGACGGAGCCGCGGCGCGTGAAGCGGTTTTTGAAGCGGGTTTGCTCCGGGATACGATGCTTTATCCTCAATGTTTCTTCATCCGCGGATCGCATCCTTTCCGCTGTCAGACACAAATCCGAACAGCTCGTGGATGATGCGCAGTGCCGCCCAGCTCGTGATGTCATTGACATCCAGCGGCGGCGCTACCTCGACGAGGTCCATGGCCCGGACCGGCAGTGTGCGCAGCACCCGGCGAAACAGTTCGATCAGTTCCCGACTGGTCAGGCCGCCGGAGGCCGGCGTCCCGGTGCCCGGCGCATAGGCGGGATCGAGCACGTCGATATCCAGCGTCAAATAGACGGCATCGTAATTTTCATAGCGCCTGCGCAGCGCCTCCGCGACAGCTTCCGCGCCTTCACGGTGCACATCGGCGGCGCGCCAGGTACGGATGTCCGGATGCGCGCGCAGCAGCTCGAGCTCGTCAACTTCTGCGACGCGCACGCCGACAAACGTCAGATCCCTGCCCTGCACGACGTCCTCGAGCGCCCGCGCCTCGGTACAGGCATGCGACCAGGCCGAACCGTCGTAAGCCGGACAGAGGTCGTAGTGCGCATCCATATGCACAATGCCGATCTTTTCCTCCCGATGCACGGCACCGAACGCTTTGTGCAGCGGGATGGTGACGGAATGATCGCCGCCGAGAAAGAGGCAGCGCCGTCCGGTGCGCATCAGTTCTTCGGCCCGTTCCTGCAGCAGCGCAAAATAGCGCTCCCAATGCAGATCATAGTGGACGTCTCCGTAATCATAGAGAATCCCCTTCCGAATTTCGTGAAAATCCTCGGTGGTGTCGGAAAGATCGATGGACAGATCGCGGAGACGCTTTGGTGCCTGCGCGGCGCCCTTGTTGAGGCTGACCGCGTTGTCAAAGGGGATGCCCATGATCAGCAGATCGGCATCCTCCGGCCGCGCGGCGGCCCAGCGCAGCCAGGAAGCCTGTGGAAATGAAGAAAAATCCAGCATAACGCCCTCCTTTTCGCTCGTATCGCGCATAATTGCTGTATGACTGTCGTTGCTTTTCAGCAGTGCGGGTTTCTCCCTGCGCAAAGATCGCCTGCTCACCGGGCAGTGCATTACAATCAAAGCGCATCTCTGTGCATTGCAGAGCCGCAGTGCATTACAATCAAAGCGCATCTCTGTGCATTGCAGAGCCGCAGCGTATCACTGCGCACAACGTCACGGCCGCAAATTTTTGAAGCCGGAGGCCTGCAGAATCTGTTCACGGATACGCGCCGCCTGCGTTATGCCCTTCCGTTTGTCTATGGACATCAGCAGTTCTCTCATCTCAGGCCCCGTTCTGCCGCGAACGCGCGGAATGGTTCTGTCCGCGTTGGTCTCTCGGCACCATCAGGAGATCCAGCCCAAGCACATTGGCAAGAAAAATCGCCTTTCCGAGCTCAATCGTCGCCTTGCCGTTTTCGAGATCGGAGATGAAGCTGGCACTCAGGCCGGTTGCTTCCGATACATATTGCTGCGTGTACCCGATTTCCCGCCGTCTGCTGCGCACGGTCAGGCCGAACTCCTCGGCCGTATGTATGCTTGCGTCGTTCCGCATCAAAAGTACCTCCCGTTCCTGCTTTCCCGTTCCTGCTGCTCACGATAATCCGCTTCATGACCAAATAGCCGAATCCGCCTCAGCCGCTCCCGCTGCGTGCGGTGAATCCCTGCAACTGCAGGAATGAGTGGATGAGTGGAAGGATTTGCAGAAACTCAGGAACGAATATTGCCGATCGGCCGTATCCGCTCTGCTCTCATCGTCGCTAAGCCGTACGGCTATTTCTCTCCACTTTCACCATGATTTTAGCCGAACGGCTATATTCTGTCAAGACAGTGGAAATCGCAATCGCGATCAGTCCCTTTCAACATCCTCACCGAGCAGCTTGTAGAGTTCGTCGAATTTCTCCTGCGGCGGGATCGCGATGCCCTTTCTGCTGTCGGCGAGAATCATCAGCGTGTCGCCGGGTTCGATGCCGAACATGTCCCGGATCGCCTTCGGAATGACGATCTGCCCCTTTTCGCCGACAGTCGCCGTGCCGGCCAGTCTGTTTCGTTTCATATGATTTTCCTCCTCCTGAATTTTTTGCTCCTGCATTGCCTGTCGGATGCCTTTCCGGGTTTCTGTGCGTCGGAGTTTCCACCATCTTCTTTCTTCCTTCCCAGCACCAGACAGCGCACGACCGGGATGCGGCGGATCCCTTCATACAGCGCGAACGTCACCGCAAAACCGGCGGCCAGCGCCGCTATATAATTGCCGGGGGGCCGGCAGATCAAGCACAGTGGTCAGCAGATAACAGGTGACGATCAGAACCGGGTAATGCAGAATATAGATTCCGCAGCTCGATCTTGTCATCAGGCGGGAGAATGCCGTCCCCGTATTCCAACAGCGCTTTGCCGCGCGTTCCCGCAGGAACTGCTTTGCCGTCCGCCGCTCGAGCGAATAGCGCGCGCTCATCCCGGCCACGACAAACAGCAGCACCATGATCCACGGGTAGACGACATATTCCAGCGCGTCAAAGGCGGGGATATTCGCCGCGCCCGGGACGGCGCCCGGGACGCCCACGCCGTTGAACAGGTAGCAGACATGATAGATCAGCACCAGTAGGACCGCCGCCCAGCGTACATTGTCCAGATAGATCCTGTGCATGCGTCTGCCTCTCGAGGTATGATAAGTATAACTTGTATAACTTATTTATATCACATCGCTGCTGCGAATGCAATAGATCATTCTGCAGCGGTGTTCGGCATATTCCCGTGGCAGCGGCGCTTTCGCCTCTTTGCTCTCACCCTTCTCCCATCTTTTCGATCCACGTCTCAACCAGGTAGAGCGGAATGTTTGTAATATTCTGCTCTTCCCGGTATCCCGACAGGGAAAACCGCCATCCGACAAGATCCGGATATTTCGCGAGCACAGATTTCAGGCTCTTCGACCGCAGATTTTCCTCTGCCTTGACTTCGATCGCGATTGCATTTCCCGCCTGACAGGCAAAGTCAATCTCCAGCCGGGCGTCGTCCCGCGAATAATAATATAGTTTGTACGGCGCCGACGACAGGATCTGCTGTGCGACATACTGCTCGGTGAATGCACCCTTGTATTCCACAAAGCCGGTATTGCGTGTCAAAATATCCGCGGCATCTGTTTGCGCCATCGCTCCGAGCAGACCGAGATCAACGGCAAACAGTTTGAACGCACCCGGATCTTCGTAGAAATGAAGCGGCTTCGTGAAACTGTTCACTCGTGTTACCGGACAGACAAGGCCGGCGTTTTTCAGCCAGTCGATCGCTTTCTCGTATTCCTTTGCCCGGGCGCCTTTCTTCAGGGCGCCGTATATGAATTTCTTGTTTTCCTTTGCCAGCTGAGAAGGCAGCGCATTCCAGACCATCCTGACACGCGGGAGAATCTTCGCGGGAATGTGCTTGGAAAAATCCCTTTCATAACCGGAGATAATCCTGTTCTGAATCCTGCGGACATTCTTCAAATTCTGCGTGTCGGCATATTCGGCCACCGCTTCGGGCATCCCTCCGACATAATAATACTGCCTGAGCAGATCAATAAATGCTTCTCCGAGCGCCGACACATTGACGGGATCTTCCTGCATCAGCAAATCGGCCATGCCCTTTTTCCCGACGGCCTGCAGAAATTCCCCGAACGTCATGGGGTGCATTTTGATTTCATCCGCTTTTCCGACCGGAAACCCCGTCCCTTCGTGAACAGACAAGCCGAGCAGGCTGCCGGCGGCTGCAATATGATACTCCCTCGCGCTTTCACAAAAATATTTCAGCGATGTCAGCCCAAACGGCTGTTCCTGAATCTCGTCGAGAAAGATGAACGTCTCACCGGGTGTGATGGTTTCACCTGAAACAGCCGATAAAACCCGCAGGATCCGCTGCGTGTCAAAATCTCTGAACAAGCCTTCTGTCTGCGGATTGTGATCGCAGTTAACGTAGACCATGTTTTTAAATTCCTTTGCGCCGAATTCCTTCAGGATCCACGTTTTCCCGACCTGTCTGGCGCCCTCGACAATCAGAGGTTTACGCCCTGGGTCATCTTTCCATTGACAGAGTTCGTCATATACTTTTCTGTACATGAAATCTCTTCCCCTTTCCCGGTGCCCGCACTGCCATAAAGCCTGAAGAATCGACGTTTTGCGGGCTTCTCTAACCCTATCTTACATTTTTTACACGATCTTGCAAGCTTTTCATGCATTTTTCTACACGATCTTTTGCCACTATATCACATTTTTCTACACGAACACTCTGCTCCATAGTACATTTTTCTACACGAACTTTCAACTTCGCAGCAGATGTATCGTACTTGTCAATGTGCAGCTGTGCAGCACTGTCAATAAAAGTGAGCACGAAAAATGTGTTTCTCTCACCGAATATTTTTCTCATATCAGTGCGATGCCGACAAGAATAAATCATCCGCCCCTGCCTTCGCTTTTCCCGATGCGATTTTCGCAAAAACGTGGTATGCTGGACAGGGCCGATGCCGGGCAGCGCCGATGCGCAGCGCGGTACCCGCCCGCAGATCAATCGTATCGCGGGACGATGGGAGTCGAAAGCACAATGCGGTATCAGCTGATCGCGGCAGCCATTCTGCTCGTTTTTTACGGCTGCTATTTCACGAAAATGATTCTCCAGAAACGCAGGGGAATCCAAACAGATCAGATCGGCCGGGGAAAAGACGGCCGGGCGAAGCACATCGAACTGTGGATGAAAGCCGCAGCCTGCGCGGTGCCCGTCATCGAACTGTGTAGTATCATTCTGAATACCGCGCCCCTTCCTCTGCCCGCAAGGATCCTCGGCATTCCGGCCGCGCTGGCCGGGGATGCGATCTTTGTCGCCTCGGCGCTGACAATGCGGGACAGCTGGCGGGCCGGCGTCTCGGAAAGCGACGACACGGAGCTGGTCACAGGCGGAATCTACAGCATCAGCCGCAACCCCGCTTTCCTCGGTTTTGATCTGGTGTATCTGGGGATCCTGCTGCTGTTCTTCAACTGGGTGCTGCTGGCCGTCTCCGTGCTGGCAATGGTCATGTTCCACCTGCAGATCGTGTATGTGGAGGAAGCTTTTCTGGGAAAAGCCTTCGGCAGTGAATACGCCGCCTACCGGCAGCGAGTGAACCGCTGTCTGGGGCGGAAAAGATAGCAGCTGTATTTCTGTCAGTCCCCGAGTTCCCCCAGCGCCAGCGAAGGCGTCCAGTATTCCTTGCCGTACAGATCCGTGAACTGGTACATGACTTCAATGTTTCCTTCCACGTAATCTTCCGAAATCTTCAGGCCATCCGCACTGCCGTCCACGGTGGTTGTATTTTTTGCCGGTGATCATACCGTTGGTTTTCGCGGCAAACTGCGCGAAGGGTTCCGGCAGGGTTCGGGAGAACTCCGCCCGGTCGACCAGTGACAGGGAAGCGCTGACCGCCGGCTCGTAATCGACGCTCCTCTTGATGAAATCATCGGTGATCAGCTTTCCCAGCCGCAGCGTGGAGAGCGAGGGATCCTTCGTCAAGGCCCTGATCCATTTCGTATAATGCCAGCCGTCGCCGGGCTCCGATTCCTCGGAAGCCAGCAGATAGTCAGCGTTGTCGCTGAGGGCGGCCGCATTCTCCACCGTCCCCATCAGACAGGCGTCAAAGCCGATCATATCAAATTTTACCCCGCTCTCGTCCAGTGCCTTGTTGATGCCGGCCAGGGACATGCTTCCCTCTTCCTCATGTTTTTCGTCATAGCCGCAGCCGCCGGAGGATCCGCTGCCGTGATCCCACATGATCAGATCATAGCGGTTGGCGGGGAAGTTCTGCCGGCAGTAGCGGATAAACCGGGTCAGCGTGTTTGGTTTTACCATGGAGCGGTTGCCGTCACTGCCGACGAGCTTGACCATTTTGCCGCCCTTCACCTGCCAGATCTGGTTTGCATCACTGCTGATATAGTCGTTCTGCCATTCCCGGGCGCCGCCGGTGTAGATGATCAGATTGAGCTGCCTGCCCGGTTTCCCCTTCATCATCTGCTCAAAGTCATCGGTGCCGACACCGTCATCGCTCTCCGGATCCGAACCGCATATAGACCATGACGGTCGTCACGTCTTTGCCGCCGCCCTTGATCTTTGTGAATTTATCCCGCGCGGAAGCCGCGACCTCCGTGTTCAGCTGGCCGGAATTGCTCTCCCTTTCGGCCCAGCCCTTCGAGGATTTGGAGGAGTCAAAGCCGCCGGATTCCTCGTCGCCGCAGCCGGCCAGCAGCACTGTCGCGAGGACGAGCGCCAGCAGCACACCGCAGACGCGGCGCAGAGATTTTCTGCGCGCGACGGCGGGGTGCCCGTTGTTTGAAGCAGCGTTATTCTTTCGGTCCGCGTCGGGGCTGTTTTCTCCGTTCGCGGCGGAGCCGATTTTTCCCCTCGCAATGGAACTGTTTTTTCCACTCATGATGGAACTGTCTTTTTTCATATGGCTTTCTTTCTTATCTTTCTTCTCTTGCGACCATAAACATTTCAGCTGTTTTTCATCTGCCGATTCGAGCACGCGCATTCTTCTGCACTCTCCTTTGATTTTGCATATGAGACTGCGCAGGGCAATTACGAATAATGCCGGGCCGATTGACATAACTCGTACTTGACAAACCGAAACTGCTCGTCCTCAGAATTGCCGCAAATTAACAAGGGCTCTGAAAGCGGAGCCTTTATGCGAGCGGCACGGCGGGTTAATCCGGCCGAATGCATCCGACCCGGACAGCGTTTAATGCCTCCCGTGCGTTGACTCAACAATGTAACGCATCACTGATGCGTTACAGATGCGTTGACTGATTCGTCGGAGCCGTTGGATTATTTATCAAGACAAGCGGATGTCAGAAAGCGGCGGCGCCGAACCAGCTGCTTCGCCAAATCATCGGCGATCCCCTTATCCGCGAAACGACGAAAGAGGGCTGCCCGCTATCCCGATCACTCGGTGCGGCAGCCCCCTTTTGTTTCACGCTTTTTCCTGCGTTGGTTCTGCGCTATTTCTGTTTTTGGTGTTTCTGCTTCTACTTCTTCCGGTGTTTGATTTTGACCGACGACTTGCCGCTGATTTTCACGGTATAGGCGATCTTTCCCGGCGTATCGCTGCGGGTCAGGGTCACCTTGCGAACGGTCCTGTTCCTCTTGTACCCCTTCGGCGCTTTCGTCTCCTTCAGCCTGAACGTCACGCTCTTCCCCGGTGCGGTCGGCAGATATTTTTTCAGCGCACGTGCCTGCGGTGTGACCGTGAATTTGCTGCCGGTGAACGTCCGGATCTTCCCGCCTTTCGACGTCTCGAGCAGGAATGTGCCGGATTTCTTCAGCTGTCTGCTCCTGCTGTTCACGAGTCTGACGATCGCGCCACGATAGGATTTGCTCACGCTTCCGCCTGTGTATGCTTTGGCCATCGCATTTCCGCCGACGCACCCGTTGGCCTCTTCGATCCGGTCTCTTTGATCGAGGAAATCATACCACTTGTTGTCCAGTCTGAGATAAGTTTCGCCCCTGTTGAGGACCGCGTCAAATCGAGCAATTCCGTATGCGTCGGACAGTTCTTTCGAAAGTCCTTCCTCCACGACAACCAGATAGCTGCTGACCCTGCCTGCACTGTCATAGACCGGTTCTTCAATTTCGACGGCAAAGCGCTGACCCTTGAGGAGGTTGACCGCTTTCGACAATTTGATGTCATGATAGCCGGCATTGGTCACGTATGCGGACTGTGAATGCACTTTCGTCCCGTCTCCCGGGGTCTTGTCGTCAGAATCCATCAGGTACACCCCGATGTTGACCCTGGTATTTGCGTGATCGGTATAGGTGACGACGGAATTCAGTTTCGTCGTGCTCCCGGCAGTGAACACATTGGCGACGGAACCGGAGGAAGCATCCTTATCAATCATTTCCACCGGATCGAAGGCCGCCATGCTGGTGAACCCAAGGTAATCATGCTGGTACAGATCCTTATGGGCTGTGTCCTTCTTTTCAATGTCGAAGGTCGCCGGTCCCATGATGGACGAATCATAATACGAGAGCCAGAAAAAACCGCTGTGCACGTCCTGCGTCGTCGTATTGCCTTCGGCATCGGTGACCTCTGTCTGGCACGGCAGTCCCCAGTTCGCGTATGATGTCGCCTTCGGGACGCTGGTCCCATCCATGTCATTGAAAAAATCGTAGCAGCCCCAGCTGTTTTTGACGAGCCAGGCACCGTCTTTTTCCGGAGAACCGCCGGTGCTCCCCTGGAAATTTTCCTTTGCGTAATGATCATTCCAGCCGACGATCACGGCTACGTGATCGTCAATTATATCTTTTTCCACGCTGCCGTCATTATACTGACACCAGACAGGATAATCGGCCGGTCGCTCGCTTGTCGCGGTCGAAAGCGTATAGGTGAAGTATTTGCCCGCACCGGTATATTTCTGCAAACTTTCGGCGGACAGCGACTGGTCGGCAGCATAACTGATGGCGACGCCGCCCTTTGTCGTCAAGTCCTGCTTGATCTCCCGGATCCCCGCCGCGCTCTGCGGCGTTTCGCCGCATGCGGCATACTCGGACAAATAATATCCGCCGCCGTTTTTCGTCCGCAGGGGATCCGCAAGACTCCAGTCATACTCCTTAGCTTTTGAACGCCAGAACGGCGGCAGGAATTTTGCCTCCGTATAAGATTCGTCCAGAGCGACCCGAGGATCATTCATATAGATCGTCTCACCGCCGTACTGATACCGGTATGGCGCGACCTTATCGCTGACAAAGCACTGCTCATTGGCAAGCACTGAGGCCGCACCGTTCAAAGAGCCGCCCAGCCCCAAAGCCTGGTAGGGGAATTTTATCTGATTGCTCCATCCGCCTTCTCCCGCCTGCGCTCCGGCACTGTCCTCCGTCTGCCGACGGTAAGCAAAGTAAGGCAGCGCGAGATATGAGATCGGCGAAAAAACCGGCAGCCCGTCAAGGACCGGCTCCGACATATCTGCGGTCTTTCCTGCATTTTTCTTCAAAAGGAGATTGGTCTCAGCGGCCTCGATGGCTCCATATGCCCAGCATGTTCCCCAGGGCCCCTGATCCACCGGTCTGCCGACACAACCGAGATTGTTCAGATAATACTGCGGCTCGCTGACGTCAACGGATCTCACGGATTTTTTCCATGCCCTTTCGAGCCGGCCGTTTGCCGAAGTCTGTGCCGTTTCTGCCCTCTTCGCGTTGATTTCGGACCAGATCTTTGCCGATTCTTCCGGCATCACGGACTGCTTCGCGAAAACGCTCTGCGTCATGCACAGACCGGTGACCAGCGCCGTGAGGACACAGGCAAGGCGAAGTGCGATCTGTTTGCGGTGTTTCACATTGATGTGCATAACAAACCTCCTTCTTCACATTGAACAATAAACACACTGAATCGTGAAATAAAAAACATCATTGATCGATTCACAGTTATTTTATCAGATTGCGGAAGTTATGACAATTACTTCGTACACGCTTTCTTTCTATTACCCTTTTCCCACCGCAGCAAAACTCCCCGCAGACACCGTTATTGCGGTGCTTGCGGGGAGGCAGTGATATTCGAATATATTCGGTTTGCTTGATCCGGCGCGTCTATCAATCGTCGATTCCGAGTTCCGGCGGATCCTCCTTCAGCCCCTTGGTGAGGATGAGCAGGTAGACGATTCCCGCAACGGTCCATGCGCAGCCCAGCAGAATGGAGAAGTGATCAAGATGGACCAGCAGGTAGAGACAGAGAAGGGCACCGATGATCGGAAAAATCAAATAGAGAATTGTTCCCTTGACCCCGCGCTCTTTCTGACGGATGAAGTACTGAGCAATGACGGATAAGTTGACGAAAACAAAGGCTACAAATCCGCCGAAGTTAATATACCCGGTCGCCTTGGTCACATTGAGGAAGATCGCGAAGAGCGCAACAATGCCGATCAGAAAAATAGCATTGGCCGGTGTTTTCGTCTTTTTGCTGAGCTGGCCGAAAAAGCGTTTTGGCAGAACGCCGTCCCGGCCCATCGCATAGAGCAGCCGCGCACCGCTGGCCTGTGCTGATAAGCCGGCAGCAAACTGGCCGACGATGGTGCCGATGAGGAAGATGACGCCGAACGCGGCAGGTGCGACCTGACGAGCGATATCATACGCTGCATTGTCCGGATTGGCGTAAGCATACGAAGGATGCACGAGGTGTGTAAAATATGTGACCACCAGGAAGATGCCGCCGCAGACGAGCAGTGTCAGAATGATCGCCCGGGGGATGTTCTTCGTCGGTTCGATCGCATCCTCAGTGAATGTCGTCAAAGCGTCAAATCCCAAGAAGCAGTAGCAGGCCGCGGCTGCACCGGCAACGGTATAGCTGAAGCTGACATCCTTGTTGTAGAAAGGAGAAAATGACGCCAATGTACCTTCTCCCATCCCTTCTGTGATAGACTTAATAGTGAACGCCAGGAATGCGATGATAATGCCCACTTGGATTCCGACCATAACGAAATTGATCTTGCTGCCGGTTTCCACACCCGCGTAATTAATCGCAGAAGTGATAACAATAAACATAACCAGCCAGACCCAGGAAGGCACCGCCGGGACAGCGGCACTCAGGTATGAAGCGCCGATCAGCCAGATCGCCATCGGGAAAAAGACATAGCCGAGCAGTACGATCCACCCGGCAACAACGCCGAGTTTATCGTTGATCGCCTTTCTGGTGTAGGTATAGGTCGAGCCGGCTGCCGGATAGGCCCTCGCCATATGTCCGTAGCTCAGCGCCGTAAACAGCATTGCGATAACCGCAAAGCAAATCGCCCCCGACTCCACTCCGTGGGATGTAGTTGCGATGACACCGTAGATGGTATAAGCGATCATCGGTGTCAGGAAAGCAACGCCGAAAATTACCAGATGGCGCAGCTTCATAGTGCGTTTTAATGTATTCTCACTCATAACAGAGACCTCCCGTTCTGATGTCGAAAACCGTATTCATCGGACGTTCAGAGAAACTTTTTGTAAAGATCCGGCCGGTAATCCGGCTCGCCGGTAAGTTCTTTATCCGTAAAGAGACGCCGCGTCGCCAGCGACAGATCGATCGTCTCAATGAACATGCTCTCCTGCACATTGTCCTTATTGCCCGCGTAATAGTGCAAGTTGGTTTCATAAAACGGCGTGATGGCGGGCCCGATAATACAACTGCCGCCGCCGAAATAATTTTCAATATCCTGTCCGCACAGATTTGCACTGGCTACATAAATCGTATTGCACAGCACGCCGTACTCAAGAGTCGGAGCGTAATAGTCAATAAAAGCCTTGCGGCTTCCCTCCTTGGGAATTTCCTCAACCACCGCGGTGGGATTCAAATACAGTCTGCTGCCCTGACCACAGTAATATCTCTGCAATTCGGGGAACTGATATGTGTCAAAACAGATCCCGATGGAGATCGGCCCCCAGGCTGTTTCAAACATAAACGGCTGGCTTCCTTTCTCGCACCAGATGCTCTCCGTTTCAAAGGGATGCATTTTCCGATAAGAGCCGATGACGCCTTCCGGCCCGATCGCCACCGCCGAATTGTACAGCACTGCATCATCCGTATCCTCACGCTTTTCAGCCATCCCGAAGACCGCGTACATCCCGTACTTTTCGGTAACTTTGGCAAGCCGGCCGCAGGACGGACCGCTCAGCAGCTCCGCACTTTTAATTTTTTCTTTCTGGGGCACCTTTTCGTCGATATAGTAGTCATATCCCATCAGACACATTTCCGGTAACAAAACCAAATCGGCACCGCGCCTTGCGGCGGCTTCCGCATAATCGCATATCCGGGACAGATTGCTTTCTTTATCGGCCGCATCAACCCGAAAGTTCACGACAGCGACTGTGATAATATCTTTCATGTAATATTTCTCCTCCTTCTGTGGCTATTTATCATTTCTTGATGCTTTGCAGATGAATTCGATTCGCGAGTGAGAATCCGATTTTTCCAAAATCTTGGAAACGTGTTTCTTGACCGTAGAGATAGTGATGCACTTCATTTCCGCGATCTCTTCATTGGAGCAGCCCTTCAGCACCATGGCTGCGACATCTTTTTCGGTATTCGTCAACGAGTATCGCTGCGCCAGATTTTCAAACTGAAAAGCATAGCCTGACGCTTTCAGCTCCAAATGCGGCTGAAAAACACTGCAGATCTCCAGCTCACGCTCCGAAAAGTCAAGTTCTTGTTCATCACGGAATAAATCCAGCGAGCCGATGCAGAATTCTTTATCGTTCAGATCCCAGCGGAAGTTGCTGTCAAGGGAAATTTTGGTGTGCGCCGGCGTCACGTAATCGATGAAATACTCGGTTTCTTTGCGCTGTTCCAGATCAAAGGCCTCGCTGCTCTTGATGACGACCTCTCGGTCGGGCATCATTTTTTCAACCACATCATCTATATCGCAGTAGTACCGTTCGTAATCTTTCAGTTCTTTGTCACTGAAACCCTGCCCCAGATATTTCTTCACGATGTTGTCTGACGCAGAAAGATCATAAAAATAAATGCAGGCCTTTTCATAGGGAATCAGCTTTTCAATGTCGATAAGGAACGTGTTCAGCGCACGAAGCACGTCATCCTCCGAATTCATCTTGAGGATGATTTCATTGATTTTTTCCCAGTCCTTTATCCAGAGTTCCTGACTCATCGAAGATCTCTCCAAATATTCAAACTATATTATCCGAATTCGGTTCGTGCATATATTATACAATCTATCTGAATCGATGAATATGGGTCTGCAGCACCATTTTTGTTCAATACATGCAATGTGTCCCGCCGGAACAGAAAACAAAAGCAGGCGTTCCGTCAGCAAAGCGCCGAAACGCACTCGGGGGGGCAGCCCCGGGCCGTCGGAGAGTTCAATTTTTCAAGCTGCGGTCAACATTCAGTTATTGCATCAGCATCAGTCGTTTTCTGTGAAAACCAATGCCGATGTCGGTAAAGCCGTTTTCGTCTCTGCCTTCGTTATCAAAGTCTGTAGAATTCTGCACTTTTTCATCAATACGCTTCCATCGCGAAAAACGCTTTCAGGACTTGTACAGATCGTCCAGCTGAGGCCTTTCTCGAAAGTGTAGTAACGGCACATGTCTTTAAAAACACTTCCCGTATAACCGTGCAGGCCGGGTTTCACGATTTTTTCATAGTATAGATCGCCTCTGCCCATCTCGATCGTACTGGCGGCCTCGGGGATAAATTGATACCAGTACTTGAGCATATACCGCACTCTTTTTCAAGGATTCCCTGCTTCGATGATCGTGAGGCGGCAGGTCATGACGTGATTTTCGAGTGGACGAGGCGGCCATCTTATAGTAGAATTTTAAAGGTTTGTGACGAAAAGCTTAAATTCGGCAAGCTTCTTTTATATCATAGCAGGAAAAGCGAGGGAATGACTATGGGCGTGATCGACATCGCTGTGAAAGCTGTCAGCAATTTTCTGTACCATCCGCTGCTGGTACCGCTGCTGTTGATGATCGGCGGCTTGTACTTTACGATTCGCACGAAATTCATCCAGGTGCGGCTGTTCGGGGAGACCTTCCGGGTGGTGACGGAACGCCCCAAGTCGGAAAACGGGATCTCTTCGTTCGGTGCTCTGATGGTATCGACCGCTTCCCGCGTCGGCACCGGCAACATCATCGGAGTCGCGACGGCGATCATCTGCGGCGGCCCCGGCGCCATCTTCTGGATGTGGATCATCGCCTTTTTCGGCGGCGCCACCGCTTTCGTGGAATCCACACTGGCGCAGATCTATAAAAAGAAAAACAAGGACGGCAGCAGCTACGGCGGACCGGCCTTCTATATGCGCGACGCGCTTCACGCCCGCTGGCTGGGCGTCATCTTTGCCATCTTCGTTCTCGGCACATACGCCGTCGGATACAACATGCTGGCTTCCTACAACCTGCAGTCGACGTTCAGGGTTTTCAAATTTTACAACGCTTCGGTGACGCCCGCGATCATCGGCGTGATTCTGGCGATTCTGTTCGGGATCATCGTCATCGGCGGCGCCCGGCGGCTGGTGCATGTGACCGGCGTCATGGTGCCTGTGATGGGTATCATCTATGTAGTCGTTTCCATCCTGGTCATATGCATGAACGCCGGGCACATCCCCGCCATGTTCGGCAGCATTATTCACGATGCCTTTGATTTTCACGCCATCTTCGGCGGCTTTACCGGCTCGTGCCTGATGTACGGCATCAAGCGCGGTCTCTATTCCAACGAAGCCGGCATGGGGTCAGCGCCGAACGCCGCGGCCACGGCGGACGTGTCACACCCGGCCAAGCAGGGTCTGGTGCAGATGCTGTCGGTATTCATCGATACGCTGCTGATCTGTACCGCGACGGCATTCATGTGCCTCAGCACCGGCGTCAATCCCGGCAAATACCTGCTCACCGCCGATACAGCCAATGCCGCCGGATACGTTCAGGGAGCGCTCAATTCCACACTGGGCAGCTTCGGGCCGATCTTCCTCGCCCTGGCGATGTCCCTCTTCGCGTTCACGACCCTGATCGGGAATTATTCCTACTGCGAGGGCTGTCTGCGCTTCATCCTCAACCGGGACGTCAGCCGCACCGGGCTGATGGCCTTCCGGATTTTTGCCACCGTGCTGGTCTTTGCCGGCGCGGTCGCGCAGGCCGGTCTGGTCTGGGATCTTGCCGATATGATGCAGGGGCTGATGGTCGTTACCAACATGCCGTCAATCCTGATTCTCGGCGGCACGGCGTTCGCCTGTCTTCGCGACTACATGCGGCAGAAAAAGAAGGGGCTGGATCCGCATTTCCTCGCATCCGGCATCCGCCTGAAGCAGAAGACCGATTTCTGGAATGAATGAAAAGCGGATCCGGCGTCCGCATTTCGCTGTCTGCATTATCCCTTTTTCCCGTCCTCCCGGCTGTTCTGGGAGAAGAGATCTCCGGCCGGAAAAATCCGGCAGTATTCCCGGTCCGCAAACTTCCGGACATTTCTCTCCAGTTCCTCAAAGAGCTCGATCAGTCTCCGCCCGTACTCAGTGAGGGAGGCGCTGCCGCCGTGCCTGCCTCCGGCGACGCGGTTCACGAGCCGGCAGCCGATCGCTTCCTCCGCCGTATGCACAACCGCCCAGCCCTTGGAATAGGACATCCCGATCGAAGCGCAGGCCTGGCGGACCGAATGCATCTGATCGATCTGCCGGAGCAGTGTCACGGTTCCGGAGCCGAAAAACGGCTCCTCCCGGGACAGGCGCAGCCGCACCTCCGGGCGGATCTGCCGCGCCGCCGCGAGATCCTCGATGTAGCCGAGATCCACCGGCGTATCCGTATCCATCACCGCGCCCTCGTCGGAGACCGGGAGGAAACAGGTATTCTGCGTGTAGAGTGAGTCCAGCGCACCCTTGAGACCGTGATCGCCGGTGTAGGCGAGAATCGACGGGATCAGTTTCGCGGAAATCAGAATCGGATGGCCGAGTCGGTTGTGACAGATTGGATAGACGATCTGCTCCTTCCGGGCCATCTCAAGCCTGATCGTGTCGGTGCGGAAGAACGGCACATCGACCGGGCAGAAAAAGACCCGCCCGTCTCCGGACGGGATCCTGGAAAAGCCGAGCTTTGCGCTCTCGAGCATCCGGGTCGTCGCGTAGTTTTCGTTGCGGATGAAGCAGATACCGAGTTTTTTCAGGGAATTTTCGAGATCGGCAGCCCGGTAGCCGGTCACCATGACAATATCCTGCACCCCGGCGTCCTGAAACTTCTTCACGACGCGGTTCGCGAGCGTAATGCGGTCGACTTCCATCTGCTGCTTCATCTGTCTCATCCGCATCGACATTCCCGCAGCCACGATCACAGCTCCGTAACGCATTCTCCCACCTCCGTCCGGCCGGCGGTTCCTTCCCTGCCGAATGTTTAACAAGAGTAATTCGTTCTCGTTTGAATGATGTTATTTTAACAGACGATCACCAAAAAAGGAAGCAGCTCCGGTCCGCATCTTTTCTGCTTCGGGCAGATCGGATGCAGCCGGAGCTGTTTCAGAAACGATCAGGGTCAGATGCTGTACGGTCGATCAGCGGAGTTCTTCCACCGCCTCCTTCACAAGACTCTCAGCGATCTGAACCTTATATGCATTTTTCTCGAAGGGGTCTGCGCCGGCGAGCGCCAGCCTCGCTGCCTCTTCCGCTGTCTCCGCATCCGCGGCTCTGCCCGCGAGGAACTCTTCCGCCTCCGTGAGTTCAACCGGAACCGGCGCCGCGCCGCCGAGCACGAGATGCGCATCGGCAATTTTTCCGTCCGCGACGCGGAAGCGGCTCGCCAGGCTCACGACCGCAAAGTCGACTGCGTCGCGCATGCGGAATTTGTTATAACGACTCTTTTCACCGTCCATCGCCGGCACGTCAATTTCCTCGACGATCTCATCCGGATCCAGCATGTCTTTCACACGCAGTTTCGTCGTGAAGAGATCCTTCGCCGCGACGGTCTTCTTCGAAGTGCGGATCACAGCGCCGGCCATGATGAGAACCGGTGTAATGTCCGAAGCGTTGACCGAATAGCAGCCGCAGTTCATGCAGCGGCCCGCTTCCTCCCGTGCTTCCTCGCGGGTGAGCGTGGTCGAATCCTCACGGTCGAGGCAGCGCTGCTCGATCGGCGTGTCCGGTTCCGTCTGTCCGTGCGCGAGCCGAATCCGATCGTGATCGCTGTGCAGGCAGTCCTGACTCGCCGGGACCTCCGGCATCGGGAAGCCGAGGTACGCCGTCATATTTTTCGCCGCGTTGGCGCCGGCGCGAACCGCCTTGATCGCGATCGACGGACCGGTGGCGGCATCGCCGCCGGCGTAGACGCCCGGTTTCCGTGTATTGTTGTACTCGCCGACCTCGATCAGGCCGCGGGCGGACTGTACTTCCTTCTTAAACTGATCACCGAAAAAATCGAGGTCGACCCGCTGTCCGGTCGCCAGAATGATCGTATCCGCCGGAATGACGGAAAGATCCTTCTCATCGTACGTCGGGCGGAACCGTCCTTCCGCGTCGCGGACGGCCACGCAGCGCTTCGTCTCGAGGCCTTTCACTTTCCTGCCGTCGTAGATGACGCGGCTGAGGCCCTGCCCGTTGATGACGGTCACGCCCTCCTCCTCGGCACGGTGAATCTCTTCCTCGGTCGCCGGCATCTCGTTCCGCTGCTCAAGGCAGACGAGCGTCACCCGGTCGGCGCCCAGGCGCTTTGCGGTGAGCGACACGTCCATCGCGACGTTGCCGCCGCCGCAGACGAGCACATTTTTCCCGATCTGCTTCGTCATAAACTTCTTAACCTCAACCAGAAAGTTCAGGCCGAACATCGTGAGGTTCTCGCCGTCGATGCCGAGAATCGGCTGCTTCCAGGCGCCGGTGTCGAGGAACAGCGTATCGCTCTGCTTTTCGATCTCTTCAATGGTGATATCTTCGCCGACGTTTGTCTTGAAGCGGAAGTGAATTCCCATATTCTCCAGTGCCTTCTGGACGCTGCGGACATAATGCTTTGGCAGACGGTATTCCGGAATTCCGTACATGAGAACACCGCCGGCTTCCTCCATACGCTCATAGACCGTCACGGTATGACCCATTTTCCGCATATAGTATGCCGCGGCGAGTCCGGCCGGGCCGGCGCCGACGATGGAAACCCTCTTTCCGGTCTCCTTCTCCGGCTTCGCATAGAAGGTGTCGGCGTGCTCCAGAATATAGTCGCCGAGCGCGCGTTCCACGGAGTGAATGCTCACCGGGTCCCCGTTCATGCACTGGTTGCATTTCGACTGGCAGTCGTGCGGACAGACGCGAGACGTAAGCATCGGGAGCGGATTCGCGCGGAGAATGATCTCCGCCGCCCTGTCCCATTCCCCCGCACGGATCGCGGCCATGTAACCGGGGATATCCGTTCCGGCCGGGCATTCGATCGAGCACGGCGTGAGGCCGGTCTTCATGCCGCCGAAGATGGAGTGATACCGGTTGTCGCCGAGTATTCCGTAGCAGGCCTCGCCGCCCTTTCTCGCGCAGTTGAGCCGCCCGCCGATCTCATCCGGATAACGGTAGAACCAGCAGCGGACATCCTGGCAGATATTGCCGCCGATCGTGCCCATGTTGCGGACAAGCGGGGTCGCGACGCTGTGCGCCGCCTCGGCCAGCGCCGGTGCGTGCTCTTTCACCGCCTCACTCTTTGAGAGTTCCGTGAGCGTTGTCATCGCACCGATCTTCAGCATCCCGTCACTGTACTCGATGCCGGAAAGACCCGGAATCTTCTTCAGGCTGACGACTTTTTTCGGATATTCCGGCAGAATATCGGATTTGAGCTCCCCGAGGAGATCACTGCCGCCTGCCATATAAACCGCCCCTTCTTCCATCTGGTTCGCCGCTTCCTCGGCGGTTTCCGGGCGCACTAAATCAAAATTTCGCATATTGGACCTCCTCAGACTTTTCCAAGTGCCTTTAAAATCACATCCGGGGTTGCCGGATACGTGGATACCTGCACGCCGATCGCATTAGAGATGGCCTGCATCGTCGCGCTCGCGGCAGCCGCACCGGCGATCTCGCCGACGCCCGTCGCGCGGAACTGGAAGGTGTCGAACTGGGACTCCAGGAAGCAGGTGTCGTAAGTCGGAAAATCGTTGAACGGACGCCACTTGTACTCGATCATGTCGTAGGTCAGCGTCCGCTTCGTCGGCGGGTCGATGATATGCTCCTCGTAGAGCGCCGTGTCGAGGGAAGCGGAGCCGATGCCGCCCTGCGCCTGCATCTCCAGCATCGCCGGGTCGATGATCTGACCGCAGTCCGTACCGCCCTGCATGTGCAGCACCTTCACCTGTCCGGTCTCCTTATTTACCTCCACTTCGAGGAATACAATGAACATGTTCGGGGTGGAGAAATTCTCCAGATGCTGGCCGTAGCCGGTGAGTGTCAGATCCTGCGGAATGAGCTTCTTCCAGGTCACGAACTTGCCCGGTCTCGCCACCGTCGCGACGCCGTAGTTTTCGAGCACCATGCTGTCCGCGGTGACCTCGAGGTACGGCTCGGCGAGCTTTTTGAGCTTGTCCCGCAGATCCTCCGCCGCGCTGGAAACCGCGTGGCCGTAGGTGATCGTGCCGCGGCTCCCGCAGAGGCCGAAGCCGGTCGGATTGATTTTCGTCTCCGGCGGAGTGATCTGGATCATATCGTACGGAACGTTGAGAATCTCCGCGACCATCTTCGCCAGATTGGACCGCTGTCCCATGCCGGACTCGGTGACGTTGGTCTGAAGAACAATGTGGGACTTGTCGTCGAAGAGATCCGGCACGACGCGAACATAAGCTTCCGTGTTATCCTCGCCGATATCCGCATTTCCGATGATGCCGCATCCGACGCCGCGGACAATCTTTCCGTCCTCGGACTCCCAGGTCGGGATGCCCCAGCCCTTCCACTTATCCTTCCAGTGAAACTGGTTCGCGCAGTCATCGATGGCTTTCACATAGTTCACCGAATGGGCCTGCCATTCACGGCCGTCGCGCCAGGTATAGACATCGCCTTCGCCGACGTAATTCTTCTTGTAGACTTCAACCGGGTCGAAATTACCCGTGCGCATCGTGCGTCCCATGAGCAGCGACAGGCAGGAGTTGAGCTCCTGGCCGCCGTAGCCGCGGACGATGCCGGCCGGCTGCTTGTTGGTCGCGATCAGGTGCGTGTCGAGATCCCAGTTCGGGCATTTCGCCATGACGAGCTGCGTCTCGCCGATGCCGACGCCGATCTGTCCCTGGGTCGCGTTGCTGATGCAGCCGGTGTCGACGGTCCAGTCCGCCTTCACGGCCCGCACCACACCGTCCGCATCCATGCCGATCTTCGCGTGCACCTGGCTTCCCAGTCTCGTTTCAAAGCAGCACATCTGTTCATGCTTCGTCTGAAACACCTTGACCGGCCGGTTGGTCTTCATCGCGAGCAGAGCCGCGGACATGACCTGGACAACCTGCGACTGTTTGTTGCCGTAGGAACCGCCGACGTTGAAAGTGCGAACATCGAGGTTGATTTCCGGGATCACCGATGAATTCAAAATCTTGCAGATATAGCCGGACTGGGTGTCGCACCACACGGTGAAATCGTGGCCGCCGTCCCAGCGCACGATCGCTCCGGGCGCCTCCGGCGCCGCGGGTGCGGGCATCTTCGCGAACTCGACGGTATCCTCGGCAATAAATTCGCACTGCTTGAAGCCCTCGTCCGGATCGCCCTTCATGAGGTGCCAGAACGGGCCGTCCTTCTGGAACGGCGGGTATCCCGGTGTTACCTCGTTGTTCTTGAAAAGGTCCGGGTAGAGCTGCGGTGCGCCCGGCTTTCTCGCCTCGAGGGCATCGGTCACTGCCGGCAGTTCCTCGTACTCGACCTCGATGAGCTTCATCGCCTCATTGGCGATCTCCGCACTCTCCGCCGCAACGAACGCGACCGGATCGCCGACGTACATGACCTCCTCGGCGAGAATCGGTTTCATCGGCGGCCACCCCATCTTCCAGTTCGGGTCAACGTCCTTGTAGGTCAGGACGGCAGCGACGCCGTTGACCTTCTTTGCCTTCTCCGTGTCGATCTTTGTGATCCTCGCATGGGCGTACGGAGAACGGAGCGACCGGCCGATCAGCATGTTCGGAAGATCGAAATCGTCCAGGAACGTGGCTTTGCCGGTGACGATGTCCTTCGCGTCCTTCCGGGGGGCGTTCACCTTGCCGATATAGCGGTAATTGTCGGGTCTGTAATTTTCATCATTGAAATGTTTCATCGCCTGCCCTCCCATTTTTCGTCCAGGCTCCTGCCCTTTCCGGTGACGGAGTCAATCGCCTCAAACACGTGGTAGTGGCTGATGCAGCGACAGTAATTTCCGCTGAGCGCGTCCCTCACTTCCTCCTCGGTCGGGTTCGGATTCTCGTCGAGAAGCGCCGTCGCTGTCATGATGATGCCCGGCGTGCAGAAGCCGCACTGAAAGGCGTAGTAGTCGATAAATGCCTGCTGCACCTTCGAGAGTTCGCCGGTCTCCGGATCCTGCAGCCCCTCGAGGGTCGTGATCTTCGAGCCGTCGCAGTCTGCCGTGAGCAGCATGCACGAGGGAACGGCCTTGCCGTCCTTGATGACCGTGCAGCACCCGCAGGCGCCCTCTTCGCAGGACTTCTTGGCTGCCTTGAGGCCGAGCCGGTTCCGGAGAGTATCCAGCAGGATCTCGCTCGCCGGAATCTGACCAAAGCTCTCCCCGACGGAGAACTCGTAGGTCGTTCCGTTGACGTTCAATGTCACTTTATCCATCCGCTTCACTCCTTTGCAATTGAATTTCTTCCCTCGGCAATTGAAAGTCATTCATTGAATGTCTTTCTCCTGCCATTGAATGTCCTCTGCAATTGAAAGTCTTTTCTCTGTGATGATTTTAGCATGGATTAATTGGAAAATTTAATTGAATTATGGTATTATCAATTCAGATAATGAATTACTTAGGAGGCGTCCGGAAGCGGCCGTTTTCCGGCGAAATTACGGGGTTTCCCCGCGCTGCCGCCGGGGCGAACAACAAGAAATGCCGGAGTCGTATGTTTTACAGATACAATACGGTATGGTGCCGGGGCTTCATCCGGGCGACGGTGTGGTGCCGGAGCTCCGCCGGGCGACGGTGTGGTGCCGGAGCTTCATCCGGGCGACGGTGTGGTGCCGGAGCTCCATCCGGGCGACGGTGTGGTGCCGGAGCTCCATCCGGGCGACGGTGTGGTGCGGAAGCCCCGCCGGGACGCGCGGCTCTCCGGAATTTTGAGGGAGGATGTTATGAACGGGAAACAACTGGAATGCTTCATTGAGGTCGCGGATTCCCTGAACTTTACGGTCGCGTCCGCCAACCTCTATCTTTCCCAGCCGACGGTGACGCGTCAGATCCGCCTGCTTGAAGAAGAGCTCGGCGTGCAGCTCTTCTTTCGCACGAAGAAGCATGTTTCGCTCACGCCGGCGGGCAAAAGCTTTTATTATGAAGCGCGGGAGATCCTGAGCCGGATCCTCATCGCGAAAAATTCCCTCGCCCGCGCGAAGACGGACTACGAGGCCATCCTCACCGTGGGTTACGCCGACTCGGCTCTGAGCGACCGGCTGATCCCCGTCGTACTCGAACATTTCCTCCGGGAGTTCCCGAAAGTAAATGTTATTCTCCGTCAATTCTCCTACAAGGATCTGATCAGTCTGTTCCGGGACGGGAAGACGGACCTCGTCTTTACCTACACCCGGGATTCGGTTATGCAGGAGAACACACGCTTCGAACTGCTCTTTGAAGCGCCCTATGACATCCTGCTTCCGCCGGGTCATCCGCTCGCAGAGAAGGAGCGTGTCGCGCCCCACGATCTCGTCGACGAGGATCTGATCCTTCCGGAGATTTCCTGCTGTCCGAAGGAATCCCAGGGAATGATGATGGAGCTGTCCCGACTGCTTCCGACCTCGGCAATCCACTACTGCGACTCGCCGAAAACCGCACGACTTCTGATGCTCGGCGGAGTCGGCCTGAGCATCATGCCGGAATTCGACCTCCCGGCCGCGGGGAACTACATCGCGAGAAAAATCGAATTTTCCTGGACCCTTGACTACGGCATAGCCTGTGACGCGGGGAATGTAAACGGAAAGTATCTCCGGCGCATGACCGAAATTGCAAAGGAAAAAACCGCGGAATTCCGGAAGGGCATGCAATAAACCCGAAGTTCGTCGAAGGGCCGGCTGCGGCATCCTGTGCCGCACAGCCGAGCCGATCAGGTTTCAGCTTCACCAGCCGGGCGGAACCGGAAGTTATGAAAACAAGTGCAGAAAGTAGAGAGTATTCTATCTTCCGACCGTCTTTGATACCAAGCCCAGAATGTAGAACATGCCGGGAAAGCCCAGAAAGCAAGGCTTTCTCGGCACATTCAATTGCACTCGCTACATTGACTTGCCAGTAAACTCTCCTGTATGAGTTGCAAGCTCCTACATAATTTATAAACATTTGCACCCTTCTACATTACGCTCAAAAAGAAAAATTTAAAGATGTAGATAAATTAAAAATATACCGTGCCATCCACCTCTTTCTTTTCGTACCGCACGGCTATAATATTTTTATTTCGATATTCTTCAATATCCATCCAGAGCCAGTCATTTCCATAACGAATATTGCGCTCACCCTTCCAAGACAGATTTGGAATCACATTGTCCTGATGCGGGCTTGACTGATTCCAGTCGATCACCAGCTGAATGAATTTATCCTTGGTCAGATTGTCATTGATCCTTAAGATGGTTGAATATAGCAACATATTATCGTACCCCTCCTTGCATTAGGCTTTGAAAATTGACGCAACTCCTTTAAGCAACTTCGGGCCGTATTTTTTCAACGCCGGAACAGCCAGTACTAGGATAGCTGCTACTGTTATACCATCTTTAAGTGTTTCCGCTTCGTCCTCCGTCTTTTTGTAATCGTCACTGTTCAGCGTCTGATTTTGAAATCTCTTCTTCTCGGACATTTCCAAATACCTCCAATAATTTTTGACCTGTCACTTCCACATCAATAACATCGTAGTCTTTCGCATCAGCCATACACGCGTCTTTTTCAGCTTCGATATATTCTTCCGGACAGTTATAGAAAAGTTCTTTTGTCTCCTTGTGAATATAGTCCAATGTTTTCATGGAATCGAAGCTGATCTCACCCATTTCTGTTTTTGCTATTTCAAAGACTCTTTCTGCCTCATCCATATCCCCGGAAATGGCGTAGGATGCGGCAAGAAACTGAGTAGCCTCCAGGTAAAAACCATAGTATTCCTGAATGTCCGAGAACTCCTCATCCCTTTCTTTCAGGATCCCCTGATGCCTGAATTCAAGCCAGAATCGTTTTAATTCGCTTTCTGGGATCGGCGTAAATCCTTCCACTCGGCTCTTTAAAGTCTGAAGTAACTTTTTCTGTGCTGATAATAAATGACCTCTCCCTTCAGCAATTTCTATGCTGCGACGCTCAGGATCAAGCTTCAATGCAAGCAGAATCTGATCTCTGCCTGCCTTTAATTCGCCAATACGATCATCCATCTGACCACGCTCAATCCGCTCTACTACCTTGTAAGTGCGATTGATCATCTCAGACAGCTCATTCAACTGCTTCTGCATATAAATATTGTGGCAGCCCATAGCAATCGCATCAAATGGATTGCCCTTTACAAGCGCCTCCTCTTTGATGGGAAGATTATCTACAAACTGTCTTTTCCCATTTTCAGCGGTTTTGTACAATGTAGGCCACAGAACGCCAGTTTTCGTGTTCTGATTCAGGAAAACCTCTCCGGCATTAAATGCTTCCTGATCTTTGAGAGGAATCTGTACCACATACTTCATCTGCCGCTCAACATGAGCCAAAGCATCACCAATATTCACATACTGCGTAAGTCTTGCGAGAAGTCCTTCGAAATCCACTCCTTCCGTTTCAACGGTTACATACAGTGCCTTACTTTCTGTCGTAGGAACAGGCGATGTCTCATCTGGCACAAGATCAGTGTTCTTTTTTACTACAGCATTCTTTTCCGACATCAGTCTGATTCCATCCCTTCTTTTTATTATGCTCTGTTGTATTTATTGCATCTGAAAAATGTTCAAGAGCAAGATGGCAGTCCTCTATTTTCTGTTGCTCCCTTTTAATTTCCGCCTGTAATTCAGCTATCGCTGACTTCTTACTCTCTATTGACCTCTGGCTCTCAGAAATATTATTCTCCAATGTCTTTTTTACATCATCGTAAAAAATTTCAACGTCCTCATTTTTTTTCTTCAATCCTGATGAAACTAAAGCCGCTATTACTCCGGCACCTGCAGTAGCAATCACTGATGACAGGGCGAGCAGTGAGTTGGTTGACGCCATTCCGGCAGCGATCCCTGCATATCTGGATGTTGTTCTCAAATATTTGTAAAGATCTTCTTCCTGAACCACATTTCCATCTTTCCGCGAGCTTTTCTCTGCTTTTAATTTTCCGGAACGGATCCATCTCCGAACAGTTTCGGGGTTAGTGCCAAGCATTTCTGCAATTTCCTTCACAGTATATGTCTTCACTAGTCTGCCTCCTTATGGTCATATGCTACCACTTTAATACTACATATTCAATATTATTTTTTGTAGTATTAATGCAGTAAGCGAAACATCCGCTCCATTCACGATATCCACCTGTATACCGTTAGCTCCATCCTTCGTCTCACTGACCATCTTAAGCCCGTCGACGGTGACTTTCTGGCATCTGAACCAGGGACTGCCAGCGTCGTTGATATAAAGCGTGCCGCCGGATGAATCCTTCATCAGTCTGAGATCTGTGCCGGAATCTCCATTAACTCCCGGCATGATCGCTTGGCTGCAGTTGTGGAAATAGCAGTTCCCCTTGATAACTACCTTCACTTCTCCCTGATTGTTTGGCAGCTGGATGCATTCAATTCTTCTTGTGACACCGTTGCCGTTAGGCGGCATATATTCTCTGCCCTGGATCTCGATATTATCCAGGGTAAGGACTTTGCCTGTGCTGTCCCAGTTCCAGCCCGGGCCTGATTTGTCACCCGTTACCCCTAAAAGATTTATGCCCGTTTCTGCTTTGTTAGCATAGGTCAGTGTCGCTGGATCCGTCACCGGATCACCCGCATACGCCTCCTGGGTGACACCCGGCAGCGCCGTCATCATGGCCAGTACCATGACGACCGACAGAATCAATACCGGTATTCGTTTTACTGCTCGTTCTTTCATTGCCATCCTCCTCTCTAACACAAAGTTTCTGTCGAGTTGTCTGAACTTTGGCTTGTTACTGAAGACTCTAGCACTTTTAATGCAATACTATGCATTTTTGCGAAAATGACCTGTAATATGGCGAAAATAACCCCATCTGGGACCAAATTGTCTTTGAAAGCACCCTTATCCTAAAAAAGGCGCCTCCGTCATGGAACAGCCTTTTTCACGGTCTTTTAACGGATCATCATATTTTACTGTGATCTTCGTGCTCGTCCGAATCCTGTTCTATGCGCAGATGTAGATTTTGCATTGCCGGCCTTAATCGATATCACCTTTCCTGCCTTGCGCATCATCTCAACATGTTCGTGCAAGTGAAACTTTTTCCAGGAATAAGAGCGGAGGAACTATCTTCGGCAGCGCAGCTGAAGAAGTGCGAGCCCGGATTCTGCAGGGTCAGCCTTGTCGCCGGTCTTCGCCAGTCTCGCCGCAGCCTCGGCAATATTCTGTGCGGCCGACTTCCATTTAACATAGAACGGCAGGTCCCCCGCGGCCGGCTTGCCGAAGTCATATGACTTTGTGCATGTACTTTCTGTATACCAGTCATCGGAAGAATATCCCGCTTTCGCCGGGTCAGCGGGTTTCCTGCTTTTTTCCGCTTATTCCTCCTCTGAGAAGGTACATCACTTCCACCGTTCGAATCGAATATTACGGAACAGGCATAACGTATTTTCCATAACGGATCGTGATTGATGCGGTCTGGGCCGGTAAAGAACTGTCGGTCACAGCTGCCGTTGCATTTCCGTTCTTTCCCATTCGCTGCCGGTTTTTTCCAATATTGCATGGTGAGGATATTGACATATTCCAGCGCACCGGCCGGATCTACGGCTGTCTTTATAAAACTCGGAGTGACTGCGATCTGCCCGCAGGGGGTAGTCTTTGTTTCCGTTTTCTTCGCATTCCGGGCTGCAAGCGGCTGCGGCAGTACTTCCTCAGCGAGTTCTGGAGCAGAAAAAACCGCCAGCAGTCTGAAAACTGCTGACGGTTTTTTGTTTTTCCTCATGCCTCAAGCATAGACAACGACTTTGACTTTCGCGACATGCCCGTCCTGCGCGTAGGCGTAGATATAGCAGATGCCCAGACCCCTGAGCCGGATTGTTCCCCTGCTGTTCACCGTCGCGACCGAAGTATCGGAAGACTCGTAACGGATCCTGCGGTGAAGTGATACCTTTTTCTTCGGCTGCTTGACCGTTTTGACTTTTAACTTCCGGTAGCGGTCTTTCTCACTGGTGATTTTGCTTGCGTCGATCCGTATCGCCCCGTTCCGTGCTTTCGTCACTTTTACGCTCCTGAAATTCCCGGCCTTTCCGCCCGTTGTCGCGACATGCATCGTTTTGGAAACTCTGATTGTCTTTCCGTTTTTCCTGATCGCGGCCACAAAGAACTTGTAATATTTGCCTTTCTGCAGTTTCTTCTTAGCGACCTTCTTGACATTCAGGGTCGTTTTCTTTGTCTGTTTCATCGCCTTGTATTTGTATTTCTTTCCGCAGCGGTTTGCGAACACGATGTATTTGGAAGCGCCTTTTACCTTGTTCCAGCGGAGTGTTATGTTTTTCTTCCCGACCTTCGTTGTGCGCAGCCGCAGGATGCGGTAGGCCGATCCCGCCGGTTCTTTGTTGTCTTTTACAGCGGAAAGTTTCTTCACGACAGCAGCGGTATTCTGCTTCGGTGTGTTCCATTTCGCGTAAAGCGTGATGTTCCCGGTGACCTTCGTCTTGAAATCATATGCCTTCTTGCAGGCTTTGTCCCGGTACCAGCCTTCGAAGGTATATCCGGATCTGGCCGGATCAGCCGGCCTGTTCACGGCAGTCCCTTTTTCCACCGCCAGAGGCGTGATTTTGCTGCCGCCTCTGGAATTGAAGCTGACGGTGACCGCACTTGCGGACGGCACCCATTTCGCGTGATAATGACGGGTGCCGACTGCGCCGGAAGCAATCGTCGTCACGGCGCCTCCACTCAATGACGCCTCATGGAACCAGCCGCCAAAACTGTAACCTGCGCGTTTCGGCACCGGCAGCGTCATGGCTTTTCCGGCGGCGCGGGTCATCTTCTTGACGGGGGTCGTGCCGTCGTTGTAGTGCAGATACACATTGAAGCTCAACGGAGATTTTGCGACGAAACGAAGCTTGCTATTGTCGATATACGTGTATTCCTTGGAATTGAGCTTGGCGGCATTCGCCTTGTCGGCCGCGTACCCGGTGACCGGTCCGCTTTCAAGGCACGCGCCGTCGAACATCTGCTTCAAACCCCAATAGCCAGTGTAGCCTTCTATAGTAGTCTTTTTGTTTTTTGACAGGTCAAAACCGCTCAAATCCAGTGCTTTCAGCCGTTTGGCATAAAAGAACATCGTACCCGTGGCCGTGACATTCGAGGTGTCGAAACTGCTCAGATCGACTTCCTCCAGAGCCGTGCACTCACTGAACATTCCCCACATATTCGTCACGCTCGATGTGTCGAAATTGCCGAAATCGAGGGTCTTCAACGCCCGGCACTCGTCAAACATGCCCCTCATGTCGGTAACGCGGGAGGTGTCGAATCCGCTCACATCCAGCGAAGGGAGAACCTTGCATCCTCTGAACATATCTACCATATTGGTCACGCGGGAGGTGTCGAATCCGCTGAGGTCCAGTTCGGTCATCTTCATGCAGAAGCCAAACATACCCTCCATGTTCGTCACGTTCGACGTGTCGAGCTTGTAGATGGAATCGATCTCTGTCAACGCCCATTTCATATAGAACCAGCAGGCCGTCGAACGCGGTCTGATGTAGTCCACGAATACCGCTTTCCTGATATTTTTGTCTCCGTAGGTGTACCACTTCGGGACCGTATTCGGGTACGAGCCCGAAAATATGTCCTCCGGCATCTCATACGGGATTGTTTCGATATCCGCGTACACCGTTCCGGTATAGCTGCCGCCGCTGATGCTCGTAATCGTTGTATGCGTGCCGTCAGTCACATCCTCTTTCGAACGGATGAACCACAGCGTGCTCCCGTCCTGCGAGCGTACCGCGTAAGCTTTCCCGGAATAGTCCGCCGGCGGTTTCTTCACGGCGCCGACGGTGACATAGATGTCCTTTTCGTCGTACTTATCCGTATACTTGTATTCCGCCAGGATGTGCAGAGTCGCTGCCTCGCACGCCCTGTCCGGCCTGGTGCCGGTGACATCTCCGTCTTCACTGACGGTAAGCCAGTCCGGCCCCGAAACTTTTTCGAACTTGTAATCCTGCGGCGTCGGGATGAATGACCGGACACTGTACGATACAGTCTCCCCGCAGTACCCCTCCGGGATCGATCCTCCGTCGACCGCGTGCGCCTCCGGCACCGCGCCCGGAAGCAGCGGCATCATGGTCAGCACCAGCAGCACCGACAGAATCAACGCCGGGATTTTTTTCAACTTCTTCTCTTTCATCTCTTCACCTCATTTCTCACACAGCAAAGAGAGACCTGCCGCGATCAAACGCGGGTACGATCTCCCGTAACGAACTTTACTATATGCCAATAAGACAGATTCCGTCTGCCTGCCTGTTTTTCTGTATGTCCGTTTTTCTGTCCGAGGCGTTGTACCTCAACGCGGGTTGTCCATACCATACTCTCACCTTTTCCAGGACGGCAGCCCGCGCCCTGATCCCCCCCCCTTATATTTTCAAAATCTTTTGTCTATTGTACCATATGTCCACAGCCGGTGCATCCTTTTTTCGAACATTTCCGGCTGATGTGTATATCTATATACCGGTGCATCAAAACCCTGCGTCTTGTCTCGTTCCGAAAAACAAAGTACGGCGCGTATTTTTCAGATCCGATAAGTGTATGTGTCCTGCAACGATGAAGTACGCCATTATCGGCCCGGTGAGCCGCCCGATCAATGCATGACAAAACTCGCTGCCCGCGTACCGGGTGCGGCTTTAGCGACGGCCGCTGCGCCGTTTCTCGTCTCTTCGAATAGCTTCAAGCGCTTCGTCCGACACTTCGTCATTCTGCCTGTATTCGGCGACTACCTCACTCATCATGCGGTAATTGAGCTCAATACCGCAGCTGTCCGCCACATAGTCCGCAGCTCTGTTCGCACTGATCCCGATCGTTCCGGCTGTTTCCACAGCGTCGATATTGGCGCCCAAAAATATGAATTCCCATCCGAATTTTTCTTTCTGCCGTTCGATCATCGCCTTCACCTGATCCGCGGTATACTGACGGCTGTCATTTTCCATGCCGTCCGTGATGATCACGAACAGCACCTTGTCCGCTCTGAATTCGTCAGATGTGTTTTTTTGAGTAGTTCCAATATTGTGGATCGTCCTCCCGATCGCGTCGAGGAGTGCGGTGCTGCCGCCGGTCTGATAATCCTCTTCCGTGATCGGCTTCACGGCGCGGATGTCGATACGGTCGTGCAGCAGCCTGCAGCCGCTGTCGAACAGCACCGTCGTGATCACACATTTGCCGTCGAGCGAACGCTGCTTCTTCAACATCGAATTGTAGCCGCCGATCGTGTCGCTCTCCAGCTCAAACATCGAACCGCTCTTGTCAAGTATAAATACCAGTTCCGTAAGATCTTTTTTCATCTCCATGCCCTCCCTGTGCTACTGTAATTTTTACTAAAGGATACAGCGGGAAGGAATCGATGTGGTCGCTTTTAACGCGACATCGATCCAAGCAGCGGCTGATCATAGGAAAACAGGACTTCGTTGATCTTATCGATATCGTACTCCTTATTTACAATGAAATATTCCACTATGACATCGAAAAGCTGACTGTGAGAAAGAGCGTACCCGGCTCTTTCGAGCAGATCGTCGGTCTCATAAAGATCCAGTTCCAGAGCGATGCAAAGAGCCAGTATAGTTTTCTTTCCCGGCGTATAGCCCCTGCCGATGCGAATCTTTGAAAACAGCTTGCGATCGATGTTGGCCTTCTTATATACATCGGCGTCGGTCAACCCTTTTGAGTCGATCAGTCTCAGGAGCGTTTCATTGAACGGTTCGTCCAGATCCCCGACGATGGCACTGAGCCCGGCGGCCTTGGAAGCGGCGAGATCCGCGTCTTTTGATGCCACGCTGCCGTACACGCCGGGTATATCCAGCGGCCGCTCCGCGTGCTCGATGAAATAATACTCGTCGATATAACTTTTGACTTGGCCGAAAAGATCCCGGCTTGCCTTGAAAGCCGCCTTGTCGTAGACCGCCAGATAAACATCCATTTCGTGATCCGTGAGAAACGCGCGTACAGCGTCGACAGCTGTTTTGAGCGCCTTATCGGCGGGATATCCGTATACCTCGCCGGAGATAAGAGGAAACGCGATGCTCTCGCATTTGTGTTCCAGGGCCAGCTTCATGGAATTCGTATACGCGCGGTGAAGCAGTGCGGCACAGCCCTCGTCATCCTCACCGCGATATACCGGTCCGGCTGCGTGAATCACGTATTCAGCGGGCAGGCGGAAGCCGGGTGTTATGGCCGCTTCCCCGATGCGTATGGGCGCCGCTTCGGCGCAGGCCGCCCGCATTTTCCGCTCTCCGGCAGCTTTGAAGATCGCGCCGCAGGCTCCTCCTTCCATGCGGAGTTCCGTATTTGCGGCATTTACAATGGCATCGACTTTCATTTTCGTAATGTCCTGACGGACGATCATCAAGGGCATAGATCATCACCTTCCCGATCTTACGTTTGCATTTCCTGATCTTACGTTCGAATTTCCCGATCCGGCCGCGCAGCCTGAGCTTACTCAGCGGTCTTTCATCGCTCCGGCGATTTGATGAACAAGCCGCGAAAGCTCTTCCGAATCAGACTCCGGCAGGCCGTGCGTCATACGCATAAATCCGTAAGCTGCACGCTGGGGGAAACGCGCAGCGGAGGATCGCAGTCGTTCCGGCTGTACCCGGAAACAGAGCCGCATCAGTAGTTGCTGTAAACGTCGGGTTCACAGGCCATTCCAAGCCGGAAGAAAATGACCAGTGTCGGTCGGGTTCTTCTGACCTCGGCCGGTATGGTCGTCAGCCCATAATATACCTTTCCGGCGGCTGATAATACTCCACCGGTTCTATGATCGCCGGGACGACAAAGTCATATGTCATCTGTTCGATCACATCCAGTGGGTTCGTAAGACCGCCCGTCCGGAATATTTCCCCAATCCATCGATCTTATTTTTCAACTCACCTGCAATCATGTTTTTCTCCTTAACTAATCCTCTCTATCCCGGTTCCAGCGATATTTTGTGTATCGCCCGCCCCCGATTTTAATGATCTTATTTTCCTTCTGGAGTTTCGAAAGTGTTCGCTGTATCGTCGCCTGTCCAATATCCGGAAATCCTTTCTGTATCTCCGATTTTGTAAAAGCACCAATCTTTTTCCGCATCATTTCTTCAATTCGATCCGGCTTGAAAACTTTCTTTTCCTCAAGCAGCTTCGTCCGTTCCATAAAATCTCGATACGCTGCTATGATAACACCAAGCATATATACAACAAAAGCCATAACCAGGAACGTCTTCTTCAAGCCAACTGCTCAAAGTAGTTCTTGATGGATATCCCAGTTTTTTCACTGTTCTCGAAACGCACCGTCCATGTTCAAGAAAATATTTCACAGCTGTACGTCTCTGCTCATCTGTGAATTTAGGGGAGGAACGGCGTTTTTCGTGAAGTTCCTCGTTCATTTGAAATTCATTGTACCAGGCATAAATAGAATGACGACTCTTGCCTTGATCAGGGACATGCCCATATCTCTTTCCATTTGAAGTTTGTCATTTTCTTTTTGAAATCTGTATTGAGGTTTCTATTCCCCAAAATAATCGTTTCCTTGATTTTGAGGAGCAGACAGCCATTCGGCGGCGTCGATAATGCGAATCCCCTGATAATCTGTTTCGGGCTGAAAGGTCCTCGCAATCAGTATCTTCGGATATCCATCGCTGATTTTAAGCAGCGGTGCTGTTTCCCTGTCGAAAGTCGACGGATCTGTAATATCATTCGCTACCTGAATATATACCTTGCGATTTTCCCTGACAGCCACAAAGTCGATTTCCTTTTTATACAGGACACCAACATATACTTCATACTTTCTTCTGAGCAGTTCGACCGCCACGGCATTTTCCAGTATTCTTCCAAAATCCATATAACGCGTGCCCAGTCTGGCATAGCGAAAAGCATGATCTGTAAGATAATACTTTTCTTCAGTGCTCAGATATTTCTTTCCACGGATATCGTACCTCTTTACTTTGCAGAAGAGATACGACCTGCACAGATAATCAATATATTTGCCGACCGTTTTATGATCTGCTTTCATATGCCTGCTCTCAAGTGTGTCCGCTATGGACCGTATGGAGGTGAGATTCCCAATATTGTCCATCAGGTAGTCGATCAGATCGTTCAGCAGGGTCGTATTGCGTATCTTGCGCTTACTCTCAATATCTCTCACAATCAGGGAATTCAGGACATCATTATTGAGATAGGCACTGCGCTGCGCCGGATTCCTGTAAACATACGACCCCGACATACCTCCGACTCTGAGATAATCCGTCAGTGCACCGTAAATATTTTCAGAGGGAAAGTATGCAAGATACTCCGAGAATGAAAACGGATATATCTGTACCTCAAATGTTCTGCCTACAAACAATGTCGCCAGATCACTGCTCTGGAGAAACGCATTGGAACCAGTGACATAGATGTCATATTTCAGCTTTTCATGCAGACTGTTAACGGCCTTCTCAAAGCCTTCACACATCTGGACTTCATCGATCATAACATAGTTGTTTCTCCCGGCCGAATAGTGATCCTCAATATGCTGCTCCAGTTTGTGATATTCCAGGAGGTTCTCATATTCCGTCAGGTTAAAGTTCACGTGAATGATATTGGCCCTGGCATTCATTTCCATGATCTTCTTTGCAAAATAATCCATCAGCATGGATTTCCCGGATCTGCGTATGCCAGTAATCACCTTGATGTCAGGTGTATTCATACAGTCTATCAGAACTTTTAAATAATCTTTCCGCTCAATCAGTTTCATATTCCATCTCCCGAATCGCCTTCTACCCCTATTATAATCTCATATTCCCCAAATTTAAATAATTTTTATTTTTGGAGAATAGCAAAACTCTCAATACAAACATATAATAACAGAGCAGCCGTTTTCCGCTGCCCTGAGTCACTTCGAGTTCATTCCCACTTGTCCGTGAATTCAGAGATCGTACGGAGCTCTTTCATGATCACTTCATTTCCTGTTTCGCCTTCTGCGATCCTGACCAGGAACGGTTCAAGTCTCTCGAGCTCTTCGATGATCCTCCGCCTCAAATGCTCATTTCCTACAACGACGATCTTATGGTAGAGAGCGCTTGTGCTCTGAAATCCAGTTCGGCTTCAGACATCAGAATTTCGCATGCAGTACCGCCAATGATCGTGTAGCAGTCCTCATAGCCATCAAAGTATTTTCTGAATACATCCAGTCCCATCACTGCCATTTTATATTCTCCATCATCTATTCTAATTCGCTCTGAATATACCTGCATTCAGATTCTTCCAAATAAAACAGAGCCGCTGTTTCCAGCCGCACTGTCATTAATAACTTAATATATCGTATTTTGCAGTCGCTTTCTGCTTTGTTTCGTTCGCAAAATTTTACTTGGCTGCAGCCTGCCACGGCATTGCTGTCGCTTCGCTCCGCACTGCCTGCAGGCCTGACCGAGGACCTGCATCGGCCGGCGTGGCTTGATCCAAGCCACGCCGGCCGTGTCAGGTCCGTCATTCGAACTCAACTTCGAATCCGCTGCAGGTCCTGAATCTGCTTGATTTTCGTTTTGATGCGTATCATTTTGATACGCTTTTCTTCCCCGTTCACCTCATTCCAAAGCTAGTGTACCCAATTTGTACCCAGTGATTCCAGCCAATCGTGGTATCCGCCATTTTATCAAATAGTCACCTTTTCAGTCACCCATTAGTCACCCTTTCAAAGCTCAATGATGGAAATTATTGATTGACTTTCCAATGTCCGCTCCTGGCAGACCCAACCCGCTCTATTAATTTCCTCTCTTTGAGAGCTTTAAGATACAGACTTATCGTCTTTCTGCTGACACCAATCTTATCTGCCAGCTGTGGCATAGTGTATCCCGGATCTTCCAGAAGCAGGCTCAACACTTTCTTTTCCCGCTCTGATAATTGATCAGTCACCTCACTAGTCACCTGATCAGTCACCCTATCATTCACCCTGACAATTCTGTCTTCCGGTGCGGAGAACTTCAGCATGATATCTCCGGGATGCACTGTATACTCTGGTGCCGGCAGCCCATCCGCTTCACATGCCGCACAGATCTTCTCGATTCCACGGCCCCAGCTCTCAATAAAACCAGCATAATACATCACCGTAGCAACATTCGGGTTATAAGGTCTGGATTCATGTTTTCCGAGAAGATTATCCTTCGTCCATGTCTCCGGAAGAGTTCCGACGTTTGCCACATAGAGTCTGTCCTCATAAACGCTGACCTGAACAGGAATACTCGATTCATACTGCTTGTGGCAGACTGCGTTCAATAACGCTTCACGCAATGCTGATTCCGGAACAAAATACCGTTCGATCCTCTGGATTCCTTCGTACGATATTTTTGCCTTCATGTATTTCAGATAGATCACTTCAAGTGCTTTATCCACCTGCTCAAGCAGGGAGCCATGGATCTCATCCTGATACAGAAGGTCTGCATCATTCTCAAAATAGCCGATTTTGATATAGGCACCTTGCTGCCAGTCCTGTGGGTCTTTTGCGAACAACAGCATCGCCGCATTTGTCAGATAGCCGTTGTTGACCAGATGAAGCTTCTGCATCAGAACTTCTTTCGGTTCCTCCAACAGTTCTGGTGCAATTCTTCCTCTCTTTGCGGCCAGTTTACGGAAACGATCCACTTCTCCATCATCAACGTCTTTCATCTGGAAAGATGGAAATGGCATATTGTCCCATGAGACACCGCGTCTGCGGAGAAGGAATGTTTCGAGCGCCGGGCCTGACAGAGTCTGCTTTGTACTTCCGCTCCGGTAATAATAAACACCCTTGCAGGAAATACCGACCGGATAGGCGGGCACATTGATCTCAATATACTCAAGACCATCTTTCTCAAGAAGATTCACATCAACAATAATCCCCATTGCATCACGGATTTTGTTGGGAATATCTTCCATCAGCTTCTTTGCATTAGCAACACCTATTACTTCGCCATTATCATTGCAACCAATATAAATCTTTCCGCCCTGCGCATTAGCAAAACCGCAGATCCATTCCAAATATTCATCTTTCCATTTGGCTTTCCATTCGATATTCTGCTTTTCCGGCATCTGCGGAACCTCCTTAACTTACCATCAGCATCAGTGACACGGTTTCCCTCTCTATGGCAATTAGATACAACTATCACCTTCCTTTTAGCAAAGAATCACATTTTCTCTCGTCGCAATTGCCCTAATCCCCGAATCCCAGTCTTCAGAAAATTCCTTCACATCTCCGAATTTTTCAATTAAATGATGCCCTCGCTCAATGTTGATTTCCTCAGAATAAGGCCAGTTCTGTTTTTCAAACGAAATCTCCAGGCCATCCACTGTGAAGATCACCCCTCGTGTCAGCCATACATCATATGTCTGATTTCCGTTTTCAAAGACCTGCTGATTTTCATTAACCAGCACTATTTTCTCAATACGTCCGTTAATTGGCGTATCGATTTGTTCTACTCCTTCCAGTGCTGAATGAATATCGGCATCTTCCGCTTTCATAAAACGGCAGACCGCTATATCGTCCATATTCCCATAATAATCTACCGATTCCTGCACATTGGACATTTTATAAACATCATCGCCGATATATAATCCAACGATTTGCGTTATCGACGGCGTATTTGCGAATGGATCGCATCTGTATTTGCGAAAAATTTGTCCGATAAGATTCCTGAATATGCTCTCATCAAAGCGCATGTCAAATTTCTTCATATCTGCTCTACCGTGCAACAACAGGCTTCACAATCGAACAACTGATACTGCAACTGAGTTGTCCTATTCAATTGTTCTATTCTCTTCCGAACTGTCACGAACATAAAGTTATCCTTTCCCGTCATGAATATGGTCATTCAAGTATTAATATCATTACCCCAAACTGTTATAAAATCTATGAATAAACCTTGCCATCAAAATGCGCCGTTTCTCGAGGAACTCCTTGTAATCATGAATATCCATATTCACAAACTCTTCTGGCACGCAATTCTCAGCAAGATTTTTCTTTAGATCATTTTCATCCGTGATGCCACCATACTGCAGTTCGCCACTTGCAACCTGTTTTTTCATCTTAGCCATATACACGCATGGTGAATCATCCTTGATCTTTATATTGATCTCCGATTGTGTATAGGCATAATTCGCAATTTGATTGTAGTCTTTGCGGTTGTTGATTCCATTCTTCTGAAGATATTTCTTGGGGAAGATGTGATGAATATCTCCGCGCTGCTGAATCAAAGACTCAACGTCAATTTGCTCGGACAGGAATCCGCGCGAGCCCAATTTCACCTGTGCCATCAGGAATAAAAGGAAAAAAGGACTGCTGGATACGGATGTGTCCAGTCTCTGGACAAGTACAGTATTCCAGAAGGCATCAGATAGTTCCCCCTCTTCAGTAGTAGCAATAAACTGTTCGGGATCCATTTCTGTAAATCGTTTGATATCGTAATCAATCGCTGATGCGGACGCTCCTGAATACCGCCCTGTTAACATAGAAAGCACAATCCACTTACGAACAAGTTTTTCTATCAATCCCGAATTCATCCCTTTATCTTTGAGCGTCAGATATAAAATATACCCAAAGTTCAGCACATTCTGAGAACGAACGAGTGCTGGATCAATGATGCCAGTCGATTTCACAATCATGATATAGCGCTTAAAGTTTGTTTCATTTACAAAGTCTTCCACCCCTGAACGAAGCTTATGGAATGAATCTTCTGCGATGCTTTCCAAATTTTCTCTGGTTTCAAAATCACGTCCGGATAAAAGGCTAACAAGGTCCGCTATCTTTCCACGCATGAATTTATGCGTAAAAGAAACGCGCAATACGTCTGAATACGTCGGCACATAGATATCCTCTGTTTCATTAACTATCCACTTGATTTTCTGCATGCCTCCAGAAGAGACAAACTCGGTATCATTTGAAGCAATCATTTCATAATCAATCGGGCTCTGCATAAAGTGGCAGAAATAATCAATCATCTTCCTGGTGTCATTTCCGCCATACAGATCATCCGCAGAAATTTTGGACATAGCAAAATCTGCCTGCGATAATACGACTCCCTGAGAATTGATCCGAATAAAGATATCAGTCACGTCATCAATGGTAAGTGTTTGGCTAAGATCTGTTACCCCCAAACTGATATTCAAAATAGATTTCAGCTTCGTGATCGCTGATGCGACCACTTGTTCCTGTCCAGCAATGTTATTTGTCTGGCAATAATTCGGTATAAATGACCATTCAGAAAACGTTGGCGTAAAAACTTCAGATATGTCAGAGATCCATTTGCTGTCCTTCTCAATTGCAGGGTTCAACACTTCGAATGTTTCTGTTACTGGGTTGAATGCAATACGTATTCTTCTCTTCTTATAATCTGATCCAGTGACCATGAGTCCTGCAACAGCTGCTTGAAGAGCGGTTACCCGTTGCTGACCATCAATCAGGATCTTCTTCCCAGAAGAAATACTCCCATCCTTCAGCTTCACATCGGGATTCTTCCAAACAATGATATAACCTATTGGAAATCCCTTATACAAAGAATCCAAGAGATCCCTTACTTTTGATGAGTCCCAGACAAACGGACGCTGGATTTCCGGAATTGCAACTTCTCCGGATTTGACCCAACCGATGATATCCTCAACGGATGTGCTATAAACATTAAATTGTGACATACATTACCTTTCCTTAGAACGGCTCATTAAAAATTCTATGCTACCGAACTATATCTCGTATATACATACTCATAAATCTGCTGCCAATAATGTGATATGCTTACCTCATCATAGCTTGCGGGAAGTTCTTCCCATAACGTATCCCGGATTAGATTATCCACGGCAGCTTTTGTCTCTTGTTTATCTGTCCAGTGATCCAGTTCCGCTATAAATATATGGAACACCATATGTCCCTCTAGTCGTTAATAGTAAATCTCCTTCTTGAGGCACTCCATATGTTTTATCTATTTCTTCATATGCTTCTTCGCTAATATAGTCGCATTCTGTAATTATCTGCCCTGATGTTTTTTGAATAATTTCCTTTCTTTTGGAAGATACAGCGCACTTTTTGCAGCAAAATCGCTGGCTTCGACCGGCATGACACGACCTCCGCGCATCGGGCGATCCTTCAGAATTTCTTTTTCCGCAGCCTTATATCTTCCGTATGCATAGCGCAAAAAAATCAATCCCAGCACGGGCATGCAATACTGATTTGACGTCAGCTTAGATCCCTGCCTAAGAAGGTCCGCTGACTCCCAGAGTTCCGATTCCAGTTTTCTTATATTCACAGCGTTCGCCATTATCCATTCTCCTTATCCGTTTTAATTTCTGGAATAAAATCCACGATGTCGTCGACTTTACAATGCAGTACCCGGCAGATTTTCTCGATTGATTCCAGAGACACGTATGTATCATTTCTGAGTCTGGTTGATATGTTTGCGCTGTAACCGGCCTTTTTTTGAAGCTCCGCTACGGACATATCCTTGTCGATCAGCAGATGAAATAATTTTTTATATGTCACGGACATGGCAACCTCCAGAATGTGTCATGATTTTTATCTTATTATATCACGAAAAAGTGAATTCTTTGATGCTCTATCCTTTATTGTCAGAGATAACTTGTTATCGTCATCTGATTTATTCAGCCACGCTTATTATTCTATCCAAATACAGACATTCGCAATCCGGCAAGCAATGCCTTGTTGGCCCACCACCCCTGACGGTGAACCGTCACGCGAGGCCGCCTGCTTGTCGGGGAAGTGCCCCGATCCCTTTGATCGTCCCGCTTCGCGTGACGGCTGCGCGTTCCGTTCCGGAACGCTTACAAAGACACCCCATATCTTTGAAAAATATCAGCAACATGATTTTTCATGCCCCTTATCCCCCTGTGACAAATTATTACTTTCGAATCAGCCGGGGCATTAGGGGCATCATTTTTTTAATCGTTGCCGCTTTTCATTTTCCGGAGCCGACTTTCCCGATTACATACGGGATTCTGGTTCTAAAAATCTGAAACAATTGCCTGATTTATAAAATGATGCCCCTTTTGCCCCTCCGCATTCTCATTGCCCTATCTGAAAATTACTCGAATGGAATATCTGCGTCCTTATCCAGCAGCTGAAATTCCCCCTCACAAAGCGCGGTGTCCCTATATTTGAAAATTCCCTGATTCTTGACCGCCTGATATCCTTTGCGCTTCATCTCCGGAATGAATTTTGCTTTTCCGAGTGGCTGTCTGCCATCGTCTTTGCAATACTCTTCATAGGCTTCGTAAGCACTGCTCCGGTTCAGCCAGATGCCTTTCTTTTCCATCAGCCGTTCACTGATAAATGCCATCACACTGTCCGCAGATTTTCTGGCCTCCTCAACGCACTTGCGGCTGTTTTCGCTCTCTGACAATGCGCCTTGTTCATAGAGTCTGTGGAGCGCGTCCATCGCCATCACGATCGCATAATCAATCTCCTGATCCATCTTCTTTTTCAGCTCCGGATCGTTTATCTCCGGCTTGTGATTCATCTCCAGAATGAGAAGCCTCCGGTAAAATGCATCGGACTTTTCTTCCACGTTATCCGGCATCCCATTGGAGGAAAACAGAAGCTTTGCATGACTGGTGAACTGCAGCGCATCCTGACTTTTCTTCTCGAAAATCAGACTGTCTTCTCCGACCGCTTTCTTCAGCACATCAATGCTTTCGAGCGCTTTACAGGGAATGTCGCCGCAGGTATTCAGAAGTTTTCCGAAAAGTCCCGTTGCATAAAACCTGCGGTTCAGATCCTGCAGGGAGATACAGGAGCAGTTCTTCATTCCGATCACTTTCTGAAACAGGTGAATGATGACCGACTTCCCGGTTCCTCCTTCACCGATCAGCATGAGAAACTTCTGCATCTTCGTGTCCGCTGTCATGCAGTAACCGAGATATTCCCACAGCATCTGCTGCTCAACCGGGTCGGGAAGAGAAACGGCGAGATACTGTTTCATCACATCGCCGCCCTTCATGATTTCCTCTCTTTTTTCCGGATGAAATTCATGCGGGATCTGATTGATGGATAAGTATTTCGGATCGTGAGGGATGAGTTTCCTCTCTGTCGGATCGTAAAAACCGTTCTCGAAATTCACCCATTCCGGCGGATAATTGTAGAGATCTGCAAAGCTTCTCTGCACGCTGCTCTGACTGATCAGAAGATCGCAGATCCGCTTCAGGGTCGGACTCTTGATAAACCTGCGGTACAGGTGCTCCTGGATGATCGATTTCAGCCGGACGCATCCGATATCTTCCCGATAGACTCCATTCTCATAAAGAAACGGTGTCGCGCCGATTACAAAGAACGGAACCGTGTGCAGGATATCATCCACGATCTCAATGTCCAGCACCCCGACCGGTTCTCCGTCCTTTGAAAGCACATGGTACGCGTCCAGATTTGTCTGCGTCTTCGGCTTTCTCTCATGTCGTTCAATGAACCGGACAAGAATGTCTTTGATTTCTTCCTCCGCTCCCGCATTTGCCAGATATTCCTTATCCTTGAAGAGTTTCCAGCCCTCACACCAGTTCAGATAATTCGCACGGAAGTATTCTCCGAGAAAATCGTTAATTTTCTTGGATGAGCTGGCAGGAACATACCGGTACGATGTGAGATGCAGACCCCTGAACTGGATACTGTCCATATAGGCCGTCAGCTCCTCCGGTGTGAAAAACGCTTCTATTCCCTGCTGCAGCACCACCGCCTGATACCCGGCCTCAATGATATTCACAGCCAGGTCTTCGCTGTCGACGAGGAAGATATATCTCTGCTCGCCCGCAGAAGGTTCCCGATGCATCAACGTCTGAAAATATCCTTTATTCATAGCAGCTCCTTTCCCTGCCGTTTTCCAGCGATACGCTGAATTGAAAATTTAAATTCTATGTGTAAAAGTGAATTCCACGTGCACTGAAAAACCGTTGTTTTTTTAAAGTTTTTTCAGATGACACACTGCCGATGTGGTATAATTAGCTCAGCTTCTTAGAAAAAGAAATTGTTTTCGGGCACTCTAATAGGGCCTCTGGAAATATGTTATGTATGTTTAATTTCCACAGGTTTGAATGCGGATTTTCAATTTTGAGCTCTCGGGGACGATCTGATTCTAGGATACGGTTTATCTAAGCAGCTGAGGTGTTAGTGCCACTTCATCAGCCGGTACCGGCTGTAGCTGCAAGGCTCTGAGTCTCTCAGAGCCAATTTTTTTGAGCGCCAGAGAATACGGTGTATCTCCATTCAGCGCCGAACGAGGTGTGGAATTGATATGATCCACCGCCTTTCTGAGATCCCATTGCGTGTAAGGCTGGAAATCTGTACCTTTTGGAAAGATCATGCGAAGCATTGTATGGATATTTTCAATACCGGCCTTTTGATCACTTCTCATGGGATCGCAGTAATAGATGCTGCTGCGCGGCGTTCCCTCCGGACTGTTTTCCAGTCTTTCCGGATTTCCGAATTCGGCTCCCCGATCTGTAAGGATGACGGGAAAGAGAGTATGAAACGAGTCAGGACCGCCAAGAGAGCGCTGGAGACGTTCGAAAACCAACCGAACAGCCCCTGCCGTGCAGCGATTCATCATATGTGCAACCAGAAGCTCTGTATCCGGAAAATAGAGCGTCAGGAAGCATTTCAGTGATCCCCGTGCCGAGTGTACCGTGTCCATCTCAACGAACTGAGACAACTCGAGGTGCAAGTCGCAGAAATCCGCATAGCTCCGTCCTTTGAAAACCTCGCGATCCGTTATCTGCTTCTTGTGGACCTTTCGGGGTTTGAACTTCACTTTTCGCTTCAAATCTATGTTGCGAGCGGTGAGATACCCGGCATCGATATAATTGTAAAGCGTCTTGACTGAGATCCCCAGCTCCGGGTGATTCGCCAGAGTCATATACGGAGACTGTCCTTGCTGGATCAGGGGTGTGACGATCGAATCAAGCGTTAACCGCTGTTTGCGGGTCAGAGCAAACCCTTCGCGGGATGTTTTCCGCAGCAGTTCATACTGCTCTTGTGCTTTTGCTGCGCGATAGTCGTACTTCGTCGAGATCGGGCAGCGATTCCGCAGCTTGTCGCAGCCGTTGCAGACATACGGTGCATGCTCCAGACGACGACAGACTTCCCGCTCAAATCGCGGGCAGACAAGATTACACCGATAACATGATCTGCAGTTGCGGTCACAGATCATGATCTTGTCGCAGACGTTTCGCTTTTTGCAGCGAAAGCGATGAATGCAGAAGTTGTTCGGGTTATTGAAGCTCCCGCGGTTCCTCTTGTTTTCAACCCGGTGATTGCGGATCTCTTTGGAGATCGTTGATGGGTCTTTACAAAGAAACCTGGCAATATCTTTGAAGCTTTTGTTTTCGTTGAGTGCCTGCTCAATATACAGGCGCTCCTCCAACTTAAGATGTTTCTGATTTCCCGGTATGTTTTTCGACATTTGAAACCTCCTCCATCGTCCCCGGGAAACTGCCACTACCATAATATGCCCGTCGCAATGCGTCAAGCCTATGCAGGTTTAAACTCCATCTATGAAAGACTAAACGCTGTTGAACGCCTCCCTGATAGAATTCAAAATTTCAATTTGCGTTTCTTTTTTATAATGTGCTAAGACATATGTTACAGAAATAGAAGCAAATAGAGAGAGACTCTGCTACAATGGTTTTACCAATATAACCCATTAAGTAGTAAAGGAGACTCTCTCTATGAAATCTATTATAACTGAAGAAATGCGATATCGCCAGAAATTATGTGAATATGCACGGAAGCATGGGGTGACAAAAGCTGCCAGACGATATCACACCTACCGGCAGTTCGTCTATCGTCAGTTAAAACGTTACGATGGGACGGTGCAGAGCCTGGCACTCCGGCCCAGGAGGCCGCATACGAGCCCGAATGCTCACACCGAGGAGGAACTGGCTCTGATCCGGAGATATCTGAAGCGGGACGGGATCTACGGGCTCGCCGAGGTCTATGTACGATGTCGGGAACAGGGATATACACGGAGTTTCAGCAGCATGTGCCGGCAGATTCGGCAGCGGAAGTATCGCACGCCGGAGATCCATCGGAAGAGTTACACGCGTTATGACCATCTCGACGGGAAGTTCCCGGGCGATAAAGTGCAGGTTGATATCAAGTTCGTGCCGCCGGAATGTCTGCGGTTCCCGACGTATGGAGACCGGTATTATCAGATCACCGCGATCGATGAATACAGCCGGAAACGAGCGATGAAGATTGTGAAAGAGAAGAGCACATATGAGACATCCCGGTTCGTTCGGTCGCTGGAAGGGGAGATGGGATTCCGGATCCATACGATCCAGGTCGATAACGGGATGGAGTTCGTGAATGACGGAGACAAGACGGACAAGATCAGTGCCTTCGAGAAGACGATCATGGAACTGGGGATGGAGCTAAAACGCACGCGGCCCTATTCTCCATGGCAGAACGGGAAAGTGGAACGGAGCCATCGGGAAGACGGGAAGATCCTGTACAACAGGAAGATCTTCACCAGTGAGGAAGAACCCATCGCTCAGGTGAGAAAACATCAAAAGCGTTACAACAAGACAGCAAAGACCTGTCTGGGTTTCAAAAGTCCGGATCAGGTCGTAGCAGAGTTCCTTTCTGGAGATTCAAAAGTGTAACATATGCTCTATTTTTTTCTCTTGAATCAAAAATGTCGGAGCAGAACATTTCACGTCTCACCCCAACATTTATTGTAGAGAAAAAGTTCTCTGTAATTGTGGTATCAAAACAGTATCAGGGCTTTATCGAAAATCGCCCGAACCCGCTGATCGCAGGGGCTCAAAAGGGCATAGAAACCCCCTGGCGTCACTCGAACTCTTCCGAGGGCTCCATCAGATCCCACCATTTCCTTTGGTTTCTAGCCATTCCTTACCTCCTGACTCACCGATTTCATCGTATTCTTTTCTGCTTTCAAAGCGCTTAGTATCAAATTAGTATCACAGGGCATCTTGACCTACTCGTCTGATGTATCTTCTTCCTTGCATTTTAAAAGGCGCTACCGGCTGTGTGAATCGGTAACGCCTATGGCCAACGATATTTACTTTTTTCCTATTCCCATGTTTTTGTGATCTCATATATCGTCCGGAGCTCAGTAAGGACGTTTTCTTCATCGGAATGACCTTTTGCTATCTCATTCAGCTTCGGCTCCAAGACTTCAAGCCTTTCGATAATCCTTCTGCGGAGTCGTTCATTACCTACGACCACGATCTGCTGACTCAACCCGCTTTGCAGCATGTAGTCCTGAATACTCCTTCCAGTAATGTGGATTCTCTTATAGAGCTCATCCCTCTGTTCAGGTGAGACACGGAAGCCGACCGTGACATACCTTTTTCTGTTCTTGTAATTACGAAGCGGCTTTTCTCCTTTCTGTTGATATCCTCCCATTTCTATATCGCCTCCTGCCAGTCATTTGCATTTTCTAGTTTGCCCACGATTTCCTGCTGCTTATGAGGCAACATGTGAGCATAGTGCATTGTGATATCAATGTTTTCATGTCCTACTCTGTTTGCGATATCTACTGCAGAGAATCCCATATCGATCAGCATAGACACATGCGAATGTCTTAGATCGTGAATACGGATTCTCTTTACTCCAGCAGCTTCACTACCGCGGTCCATTTCATGATGCAGGAATTCCTTCGATATCATAAAGATTCGATTCTCGGGATTAATTCCATACTGCATCCTGGTAAACATCTCCAGCTCTCTAGTCAGGAAGTGTGGGATCTTTACCATTCTGATCCCCTTCTTTGTCTTTGGTGGTGTGATAACGATCTGACCCCTGATGTGCTGAAGGGACTTTGTAATGTGGATCTCATCGTTCTCAAAGTCGATATCGCCTAATGTCAATGCAAGCATTTCGCCAAGTCTGAGACCTCCCCAGTAAAGCACTTCGAATGCCGTGAAGCTTTCGATGTTATCGCTGATTGCCTCAGAGAATGCCCTGTACTCGTCCTTCGACCAGATGCTCATTTCCTGTGTTCTATCATCCCCTCCAATCGGGCCAGCCGCATGAACCGGATTTTTCTTCAGTTCATAGAGACGCACAGCGTGATTGAAGATGCAGCTGAGCTGTGACTGGATTGTTTTCAAATACTTCCTGGAATACAGTGGCTTTCCGTTCTCATCCTTCATGGTGATCAGCGTGTTCTGCCACTTGATGATATCACTTGCCTTTATCTCATTCATTTTCTTTTTTCCAAAGTACGGCATCAGTTTTTCCTTCAATATGTATTCCTTCGTGATCCATGTGTTCCACCTGAGCTTCGGCTTCATATCTTCGGTATATACTTCCACGAAATCGGCAAAAGTCATATCCAGAGTCTCTGCCTTCTGATTTCTGAAACTACGTTCCCATTCCTGTGCCTCTTTCTTTGTCTTGAACCCTCGCTTAGTCTTCTTCTTTTTTGTTCCGGTCCAGTCCTCATAATAGAAAGAAGCCATCCATGTGTTTCTGTCCTTATCCTTATATGCTGGCATCTTTTCCTCCTTCTTCAATCCCCAGGGAAGCGCAGGTTCTATCGATGTAATACTTGCGCCTTGCGTGTTCAGCCACTCTCAAAAACCATCTGCCTCCAGTTCCTTATTCAGCTTTTTTATCATTCGACAGGTCTTCGCCCCTGATACGCAAGGCCAACAGAAACTTCATCGAATTGTATGAATCTCTTGCCGGCTTTCATTTCTATGCTCCTCGCTGGCGAATCCGTAAATGCGCTCACGGTAATACTGTCTGCTGACGCGGCCGGCTACCGTCAGGTATCCTTTCGCTTTCAACTCGTCGTTCATCTGCTTGATCAGCTTATATGCAAAACCCTTTGATACGCCAAAATCCTTGGCGACAGTTTCTACTCCAACAAACATTTCATTTTCCATAATGTCCTCCGTCTTTATTTCCCGGGATGTCTGTATCTTACTTCTTAATCTTTAATTCGTTAACAATGCGATTTTCTCATTCGCACCTTTGACCTTATCTCTTTCTCTTCTTGTGCCAATGCTCCTTTGAGCTGTCAGCACATCGGATCGCTCGATCTACCTGTTTCATGGTTTCATCTGACAATGTACAGCGGTATGACACCAGTTGTCTTCTGTCCACAGTCGTCTGTTGCTCTCCGAGCACCATCGATTGCTTTGGCAGCCCTTTCAGTTTCGGAAGCAGCACATGAGTTGCCATTCCGATGTTTTTCAGTTGGCTGGTAATAAGTGCTACTCCATACGTGGTAGAAGTTCTGTTCAACCAATCCCCCTGCTTGATCACCACCGGTCTTATCCCAGCCTGCACCGACCCAATCTGATCCTGCAGAAGATTCGCATAGAATACATCTCCTCGCTTCACTTTCATTTCGTTACTGATCATGATGCGCCTCCTCTATATGGCATCCAGCAGGATGTTGCGGATGGTACGGATCTCAATGCGGATCTCCTTTACGGACAAACCCATATCTACCCTCACATCCAGAGGACTCTTTCTATCAAATACCAGTGCTTCTATTATGGCGATCTGCCTATCAGAAAGAGACTTCAGTCCATCACGCAGGCCTTCATCTCTGACCTGGCGGATCCAGGTCTTGTGTTTACCTGTAATATAAACTCTTTTGATTCCTTCAATATTCAGCAGCTTGTCGATCAGATCACTCATGTCGTCATTGAAGATAAGCATTCCATCTGCCCTCGCCCTCATAGTTTCCTCCATTTCTCCGCCTACACATTCATACAGGTACTGATACAGATCGTCTATGTATGGCCGGCAGGATAAAAGAACACCTCGCATACTTGACGCGCCAGCGTTCTTCTATCTACCGGATTATTTCTATAAACGATCCATATTTGTCCTCGACGCCCCAGGATCTCAGGAAACGATCAGGCGAAGACGAGCTACCGCCTCCTCATGGGTCTCTAACCCCTCCGGTCCCCCGAAGCAATTCTCATTGCGTGATCCCGCATCCCTGCAGGGCTGTGACTAAATTGAAGTATCATTGTCCTCCCCGGCGGTCATCGCACAATAACGGCCGCCTTGCCGCCTTTTGAAGTAAGACATTATCGCTCGCCTGATGGGGTCATGGCGCATTACTTCGCATGCTCACGGAGTTACCCGATATACCGGAGAGAAAGTACCTGATGAATGTGTATTCAGTTGCCAAAGTGCAGTTTGTTATTTTGAGAGGACACCGGCTGTCATGATTTCTTTACGGAAGTCTTTCCCGATTTTGCCTCTCATCCTATAGACAAAAAATCGAAAAACTTGAGGCTCATCTCAAAACTTTTTTCAATTTCTTTCTAATGGTTTCAAGCCGGTGTGAAATGGCTGACGGAGACACGCCGATTGCATCTGCATATTCCTGCTTCGACATTCCATTCTCGTAGAGAGCTTTCAACAGCTCACGCTGACTTCCGCTGAGTTCGGAAAACGCTTTTGCGATTCGTTTTTCAAGGTCCGCTTTGTAATCCCTGTACTTTTCTTCTTCGATCATTGCAAAGGGATCATCATCTGAATCTGCAAAGTATTCTTCCTTGCCATCCAGATCGGCGAAGTTTACACTGTGACGCTCCTCACGTTTGTCCAACTTCCACTGCTCCCGTTTTACTGATTTCAGCTTCTCTCCCCATTCATCGCTGATCTCTATCTCGACAATTTCTTCCGTGATGAACTCATACCTGATCTTTTTCATTTCTTCCTCCTGAATTTCGAAAAGATGTAAAATTGCTGTTTTCGAAATCAGAAGGTTACGGACCTCTGATGAAACGCAGAGACTGCTTCTGTATCCGCACTGTCTTTCTCCTTTCGGACATATGCGGTGAGCTGCTGCCTTGCTACGCTTCGGGCAGCTCCCGCAGCTGCCTTGCCTCGGTGCAGGGCACCGTGTCAGGGCAAGCAAAAAGGCCGGGAGAAGCTCTCCCGTCCAAAGCCAATTGTCTGAAAGACAGGGATAAAAAGAGCCCCACATCCATTTGGATATGAGGCTTCATCAACTATTCATTTTTCAAATGCTCCTATCTTCCAACATGTACTATGTAATACCCGGTGGGTCTCAGATCAGTACCCAGTACCAAACCTTCGCCTTTCATCCGTTTGCGAAAAGTGTTCTTTCCTCTTTCCGCGCCACCGTTTGGCAACGCGCGGTTTGTTGCAAAAAGGAGGAGATTTTGTTATCAAAAAAAGCACATGAACAGTTATCCTGAACATGTGCTTTCCAAGCCTATTCCAATTAATGCTTTCTGAGAATGATTTAATCCGTTTATATCGTTTATATTCTGACTTCCTTTCTCACTGCCATAGACAGAAAACCAGCAGGCAAAAGGTGTTACCCTGCCTGCTGGTTATATGGGCTTATATCTGTTTTCTTCTCTTGCGAACCAGGAAGAAGATCACTCCCAGAGAAGCGGCCAGCAAGCCGATGTAAATCAGAAGATTGCTATTATCTCCTGTCTTTGGCGTATTGCTCGATGTCGTATTCGGCGACTTTGGTGTATTCTTGGTATTCGTAATCACGAAACCATTCTTGGCGTCACCCGTGATCGTTGTAGCGTAGCCGGACACTTTCTCTTCTTTTATGGTGTAGGTGATTTCGTTTCCATCCTTATACCGGTCAAGACCTTTGAATGTATACTGCCAATGATTCTCCTTGGACAGTTTATGTGTATCTACCTTCTTGCCATCCGCATAGAGATTGACAGTAATACTGTCTGCTGCACTGCCAATCCACTTCTTGGTTATCGGGATGGATACCTTGCCGGTAATGGTATTGGTGATGGTAAAACCGTCTTTAGCCGTGCCAGAAATGCCAGTTATATACCCATCCACTTTCACTTCAGCGACCGTGTAAACAATCTCATGACCATCCGTTTCATCGTATTTCGGAAGATTTGTGAATGTATGCTTCCAGTTGCCGTCTGCTGTCAAGGTGGCCGTATCCTTCTCAACGTTATCTGCCAAAAGTTTCACTTTCACCTGATCCGTCGTCTTACCGACCCACTGTTTGGTTACCGGCACGGATACCTTCTCCATGTTCGTGTTCTTCACGGTATAGCCGGAAGTCGCGTCACCTGTGATTTCTGATTTGTAGTTCCCAGCAGTATCTTCCTTAATGGTGTACTTGATTTCCTCACCGTCTTTGTACTTCTCAAGGCTGGTAAAAGTATGCTGCCAGTTATTTGCTTGATTCAGTGTAATGGAATTAACTTCCTTGCCATCGGCATACAAATGAATCTTGGCTGAATCGCCTGCCTTACCGACCCATGTCTTTGTCACCGGTACAGAAACTTTTCCGGTAATGGTATTGGTGATGGTAAATCCGGTTTCCGCTGTTCCTGTCATGCCGGTGTTATAACCGTCAACTTTCACTTCATCCAGTGTATAGTCAATCTCATGTCCATCGGTCTCATCATACTTTGGAAGATCTTTAAAGGTATGCGTCCAGTCATCATTCTTCGTGAGGGTAACGCTGTCTTTTTCTTTACCATCCGCCAGTAATTTGATCGTAGCAGAAGGTGCTTCCTTGCCGACCCACTTCTTCGTCACCGGTATGGAAATTTTCTCGGTGTTTGTGTTCTTTACCGTAAATCCAGAAGTCATATTGCCTGTGATTTCCGATTTGTAGTTCTCAATAGCATCTTCTTTGATGGTGTATTGGATTTCTTTTCCGTTATTGTATTTTTCCAGATTGCTGAAGGTATACTGCCAGTTGTTTCCAGTATTCAGGGTTGTGGAATCAACTTCTGCACCATCAGCGTACAGATGAATCGTCGCAGAAGTTCCTGTTTTTCCAACCCATGTTTTTGTGACAGGGATGGATACCTTTCCGGTAATCGTATTGGTAATCGTAAAACCCGTTCCTGCTGTACCGCTGATGACGCTATTATAGCCATCCACCTTGACTTCTTCGATCGTATAGTTAATCTCATGTCCGTCTGTACTATCGTATTTCACCAGGTCGGTAAAGTTCCCTTTCCACTGGTTGTCTGCATTCAAAGTAACGGTTTTCCCAGTGTCTTTCTTATCTGCAAGCAGTTTCACAGTGACAGCATCACCAGCCTTGCCCACCCATGTCTTTGTGATGGGAATAGACATCTTTTCTACATTAGTGTTGGTGATGGTATAACCGTTTTCCTGCGAGCCAGTTATCTTTCCCTCATATCCGGCTGGCACATCTTCCTTGACCGTATATTTGATTTGCGATCCGCTCGCCGAATACTTGCGCAGGTTACCGAATGCGTTTTTCCAGCTGTTTGAGGCATTTAATGTAACTACCTTTCCTGTATCTGTTCCATCCGCGTACAGATGCACCGTAACCGCATCTCCTGTTGTCCCAATCCACTTCTTGTTCACACACACCGAAGTTCTGGCCGGCTCATCTTTGATGGTCCGAAGAGCCCCGCCAGAAGAGTTAACCTGCAAAGTATATTCTTCATTATTTAACTTGTATCCAGCAGGAGCAGTTTTTTCCCTAACTTTGTAAGAACCCTGTGTGAGTAAACCGGAAGTCACGGTTCCATCCGCCCCGGTTGTAAGCTCAAACGTACTTCCATCAGGTCTTGTTACGGTAAACACAGCACCTGCAAGCAATACGCTATTATTATCTGCATCGACCTTCGTCAGTTTGATTTTATTGGCTAAGTCACCACCGGCCGTGCCTCCGCCACCCTTTTCCTTGTAGGTTATGTTCTTAATTACCGTTTGTACATTGTCGGCGCTCAGCTCGGCATGGTTCGTCTGAGGGTCGCTGTTGGTCTTGGTCGTGTAGTAGGTGAGCCAGTACTGCTTCGTGCCGCTGTTACCGAGGTTCAGTGTGAATGAGTTACCGTCGGACGACACTACCAACTTCCCCGCGAGGTCGACGTTGCCTATCACCTTGGAAATTGCCGCAGCCCCGTCGTATTCGACCTCTTGCAACATAATAGGCTTGCTTGGGTCATTCTGTATGATTGTCCCATTGCCCGACGTGAGGGAGTCATTTATCACCAAGTTATTGAGGTTGAGTTTCTGTTGATTGATACGCATTCTCCACAGGACAACGTTGGGGTCGTCCGTCTTGCTTCCCCACTTGCCTAAGGTCTCATGTATTTGCGGATTTGGCTTGATCACAATGGAGGGGGAGCCGGGAGTATCGGATGTTTTCCCGTTGACCTCCATCTGAATGGGTACCGTGGTGTTCTCCTTTACTTTCTCCTGGTTGAAGAAGGCGTACAAAGTTAAAGTGCCTTTTACATTATACCGGTTATCTGCATTTTCGTTGAACACAACATGGATTGTGCCACCACCAGATTCCGCGGAAAGCGAATTGGCTGTCACAGTCGCATGGGCAACAACGGTTCCATCTGCATTGGTCAGGTCAAAATTTTTAACTGTCTCTGAATTATTCAGGTTAATCGTATTTGGAATTGTGACATCAAAATAATCGCCAGAATGAACAATCTGATCTGTCTTAGTCTCCCAATCCATATCCAGATAGAAGCCACTGCTGTATGTCAGTTCTGTCGCCGGTTTTTTATCTGGATCTAAAACCTGTAGTTTCGTTATAGCTGTATCAATTGCTACCGGTAAACCGTTTACAGGTATCCTTAACACATTTTTCTTTATGGCTTCCTGAGAGCTTCCTCTGGATACCTCAACATATGGCGAAAAACTTTTAGCTTGTACAGAAATAGAAGAACTCCTTCCAGACTCTGAAACAGTCTTTGAAGCCAGCTGTTCCAGCCCATTGTCTCCGGCGTGGTAAATGCTGATTTCTTTGCCGCTTGTCATATTGGAATTTGTTCCATTTGCGAATGTAACTTTGACTGTTTTTCCATCTGCCGGTTGCACAATATTACCATCCGCATCTTTAAAAGTGATATTGAATGCAACCATCTCTGTTACATTCGGAATGCTGGTTAGTATTTTTTTTGCTTTATCTGAACTCATTGGACTGATGGACAGAACTGTTCCCTTTGGGAAGCTTCCAGCTGGTGCATTTACATGTACTGTTACCCCTCCGATAGTTTTAAATGCTTTGATTGGAACGGTGTTGTACAAAATCGTTCCTGTTCCCTTTTTCAATGAAGTTTTTGAACTTCCTGTATTTTGGGGCGTCTTTTTGACAGCCTTACCACTTTGTTCTGATAGATTTTTTATCGAGGATAATTCCTTCGATGTACTTTTTCCTGTAGAAGCGTAAGCATTTCCAGAGGCTTCCGCAAACACCGTCATTCCAACACCTTGAAACAACATGCTGCATACCATAAGGAGTGATAGCACTATCCCAAACCATTTCTTTTTCTTCATATCCCTCGTTTCCTTCCATTATATTTGGTTTTTATAAGTATTGTAGGAGCTGTTACAAAAAGTAGACTTTTTGTAACAGTAATGTTAGAATACAATTGTATAGGTGTATTGGCGCTCTCGAGAATGAATGATTATGATTTCTAACAAAAATAACAGATATCGCATGTGAAACAAAAAGTCTACCTTTTCTCCCATTTTCACCTCTAATGATCATCATTTTGTTTCGCATTTTATTTATAACCACCTTGTTTCAACCACCGATCAAAAGTCGTATGGTTGGTTCCCAAACACTTTGCTCCTACACGCAGGCTAACCTTCCCCTCCTGCCATGCCTTCGCAACAGAATCAAAGTCTTTCGGAACTTCTTTTCTTGGTCTTCCAAAAGGAACACCTCTTTTTTTCGCTTCCCGGATACCTTCCAATTGCCTTTGATGAATGTTCTCTCGCTCTACCTGTGCTACATAAGACAGTATCTGCAAAACCAAATCCGCTATGAACTTTCCCGTCAAGCCCTGCCCCTGCTTTCTGGTGTCCAAAAGCGGAAAATCCAGCACGATGATATGGGCTTCTATTTCTTTGGTGATAACTTGCCACTGTTTGATGATTTCATCATAATCCCGTCCCAGACGGTCAATTGATTTAACATAAACCTCATCCTCCGCTTTCAACTTCTTCAATAGTCTTTTATAGTTCTTTCGGTTGAAGTCTTTACCAGATTCCTTGTCAATATAAATATATTTCTTTTCTATCCCGCTATCTGTAAGTGCGGACATCTGACGGGCAATATTCTGATCTTTAGTTGATACCCGTACATAACCATAACGCATTACACAACTACCTCCCTTTTCCTTTATTCTAAGGAAAAGATAGAGTTTATTCACTGATAGTGTTACATTAGTTGATTATTCCGCACTGAGGCAACGATGATTCCAATCATGGTTTTATATCTGGTCATGTATAGTCCTTTCTTGTTGTATTCTCATCAATTCCGTCAGAGAAAATTCTGGTGCGAAGTACATTCTCTTTAATCTCACTATCAAGACCCTGCATCAGACTGATTGCGTTACGATATTTGTTGATAAGCTTCTTAATATTAATCTTGTTGGTATTCATAGTGACTTCTATCACATAATGTTCATAGAATAGCCCTGCTTGGAATTTTTTAACATCCACTACTATAAGTTATACATAGAGCCTGCAACAACCCATTCGTTGTTTACTATAGAGGCTCCTTTATCGTCAGTTTTTTCCACAATCACAATGTATGTTGGGCGTTTTATCGCCCAATTAATATTTCGGCACTCCGTACCCGTAGATCTGTCTTCCTCCCACCGGGTAGCTGCGTCTTCTGCACGTGTCAGAGCTGTTTCCCTCTATGGTGTAGACGGTTCTGCCGTCGCATTTTTCCACCAGTCCCACATGATCCGGGCTGCCGTCGCCGCCCCAGTCGAAGAAGATCAGATCACCGGCACTTGGCTTGTAGCTTCTGTTCTGCCATTGGTGATGGGACTTGAACCAGCTTATACCGCTCCCGACGGCAGCGAATTTCGGTATTGTCCCGCTTTTAATATATCCGCACTGGTCTGCGCACCATGACACGAAGCAGGCGCACCATTCCACACGGCCATGAAAACCGTACCAGCTCCAGAATTTTTGTCCGCCTCTGTTTCCGATCTGCTGAGCAGCAACGCTGACGATTTTGCCGTTGCCGATACCGTAATTGTAATTGCCGTACGGATAGTAACGGAGAACATGAGCAGGGTACTGCTTGTCGCCATAAGATTTCCAGCCGTGCTTTTTCGCCTGCATGTCCGAGAAATCTGAAGCGTTCTCCACCGTGTATCCGCCGTCCCGGGCGATGGCCCATGAGATATATCCGTTGCCGTAGTTGTACCCTTGCAGTGCGAGACGGATCCGGTCCATATCCATGGGGTTCTTGCACTTTGCCTCCTTCAGGGATGAAGCCAGTGCCTGAACACCGCACTGGATGGAATATTCCGGGTCCTTGATGCTGTTCGGAGAGTGAGGATACTTCTTGTTGTAACCGCTTTCTGATGCCTGCATGGGATCAGTGCCTTTACCGCCAGACTCCTGCATCATCACGGCCTTGACTAGCTCTGTATATTCACCGATTCCGTATTGGCCGGCATATTTGGAAATCACAGCAGAATAGGCTTCTACCTCCGGGCTCACCGGCGTGTAGTTTGCCGAGCTGTCATCCCCGAAGAAGTAAAACGCTGCTCCAAACAGGATGCAGACCAGCACGGTCACAAGGCAGACGATTCCTCCGGCAGATATGGCTTCAATCATTGCTTTTGCGCTTCGGATCAGATCCCGAAGTCTCCTTGCCGTTCGTTGTACCATTTTTCCGGTCTGCCGGGCAGCTCTCTTCGTGATACGAACACTCTGCAGGGATCTTTTCCGGGAATCCACAACGGTCCGCTGCTTAGCGAACTCACGGATCGCTTTCTCTTTTCCTTTTGTCCTCGCAAGCTGACGGTTATTGGCAAAGTTCCGGATGCTTTTCTCACGGCTGCCGGAATAATTCCGGAGGCTTCTCTGCCTGCCGGCGATCTGCTGTTTTTCTGCAAGCTGTCTTTTGCGGAACCGTATGAAGCCTTGGGTTCTGACCGGGGATTCAGAAACGCCATCCTGAGCATGACTCACCGCATAGCGGATCTTTCCCGCCGTCAATGTGGCTGTTTTTTCCGCCATATACACCGCATCGGTTCCGGCATCCTTCGCAATACCCGTGATCCGGTTCGATGCATACTCATCAGGAGATCTGCTGCTTCGGGTGCGGGGATCATCGATCAGGTCCTTTGTTCTGGTCTGTACGTCTTTCAACCGGCAGGTCATGGCCGCTGCCCGGTCCAGCGATTTTATGGTTCCTTTCCGAACCTGCCGGGTCTTTATCTCAGACATACATCACTCCTCCTTTCAAAAAAATATGAGGGCCGAAATCATCGGTCCTCATGTACGGGAGGGCGTCCCTCCCGGCCGCTTACTGCGATTTCTCCCGCAGAGGCTTCAGGTATTTTTCCACTAATGCATCGAACTCTTCCTGAGATTTTGCCACCTCGCGGATTTTCTCCAGAATGCGGAGTTCCTGATCGGAGAGCATGTCAGGCTCAGCAAATGAAGCTTCAGGAGGTTTCGCAGGTGCAGATCTCCGCAGTTCCTCCAGTCCTTCTCCCGGCTTGGTTGTCATAAGCTTGTAAAGCTTCGTGTTTTTCGGGAATTTGTTCTCGAACGGCACAAGGGAGGACCCCACCTTGATCAGGCCGTGTCCGGCATCCACGTTGGTGATATATGAAAGCTGAAGATCAGAGATGTTCAGCAGGCGGGCCAGCTCGATCCGGTCTGTGGCCGCCTGATTCAGCATGACGATGAACTCGGAGTTGGACAGCATGGTACGGGCAGTGTGGGACTGCAGAAGGTCCAGCACGTTCTGGGTGATCCCGGTGCAGTAGGCGCCGTATTTCCGGACACGCTTCCACAGCTTGTACAGAAACTGGGCGGAATACTCGTGCATGAAGAGAATATAAATCTCATCGATGAACACGAAGGTCTGCTTTCCTTTCTGCCGGTTTTCCGTAATGCGGTTCAGGATGGAGTCGAGGATCACCAGCATTCCGATGGCACGAAGCTGTTCTCCCAGTTCCAGAATGTCGTAGCAGATCAGGCGGTTTGAGGTATCCACATTGGTCTGCCTGGCGAAGGTGTTGAGGGATCCTCTTGTAAAAAGTTCCAGTTCCAGTGCAAGGGATTGCGCCTCGGGTTCCTTCTGCTTCAGCAGTTCATCCCGAAAATCCGCAAGAGTCGGCGGCGTTCCCATATAGTTTCCCTGCTTGTAGTAGCGGTAGACGTTTTCCGTGCAGCGGTCGATGATGGGCTGCTGCCCTTTGGCAAACCTGTGTCCGGCGATGATCTGCTCGCAGAGAGACTGGAGGAACTGGGATTTCTCGATGATCGGGTCCGTTTCCCCGTAATTGCTGCTCATGTCCATGGCGTTGATGTGGTTCGGGGAAGTGGCGGAGATCTCAATGACCGAACCTCCCAGCGCCCTGATGAGAGGCGCATACTCACGTTCCGGATCCACCACGATAATGTCGGCGTCGGTGGACAAAATGAGATTGGTGATCTCGTTCTTGGCAGTGAAGGATTTTCCGGAACCGGAAACTCCCAGAATAAATGAATTGCCGTTCAGCAGCTTTCTCCTGTCTGCGATCATCATGTTCTTGCTGATGACGTTCTGGCCATAGTAAATTCCGTTTTTGTCATAGACTTCCTGAACACGGGACGGCATGAAGACCGCAAGTGACTCTGTGGTCAGAGTGCGGAATGCGTCGATTTTCCGGACACCGAAGGGCAGAGCAGTCTGAAGTCCCGGAAGCTGCTGGAACTTCAGAACCGCCATCTGACAGAGGTGTTTTCTGGCGATGGTCATGATCTCCTCCGAATCATTGTCCAGCTGCTTTTTGCTGTCCGCTGTATGCACAACCGTGATCACCGCAAACATCATGCGCTGGTCTCTGGTGGTGAGATCATCCAGAAATTCCTTGGATTCCTTTCTCTGCTGCTCCATGTCGTAGGGGACAACGGCAGAGAAGTTGTTGTTCATGTTCTGCTTTCGCTGCCAGTTGGTGATATTCGTCTCCACACCAAGGAGCCTTTGTTCCACTTCCTTTACCGCCTCGTCCGTCGGCACCGGGATCACGTCGATGCTCAGCATCATGCTGCGGTTGATGTCCGTGATCTCCGCCACCATGCTGTCCTTGATATATGAAGCGTAGTCCCTGAGCAGGATCACACGGCCGTAGCGGTCACCGACCTTGAAATAGTCGGAGTGGTTCTCGTAATCGTCCGGACAGATATAATCCTTGAAACTGTGGCCTTTTCTCATATGATCCTTCATGTCGAACTGAAAGCTCGTCTCCTCGCCGGTTCGCATGAAGTCGTGGATGATCCGGAGACGTTCCACCGCATCCATCTCCGTGCAGACGGAGCCCAGCCGGCTGAAGTGGGCGATGAGATCTGCGCCTACACGGGCAAAGTACACCCGGGCATCCTCAATGCATTTTTTGTTTACGGATATCGTGACATACTTGTCCTGGACAATGGCGTTGGAGCCGGTGGCCTTCTCCATGAGCATCTCGTTGTATTCTTTCCGGTATTCGTTGAGTCCGTCGTCCTTCATGTCAATCAGGATCTGCTTTTCGAAATCCGTCCGGTTCAGCCTGCGGTTGTTGATGGTGATTTTGGTGGTGCTTCCGCTGTCCAGTGCATTCAGAAGCTCCGAGTATTCCAGAAACATGGCTTCCTTGTCCTCCCGGGAGGCCACCGCATAGTTGATATCCTCGAACTTGTAGGTCATGGAATACTTGTTTTTCCCGGAAAGAAAAATCCCGTCAGGCCATATGGTGCTGACGGGAATGATGTCCTGGACTTTCTTCGGGACCTGAAATCCTTCTTTGTCCTGCTTCAGAATGTTAGTAAGTGTTTTGATCATATGCATTTCTCCTTATTCTCTATTCAGCGGCCGGATTTTACCTTCCGACCGTGTTTTCTGGTGTACCCGCCCTCTTTTACGGCTCTCCCGCTGCGTCTGCGAAGAGGAAACTTCTTTTTCCGGCTCTCCTCTGCCGACTCCCGGAACATGTTGTAATACAAATTGGTGTTGCCAAAGCAGAGATGCTCCGGCAGCAGGATCTCCGATCGGATCCAGGCAGCAATGAATTTCTCTGCCGTCATCCCGTTGTACTTCAGGAATCCGATAGCAGCGAAGGGCGCGGCGGCGATGATGCAGACCCAGCTTACCGTCTCCAGCCCGAGGACTGGCTTGAATGTGAAATAAATAAGAACGGCAACGCCGCAGGCCAGTACGGAAAAGATAAACTGCCGCAGAGTGAGCCCAAAAAACATGGACTCTGTGTATTCGCGGATCTCCCGGTTGATGCGTACTTCCATTTAGCGTGCCTCCTTTCCCCTATCGAGCTGGACGGTTGACAGCTTCCTCTGAAAATTGTCGAAGTGGTAGATGTTGTCGGAAAGAACGTCCTTTGGTTCTACCTGTATCCGGTTGATCTCCTTCACCATATTCTGAATGTCTCTTGCCGGGATCTGGCTGGAATCCGGCACCAGAAGCACTTCGTGCAGACTGCTTGGAAGGACTGTGTATCCTTCGCCCAGGACCTCCGCCGCCTGTTCCTTTACGCCGGGATAAAAAAATGCAGCAGCGCCGAACTGCTTGCTCTTACTGCTGACGTGATAGATTGACTCATTAACACCGACTTCATCCTTAATCGGAACATCTGTACCGGACAGAAGATCTTTTCCGTCTTTCTCACCAAAGATAACATCCTGAAGATCCATCATCTCAGGAGGATCAAGTTTTACGGCGCTGCGGATGGCCGCTTGGAAAAGCTCATGTTTGTCGTATCCGTTGGCCTCCATGACGCCGTTATTCACGACCGTGCACCAGTTCACGTTTTCATTCTTCTGGACCCGGATGTCGCAGATCAGTGCCAGACCATTCCCCACATCCAGGTAAGGCTTGTCCTTCAGATATTCCCGGTTTCTCTTTGTTTCCACCAGGCGGAGGCGCAGACTGTCCCGAACGTTTTCGAAGGAAAGGTCAGGCTCGGATGCGTCCACTTCTCTGCCACTGCTCTCAAGATAGGCCCGTGTCACATCCCCCATCAGACACTCCAGCGATGCACCCTTACAAAAGAGCTCATAAGCCTGGTCAAGATACAAGGTTGGGGATACCTTACTGTCCTCCTTCTGAAAGCAGAACCCGTGGTTCTTCTGATCGTTGATCTTCACCACTTCCACTTCCTTCAGACTGAGCCCGGCTCTGACATCTTCCGGCAGCTGCCGCAGGATCTCCTGCTTCGCCATTTCCATAAAGTCTTTTTCTCTCATACGAATTCCTCCTTGATTTTGGCAAAACAAAACGACAGCCGGAATTGGCTGCCGTAAATCGGATTAAAGTCCCATCATTTCCCGGACGATGGCATCGCTCATCTTGACTGATCCCACCAGAACGAGCATGTTGAACACCAGCTCGCCCACGTACTTCCATACCATGGCCGCAGGTGCCGCATCCGCGTCAACCACAGGTGGAGTTGATGCGAACTTGGTGAATATAATGCAGGCCAGAACGATGATCGCTCCTTCCAGACACACCGCCGCATATCCCTTCAGGAAGCTGATCCCCACATTCTGGGTGGGCTGCCCGGCGAAGGTGGAGAGCGGAATCGGCGCGATGGCCGTGTACATATACAGCTTGAAGAACCTGCCATAGACGGTGAGAATGATGATGAAAGACAGAACTGTTATGACCAGACTGCCGATCAGCGTCACCGCCCAGAGAGGAATGCTTTCGAAGAAGCCGCAGTCTTCAATAGCTTTCACCATCTCTTTCGGCAGCGTTGTCTTTCCGGCCGCTGCGATCCCGGAAGACCGCATAATGGTACTGACTACTCCCTGAATAATGGCAAAGATCGCCATCATCAATTCCAGTCCGTAGGTCACGACCCCCTTTGCTATGGCAAAACGGATGAAGAGCTTCAGCGCGTGCTCAGGACGTTTCACTTCATCCAGACTGGCGCTCGTCCTCGCCATTCCTACCAGGAAAAACAAAACGAGCAGTGCAAGCCCTATGGCCTGTACTGCTCCGTTGATGTTCAGGATCACCTTCCAGATCCCGCCGCCTTTGAATGTCTCCGGCGATGTGGTGAGAAGCTGCCAGACTTCCGCCAGCTTTTCGTTCCATGTGTTCAGTGCATTCTGGAGGTTCTGTACTACCCAGTTGTCACTCACCGGCCATCACCTCCCGAACCATTGTATTTTTTTGAATCTTTCATTGATGTCTCCCTCTATATGATCATGTTCAGTATCTCTTTTGTAAATGTGATGATGATACCTCCGGCCAGCGTCAGAAATCCGTTGGCACGGGCACTGGGGTCATGAGACTTCATGGACAGACCAACCTGCATGATGCCAAGCCCCAGCAGGATCAGCCCGATGGCTCTGATCAGGCTGAAGATAAATGTGGAAAGATTGTTCACCGTGGAAATGGGATCGCCTGCCGCAAAGCAAGTGGCTGCGCCCACCGTGCAGGTAATCACCATCGCCGCATATCCGGTGATGATGCTCATTCTCCTTACCTCATCGGTTTTCAGTTCATGCTTTTTTCTAGTCATAAAGTTGTACTCCTTTCTCGAATTCACGCTGCAGATCTTCTTCTGACAAAAGCTCATATCCGGCAGGCTCTGCCGGCTGATCATCCTCATGGTCAAGGAACGCCGACGTCAGCTGGATGCTGAAGTCCGCCTTATCCGCTATGCCGTGCAGGTACGGTGCAGCTCCGCCGTCCTCTGTCAGCGCAATATTGGGATGCTTCAGAATATCATACTTGAGATCCTTCACCGGCCGTTCGCCCCGGACAAAAAGAAGGGCATACCGGTTATCCAGCATCCGCACTTCATCCGGCGTCATCAGTTCTCTTCCGGTGTTCTGATAATTTGTTGAATAGCTGCCGCTCCTTCCGGTGGACCTGCCATAGGTGTTGGTATCGATTGTCGCTTTTCCCAGAAGTTCGCTGACGTACTTGTGGGTCTGCTGCTCGTTGCCGCCCAGGTAAACAAACTCGTCGCAATTGCCCATGATGGATTCCCAGTCTTTTTCGTACAGCGCCTTGAGCTGTGCCAGATTCTGCAGAATGATGCTGACCGACACGTTCCGGGAACGCATGACGGAAAGGATCTTCTGAAAGTCGGAAGGCATGGACAGATTGGCGAACTCGTCCAGTACAAAATGCACGTGGACCGGAAGACTGCCGCCGTGCTTCTTGTCTGCGCAATGGAAAAGCTGCTGAAGGAGCTGGGTGTACAAAATGGATACCAGAAAGTTGAAGCTGGTGTCGTTGTCCGGAATGATGGCAAACAGGGCAGTCTTCCTTTCTCCCAGTGACGGCAGGTCCAGTTCATCGGTGATGGTCAGTTTCGCAAGACTCTCCAGATTGAATTTCTCCAGCCTTGCAGCCAGGGTGATCTGGATGGACTTCAGCGTCTTGGCTGCTCCGGAATGGTAATTGCGGTAATACTTCAGAGCAATGTGATCCGGATCTGTCTTCTCCAGATCGAAGAAAAGATTGTCCAGCGGGCTGGGGGAGTTGTCTTCTTCGTCCACATCCCCGGCACGGAGCATCTCCATGACCATGGCAAAGTTCTGTTCTTCCTCCGGAGCTTCGTATTTCAGATAAAAGATCAGTGCCAGAAGCAGCATCTGCGCTGCCGCATCCCAGAAGGGATCATTGGATTGGGCGCCTTTCGGCGTGGTGGACTTGAACAGATTCGTTACAAGACGCTGCACGTCGTTATCGTCCCGCAGATAGACAAAAGGATTGTAGCAGTGGGACCGGTCCATCTCCTGCAGATCCAGCGCCTTAACGGCGTATCCCTTTTCCTCCAGAAGATGGCCGGTCGCCCGGATGGTCTCGCCCTTCGGATCCAGGATCACAAGAGAACTTTCACCGCATTGCATGACATTGGGCTTGCAATAAAACCGGGTCTTGCCTGCACCGGATCCTCCGATAACCATGACATTCAGATTTCTTCTGTGCTTTCTGCCGTTCAGACCGATCCGCACATTCCGGGTAAGCAGTTTGTTGTTTTCCGGGATCCTGTCGGCATATCTTTTGTTCAGCGTTTTAGGGTCTCCCCATTTCGCAGAGCCATGCTCCTCGCCACGACGGTAATTCCGCCGGGTGGAGAGCCAGACGCTGATGCTGACAGCGTGGATCACCAGGAAAAGCAGGATCGTTCGCGGTGTGTTTTCCGTCATCCGGATCTGAAAAGGATGCCGGAAAGCATCGGACAGTTCGTCCACGTGCTCCAGCAGCCCGTTCGTCATATATGGCGCGGCAATCAGCGCAGCCCAGACCACAGGGATCACTCCGATCACTGAGCCGAGCAGGATATTCTTCTTACCGGTAGTGATCATGACAGGCCTCCGATACCAGAAATCGCTTTTGCTTCGCCTCATAGAGTTTCACCATCAGTTCATCCACCGGGTCTGTGGGAAGACCTTCACGGATCTGCTTCGTGCGCAGATCGTTCAATGCGTTAAGCAGAATGTTCCGGTCATAGGAATCCATCTCTAAGATCAATTTTCTTTCCATGGCTACCTCTCATTCTCCCGACCGTCTCTGGCACGGGCCAGCATCTCTCTGTTCACTTCGTCAGCTGCGGTTTTCACTGCAGTCAGTTCACGGCGTACATCTTTTTCCTTACGGCCTTCGAAGAAACGGGCAATGCGTTCGAAATCCACATCCGGCGGATCCAGACGGTAGTGCTTCGCCATGAGATACACACTGAGATCTGCCAGATTTACAGTCCTTCCCCGAAGCGCCTCGTTCCGGACAAATGTTGTCATCGCCCGTTGCCGCACGGCACCGAGAAGTACTTCCGGTGACGGCATCCCGCTCATCTCGTGGTATTCCTTCCTGCTGATCGTTTTTCCCATCGCCGTAGTCTGAGTGACATCAAAGTTCTTGCTGACATCCGAAGCAAATCCCTGACTTCCGTCCGGCTTCTCATAGGTGACCGGCTTCAGCATCAGGATGGCTTTCTCGCCTTTGTTCACAAAGATGTTGTCATTCTTCCAGTCATCAAAGGACCGGATCCATGTTGCCTCCGGTCTCTGCCGCCCGATGAGAAGGGCATTGGAAACAGATCTTCGAAGGAAGCGGGCCTGCACATCCGCATAGGCTTTCAGCTTCTCCGGATTCAGAAGTTTCTGCGTCTCCTCGGACAGCATTTCAAAGATGCGGTCTTTTTCTTCCCGTTTCTGGGTTTTGTATACTTCACGGTCGAAGGTATCGTTACTACTCACTTGATTCATTGCTGAAACTCCTTTCTATGCATAAGAAAAGGCCTCACCAGAGTTGATGAGGTCATGTATGTCAGACTATTGCACAAGTGGGCCAATACCTTTTAAAAATATAGTAGTGCTCCATATTATTTAATTATTTCATTTCAACAAACTGGAAGTTGATGAGCCAACCGACTATTACTTTTCGTTGACTTTAAGTTCAAGGATATCCGGACGTGCATAATGTCCAATCGCATCATGCTCCATCTTACAGGCGGCAGGCAGGCTCATATCGAGCTCTGCATAGATGATGGTTTCTTCATCCCAAACCGGCTTTGTCAAATAATGACCATACGGATCAATGATGCAGCTTCCGCCTCTGCACACAAATTCCGGAAGTTCCGATACGATATTGTGCTCACACAAGTCAGAAGGATACGAACTGCGTCTGATAATCATATCAGCATTTACAAAGAAACATTTCCCCTCGATTGCAATGTGCTGAATAGTGGCCTGCCATTCTGGATTGTCATTGGTGTTTGGCGAAATATAAATGGTGATTCCCTTTTGATAGAGAGCTACCCGAGCAAGCGGCATATAGCTTTCCCAACAGATCATGCTGCCGATTGGTCCCCACGGTGTTTCAGTAACAGGGAAATAATCCTTATTCGCATCTCCCCATACAACACGCTCAGAGCCTGTGGGCTTCAACTTTCTGTGTACCTTATATGACCCGTTCGGTTCAAAAATGACATTGCTGTTGTAGAGCGTTCCACTAACAGCGTCTCGCTCGGAAAATCCAAGGCTGATGTATGCCTCCGCTTTTTTGGCTGCCTCTGCGAGTTGTTGGAACTCCGAATCTCCGGCAACAACAGAGGCATCGTAGTATCGTTTCCAGTCTTTTCGTCCCTCATCGCTTCGTTTTCCCATGCTAAAACCGAAATTCATTCCAACAGGATATCCCGGAATAAACAGTTCCGGGAAAACAATTAAATCCGGTTTTTGGCTTGCTGCTTCACAAATATATTGAAGTGCCTTTTTAAGTGATGCGCTTTTGCTGAACATAACAGGCTCTGCCTGTACTAATGCGATTTTACAAGTGGTTTTGATATCCTTCATAACAACAATTTCACTCCTTTACAAATTTAAATTTTCCTGTTATACAAACTGGGATTTATCAGTCCAATCTTTTTTTCAGGTATATGTGCATAAAATATCCGCTTTGGGGAAAAGGATAGAATGTGCTCCCAATCACTTTTTAACTGTGCATTCTCCTCATATGCTTCTATATACTCAAATGGTTCAAGATCTCCGACAAAACAATCACCATTATCTAAAACAAAAGCAATGCTGTCCTCAGAATGACTTGGCGTGCGGATGATTTCGCCATGAATACCCATGCATGATAAGAAATCTCTGCTTTCTTCGCAGGAGATAACAGTCGCCAGCGTTTCGTCAATTGAAAAATACGGAATTTTGTCTCTTGTAAAAATATCATCCGAATAGTGGATAAATTCTCTTTGCACATCCACCACAAGCAGCTTAACGCCCTGCTTTATTAATTCGCTTATAAGTCCCATGTGATCCGGATGATAGTGCGATGCCAAAACATATTTGATATCTTTTACAGCAATGCCATTCGGCTTTATCGTCTTATAAAAAGCAGACAAGGTTCCTGCGTAGTCCGTATCGAACAGCAGACCACCACTTGTCCCCTTAACAAAGAATGTGTTTGTATTGCCGTATTTCAGCCTAATCATTGCATTGTTCCTCACTTTTACAAATTCTGATTTGTTTCACTCGACATCTATAATATTAGATCACTTTTATTCCTTATTTTCTTTGGAATTGTTCCATCTGTTGCATAAAATTTCTGATTTTTTTCTATCTGCAATGATATTTACCTTCTTCAGTTTATTTAGTTTTTTATCATGAAACCCATAAAAAATAGGATTCCTAATTTTAATGGTCAGCTTTGAACAATTAAACGGACGCTTTTTAATTTTTATTTGTTCTATATCTTCAAGTTTAAATTCTAAATGCAGTACACTATGCCCTCTACTTCCATAAGTGTAATATTTAACAACATTGTTTCCATAAAGTTCTAATCTTACGGCATTTATGAAAAGATAATATCCCATAAAAAATATAAGACTTGAACCACAAATCAGCACTATTGCAATAATAATTTTATCTGCAGAATCAGTTGTGCAAACTTGAAGATATTTCAATACCAACACAGCAATACAACATAAAAATATCATAGATAAATAATATATAACATTAAATTTAGACTTATGAGGGTATGTCAAAATAAGTTTTTGTTCATCTTGTAAAAAATCTAATTCCATAATTTATCCTCTCTCTCACCTGTTATTTTTGTATATTCAATATTTCCATTGTATTCTCAGGTTCATAGAAACATAATTCTTTACTTGCTAAAAAGTTTCAAATAACAAATGTTTTACAATTGTAAAAACCGACATCACCTACTGCCGAACCCACATCTTTAATAAGCCAAATATGACTGACTGCAACAATATCTTCCCAAAGCACAAGTAAATCTATTTTTCTTAAATAAATTCAAATTTGTCATTTTCTAATTTGATAACATCATTCTGATAAATCCGATATAATGGTCAATCAGCAGTTGTATACATTCTTATACCACATATTTTTCATAGTATCACTGATTAATCGAAACTTTTCAACTTTATAATGAAAATGAGAACAATATAAGTAACGCAGCATGTTTCGCCAGTTGCTGCGTTACCAGCTAGTTCATTTCTTACAGCATTTTGTATGGGCTGCTGCACTCTATTAAGCACGGTTATCTCTTACCATTTCCTATCGTTCCTTTCCCGGCCGCTTGGGATGCGGCACTTTCACAATATTTTCTTTGGAAGAAAGCATCTTCTCTTTTTCACGGGACAGCTTCTGCTCCCGGGACTGCCGCCTCCGGTAGTAGCTCAGTTTCTCCCGGACAGATGGCTTATTCATTCCAGTCGACCCATTTGAGCGGCTTGTTTGCCTCAAGCTTGGCTCGGACGGAGGGTCGTTTGCCATCTTCGCCAAATCGGGGTTTGCCTTCTGCTTTTGTTTCCCGGGGCCTGCTCCCATGGTTCTTTCGATCCTTGCCTCCGGCTCCTTCTTCTCCCGTGCATCTTTTTCCGGAAAATATTTTTCCTGCTCTTTGACGCTGCCGGTGACGGACGCTGTTGGCACCGTTCCCAGACGGAAGCGTTCAGTGATCCGCTGGATCTTGGATGCGTCCTCAGCTCTTGCGATTACATCCACCACAGCGTTCTCGTCTTTTTTGTTCTTGTCCCGCAGCACGCAGTAGAGCACCCCGTAGCGTTTGGCCTCCTGTGTGAATTTCTTCAGGTCCTTCTGCTGCACCGTGTAGACCTTCAGTTCTTTCCCGGTTCTCAGCATGTTGGTGAGCCGGGTCTTTCCCTTTGTCTTCTGTTCTTCCTTCAGCACGGCATGAAGAAGAATGGCGATGTTCTTGGCCCCGTTTCCGGTGATCCCCGCCGCTACCTCCACACCTTCCAGCGACAGCCTGACGACCTGTTCTGCTGCATCTCCTCCTGGATTCATAATGGTTTTCTCTCCTTTCCCCGTGTTCTGTCTTCTATCACAGTTTCAAGATTCCGTTCTACCTGACCGGACCGTTCCCGGATGTCCCGGCAGAGCTTCAGTTCCTTCCGGGTATCCTTCAGCTCCGCGGTCAGTTCCCTGATCTGTTCCCGGCACTTTGCATCTTCTTCTACCGGCATCTTCCGCCGGAGCTTCTGCCTCAGCTCATCACGCCGGGCACTGACGTCGGAGTACTGCTTCGTCAGAGACTTCATTCTTTTTTCCAGATCTTCCTCCGTGCTGACATTGTACCTGGCAAGGAGCTTTGCTTCCTCGCTGTACAGGTCGCACTTCAGGAGTTCCTCTTTCAGCACAGCATGAAGCCGCACGGGATTCTGCCGGTACTTCGGCAGGTATCCCAGTTCGTAACAGTACCGGAGATACAGCTTTTCCAGACCGCTTCTCCCTTTGATTTTGTCGATCCTGCGCTTCAGGTCATAATGATTGGAGCTGCGGGATTCTTTCTGAAACCGCTGCATCCTGACACCGATATCATTTGAAAATACTCTCTGCTGAATCATCTCTCTTGTGTAGGTATCCCCTAGGCGATCGGTCCGGATGGCCTTTGTCCATCCCGGAGGCGTTACGGTCCAGTACTTGCGCCTGGGATTGAACTGATACAGATAACCCCGCTTTTTCAGCTCCGATTTGAATTCCTCCATGTTGGCGCTGACCGAGATGGCTTCGTCCAGCGCCTGCCTTGCCACATTGTATCTGGTGGGCATGCCTGCTTTCTCCATTTTGTAGAGATGGTAGGGGACCCGCTTTCCTTCCGGATGCTCGATGACGGACAGATTCCGCTCACGGCAGATCCGGTCAGATACTGCACGGATCCTCATGGTCTCTTCCGTGCAGAAGTGAAAACGTTTTCCGTCCACAAAGGATACCGAGTTGAAAACGATGTGGTTATGAACATTGTTTGTGTTCAAGTGAGTGGCAACCACGATCTGAAAGCGGTCGCCCCAGAGTTCCTTCGCCAGCTGCACTCCGATCTCGTGGGCTTCCTCCGGCGCCACCTCGAATCCGTCGAAGCTCTGCATGCAGTGTCCGCATACGATTCCTCCCGTCTTGTTGAAGCTCTGTTTGGTAATGTTGAACTGTTCTCGTGCATTCTCCACATCGCAGTTGATCCCGGTGGTGAAGTACTGCTTCTCTGTTTTAGTTTCATCGGCAGCGTAGGCAATAACATCTGCAAGCGCCTGCCGGTCTGCATCGGAGAAGCCAAGGTTTCTGGTCTTCTCCGGATTACCGATATATGACAAAGGGTTTCCGGGATTGCCCCGGATCCGTTTGATTTTCGTCACTGCCATTCTGTTTTCCTCCTTTCCGGCATCAGATATTTCCGTTCCATCTCGAGCCTGAACGTGCGCCATGCTTTTGCCTCTGACTCAAGAAGTTCTTGTGCTTCCTCGCCGGACGTCACTGTGGATAGTGTCTGCAATCGCTCCGCAAATTCCGATATCCGGTTCATGTCCTCGAAAAATTCCGGCCCCGGTCTTTCCGGCGGAACATAGCCCCGGAGAAGGAGACGGACCAGATCGGTTTCAGTCATGCACGCCCGCTTCGCTTTCTCCGCCAGATCCTCCGCCTGCTGATCGCTGAGCCAGAACTGTTTCTTTTTTCCTCTTCTTCCCAAAATCTCACCTCCATCCTCCGGGGTCTTGCAGTAGATTGCATCCTCGCTTCGCTTCGGGCAATCCTTGCATAAACACCTGCCATTGCTCACCTGCATCGCGCTTGCGCTGCGACTTGCTTCGCAAGGCTAGGGGTATTAGGGTCCTCCCTAAATCTATGGGTGCCGGCGGCCGGTGCCCATGCCTTTGTACTCACATGGGAGTACAAAGGCTTTGCTTGCCTAAAGTTATGCACAGCGTCCTACCTTTCTGCAACGTGTTCCCGGTCTTGCTTTTTCGGTTCTGATTTTTTCGACTGGATCCTGTTTCCTGAAACGAAAAACCGCTCCGGAAATTCAAATTTTTTCCGCATTTTCTCTTCCAGATCCGGCGGCATGGACAGAAATTTCTCGCTCTCAACCGGTGCGTAGCAAATGAAAAACGGACCGGCAATGATGTCCTGCAGCCGTCCGTTCTGATCTGAAATACCTCTGTTCAGTTCCATGCCGCGCATCTTTCCTTCCTCATTGCAGACGACAGCGCAGTCTCCGATGCGCGGATCCGATGCATCCTCGAAGGGCATATATTCTTCAATATTTCCTTCCACAAGTCTCTGCATCGATTCCAGATTGTCATCAATTTCCACAATCTCTGCCAGCTCTCCCGGCTTAAGTAAAATCACCCGGAGCTTTTCATTCTGTTCGTTCATATTCGGGTCTCCTTTCACAATTCACTAGCAGTACATTCCGGCAGCACAGCGGTGTGCTGCAATAAAAAACGGAGACATTCAAGTCTCCGTTGTAAACGAAATAGTAAAATACAATCAGTTCTCACACATTATAGATTTGATGCAGAAGGTCAATTCCCTGCTCCTTTGTAAACTCTAATCCGATAGACTCAAGGTTTAGATCATCATTTTGAATAAGATCCAGAAATGACACTATTGCTCTATTAACCGTCCCGGATGTTTTCACAACAGTTCCATCAGGAACAATCTGTAAAAGGCGGAACACATCATACTTATGTTTCTTTAAATCTTTGCTATTTACATGTTCTCCTATGGCTTTTTTCTCTGTTAGATTCAACCATGCATACATCTTGAATGGAATGATGTGATCAGCGGTCAAAATACTGATTCCATCCACACTTCTCCGGCCTGTCATCATGAATTTATAGAAATCTTCGTCCATTAAAATTGCGGAAAGGCTTGAAGTGTCATCATCTATATGGACAGGGATAATTCCTGTCTCCACTTCAAGATGATAATCCGGCTTTCTCGAAAACAATTCTATCTGAACAGGATAGCCGGCTTTCGGCTCTGTAAAGCGATAGAAATGAGCCTTATCACTTTGTCTCCAGCCACAGCGGTAACCGCCTTCTTTGATAAAAGACCAGAACTTCTGAGCAAATTCCTGATACCGGTCTTCCAATAGGATAATCATATCGATATCCTTTGTAGCTCTGAAATCCAGTTGTGCTTCAGACATCAGAATATCGCATGCAGTTCCGCCTATAATTGTATAGCAGTCCTCATACCCTTCAAAATATTTTTTGAAGGCTTCCGTCCCCATTACAGCCATTTAATATTCTCCACCACCTGTTCTAATTCACCCTGAATACGCTCATCCGGATCATCACGCAGAGTACAGTACAAAGAAATTGGATCTACTTTTCCATCTCTGGCAAAAAGTTTTGGTGAGTATTTCCATTCCTCCAAACGGATATAGTCATCCTCAGTCTCCAGCTCCGGATCAATCATGATATAGTTTTTCGATTTCACATCATTCTTCCAGATCGCTCTGGTTTTAACTGCAGGTGGATTGAGCATTGACAACCCGCTTAACGCCGTTTCTCCGGCCTCCGGTAAATCCCACATATCATTAGCTTCTCTGGCATATACAATCCGCTGTATCGGATCGATAAGATATGGCTTTCCTGCCTCAAAAAAATCAGCTCCCTGAACCGCCTTACGTATATATGTCTTCGTTCCCTCGGTTTCCTCCAGAGTTACACCGATTGCGTTAAGCTGTTTGCTGGCACGGGTGATCGTGGTATTTGTAACCCCCAGTATTTTGGCAGCAATGGTCTTGCTGTATCGATCGTTTTCACCTCCGTATGCCAGAAGCAGGAATAAAGTCTGGGCGACTGGTGACAGTTTGTCCACATTAACTTCTGTATTTTCGTGAAACCGTTTCGCTAGCAGTATCCCCAAGAACGGAAGATAGATCTGATCCGGAAGGCATACAAATGGTACTCCGTTACCAATCAGTACCTCCCTCTGATATCGGGAAATATGTTCCAGCGAAAATGCCACATTCGTACTAAAATATTCTTTGTATAATTCAATTTGTTTCTTCAATTGGCGAATGCGAAAGCCGGAATGATCAGGAATCTCTACAACAACGAATTCGATTCCATCACCGTGAATGCGATACATTGTCCTGACTGACAGATACAACGGGAGCCTGGATTTATCCACAATTTGCTCTGCAGTTAATTCCATATTCAGTTGTTTCCCCAGCCCATTGATCATGGAAACACCTCTTAACTCTTTTTTTATATATTAACTTCAAATAAGTTAATTGTCAATATTTAAGTTAATTTACTGTATCTGTTGCTAAACAGGACATCTTCACCGCTCATTTTCAATTCTCTTTTTGTCCTTCTCGCGCTGTTTTTCCATTGCATGATCAATGGATGTGATCATCTCATCGGCGGTCGTTCTGATCCGTTCCAGTGAATTCTTCAGTTCCTTTGTCTCTTTTTCGGAAGACCATCCGGCCACATACCCGAAGGTATATTCGGCGGTATCCAGACCATAATGGCTGCAAACGGTATAGGCGATGCTCTCTGCTTCGACTTCCTTCGTTCCCCGGTCCAGAGGTTTTTCTCCATCCAGATTCTCTCTGGAATGCAATCTCTGGTGACTGATCTCATGGATCATGGTCTTGATCGTCTGAATCTGGCTCATGCCGGAGCGGATGGCAATGCGTCTGACAGCATCATCATAATATCCATTGACGCCGCTCTGGATATCCTCCGAACAGATGGGAACCGGGCAGATATCCTTCAGTGCATCGAACAGCTTATGATAGTTTTTCACATCTCCGGTCTGCTCGTTTACGCTGATCATGGGCAGCTCTCTTCCTTCCGTCTGTTCATAGGCGAACACGCTGACCACCCGGAAACCGGTGATTTCGACGATCTCTTTCTCTGCGCCATCTGTCTTTTCCTTCTCTATTTTGTATTTGCAGGGAGCCAGAATCCGGATTCCTTTTTCTCCTTTGCGGACCTGCCGGTCGAATTCTTTCTGCCAGGTCCGGTAGCCCGCAACGAGAGAAGCGGAAGGGTACTGCATGGCGATCAGCAGGCAGTTATTTAGGGAATAATGGTGAAATTTGCTCATGCACCGGAGCATTTCCCGGTACTTCTCACTCTCAAAGACTTCCTTCACCCCTTTTTCCAGCCGGTCCGTGATCTCCCGAATCTGCTCCTGCCGGCTCTTACGACCGGGACTTCGTTTCTTCTTTTCCTCCAAATTCATCTCCTCTTTCCTGCTTCATGGTCCTCAGAATCATCAGTTCATCGTTGTAATCCTTCCCGTATGACGGCGGTTCATTCCGGATGCGATACATTCTGTTCAGCCCACCGCTGATCGATCTTACAGCGTTTCTCCCGGCAGAATCATCATCCAGGCGGAGAACGATTTCTTCTGTTTCCGGATGACTGTCCAGGTAATGTTCAAGTGCTGCCGGGAGTTTTGATGAATTCGCTCCTCCGTAGACTCCGCCCAGAGAAAGCAACATTTCCTCATTCCATTCTTCTCCGTTCCGCTTTCGGATCGATGCATAGGACAAAAGATCAATGGCACCTTCAAAGACATGAATGCGCCTCCCGAAGCCTTCAATCCGGAAGGAAAAACGCTTATCAGAACCGGCTGCTTCACCCATGATCCGGTCTTTTCCGGTCGATCGGAAGAAAGCGTATCTTGCTTTTTTCTTCTCATCGAACCCCAGAAAAATCACATTGTGAGAAGGGGATGACTCATAAATCAGACCACGTTCAATGCATTCCTCAAGGATTCTCCGGTCGATGCCTCGGCCGGTGAGGTAGCGAAGCGCCGCATGATTGTCCGATGCTTTTTCCGGCAGAAGCAGGCGCTTCGCTTTAGCCCCCTTCCGATCAAAAGAAAAAGGAGGCTGCTTAGCCTCCGTGCCCAACACCATTCCAACCGCTTCCGTGAATGGAATACATTTTACTTTGATCAGATAGTCCAGCGCCGATGCGCCGCCGAATCCCCGTGACCACCACATCCACTTGCCATGGGAAATCTTCAGGCTGTCGTGTTCTCTGGTACAGTATTCCCCTCCGGAAACATGCACAAGATTCCCCGGATCCGTCTTCCTGAGATAGGTCAGAAGATCTATTTCCCGGGCCTGCTGTATTTGATCTGCCGAATAATATGCCACATTCATCACCTCCCGAATATGCTGTTCTGCAGTTTGTAGAATCCAAATACAAAATTCTTCATATTGTAGAATCAGGAATATATTTTCTACGTTCTGTAGAATTCCTTTCTATATTCCGCGAAATGAAGAATCGAGCCTGCGCTCGTTTCTTCACTATCGTGAAATGTATCAGCTCCGCAATGCGGAGCTGCCGAGCTGAACCTTATCGTTCTCTGGATGCCGGGCTTCTGGACGTTCTCTCTTCCGGGATCAGCCCTCTGCTTCTCATGCTGGTCATGGCACCGGTTTCTGCCGAAACAATGATATGATCCAGCAGCTGAATATCCAGAATCCTCCCGCATTCCGCCAGCCTTTCGGTGGTGGTGATGTCTTCTGGACTGGGATCCGCTGTGCCGCTTGGATGATTGTGAACGGCGATAATGCACTTGGCATTACTCAGGATCGCACTCTTGAAAACTTCTCTGGGACTTACCATTGCCGAGTCCAGCGTTCCCACGCTGCAGATATTCAGGTTGATGGGCTTTCCGTTCGTCCTGAGGTTGATGATGGCGAACACTTCACGGTCGTATTCCTTCAGCTCACCGGCCACGGCCTCCAGAACATCATCCGGATTATTGATCGGCTTATCGCTGTACAAAGAGGGCTCCTTCACCAGACGGATATTGACAACCCGGATCTCATTTTCCTTCTTCTTCGGCAAGAATCATCACCTCCTCGATGCGGATCCGGAGCACCACACCGTCCGGAAGCTGATGCACCATCATCCGGAGTTCCTCCTTATTCCTGATTGTAACCGTATCCTCCGTACACGTTTTCGCTTCTTCTCTCATCCTGTTCCTCCTTCTCAGCGCCTTTCTTTTCAGCAGCTTTCGGCTTTGCGTCCTCCAGCGCATTGCACAGATATGCGATGACCCTGCGGTCTCGGATCGCTTCCTGCAGCTCCAGGATCACGCCGATCTCTCCGCTCAGTCCGTGTTCATAGGCGACTTTCATATCAATGGATGTGATCTTCTTTTCCGTATCGAAACCTTCATCCGTCAGTTTATTCAGCACCTTCAGCTTGCTTTTGTCTGCGGTCATGTTCCGCCTCCTTTTCGTTTTCTCTGCTCTTTCCCTGAATAATTTCCATCATGCAACAGCCGCAGAAGGGAGCAGGTCCTCTGCGGTACGGACAGTGTTCCGGGCATTGCCTCCGCTGTCTTTCCCTGTTCATGCATAACTCCCCGGGCTCATCAGCTCCATGCCGTATTCGGTGAACTGATACCATCTGGTCCGGTCAAACCGGCTCTCGTTCCGTTCCGATGCGCGGAGGATCCGGTTACTGGTCAGCTCTTTCAGAGCGTCCCGGATCATGTGCCGGCTGAGGAACGGATAGACGGTCTGGATCATCTTCTGTGGCATTTTTCTCCAGTAATCCTCCGGCACGCCGTTCTCGTAATCCATCACTTCCCAGAGATACTGGGCAATCAGTGCTGCCCGAATGCTGCAGATCATGGCAATGCTGCGGTTAAACCGGCATTCATTTTCTTTTCGGATCTCACTATTGATCCCGTTTGTGATCATTTTCTTTTCCTCCTGCTGATAAAAAAGAGCGGCATTTAGATGGTTGGACTTAGCGATTTTGGAAACAAGAACATTTGACCGACCATCTTTAAGCGGAAAAGAGAACAGTCATGTAGGAATTAGCACTCCCGCATGGCTGTTTTTCTGTGCCTGGAAGGACACAAATCTTTATCAATATATCTCGCAGAAATGACTTGCTATTACTTCCGTTCTGATCAATATATGTATTACCGAAAGGCACAGAGCCTACGGAAAACGAAAATGGAGGACAAGCAAATGTGGGAACAGGGAACGCTTCTGGTAAACGATACGCCGGTCAGGTACTGCGTAAAGCATTGCCCAGAGCCGTCAGAGGAATACGGCATCGACGGCGGCAGAATCAGCATTATGGAGCTTCGCATCGACGGGCGCGTGACGCTGAACTACAGCCGGGGATGGGATATCGAGCCGGAAGATGAAACGAGCCAGCTTGCCTACATGCTGCTCCTCAGGAAATACAACTAAGCGGAGGTAAACACAATGCGAATCAACTACAACGTCACAGGCACACAGAGAAAAGAAATGGTCGAGGTCATTTCAAGCACAGTCGGAATCAGACCGGTCTACATGAAGATGCCAACCTGCAATTATGCAATCGGAAATATCATCGTGGCGAAGGACGGCGGACTTGAATGGGATGATCGCACTTCACAGGAAACCATCGATCAAATCACCGAGGCACTTGCTATTTCGGGATTCGAGCCTGAATCACAGGACAGCAAAGGAACCGAAGCTGAGGAATCGACTGAAGAGCAGGAAGAAACCGTGCATGATGCGTTGCAGGACGAGAATACAGGCTTAACCATCGAGATTCCACTCAAAAAGGTAGCAGTCGGAACATTGACCAACATCCTCGAAGCCAAAGGGAGTCTGATTAAGAAAGCACTCGGCATAAACGACCTGCGGTTTGAAATTCGGGACGACCGCATCGCCTTTCCATGGTTCGATGAAGTGCCGGACGCCGACGAGATGAAAGCTTACACAGAATTTATTTCCCTGCTTTGCAAGCATTCCAAAGAGCTGAAACGGGCAAATGCAGCAGAGCGGCCAGTCACAAATGAAAAGTATGCATTTCGCTGCTTCCTGCTTCGGCTCGGATTCATCGGAAACGAGTACAAGACTTCCCGGAAGATTCTGCTCCGGAACCTGAGCGGCAATTCCAGCTGGAAGGACGGTGCTCCGGAAAAGGAGGCGGTAACATGCGAATGATCAGAGAAGAGGAGCTTGAACGGCT
>JBMNMQ010000002.1:0-224289 GCA_050953425.1 Anaerovoracaceae bacterium | reverse complement strand
CATGAAATCAGCTCCTTTCCGTGTCTATTCATCACTCTGAACCGCCGATGGTATCAAGCGTTATCTGAGAATAAAGTGCCGAAAACAGGCCGGTATTTGCGGAGCAGGATTGTATCAATTTCGTTGAATTCCTTCAGCGTGATGACGCCGGATTTCAGCAGGGATTTTGCAACTGACAGGCTTGCCTGGTAGCGGCGCTCGGCTTCGGATTTCTCTCTACTCACTGTCAGCGCCTCCTTTGAATCTTGCCTTGATATAGCATGTGTGAGAGCAGTATTTCCGGTGCGAGTTTCCGTAGGCGGAGAAGGGTCTGCCGCAGCAAGCGCAGGTGAATTTGTAGACAGCCTTCCGGTTCACCTGATCAAGATGGCTGTTCCACCATTCCTGACGGCAGGCACTGCTGCAGAAACGGATATGTTTTCTTCCGGGAATCTGCCGGACAGGCTTTCCGCAGTTCGGGCAGAACTCGGTGGTTTTTTCCATGACTTCATCAGACCGGACACGCTTTCCTGCCAGGCCGTTTCTGCGGCAGTAAGATTTGACGGTGTTCTTCGAAAGGGAGAGGGATGCGGCAATCGCGTCATAGCTCATTCCCTGTTCTCTCATGCGGAAGATACGGGTTTTCTGTTCATCAGTCATAGATGAGCACCTCCTTCATGTCTTCCGTCCTTAAAAAGGCGGGCAAAACGCACCCCTTCAGATTAAAAAGTGCGTCTGCCCGTCTGAAACGTCAGTCTTTCTTATAGAATTCGCATTCATAACCGTCCGCACGGAGCAGAAGTCCGGGTGCCCAAGGCGGGGTTCTGCCCATCTGTTCACAAACCGCATCGACGGATACGTCCATGCCGCACTCGATGATCAGCTCGTCGTGCACATGAGCGCAGATGAAGCAGTGGGACAGGGTCCGCATAGCATAGCAGAGAATGTCGCGGCTGACAGCCTGGGTAATGTTCTCGACGAATTTCGGGCCGTATGATTCGATGCGTTCCCATTTCTTCGTGGCTCCGATTCCCATGTAGCTGATGGATTCGTTTCCGTACTGATTCGGCTGAAGCATCGGCTTTACATAGGCGAGATCTCTGCCGGAAGGGAGACGGACGAACAGCATCTGGCTTTTGTAGAAGAAACGGATTCCTCTGACTTCTCTCGGCTCCTTTGTCCGGATGACCTCCTTTACGGCACGGTCGACGTCCCACCAGAATTTCGTGATGTGCGGATTGGCGGCACGCCACGCATCAACGATCGGCTGCAGTTCGTCCTCCTTCAGTCCCATGTCAAGTGCTCCCATCGCTTTCAGAGCGCCGACGGATCCACCGTAGCCGCAGGCGAGAGTTGCGATCTTGCCTTTCTGACGGAGTTCTCCGTTGACGCCGTGCTTGACCACGGGCTTGTGAAACATGGCCGAGGCTGTGGCGCAGTAGATGTCTTCACCTTTTGCGAAGGATTCAATCGTGTGCTGTTCACCGGACAGATATGCCAGGACTCTCGCCTCAATCGATGAGAAGTCGCTGACGATGAATTTCATGCCGGAGCGGGGAATGAAGGCTGTTCTTATCAGCTCGGAGAGTACATTCGGAACGGAGTCGTAGAGAATCTCAAGAGACTCGTAATCACCGTTCTTCACAAGCATCCGGGCTTCCTTCAGATCGGGCATATGGTTCTGCGGGAGATTCTGAAGCTGGATCAGCCTGCCGCTGAATCTCCCGGATCTGTTCGCGCCGTAGAACTGGAACATTCCTCTTGCCCTGTGATCGGCGCAGGCAGCATTCTGCATCGCCTGGTATTTCTTTACGCTTGACTTCGCGATCTGCTGCCGGAGAAGCAGCACTTCCTTCAGATCGGCGGGTGCTTTATCGAGGAGCGTCATAACCGCTTTCTTGCCGAGCGTATCGGTCTTCAGGCCGTGTCCGTTCAGCCAGTCCTTCATCTGAACAACCGAGTTCGGGTTTGAGAGTCCGGTGAGCCGGCGGAGCTTTTCCGTAAGCGCCGTCCGGGATCTTTCATCGATGCGGATGGCCTGCTTTGCCATATCAAGATCCACGAGGATTCCGCGGTCGTTGATCTCCTGGTCGATGTGATATTCCTCCCACACGGAATCCGGAACCGGAAAATGGCGCAGCCGTTTCTTGATGGACATCTCAACCTCGACGTCACGCTTGTTATAGGACTTGAAGATAGCCCACTTGTCCGGTGCGTCTGACGGACGGTTCCGTGTCCTGCCGCCGTTCGTCTTCGTCGGCCTGCACGGCACGCAGAAGTAGCGGATGAGGTCACGGCCCTCGGACATTTTCTGCTCCTCAAGGCCGAGCGCTTCACCGACGCCTTTCAGGGAGAGCGGAAGGCCGAGATATGCGGACCAGATCATGGAACAGCGCCATGACGCCGGATCCAGATAATTTCCTACGGTATCTTCCGGGATGCTGTAGGAGACAAAGCGCTCCGGATAATATTTTCTGAGATACGCGGAGAGACAGACTCTCTCAAAACCTGCGTTGAACGCCCATTTTGTCACGCTTTCATCAGTCAGTGCGTCAAGCACATCCTCCGGTATTCTGTCACCCGCCGTCAGATCGATGACGGTCACCGGATCGTCGTCCCTGGCGAAGCCGAACAGAAGAATCTCGAAGAGGGGGCTTTCTGTGTACCTGTAGACACCGGATTTTCCAAGATCGACATCAGAGAAGGTTTCGAGATCAATACTCAGTGTTTTCATAAATCACCTCATAAAAACAAGCGGCGGAAGTTCTGTCTCCCGCCGCCATTCCATATTGCCGTTATTCTGTTGTCAGTGTTTCATGTCTTCGAGAGCCGCAATGCGCCGCTCATGGTACTCCTTATCCCGCTTTTCCTTTTCGGCTGCGTATCTGCGGTCGCGTTCCGCGGCATCTGCTTCGTTCTTTAACTTCTGGTCATGCAGTTCCTTCTCGAACGCGTCGTCACGCTTTGTATTCCGGACAGTGACCACCACCATGGTGATCATGAGTCCGAGTCCGCCGAGCCCGAAGAGGGCGTAGATGATGTAGAGAACTGTATCAAGAATGTTTTTCATGATTTGCGCCTTTCTGACATCAGTCAAGGAAACTGTCGTCGCTGCCGTCGGAGAAATCGGAGAAGTCGTCTGCTGCGCTGCTGCGGCTGCCGAGCGGCTCGCCGTCACGGATCTTCTGGATGTTGCCAAGACCGCACGCCACGCCCTTGTTGCCGTTGGAATTGAAAGCGTAGAAGTTCACGGACACCCTTGCGTAGCATCCGCTGTACACTTCGCTGCGGTCGAGAATCGGCTGAACATGCTTGTCGACGATCTGCGGCGGAGTGGTGCTGTTTGCGTTCACGAACCAGCTGTCTTTATATGCCTCGTCATCGCGTTCCGTATCGCCGTCGCGGAGCGGGAGCTTGATGGCTGCCTTGTTCGGTTTCTTTCCGCCGAACTTGTTCAGTCCTTCCTCAATGGCAGCGTCGACAGCCTTGTTGATAGCGTCGATGGTCTTTTTGTCCGACTTCGGGATGATCAGCGAAACGCTGTACTTTTCCTTGCCGCCGTTGATGGATTTCGGTTCCCATACGTTCGCATAGGAGAGCCTTACGATACCGGTTACCACCTTAGTCTTGTCGTTGATTGACATAATTACATTTCCTCCTTGAATTCTTCATGAACATCGTTTGTCTTTAATTCAGGACGCCTGTCGGATTTCGGAACGAGCGTCGGTTTTCCCGGCGGCTTGAAGACAAGCCCGCCGAGCACTTCATGGAACGTTTTCTTACCCATCAGGCGTTCCATTTCCGTGATGGGAATGAGACTTCTGCGCCAGATATCGGTGTATCCGGCATTCTTCGCTGCCTCCGCAACTGCCTGCTCGTCGGTGTATTTTCGTACGGAACGGCCTTCGACCAGCTTGCGTGAGTCCCAGCGCTTTCCGTGACTGACCGCTTCATCCGTGGCGTACTGCAGGATGCCGTCCGCCCAGGCCTTCAGACTGTCGATCTCCGGCAGAATCCTGTCGATCTCCTCATCGGTGAGAAGAGGGGGTCTCCGGAACTCGTACTGTGCCAGTGCGAGCTGTTTTTCAGCCCTGGCACGGCACTTCACAGCCGCTTTGCAGAAGCGGCACCAGTCACCGGAGCAGTAGTCCCCGAGACCTTCGCTTGCCAGGGCTACCTTCGGCTTCAGGACTTCCTCAGCCCATGCGCGCAGGTGAGTTACAGTAGTGTTCCAGGTCGAGATATTGTCACGCCTTGGCTGGAAGATGGTCAGCGACACATCCTCGAAGTCATACAGATCTCCGAAGAGATCGAGAGCGCCGAGCGTGTACAGCATCATCTGCGGATTCTCCTCTGATTCCACGAGCACTCCCTGACCGTACTTCAGATCGATGACATGCATCCTGTTATCGGAAACAATGATGCAGTCGCTGGTTCCGAAACCGTGCGGAATATAGGAAGAGAGATCCAGTTCTATCTCCGTATAGGCCTGTGCGTCACCGCATGTCTGCCGTTCCTGCCCGAGCTGCTCCATAACGTAGTCGCGGTAATCGTCAGTGTATTCCTCCATCTCGTCTGTGTTGTAATCAGAAACCGGACGCTTGCTGCGGCGTTTCAGAGCACGCTTCACCTTGTGATCAGCAAGAGCGTGGGCGGCTGTTCCTTCGGCAGAGGCGGCTGTCTCCGAGTCCGCAAAGGACTTCTCAAGGAGCGCCGACGGTGTGCAGTTGAGCCACCTGTGGGCGCTGGACGGCGAGAGCATCGCGTGATTAACCGGCATTCCCGATCACCTCGGCTTTCTTCAGCATCTCGCCGTAATGTGCGGGGTCTACCGCGCTGAGCTTTACCGCGCCGTAGGAGCGGATGAGGTCACGCACCTGACTACCGAAACCCTTGCTGCTCTTGTCGGAGAGCACAGTACGGAGTTCCTCGAGTGTCACCGGTTTTTCCTCCGGCACAGCTTCGGCAGCCTGCCCCGGCTTTTTCTCCGGTTCAGCACCGCGCTTCAGTCCGGCAAGCATCTCGATGTCATCCGCGGTCTTGCGCAGATCAGACGCGATGGACTTCAGCAGTTCTTCCTGTGTCATCTGTTTCGCCTCCTTTCATTTCGTGGATCTCGACTGACTGGACGCTCTGACCAGGGGAGAGGATCAGTACTTCCGTGTTTTCCCCGAAGAGAGCCGTGAGGAGCTTTGCCGGAAGGCAGCGGACACCGCCGCTGAGAACCTTCTTCCTGCGTCCGGAGCTGTCCGTGACGTTGATACGAATTCTGTGTCTGAGCTTCATGTCTTCACCTCGATTCTCTGTTGTTCTCCCTTCATGTCTTCCGTCCTCGAAAAACACGGCAAAACGAACCCCCGGAAAAATAAAAAAATCCTGCACATGCCGGAAACGGGCATATGCAGGATAGAGATTGTAAATTTATCAAGTTATTTCACCCGGATTTTCCATCCGGCCTGAATCCGGTTGACGTTTTTTATCAAAGACGGATTCAGCTTCTGAATGGAGAATACGGTCGTGCCGTATTTTCCGGCGATCGCTGTGAGAGTGTCTCCGGAGCGGACCGTGTACCATACGGCAGCGGGAGCGGTTTTCTTTGAACCGAGCAGTTCATTGACTCTTGCCTGGACAGCGTCATAGCTGTATCCGGCTGCGGTGAGTCTTTTCTTCCTGTCATCACCGTTTCCCCAGGATCCCGCCAGGACTTCTTTTGCCAGTTCGTCTACGGATTTACCCGCCGGAGAGGAAACAGCGGCAGTCTTTTTTCCGAATCCGTTGAACCCGCCGGATTTGATAACAGACGGGTAGTCCACATAGCTCAGATCCATGTCTACGTTTCCGCTGATACCGTTTACACGTCCTGAGGAAGAATACTGCCAGATGCCGTACTTGCCTGAATAGGTGCATTTCGAGGCGTACTGCGCGACCCAGTGGGTGTAGGCGGAGAGCCTGAAATCGTCCATCCTTTCACGGAATCCGGAATAGGCGGAACCGTAGATTCCGACGAAGTATCCGGCGGTTTCCATCATTTCGCAGAATGCGATCGCCGCTTCCGTGATACCGGCTTTTGCCGAGGCCGGCTGCGCCTCGTTGTCCATGAACACCGGGTATTCGAGCTGCTTGCCTTTAAGAAGCCGGATGAACCTTTCGGCATCCGCTTTCCCGGCTGCGGCATTCACGCATTTCGGACCGACGAAATAGTAGGCTCCGACCGCGATGCCGTTTGCTTTCGCACCTTTGTAATTGGCTTCCCATCTGCTGTCCGTGTAGAAGCCGTCATCCGAGCCGCCTGCCTTGATGATGGCGAACTGAATGCCGGACGCTTTTACCTTCGCCCAGTCGATGTTCCCCTGCCAGCGGCTTACGTCAATTCCTTTCATCGCCATGTTATTTCTCCTCCTTGTCGTTTCTGTCATGCAGCTGTTCCAATACGTTCTTCAGCTTCTCCGGGACCGGAAGACCGAGATGTGCGGCGTTTTCGGTAAGGGAGAGTCCTTCATTCGAGATGTAGAAAAAGATGATCGCCGTCCTCAGAACGCCTTCGTGACCGAGCACATGGATGTCGAGGATGTTGGCGATGCCGACCAGAATGAAGATCAGCACCTTGCGGCAGATTCCCCTGAAGCCGACCGCGCTCGAGAGCTTCCTGTCGGAGATGGCGCACAGTACGCCGGTAATGTAGTCGCAGACCACGAAGATGATGAGCGCAACGAGCAGCCCGTCACAGCCTCCGAGGAAATAGCCGAGCCATCCGCCGACTCCGGCGAAGATGAGCTGAATGATTGACCAGAATTCCTTCATGTGTAACCTCCTTTGAAAAATGGCATAAAGAAAGGCCGCCTGCGTGATTGCAGGCAGCCATTGGAAACTGTTATCCGTATGTTGTTTATCCGGTTTGCTTAGGCAAAGCCTCCCAGAGTCTTAAGTCCTCCTGTCCGAGCGACCAGATCGCGATTCCGCGAAGTCCCCAGCGGTAGGCCGCCTGATTCGCCCAGTAGACGAGCGAGTCCACGTCCTGATAGTAGAGGATCGAGAATCCGTCCGCGTCGCCGAGAAACAGGCGGGACAGCCAGATGTTGATATCCCTTGGCGTGATGGTTACCGTGTAATCCTTCCCGCATTCGAGACTGAGCTGCGCCGAGTGGTAGAACTCATAGTCCATCGAGATGGATTCGCTTCTCGTGTCGGGTTCTTCCACGTCGGATGTCAGCGTGAACACCTGGAACTCGTCGTCCCATGTGCAGTTTGTGCGGCTGATCCTGCCGTATTGCGTGACGGTGCCGTCCGGAAACGTGACGTCGAAGCGTTCATAAGGTTCATAGGTCCATGCGTCGCCCATACGGAGAAGCTCACACACGGTCCGGCTGTCGCTCTGGTATCCCGCTGAGCCGCCGGTGAATCCGCTGATGTTTGCGGTGAAACGAAGCGTGTAGGCCGCGCCGGAATAGACGCGCACCGTGTTTCCTCTGATCCGCATTTCGATGGTGTACATCATCGGATCAGTTCTCAGATCGGTTGACCTTGTCTGACTGAGGCTCTGGCCGTAGCTTCCGAGTTTCGTGCTCCCGTTCCAAAGCTCCACGGCCTGCGTATCGTAGTTCAGGCAGCAGAACAGGCTCCCGCAGAAGATCCCAGCGCGGCCAGTGCTTCCGGAAGGAAACGCAAGACGCGCTCTAAGGTGAATGTCGCGGAAACCGTCGTAGTTCCATGCGAACTGTCCGCTCCCGTCAAGCTGGGAGTAGACGCGGCTCTCTGAGTTTTCGTCCTCCCGCCAGATCTTCCATGAGCCGGATACGGTTTTCCAGTAACCTGTTTCGAGCATTCCGTAGTCCCTGAAATCGGCGTACCAGATGAGCGCGGAATCCGGCTTTCTGCGGAGCACCTCGGTTGTGAGCTTGAATCCCTTGTCGGGCTGGCATTCGTTTCCGTCCACGTCGATGAACTTCCTCGGAGAGAGCGTAAAGGACGCAGAGCCTGCGGACGGTGCTTCCGTGAACGATGAGCAGACGCGGAATCCGTAGAACTGGACGCCCTTTACGTCGACTGACACCGTGATGGTATGCGCTCCGGAGGAAAGGGATATCCCGTTTGCGAGACTCGCCCAGAAGGTGCTTCTCCAGTACGGCCACCACAGGCGCGACTCCGTGAAACGCTTCTCCGTTCCGTCAATCGATACGTAGATGCCGTTCTTGTCCCAGAAGGGATAGCAGAGCCGTACAGCGATGTCGTATGTCCCGGCGGATGAGATGGTGAAGCGGTATGTAGCGCTTCCTTCGTCGCCCATGACGGCTATGCCGTTTTCGCTGGATACGATGCCTGAATAGCTGTCCGGCGTTCCGTCGTGATCCACATAGACGGTACCGAAGCCAGTTTTCTGCGTCTTGCCGTAGGCCGTGAGGTAATGTCTGCGGTTGTATGTTCCGTTCAGCTGCGGGTACTCATACCTTGCGGCGTCCCGTCCCTCCATGAAGTCATAGACCTGCGGGAAGGCATAAGGAACCTTGTTGTAGTCGTCCCAGTAAGCGAGGATCGGGATGAAGGGCTGCGGAGGTTTGTCGTCCGTGAAGTTGTATTTTCCCGTCATCCAGTTTTTCGCCGCGTAGTATGTGTTGGAAACTCCGCGGTAAGTCTTGCCGAGGTTTTCCGGTGTGTCGTAGATCTGCCAGTTCCATCCGTAGGCGGGAAGTCCCATGAACACTTTTTCCGGCGTCATGACTCGGGAGGCGTAGTCGTAGATGCCGTCAAGCCAGTCCTTCGGAGACACCGGCCCGGGAGCGGAACCCGCCCACGCCATGCCGTAGCTCATGATGGCAGCGGTATCGCAGTAATCGTTCAGATCCGCGTAGACGCACCAGTTTTCGCCGCCGACCGAGCCGTTCACCGAGTTCATGCCGGGGAGACAGATGTTGACTTTCTTCGTGCTGTCGTAAGTTTTGACCGCGTTCCAGATGTTACGGAACATGGCGGTGGACTTTGCGTGCGTGGAATAGCCGCCGCCTCTCTCGAGGTCGATGTCGACGCCGTCGCACCACGGGTATTTCTCCATGATCCGCACGAGTTCCGTCAGGAACTTGTCCTGCGCGCCGTCCGTGTTTTCCCTGAGGGCGGTGAACACGCCGGACGTCCCGTCGTTCCGAACGGTCAGAAGCCATGTGATGTGAGAGTATTTATTGACGTAGGTCAGCATGTCGCTGATCGCCACGCCGGATTCCGTGATGGTACCGGTCTTGTCTACCTTGAAAGAAAAAAGACCGACCTGTGACAGGCGGTCTCCGTAATTATCAAGCGCGGTGTACATTCTCGCGTTTCCCATAAATGTCCAGACCATACACTTGCGGCCTTTGAGTACATCAAGGCTCATATCAGATCACCGTCCTCCATCTCCTGAAATTCAACGTAGAGCCGTGCAGACTTTTTATCTTCGACCGTCACCGGATGCTTGCTGTCCCCGGCCGCAGAATATTGGAAAAAGCCGTTCTTTGAAGCGGCCGATCCGTTTTTCAGACATTCTCGTGAAGACGCGTGAAGTTTCAGTTCGTCTCCGGCGGCTGCCGCTTCGGCGAAGGTCGCCTTATGCGCTCCGGCCCCTAATGCAAGAGAGATGCTGCCGGCTTTCATGTTCTGGTTTGGCGTGATCTTCCAGTCGAGTCCTGCGGTGGTTTTGCCGAGATTGAAAATGATGCAGGTCGTGTTTCCGCGGACGATGCCGTTGTAGAATCGTTTGCCGGTGACTGCGTATTCATCACCGGTTTCGTACTCCTTCTGAAGCGTTTCCGTGTTGACTGCATATCCGGAGAGGCGGTCGCCCTCCTGCAGCATGAGATCGGTGAACCAGACCGTTCCCGTGCAGTCGGTCACCTGTGGTTTCAGTGTGACTGAGACGATACGCTTCTTTTCCTTTTTCTCGATGGTTTCCGTGAATCGTGTGAATATCGGCATGATTACTCACCGTCCTCCGTCCATTTGATCTCGCTTACATGCCCGACCCATCCGGTCGCGATCGATCCGCCCTGCAGGAGCATGTCGGTGATATGGATGGTTCCGGTGCAGTCGGTCACGCAGACCCGGACACGTATTTTTTTGACACGTCCGTTCTGCGGGGAGACCGCCTGCGCCACATGCGTAAAACTTGCCATGTCTTTCTCCCTTATATCAGATCGATAAACCGTGTCTCTGTCGTTCCGTCTTCATATTCGAAGGTGACCTCCACGCCGACCTGACCGTTTTCTCCCTTTTTCAGATCATCCGATGCGATCTGGCAGGAGAAGGTGTAACTGTCCCGGTTTGCCGGAGTCACGATCTGCGTCAGGCTTTTCGTGGTATTCAGCGCTCCGGTGCATTTGAAGGAGGCGGTTCCCGAAACGCCGTTTTCCGCATCCACTTCGAATCCGGAGTTTTCCCAGTAAGACAGGCCGGAGTCGGCTCGTGAGTTCTTCAAATGGTTGAACGGCACAAGGTCCTGCATCTCCTGGCTGTCGACGAGGTTCGCTCCGGCAAGCGTGTCGGCGGCGGCGTCCCACTGAGATGAGGAGTCTCCGAGCTCCCGGAGCGTGGTCGATAATTCGAGTACGGTGTTCCATGGTTCACGCAGGTTGTATTCCCGCCGCACGATTCTTGTCTTGATGGAAAGGCCCAGTTCGTCTTCTTTCACAGTCACGATGTCGCCGAGCTTCCATGTCTCGTGTTCGTAACCTGTGAGGACGGAGAGATCCATCGCGTTCAAAACGTAGGAGATGCGAGGGGAGGCGTAATCCGCAAGACGCATCTCGGCATATTCCTTCATCTGGTAGGGGTTCGTGAAATTCGAGCAGTCGAGAGTGGATATGCGGATCTCGTCTGTGTATGTGGTGTCCTCGACGTATTCCTTCCCGTCATTGATGGACGCAAATGTCATGCCGTCCTTGCCGTAGGCATAAAGGCGCGTGATGAGACTCTGCGTGTCGATGACGCGCTTGATGGACTTCATGTTCTTTTTGTAGCAAAAGAGCGCGCCGGAGTCCGTGCCGCTGAAGGTCAGAAGGCTCACGGTCCTGTTCGCGTTGTCGAAGATAAGGTCGCCTCCGTGAAGATCCTGCACCTTCCGGAGAATCGCCAGAGCGTTTTTCTCCGTAGATGTCCAGGTGCGCTTCGTGCGGACGTTGACCGTTCCGAGCGTCCAGCCGGTGTCCTTAAGTGCGTAGGCCATCGGGACGTCGGCCGTATCCGCGTTGAAGGTCTGTTCCGTTTTCTTCACTGAGAATCCGAGATCATAGAATGCGGCTTCGGCATATACGGAGGTGACAGCGTCTCCTTGCTCGTTTTTCTCGTCCGTGATGGTTCGGATCCGGTAAATATCGTTTCCGACCGTTATCTGTTTCTCGTTTTCAAGATATTTTCGTTTGCCGTCCTTGAAAGGCAGATTGAACTCCAGCGTATCGATGCCGTTGATCTCACCCGTGACGACGACGTTATAGGTGTTTTCGAGTACGGCTTCTTTGTTTCCTTCCTTATCGAGAACGATGAGGTCCTTATCGTCCGCCATGTCTGTCACCTCCATCTGCTGCGGGCTATTATCTTCAGCTTCTTGAATGATGATTCACCCGGAACGGAAAGACTGATTCCTCTGAACGTCGGGGTCTTCGAGGTGTCCGTTGTCGTAAGGGTTATCCTGAAACGGATGTATTGCCCTGATCCGGACTGCACACTGCCGTCATTCCCGAGTGAAGCCCAGTCGCTCCATGCCGAAAGATCGTCCGATGTCGAAGTTTCTGCCGTGATTCCGGTCCCGTCCGGGGTTTCCGCGTCCACGGTGACAAGGCAGGTGCCTTCAATCCCGTAGGAGACAGCCGCCGTGGTGAGCGTCCCGGACGAAGGGTATGCGCCGCTTGCCGCTTTCAGGGTCACGGCGTTCTCCGTCGTGAGTCCGTCCACGCTTGCATCGGAATCCGCGGCGTTTGCGGACAGGGATTCCTTGAGCCACAGGGATATGTCATCCGCGGTGAGGTCGGAATCGCAGTCGAGAAACCAGTCGTCGAAGCTGCCCGCATACCAGTAGGAGTCGGAATGCATGCCCCAGATCAGGTCCGCCGTGCAGGAGGCGTTGAGCGTCCCCGTGAAACTGAGGACGTCTGATTCCCAGACCGTGCCGGTGCTGCGATCGCCAAGAATATACTGCGCGGTTTTGTCGTTTGGTCTGATGAGACAGGCGATGAAATACCAGCCGCCGTTTTCCAGAGTGAAAGACGGCGTCACGGATTTATCGAGGATCAGTGTCCCTGAAGAATCGTAGAGCATGATCCTCGGCTTCCCGGATAAAAGCGACAGGTAGAAGATCGGCTGCCCCGGACCGTAGCGCGTGTTGAACAGCGGGCAGTACGTATTCCCGACGGAGTAGGTGGTCGGCATGAACCACCCTCCGACGGCGATCGTTTCCCCGAGCGTGGAGAAGATCGTACCGTCGTTCGTCACCTTGAGATAGGTTTTTTCTGTCTCCGGGTCGTTGATATTCATTCTGAATGACCGTCCGAGATGCCCGGACGGAAGGCTCGCGGTCGTGCCGCTCCATCCGCTGATTACCGCACTGCGGTTTTTGCCGGAGGAGTCGGCGAGACTGGTGCCGGAGTCAGGCTCTGATTCGTTGAACCGCCACAGACCGTCCGTTCCCCAGAAGGCGGGAACCTGTCCTGTGAAATATTCCTGTGATTTCAGCTCTCTGACAACCTGCTCGGTGCTGCTGTCCGCGTCGATCACGAGTGTATTCCCGCCGGGGTTAAGTTCCGGAAAGTTCAGGCTTTTTATGAGCGGCAGACCGTTCCGGAGCGTATTGCCTTCCGCATCCGTGACTTTAGCCGTCATGAGCGCGGAGTCGATCACGAGGATCTCTTCTTTTCCGAGTTGTCCGCTGATTTCCAGTGATTTACCGTTTGTGGTCAGAACAGCGCTTTTTTCCTTCGTGAGACTGGCCTGAAGGAGATAGACCGGAAGGGAGTCCGCGTTTCCAAGTTCCCGGTTCAGCGTGAAAGTGCCGGGTTCGGTGAATTCATAGGTTTCGTCTGCTTTCGCGTAGGCATACGGGTCCGGGCAGAAAAACGTGAGATCGAAAGTGCAGGAGTTGCGAACCGCCTTATCAAATGAGAATCCTCCTTCGAGTCTCGCTTTGTACACGCGGTCCGGTTCCTTGTCGAGGATCAGATCGCGGAGCCCCTCGTCCGGATTCAGCCATGCGATGATTTCATCCTTTCGAGCGAGAAAGTCCGCGTCGGATTTGCCCGGCGGGATGAAGCAGGAAATCTCGATCTTCCTTTCGCCGATCGTCTCACCGAAGTCGAACACGCCCTCGCGTCCCGGAACGGTGATCGTATTATTGGTGAAATCCGGCATCTTGTATTCTTTGGTCATTCGTGTGGCAAGGCCGAAGCTCTGGGAAGTTCTGCCGTTGAATTTGAAGCCCATTCAGATCACCGTTCCTTTCGCCCGGCGGCTGCCCACAAGCAGGCTGTTGAGCTGCTGGGATATTTTCCGTATGTCGTCGTCGTTTCTTACGCTCATCGTCTCGATGTTGATGAGCGGACCGTTGTAGCCTGAGCCGGAGCTGTCATTTACCGCCTCGCGTATCATGCTCTTAAGAGAGTTCACGCCGACGACTGCCTCGTCACCGGCTTCTCCGCCTCCGAGGAGCGTGCCGTTTGACTGTCCGAAGATTGTCGCGTCTTTTAAAATCATGCCGCCCTCCATCGCCTTCTTGTACCAGGAAACGGAAAAGTGCGGGATGCTCGGCGGGTTCAGGCTGAACTTGCCGCTTATCGAGAAATGCGGGAGTTTGATCTTCGGCAGGCTCCACTTGAAGTTAAAGACGCTCTTGAGCTTTCCGACGATTCCGGAGACGAAGCTCCAGATCCCGTTGAAAACAGAAGAGAATTTTCCCTTGATGCCGTTAAGGATTCCGGATATCGTGCTTTTGATCGCATTGAACGCGCCGGATATGCCGCTCTTCATGGCGTTCACGACGGACATGACGGCCGACTTGATGCCGTTCCAGATCGAGGTTACGACCGATTTCACTCCGTTAAAGACGGTAGAGGTCACGGTTTTGATCGCGTTCCACGCTGTGGTCACCGCGGTTCTGATTGCGTTTACCACGGTGGTGATGACGGTTTTAATCGCATTCCAGATGGTGGTCACAACAGTCCGGATGGCGGTGAGGACCGTGGTGATTACTGTCTTGTAAATATTGAAGTAGGTCGTCACCACAGTCTGGATCGCCGTGAATATGGTCGTGAAGAAGGATTTGATACCGTTCCAGATGGTCCGGATCACGGTGCTGATGGCATTCATGACGGTTTCAACGACGGTCTTTATGCCATTCCAGGCGCCGGAAAGGAACGTGCTGATTCCGTTCACGGCGGTGGTGAATACACTTGTGATCGCCGTCCAGATCGTCGTAAAGAAGTCTTTGATCGCAGTGAATATCGTGACAGCGACTTCCTTGATGTTGTTCCAGAGACCGATCCAGAAGTTCCGGAAACTCTCGCAGTTGTTCCATAGATAGATGAATGCGGCGACGAGCAGTCCGATGGCGGTAATGATAAGCCCGATCGGATTGGCGGCCATCGCCGCGTTCAGCCCTGTGATAACGGTTTTCACGCCGGTGACCGCCGCCGTGATCTTCGGTATGACGGTGAGGATCGTCCCGACCGAGGTGATCAGCTTGCCGATGACGATGAGCACGGGTCCCACGGCCGCGGCGATAAGAGCGATCTTCACGATGGTTTCCTGCACGGGTCCGGGAATGCCGTTCCAGATGTCCGCGAACTTCTGAAGCGCGGCCGAGATGTCCTGCAGAACAGGCTTGAGAACAGTCGCGAGGCTGTTTCCGATGTCAGCGCCGACTTCCTTCAGAGAGTTCAATGTCATCTGGAACTGGTCGATCGGGTCGAGCGTCTCGTTGAACGTGTTTTCCACACTGCCGGAGAAATCGCCGAGCGTGCCGGACAGATCGTCGAGGTTGAGTTTCCCGCTCTGCACGGCGTTGTAGAATGCAGCGCCTGCCTTGCTTCCGAACAGGTCGTAGGCGGCCTGCAGCTTTTCGGTGTCCGACTTGTTGGAACTCATCGTGTCGGAGAAACCTTTCAGCGCCTCATCGAGGGACATGCCGTCATCCGCCGCGTTCTTCATGGCTTTCTTAAGACCGGCCATCGCCGTTGAGGTGTCGAGGCCGGACATTTCCACCATGCCCATGAATCCGGCGGCCTGCTGGGCGGTCAGCCCCATCTCCTTAAACTGTGCGGCGTTCTGCGACAGGTCGTTTGCCAGCGTGTCCATGGAGATCCCGGTCGCCTGTCCGGTGGCGTTCAAGGCGTCCAGAAGGTCGCCCGCGTCGTCCGTGGACTGCCCGAAGGCGTTCAGGACGGAGGAAACGTTGTCGACGGAGGTGGATACGTCCGTGTCGTTCAGCTGCGCGAACTTGATGAACTTGCCCGACAGATCCTCAAGCGCCTGCCCGGTGAGACCGAATCTTGTGTTGACTTCGCCGACGGCCGCGCCTGCGGTTTCAAAGTCCGTCGGAATCTGCGTCGCGAGATTTTTGACGCTCTGCTGCATTTCTTCAAGCGCCTGCCCGGACGCACCGGTTTTCTGCGTCACGATGTCAAGTCCGGAGTCCACTTCGCCGAAAGCGACAAGAGAAGCCGCCCCGAGAGCGGTGATCGGCGCAGTCACGCCTTTGGAGAGGGATTCGCCGACGCCTGAGATCTTGCCGCCGACTTCCTGCATCCTGGAACCGGTTTGTTTTAGTGTGGCCGCAATACTGGAATCCGTATTCTTTGTCTGTTCCTCGAGGTTCTTCAGTTCCTGCTCGGTTGCGATGATCTCACGCTGCCATGCGTCGTACTGTTCCTGCGTGACGCTGCCGTTTTTAAGACCCGCGTCCATCTGATCCTGCACCGATTTCAGCTGTGTGAGTTTGTCTTTTGTTTCCGTCACCGCCTGAGAGAGCAGTTTCTGCTTCTGGGCGATGAGCTCGGAGCTGGTCGGATCGAGTTTCAGGAGCTTGTTTACGTCCTTGAGCTGGGACTGGGTGTTCCTGATTTCCTTGTTGACGCCGGACAGCGCTTTCGAGAGGCCGGTCGTATCGCCGCCGATCTCGACTGTGATGCCTTTGATTCTGTCAGCCATACGAAGCCTCCTTCCTTAGAATCTGTCCATCATTTCCTGCGTCGCGATTTCCGGGTAGTCCCAGTCGTCGTTCGACATCTCCGCGTACATGTCGTTTACGGTTCCGATCGTGAGAAGATCAAGTTCCGAGATCGAAAGTCCGATCTGTACGCAGCGCAGTAAAAAGAGCGGGGTTGTCATTTCCCGCTCTGTCGCATGGTGTTTTTTTTAGACTGAACCTGCTGTTCCGTATTGAGTCCCCACAGCTCAATGATCTGAGGGAGAATCTCGTAGATCGAGAACGTGGAGAACTCGTCCAGCCATTCCTCCGGAGTATCCGGAACTTCTTTGTCCGCATGCTTTGCCATGAGCCATGCGATGTTCTCGAAAAGTTCGAGACTGAACGTGTCCAGACTGGAATTTTCCGCGTCGTTTTCGTCGATGCTTTTCTGAAGCTTACTCAGGTCACGGTAAATGTCCCTGTGGAACTTATTCCTGTAGAGCCTTGGAATGGCGGCTGACGCGCGGAACGTCACAGGCTTTTCGTCGATTTCGATTGTCTTTGTCACTGCCATTGCCGATCACCTCATTCCGTCAGGCTGCTTGTGGACGAAGAACTCGTGGACGAGGACGCCGCGGCAGCCGTCGGTTCATAAACCTTGTCGTACCAGGCGTCGTACACAGCGTCGGATGTATTCGTTCCGGTCTTTACCTTCACGAGTCCGGACGGCAGCGGCGAAACCGTGAGGGAGAGAGTCTCCGTCTGCACTTCGGTCGAGTCTTCCTTCGTGGAGCCGGAAACGGAGGGACGGGTTGCCGAGCAGTAGTACATGCAGTGGCGGATTTTCCTCTGGTCGCCGGAAAACTCGAAAAGGAGCGCGAAATGCTCCGGCTCCACGTCCTTGTTCTCCGCGATGACGCCGTTACTGTCCTCCGTTTCATGCATGACGTCCGTGAGAAAACTCTCCGGGATGAGGGCGAGCTCGAAGTCGCCGGAATATCCGTTGTTGTTCGAGACCATGTAATATACGGAATCGTCCGCATAGAACGGATCGTTTTCGCCCTCGGCATCGAGGGAAAGAGATACCGCGCCGGGCATGGCGACGGGCGTGCCGAATGTGACCGTGCCGTCCTCCGCGAGCGTCGCGATCGCGTAGTGGCAGTTCTTAAGGCCGAACTTGACCTTGTTTTTCTTGTTTGCCATATCTGTTAACCTCCTATGATTTGTGTCTGGTACAGAACCTCGTACATCTTCTCCGACTCGATCCATACTTCCGATTTTTCATAGGGAAGTTCGTGCGAGTTCAGGATGTTTTCGATCCCGGTTTCCGTATCCGGGTCTTTCTTATCCGTGTACAGTTCGATGTTGAGTTCGTCGATCTTCTGGAAGACCGTGTCGTCCGCGAACAGGTTGTCGCTGCCGGGAAAAAGAAAACAGAGAAAAGGCGGGTCCGGAGACTCGCCCTCTGCAAAATGATCGTAAGCGACAGGAATCCCCGTCTCTTCGAGCATCGATTTGATGTATTCGAGTGTCATGAAGTTTTATCCTTTCAGTTTTTCTTCAATCGCTTTCACAAGCGTTTCATTTCCGCGTTCCTCGGCTTTCGCTATATGAGGTTTCGCCGCGACTCTTCCTCCGCCGCGTTTGGCGTGGCCGTGTTCCAGAAGGTGGGCGATCTGGTAGCGGTTTCTCGAATGCACGACGAGATCGATGGATTCGGAATCCTCGTGAACGTTTTTCACGGACCACGACTTCTTGTACTTTCCGGTGTCGACCGGGGCGGTGTTCTGGATGTCCTTGCGGACGGACTTCGCCGTTTCCTTCACAGCGTCCTTCAGATCGTCCGCCGCGAGGTCCGCGTACTTTTCAAGTTCCGTCATGATGACGGTGTCCATGTCGTCGATCGATACGTTCCTGCTCATGCGCCTTTCTCCAGTCTGCAGTTGAATTTGATCGAGTTTCGTTTGTAGCCCATCGGGTTCACGTAGGTGATGTTGTAGACATGTCCTTCCGCGAGAATCCGGTATTTCGTGGATTCGACTACGGAAAGCTCAGAACACCACCGGCATGTGAAGTCGAGGGATTCTTCGGGATTTACGACCTCGCCCGATGACTCCGATCCGCTCTGCGTTCCTATGGTGGCGTAGCACTTGAAGTAGTCTGTCCATGCGGCGGTGTGGTTCCCGTATTTGTCGGTCGTGATCTCGTTCTTCTGAAAGGTCACGGGGACGCGGAGAGCTGCGATGTTCATCAGAACTCCTCCTTCCTGACGCCGAAAAGAAGCGCGCGGAGCGTGAGAATAAGAGCGTGATGATCCGCTTCCTCCCTGTGCTCGTTAAGATAAGCGAGAGCGTAAAAAACGGCGGCGGTGACAAGCGGACTGTCGGTATCATCCAGGCTGTCTGTCCGGAGTACATCCGCGACCAGTTTCTCGGCGGCCGAGATCTCGTCTTTAATCAGATCGTCCTCATCCGTATAGCTGATCCGGAGATATTTCTTCGCGTCCTCAAGATTTACCATATGCGCCTCCGTAGAAATCAGAACCGGAGATATGGCTCTCCGGTTCCTGTGTCAGTTACTTGAAGTTCCGCTCAGGCGGATGCTCCGGCTTTCAGGATCTGCACGGCCTCCGGAAGTACGAGCTTGCCGTCCACGCGCTCCTTTGCCACGTACCCGATCATCCCGTTACCGGCGAAGAGCTCACGCAGCTCCTGCACGGAGCGTGTTCCGCGGTCGCCGATGTTGTAGTAGGAGAGGTCGCCGAAAGCGATGGCTGCCTTTCCCGCCTCAAGCGACGGAGCGTAAGCGGAAGTAAGAACAGAGTATCCGCAGAGTCTGTCCGGCTCACCGGCGGTGTAGGACGGCTGCCACAGATAAGCGCCGTTTGAGTCCTTGAGCTTGCGGATCACCGCGAGGGTGGAATCGTTCAGGATGAAGACGGCGTTCTTGCGGTACGGACGCTTGAGGGAGTAGACGAGAGTAAGGATGTCATCCGACGTGAGCTTGGTGCCGGAAATGGTGACGCCGGTCTGGCCGCCTCCGGTTTCCGCAAAGATCCCGGTCGGCTTTCCTGTGCCGTCGCCGTTAAGGAACGCATCCTCCTCGGCGTTTCCGATTGCTTTGCCGAAGGTGTCGATGATGTAGTTCTCAAGGTTGAAGGCGTTGTCATAGAGCAGCTCCTCGGTCACCTTGACAGCCACATGCAGTTTGTGTGCGTCGAGAATCACCTGGTCGAAGGTTGCGCTGCCGAAGGTCAGTTCCTGTCCTTCCTCGATCCACGCCGCGGCAGGCTTGGTGGCGGCGATGTTGATTTTGTGTTCGCCGGAAGTGGTGATAGTCGTCGCAAGCCCGCGGAAGATGTTCTCCTCCTCGAGTTTATCAATCAGACGTGAGTCCCATTCCTCCGGAACAAGGTAGCCTCCGTTTGCGTCATTTCCTTCCTCAAGCACATCGGATACCTGATGAAATCCGGTGCGCATCGCGGCGATCATTGCCTGCGCGTATGCGTGGGAAGCGCGGCCTTTCTTCTCGGGTTCGTCCTTTACTCCGGCACCCGGCTTTCCAGTGAGGGGAGAAGCGGTCGGCTTTCCCATCTGCTCCTCGATGGCTGCCTGTCTGCTCAGGCGGTCGATTTCCTTCGTGTAGTCGGTGATCTCCTTTTCCATGCGGTCGTAGGTTTCGCCGTCCTCTGCGGAGAGAAGACCGTCCGTGTTTCTGTGAGAGTCCAGGAACGCCTTGGCGGCTTCCCATGCTCTGGCTCTTTTGTTCATAAGCTCCTGTACATTCATTTGCGTATCCTCCTTAAATGAACTGTTTCATGAGATCGAGTCTCTTTTCGAGATCGTCGATGCGGTGTAAGTGCGATGTGTCCTTTGCCTGCTGTACCGCCGGATGCTGCCGTGCGTAGTCACAGAGTTTCCTGTTGATGGCGGCGGCCACCTGGTAGCGTGAGAAGAGCATTCCGGAAGTCTGATCCTTCTCCTTCCCGGAGTCCTTCTGTCCGCCGGACTTTTCGCCGTCTTCATCGGGATCCTCATCCGGCTCCGGTGCCGCCTTCGTGCCGTAAAGCTCGTCACGCTCAATGACGCCGTCCGCGAAGTGAAGTTCGACTGCTTTTCCGGCGTCCATCCAGGTTTCCTCGTCCATCAGCTTCGACAGCTTGTTTCTGGAAAGGCCTGTCTTTTCCTGATAGGCGTTGATGATTGAATCCTTCACTTCATCCAGCATCTGGATAGCTTTCTGCATCTCGGCGGTGTCACCCATCGCCACGGTGCTGGGGTTATGGATCATGATCATCGAGACAGGGGAGACAAGCACTTCGTCTCCGGCCATTGCGATGACGGACGCCGCCGAGGCGGCAAGACCGTCGACCTTCACGGTCACCTTTCCCTTGTAGTCGCGGAGCATGTTGTAGATCTGTGCCGCAGCAAAGCAGTCGCCGCCGGGGCTGTTCACCCAGACGGTGATGTCGCCCGTGCCGCTCTCGAGATCGGAACGAAAAAGAGCTGGGGTGACGTCATCGTCAAACCACGACTCTTCAGCGATTGTTCCGTTCAGGAACAGCGTTCTCGATTCAGCCCCTTCGTCCGGATTTTCCGGTACGGGCGTTTTGTTTCTTACCCATTTCCAGAACTTCTTCTGTGGATTCATCCGAGTCCTCCTTGTCTTCTGATTCTGTATTGTTTGTGTATGCGGATCCCGCGTCGGCGAGCTTCACGACGTTCCCGTTCAGGATATGAAGGTTGCCGCCTTCCTCGTCCGTGAGCAGATCCATGTTCTCAAGCTCGCGCACATCGTTGATGGAATAGATGCCGTTCTGAATGCCGGTGGCGTATCCGCTCATCCGGCTGCTGTAATCTCCCCTGAGAAGTCCGTCCACGTTGAAGCGGATGAAGTACTTTTCTTTCTCCTCCGGAAGGAGGAGGGAGCGCTGCATGGACTGTTCCCAGCGGACGATCCACGGCTCAAGCGTATAGGTCACGAATTCCAGGCTCTGCTCCTCGATATTGCTGAATGTGGCGTGCTCAAGATCCCCGATAAGGTGAGGCGGGATACGGAAGATCCTCGCGATCTCGTCTAGCTGGAACTTCCTTGTTTCCAGGAACTGCGCCTGCTCCGGCGAGATGCTGATGGGCGTGTATGTCATGCCTTCCTCGAGGATTGCCACCTTGTTGGCCTTGTGGCTGCCTCCGAAGCCTGCCTCCCATGAGGAGCGGATCTTCTCCGGATCCCTGACGGTTCCCGGCATGGAAAGAATGCCGGAAGGATTGGCTCCGTTCTTGAAGAAGGAAGCGCCGTATTCCTCCGTGGCCATGGCCATGCCGATGCTGTTCTTCGCCATCGCGATCGGCGAATAGCCGACAAGACCGTCAAAGCCTAGCCCCGGTATATGCAGGACATCGTCCGGCGTAAGCCTTATGGTTCCGGTCTTCATCGTCGGAGCGTCCGATGCGCTCATCTGATACTCGTAGTAGATGCGGCCGTTCTCGTCACGGTCGACACGCATCCGGTTCGCCATAAGAGGGTAAAGTCCCACGACCTCGCCGCGTCCGTTCCGGATCACCTGAGCGTAGGCGTTGCCCCAGAGGAGCAGGTGCGTCATCAGTGTTTCCCGGAAGATATAGGACGTCATCTCCGGATTCGGCTCGTTATGCAGGATCCGGTAGAGCGGATGTTTCACCGCCTTGATCTTGCTGCCCTCATCCGTGTATTCATAGAGATGCAGCGGCAGGCTCGCGATTGCTTCCGAGAGAACCCGGACGCAGGCGTAGACCGCCGATATCTGCATGGCGGAGCGTTCCGTTACGGTATTGCCGGAAGAGGTGCCTCCAAAGTAGTAGCGGTATCCGGATCCGTTCGTCGAGTCCTCCGGCTTGTCTCTTGACCTGAACAGTTTTGAAAAAATGCTCATTCGATGCCTCCAAACAATTTGACAATGGTATAGTTAAAGAAAAACAACAGAGGGTAATGCATATGACTATCCATTTTTCAATCGGCGATCCTTCGCCTTCAAAATCATTCAAACATGGCGTTTACACCCGTGAGCTTTCTGATGACTACTGCGTTCTTGACCTAGAAACCACTGGCCTTGAACCGGAATGGAACGAGATAATCGAGATTGCACTTCTTCGTGTTCGCAGTGGAAAAGTAACCGATGTTTACCACACGCTTGTAAAACCTGATGAAGAAATTGACTCTTTCATCACAGATCTGACCGGCATTAACAATGAGATGGTTGCTAACGCACCAAAGATCAAGGATGTAATCAATGATGTGTTCGACTTTATCGGCGATGATCTCATCGTCGGTCATAATGTCAGTTTCGATCTTCGTTTCCTTGCAAACGCAGTAGGCCATGACTTTCATAATCGCTACTCAGATACGATGCAGATCTCAAGGAAGGTCTATCCCGATCTGCCGCATCATAGACTCTCGGATTTGAAATCACTTCTGAATATCGAAGCGCAAAGCCATAGAGCGCAGGGTGACTGCGAAGCAACTTTTGCTTTGTATGAAGCCATGAAGGATAAGATCAGAACAGAGAACATCTCTCTGGAATCTGATCATCACGGCGGCAGCCGTCTGGACCTTAGCAAGCTTACTGTTACCGATACCAGTGCAGCCGACCCGGATAACATCTTCTATGGCATGCATTGCTGCTTTACCGGCAAACTGGAACGCTATACAAGAGCGGAAGCCGCTCAGATCATCGTTAACATCGGCGGTTATGCGGACAACAGCGTTACCAAACACACGGACTACCTGATTCTCGGAAACAGCGATGCCATGAAGTATTACAACAAGGAAAAATCTTCAAAAACGCTGAAAGCAGAAAAGCTTATGCGTGAAGGAGGACAGATCAGAATCATCTCTGAATCTCTGTTCTACGACTCACTCTCAGATGAATAAAATTCCTCTGTCATCGTAGACCGATTCTCCGCTGTCATTGCCGCCGCGGATCGCACGGTCGAGCCCCATGATCATGGCGACCGCTCCATCGATCTTTTCCGTGGATTTCTCCTTATCGGCTTTGATGTTGCCCGCCGGATCACGCCGGATGTAGATGTTGTCCATCATCCAGCGGAGCACCGGATGTCCGCCGTGGGCGATCCGCTTTTCAAGAACGAGATTCATCAGCTCCTTGGTGGGCGGGGACATATCCTTGAAACCCTGGCCGAACGGAATGACCGAGAACCCCATGCCTTCGAGGTTCTGAACCATCTGTACGGCTCCCCAGCGGTCGAAGGCAATCTCCCGGATGTTGTAACGGCTGCCGAGGTCTTCGATGAACTTTTCAATGAATCCGTAGTGGATGACGTTGCCTTCGGTTGTTTCAAGATATCCCTGCTTCTGCCATAGATCGTATGGCACATGGTCGCGCCGGACACGGAGTTCCACGTTGTCCTCCGGAATCCAGAAGTAAGGGAGAACGATGTATTTTTCTGTTTCATCCCCCGGAGGAAAGACCAGAACGAAAGCCGTGATGTCGGTGGTGGAGGAGAGGTCGAGTCCGCCGTAGCAGACACGGCCTTCCAGCCCGTCCGGATCGACCGGGAAGGCGCAGGCGTCCCACTTGTCCATCGGCATCCAGCGGACGGCCTGTTTCACCCACTGGTTCAGTCTCAGCTGACGGAAGGCGTTCTCCTCGCCGGGATTCTGCTTCGCGGAATTGCAGGCCGCACGGACTTTATCCATGCTGATGGTGACTCCGAGGGAGGGATTCGCTTTTTTCCACACTTCGGGGTCCGTCCAGTCGTCTGATGCGTCAGCTCCGAAGATGACCGGATAGAAGGTGGGATCCGTTTTTCTTCCCTCGAGAATATCCACGGCTTTCTGATGCACTTCGTAACAGATCGAGTTCGTGTCATCTCCGGCGGTCGTGATGATGAAATGGAGCGGATTGCGTCTGGCGTCGGAGGTTCCCTTGGTCATCATGTCAAAAAATTTTCTGTCTTTCTGAACCCATAATTCGTCGAAGACCAGGGCTGACACGTTCACACCCGACTTTCCGGCGACCTCTGCGGATACCGCTTTGTAAATGCTGTTCGTCGGTCGATAGTGGATCGTTTTCCGGCTCGGTCTGATGTCGCAGTATTTCGAGAGAGCGGGAGAGAGTTTCACCATGTCGCATGCCACGTCGAATACGAGCGACGCCTGATCACGGTCGGCGGCGCAGCCGTAGACCTCGGCTCTCTGCTCGCCGTCGGCGCACAGCATATATAAGGCGACAGCCGCCGCCAGTTCCGATTTCCCGCATTTCTTCGGGATCTCTATATAGGCGCTGGTGAACTGGCGGCATCCGTCCGGTTTGAGCGTTCCGAAGATATCGCGGACCGCTTTTTCCTGCCAGGGCATGAGAACGAAAGGCTTGTTGTAAAATTCGCCTTTTGTGTGTCTCAGCTGTTCGATGAAGGTCACGACAAAGTCGGCGGAATACTTGTCGTAGTGCGACGTCGGTGCCATGAATTCCGTTGGTGTGTAGTTTTTCATTTTCCGCATCGGTATCCGCCTCCTTTCCGCGATATAAGAAAAGGACCGCCGGAGCGATCCTTTCATACCATGTGGTGTATGCGTGGCACGAGAGCAGGAGCCGTTTCCGGCTCCCTCCCGCGGTCTGTTTCCTTTGTTTTTCCTTTAGTTGAACTCTTTGAGGAGGATGGCGTAAGCCATCTGCGTCGCCTCGTCTTCCGGCTCGATGTCCCAGCCTCTGTCATAGTTCAGGGTGAATTCTCCGTTCACCTTGATCGTCAGCTTGCTGATCCTGCCGCCGTTGATACCGTATTCTTCGCTCGGCTCGTCAAAATGCTTTACCCAGTAATGGCAGATCGTTTTGGTTCCGGCTTCGTTTGTTACTGCAAGGTTTCCTTCATTCCACATGGTTTTTATCCTCCGTTTTCTTTGTGCGCCCTTTTCCTTTGGCATGTACATATATCACTCTGAAGCCGGTATATAGCAAGGAAAAGAACGGTAATAATCCGCACAAATACTGGAGGAGTGAACTGTGTATTTTACACGGTCCCTCTCATGATGAAATTCGCGTATTCCTTCTTGTGGTCAATGAGAAACAGCACCAGTTCGTAATATCCCCGCTCGTTTGCAAGTCTCTGTACCATCGGGACATCAAACATGTTCGTTGCTCCGGAATCGCGGATCGCAAGGATCTGATCCCTTACGGTCTGCGTGAACTCTCCGACGAGCAGTCGGCAGCGGTCGGCTCCGTAAGCGAGGTTCAGGCTGCTCCCGTTGTCCCATTTCACCATGATGGACCCTGTGTCGTCGACACCGGTCACCGTGCCTTTGGTGCCGACAGGCGGTGCCTGCGGATCATCCATCTCGAGCAGTTCGACTCTGGATCCTTCCGGATAATGTTCTCTCAGTTCCTTCAGTTCTTTTTCACTTGGAAATCTCATAACGTTCTCCTTTCCGAAGGGATACCCTTCTACCGCCTTAAGCCCGCCGGAAGGGCGGGGTAAGGCGGCGGAAGGCTGTCTCTCCGGTTATGCGGCTCTGCCGTTGCGGAACGAGGTGTCTCCGTCAAGGTTTCTTGTAAGGATCTCTCTTGCGGTCGCGAAGTCCTCTCCGATGAATCCCATCCGGAGGAGCCATGTACGCATGGCGTATTTCGGATTCTCGTGCTGCGGCTCTTTCGGGCTTGCGCTCTTCTGGATCTTGGCCGCGGCGGAGAGGGCGAGACAGAGCTGAATGTAGCTCTTGAGTTCTCCGGCGTGCAGTCCTCCGCGTCTGCCGTTTCCGGCGTCCGCGAACTGGAATGCCCTGAATTCCACGGTTCCCTTTGTGAAGGTGGCGTGGAGGTTCAGCATGTGGTATCGGCTTGAGTTGTAATGTTCGTGCCGTCCGTAGTTGCCGCCGTTCTCCTCGTACCAGATGTCGGCGAGTTCCTGCATGGTTTCCGGTTTCGTCCGGTTGAGCCGTTTCAGGAAATCCGGATCGACCGTCTTGCAGTAGCGCTCGATGCGGCTCCGGTCGAGCCGGAGGGCTTTGATCAGCAGACTTTCGTGGCTTGCCATCAGGTTTGCCAGTGTCCGGAGCGTGCGGGCATTGTGACCGTTTGCTCCGATGTGGATGTGGACTCCGCACATGTGGCTCGGGTCGCTCTTTGCTCCGGCGTGTCTCAGCTGTCTGATCAGTTCCTGCAGGCTCCCGATGTCGTCGTAGTTGAGAATCGGGGTGACCATCTCGCAGCTTTCCTCGTCCTTCGCCGCCCGGATGCTGGCGTCTCGCTGAAATTTCCATTCTCTGCCCTGTGCGTCCCATGCGCTCCATGCCCTGTAGCCGTTCCGGCGTGCGGTGTCTTCAAAGCGTCCGGTGCCGAAGAAGGTGGCGGCAACTCTGGCTGCCTTGCTTCTCGCGATGCCGTACATCTCGATCTCGACTCCGATCGTCTGCTGTTTCATGGTTTCGATTCTCTTTTCTGTATCCTTCATGCTGTGCCTCCTCTGTGGCTGTGCTTTTCTTCTGTCGTGTGTATATATCACTCTGTTTCGCACATATATCCACTCAATCCGGAGGTATATTTCTCACAAAGATCGGAGCCCGCGATCGTGTACTTTAGCCGGCGTTTCTGCTGCCATTCCGGAAGGCGGCGCTGCCGGTGAGGTTTTTCAGAAGGATCTTTCTCGCGCCTTTGTACTCAGGACCGATGAAGCCGAGCCGGAGAAGGAAGCACCGGAAGGCGTATTTCTCGTTGTCGGTTTCCGTCGGCCTGCCGCTTGCGCGCTTCAGCTCCTTCGAAAGTCTGCAGAGGGCGGTGATGAAGAGCATGTAGGCATTGCTTTCGTCGGCGGTCAGTGCCCGGTCGAACCAGGGGAACTCGATCTTGTCCTCAGTGACGTTGATTCCGGTGTCAGTGATGCCAAGGGCATGCTTGATGAGCTCTCCCTTGGAGGAGAGCAGATTCGTGAGCGTTCCGACGTTAGCGGAGTCCAGGGGCATCGCAATCGTGAGCCCGGTGACTCCGTCATCGGCGGGTTCCGGTTCAGCCGGAGAATTCTCTGCCGTTTCTTCAGGCTGTTCCGTGCTTTCCGCTGGTGTGGCATCTTCGGCAGGATCGCCGGCTGTTTTCACGGCGGCGTCTTCCTTTTCGGTTCCGGTCACTACGTAGCCTTCGGCTTTCAGAGCCGTGAGCAGTGCGGTGAGGTCTTTGCCGTCCGGCGCGGTGAGGGTGGCGTCACGGTTTACCGTAAGGTCTCCGATCTTGAAAGCGTAGGTCGGCGTGAACTGGTAGACCGCTTTGTCTCCGGTGATGGCGCTGATCGTCTTTGCGAAGATCTTCTTGTTTTCCTTGGTAACGTTGAATGTAAGCTTCATGGTATGTACCTCCTTTGTTTTTGGTAGTACATACATCACTCTTCGCGGCAGAAATAGCAACGGATATCCGCGGAAATATCCGACAGATTATCCGCCCCGGTGCTGTGCATAGTACACGATCCCGCAGAGGACGAAGACGACGCACGGTAGAGCCACGCCGTTGCCCCACATCCGGTATTCGGTTGCGTCGGTATGCGGGTTTTTCAGCCATTTCACGATCTGCGTTTCCGTCTTCGGCTTTGAGGCGTGCGTGACGATCCGGCGGTGCGTTTCAAAGACTTCCTTCCAGAAATCGATCTCCCCATAGGATGGACTGTCCGTTCCGAGATCGGCACACCACCAGTCGGGGAATCCCTGGAGTCTCGCGCATTCCGTAGGCGTCAGCCGCCGGACGATGTATTCCGGATCCTCGGACACAGTCGGAGGATCTTTGTAATCGGTTGCGACGAGCGTATCAACCACATCGTCATTTGTGAATGTCGTATGAAATGAGCTCTTGCTCGAATGATAGGCTACGCCGTGATTTTCAGTAGCGTTCAGGGTAAAACTGACACCGTCTTCGGAATAGCCGTTTCCTCTGTGCGACGGCCTTGTGCCGTTTCCTTCGATCGCAACTACGGCGATCCCTCCCTGGTTGCAGGAAGGATCGCCGCCTCTTGTATCGAGTGTTCTTGATGTATCCGCTTTGTAGAAACCGGCGTCCGGATTGGAAGAGAGCATCCCTTCGCTGTTCTTTCCGCAGATACCGAAGGCCTGCATGACGAGCGGCTGATTGTTGCCACCCGTTCCGTAGGTTGCCGACACGGTCTGCGCTGTCTTCAGCGGTCCTGTATAGCGTGAGTCTTGGCTGTGATTTTCGAAGACGAGCGGGGAATGACCGTGAGATTCGGCACGAAGCGTTCCTGCCGTGTCACGGCTTACATCCATGAAGCCGCCGCCCTGGTCGTTCAGGCACAGGCCTGTCTTCTCAGGGCTGTTTCCAGCGTCTCCGGCAGCCTCTTGCCACGCTCTGAAGCACGCCGCAGAATACCCTGACAGGCCTTCGGACTCAAACAGTATTTTTCCGGCACACTGTCCATCAAGATCTGCGACAAGGTAGATGCGTTTTCTTCTCTGGGGAACGCCCCAGTACTGCGCGTCAAGCGTTCTCCATGCCACGGAGAACGTGTCTCCCACGATCTCTCCCGCTGGCTGCCATTTTGAAGGGAGAGGAACAGATATGTTTTCTTCCTTGACGCCGCAGACACTTTCGAGCACGCAGCGGAAGTCTTCTCCGGCGTTTGAGGAGAAGGCTCCGGGGACGTTTTCCCATACGATGTATTTCGGATATTTTCCATCGGTTTCCTCCCTCATTTCCTTAACGATCCGGACGGCTTCGTAGAAGAGGTTCGACCGGCTGCCGTCCAGTCCGGCACGCTTTCCGGCAATGCTCATGTCCTGGCACGGACTTCCGAAGGTGATGATGTCGACGGGCTCAAGCGTGTGACCGGAGAGTGAGGACACATCACCGTAGTGTTTCATGAAAGGCAGACGCTTCGTGGTGACGCGGACCGGAAACGGCTCGATCTCTGACGCCCAGACGGGAGTGATTCCCGAGAGAATGCCGCCGAGCGGAAAGCCGCCGGAGCCGTCGAAGAGACTGCCGAGCGTAAGTTCACGCATCGGTTTCCTCCTTCGGCATGGCGTCGAGCGCGTCCTGATAGGACAGCTGCTTACCGTCGCGGACAAGATACACATCGGCCGCAGCACCTTCCTTCAGCTTGATGTATCTGTTCACCGCAACGTCCACGTATTTCGGCTCGATCTCGATTCCATAACAGATTCTGCCGGTCTGTTCGCAGGCGATGAGAGTGGAAGCGGAGCCGAGGAATCCGTCAAGCACGAGTCCGTTGGTCTGTGTGCTCTGCTTTATCAGATAGGCGATCAACGGCACAGGCTTGCTGGAGGGGTGACCGAAGCCATCCTCGCCGGAATCTTTCACTCCGTCGAACTCAAATACAGCTTTCTGCTTCTGGTCACCGTACCATCTGTGCCTGCCGTCCTTGCGCCAGCCGAAGATGATCGGTTCCATGTTGAATTTCCAGTCCGTCCGCATCAGGGGAGCGCGGGGCTTCTTCCATATCAGACCCGCGCCTACCTTGAATCCGGCGTCTTCGAAAGCGTCGTAGAACACCCTGGCTTTCATGGTGGCGTAGAACTCGTAGATGGACGCGTCCTTCGCCATCGCGTTTTTGAAATTGGTGAACGCCTTCATGAGGAAGTCGTACGCTTCCGGATCCGAAAGATTGTCGTTCGTGATCTTTCCGGACTTGTTGTCGAGGTTCACGAAGTAGGGAGCGTCGGTGCATACGAGATTCACACTTTTACCGTCGAGCAGATGTGTGTATGTGTCCGGATCCGTGGAGTCCCCGCAGATCACGGTGTGTCTGCCGATATGCCAGATGTCTCCCGAAAGGGAGAAGCACGGCTTCTTCAGTTCCTCGTCGACATCGAAATCGTCCTGTTCCGCTCCGGCGTCATTTCCGTTCAGAAGACTCTCGAGATCCGTTTCGTCAAAGCCGAGGACGGACAGATCGAAGGAGTCGTTCTGCAGGTCGGACAGTTCGACCGACAGCATGTCCTCGTCCCATCCGGCGTTCAGAGCGAGCTGGTTGTCAGCGAGGATGTAGGCACGCTTCTGAGCGTCCGTCAGATTCTCGGCGAAAACACAGGGAACGGTCTTGTAGCCTTCCTCGCGCGCGGCGGCGATCCTGCCGTGGCCGACGAGGATGTTATAGTCGCTGTCGATGACGGCGGGGGATACGAATCCGAACTCACGGAGACTTGCCCGGAGCTGCGCGATCTGCTCTTTGGAATGCGTTCTCGCGTTCCTGGCATAAGGTACCAGTTTTCCGATCGGCACCTGTTCAAATTTCACTGTGTCCATTACCTGTCCCTCCTTGAACGGAGCAGCTGCTCCATCGTGTCGTTCGGATTGGTTTCCTCGAACTCCTCGGTGCAGTTCTGCTTCACGATGTCATAGATTTCCATCCAGATGAGATTCGCCGACTTCTGGAACTGGCTGGCCATCTGGACGAAAGGGGAGGTGACGACACCTCCGGTTGTCGGATGCTTTCCGAGCAGTCCGTATGTGGAGATGGCGTCCTCGCACTGGATGTACCTTGCGAAATTCTGTGCGTAGGACTCGATGAGTCTCGGGTTCACCAGGTTCTCGCAGTGTCTGCGTTTCAGCCACAGCCAGGTTTCCTTGTAGATGACGTCCGCTCCGAGCGGCTTGCCGTTTTTCTGTCTTGCGGAGAGGTATTCGCCCGGTTTCGGCATATCCGATCCTTCGAGCACGGCTCCCTCCGGCAGGTCGACCGCCTCAAGCTCGTCCGGCTCGAGATCGGGGATGTCGTTTCGCATGACCTGCGCTTTCTTTCCGCTTGCTATCTTTTCGGCGGCGGGCATAGGCTTGCCTCCGGCTTTTATCCGTCTGCCGCCGCGGTATGTTCCGTCCTTTGCCACGGTCTGCACTTCCTTTCTGCTGGCGGCATGGGGTTAATCCCCCGTTTGAACCGGAATTTTTGCACGCGAGAGGGGGCGCCGGTCTTCAGGCATTCTGTTTTCAGAGATTCAGGCCGCCCCTCCCGGTCTTCTGTCGCCGTGCTGCAGATGGATTTTCTCGTGACAGCTCCGGCAAAGACTCATGAGATTGCTCTCATCGCTGGTTCCTCCCTCGGACAGGGGAACAATGTGGTGGACTTCCTCCACCGGAACATAGCGTCCGTGTTTCAGGCATTCCTCGCAGAGAGGATGCTTACTGACGTATCTCGCACGGATCTTCTGCCACTGCCTGCCGTACCGTTTGTGGCCGTCGTAACCGCGGGTGAAGTCGTCGTAGTGTTTCTCCATCAGTTTCCTGTGTTCCGGACAGTACTGTTCGCCGTCTTCGCAGAGCTGTCCGCAGCCGGGATACCGGCACGGACGTTTCGGTTTCATCGGCACGCCTGCCGCCTCCTTTTCCGCAAAGCAAAAGCCCCGGAGGAACGTGTCCTTCGAGGCTTCGGTTCAGCCGCCATGCGCGGCTGTTCATCATTCGCTTTTCGCTGATTCTACTATATCACAGGGGGCCGGGTGGCATCATGTTGCAAAGTGTTGCAAAGCGTGCAAGTTCACACGATGATTGGGTGTTCCGGCAGCACGACATGCTGCAGGGCGTTACCGTGCCAGCGGTAGACGGTCGTCCGGTCAGCGTGAAGTTCCTCACCGATCCGTTCCCAGGTCATGTTGTCGACGTAACGGTAGTGGAGAATCAGGCGCTCGTCTGTGTCGGGAACCGCACGGATCACTTCGCTGATCTGTTTCTTCAGATCGGAGAGGAGGCTCAGCTCCCGGCTCGTTTTCTGTTCCATTTCCTCGAGCCGCTCCAGCGCTCTGACGAACGGGGCGTCCGATGGAACTGATGACTGCACGCGTTCGCGGTCGTAGCAGATGGCTGAAACGCCGCAGGCCATCTCGCGGAGCTGTTTTATTTCTTCCGTGTCGATGCGGATTCTCTGATCCAGGCGGTACGCCTGACGTAAATATTCCTTCGGTGTCATCTGCGTTCCTCCTTTCACAGGTTTGCCTTCACGGCGTCGATAAGAGCCGACTGCGTTCTGTCCTTGTTCCGCAGAATCTTAAGAACGTTCTGGTCGATCGAGTTCTCGGTGACGATATGGTAAATAACCACGGTTTCCGATTTCTGTCCCTGTCTCCACAGTCTCGCGCAGCTCTGGGCGTAAAGCTCCTCGCTGTAAGGGGTTGTCATCCAGACGCAGGTGTTTCCTCCGGCCTGCAGGTTCAATCCGTGGCCGCCGGACATGGGATGAAGGAGTGCCAGAGGTATCTGCCCGTCATTCCAGGCGGTGATGTCCTCGTGGCTCTTCAGCTCCCTTGCTTCGGGAAACCGTTCTCTGATGCGCTCAAGCTCATGGCGGAACCAGTAGAAGATGAGGAGCGGTCTGCCGTTCATGCTTTCCACCATGTCCTCGAGGGCGTCGATTTTCCGGTCGTGGATCTTCACATATCCTCCTTCGTCGTCATATACCGCTCCGGAACTCATCTGCATCAGCTTGTTCGAAAGGGATGCGGCGTTTGCGGCGTCGATTTCCTTTCCGTTCAGCGACACGACCAGTTCCTTTTTCATTGTGTCGTAGATTTTCCGTTCCTTCGCGTCGAGACGCACCGTCACGTTGTTCACGATTTTCTCCGGCATCTTCAGATAGTCTGTGCTTTTCATGGACACGGTGATGTCCGCGATCCGGTTCTGGATCTGTTCCGCAGCTCCCGGCAGCAGAGCGTAGGAATACACAACGGGGCCGTTGTATCTGTCCGGACGGAAGTACTGGAAACGGTACCTCGAGAGGTATCTGCCGAGCCGCTCTCCGAGATCGAGCAGACGGTATTCCGGCCACAGCTCGAGATAGGAATTCGGGGCGGGACTGCCGGAGAGGGCGACCACCCTGCGGACGGAAGGATTCGTGCGTAACCGCATCATCGCTTTCCATCGTTTCGACTGGCGGTTCTTGAAGGAACTCAGCTCATCGATGACGATCATGTCATAATCAGCCGGAAGGCCGGATTTTTCTGCAAGCCACGCGAGATTGTCCCTGGAAATGATATGAATGTCGGCAGGTTTGTTAAGTGCCGCCAGACGTTCCTTCTCGCTGCCGACCGCGACGGAGAAAGTGAGTCCCGGAAGACTGTCTTTCCACTTTTCGATTTCCGCGGGCCATGTATCCCTGGCGACCCGCAGCGGAGCGGTGACCAGAACTTTATGAACCTCGAAACGGTCATATATAAGCTGCCAGACCGCCATCAGTGTGACCGCCGTTTTCCCGAGACCCATGTCGAGCAGTACTGCGGCAACCGGATGATCAATGATGTACTGTATTGCGTATTTCTGATATTCATGAGGAGTGAATTTCATTCGCCGCTTCCTTTCATCTGCCGGAGGACCTCGTCAATCTGTTCAGGGCTGTCGATGACAAATACGGTGAAGCCGAGGTGTTCAAGCTGTATCTTCCTGCGCTTACTGCAGGGGCCGGAGTTTCCTGCCCGGCGCTTTCAGCTCCGCAAAGAAGATACGACCGGAAGGCAGAAGCAGTATGCGGTCGGGAAACGCCGTCCGTACCTGGGGAGGTGAATTTCCAGGCCTTTCCACCGGCGCTTTCCACTGACTTCACGAGTTTCTGTTCAATGTCTCTTTCTCTCATACGTTCTCCTCCGGATCCGCCAGATCAAAGGCGGCGTAAGCAGCGGAAAGGAAGTTGTCAATGGGTCTTCCTTTGTAGCGGTAGCTGGTATTGTTTCCGCACCGGACAATAGAATCCGCCGTTTCCGGTCCGGTTGATGAACACGCTCTGGTCGTGATAGCGGAGATGGTAATTTCCGTTCGGAAGAGTTTTCCACTTCCTGCCCGGAAAGTTCTCTTTCCGTTTCCGGCGGTTTCTGAAGATCCTCTCGCGGTCCTTCGCTTTAAGAATGTCGCCTTCCATGATTCCCGCGCAGATGCAGCCGACCCGGAAATCATCGAAGTAGTCCTCATGGCGCATCACATGGATGTAGCGCACCTTCCGGCATCCGCAGAGTTCGCATTCCGCTGTATCCATGCCGTCATCAGCTACATCGATCACTTTCACACGCAGTACCATCCCGAGAGAGGCGCATTATATTCTCTGAGTTTCCGGTAACACCGGGCTATATACTTTTCATCAGGGTCTTTCATAAAAAATCATCCTTTTCCACGGCTTTTCGGAACCTGTCCATGCAGGAGCACGGAGCAGAAAGTCCGGAAAGCCCGTAATAGCAATGTTTCTGAAGAAATCAGTCTGAATTTCACTGTGGACAGGGGGACAGAAAGGACAGGAATCCCCTATATACCCTTACGCGTGTGCTGTTATTACTGTTCCTTTTCCAGAACAGGGATTTCGAATATATATGGAAATCTTTGTCCTGTCCGCATATCTTGTCCCGGTCACAGTCTGCGGTAGAGTCTCTGCCTGCCGTAGAAGGCCTGCTTTTTCCTTTCATTGGTGCGTTCCCAGCCTTCGACCTGTGTCATGAGTGCCGCGATCAGATAGCTGTCCGATGATTTGAGTTCAGGCAGGTTTTTGCCGAAGCATTCGCACCAGATCTCGGCATTGGAGATCACGTCACGGAGATGAAGCGCTCCATGGTCCGGATTTCCGAACTCTGATCCCTGCAGGAAGTTTCTCCTGGCGTAGAGATCCATGTCGTCCCAGTTTTCCGGCACCGGAGTATTCAGGTACTCCTCGACCATGCCGACGCGCTCGTCTGTCTCCATTGCGCCGCGCTGCTCTTTCTCGGCGGCTTCCAGTACGTCACCCTCGAGATACAGTTTTTCGCCGGACTTCCAGATTTCCTTCGCTTCGGCCCAGAACTGCGCACGGAAGTTTTCATCGAAGTCCCCCAGGCTTTCCGCTGTTTCTTCTGATGGCATTTGATGATCCAGAACCGCCGGTTTCCTGTGATGTCGCGCAGATATCCCGCGCTCGCCGTTGACGGTCGCGATGATGATGCACTGTCTCGGGTGGCTTTCCACGACCTTGCCGTAGAAGGACGGTACTTGTCATCGGATGTGGAGAGGAATGCCTTTACCTTTTCGATGTCGGCCTTCTTCATTCCGGCAAGCTCGCCGATCTCCACGACCCAGAATCCCTGCAGTTTCTCCGCACCCGATTTGTCATCCATATCGGTAAGGCTGAGTGTCTCGCTGTAGTAATCAGAGGTCACGAGATCCTTCACGATGGAGGACTTGCCGATTCCCTGGTCACCGTCCAGCACCGGAACACAGTCGAACTTCGTTCCGGGGCTCATAAATCCGTGCGACAGCGGCAAGCAAAGGTCTTTCTGGTGACTGTCCGGACGTATTCCGTATCATCAGCCAGCAGATAGCGGATGAAGAGATCCTCCACGCGTCCGACGCCGTCCCATTCCGGCAGGCTGTTGAGGTAATCGCGGACAGGATGGAAGTGGCGGTCGTCAGCGATCTTTGTGAAGGACACGTCGTAGTTCCTGCTTGAAAAAGGAAGATAGCGGATGTCGATTACCGACTTGAGCTGCGCGGTATCGGCGTCCCTCCAGAATTCGTTGCCTTCCGGTCTGTCCCACGGAAGCGGCCCCCGTCACCTGGATGCGGTTCGCCATCTCGTTGAAGGCGAAGTTCCGGAAGTCCGGATCGTTGGCGAGGATCAGATTGAGGTTGTACACGGTGTTCTGCAGAAGAGTGGACCGGGACATGTATTTCAGCTTTTTCTTCCAGTCGTCGTTTCCGTCACTGAGCCGGTCCGTGAAGTCCGCCTCGGCGTCCGCCATGCGCTCTCATCGGCTGCGGTCATTTTCACATCGTCCTGCTCCATGACGAAGTCGCACATGGCGCTGTAGGATTTCTTCTCGTCCAGATCGCCGAAGCGGTGAGATCCGCACGATGTCGAACGCGTTGCAGAGCTGCAGGTAGGCCGGATCCTTGGCGTGGTGGGACTGTAGACGAACCTGTCGTCCTTGATCTCCACGCCCGCCACGCTGGAGGACTCGATCAGATGCCAGCGGTTCGGGTCAGCGGTCGGCTCGTAGACGTCAGAGAGGAATGTCCTCCAGCGCCTTCGTGACGGGATAGTAGGTTCGGTTGAAGAGTCCGACTGGTCCCGTTTTCGTGCAGAGGATCCTGCACCTTCTTCTGCTTCGTGGTGTTCGCCCTGCTCTCGCGTCGACGAGGTCGGCAGGCGGGTCGGGTCGTGCCACTCCGGATGGGCGGAGAGGATGGCGTCCGGATCGAGCCATCCGCCGTCCGTTTCCTTGAAGACGAAGGCTCCGTTCGCTGGGAGTCGACGGCCAGTACATCAGCTGATTGACCTGGTAGGGAGCACTCGTCGAAGTACTCGATGTTCAGTGACTGCGCCAGATACCTGGCAACCGCCACATATTCCTCCGGCGTGACGTCCCGTGTCAGAGGGAAGACGAGCCGCACCCGCGGACTCTCCGGCGTGCTGCTGTGCGTGGTGTAAAGGGCGGAGGTGTAGGGGCAGAGCTTCTCGTAGTCATCGAGGAAGTCCGGCGTGATGCGGTCGCCGTCCAGGGCGACCATCGAGCGCTTCTCGACGGAGCTGATCGTCCTGCGTCCGTTCGCGAGAACGCCTCCGACGAAGCCGCCGTGATCCTTCGCCGTTTCCCTGTCGGCGCGGCTCATCTTCTGGTATTCCTCGGCGGACTCCGGCGTGCGGATGGTGGTCTTCAGTCTGGCCTTCAGTTCGTCGAAAGCTGATCTGCTTGTTCGACCAGGTCTTTGCCTGACGGCTGCTGCCGTAGGCGATCGCCTAGATCTCTCATACGGTCACCTCCCGGCAGTCCTCGGTGAAGTGCCGGATCTTCATCCGGCGCTTGCGTGGCGCGTTCCAGTTCGATGTCCATGCCGGATGTGATGCGGTCGCCGAAGTACCAGATCTCGGAGCACTTGCCGAGCAGTCACCAGATCCATGAACATGGCCTTGCGGCGTTCCGTGCTTTCATCCATGAAGCAGAACGCGAGGTGGGGCGATACCGGGATGTATCCGCTGTCCACGGCGAACCTGGCGTACCTCTTTCGCCTTTTCCGTATTGCCCGCGGGATCGTCCGCGAAAGGAGCCGCAGACGTAGATGACGGGCATGTAGCCGTGTTCCATAGAAACCTCCTTATTCGTGATAAGAAAGACCCGGGGAGAGTCTAGTCTCTCCTCAGGTCTTCCGTCCCCGTTTTCAGTCCGAAAAGCGCACCCCCGCGGCGCAGTTTTCTTCAGTTCTTCGTCATTGCGGATGGTGTTCTCGATCTTCGTCAGTGTCTTGCGGATCGCGCTCTCCGTGACATGGCGGATCGCGGCGATCTCCGTAGTTGCTGTATTCCTCTGATGTACTTCAGCTCATAGATGATCCTGCCAGTTCTTTCGGCATGGCGGCGACGACCTCGTTCAGCCGTTCCACATGTCCGGCGGCAGCTCCCTGTCGTGTTCGTCGATGGTGTAGAAGGAATCTGGCCTTGTCCCCGAGTCCGTCCGCGATCGCCGTCGCCGGTCATCTCCTCGATGGAGCGCGAGCCAGTTGTCCGGGACGGCGTCTTCCATGGCGAGCTCGATTTCGTCTTCCGTCCGGCTTGCGGTGAGTAGGTTCCTCTCAAACCCAGCTGATGTAGTCCGTCTTCCATCTTCTCGGCCAGTGGCCTTCTGTTCGCTTCTGATCGCCGTGCCGGTACTTGAGGGTTGCTCCTGACCTCGGCTGTCATCCAGAGAGGTGAAGACGTGCGGATGTCGGCCTCCGTCACATCGTTCTCGCCGGGTTTCAGCTCGACGACGAGCTTTCCCGTCTAGCGTCGTAGTACTTGTAGGTTCCGCGCTTCGTCTGTTCTTGTCTTGTGCAGTTTCATAAAAAATCTCCGTTTCCCCCTCGTTGCCGGAGGAACCGGAGATGCACGATAAAAAGGCATGGCGGGACCATCAGGAACGAGGCATAAAAAAGTTCGTTCTCGCGGTCCGCCATGCACGCAGGCAGACTTGCAGCTATTCAGTTGTCCGTTGTCCCGGCTCGTGCCCACCTCACCCGTCGTGAGATGCGCCGCGGCACATGGGGAGCGGTTTTTACGTCATGCTTCCGTGACGGTGATTCATCTCAAATCTGATTCGATTGCTGTCATTTCGTTGAAGACGTCAGGAGGTCGAAGTCACTGACTTCCTCCAGACACCTGGCACCGTACTTGCTGTAGATGCCCAGAACCACAGAAGAATCAAGCTCTGCGTGATTGCCTTTTCTGAACTTTCAATGCTTATCCGATAATCTCTTGCTTCTGATTCAGTCATGTTTTGGCCCTTTCTATCCCGGTTCCATTCCAGAAGGAGTCGGGATGCGTTAAGGCTTTACTGGAGATCCGCAGCCAGCCGGATCATTGACCTTACAGCCTGATTATGCCTGAAGGCTTCTTTTTAATCGTTGTTTTGAGTTGCTTCAGAGTTGCTTTTGAGTTGTGAGGAAAACAAATGAAGTAAAGAACTTTGAGAAAACGTATGCAGGGTGGCGACATTTCAAATGCGGAATGTGAAAAACTACATTTTGTGATAGAATCTATATAAAGCCGAATTTTCACATGTGCTTATATCGATTGTATTGGGAGGCAGAAAATGTCTTACAGCTATAACAAACTTGGAAATTGTTAATTGATAAGAACATGCTGAAGAAGGATCTGATGGCGCAAACAAAAATCACCTCTTCCACGATTGCGAAAATGGGAAGAGGTGAGGCTGTCAGTTTGGAAGTACTTGGCAGAATCTGCGAGGAGTTCAACTGCAATATCGGTGATCTTGTTGACTTCGTTCAAGACAAGGACGAACAGAAATAATCGCCGCTGGATTTTTTTTATAGGGAGGCCTTGTTTGTGAAGCTATGCTTTGGAACATTTATCAGGGTGCTGAAAATCTGCGCCAAGCCAAATGTATACGATAAGACGCTTTGTGCCGCTGTGCTGAAAACTATCGATCCCACATATGCGGATTTGATTAGGGATGACGGGCCGACTATCAGCAAACTCCTATCCTGTAAATATAATCTCAACGGCATACCAATTGATGAAGGACTGCAGGCGGATGTCGTTGCCGTTGCCAATGGAATGGCGAATGAAGTTATTCCGCTATTGGACGAGGATAAAATTCCGCTGGCCATACTTGCACTTCAGGACATGGTGCGGGACAGCGTTGAATCAGACAGTGTCACAATAGGAAAAATTCAGGAAGGACAGAAATAGTTAATGCAAGGGCGGTTATACCGGCTGATTTCTTTGCCAACATTTTTCTATACACAGTTGTATCAGTAAAAAACAGGGCGGGCGAAGCGTCTATTGACGATGTTACAGAAGAATATGTTTCTGGATTTTCTTCAAAAAGAAATGAGATACAGATTCATACTGAAGAGGTTATCGAAAATCAGAGACTCGAATGTACGCTCGGTGATATTAACTTCGATGATGTTTTCAAACGTGTTGATGACAACAGCTCCCTTGGGCTCAAAAACCAGAGCGGACTGAATTTCTATTATCTGGATATCTCGGATTCTGCATTTGATTACATGCCTTTAAGCGACTTCCTTTTTGATAGCGCTGGGGTGTATGTGTATTCACGGACACAGATCCAGGAATTTAAAGACAAAAAGCGTGAAAGCAGTATCGTAGCGAAAGCACTGCGCCGGATGCAGCAGAATGGGAAACCGGACGAAAAAGGATCTGGAAATGAACTCGGTGAAATGCTGGTTATTCCTTTCTGGAAGGAGGACTGCACGCTCCGAAGCTATTAAGCAAAGTTGAAATAAGCACTTCTTCTGGATATTTCAATAGCCAGAGTGACAGCGTTCATCTTCTGAAGAGAAAGGTGAATGGAAAAGTCAGTTATCAGCTTGTATTTGGAGCATCAAGCATCTGCGGAGATCTTGTGGAAGCGATAGATCACGCCTTCGAAATCCTCTTGGCAATCAAGTCCGGGAAGTTCAGAGAACGCGGGATGGTAAATAATACACTTATGAACCATACGTTTGATGAGGACACTACAAAGGTACTTAAGAAGATATTGATCCCCGACGGAAGAAAAGAAGATGGGCCGGATATGGCGTTCGGAATTTTCATCGGCTATACACTTGGTATTACAGCGGACAGCAATGATGAATTCAGAACTGAAGCTGTGATTAAATGAAAACTGACATTCAGACGGTCATTCCTTATATAAGAAATAAGATAACTGAACTGAATCTCGGCATGCATTCATATTATTTTTATTTTCTTCCGTTCAACGATGCCGAAAACGACAATAAAAGAGATTATGGATGAATTGCTGCTTGGGAGTGCGAGATAAATGGGAAGAACAGAAAAAAATCAACGCTCGGGCAGGCAATCTACACGGGCATTGAACAGAATGCTTATCTGAATGAAATATATGATTCACTGCTGTATACGACTTTCTTGCGGTTTTTTCTACACGGGCAAAAGCAAAGCAGATAGACATTGACGATGCCCTGCGGTTCGCAAGATCTTCTGTCAAAGTCGAACGATGAGAAAAGAGCAGATCAGCAGAAGTCTCTGGCGCAGGAAATCGTCACCCTGCTTCATCTTCAATATCCAGGAAACCGGGATATTCAATACGTGATGGGATCCGTTCTTACCAGGTACGAGCAATTACCTGGGGCTTCAGCACAGTGTTCCGGAATTTGCACAAATAGATCTTCTGGATAGACTGTCTGATGAAGTCCAGAAGGAGTACCTCAGGATTCCGGAAGAAAATAATCAGTACTTCCTCCGTTCACAGAAGACAGTCTTCGATCATATATGTAAGGATCAGTATTTCAGTTATGCCGGCCCGACGTCGATGGGGAAGTCCTTCGTTATGCGGACTTTTATCAAGAATAGGATTCAGCAGGAGGCTGACTGTAATTTTGCAATACTTGTTTCCTACCAAAGCGCTGATAAACGAAGTGTCAGATGAGCTTGCGCATGAAATGGGAATGCTGCTCCGGGAAAAGGACTACCGTATTGTAACTTCCGCTGGTGCGACGATCCTCCAGGAAAAGAACGAGCATCACTACATATTTCGTGGATGACGCCCGGAGCGCATGATGTATCAGCTGATTGGTTTCGCGGATATTCCGGTGAATTATCTGTTCGTGGATGAGGCACAGAACATTTCGAAGCGTGGCGAGCCGCAGCATGTTCTATTTCCAGGTTATTGGAATGCTGAACCGCAGTGAAACGCCGCCACATGTTATTTTCGCTTCGCCGAACATACCCAACCCGGATCTTTACCTCGAGCTGACGTCCAGTGAAGAGGCCGCCGGAAAGAGTGAGCATTTCACATCGGCTTTCACGCCGGTCAGCCAGGAGAAGTTCCTTATTGATATGAGGAACTGTCAGCAGGGGTATTACAATGGGCTGTCAAAAGAGCTGCATTTGTGCAGTACCTTTGATATTGGAAAAACATTCTTCGATTTTATCGACGAGCTTCGGTGAAGGGAAAAAGAATCTGATCTACTGCAATTCCAAAGCTGAAGGTCACAGGCTTTGCCTAGGAATACGCTGACGAGGCAGCCTAAGAGATCAGACGAGGATCTGGAAGAACTCGCGAGGAGAGATCAGAGAGCAGGTTCATGATGAGTATTTCCTTGCGGATACAGTTGAACGCGGTGTCGCGTATCACGTAGGTTATCTTCCTACGAATATCCGACTGAAGATAGAGGAGCTGTTCCGCAAACGTAGACGGTGGAATCAGCACCATCTTCTGTACGAGCACTCTGCTGGAAGGAGTAAATCTTCCTGCGGACAACCTTTTCGTTACTGATTTCAAAAACGGAAGATCGCCGATGTCCTCGGTTGAGTTCAGAAATCTCATCGGACGTGTGGGCCGCATCCAGTATGCGCTTTACGGAAATGTTTTCTTCGTCTGCCTGCCTAACGGTGATGTGGAGCCGGAAGACTTCACGGATCTTTTGAAGAAAGAAGCTGAGACTCAGAGCCTTTCGATTGATTCGCTCACCGAAAGCTGAAAAGAAATACATCGTGGATTGTCTTGCGGAACGGAATAGCAAAACTGGAAAAGCTGAAAGGCCAGACTGAAGAGCAGTTTTCGTTCATGCGTAAATCAGCCAATATTCTCGTCCGGGATATCCTGCTTAATCGCAAGGGGCGTGTTCGCAGAGAGTTCAATGAAATGCTTGACTCCGGCTATAACCCAGGAGATTAAAACAGCGTTTACCGGCAGAAAGAATGAACCGGACGATGATATCAACATTTCGGTCGATCAAATAGATAAGGTTGTTAATGCAATAGAAAACGGGCTTGATTATCCGCCTGTGAATATTTACGGATATGTTCGATATAATGATACATTGGCGTTTCTCGAGAAACTTTGTACTGTGTTTGACTGGGAAAATTATGAGAAGACCACTCTCGGTAGAACAAATTCGAAAGGTGAACATGCCAATCTCCGATACTATGCAAAACTCTTAACACAGTGGTTTCAAGGTAAAGGGGTTAAATACATGGTTGAAGAAGCAATCGGATATTATCAGCGGCAGGGGCAAAAGCGTCTATATCGACGGTGAAAGGAGCCATACGATGGGAGCCCGCGGCATAAGAACGCCATTATCGAAGAAACCCTGAATAATATCAATGACATTATTCTGTTCCGGTTGTCAAACTACTTTATGCGATTTTCCACTGAGCTGAAGAAATATACAGGAAAGCAGTATCTTACGAACGACTGGTACGAGTTCGTTGAGTACAGCACAACAGACAAGATCTGCATTTGGTTGCAGAAGAACGGTTTCTCGTTTGAAACGGCAACCTATATACGGCAGCATGAGGAGAATTACATTCTCAGAACAGATAATGGGATAAGAATCAATTTGGCGGTGCTGAATTGTGAACGAGCGGATGTGAAGAATGAGGCCAAAATGGTTTACAACAATATTCCGGAGATATTTGCTGAAGAATAATACAGAAATGGAGGTGGTAGCTTGTCAAAGATAGTTGTCCTTGATGATCAGACTGAAGCTGTCCGTTACTTGGCAAACAAGGATAAACGACTCGCAAAGGCAATGCGAATGGTTGGACCGATAACTTATGAAATTCATGAGGATCCATATCCATTTCTGGTACATGAAATTATTGACAGATGCTGTCTGTTAAAGCCGGTGCAAAGATATATGGCCGATTGGAAGAGATGTGTAATGGAAAAATTACTCCAGAAGCAGTTCATGTTCTGTCTGTGGAGCAAATCCGGGGAATTGGCACATCGTCTGCTAAAGCAAGATACATCCATGCAGCAACAGATGCGATTTTGGAAGGGAGCATTCGCTTTTCTGATCTTGAGCAAATGCATGATGAAGATGTTATTAAGGCACTCACGGAGCTTCCAGGAATAGGATGTGGACGGCAAAAATGTATTTGATTTTCGTCCTGGACAGACAAAATGTTCTGCCATTTGAGGATGTTGCATTTTTACAAAGCTATCAGTGGCTTTATAAGACCGATGACAGATCACCTGAAGCGGTGAAGAAAAAATGTAAAAAGTGGCAACCATATTCGTCAGTAGCCGCCCGATATCTTTATCGGGCATTAGATATGGGATTTACAAAGAATGAATTTCATTTATATGGGAGGGATTAAGACAATGAGCGATATTAAGTATGGACGTGGCACATTTGAGGCGCCTAAAGCATATGTGGAGTATATGAATAAAATAGCTGATTCACCGGTATATAAAGGGTTACCGGGTATTCGGTCAGAAGATGGAAAAATTAATTGGCAATGTAGCTCAGGAAAAACCACTTCATTTTATAAGTATTTCCCAGGACGCTTTAATTGGTGGGTCAATAAAGCAGATGAATTGGGAATACGTGGAACGGGAAATTCTGATGATCGGCTAACTATTGCAGCTAGAATGATTCATCCGATTGGAAAGAAAGTATGTCTTATTTGCGGTAAAGAACGCTATATAGGTTATATGTATATGAATGCGAACTTTGCCAAAGCCTGGAATAAGCTTGTTGGTGAAGATGTATTTGAGAAAACAATGCCTATATATAAGGCTACGGAATTACTTGTAAAAAAAATAGGAAAAGAAAAAGCACGATCGGAGATTATTTCTTCGTTTCCAGAAAAAATTAAGGACATCAAACTTTTTGATGAGGGAAAATATGAAATTTTCTTCAGCAAAACACAGCATATCAGATCAACAAAATTAAGTCCGGGCTTTATGGGGGATTGTCCGCATAGATTGGATGGAATACATGACTATTGTACTTTTTGCAGAAAGCGAAATGATCCAGGCCGATCCGATGAAAATATGAGAACCTATAATCATGATAGAAGAGCGTTTATGTGGTGGTCTGAGGGTGATTGGAAAATGGCAGATACGCTTTACAACAGCGCCGCTTCTGGGAAATGCGTGAACTGTGGAAGGCAGGTAAAAAAGATAAGCCCTGATCATATTGGGCCATTATCTTGTGGGTTTAAGCAAAATGGTTTTTTTGAACCCTTATGCGGAAGGTGCAATTCATCAAAGAACAGGCGTTTTACTCTTGATAATGTTGTTAGTCTGATTGACTATGAAGAAACAAACGGGTGAGTCTGTCGCAAGTTGGCAGGTACGTTCTCTTATGGGATTCAGCTAAAAGACCTTATGACAGACGATGGAACGGTAAAGGTTCTTTCAAATTATATGAGGGCAATGCAAGATTATTATCTGAGGTCTCTGTATCATTTCGCCGGAAACGGATGCTATGAATTTTTATCGGTGTATTTACATCCCGAATATGCTAATTATGTGATAACTTTTCAGCGGACTTGATACCAGTACGCTTCGTTATGATTCATATACCAGGAGTTGAAGAACCTTCTAATGGATCGCGGAGCTTGGCAGCCCGTTCTCTTCGCATAGCATTTGAGGAATTAAAAAATTATGTTGATAAGCCTATCGAGAAAAGAAAATCTATTTTACTTAAGACTAGTCGAGTCCTATTTGAACGAGGATTTTCCGAAATTTGATTCAGTTGCGCAAGAACACACTTTGACTACTGTTGACAAAGAACTTTCCAGGATCCTGACAGGAAGAAGAATCAATAGACGTAAAAGATAATGCAATCCAAAAAATCATTGAGCAGCCCGCTTTTATTAATAGAGCTGATAAGATATTCGAGGATTCAAGTCCGAATTTGAGGCAATAGTTGAAAATCGCGGCGAACAATTAGCAAAGCTTTGTATTGCGGATATACGTAAATGATCAATAAAGGTGTAAGACGTACGGCCTTCTTTGCGTCATCTTACACCTTCACTGTTTAAACTTTTTGCTTTCTAGTCTGGTTAAGAATTCTTCTGTCGTTAAATTGCCGCGACACCATTCGCTGTACGTTGAATCGATTTCTACGTCGCTTGGGTAGTATCTATTTATAGGCATCAAGTTCGGTAATCCATAAAAAGCTTCGCCAACAGTTACCGGATGCGGTTCATGAAACAGAGATGCTTGAGCGTCTTTTTGCTCTCTGCGTCCGAGGCACTTTGCAAAAATGGGCTGCGGGTAGGCTGGCAGTAGAGTTTCATCTTTAGCCGCTATGATGATAACTCGTCTGCGCATTTGGGGAACGCCATAGCGTTCAGCATCCAGCACCCATGGTTCGCTTGGGCAGGTGATAGCCTAATTCGTGAAGCGCGGAATAAACGCCCCTTATGACATCTCCTTTTTTCATGCTTAATATTCCAGGAACGTTTTCCATCACTACAATGGGTGGCTGAACCACACGAATTATTTTCAAATAACTATCAACCAATTTATTCCTTTTATCATTTTCGTTCCTGTAGCCGGCAGTAGAGAATCCCTGGCAAGGCGGCCCTCCTACTAGCACCCACGGTTTTGTAGGATCTATGCCATTAATCTATCGATGAAAAGAGATCCTTTTGAATGTCTTCATCGTTAATATCTCCGACAATGGTTTTGATTGTTTTGGCATGGTTAGCGGCGTATGTTTCGGCTGCAGATTTGTTTAGTTCTAGCGCCGCGATGCCGCGGAAACCTGCCAGTTCCATTCCAAAGCTCAAGCCACCCGCACCGGCAAAAACATCACAGAATTGAGTCCCTTCACCGGTTTTCTTTTCTATTGCTTTGGCGATTGCATATCCGAGAAGTGGAGGAACGGCATTGCCGATCTGTGTTCTGACAGCAGCTTCATTGCCTCTAAAAATAAATGAGTCGGGAAATGATTGCAACCTTGCCGCTTCCCTTGCAGACAACGTTCGATCCTCCCAAGGATGTATATTTGCGCCATTCCCGGGCCTGTTATAGTAGGTAGAAATAGTGTATGACGGCTGATCGTATCTCAATCTACTATAATAAGTGGTTCTGACCATGCCCCTTGTTTTGGCCATTGCTCGAATTTGATCCAATCTTTTTGAAGGAACAGATTCCGGTATGCTTGTCCCAATTTCCTCCAGGCTCCACATAAGAAATCATCAATTTATCTAATTTGGATAGTGTAGGCATTTGGTGCTGCGGAATCTCTACAGCCTACTGCTGAGCTACTCATTGACGAATACTCCTTAAGATACTCATTGATATTTTGGTAGCCTATCGCAGCCAGTATAGACTGGTATTCAGGTGCCGTGAGGCCATATAGTGAAGCGATATAAGCATCGGCTTTGATAGGCGAAAGTTTAGAAGAATTATAGTCGTTGAAATAGAACACTAAGAGCTTTTCTTTGACTTTCACTTCAAGCTATCAAATGAAATGCATGTTAGTTCATCAATTTCTTTATTCGCGACATGATTATTGTAGCTGAATATTCTGAATTGCCATTCGGCAACCGAACTGGTTATTACAATCCAATAGTAGAATTGCTTCTCTATCGGATCTTTCAGAACTATCTACAGCCAAAAAGTCGCACGAATTGCTTATTATACTGTTCTTTGGTACAATAGCCGCTTCAATTCGCTTATCCTTTTGCAAGTATGAGCATTGAGGAATCGCAATTCTTGACATTCCAATATATTTCTCTTTGGTACTGTTTTTTATCAAGTCTGTAAATTCGTCGAATAAGACGTAGCCATCTTTATCGGAGGTTTCAGGCGAAACTAATATATTGTTCTGAATATGGTCACCTCGAATTAATCTGTATCCCGTATCCGTATGAGATATATATGTCTTATACTGAGTTAAGTCTAGTTCACCACGTGCGTTTATAAGCTCATGAATATCTTTGACTTTTCCAAAATGGGAAAGTTTTTTCAATATTTCCATGTCATGAAGATCGCATTTGGGAAATTTTGTTTTATCTCCAGATACGGATAATATTGACTCGCAATCACATTTAAATCGGTTATTCTCTATGTCGTCGACTTCAAGTACCGGATTTGAAATACTTATAATGGATGATTCCGCCTTTTTAATAACAACAACACTCGTGGGTTGATTTACACCTTTGAAAAATTTGGCTTTTTCAGGGATAATCCAAACTTCATTTAGATGTTTACCCTCAATAATCTTTTTCCTAAATTTTGTGCTTGTCTCATCGCCGAGCCAGGAGGAAGGCGTAATTGCAACAACAGCCCCAGAAGTCGTTAATAGTTCGTTTGCCGCCGTCATAAACAGCTTGGAATATTCTAAGGTACCATTCTCCATACCGGTGCCCTTAAATTGATTTCTTAACTTTGCTGAGGACTCGATTGTTTTTCTCCTAAGCTCGGAGCTTAACGATTTCAGTTCTTCCTTTGATAAATTGGCAACGGTACTTACATCTGTTAAATCCGATGATAGAAATTTTACGCTTCCATATGGCGGATTCATCACAACAGCGTCAAAACGGAGATCATGTTTGACTCTGTTAAAATAGTTAAAGAAATTATCGCATTCTATGGCAATATCAGCATTAATATTTAAAGCATCTCGAATATATGTGAGCATATTATTGGCAAGTATTGACGTATGTTTGTCCAGTTCGATTCCAATAAGGTGTTTATCTTTTCCAGCGAAAAGTAAGTAATAGGCTAAAAAAATCCCGCACCTGTTGCTGGGTCTAGAATAAGTTGAGCTTTTGGATTATGCTCAAGTGAGGTTATGACCATGCGTACAGCTAAAGAAGGTGGAGTGAAAAAGTAACCTGTGTTTTTTGCTGCACCGAGGTGATATAAGATTGTTTTCCCATCTAAAGGCGATATAAATTCCCTGGCACCGAGTTCGATGATGTTAGAATAAATGCCGATTTTATCAAATAAGTCATATCGGCTGTCTATCAGCACATTATGGCAGGCATCATCAGTAACTGCTATATTAAATCTTAAAACATCCTCTGTATTTTCGAACGGTCTTCTTTCAATGATTGGAAGCATCATCCCGTCATACAGTTCTATATTTCCCACTTTAAATTTTTTGCTGAGAATATTTTTTTAGCTGAGAGAAGACGAAATTTCTTTGCTGAATCATTAATATTGCTATCATATTTTTTGTCAATTTTTGTTATGTCTACACCAACTAAATCGGACCAATATTTAATATTCATTTATGATGACCACCTTTAAAATTTCTACATAGAGCTTTTCCCGCTTTTAATCCACTCGTCCAGCTCAGACTTTTTGAACTTCCATTGTTTTCCTATTTTGTGGGCAGGAATTCCTGAATCTTTCTTGATCCAATTACGTATGGAGTCTTTGTTGACCCCTAAATAAGCAGCGGCTTCTGCAATGTTGATCCATCTATCTTCATTTGCTTCCATACGAGTCTCCTTATTCGTTGCGGGAAATCCAAAGCTTGACTTGATGATAGCATAGAGACCTATTGTTTTCAACCGTATTCATGTGAAACAACATGAATTGATATGAATTGATAGGATTTTGATAAAATGTTACATTTTAATTTTTATACACTTTTTAACGATATTTTACGAGGATAGCGAAAAGGGTGCAAACACCTAGGATAGTCGTTACAGCATACTGCCCATAACGGTGATATACTAAATTTTAATGGATTGTAAATCAAACTGAAAATGCCGAGAAAGCCTTGTTTTCTGGGCTTCCTCGGCATATTTTACATTATGACTTTGGTATCAAAGACGGTCGGAAGATAGACGAGCGTTGCGGCACGGGAGGCATGCTCACTGTCGGTGAATCCTGCATTCAGAATCTCGCTGAGCGTCGCGGCAAGAAGGTCTCCATTAACCTGTTCGGTCAGGAGAACTTTGATGAAACGTATGCCATCGCCTGCGCGGATATGCTGCTTAAGGGTGAGGGCACGCAGGTCAACAATATCTTCTTCGGTTCCACCATCTCTAATGACGGCTTCCCGAAGGATGAGTTTGACTTTATGCTTTCAAATCCGCCCTTCGGAACTCCGTGGAAATCTGAGCTTAAAGCGTGGGGCGATATCAAGAAAGAGGAAATCACGGATGCCAGATTTTTGATAGATTATGACGGCAATCCAGAATACTCATTTGTTCCAGATATTGGTGATCCTCAGATGCTGTTTCTTGCAAACAACATTAGTAAAATGAAGCAAAAAACAGAGCTTGGAAGTCGCATTGTTGAGGTGCATAACAGCTCGTCAATTTCTACTGGGGGTGCAGGAAGTGGAGCAAGTAATTTGCGGAGGTATATCATAGAAAATGATTTACTCGAAGCAATTGTAGCCTTACCGGAAAATATGTTTTACAACACTGGGATTGGAACATACCTGTGGATCATTACAAATAACAAGGCTCCTAATAGGAGGGGCTTTGTTCAATTGATAGATGCTACTTCATTAAAGTCCACGTTAAGGAAAAATATCGGTGAGAAAAATTGTGAAATTACACCAGATATTCGGAGGCAGATAATTGACTACTATCTCAAGTACGACAAGGCTGATCCTAATTATAGCAAGGTCTTTAAGAATGAAGAATTTGGATATTATTCAGTTGACATCCTGAGACCATTAAGGTTAAAGGTGAACTTACAGCATGACCAGATTGAGAAGACAAGGACGGAAATAAAAGATGAAGATCTGATTTCGCTTGTCACAGACTATCGTGCTGAGTGTAAATCAGATACAGCTTACGATTTTAACGCTTTCATGGAATGGATTCTTGATGCTGCATCTTCTAAAGGTATAAAGATTACAGCGAAGCGTAAAAAAGCGTTAAGGGATTATTTTACGGAAATTGATGAGAATGCTGTTCCCGTCAAGGATGCTAAAGGAAATCTTGAACAGGATAAGAAATTAAAAGATAGCGAGCAGGTTCCGCTCTTATATGAAGGAGGAATGACGGCTTTCTTTGAGAATGAAATTGTACCTTACGTCCCAGATGCTTGGATTGATATTGACTCTGCAGTGCTTGGGTATGAGTTGACTTTTACAAAATATTTTTATAAGCCAGCTGAGATACGTGAGCCGTCTCAGATTATTGCTGATATAAAAAGTGTAGATAAGAGCACTGATGGGCTGTTGGCTTCAATCATACAAGAGGTGAGATGATGATCAAACAATATACAGACTATAAAAAATCTTTGTCTCCCTTTGAAAGGATAATCCCAGCACATTGGGAAGAAAAGAAACTGATGCAATGGTACAGACTTAAGTCTGTTCAAAATAATGATGGTGAGGAGCTTTTATCTGTTTATCTTAATAGAGGAGTAATACGATATTCTGATTCAACAGGAAAGCAAGTTCATAAGCCGAGTGATGATACATCAAAATACCAGCTTGTTGAGCCGGATGATTTTGTGCTGAACAATCAACAGGCTTGGCGCGGCTCTGTCGGTGTCTCCAAATATAGAGGTATTATAAGCCCTGCCTATTACATTTGGGAGCCGCGAAATCCAAGGGTGCTCAATCCGGAATTTATGAACTACCTCGTAAGAGATAGCGCCGTAGTAGATCAGTTTGTACTTGCCTCCAAAGGCGTGGGATCGATACAGCGTCAAATTTATGTGCCTTATATGAAAGCGGTCATTTTAGCTGTGCCGCCTAAAGACGAACAAGATAAAATAGTGGATTTTCTTAATTGGAAAATAGGCGAAATGCACCGTTTTATCAGGGAGACTCGAAATGAGATTGATTATCTTAACGAGCTTAAGCACTCGATAATTGTTAAAGCAATAACATCCGGGCTTGGTGAAGATGTGAGAAAAAAATCGAGCACGATAAGTTTTGTTAAGGAGATTCCTGCGCATTGGGAAGAGCTTATGCTGTTCCAGATTGCATCAGAACAGAAAATCCCCAATAAAACTGTTCATCACCAGAATTTACTGTCGTTAAGTTACGGGAAAATTAAACGCAAGGATATCAACACAAAGGGAGGATTACTTCCTGCTTCATTTGACACCTATCAGATCGTAAATGATGGCAACGTTATTTTAAGGCTTACAGATCTACAGAATGATCACAAGAGTTTGCGTGTAGGGCTTGCCACAGAAACAGGAATAATAACTTCAGCTTATACATGCTTGAAACCGCGTGACAACATTTTGCCTGAGTATTTATATCTGATGCTCCATGCCTATGATGTGAGCAAGGTGTTCTATGGAATGGGAGGAGGCGTTCGTCAGAGTATAGGATATGCAGATATTCGAAGGATGACAATTCCGCTTCCTCCGCTGGACGAACAGCAGGCCATTGTTGATTACTGCTATTCTGAGCAGGAAAAGATAGAAAAGCTGATAGATAGCCTGAACGATGAAATTGCCTATATTCAGGAACTACGGGTAAGGACGATTTCTGATGTCGTAACAGGAAAAGTTGACGTGCGAGATATTGAGATACCTGAATATGAAACCGAAACTTCCGATATTGATGACGATATATCGGAAGACGATGACTCAGAAGAAGTTGAGACTGTAGACGAGGAGGTCGATGAATAATGCCAAGTAACACTAAGGAGAATGGCTTCGAGACTCTCATCGTTAACTGGCTTGTTAACGAAAACGGTTATGAGCAAGGGACAAATGCTGACTACAATCAGGAGTATGCGATTGATGAGGAGCGTTTGTTTCGCTATTTGCAAAGCACACAGCCACGAGATTTAGCGGAGCTGCGTATACTCGATACACCGGCAGAAAAGAAGAAGTTTCTGGAGAGGCTTAGTCGAAAGCTATCCGACCAAGGTGTTATTGAGATACTCAGAAAAGGTTTCAAATATAAGAACAAGACGCTGGAGTTCTATCAGGTGCTTCCCAGCAAGGGAAACAAGCGGGCACAGGAGCTGTATGACGAGAACATTTTCAGTGTGACTCGTCAGCTGCAGTATTCCAAGGAATATGGCCGCCTTGCGCTTGACCTCTGCATTTTCCTGAATGGCCTCCCGGTCATTACGATGGAGCTGAAGAACCAGTTCACGCTACAGAATACTGCCGATGCGGTTAAGCAGTACAAAACCGACAGAGATCCTGCGGAGAAGCTGTTCAGCTTCAAGCGCTGTATCGTGCATTTCGCTGTGGATGATAACGAAATCATGATGTGTACGGAACTAAAGAAGGACGACTCATATTTCATGCCCTTCAACAAGGGTTTCGAAGACGGCGCAGGCAATCCTCCGAATCCGAATGGTATCAGGACAGATTACCTTTGGAAGGACATCCTGACGAAGAGAGAGTTCTCCAAGATTCTGGAGAACTATGTCCAGATCGTTGCGGATAAGGATGAGGACACCGGGAAGACTTCATACAAGCAGATTTTCCCAAGGTACCACCAGTTAAAGGCTGTGACGATGCTTCTCGACCGTGCGCAGAAAGATGGAGCCGGACAGCGCTACCTTATTCAGCATAGTGCGGGTAGCGGAAAATCAAACTCTATTGCATGGCTCGCGCACCAGCTTGTCACACTTAAGAGAGATGGAAAAGATGCCTTTGACACAGTTATTGTGGTTACCGACCGTATCAACCTCGATAAGCAGATCAAGAATACGATAAGACAATTCACGCAAGTCTCCTCCACTGTCGGATGGGCAAAGTCTGCGTCTGATTTGCACACTCTATTGGACGAGGGCAAGAAGATCATTATTACCATTGTTCACAAGTTCCAGTTTATCCTGAACGATATTTCGACGGAATATAAGAATCGTACCTTCGCAATTATCATAGATGAGGCGCACTCAAGCCAGAACGGCAGCCTTGCCGCAAAGATGAATATCGTCATTTCAGGGAATGTTTACACGGATGATGATGAATTTGAGGATAAGATCAATACGATCATCGAGGGCAAGAAGATGGCAAAGAATGCGAGCTACTTTGCGTTCACTGCCACGCCGAAGAACAAGACGCTTGAAATGTTCGGAGAGATCATAACAGATGAAAACGGCAATCCGATCATGAATGAGGATGGGACGAAAAAGGCCAAGCCGCACGATGTTTATACGATGAAGCAGGCAATCGAGGAGAAGTTCATCCTCGATGTTCTGAAATATTATACGCCTTATCAGAGCTACTATCACCTAATCAAGACCGTCAATGACGATCCGCTTTTTGACAAAAAGAGAGCGAATAAAATCCTTCGCACTTATGTGGAAAGCGATCCTCATGCCATAGAGGAAAAGGCAGGAATTATAGTCGAGCATTTTTACAATAATGTCCGGATGAAGATTAAGGGCAAGGCTCGTGCGATGGTCGTCACTCATCAAATTCAGAGGGCGATTGAATACTATTTTGCTATCAAAAAAGAGCTTGAGGAGCGTAAGAGCCAGTACAAGCCGATGATCGCTTTCTCCGGTGAAGCCCGTTATAAGGGTGAAACATATACTGAGGCCAAAATTAACGGATTTCCGAGCGTAAAGATAGAGAAGGAGTTCCGTAAAGATCCATACCGTATTCTTGTCGTGGCGGACAAATTCCAGACAGGATATGATGAGCCGCTGCTGCAGACAATGTATGTGGATAAGAAGCTCTTTGACATCAAGGCGGTACAGACGCTCTCGCGCTTGAATCGTTGCGCTCCCTATAAGTCGGACACTTTTGTTTTGGACTTTATCAATAATCCGGCAGACATTCAGAAGTCCTTCGAACGGTATTATAAGACCACGGTTCTTTCCGGAGAGACTGATGCAAATAAGCTGAATGACCTGATTGACAACATGGAGCCCATGCAGGTCTATACCGACGATGACGTGAACACTTTCGTTGAGCTGTATTTGAATAACGCTGAGCGGGAGCAGCTCGATCCAATTATTGACCGATGCGTAGAGTTATTCAAGGCGTTGGAATATGACGATAAGGTGGAATTCAAAAAGAGCGCCAAGGGATTTGTACGCACCTATAACTTCCTGTCGTCCATCCTGCCCTACGGATCGCCGGATTGGGAAAAGCTGTCTATCTTCCTGACTCTTCTTGTGCCGAAGCTCCCGAAGGTCGGTGATGAAAATGATGACTACAAGAAGATTATAGAAAGCGTCGATCTCGACAGTTATCGTGTTGTTGCCCAGCAGACCATGTCTATCTCGCTGGCCAATGAGGACGCAGAAGTGAAGCCCGTGCCGGTTCAGACGGATATAGGCATTCCGGTTCCTGAAATGGATACGCTGACGCATATCCTCGAATCGTTCCATGATGTGTGGGGGAATTGCGACTGGACGGATGAGGACAAAATTAAGAAGCAGATTCAGGAAATTGCCGAAGAGGTCAAGAAGGACGAGCGCTATCAGAATGCGATGCAGTTTTCGGATATACAGAATGCTCGCGATGAAAGCGAACGTGCTACGTGGGAAGCGATCCTTCGCAACATGTCCAGCGGCATGGAACTGTATACTGCCTATCAGGGAGATACCCGCAGCCGCCGGAACCAGTCCTTCAGGGATTGGCTGTTGGATTTGATTTTCAATGCGACATACCAGAAGCCGACAGCTCCTAAGTCGGATGCTGGGAAGGTATATACATTTGATTATGAGCCTCCGATTTCAATGGTTGCAGAAGATCCTGCACCATACGGAGCTAAGAAGGAGGAGTAAGTCTCATGGGAAAAGAATTATTTGATAACATTCCGAGCAAGGTTGGCGATCTGCTCAGTGATGTAAAGAACGGCAAGGTTGGCCTTCCTGACCTTCAGCGTCCGTTTGTTTGGAAAGACAGCAAAGCGCGTGATTTGCTGGACTCGATGCTGAAGGGCTATCCGATAGGTTATATCATGCTATGGCAGTCTCCCGATGGCTATGAGACCATAAACCACATTGGCACGAATGATAAGACATACATCCAGCCGGACTATTTGGTAATTGATGGCCAGCAGCGTCTGACGGCTCTCTTGGCTGCGATATCCGGGATCAAGGTCAAGGACAAGAACTACTCCGAGCGACAGATTCGTATTGCTTTTAATCCGCTTACCCGTGAGTTTGCGGTGTGGACGGAGGCTTACGAGCGGAATCCGGAGTGGATTAGTGGAATCAGCGCTGTATTTGAGGCCGACGCAAACCATGATGTCCCGAAGTTCCGCAGACAGTTTATAAAAGATTCTAATGCCGGTCGAGAGCGGAACGGCAAGGCTCTCCTCACTGACGAAGAAGAGGAAGCAATCGAAACAAACCTGAACGACCTGCTCAACCTGTCGATATACACTTTGCCCACGCTCCGCATTAACGCTAAGGCGACCGAGGAGGATGTGGCAGAGGTCTTTGTGCGTGTAAACTCCGGAGGCCAGAAGCTGACTGAAAAGAACTTCATAGAGACGCTTCTCGCTGTTTATGATAATGATGTACACGACAAGATCGATAAGTTCTGCGCTGAGTCCCGCATTCCGAAGGACGGCACCTCGTACAACTTTATTTTGAAGGCTGATCCATCGCACCTCATCCGTATGGCTGTTGCGGTCGGTTTCCGTCGTGCTCGTCTTCGTTATGCTTACATGCTTATGCGCGGCAAAAACCTCGAAACCGGTGTTGTGACAAAAGAAGAGATGGATGCCAATCTCACAAAGTTCAAGAATGCACTGGATGAGGTTACAAATCTCAATAACTGGCATGCATTCATGGGCTTGTTTGCTGATGCCGGATATGTGAACGGTAGCATTGTTGCATCCACAAATGCGGTTGTGTTCTGCTATGTCCTTTACTTGATCGGAAAATACGATTATAAAGTTGGCTCTTCTGGCATCTCTGTGGGTAAGAAATGCCGCTTTCCCTTGTAATCAAGCCACATTGGGGACATTCGACTTTCGATTAGGAAGTGGGATGCGGATATCTGAGCATACTAGGTACACCATATCCATCATGTTTTGAATATTCCTAAAGCCATATGCCTTACGGATGATCAGCTTGATTTTGTTGTTAGTTGCTTCGATTCTCGCATTACTCAGACCGAGGCAGATCGTATTAAGGATATGCTTCTTGTGACGTTTGATCTTTTTGTAGAGAGCTTTGAAAGCAGGTATTCTGCTATGGCTCGCCCACCAGAGCCAGTGTTTCAACTCAGCCTCCGCCTGCTCAACATCAGTTGACTTTAACAGAAGCCGCAGTGATTCTTTTAGGCAGTAAGCCCTGTACAACTGAGGATCCTTCGCCTGGATTATATCCAGCCGGATCTGCTGCTTTTCGGTCAGGTGTTCATGAGCTTTGCCAAGCGTGTAGCTGGAATTCTTGATTTCGGATGCCTTGGCTCTAGCCGCCTGAACTTCGGAGACGATTTTGTCACCGGCCTTCGGACGGCCTCGCTTCTGTGGATTATCCCTGGACATTTGCTTTGCCTTCTCATAGGCAACACGCCAGCGATCCTTACGGACTGCGTCAAGCGCCTCCATAGCCCATTCGACGACGTGGAAAGGATCTACACAGCGTTCACAATCAGGAGTAAACTCATTGACGCAGTCGGTGATCCAACGTGCTCCATCACCAGTAACAACTTTGATGCTGGCGAGCTGATCGTCAGTGAGACTTTTATAAAACTGTTCGAGCACAGATTTGCCGTGCCCATCGGCGACCCAGACAACTGTATTGGTATCGTGATTTACGACTATCGTGATGTACTTGTGCCCCTTCCGGTAACTAGTCTCATCGATACCGATATTCACCAATCCGTTCAAACGCCTGGCTCGTTCCGGCTCCAGGTCTCGCAAAGCTCTGAACATGCAATTTCCAACGGTCTGCCAGTCGATCCGCATGTAGCTAGACACAGCGCTGCGTGGTAAATATGTGGCAAGCCATGCAACTGTCAGAGCGAAATCCTTTGTGAAACTGCTCTGGGCATACGCCCATGGAACAGCAGCGGTGATAACACCATGTTCCGGGCAGATGATTCGATGGGTAGCCGCTTCGATCTCAACGATGATTCCTGAAAAGTCCAGCCCACGCCAGATCTTATTTTTCTTGGTCGGCCGGTCGTATCTGGGGAGGTGTCTTCTCCCGCAGAAAGGGCAGTCATCCTGATGCCAAGCAGTAGGACGAGCCTTGATCCGAAGATGTGTGACACCATCCACATCATTGTAGAAGTTGTAAGATTCTACAACAGTGTTCTTGACATTGAGAAGTTTTTTGCATAAGGTATCAGCAGAAGCCATCTTGATTCTCCTTTATCGTTGATGTTTGGTCGCTGATACTATACAGGAGTCAGGCTGGCTTTTCAATATGTGATTGTTAAAAACAGTGGGCGAGGCAGAGGCTACTTACCCACAATCATGCCCGAAGCCTCATAAAGTTCCGCCGGTTACGCTTCAGAAGGTCATCAAGAAGTGGATATTCATGTCGACGATAACATACTTCTACACCGGCTCCACAGAGTCCGAGGTAGAGAAGCAGTTTGCCGATTTAAGAAATGTGCGTACTGCGGATGAGTTCGTTTCTTATCTGGACGGTGTCATTGCCACCAGATTTTCAGACGACTATTTCAATCTTACTCTGCCAGCAGACCTGATGAGTGCGGCTGCCACATCTCCCGCATGGTTTGGGTATATTGCAGCTCTCAATGTCTTGGGGACACCGATGTTGTTCAGCACGACAACACTTGCGGCAAAGCTCCTGCCGGGAGCCAGCGGAGATAAGAAGGCAATCGATAAGCACCATATATTCCCGAAGAATTATCTGACCGGCATTGGATATACAAGTGACCGTGACCGGAATCAGATAGCGAACTTCACATATCTGGACTATAACACGAACATCGATATTTCCGATGATCCGCCAGCCGAGTATGTTGACAGGTATCGTCAAAAACTTGGCGAGGACGGCTATAAAAAGACCTGCGCCGAAAACGCTCTGCCGGTTGACTTTGAAAAGATGTCGTATCCGGATTTTCTTGAGCAGCGCAGGAAGCTGATGGCCGGTATCGTAAAGAAGGCCTATCAGAAACTCTGTGAGTAAGGATTTTAAGGAGGCGGCTTATGCAGCACGAATGTAAGATAACAGTTCTGGAGACAAAGGTATTCCCTGAGCTGCAGGAGAAATATCTGGCTGATCCAAATTCTGGTGCCTGCCCATGTTTCAAGCCGGGCGATGAGTTTGTTTTGAAGAGAACGCCGCAGCAGGATGACTTTTACCATCTGATGGACGGCAAATTCTGCGGAGAGGCGTGGGATGCTATCAGCCGGTATGTCTATACGGCCTTGCAGGGTGGCTCCATCATGCATAAATGGACAAACGACGAGCGCATGATGATCGCCTGCTGTAATGACGGTACCCGGCCTGTAATCTTCAAGATTGAGCGGATTGACATTCCGGAGAACGAGGAAGAGCGCGAGTGGCTGGAGAAGCAGAACTTTAAGAACACCGTAGATGATGCCTATACGGGGTGAGGACATAACATGCAGATAATCACTTATCAGGAAAAATATAAGCAGCAGATCATCGACCTAATTCTGGACATCCAGAACAACGAGGCGAAGATCAATCTTTCGCTTGAAGAACAGCCTGACCTGCTTGACATCCCGACCTGTTATGAAAAGGATGGCGGAGAGTTCTGGCTGGCCGTTGAGGGTGATACGCTCATTGGCACCTTGGCGCTGATGAATAAAGGAAACGGTAATGCGGTTCTTAAGAAGGGCTTTGTTAGAGCGGACTATAGAAAACAAGGTATTCTTGGAAAGCTTTATGCGACGCTTCAGGAGTTCGCAAAGGAGCAGGGACTGACTACCTTTGTTTTTGATACTCCGTCCGTGGCCACGAACTGTCACAGCTTTTTTGAGAAGCGTGGCTATCGGCGAATAACAAAAGATGAGCTTCCTTTCCCGTATGAATACCCAGACAGGGATTCGTATCTGTACATGATGCAGATATAGAGTCGAGTGGATGGGAAATCACAGCTTTTCGGACATATTCCCTCAGAGCGATGAGTCGAGGCGATTGGAAAATATGTGCGGCTGCTTATATATAGTAGGGACAAGTACATCGACCTGTTTCCGAGAACGTTCGCGGTCGAGAAAATGGCAATTTTGAGGTCAAAAAAGCCGTAGATTTATTTCCGAGAACGAACTGTATGATTTTCTGGGGATTTGACATCCATCTGGAGCAATCGAGCCATGTTGAGACTATAGTATTGATGACAAGGACATAAGCGAAACAGTGTGGGAATTGGGACTTCCGGGACTTTCTGATTCTGCCGGGGAGGCAGCAGAGAGTCCGGAGGTCCCGTTTTTTACGTTTGGAAAAACATATCGATCGGCAAAAAGTGTGAAACGCTGAGGATACAGGATACATGAAAACAGGGTTGCGGCTACAAAATGGATGAACATTATTCAGGATTTCAACATTAATTCAGAACGCTTTGCAAAGCAGTATGGTCAAGGATTGTGACTGTAGGAGGAGAATAAGCAATCATTCCGCCTGCTTCCAGACGCTTCAATTCTCTGTGGAGAGACGGTCGTGATACATTCATGAGCTGTGCCCATTTTGTAACAGATTCGGGAATACGTACCTTATTGCTATTCGTATTTCGAGCCTGCATCAGCAGCCAGAAAGCCGCCTTCTGCGCAATCCCGCTGTAGGAGAACAGTTCCAGACGCTGCTGCAGCATAAAGGCTGCGGAAGCAATCTCAGTAGTCAGGTTCTCCAATACCCGCCCATTTTTCTTCATCAGCAAAAGCAGGTCATCCCTGCGGAACATCATAATTGTGGAAGGCTCAAGAGAGACAACGTCGCAGGGGTATTTTCGATTCTTCGAGAATACAGCAGCAGGCCCGATCATCTCTCCGGGTTCCCGGACCGATACATTTACCTGGCTTCCGTTCGGGAAGGATTTTTGCGCCTCGGCGCGCCCTTCCAGTATGATGCCGATCTTTGCAGCCGGCTCCATCAGATGAAAAATGGTCTCTTCCTTATCGTAGCATTGGATGAAGTGCGGCGTACTTTCCAGAATTTCGCGTAATTTTGCTGCGGGAACACCTGCAAACAGCGAGCTTTTTTCCAGAACGGAATAGTCCACGGCAGTTCTCCTTTCTTTCTGCATATGATTATAGTATACACGAAAAATTTTAATTATTTGTATCCACAGATACGGATTGTTTAAAAAACCTTTGGTATACTGATTCCAGAACAGATGAGGAGGCAATCGAAATGATCCGAAAAATTATCCATATTGACGAGGAAAAATGCAATGGCTGCGGGCTCTGCGCCAGAGCCTGCCATGAAGGCGCCATAGATATTGTAGACGGAAAGGCAAAACTGGTAAGGGAAAGTTACAGTAAGAAAGTAACCGTTTAAAGCGATGAAGGAGGTTCAAAATGGAAAACAGAATGTTTTGTTATCAGTGTCAGGAAACGGCTGGATGCAAAGGATGCACGATTTCCGGTGTCTGTGGTAAGAGGCCGGAAGTGGCTCAGATGCAGGATCTTCTCGTTTATGTAACAAAAGGACTGTCTGCCGTGACAACCAGGCTGCGCGAGGAAGGAAAGTCTGTATCGAAAGAAGTCAATCATCTTGTGACAGTCAACCTTTTTAAGACAATCACAAATGCGAACTTCGACCGTGAAGATATCATCAGATCCGTGGAGGAGACTCTCTCCGTTAAAGCAGAACTTCTCGGAAAGCTTGAGAGCACCGGCAATCTTCCGGACGCTGCTTCCTGGAATGGAACAAGAGATGAATTCGACAGCAAAGCGGCTGTTGTAGGTGTTCTCTCGACAAAGGATGAAGATATTCGTTCTTTACGTGAACTGATTACCTACGGGCTGAAAGGTCTCGCGGCATATTCCAAACACGCGAACGCTCTCCTTCAGGACAATGAAGATGTGGATGCCTTCATTCAGAGGGCACTGTCTAAGACACTGGATGATTCTCTTACGGTGGATGATCTTGTAGCGCTGACACTTGAGACCGGCAAATACGGTGTGGATGGTATGGCGCTTCTTGACAAGGCCAACACAGAGGCGTATGGAAATCCGGAAGTGACACAGGTGGACATTGGGGTCCGTAAAAATCCTGGCATTCTGATCTCCGGCCATGACCTCCGTGATCTGGAGATGCTGCTGGAACAGACGCAGGGAACAGGTGTTGATGTCTATACGCATTCGGAGATGCTCCCGGCTCATTATTATCCGGCGTTTAAGAAATATCCGAATTTTGCCGGAAACTACGGAAATGCCTGGTGGAAACAGAAGGAAGAGTTTGAAAAGTTCAACGGACCGATCCTGATGACGACCAACTGTGTTGTTCCTCCGGCGGAGAGCTATAAAGACCGTCTCTGGACAACCGGCGCGGCAGGTTTCCCGGGATGCAGACATATTGACGGCAAGTACGGTGAAACAAAAGATTTTTCAGCCATCATCGAACAGGCGAAAAAATGTCCGGCTCCAACGGAGATTGAGACAGGAATGATTACAGGCGGATTTGCGCATGAGCAGGTATTCGCACTGGCAGAAAGCATAGTGGATGCGGTAAAGAGCGGCGCGATCCGGAAGTTTGTCGTGATGGCAGGCTGCGACGGCAGACAGAAGTCGCGGGAATATTACAGGGAATTCGCTGAACGTCTGCCAAAGGATGTGGTGATTCTGACGGCCGGCTGCGCGAAATATAAGTACAACAAACTGAATCTGGGTGACATTAACGGAATTCCGCGTGTCCTGGACGCCGGTCAGTGTAATGACTCCTATTCACTTGCACTGATTGCTCTGAAGCTGAAGGAAATCTTCGGGCTGGATGATATCAATGATCTTCCAATCGTGTTCAATATCGCATGGTATGAGCAGAAGGCGGTGATTGTGCTGCTGGCACTTCTTTACCTTGGCGTAAAAAATATTCATCTCGGACCGACTCTGCCGGCGTTCCTATCTCCAAATGTCACAAAGGTACTTGTTGATAATTTCGGTATTTCGGGTATTGGCACTGTTGATGATGATCTGAAGCTGTTCTTTGGAGAAGAGTGATAAAACAGGCGGAGAAACGGTTCTTTTGTCTCCTGAATGGGGACGAAGGAACCGCTTGCGGTTTCGCTGGAAAGGAAAGCAGATGACCGCAGAAGAGATTGCAGAAAAACTGAAGGCGGATACGAGAAATCAATCCTATACGAATCGCGGCGTATCTCCAGTATTCCAGGTCAGCAGTGACGCAAAGATTCTGATTATAGGGCAGGCGCCGGGAAGAAAGGTTGAGGAGACGGGAATACCGTTCAATGACAAGTCCGGTGAAAAACTGATCAGCTGGATGGGAATCGATCGTGATACGTTTTATTCTTCGAAAATTGCAATCGTTCCAATGGATTTTTATTATCCGGGAAAGGGAAAATCCGGAGATCTTCCGCCCAGAAAATTCATTGCGGAAGAATATCATCCGGAAATTCTGAAAGTGATGCCGGATATCAGGCTGACCATTCTGATTGGCAAATATTCCATGGATTATTATCTGAAAGAGAAGAAAAAGAAAAATCTGACCGCGACGGTAGCTTCGTACAGGGAATATCTGCCGGAATTTTTTCCGATCGTTCACCCCAGTCCCCTGAACTTTCGGTGGCAGGCGAAGAATCCCTGGTTTGAGGAGCAGGTGGTACCGGATCTTCAGAGAATTGTTTACGATATTCTGATAGGGCGGCAATCGAAATGATCCGAAAAATTATCCATATTGACGAGGAAAAGTGCAATGGTTGCGGGCTCTGTGCCAGGGCCTGCCATGAAGGCGCTATAGATATTGTAGACGGAAAGGCAAAACTGGTAAGGGAAAATTTCTGTGACGGCTTCGGCGACTGCCTGCCGAATTGTCCGGCCGGGGCCATTACCTTTGAAGAGCGGGAAGCTCCTGAATACGATGAAGCGGCCGTAAAGGCCAGCAAGGAGGCAAAAGCAATGAATGAACATCATCACTACGAGGGAGGCTGCCCCGGTTCCCGTATGGCACAGTTTGAGCGCAGCGATGAGGAAGCTCCGATATCTTCTGCAAAGCCTGTTTCCCGGCTCGGTCAGTGGCCCTGCCAGATCAAACTGCTGCCGGCGCAGGCTCCGTTTTTTGACGGCGCAAAGCTGCTGATCGCGGCAGACTGCACGGCCTATGCTTATGCGAACATGCATGAGGAATTCATGAAGGGAAAGATTACGATCATCGGCTGCCCAAAGCTGGACGCTGTGGATTACAGCGAGAAGCTGACCGCGATCATCCGTGACAACGATATTAAGAGTGTAACTATTGTCCGTATGGAAGTGCCCTGCTGCGGGGGCCTGCAGAGAGCGGCAGAAAACGCGCTCAAAAACAGCGGAAAGTTCATTCCATGGCAGGTCGTGACGATCTCAAGGGACGGAAGGATTCTGGAATAAATACAGGAGGAGTTTGACATGAGTTACACGGATTGGAAAGATAAGACAGCTGATTTCAGACAGATCGATGTCAGAGGGGTTCAGGGCAATTTCTTTCAGGGCATCAAACGTCAGGCCATGCAGCTCCCTGCAGGCGAAGGGCTTACGATCGTCCAGAGCTTCGATCCCATTCCCCTGTATGAGGTGATGGAAGATCTCGGCTTTGAGCACTATACCGAGCAGAAAGGCGAAGCCGAATTCAACGCATATTTCTATCGGGCTGAAGTGAAACAGGGAGAAAAGGACATCCCGATGCGTCCGGCGGCACTGACCAATATGCCGCTGATCGACGAAAGGCTCGGAAATATTGCTGTAAATTTCTGGGATCTGACCTGGAACGATGAGCACCGGCATCTGCCGTATGAGATGCGTCTGCTTCTTTCACTCACCAACGCGGTCGGTGCAGGTCGGATGCGCCAGGCCACCAGAGAACTGGTGAAGGCCTATGTCCACGGACTTGACAGCGCAGCGCTGGACGATGTTTTTGAACTGCTGGCCTGGAATCAGGGCATCGGTTATTTTAGCTCTGAAATCGGACCGTCAACGCTGTTTGCTGCTTATAAGACAATTAAACAGATGGAAAAGCAGGGAAGGGAAAGAAGCGAAATTACAGACGTATTAAAGGAGCGATTCGGTGAGAAGAATCCGGATGTGAAGACCATGCAGTAAGGAGATGACGGATCATGAAGGAAAAAACAGGCGAGGTGTTTTCTATTGCGGAGGATAACGTGCCCGTCCCCGGCTGCACAATATCAAAGGAAGTACATCAAGGAAGCAGCAGCATTACTTACTTTTCGCTGGCAAAGGGCACAGATATCAGCGCGGAGATTTATCCGTATTACAAGCTGCTCATCGTGGCGGACGGAACACTTACCGTTTATGGACAGGACGGAAGGGAGAAAGATCTTCACACCGGAGAAAGCCTTCTCGCTCCGATGGATGCGCCGGTTGGAATGAAGACGGAAACAGGTACTGTATATACAGAGATTCACATCAGAAAGGAAGACGTTATGAACGAGGCAATCAAAGCAGGTGAGGTATTTAAGCTGTCAGAACTGGTTCCTTACCAGGATGGGAAAATCGTGAACATGGATATTGCCCATAATGAGAGCATGAAATTTGTAGTGATGGCTTTTGACGCAGGCACAGGCCTATCTGAGCATGCGGCGCCGGGAGAAGCGCTGATTTTTGCGCTGGATGGAGAGGCCGTCATTGGATACGAAGGAAAAGAATACCCGATCAAAGCAGGGGAGAATTTTCATTTTGCGAAGGGCGGTCTGCATTCCGTTAAGGCTGACAGCAGATTTAAAATGGCACTGCTGCTGACACTGTAATCAGTAAAAAACTATTGAAAATCAAAAACGCGTATATAAAAGAACGGAGGTTAAAATCATGAAGTACAAAGTAAACGACAGCTGCATCGGCTGTGGGCTGTGTGAGGGCACCTGCCCGGAAGTGTTTTCTATCACGGATGAGGGAACAGCAAAGGCAATTGATGAAGAAGTTCCGGCTGATGCAGAGGCTTCTGCTGCGGAAGCAAAGGATGGATGCCCGGTTGGTGCTATTGAAGAAGCTTAAGAGGGGAACATCATTATGAGAAAACATGTGAAGGGCAATGTCAGCTGGGTAGGATATATGGACTGGGAGCTGGAAAGCTTTCATGGAGATGATTACTCTATTATGAATGGTTCCAGTCAGAATGCCTACCTGATTGAAGAAGAAAAGACGGTTCTGATCGACACGGTATGGACCCCGCACCGATTTGACTTCGTGGAAAACCTGAAGCAGGAAGTTGACCTTAGGAAATAAAGAAGAGGCTTATATTGAAAATAGCATTATAGACGGGATTAATATTATTTGCAGTAACGAGAACAATAAAGGCAAGACAATATTGGTTCAAGCTGCAATGTATGCTATAGGAAATAAACCTATTTTCCCTAGTTCCTTTCCATTTCAAGATTATTATTACTATATAAAGTTTGAAAATAATCGCAAAGAATATACATTGGTGCGGTGTGGAGATTCTTATGTATTAAAGAAAGAGTCTGGCATCTTTATTTTTGATGGTATGTCAGATTTAAAACGCTACTGGACAGTTAATATTTTTCCACTTCCAGTAATTCCTTTTAATGGGAATAAACACATAGTCGATATGGAGTTGTTCGTTCAGCTGTTTTTTGTCGGCCAAGACGGAAAAGATACATCTACTATATTTAATGCTGGATACTATCATAAAGAAGATTATAAAAACATGGTATTATCTTTCGCAAAATCATTTTCGTCAGAGATGCCACAAGAAGAGATTCAGAAAATCAAGGGACAGATTTCAAAACTAAAAGCACAAAGAGAAGAAAAAGTTGAATTACTGTTATCAACAAGCTGCTTTGTTAGCAGCGGATAAATATGAGACTCTGAGGTTGGAAATTCAGCAGGTGTTTGAGGAATCGAAACACAGATATGGCTACAGACGGATCCATGCTGTGCTCAGAAACGAAGGAATTGTCGTTTCCGAGAAGATCGTGAGGCGCTTGATGCGGGAATCTCAGTTGTACGTTTTCCAAAGCAGAAAACGCCGCTACAACTCCTACAAAGGAGAAATCACGCCGGCTGTACCCAATATTCTTGATCGAGATTTTCATTCTGATCAGCCAAATGAAAAATGGATCACGGATATCACGGAGTTCAGTATTCCAGCCGGCAAAGTATATCTCTCACCCATGATCGACTGTTTTGACGGGCTCCCGGTGTCATGGACGATTGGGACCTCACCTAATGCTGAAATGGTCAACACTATGTTAGACGAAGCTGTCTCAACGCTAGGAAGAAGTGATCATCCTATTGTGCACAGCGATCGAGGATGCCATTACCGCTGGCCAGGCTGGATCGAGAGGATGACCGCCGCCGGTCTGACCCGATCCATGTCAAAGAAGGGATGTTCACCGGACAATTCCGCATGTGAAGGTTTTTTCGGAAGGCTCAAGAATGAGATGTTCTATGGGCTTTCTGGCAAAATACATCGCTTGAACAATTCATTCAAGAAGTCGATAATTATATGCACTGGTACGCCGAAGATCGAATAAAACTGTCACTTGGCGGCATGAGTCCGCTGCAATATCGTAAGATGATGGGGTTGGCCGTTTAGTTGGTCCAAAAAACATCCGCACCCCACAGCTTTCACATTCACCGGACCGGCGTTTTCGGCGCAGAAAATATCCATATTTCACCGGCACGATGGCGGCAGCTGATTCGGCAGCTGATCGGCCGGCGATCACCGCGTTCTGCGGCGCCGCAGGGCAAGCCGGCCGATGACCGCCGCGGCCGCGCACGCGGCAGCAGCCAGAGGCGCGATCGGCAGACCGGGATCGCCGGTGCTGATCACCCGGCCCGTCTGCTGCTCGGAGTCGACGAGATCCGGCGCATTCTTCGGATGATTTGTGACGATAAAGCCTTCCTGATCGTCCGGCTTCACGGTATATTTCCATTCCAAAGTCGCTTCGATGATGCCGTATTTGATCTCGCTGCCGTTCTGGTCATATTTTGGCAGATTATCAAAGGATGACTTCCAGTTGTTGTCTGCATTCAGCTCGAGGCTCCTGTCGGTCTTTCTGCCATTGGCTGTGAGGATGAGCACAGCTTTCTCACCCCTGGCGCCATCGGCCCACTTTTTCCGCACCGGAATGCTGATGCTGCTTTCATGCGCGTCGGTGTTGAGCAGGGTGCCGCCGTCGGAGACGGAGTTCTGATCCTCCGCGCCGCAGCTGGCGATATAGCTGCTGCCATCGGGGATGACCTCTGTGATGTAGTAGGAAACTTTATTGCCGTTCTCCCGGGAGGGAAGATCCTTGTACGTCACGTTCCAGGTGGATCCGTTTTGTTCGATCGTCGGCTCATATGTGCCGGCCGGGGAAGCAGCGGTCAGATCGACAGCATCCGCGTTCCCGACTTTCTTACAGAGGTGCAGCCAGCCGGCGAATGTGCTGGCGTCAGGCCGGTCTGCGCCGTCGCCGTCAGCCCATTTCTTGGTGATGGACAGGTCCTCGGTGAGATCCTCGTGCGTATTCGTCAGTGTTCCCTTGTTGGACACGGCGGTCTGATCCTGTGCACCATAGTCGGCAAAATAGTCGCTGCCGGGGATGATTTCCCTGACACTGTAGGTGCCGTCGATGACCGGAAGATTTTCATAGCTGACGGTCCATTTGCTGCTGTCGTTCCTGTCAACCGTGATTGTCGGGGAATAACCGCTGACTTCGGTCTCGACGCCGTTCTCCGTCTTGTACAGATGGAGCCATCTGCCGAAGTAATTGTCACTCGAAGGATCGGAGCTCGGGCGGATCCCATCGTTATTGTCATGGTCGTTCCAGATCTTGGTAAACGAAAATTCAGTGATCTTTTCGTTCGGGATCATGATGGTGTCGCCATTGATATACAGGTGTTCATCCCAGTCCTGCTTTGTCTTGCTCAGCTGGAATGCATAGTCTTTGCTGAGCTTGATGAAGCCGGTCGGAGCAGACTCTTCGTGGAGAAAGTACCGGGTACCTTCGTAGAAGGACCAGCCGTCGTTCTTCTGGGAGCCGAAGAGGGTGGCTTTCCCATTGTCGTCGGTGGTGAATGTTACGGTATTGCCGTTCTTGTCTTTCACCGGCACCTTGCTGCCGGAAGCATCCATTCTGTAGAGTGAGAAGGTCGCACCGCCCAGATGCTGGTTCATATTTCCTTCGGCGTATTTGAGCAGATAAACGGTAAAAACGGATCCGCTTCCGCCGCCGCTGGAACTGACGGCTGCCGTCGCGCTCCTGCCGGAGATGTATCCCTTGATCGTCGCCGTGTTGCTGTAATCGACTTCACCGGTTCCGAGGATCCGGGCGCGGTAAGTGACCGTAACGGCCGTCTTGTCAGGGATCGTGAAGGTTGCCGTGCGTTCCTGAATGTCATAGGAGACGCGGTCGGAAATATCATTCCCGGAAGCGTCCTTGAAAGCGAAGGAATCCGGCTTCACGGCGAGACTTTCTGACCAGGTATCCGCAGCGGTAAGCGTGTCAGAGTTCGCATCCATTTCCGCTGCCGTGGGGTTCAGGACGATCTTGAAATCCGCATAGGTATACCCGTCGGTCGGATCGACATATGCTTCCTTTACGATTTCCTTCTTCGCACCCTCATAAGTGTAGTAGAAGTCGGCCGTATCGGTCTTGGTGTCGTAAGTCACCTCGTTCGTCAGGGAGGCTTTCAGATCCTTTCCCTGCTCCGCGCAGATGGTGCGGAGCTTCTGCAGGGCTTCCGGACTCTTGACCCGCACGTAGTAGACAATGAAGTATTTGCTGTAGTAAAGGTCTTCATTGTTCTGATACTTCGGAAGCTTATCGCTGTCTATATGAAGGCTGGCGCCTTCCTTTGCGGGTGTGACAGTTACCCGGGAAATATCGCCGTTGATGTCCGTGCCATGACTGGTGTCTGCACCGTAAACGCGGCGGTTATCGGTTTTGCTCTCGTTCTCGACCGTTTCCGGGACGATCTCGAACAGATCCGTATTGAACTTGTCTGTGATGTCAATATCTCCGTAAACACCTTCCAGCGCGATTTTGAACTGCCAGCAGGGGAGGTCGGTATCCGAGGATGCCGTTTTGGAAAATCCCTTTACGGTATTCGGATCTTTGAAATATCCGACCGGGTTGCCGTCGTTCTGTGCCGTCTTGTCGATAAACTTCTCGTTGGTTGAATATCCGTTCTGTGACCAGAGACGCTGGCCGTTTCCATAGAACGAGGCTCCGTTAATGTGGACGCGATCGCTGCTCTTATCTGAATCTTTGGACACGTCGATCCAATCCTGATTTTTCTTCGTATTGAGCGTCACGGTGATCGTGCGGCTTTCCGAAGACGGCTTCAGGGCGTATGCCGTGCCGTCGTCAGTATAGTCGGAAGCAAACGTCATTTCGAAATGCTTGCTGTCAGACTTTGTTATCCTATAATTCTCCCCGTTCAAAAGCCCGCTCACGTGGATGGAATCAAAATCCACCGGTTCTGTATATTCCGTCCCGTTGATCGTTTTTTTGGGATACCAATCGTTGAGGACAGCGGTTTTCAGACCGGAAGCCGGCACCGTGATCGTGATGGTCCAGCTCGCTGCATTGTTATCGGAAAGAAATCCGGAGAATTTTTTAACCAGACCGATGTCATTGTGACCGACGTCGATTCCCTTGTCGGCTTTGTGGCCGTGGCCGTCTTCTACGCTGTTGGCCGGATGCTCTGCCGTAATCTGGCCCGTCGTATCGTACAGCGTGTAATAGGTAATGGTATATTCCGTATTCCCCGGGGCGCCGTCCGGAATCGTCCACTTCCAGCTCTGTTCCTTTCCTGTCGTCACGCCGACATTTGACCAGGACACGTTATACGGTGTCTTATCGTTTTCCCGGACGCTTATCCCTTCGGGGTGATGCGTCGTATCATAAGTAAGCCTCTCACTCCACATCAGCTTGTCCGTCAGTGTAAAGCCGGCAAGAGAGGCCTTACTGTCCTTATCACCGTATTTGATCGTCCATTTTATCGATGTCGTGCCATCATCGTTCTTTTCAAGCTCAACATTTTTGTTAATATCAGTGTAGTGGATACTGTCTTTTAGATCAGTTGTCTCAGTATATGGTTCCGGATGTTCATCTGACTTGATCGAGATGTCGTTTTCCGTCTGCTCTGCGGTACCGTCACCTGTGACCTTGTCGATCTCGACGGAGGCTGTGTAGGTGAACGTGTAGACGTCACCGGCGTTGACAGTGGCGATGTTATAAGTGAATCCGCTTTCGGAAACGCTTTGCTGCGCAGGCTCCGCGGCCGTCACGGGGTTCTTGCTGATCTTGATGGAATCGGCATCCAGCTTCAGCGCGGTGCCTTTTAGTTCATCGGTGACGACGACGTTGCTGCTGCTTCCTTTCTTGCCGGTAACGGTCGCCGTATACTTGACTTTGTTTGTCTGTGGATCATACTGACCGCTTTTCCTGACGGTCACATCCGCCGTGTCGTCTACATTTATCGTTGTCTTGACACTGTCACTGAAAGTCAGCTCGGTGCTATTCCCGTCAAAGAACCCGGAAAACTGCAGGATAAAGCTGACGTTCCCGCAGTCCTCGAAAGCAGAATAAGCTTCATCGCTCGTGTTCCAGGTGACGGTGATCTTGCCGTCTGCCTCGATGGTGTAGTGGTTGCCCTTGAGTTCTTTATTCGTCACCGTTCCGCCGGCATCTACCACGGAGAAGTCGATGCTCAGATCGCCTTCGACTGCTGCGGGATTGATCCCCGTCGGAAGCTGGTAGACAAGCTGGTCAGAAGGGAACTGGCTGCCCTCCGATTCCTCAAATTCCAGATCTACTTCATAATCTTTGTTCAATTCCACGGTGTAACTGCCGTCCGGATTGGGCTGCAAGACCTCCTCACCGCTTTTATATGTGACCTTCTTGACAAAATCGTCTCCGTCCGCTTTGACGAAAGAAACGTGCGGCGCGAGCAGACCCATGGCAAAGATCAGGGCCAGGGCGATCGTCAGGAGGCGTGCGGCCTTTTTCTTTCTTATCAACATGACATCTCCTTGTTCATTCACAACAAGAAATTCCTAACTATTCTTACCACCGCAGGAAATTTTTTAAACGATCGATAAATTTATTTGCGACCTTTTTAAGAATACGGTCTGTGAACATTGTGACAGGTTCTTCGGCCATCCGCATCACGGATGCACATACTGTCCGTGCCGCTTCGTTCTGCGGCCATACTGAATGGCAAATTTCGGACAGCGGTGCAGGCAGCGAAGACACATGACGCATTTCTCTTTGAGCCAGGCGGGTCTGCCGTCCTTGATTTCTATCGCCCGGATCGGGCAGTTGTCCGCACATACTGCGCAGCCGACGCAGTCATCGGTTACGTGAAAATGGCTGGTTTTGCGGACACGTTCATAATTCAGCTTCGCCGGACCGGCGACAAAGCCAGGCAGACGGCGGCGGGAAAAATCACCCGGCTGCCGGTCGGCGATTTTGGTGATGATCTCATCGATCTGCTTGTCCGCCTTTTCATTCAGTTCTCGCACTTTATCCGGATCGGACAGATCAAAGACGGGTGTCCAGGTGTCGGGCATCTGCACGGTATAAAACGCCCGGAACGGAAAGCCTTTTTCCCTCATGTATCTGTCTGCCAGAGAAGCCGTACAGCCGGGGGTCGTTCCGAATGTCACAATCAGAAAGACGTAGTGGCTCCCGCCCGGCGCATCGATCGCGAGCTTGCCCAGAAACTCGTCTACGATCGACGGCAGGATCCAGTCGTAAACCGGTATCACCATGCCTATATTTTCGCCATCCGCGGGAGCGATGCGAAAACGCTTCTCTTTCATCATTTCCGCGATATCCAGAAGCCGGTCGCCGGTTTTCGCCGCGATCCGTACTGCTGTGTGTCGGCAGTTCCCCGTTGCCGAAAAAAACAGAATCATTTCCTGCACCTCCGTGAAAGCGCCTGTTATGGCAGACCGCCGAACAGGCGATCGAATGCCGCAGGGGCGGTTCGGTATTCCTGACATCGTATGCGGCGAAAACGCCGCGGGATGATTCAGACATGGGATTTGAAGGCATTTGCAAACCATGCCTTTCTCCAGTCATGCTATCATTTGCAAATGGGAATGTAAAGCCTCCGCAACGGCGGCATGGGCCTGCATCCAAAACGGCGGCATGGGTGCAAAGTTCGGGACGCGAAACAGGTCATGGAATGCATCGCTCCGAACGTTCGCGACAGTCATTTGAAATATTGTCCGCATAACTATATAATCGAACAAAGCAGGGCAGGTATCATTGGGTGAAGCCGACGACGCTGAAATCGGACGAAGCAGATCATGCCGCACAGGTCCTGCATGATCGATGAAACGGATTTTTTTACTGACAGCATGGGGCGGGTCTCTCGGCTGTCGGCTATTCGGCTCTGGTCACAGCTGTTATTTCCTATGCGCTGTACGGAAAGAAATTCGCGGATCGCAGGATTCGTTTCGAGGAACCGATTTACATAAATCTTACAATGACACGACAGATACTTTTTCCCCGAACAAGTAAAATATAGAAAAGATACTCGGAATGTTCTCTGACGCGGCCCTGGTATGGCGGAGAATTCGCGTGATCCCAGGGACAGCGGGAATATGGCAGCTCATTGGCTGTACGAAGTATTCGTATGAAAAAGACAGGTAAACAGCTGAAAAGAACCGGAGATCGGGGAAAGCAATACAGGGAAGCAATGATCCTCTGCATCTGTGTCGGGATCGTGTTTCTCGCGGCGGGTACGGCGGCTCTCTGCAATCGCAAGACAGCCCCGGGCGTTCTGCTCTACTGTCTTTCTTTTGCTGTATTATGCGCGGCATGTGTGTTCGAATTCAAAGCGCAGAAATTCCCGAAAGTCGTCAAAGCAGAGGATACTCCGACTGAATACAGCGAAGAGCAGCTTCAAGCCATGCGGCAGGGAAAACCTGTCTACAACTTCAGCAATCCGGTCATGAAAAGAAAGGTCAATATCATGGGATCGGCATTCATCGGAGTCGGCTCCCTGTTCGCGGCGACCGGACTGGCGATGTTCTGGATAGACAGAAATCACGACACATCGAAGATGATGATCGGTGTATTCTCCGGCATGATCATGATGGGCGCTGCTTGTATCTTTGCCGGCATACTCATGTTGACGCTTAAAAAGCACCCGCAGCGAGCGCCGTATTTAAAAGCGGCAGTACTCGTTTTCTGCGTTATCTCGGGCATATTTCTATTCGTGATCACAGACCTCGCGGGCGCAGCCGTATTTACGGATATCCTTCAGGTATTCATTATATTCTACGCGATGGATGTTGTGATCCGGCAGGGCAGAATCTGACCCCCGGCCGATCTGAACCCGCCGCCATGGAGGCGGAGGGCGGGTTGTTGTTTTTTCCTCCTGTATGGAACCCGACTGCTGAAAACAGAACAAAGGTCTGTTCAGTTCTGGTGCAAATCATCTTTTTTTATGGCATAATATTCAATGATACAGGATGGAAAGAGAGGCTGATTTCATGAAAATAGTTATTGTAAATGGGAGCCCGAGAGCAGGAAATACGCTGTCGGCGATTAACGCATATGTTGAAGGCGCCGGAACAGGGAACGACTTTGAAATCATTCATGCGGATAAACTGAACATCAGTGGATGTAAAGGCTGCGGTGCCTGTCAGTGTGCGAAAGGCTGCGTGGCCGGAGACGATACCAATGAAACCATCGACAAAATTGTTGCAGCGGATATGGTTATTTTTGCTACACCGGTATACTGGTGGGGCGTGACCGCACAGTTAAAGCTGGTGATTGATAAATGCTACTGCAGAGGCGCGTTGCTGAGAGGGAAAAAAGTCGGTGTGCTGGTTGTAGGTGGTGCCGCGACGGATAACGAAGAGTATACATTAATCAGAAAACAGTTTGCCTGTATCGCGGCATATTTGAACTGGGAAATCCTGTTTTACAAAGATTACTGCGCGACAGGAAAAAATGAACTCGCGGAAAATCCAGCCGCTCTCAGGGAATTGAAAAAACTCGGCGCAGAAATTGCATAAATCTCGGCAGGGTGTGATCCGGCCGCGGAGATTTTCGGGCTGCCGGGAAGAGCATGCCTGTTTATATTTTGCTGTCTGTCGCAGTTTTGCCGGCCGCAGTTTTGCCGATCGAAGCTTTGCCGGCCGCAGTTTTGCCGGTCGCAGCTTTACCGGCCGCAGTTTTTCGATCGAAGCTTTACCGGCCGCAGTTTTGCCGGCCGAAGCTTTATCGGCCGCAGTTTTGCCGGCGAAGCTTTATCGGCCGCAGTCTGGTCGGCCGTCACCTTTACGGAAAGAAGGAGCAGAGAGTTCAGCACGACAAATATCGATCCGGCATTGTGAACCAGTGCGCCCGTGATGGCGTTGAGGATTCCGGCTGCGGCAAGAACCGTCGTCAGCGCGTTCAAGGAAAGGGAGATGATGATATTGGTCCGGATCTTCTTCAGAACTTTTCGGGAAAGGTCAATCAGAAAGGGAACGCGGCCGATGTCATCCTGCACCAGGACAACATCGGAGGATTCGATGGCCGCATCCGAGCCGATGCCTCCCATGGCAATCGCCGCATCTGCGGTTCTCAGTGCGACAGCATCGTTGATGCCGTCACCGATCATACAGACTCTGCGGCCGGCCTTCCGGTATTCCCGAATGCTTTCCGCTTGTCCTCCGGCAGTAATTCGCTGTGAACGGCGGATACCCCTGCCTTGCCTGCGATGGTCCGGGCAGCGGCCTTGTTGACTCCGGTCAGCAGAACCGATTCAACATTCATATCATGCAGTTCGCGAATCATCGGCGCGGCGCTTTCCCGCAGTGTATCGGACAGGGCAATCAGTCCTGCGGCTGTGCTGTCTACCGCCAGAAAGACGACCGTCGCGCCGATATTCTGGAATTCCTTTATCAGATTTTCGTCGAAAGCGATGGCCTTTTCTTTGAGGAACTCTCCTTTTCCGACGAGAAGATGCTTCCCATGGCAGACGGCCTCGATGCCCTTGCCGGGCGTGACAGTGTAATCGGAAGCCTGCTCCCCGGTGTCCGCGGCCGCACAGATCGCCCGACCGATCGGATGCTCGGAACGAGTTTCTGCCATAGCGCATAAGTTCAAAATATCGGCTTCGGAATACTCCGCAGAAAACGATTTTACTTTTGTGATGCTGAGTTCTCCTAAAGTGAGCGTCCCGGTTTTGTCAAAGGTGACGGTATCAATGGTGCCGAAGCGCTGCAGAGCTTCGCCGGATTTTACGATCATGCCGTGTTTTGCGGCATTGCCGATGCCGGCAATGACTGCGGTGGGCGCTGCCAGAATGAAGGCACAGGGACAGACGACAACCAGCACCGTAACGGCCCGCAGAAAAGCGGCGGTCGGATTGATCTTGAAAGCAGCACAGCAGGTCAAACACCTCTGTACCCGTGCGCCGAAAACAGCAGGTCACGCCGGCTTTGGCGACGTGCATTTTCTTCCAGCTTGCAAACGCTGTTCTCTCAGCTTCGTCGAATGCCCTGACTGCGGTCTGCACCGCATCGTGCGCTTTTTCATCGAACGCGGGCTTTCTGCCTCCTCCTCGTTCCCGGCAGATCCAATCTGTGTTCATCGGTTTTCGCAGTTTCTGTCCGGCGCTGTAAGTGATATAATAGTAAAAATGCTCCCGGTCAAAAAGTGCGGAGCAGGGTGTTCACGATGCCTTCCGGCGGGGCTGCAAAGCGGCATGACTGCGGACTCCGACGGCAGGCATACTGGGAAAGGAGAGGCGAATATGTCACTGATCAACAGAGAAATTCCCGACTTTTCAGTACAGGCTTATCACAACGGGTCGTTTATTTCCGTGTCGAAGGCGGACGTCCTCGGGAGGTGGAGTGTTTTCTGCTTTTATCCGGCAGATTTCACGTTCATCTGTCCGACTGAGCTGGAGGACCTGCAGGAAAAATATGCTGACTTTCAGGAAAACGACTGCGAGATTTATTCGGTTTCCTGCGATACGCATTTCGTCCACAAGGCCTGGCACGATTCGTCCGAGCGGGTGCATAAGGTCACGTACCCGATGCTCGCCGATCCGACGCATGTGATGGCCGAGGGCTTTGAAGTCTACATCGCCGGAGACGGCACGGCTGAACGAGGAACGTTTATCGTCAATCCGGAGGGACGCATTGCGGCTTATGAGGTACATGCCGGCAGCGTCGGCCGCAACGCCGAAGAACTGCTGCGCAAGCTGACCGCCTGTCGGTTTGTCTATGAACACGACGACGAAGTATGCCCGGCCAAATGGCATCCGGGAGAAAAAACGCTGAAACCAAGTCTGGATCTCGTCGGTGTGTTATAGAGCGATTTGCCGAAGGCTGCGGTGAATCCATCGAGGGCCGCTCTGTGAGCGGCGAAGTGAAATGGTTGATTTACAGGAGAAAGTATATGATGCTGTCGTCATCGGCGGCGGCCAGGCGGGCTCGATTGCGGCCCTGCAGCTCGCACGGTCGGGGTGCCGGGTGGCGGTCGTGGAAAAGGAGAGCCGGCTCGACCCGAACGCTGCCGTCGGTGACGCGGCGAATGCGGACGAGCCGGAGACGTACGCCGGTGAGCCGCTGTCTGCCGGTGTCATGTCCCGCTGCGAAGCGCTGCTGGCTGCCGGCGCGAAGCCGGATCATGCGGCGGCGTCCGCCATTCGGGACCTGACGGAGGTGGAAGCGACATTCATCAGGATGACCTCCCGCCGGGCCGGCGATGCGGGCGCGGAGTTCCTGCAGGCTGAAGCCGTCGCGATCGTCGACCGGGGTGAGGTGAAATCGGTTCATACCGACAGAGGGATTCTGCCGTGCTTTGCGGTGCTGCTGGCCACGGGCGTGCGGCAGCGTCCGGCGGGGTTTCGCGGCGAACGGGAATTCCGCGGCCGCGGTGTCACATACTGTGTGTCCTGTGACAGCCGTACATTCGCCGGCAAGGATGTCTTCGTCATCGGAGACGGGACGGAAGCGGCCGAGGAGAGCGTTTATCTGGCACAGTACGCGCGCCACGTGACGGTGCTGCTGCGCGGTGACGATTTTGCCTGTGACAGAGCGGCCGCGGCAGCCGCCAGAGCGCACGGACAGATCACCACTGCCGCCCGCACGATCGTGGAGGAGGCCGCGGGCGATGAGGAACTGCAGTATCTGCGCTGCCGGCACACGATCACCGGCGACGTGACCGAATATCGTGCGGAAGACGGAAAAACTTTCGATGTCTTTGTGCTGACCGGCAGCGAACCGGTATCGGAACTGCTGCAGGGAATGGCTGACTTTGATGAACGGGGCTTTGTCGTGACAGACTGCCGGCAGCAGACGACACAGGACGGGATCTACGCGGCGGGAGACGTCTGTGCCGGCTCGCCGCCCCGCAGCGAAATGCAGGTTTCGACCGCCGTCGGCGACGGGACGGCGGCGGCCAGGGCGATGAAACAGTATGCGAAAGCCATGCGCAGGAAAACCGGTCTGCAGGCGCAGCAGGAGTTCTTTGACACGAAGCCGCCCGCTGCCGCTGCAGAAAGTGCACCGAAAGAGGCCGAAAAAGGCAGGGCAGCCGGGAAAGTCGAGAACGTCAGAGAAATCGAGGAGAGCTCTGCACAACGTGCAGCTTTCACGGAAAACGACGGCGCCGGAGGCGCTGCGGCGAGAACCGCTTCTGCTGCCGGCACCGCCGGTGAAGACTCCGCTGGCAGCGCAGCTTCCGCGAACGCGGATGCCGGCGGCGGACAGCCGTCCGTTCTGACGGAAACCATGCGGCAGCAGCTGCGGGAACTGTTTGCCCGCCTGGAATCACGGCTGCTTCTCCGGCTCTACCTCGACAGCTCCCCGCTGTCGACAGAGCTGCGGTCGTACATGCTCGAACTCGCCGCATTGACCGACAATATCGAGATCGAGACGGCGCACGATGAAGTCGATCAGAGGCCCTGTGTCGGTGTCTGCGATGAGAACGGCGTCTGGAAGGGCATCGCTTTTCACGGGGTGCCGGGCGGCACGGAATTCACCGCTTTTGTGCTGAGCCTCTATAATGCCGCCGGACCCGGCCAGCCCTTGAGCCGGCGGGAACTGAGCGCGATCAAAACTCTGCCGCCGTGCAGCATTAAAATCATTGTTTCCCTTTACTGCACGATCTGTCCGGAACTGGTGGCGGCAGCCCAGCACATCGCGGTGCTGAACGACCGCATCACGGTCGAGGTCTTTGACAGCAGCCGATTTCCCGAACTGTGCGAAAAATACCATGTCTCGAATGTCCCGTGCTTTATTGTCAACGACGGGGAGATCATAGACTACGGCCGCAGGGACATTCCTCAGCTGATCGATCTCCTTATGCGTCTGCACTCGCTGAATTAAAATTCGCAGACGGCAGAATCATAAATTCGCAGACGGCAGAATCATAAATTTGCGGACTGTAGAATAAAAATTCGCAGACCCGATTGCCTTTTCGTAAGCTTTGTGCAAAAATATAAACGGGTACAGTATTCTCAGATGCACGAATACTGTTTTCCCGAACAGCGGATTGAAAAATCTTCTGCAGATGATCTGACCGGTCTGAAACTGCGCGTCCCGGTTCACCGCAGGATCGCTTTTGAATCTTCCTGCCCGCGGATCGCAGCGGTCAGCAGCGGGGGAACGATCACGGCAAAGCGAAAAGGAACCTGCTATGTATATGTCTGCCTGCAGAACGGCAGATATCATCGGCTGAAAATCGTCGTACGGTAAAAACCGGCGGAAAAGTGCGGCCTGATGCCTCGATGACGCAACGCCGCATCATGGTGAATCACGCGAACTGCGGCTTCCCGGTGGAAACAGATGATTCGGAAAGATCAAATCAAATATGTGAGCAAAAAAATGTCCTACGCTCTCCGGCATAATCCCGGCAAATACGGAATCGAGCTGGATGCGGAAGGGTATACGGATCTGGATGGCTTTCTCGCCGCCATGAACGGCGTGCACCACTTCCGGCCCCGGCTGACGCGCGAAGATCTTCAGTTCGTCATCGATCACTCCGACAAAAAACGCTTTGAATTGACGGACACGAAAATCCGGGCACTTTACGGCCACTCCCTCGCACGCACCATTCAAAAACAGCCGGTCGTCCCGCCGGATGTACTGTATCATGGCACCGCGCATCGCTTTCTGGACAGCATCATGGCAGACGGCCTGCTGCCGATGCGCCGCCAGTACGTGCACCTTTCGGCCGACCGGGAGACCGCGCTGCAGGTCGGCAGGCGGCGGGATGCCCATCCCGTACTCATCCGGGTCGATGCGAAAGCCGCCGCTGCGGCGGGGATCAGCTTCTTTGCCGGAAATGACAAGGTCTGGCTCAGTGAACCGATCCCGCCGGCGTATCTGAAAACCCGAGAATAGCTGCTTTCTTCAACGGGTTGCTCTGATGCTGTCTCTCGTACACCGGCCGCAGCCCGCGACCATCACTCATCACAGCTGTCTTCAGCGAGCTCAGCTGACCGACTTGCTGCTGCCTCTCCCACATCGTCTGCACCTCGCGATCATCACGCCGGCGCCGCAGCTTTTCAACCGGACGTTATGAAACAAGTGAATTCGATTTGTCAAGTACGAATTATGTCGAAGCACTCACCATTTTTCGCAGTCGGCGCTGCGGGAATTTTCTGATACTATAATTTTGACGGCCGGCCCCCGGCCGGAGAAACGCGGCTGCGGCGGCAGACAGCGGCGCGCATAAGCCGCGCTGTGCCGTCATGCCGTTTGCGCAGTGAGAAGTGTTATTCATACATCATCCTTTCCACCCGGCAGATCTTTTTGTATGATAATATCAGAAGAACTATCGGTAATGCATATCGGTAATGCAATGCAGTTTTTTAAACGATGGGGTGCAGATGATGAGGAGAAAGATAACGGCAGTGATTGCGGCAGTTCTGCTGCTGCTGACCCTGATGCCGGCGGGAACGATGGCGGAAGGCGGTACAACCTGTACCATTCTGATCAAATACATCGATGCAGAAACCGAGAAGCCGGTGGCAGATCCCTACAAGGCGGTGCTGGCCTCCGGTGATGAATATTCCCATGATTCGCCGTCGGTGGACGGCTATACGCTTGCCGATTCTTCGCAGGCGACGATTTCCGGTACCGCGTCGGAAGACAAGACTATCATCGTAAAGTACAAACCTGGAGAAGCCCAGTACAAGATCAACTATTATTTCCAGAACGCGGATGACGTCTACGTAAAGGACGACAGCAAGACCGAGACGAAGACCGCCGCGTGCAATTCGACGGTAACGATCGAACCGGAAACGTTCACCGGCTACGAATGCGTGACCGCCGGAGACGATCTGAAACTGAGCATCCCGACCGACGGAACGACCGTAGAGGCCGACCTTTACTATAAACTCAGTGACAAGCAGTCGATCCTCTATTTCAGGACCGGCGGCGGTTCGCACGTGGAAAAGATCGTCGCGGCGCCGGGCACGGACGTCACGGCGGAGATCGCAGAGCGCACGACCGGCATCAAAAAGCCGACCAAAACAGGCTATACCTTCGACAGCTGGGAATCGGGCGATGCTTCGTTCGATCCGACTGCCGATCCATGCACGATGCCGGACCACAACGTGACCCTGACCGCGAAGTGGAATCCGGGAACGGCCAATTACCGCGTCATTTACTGGTGTGAAGATACCTATAATCATGGCAATTATTACGTCGGCGCCACCGATGAAAGATCCGGGACCGTCGGCACCAGTGCCGAGTATGAAGCGCTCTCCGAGGAGGATCTGAAGGGCGCACTGCTGGAGTTTGAGAAAGCCGATGAGAACGTGGAGATCAAGGCGGACGGCAGCACGGTTCTGAATGTGTATTACCGCAAAATACCGGTCAAAGTAATTATTTATTATCGCGACTGGAACACGAGTCCGAACAGCCAGCTTATCGGCAAGGAAGTGACGACGCTTCGGGTCGGTGATGACATCACGGAGATCCCGTCGGATGAATATATTAAGAATTTCTTCGACCAGGATCAGCTGCACGGGACGGATCCCAATGTGATCGACGGCGTCTGGGGCAGCGATATGAGTGTGATCAAGCTGCGCTGGACGTACTACAATCCGACCGTATCCGGCGACGATATGCAGTCTCACATGCGCTATTTTTCCTCCGATTTGATCCCGTACGTCACGCCGCGGGGCGTTGACTGGGAGACGAAAACACTAAAAGTGTATCCGGACTTTCGCGCCGAAAGAAATTACGTGTTCTTTGACGCCGCCTGGAAAATGAATCCGAATACGAATCAGTACGAGAAGGTCGACGAAAACATGGAATACAACACGGTCGATGGCACAGGAGATGAGAAGATCCGCATCCGGCCCGCGGAATACCAGGGCTATGACGTGAAATACGTCCGCTACAGCACGGAAGCCTATACCCGTGATCCGGGCAAAGAGCCGGTGCTGGGGCCTTTTCAGGAAATAGAAAAGGACGCCTCTGGCAATATCCCGGACGACGTCTGGTTTTACAGAGTCGCCGATCCTTCGAACTATATCGCTTTCTACTTTCATCCGAAAGAATATCCGCTGAATTATATCGTCAACGGTAGCGTGGTTCATACGGAAAACCTTCCGTGTGACCTGAATAAGAAACTGGATTATGTGCCGGAAGTGCCGGCGGAACTCGCCGCGCAGGGCTACACTTTTGCGGGCTGGTACGAGGTAGGGGATGACGATCAGACGCTCGTCGATTCCACGACGATCAAATACAACGAGAATAACTTCGTGGCGAAATTCAAGGCGCCGGAGCACACCGTGACCTTCGACCTGAACGGCGGCGCGATGGATGCAGCGACGACGCAGACCGTCGAACACAACATGCTGGCCGCAGAACCGGATCCTGCGCCGACGCGCGACGACTATGTCTTTGCCGGCTGGTACTACAAGGACAGCGGCGTGCTGTATGAATTCGATCAGCCGGTCGACAGCGACATCGAGCTGATCGCCCGCTGGCGGCCTGCGGCGGATACGGTCAAATACACGGTCAGACATCAGCTGGCCGACGGCACGGTGCTGAAGACGGAAGAAAAGGAAGTCAGCTCCCGGACTCGGTTTGCTGCGGCCAAATGTCTCGATGAAAAGGACGCGGCATATCCGGATTACCCGGTCGTGCCCGACGCCATCTATAAGAGTCTGCTGCTGACCGCCAGCGCCGACGACAACGTCATCACCTTCACGTACAAACCGACGCCGACTTATGAGTATACGGTGCAATATCTGGATAAGGATACCGGCGCTGCCGTTTCCGATGCATACACCTTCTCGGATATCGCTCAGATCATGACTGTGATCGCAAAGGATCTCGACGGCTATACCGCGGCGCAGATCTACGGCAGAGGCGATACGGGGAACACGACCATCCACTTGTACTACGCAAAAAATGATACCAGCATCACTGCCGGTGACCCGCCGGTCGTGAAGAAAGTGACCGGCGATAAGCCGGCGCAGGATGCTGCATTCACGTTCACGATGGCGGCACTGCCCGACGACAGCACACTGCCGGCCGGCATGACAGCGATGCCGATGCCCGGCGGCGCCTCCGAACAGTCGGTGACAGCCGTCGTGAAGGGAAGCGGTTCCACGGAATTCGGCGACCTGACATTCACCGAGCCCGGCACCTATGTCTACCGTGTTACGGAAAACAATACCGGCGACAGGCATTATCGCTACGATACTTCTGAATATCTGCTGACCTATGTGGTGACACGGGATGCAAACGGCAAACTGGCATGCACACGGACGCTGACCAAAGACGGAGCACCCGTCACGGAAGCAGCTGTTACCTTTATCAACCGATATCAGGGTGACAGTACTACGCCGGCACACCATCCGAGCGACGGGACACCCGCCGCCGGCACGGCTGCATCCGGTCTCGACGGCGGCGCGGTCAGCACCGGCGATCCCGGTACGAGCAGCCGTGCACTGTTCTTCATCATGCTGGCCGCGGGGCTGGCGTGCTGCGGGGCGGCCGCGGCGGCAGGGCGGCAAAGACGCCATCAGTAAGCGCGAGGGCGAATGCACAATACAGGGTATTTTAACGACCGTTAGCTCATTCGTACCAAAAAAGCACTGCGTTTTTCGACGAACTCGGCTGCCTTGACGCACGAGGAGATGTTGAAGAACGTCAGCTGTCGGCAAGGGGGGACGTATCCTGCACGTAAAAGGCGGACAGGATACGTCTTTGGCTGCTGGAAATTTTACAAAAAAGTCAGAGATACCCGCTCGTGATCCGGGTATAAAGAATAGAGATTTACAGGCATCAAGACCGAAATACCTGAAATGCGAACAGAAATGTGAAAAAGGAGGAAACAAGCATGCGAAGCCAAATAAGAAAGCTGCACCGACTGCTTTCTCTTCCGCTTTTTAAGTCATTGCTGCGATCGGAGAAACGGACGGAAAACACGCCGCACGATGTGCAGAAGAACGACGCGGCCGATCTGCACGACGGCGGTTCAGCAGGGGCGGCTGCGGATGGCGCAGTAAATGATGCCGTCCATGGTGCTGCGAACGGTACTGTGAAGGGCGGTGCGGACGGCGGCGAGGCCGCCGGCAGGACGGACGAATCGCTGCGAGGCATGGCGTATGCGGTGCTGGACGAGGAAGGCACGATGACGTTCCTGCGTTCCGACGAGAATCTGGCGGACGGCAGTGAACGGGCGACAGTGCTGGCGCCGGACGGTACCGCTTACACGGGCACGGTTTACACCGGCTTTGAAACCGCTGTCTTTCGGGTGTCCGACGAGATACCCTGGATCAAGCAGGCGATGAACATCCGCAGGGTCAGGTTTCGCGATGCGATTCGCCCGCGGGCAACGGCCGGCTGGTTCCTCTACTGCGAAAATCTGACGGAGATCGAATGCCTGGATCGGCTCGACACGTCAAAGACGACGGATATGAGTGAAATGTTCTACGACTGCAGTTCGCTGACGCAGCTCGATGTCAGCTGCCTCGAGACCGGCCGGGTGACGGATATGTCGGGCATGTTCTTTGTCTGCAGCAAGCTGCAGAACCTGAATCTCAGCGGCATGGACACCTCGGCGGTGACGTCCATGGACTCAATGTTCGGCAACTGCAGTTCTCTGACACAGCTGGATGTCAGCGGCTTTGATACCTCGGCGGTGACGACCATGCGGAGCATGTTCTTTGGCTGCAGCAAGCTGCAGGAACTCGATGTCAGCGGCTTTGACACTGCTAAGGTGACGGATATGGCGGACATGTTCGCGCACTGCGGCTCGCTGACGCGGCTGGATGTCAGCGGCTTTGACACCGCGCAGGTGACGGACATGTCGAGCATGTTCTACGCCTGCGGCGCATTGCAGCATCTTGATCTCAACAGTTTCAGCATGGCGAAGGTGCAGGATGCGCGTCGCATGCTGGCCGGAACCAGCGAGGAAGCGGTGATCCGCCCGGCTTCCGTCAGAGAAGCGACGGAGCAGGAAGCGGAGCAGTCGGAGCACGACGGCGACGCGGCGACTGCCGGTGCCGAAACCCTGCGCCGAACCGCCATCGGCTGAGGGGACGCGATCGTCTGAATTTCTGCGGGGAAACGCTTTATGCTGCGGGCCATACGGCTTCCGCGATGAACCGCTCCCGGCAGAGACGACGGGCCGTACCGGACGCCTGTTCGAATTGCTCAACGGATCGGCAAAGCTGCTGCCCAAGCGATGGCCGGATCATCGACGAACTCGACTGTCTGGAATCGCCTGCATCATCGCAGACATCGATGCGAAAGGATCAAGAGCAGATCCGAGGCAGCAGTCGGGAACGGCCCAGCAGCATCAGCGGCAGGAAACCCCGGATCAGTGCCGCTGTAGTTCTTTTGCAGGCGGGATTGCCGCACAGAAGCTGAAGAAAGCGGTGCGGCGCGGCGGATGAGAGGCGGTGCTGCGCATTAAAGAAGTGATGCGGCGCTGCCGGCGGGAGGCGGCGCTGCGCATTAAGGAAGCGATGCGGCGCTGCCGGCGGGAGGCGGCGCTGCGCATTAAGGAAGCGATGGGGAGAGAGGGAATTATTAAATCCCGGTATTCTTTTTTTTTCAATCCATGTTATAATAATATTATTCAAAAGCAGGCAAATGTGTGTCTTATTATATTCCGATTTGTTATGGAACTGCATTTGCGACAGTGATGCGTTATTGCTCTTTTGTTTGTTATTTGGTGTACTGAGCTGCATATCTTTGCGATATGCAGGGAGAGGAGAAGAGGCAGGATGAGAAAAAAATTTTTGGTGTTCGCGATTTCACTCGCGATGATTTTCGGGCTGATGGCGTTAGCGCCCGAATCGTCACTGGCGGCCGGCGGTACGCAGCTTCCGGCAAACAGTGTGACGTCGGGGAGAACGATCCAGCAAGTATATGCTCTCTATTCGGCAAATCAGGCGGATAAAAGTTACAGCACCTCCGGGATGTTTGCTACAGCACCGGTTCTGAAACAAAGCCCGAGTTACAAACCGGGCAAACTGAGCGAGGAAGCCATCTCAAAGACGCTCGGCCAGCTGAATTATTACCGTGAACTGTACGGTGTGAATCACGATATTGCCGCTGACCCGAACAACTTTGACTGGGGACAGTACGGCGCGACGGGCATGAATATCGTCAATCAACTGACACACCATTTTACCGGGGATCAACTGCAGACCTTATTGTCATATATGGAGTATCAACAGTCGGATCTGAACGCCGGCACGCAGCCCGCCGTGACCAGCCCGACGGAGCTCGGCAAGGCCAGGCTGGCGATCTCGGCATATTATGACAATGATTATTTGTGGAACGGCAACTGTGACGGTCCCAATAATGTGGTGACGGCGGTCGAGGATTATGTCGATGATTCGTATAATGTCAGCAGCGGTGTCGGTCACCGGGAAAACATGTTCGATATCAGGGCTTCCGTCGCCCGTTTCGGCGCGGGCCTGAACAATTACAGCTGCATGCAGCTCGGCGAAGAGATCAATCAGACAAGCAATCCAAATACGCAGGCCTATTACGCCTGGCCCTGCGAAGGGTACTTCCCGAAGCAGGAACTGCCCGACGGCGCACTGTGGAGCATTGCTTTTTCAAAGGATTACAAATTTCAGAATACCACAGATCCCGCCAGCGGGGTCAACATCACGCTGACCTATAAGGACAATAGCTATAACGGCACGGTGATAACGGCAGAGAATAATTACAGCGACCAGTATCCCTGCATTTCCTTTGAACTGCCGGAGAACCTGCAGAAAGCCATCGCTTCCGATTCCTCCGCATACAACTATGCGGGCGAAGCGGATGTGACCGTGAAAGTCACGGGGCTGGTGGATTCTTCGAGCAGTCCCGTCTATGCGGAATACAAGACGAGGCTCTTCAAGCAGGTGCCGGTGCATCTCAACAGCATTTCCGTTTCTGATTCGGACGGACAGACGTCCGGCAGCGTTTACAGCGGCAAAACAAAGAAACTGACCGTGACCTACGACCCGGCCGATACCACGGATAACAAAACAGCGAGCTGGAGCAGCAGCGACGAAAACATTGCAACGGTCTCGGATGAGGGCGTTGTGACCGGCCATGCGGAAGGCACTGCCGTGATTACTGCCACCGTCGGCGACAAGACCGCCGCGTATAACGTCGCGGTCTCAAAGATCCCGCTCTCCGGCTGTACAGTCGAAGACATTGCCGCCCAGACGTATGACGGCAGCGCGAAGAAGCCTTCTGTTACAGTCAAAGACGGTGACAAAACGCTGCAGGAAGGAACGGACTATACCGCTGACTACAGCGATAACACCAATGCCGGAACCGCCACGGCAGCGCTGACGGGGAAGGGCAGCTATAAGGGCACGATCACAAAACGCTTTGTGATTAATCCGAAAAATGGCGATCATTTCACGATCGATCCAATCGACGATCAGGTGTACACCGGCAGCGTCATTACGCCGGCCGTTACCATCAGAGACGGCGATCAGACGCTGAACAGAACGGACTACGTCGTTTCCTATGGAAATAATACAAATGCCGGAGAAGCGACCGTCGAGGCAAAGCTGCAGGGCAATTATACGGGCTCCGCGAAAGCCGCTTTCAAGATCATTCCGAAGACGCTCACGATAAACAATATCGCAGGCATTGCCGATCAGACCTACACCGGCAGCGAGATCACACCCTCGCTGACTGTCAGGGATGGTTTAACGACGCTTACGCAGGGCGAAGATTATTCGGTAGAGTTTACCGGGAATGTCAATGCCGGTAAAGCCAAGGTGATGGTCACCGGGAAGAAGAATTATCAGGGGACGGTCGAAAAGACGTTTAAGATTACGCCGAAACAGCTCCCCGCAAATGCCGTGGAAGAGATTTCGGCGCAGACTTACAGCGGTGCCGCGCTGGAGCCCGAAGTGACGGTCAAAGACGGGGACAAGACGCTGCAGCGGGGGACGGACTATGAGGTCACTTACAGCGATAACGTCAATGCCGGTACGGCTTCCGCCGTCATCACCGGCAAGGGCAACTACGCAGGAAAGCAGACCGTTAAGTTTGCCATCAAACAGAAGACTCTGCAGGCTGAGTTCGTGCAGGATATTCAGGATCAGAAATATACAGGCAGCGAGATAACTCCGGCAGTCACGGTGAAAGACGGGGAAGAGACGCTGCAGGCGGGGACGGATTATGAGGTCTTCTTCAAAGACAACATCGAAAAAGGCGAGGCCGTTGCCACGATCAAAGGCAAGGGCAACTACACCGGCTCCGTTGAAAAGAAATTCCGCATTGCTGTAATGGTCAGCGATGAGGAGGAAACAGGCCTGCGGGAGCAGATCGCGGAAGCGCTGGATTCCGCTGGGATCGATAAGCCGGAGAGCATCGGCGCGATCAGAATCGACGACACCGTGCTGGAAGAAGGCAGAGATTACGAAGTGACGTACTCCGGCTTCGGAAAGCCGGGAGTCGCGACAGTCACCGTGACATTCAAGGGAGATTACAGCGGCGTCGTGACGGTGACGAAGGTGATCCCGAAGTACAGGCGTGAGACTAAGGTCAGTTCGAAGACACTGAATTACAAGTACGGGGCCGGTTCGTTCGATCTCGGCAGGTATGTCACCGTTTCCGGCGGCGATCTGAAGTACAGTTCGTCTGACAGCAGGGTCGCGCAGGCTGACGCTTCCGGCAGGGTAAAGATAGCGGGACCCGGCATTGCTGTACTCACAGTCAGCGCGCCGGAGAACGACGAATACCTCGCCGCTTCGGTATGCGTAAAGATCCGCGTGGCGCCGCAGCGGGCAAAGCTCGGCAGACTGAAGTCCACCAAAAAGAAGACATTGAAGGTGACCTGGAGAAAGTGCACCCGTGTCTCCGGATACCAGGTCAGCGTCGCGCTGAACAAGAAGTTCAGCAAGGGCAGAAAAACCTATACGGTCAAAAATACTTCAAAGACGATCAAAAAACTGAAGTCGAAAAAGAAGTACTATGTCAGGGTCCGTGCATACAAGAAAACGTCCAACGGGAAAATTTACGGACAGTACAGTAAAGTGAAGACCGTGAAAGTGAAATAGCAGGTCGCTCGCACCGACGCCGACAAAGCGGCGCGATGAGCGGAAAAAGACTGATAACGGGCATACACAGAACAACGCAGAGGCAGCCATCGGCTGCCTCTGTTTACAGGAAGAAGTGCGCGCGTCGGATTGTGACGCCGTATCGTGCGGCGGCTTTGCGAAGATGCCGGCCGCTATCGCCGCGAAAAGCCTGCGGCTTTCACCGGGGCCGCCGGCAGGCTTTCGGCGCATCGGATCCAACCGCCACGTTCTCGCCGAAACGGGACGATCGGCATTTATGTTTTTCCAATTACTATTTTCGTTACGCCCACGCAGCAGACGGGGCGGCCGCGCGATTCTGCATTCCGGGCGCGTTTTTCTGTCGTTGGCAGCGAAATTGATGCGACTCGGCAGGCAGTGCGAGACAGAAGCGATTATTTGGAGTATGATCTAGTCAAGATAAGAAAAGAAAGAGACGCCGAAAAGAAACCGGCAGAAAAGAGTCGGCAGGAGAGGATCAAAGAACAGTCAGAAAGGGGGAGTTTTGATGAATGTCAAACTGGAACTGTCCGCAGCGTATTCACCGCCCTACGCGGTCATCTACACCGACACCGTCACCGACCGCATCCGCAGGGTCATGGATCTGATCGGCAGCGGAGCCGCGGCCGAAGAAGCGCCCGTCGTCGCGCAGCATGAAGACCGGATCATGGTCCTGAAGCCCGAGGAAATCTATCTGATCCGAGTAGAGGACAAGCACACGGTGGTCTATACGGAAAAAGAACACTATTTCTCCAGGAAACGGCTGTATGAACTGCAGCAGCAGCTCGGCAAGGGGTTCATGCAGATATCCCGGCAGTGCATCGTCAATCTGTCGTATATCCGCAGCGTTGAAACAGGATTCGGCGGCAGCCTGCGGCTGAATCTGGACAACGGACTCGGGGATTACGTTTCGCGGACGTACCTGCCGCCGTTCCGCCGCTACCTCGGGCTGTAGAAAGCCGTACAGGCTGCAGAGAAGCGCGGCAGACGACAGGGAGCTGCGCAGCAGACGACAGGGAATCCTGCCGAAACATATCAGGAAAAGGAGGGAGTATCATGAGACACAATTCACTGTTACTGAGTACATTCAGGGGAATCGGCATCGCCGCCATCATCTTCTGTGTGCTGGGCATTGTCTTTGACCTGGTCAATGGGGGGACGATGAGGCTCACGGATTATTCGCTGACGAAGATGTCTGTCGGCTCGCTGATCATCGGCGTTGGCTTCGGACTGCCGTCCGCCATCTACACCAGAGAGGAACTCTCGCTGGCAGCGCAGACGCTGATCCACATGGGCATCGGCTGCGTCGTGCTGACGGCCGTCGCCTTTGCGGCAGGCTGGATCCCGACAGACCAAGGACCGCTGGCCGCTATCCTAGCGGTGGCGATGGAAATCGGCGTCGCGTTCATCATCTGGGCGTTCTTCTACCGCCACGAAAAGAAACTGGCGGAAGCGATGAACCGCCGCATCGCCGAAATGCGCCGCGATTGAAAGGACGCGTGAACAGGCCCGGCGCGAAGAAGCGAACTGCGCGATGCAGACAGCGTGACGCAGTTAGCGAAGTGCAGACAATCGCAATGAAATGACGCAGCGCAAATGGCGCAAAGCGAATACCGCCGGCAAATGGCGCAAAGCGAATACCGCCGGCAATGGCGCAAAGCGAATATCGCCGGCAAATGGCGCAAAGCGAATATCGCCGGCAAATGACGCAAAGCGAATACCGCCGGCAAATGGCGCACAGCGAATATCGCCGACAATGGCCTGAAACAAATTATTTGCAGCAGTTTCTATGCGAGAGGTGGAACCGGCCGCAGGCTCTGCCGGCAGGGGGGAGGCAGAAGGCAGAAGGCATTCCCGGTCAGAGTTCAAACTCTCGCAGCATCAGGAGCTCTTCCCGGATTTTCACCGGCGAAGAGCTCTTTTCGTCCGACCGCTGCGGGAGCAGCCGCTCCGCCCGGCCGGGGAAATCCGTGTTTCGCCGCTGAACCGTGCAGCCGGGAAAGCTGAGCTCCGTCGATCAGCCGTTCAGCCGAAAAATCTGCGTTTCGCCGCTCAGCTGCTCAATCGAGGAACTCACGGTTTACTTTTCCCGCATCGCGTGCTAAACTATATCCGACATATGTCGGAAACGAGGAAACAATGCCAAGACCCAAGAGATGCAGAAGAATCTGTCAGGAGCCGGTCTTTCGCCGGTTTGTCCCGGAAGACGTGAACGCGGCAGCACAGCCGGACGCGGCTGCACGGGTCGATCTGCGGTCCGCCGTCGTGCTGTCGGAACCGACGCCTGCCGTTTTGCCGTCTGAACCGGCACCGGCCTTCCCGCATCCGGAACCGGCAGACGCTGTCATACTCACGGTGGATGAATACGAAACCATCCGGCTGCTCGATGACGAGCACCTGACGCAGGCACAGTGCGCGCGGCAGATGGAGATCTCCCGCACGACCGTCGCGGAGATGTACGAAGCCGCCCGCACCAAGATTGCCGCCTGTCTGGTGCACGGCCGACCGCTGCAGATCGAGGGCGGACATTACTACCGCTGCCGCGGAGAAGGCGAGTGCCTGTACAGAAGGCCCTGCTGCCGCCGGCGGGTACGGCGGATCGAAATTAAAGACAAAGGAGAAGGACAAATGAGAATCGCAGTAACGTATGAAAACGGAAACATATTTCAGCACTTCGGCCGCACCACGCAGTTCAAGGTCTACGACGCCGAGGACGGCAGGATCGTCAGCGCCGAAGTGATCGGCACCAGCGGTGCCGGACACGGCGCTCTGGCCGGCGTCCTGCAGCAGGCACAGGCCGATGTGCTGATCTGCGGCGGCATCGGCGGCGGTGCCCGGAATGCTCTCGCGGCAGCGGGCATTGAGCTCGTCGGCGGCGCTTCCGGGGAAGCCGACGCAGCGGTGGAAGCTTATCTGGGCGGTACTCTGAAGGCGGACCCGAACGCCGCCTGTGCCGGCCGCGAGGATCCGAACTGTCATCACCACGGCCGCAGCGGCTGCGGAGGGCAGCAGTGAGGCGCGGTGTCACAGTTCCGCTGCCGCAGGCGCGAAGGACGGCGAACCGGGATTCGGGCGGCCGTGCTGCCGGACCGGAAGCGGCTGCTGCAAACGCGGAATCAGCCGTATCCAGGCCGGTGACGGCTGCTCCGGACTCGAGATCGGTCCTTTCGCACCCGGGAGCCGCTGCTTCAGACCGCAGATCGGCCCTTTCGCACCCGGGAGCCGCTGCTTCAGACCGCAGATCGGCCTTTTCGGAGTCGCCCGCGGCGGCGGAGCAGCGGGAAAATCCCCGCGCCCGGCAGGCGATGGCGCTCTTTGGGCAGGGGTATAACTGTGCGCAGTCGGTGCTGCTCGCATATGCCGATCTGCTGGAACCGGATCGACGCACGCTGGCGCGGCTGGCTTCCTCGTTCGGCGGCGGCATGGGGCGGCTGCGCGAAGTCTGCGGCGCGCTGAGCGGCGCTTTCATGGCAGCCGGCCTCCTGTACGGCTATGAAGACCCCGGCGATGCGACCGCCAAGGCCGAACACTACCGGCGCATTCAGGAGATCGCCGCGGGTTTTCGCGAGCGCTGCGGGTCGCTGATCTGCCGCGAACTGCTGGGTCTGACGGAACAGCAGGATGACCCGACACCTTCACCGCGCACCGCTTCCTACTACGAGGAACGGCCGTGCATGCGGCTGGTGGGTACGGCGGCCGCGCTGCTGGATGATTATCTGGCTGCGCACAGCCCGGATTGAACGGCCGGACGGCGGGCGGGCTCAGCCGAGCAGCTTGAGCCCGACGATGCCGCCGCCGATCATGATCACGCAGAGAATCTGCGCCGCGCTCAGCACTTCTTTAAAGAGCACCACACCGAGCACGCTGGTGCCGATGATGCCGAATCCGGTCCACATCGCATAAGCTGTCCCCAGCGGCAGCTTTTTTAGTGCCAGAGCCAGAAAGATCGCGCTGACAACGTAGCCGATCACGGTGATGATACTGGGAAGCAGGCGGGAAAAACCCTCTGTGTATTTCATTGCTACGGCCCAGGTGACTTCGGAGAGACCGGCAAACAAGAGAAAGAGCCACTGCATTGCAACCTCCTTTGTGACAAAAAGAAAAACCAGCATTTCGCTTCTGCAAAGGCCTGACGAAGCGAAACCCGGTTCCGGCTGTGATCTACCCGGCGGCAGATCGATTTCATTCAGTTTTCTGTCTGCTGATTTGATGATACCACAACGGCGGGGCGGCGGCAAGTCCCGAGGGGAATTTTGCGGACAAGATGCGGACAGGAGCTGCACGAGGGGGGTTTTGCGGACAGGAACTCGAGGAACGTTTTGCAGGCATGAACCGCCGGCAGAGGGATTGACAGCGGATATGGAAATATATTACAATTAGTACCCGGGAACATTCGGACAGATGTCGGGATCAGACAGGTTCGGGTCATCCGGGAACCCGGGCGGGATCGGAAATCGAACGGAGCTGATCGGATCCGACGCCGGACACTGACCGGGAAGCAATCGGGAAATCGACTGGAAATCGATAGAAAATCGGGCCGCAAGCGATGGTTGACAAACCTCAGGGAATGGTGTATTCTGAAAAAGAACAAATGTTCGATTTTGCGGAGGTTTGCATATGGCAGAAAAAAATACAAAGAAGGAACATCAATCGGATAAAGAAAAAGCTCTCGAGGCGGCCCTGAACCAGATCACCAAGCAGTACGGTCAGGGCGCGGTCATGAAGCTCGGCGACAATTCAATGAACATGAACGTCGACGCAATTTCGACCGGCTCGATCAGCCTCGACCTGGCGACCGGCATCGGCGGCGTGCCCAAAGGCCGTGTCACCGAGATCTACGGACCGGAATCCTCGGGCAAGACGACGCTGACGCTGCATATTATCGCCGAAGCGCAGAAGGCCGGAGGCCGGGCCGCTTTCATCGACGCCGAGCACGCCCTCGATCCCGAGTACGCGAAGAATCTGGGCGTCGACATCGACGAACTGCTGGTCTCGCAGCCGGATTCCGGCGAACAGGCTCTGGAAATCTGCGAGATGCTGGTTCGCAGCGGCGCTCTCGACATTGTCGTCATCGACTCGGTGGCGGCGCTGGTGCCGCGCACCGAAATTCAGGGCGAGATGGGCGATGCCCACGTCGGTCTGCAGGCGCGCCTGATGTCGCAGGCGCTGCGCAAGATGACCAGCGTCATCAACAAGTCCAACTGCGCCGTGATCTTCATCAACCAGCTGCGCGAAAAAGTTGGTGTCATGTTCGGCAACCCGGAGGTGACGACCGGCGGCCGGGCGCTGAAATTCTATTCGTCGATGCGCATCGACGTGCGCCGCATCGAAACCATCAAGCAGGGCGACCGTATGCTGGGCAACCGCACCCGCGCCAAGGTGGTCAAGAACAAGGTGGCGCCGCCGTTCAAGCAGGCGGAATTCGACATTATGTACGGCAAGGGAATCTCCCGTGAAGGAGATCTGCTCGACTGCGCCGTGCACGAAAAGATCGTCGACAAAGCCGGTTCCTGGTTCAGCTTCCAGGGTGACCGCATCGGGCAGGGACGCGAAAACGTCAAACTGTATCTCGAACAGCATCCGGACGTCTGCGATCAGATCGAAGGCATGCTGCTGGATACCCTGCGGCGCGACCAGGATCAGGAGGAGGCGGCGGATGCCGGAACCGGCGGTGCGGCCGGCGGCAAAAAGACGGCTGCATCCGCCGGCGGCAGGGCGGCATCCGGTGCTGCCGGCGTCGCTGCGGCAGAGCGTCCCAAGGCTTCTGCGGCGGCCGGCGGCAGTGAGGCATCGCCGTCTTCCGCGGAACGTACCAGAAGACGGGCGCACGTGGACGCCGACGGCGTTATTCATGAAGAGTAGAACCGCTGCGCGATGCAATGTCCGCAGTGTTCCGATCCTCCGGCTTTGCTGCTGAGAGGAAAAGGGAATCCGGCGCCGGCTGTTTTGCCGCTGTGTTGATCCCTCGTACCGCAAACTAGTACTGTTTTTGCCGCGGCGAACGAAACTGTCCCGCGGCAAAAACAGATGGAAAACCGCAAGCTGTTGGAAAACAGCATCGGCGGCAAATGCCTGCAGCTTGTTAACTTCGCAAAAAAGTACAATTTTCCCTCTTTACTTTCTGAAAATTCAATAATATAATAAACTCGTTGGTAATATATACTCATAGGCACCTGGGAACGCAGGCTGAATCCAAACGGTACATTTTAGATGCTCTGACTGGCACCATTATTGTAGTTAATAATTTGCATTGTCAGGTGCCTGAGATCGAAATCATTACTTGTCATTTATAATTACTACTACTTTTCGTCGGAAAGGCAGGCCGGAGGGCCTGTTTTTCTTGCCGGTCGGCAGAGGCTGACGACCGGTTCCGCGGCCGCCGCTGAAGGCGGCGGAAACGGGCGCGTGAAAAGAACGGAAAGCGGCCGGGAAAAACCGCAACGGCTTGCAAAACCGCGGCTGGAAAGCGTTCCAAACAGTTGACAGATCACGGCCGCTATGCTAATATATTTTTCTGTAAGCCGCTCAGAACGGGCCGGAAAACGCACTCCGATCAGGGAGAGCTGCCCGTATGGCGAGACTGGACTGAGGAGGGTAATAAATGTATGCAGTCATCGAAACCGGCAGCAAACAGTACCGGGTGCACGAAGGTGATGTGATCACCGTCGAAAAGCTCGGACAGGCCGCCGGCGAAAAAGTTCAATTTGACAAAGTGCTGATCATGGGCGAGGGTGCGGATATTCAGATCGGAACACCGTATCTCGACGCCATCGTGTACGGCGAAGTTGTCGAAGAAGGCAGAGGCGACAAACTGGTCGTCTACAAGTACAAGGCGAAGAAGGATTCCCACAGCAAGCAGGGCCACAGACAGCCCTACACCAAGGTGGAGATCACCGGCATCGGCGAAGACAAGCCGAAGGTCGTCAAGAAGGAAGCCGAACCGGCTGACACCGGGACGAAGCAGGAGGAAGCGTCTGCGGAAGAGCAGAGCACGGCTGAGACCGACACTGCCAAGGCCGGGGATGCGGCGGACACCGCTGCGGACGCGAAGGCCGATGACAGCGCAGAGGCAGCTGCCGACAGCACCGCGGACGATAAGGGCGTTTCCATGGCGATGAAAAAGGACGAACTGATCGCTTATGCCGAAGAGCACGGGATCAGCGTCAACGCCAGCTCCACCAAGCAGGAAATCATCGACGCCATCAACAGCGCCAAATAAAGTCAGACAGCACGGCACGGCTTCGCGCCTGTGCGAGGGCCGCGCCGGGCATCAGCAGTGAATACAACAGATTACAGCCTGTATCATAGAAGGAGGTGGAACCATGTCAAGTAAAAAGGGAGTAGGCAGTTCCAAAAACGGACGCGACAGTGAGTCCAAGCGACTCGGCGTAAAGACCGGTGACGGCAGATACGTGAGCGCCGGAAGCATCATTCTCAGACAGAGAGGTACCAAAATTCATCCGGGCGAAAACGTCGGCATCGGCGGAGACGACACCCTGTTTGCCAAGATCGACGGCTCGGTCAAATTCGAAAGAAAGGGCCGGAACAGAAAACAGGTCAGCGTCTATCCGAAGGAAGCGTAAGAAAGCAAAGGGTCTCTGTTGCGACGGAGACCTTTTTTTATCCGTCCCGCAAAGCGGGCGGGAGGAAGAGTATGTTTGTTGACAGAGCGAGAATTCATATCCGCTCCGGCAAAGGCGGCGACGGTGCGGTTTCGTTCCGCCGTGAAGCCTATGTGCCGGAAGGCGGACCGGACGGCGGCGACGGCGGCCGCGGCGGCAGCGTGATCTTTGAGGCCGATGCCAGCCTGCGGACGCTGATGGATTTTCGCTACAAGAAAAAATACCAGGCTGAAGACGGGCATAACGGCATGAAGAAAAAGCGCTTCGGTGCGGCCGGCAGCGATCTGGTGATCAAGGTCCCGCCGGGCACAGTGATCATCGACGAGGAGAGCGGCCGGATCATGAAGGATCTGGTGCATACCGGCGATTCGCTGGTTGCCGCCCGCGGCGGCAAAGGCGGCAAGGGAAACGTGCACTTCAAGAGCTCGACGCGGCAGGCGCCGAACTTTGCCGAAGCCGGCGGCTTTGCCCAGGAACGGACCGTGATCCTCGAGCTCAAGCTGCTCGCCGACGTCGGTCTGGTCGGCTTCCCCAACGTCGGCAAGTCGACGCTGCTGTCGGTCTGCACCAGAGCCAAGCCGAAGATCGCCAGCTATCCGTTCACAACCATCGATCCCAACCTCGGCGTCGTCGAAGTCGGCGATACCAGCTTTGTCATGGCCGACATCGCCGGCCTGATCGAGGGCGCCAGCAGCGGGGCCGGCATGGGCTTTCGCTTTCTCAAGCACGTCGAGCGCACGCGGCTGCTGATCCACGTCGTCGACGTCTCCGGCAGCGAGGGGCGCGACCCGGTCGAGGACTTTGACAAGATCAATACCGAGCTGGCCCGCTATTCGGCCGGACTGGCGGCCAAGCCGCAGCTGGTGGCGGCCAATAAAATCGATCTGATCGATGAGGACAGTGAGGAATACAGACGTTTCTGCGAGCACGTTGAAAAAGCCGGCTATCAGGTCTTCCCCCTGTCGGCGCCGATTCACTACGGCGTCGAGCCGCTGATCCGGGCGGCGGCCGCGAAGCTGGAGGAGATCGGTGAGGAACCGGTGCAGTTTGAGGAGACCTTTGATTTTGAGCGTGAGGAAGCCGACCCGGATTACCGCCGCGTGGAAACCGGATTCGACGGCAGTGCCTATACGCTCTCGGGCAGGCAGCTGCAGAAGATCTTCAACAGCACCAATTTCAACGATTACGGTTCGCTGCGCTATCTCTACAAGTACATTGAAAAGAGCGGCGCGATGGACGAACTGAGAGCCCGCGGGCTGAAGGAAGGCGACACGATCCGCATCGGAGACTTCGCCTTTGAATACATCGATGAATTTTAGCGCCGCGTCCCGGCGCGGACCGCGGCGAGAAGGCGACGGAAAGGAAAATGCAGGAACAGAAAGGGGATGCGATGCAGCGGGAAAACTGCCGGCGGGGACCGCGTGCCGGCTCTTATCCGGACGAAGCGGAATGCCTGCGCATGCTGGCGGAGTACGGTACGCCGCAGCGGGTGATCAACCACTGCCGCGAAGTGACGCGGGTGGCGGTGGCTGTCGGAGAGCGGCTCAACCAGCGCGGCTTTGCGCTCAACATCGAACTGGTGCGCGCCGCCGGCCTGCTTCACGACATCGCCCGGGTCGAGCCGCGGCACTGGGAGGTCGGCGCCCGCGTTGTGCGTGCGGCCGGTTATGACGATGTCGCGGACATCATCGCCGCACACATGACCTATCCGCAGTTCTCGCCGGCTGCGGAGACCAACGAGACCGATCTCGTCTGCCTCGGGGACCGCACCGTGCGGGAGGATACCTGCGTCGGCGTCGAAGCCCGCATGGCTTACATTATGGACAAGGCGCGCCGCAACGCCGGCGACGAGCGCGAGCAGGTGCTGGCACGCATCGAGCGCAGCAAAGAGAAGCTGACGCAGTATGTTCATGACCTGGAAAAGATCATGGGCTGCAGCATGGCTGACCTGCTGCGGCACTGAACGCGGAGCACCGGTGAAACCGAAAAATGCAGCGGGCTCCTCGGTCGGCGCGGGAAGACGGCCGCACCGATCCGGGGCAGGAAACCCGCGAAGCGGCCCGGGGCAGCTATGGCAGCCCCGGCAGGATAAAGCACGAGGATGAAGCACTGAGAGATGGAAAAACTGGAAATGCTGCGGCAGCTGGAACGGCTGCTGAAAAAGGTCGAAAAACCCGGCCGCTATATCGGCGGAGAACTGCATTGTGTCCGCAAAGACGAAGACCTGGCTGACGTCAGGTTTGCTTTTGCTTTCCCGGACCTCTACGAGATCGGCATGTCATATGTCGGTCTGCAGATTCTCTACGATATCCTCAATCGCTGCCCGGGCGTCTACTGCGAGCGCGTCTTTGCGCCGGCGCCGGATATGGCGGCGGCCATGCGCGAGGCCGGTGTGCCGCTCTTTTCACTGGAGACCAAAACGGATCTGAAGAAGTTCGACCTGATCGGCTTTACGCTGCAGTACGAGATGTCCTACACGAATATTCTCGACATGCTCGACCTGGCCGGGATCCCGCTGGAGGCGGCGGCGCGCGGAGAGGACGATCCGGTGGTGATCGGCGGCGGTCCCTGCGCCTGCAATCCCGAACCGCTGGCCGAGTTCTTCGACCTCTTTCTCATCGGCGACGGCGAGGAGCTGCTGCCGGAGGTGACGCTGCTGCGCGGGGAGTGCGGCAGCAGAGACGAATTTCTGCGCCGGGCGGCGGCGATCGAGGGCGTCTATGTGCCTTCCTTTTATGAAGTACGGTATAACGACGACGGCACGATCCGCTCCTTTGAACCGTGCCGGGCGGAAGCGCCGCGGCGCGTGCGGCGGCGCATTCTCGCCGATCTCGATGCGGCGCCGTACCCGGAGAAGCCGCTGGTGCCGCTGATCGAAGTTGCCCAGGATCGTGCGGTGGTGGAGACCTTCCGCGGCTGCACGCGCGGGTGCCGCTTCTGCCAGGCCGGCATGCTCTATCGGCCGGTGCGGGAGCGCAGCCCGCAGACGATCCGCCGTCTGGCCGCGGCACAGCTGGACGCCAGCGGACACGAAGAGCTGTCGCTGCTGAGTCTCTCCACTTCGGACTATTCCCGCTTTCGCGCTCTGGCGACGGACCTGATCGAGATGTGCAGCGGCCGCGATGTTTCTCTGTCGCTGCCGAGTCTGCGCCTCGATTCCTTTGATTTCGAGGTGCTGGAAAAGATTCAGCGCTACAAAAAGAGCGGCCTGACGTTCGCCCCGGAAGCGGGCTCGCAGCGGCTGCGCGACATCATCAATAAGAACGTCACCGACGAGGACATCTACTCCGCCGTACGCCAGGCCATCGAGCTGGGATGGAAAAAGATCAAGCTCTATTTCATGATGGGCCTGCCCGGCGAGACCAGCGAGGATCTGGCCGGTATCGCCGAGATCGCGCAGAATATCATCGACCTGAATTTCCGGCTCCTCGGCCGCGGCGGGGGCCGCTTTCAGCTCAATGTCAGCGTCTCCAACTTCGTGCCCAAGCCGCACACCCCGTTTCAGTGGGTGGCGCAGGATGGTGACTTTTACGACAAGCACGATTTTCTGCGCCGTCGGATGCAGCGCATCAAGGGGGTCAACTTTAATTACCACGACAGTCCGGTGAGCACGCTGGAGGCGCTGTTTGCACGCGGCGACCGTCGGACTTCCCGGCTGCTGCGGGCGGCCTGGCGCGGGGGCTGCCGCTTTGACAGCTGGAGCGAGTCGTTCCGCTGGGATGTCTGGCAGCGGGCGATCGAGGAGACCGGCATCGATCCGGCGTTCTATGCATCGCGGGAGCGGCCGCGGGAGGAGATCCTGCCCTGGGATTTTATCGATATCGGCGTCAGCAGGGAATACCTCTGGGACGAGTACCGGCGAGCGCTGCGCGGCGAAACGACGCCGGACTGCCGCGAGGGATGCCGCGGCTGCGGCATCAGCGTGCGCACCGCATGTCCGCTCGACGGAATCCGGCGAACCGGCATGATGCCCGACGGGTCGCCGGCAGAGAGCCGGCCGCAGCAGACCCGCGCTGCGGACGAGAGGGAAGCGTCGAGGCCGCACGAATCAACGTCCCCCGCGTCATCCGTGAACGGCAAATCAACGAACGACAAAAGTACGGCCGACAAACCGGCGGGGCGCGCGTCCGGGGATGAGCAAACAGCGTCTGCTGCGTTTACGGGCAGCGAATCGAATGAAAACAGGATAGAGTCCGCAAAAGTTGCGGACAGCGACAGTGCGGAGGAACGCCATGCCAAGCTATGAACTGCAGTTTGCCAAAGAGGGAGAAATCAAATACACCTCGCATCTCGATCTGATGCGCCTCTTCCGCCGCGCCTTCAAGCGCGCCGGCGTCGACCTCGTCTATTCACACGGCTTCAACCCGCATCCGCGCATGAGCGCGGCGCTGCCGCTGCCGCTCGGCTGCACTTCGATCTGCGAGTGGATAGATTTCAAGACCCATGCGGAGTACGAACCGGACACGATTCGGGAACGGCTGCAGGCCGTCATGCCGGAGGGAATCCGTCTGATCACCTGCAGGAAAAAAGATGGCAAAAAGACGCTGGCCAGCCGCTGCCGGGCCGCGTCGTATATTATCGCGGTGACGCTGCCGGCCGGTCGACATCTGACACCCGAGGATGCCGAGGCCTTTCTCGCCCGCGATACGATCATGGCAGAGCGGCCGCCGCGCCGACGCAGAAAGAAGAAACAGAAGGCGGAAGCAGAGGCGATCGACATTCGCGGCCGCATTCGCGAGCTGACCGTCTATCAGGCGGACGACAAACTTTTCCTGTCAACCACGTTGGACGCCGGAAGTCAGTCAAACCTCAATCCGGAGCTCCTGCTGCGCGCTTTTCTGTCCTGGGCCGATCTTCCCTGGGAGCGCGAAAACGTTGAAATTCTGAGACGGAATATCTATTTTGCCGGAACTTCTCCGGCGCCTGCCGGCGTCGATTGACAGGGCACGCTCCTTCACTGTAAAATTATGGTAATTTACAGCGAAGGAGGAACGTGCTATGGCAGGTCACATCACCCGAGAATATCTCTACGCCAACCGCAAACGACTGCTGAAGCGGGCGATCATCATCGCCATCGCGGCAGCCGCGGTTTTCGTCTTTTTGTTTCGTACCGGCGATGACGGCCGGGAAATGAAAATTGAGCGCGATGACCGCGGCACGGTGCGGTCCGAAGCGGAGCAGGCGGCCGATCGGCAGACAGAACCGAAAACCGTCGTCGTCGATGTCGGCGGCCAGGTCAAGGAACCGCAGGTCGTGGAGCTGGCTGCGGACAGCCGGATTGCCGATGCCATCGAGGCCGCCGGCGGTCTGACGGGCAATGCCGATCTCAGCGGCATCAACCGGGCAGCTAAGGTCAGCGACGGCGAAAAAATCTATATACCAGCCAAAGGTGAAAACAATGCGGGCGTGTCGGGCGGTTCCTCCGGCAATGCGGCCGGTTCCGGCGGCAGCGGATCGGGCGGCGGCTCCGCGGACAGTGCAGCCGGCGGTTCTGCCGGCTCTTCCGGTTCGGGAGCATCCGGTTCGGCTTCCAGTTCGGCACGCGTCAACATCAATACCGCCGACAGCACCGAACTGCAGACGCTCAACGGCGTCGGGCCGGTGACGGCGGAGAAGATCATCGCTTACCGCGAGCAGAACGGCAGATTTCCGAACATCGAAGCCATCAAGGAGGTCAGCGGCATCGGCGACAAGACATATGAAAAGCTGAAGGATTTCATCACGATCTGACGGCTGTGGATGGGAATAGAACATTGCAGATGTGAAAGAAAGAAAGGAGCATTATGAACGCGACAATATGGAACGGGAACACGAGAAAGAAGTTTTTTCTGCGTCTGCTGCTGGCGGCGCTGCTGCCGCTGCTGCTGATCTGGACAGCGTCGGCGGGAACCACTCTGCCCACGGAACCGGTGCGCCAAGGCGGCAGCGGCGAGGCGGCCTTTCGCAGTGCCGGAGGAGAATACTCCGGATGGCTGACCGGCGGCGGCTTCAAAGTGGCGGCACAGTACGGCTTTTATCCGACGGCGACGAGCGAGACGAAGATCACGCCGTTCGGAAAGCAGGACCGCGATGCCTTCACCTTTATCGACACGGTCTACGGCTCCGGCGCTAAGATGCCGGATCGCAGCCGCTACCTGGCCTTTAATCTGCGCCGGGCGGCAAAGGGCAGTGTCGGCTGGCAGGGCACCAATTACCGCATTTACAACACGAAAACCGGGCAGTACGACATGATCGACGTCAAAATCACGCTCAGCGACTGGAAGGCCGTCGATGATCCGGCCTACGCGTTTCTCGAATGCAGCGGCAGCCTCAAGCCGAATTTCAACATCTGGGGAACGCTGGAGGTGAAGATGCGCGTCGATTACACCAGGGCGGGCACCGAGGAACCGTATGAGGCCAGCGGCAATTTCACGTTCAACGACGTCGATGCCCAGCAGTATGTCGGCTTTGAAGCGGCGAAAACCGTCAAACAGTATGTGACAGCTTCCTCCAGGCTGTGCTATGGACGCAGCGGCGGCTACCACGTCTTCCATTACACGAATGAGGACGAGGACGATACCAATTCACCGGATTACGCGGTCGGCGCGACATTTAAGGCGAGCTCGATGACATACCTCTTCGGCTCTTCGCATCTCAATGATGCGGACCGGGTGACAACCTGGGCGCACTTCGGCTATTACGCCAATACGATGGCACCGGTGGAACCGCCGGTGCCGGTCAAGACGATCAGTGACAGCGATGAACGGCAGGTGCGCGAAAACACGCTGCAGCAGCGCGACGAACTCTATACCTATCATGTGCGGCAGAACGTGCCGAGCGGATACAGCGAAGCCTCGTACTTCACCGATTTCCGTCTCGAGGATGAACTCGACCCGTGTCTGGAGCCGGTTGCCGTCCGCGTCAGCGGCGAGGACGGGGAGGATCTCAGCGCCGGCTTTGACATCACCGTCGAAGACCAGCGCGTCGTCGCCAGGGCGCGGAATACGGAGACAAGCGCTTTTTACGGCCGTCTGTATTCACTCGATATCGATGCTAAAATACGGGACGGCTATGACCTGAAGGAGTATATCGGCGATGACGCAGCGGAGATCGAAAATACCGCGTACAGCGTCATCAACAATATGCGTCACAGCAGCAACGCGGTTCGAACCCGTTATGTGCCGCCGCAGCTGCAGATCGACAAGGAGGTCGATCATTATCAGTGGAAGGTCGGAGAGGATGCGGTCTATACGATCCTGGTCCGGCAGACGGCGGAAAATGCGACCGCACACGACGTCGTGATTCAGGACATCTCGCTGCCGGATTATCTGGTCTGCGACGAGGAAACGATCAGGGTCGAAGGCATCGAGGAATACAAGCTGACCAATGTGGACAACGGCTGGGTGCTGAAGGTGCCGCAGCTGAGCAGGGGAGAGGAGGTGCGCGTTACCTTTGCGGCCCGGATCGGCGCCGAAGCGGCGGATCGGGACACCCCGAACACCGCCTCGGCGGAAGCCGCCGACGTCGATAAGGTTACCGACGATGCCGTGATGACCGCCGTGCAGACGTCCGATCCGGGCGGCCCCGGGGAAAAGGACGACAGGGAAAAGAAGGACGGCAAAGCGACCGGGACGAAGGCAGCCGCTTATAAAACGGCGGCAGCCGGCAGCGCACCGCGTACGTCCGATTCGTTCCCCCTGTCCTATCTGCTCCTGCTGCTGACGGCGGGCGGCATCACGGCGGTCTTCACGGTGCTGCGCGCACGCCGCTGAGACGCTGCCGGCGGAGGAGTGAGGAGCATACACCATGACGGCCCGTGATACATCATGACAGGGTACGACAGCATACGACAGAGCTATTCCTAACTCCAATTTCATATTCCGGATCAGAGGGGTGCCGCTGCGGCGGCGCCTCTTTGACCATTTTTGCCAGCCGTCGATACACGACTGGAGTGCATCTGATCCGGCGGCCGGTATACGTCTGGCCCGGCGTCCGGTACGAGTCCGGTTCGGCTGCCGGTATGCGTCTGACCCGGCGTTATGTATTTTCATGCAGCTTCGCCTGACTCGGTGTTACTGCCTTTTCGTGCGGTTTCATCTGGTCCGGCGTTACTGCCTTTTCGTGCGGTTTCATCTGGTCCGGCGTTTGTGCCTTTTCGTGCGGTTTTGCCTGGCCCGGCGTTTTCGTTGACGGGAGATTGCCGCATGATGTATAATACTGAATCACGCAAGGAGATGACGATATGATTACCAAAGAACAGATTGCACGTATCAATGAACTGGCGGCCAAGGCCCGCACTGCCGAGGGGTTGACCGATGACGAGGTACGGGAACGGGAAATGCTGCGCCGGCTGTACATCGACGCTGTCAAGCAGAATGTCCGCGACCGCCTCGACCGGGTTCACTTTGTCGAGGACCTGACGCCGGAAGAACGCGAAAAAATGGAAAAAGACAACGAAACGAAAAAAGGAAGAAAAAACTGACGAAAAATGAAGCCGACGTGTTTATTCCCAGTAAAATGGTGGTATAATGCGATCAACCGATAACAATTAAAGGAGAAACCGACCATGAGAGAAGTATATCTGGATTATTCGGCAACCACGCCGGTGAAAAAAGAAGTGCTCGACGAAATGCTGCCGTATTTTTCGGAACACTACGGCAATCCATCGAGCTTATATGACATCGCAGCTTATTCCAAGCAGGCCATCGTCACGGCACGGCAGCGCGTGGCGGATCTGATCAACGCCGATCCCAGCGAAGTATTCTTTACTTCCTGCGGCTCCGAGTCGGACAACTGGGCGCTGTTCGGCGTCACCGATGCGATGGCGAAAAAGGGGAACCACGTCATCACTTCGCTGATTGAACATCACGCCATCATCCACACCGCCAACTTCATGCAGAAGCGCGGCACCGACTTTACGTTCCTCCCGGTGGACGGAGAAGGCTTTGTTTCGCCGGAAGAATTCGAGGCGGCGATCACCGACAAGACAGTGCTCGCTTCCATTATGTACGTGAACAACGAAGTCGGCACGGTGCAGGATATCAAGAAGCTGGCGGAGATCGCGCATCGGCACGGCGTTCTCTTCCACACCGACGCCGTGCAGGCGCTCGGCAACGTCAACTGCGACGTCAAGGAACTCGGCGTCGATCTGATGTCGCTGTCCGGGCACAAGATCTACGGACCCAAGGGCATCGGCGCCCTCTATATCAGAAAGGGCACGAAAATCAGCAATTTCATCCACGGCGGTGCGCAGGAATCCAAGCACCGGGCGGGGACGGAAAACCTCGCCGGCATCGTCGGCTTCGGCAAGGCGGCGCAGCTGGCCCAGGAAAATTTCGACAACCATGTCAGCCGGGTCAGCGAACTGCGCGATTACCTGGTCGAGCGGGTGACGAACGAAATCGAGGACACCTATGTCAACGGCTCGATGGAACATCGCCATCCGGGCAATGCGAACATTACCTTTGAATATATTGAAGGAGAGTCAATCCTTCTGCTGCTCAATCAGAAGGGCATCTACGTCTCCACGGGATCTGCCTGCAGCAGTTCCAGCCTCTCGCCGAGCCATGTGCTGTCGGCGCTGGGCGTCCCGACGGAGATGATACACGGTACCATCAGGTTTACCGTCGGCGACTTTACCACCCGGGAAGATATCGACTATGTGGTCGAGGCATTGAGGGAAATCGTACCGCGGCTGCGCGCGATCTCTTCCGTCAACAAAGAGAAAGGATGGAAATAAAATGGCAATGTATAATGATACGGTGATGGAGCACTTCCTCAATCCGCACAATGTAGGCGAAATAGAAAATGCCGACGGCGAGGGCACATACGGCAGCCCGGTCTGCGGCGATATGATGAAAATCTCGATCACGGTCGATGACAACGACGTGATCACCGACGCCAAGTTCAAAACTTTCGGCTGCGGAAGCGCGATCGCCAGCTCTTCGATGGCCACCGACATGATCATCGGCAAAAAGGTCGAGGACGCATTGAAAGTGACCAACCAGCAGATCGTCGACGAACTCGGCGGCCTGCCCGACATCAAGCTGCACTGCAGTGTACTGGCCAGCCACGCGATAAAATCTGCGATCTACGACTACGCGAAAAAGCACGGCAAGCATTACGACGCGCTCGACGGCTTTGATCCGGATGCCGATGACGAGGACGAACCGGACGCATAGGAAAACTGCCGCGCCGGCCTGAAGACGGCAGGAAGCGCAGACAGACAGTGCCGCATGATCGGGAAAGCAGGAAAACTGCCGCAGCAGCCGGTTGACTGCAGAACCTGCAGGCAGCCGGCGGCAGAACAGCCGGTGACGTCGCCGCTGACATACTATGAAAGAAACACGAAGAGCCGCGGATCTGCGGCTCTTTTGCTGACTTTGCATGGAAGCCGCCGGATATCGAGTTTGCAATTTCGGCGGTACATCCGTTTTTCAGTAGAGGATGATCGCGCGCACCGGGCAGACCGGGGCACAGTAGCCGCAGGTCAGACAGACATCGTGGTTGACGGCGGCAATGCCGGATTCGTTGAAGGCGATGGCGTGGTTGGGGCAGCGCTTGATACATGCTCCGCAAGCCTCGCAGTCGCCGGGATCGATATGGATTCGCTTCTTGCTGATATCGGGCTGGTAGTTCTCCGGCAGCCGGCCCTCGATGTAGTGGACGGCATCGAGAATTTCCCCGGGGCGGCCGAAGCCGAGCATCAGACTGTCGACACCGGGCAGTTCGTTCACATAATCGAGACATTCGATGTAATGCCCGGTCAGATTGCCGCCGCCGAACGCTTTCATCGCGAAGACACCTTTGCCGCGCTTTGCGAGGGCAGCGATCGCTGCGGCCATCTCGTCGGCGCTGCCGGGCTCATCGCCGCGGCGGATGCCGAGACCGAATTTATTGATCAGCGGGAAGACGATATCGCATTCCGGCACATCGACCATCGCTTCGGCGACATCGATATGGTGGGTGGATACACCGATGGCGCGGACACGTCCGTCCGCCTTGGCCTGCTGCAGTGCTTCCCAGGCGCCGATGCGGGCGGCAAAATCACCGTGCACGCGTACTTCGTGCAGGAGAAAAATATCGATGACATCGCGATCCAGTTCCCGCCGCGCTTCCTCGATGGCCGCTTCCATGCCGGCGGCACTCAGCGTCAGGCTCTTGCTGGCAATGACCGGCTCAATGTGCCGGCCCGAACCATCGCGCAGCGTGGTGCGATAATCGCCCCGCAGAGCAGCGCGCAGATGCGGATAGGTTTCGTAGTATTCGGCGGTATCGAAAAAGCTGATGCCCAGATCCATGGCATAGCGGATCAGAGAGGCACTGTCGGGGATCGACATGTTGAGCTGTGTGCGGCCGACCTCCAGCACGCCCATGCCGATGCGCGATACCTGGATGCCGGTCTGTCCGAGAATCGGATAGTCCATTGTCGTTTCTCTTCTTTCTCTTTGATCAGATGGTTTCTGATACAAAATTACAATAACATTTTACCGTCAATTCAAGACCTGCGGCAGCGCGGAGTCAGGCTCCGGAGCCTGACTGCGGCAGGGCGGGGTCAGGGTCTGGAGAAACCTCTGACCGGACCTGGGTCAGAGTCTGCAGCAGGACGGCCTTTGCCGGTGCGGCACATTGCTTTTGCACGGCGTGCCTTCAGTATAGCATGAACGAGTTGTGCAGAAAAGCTCTGACGCAGTGCGGACATCCCATCCTGATTCCAAGATAAAGACAGGCTGCACATCCGTGCCCGGCGAACCCGATCCCGGTGCGCTCTTACCATACAAACATCGCTCGATCGCAGTGCACGATCACTATACAAACATCACCCGATCGGTGCGCGATCCTGATGCAATATTATTGCCTGCCGTGGGGAGAAGTGGTAAAATAAACTGATTATTGAGCTTTTCTGGAGGATCTATGAAAAAACTGGGACTAAATACTATCAGGGAGTTGTTTGAGGAATTCTACGAGAGCAAGGGCCACTACCGCCGCGGAAGTTTTCCGCTGGTACCGCAGACCGATAAGAGCCTGCTCCTGATCAATTCCGGCATGGCGCCGATGAAACCGTATTTTGCCGGCCTAGAGGAACCGCCTTCGCGCCGGATGACGACGGTGCAGAAGTGCATCCGCACTGCCGACATCGAAAACGTCGGCATCACATCGCGTCACGGCACCTTCTTCGAAATGCTGGGCAGCTTTTCGTTCGGCGACTACTTCAAGCGCGAGAGCATTACCTGGGGGTGGGAATTCCTGACCGAGGTGCTGCATATGCCCACCGATCGCATCTGGGTTTCGGTTTACGAAAAGGACGACGAAACCTATCACATCTGGAAGGACGAAGTCGGCTTCCCCGCCGAGCGCATCGTCCGCCTCGGCAAGGAAGACAACTTCTGGGAGATCGGCTCCGGTCCCTGCGGCCCCTGTTCGGAGATCTACTACGACCGCGGCGAGCAGTACGGATGCGGCCGGCCCGACTGCAAGCCGGGCTGCGAATGCGACCGCTACATCGAGTTCTGGAACCACGTCTTCACCCAGTTCAACAACGACGGCGAGGGCCGCTATACCGAGCTGGCGCAGAAGAACATCGACACCGGCATGGGACTGGAGCGGCTGGCCTGCATCATGCAGGGCGTCGACTCGATCTTCGACGTCGATACCATCGCTTCGATCCTGCAGGCGGCCGCGAAGGCGACCGGCACCGCATACCATGACGGGCAGGGGGACGGCGATGTTTCGCTGCGTATCATCACCGATCACATCCGTTCGGCCGCTTTCATGATCAGCGACCACATCATGCCCGGCAACGAGGGCCGCGGCTACGTTCTGCGGCGCCTGATCCGCCGCGCGATCCGCCACGGCCGCAAGCTGCAGGCACCGGCCGGCTTTTTCTCCGGCCTCGTCGATGCGGTGGCCGCGGTCAGCGGCGACGCTTATCCGGAACTGCGCGAGCAGCAGGATTTTATCCGCAAAATCGTCGCCGCCGAGGAGGAGCAGTTCGAGCAGACCCTCGATCAGGGCATGGCGCGCATCGAGGAATATATGCAGGAAATGCGTGACGCCGGCAGCAAAACGCTCGACGGCGAACGCGCCTTCCGACTGCACGACACCTACGGCTTTCCCATCGACATCACCGAGGAAATTCTTGCCGACGCCGGCTTTGCCGTCGACCGAGACGGCTTTGAAGCGGCGATGGCACAGCAGAAGCAGCGCGGCAAGGCCGATGCCGAGCGCCGCGATTTTGCCTGGGAAGACGGTGTCTTTGAGGGAGAGTTCGACGGCGCCACCGAATTTACCGGCTATGAGCACGAGGAAGACGACGGCCGCATCACGCTGCTGCTGACGGAGCAGGGCAGGGTTGAAACGCTGCCCGAAGGAGCGGATGGCTATGTGGTTCTCGACCGCACGCCGTTTTACGCGGCCGGCGGCGGGCAGGTCTGCGACACCGGTCTGCTGCGCGGCGAGGAGAGTGAGGCCGAGGTCACCGAGGTGACAAAAAAACACGACATCATCGTACACAAAGTGCACGTCCGCCGCGGCAGCTTCGCGGCCGGACAGACTGTGCACGCCGAAATCGACGCCCTGAAGCGGCACAACGCGGCCCGCAACCATACCGCCACGCATCTGCTGCACGCAGCGCTGCGCGAAGTGCTCGGCGACCACGCGGCGCAGGCCGGATCGGCCGTTGACGAAGCGATGCTGCGCTTTGACTTCAACCATTATGAGGCGATGACCGCGGAACAGCTGCGGCAGGCGGAGGCGATCGTCAACGAATACATCGACGAATTTCTGCCCGTCACCACGGAACTGATGCCGCTCAGGGAAGCCGAAGCGTCCGGCGCGATCGGGCTCTTCACCGAAAAATACGGCGACGAAGTGCGGGTGGTTTCGATCGGCGACTGCAGCCGCGAGCTCTGCGGCGGCGTGCACGTGCAGAACAGCGGCCAGATCGGCGGTCTGCACATTCTCTCCGAGAGCGGCATCGCCAGCGGCGTGCGCCGCATCGAGGCGATCACCGGCCGTGCTCTGCGTCAGCGGCTCGAGGAAGATGAAGATATGCTGCGCCGGGCGGCAAAGCCCCTCAAGGCGGATCGCGGCAGTCTCGTCGAGCGAATCAAAAAACTCTCCGCCGAGAACAAGGCCAATGCCCGGGAACTGGAAGAACTGCGGCGCGCTTCGATGGGCTCGGATCTCGATCGGATGATCGAATCGTCTCCGCAGATCCACGACATCCGACTCGTCACCAGGACGTTCTCCGATGCCACGATCAAGGATCTCCGCGCCATGTCCGACGAGGTGCGGGAAAAATACAAGGGGGTGGCGCTGGTGCTCGCCGCGGTCAACGGCGGCAAAGTGACGTTCCTCGTTTCCCTGACCGACGATGTGGTCGGCCGCGGCTATCACGCCGGGAAGATGGTCAAGGAAATTGCCGCGGCGGCCGGCGGCGGCGGCGGCGGCAAGGCCGATATGGCGCAGGCCGGCGCCAAAGATCCGGCTAGGATTCCCGATGCCTTTGCGGCTGCGGAAAAATTGTTGTAATCACCTTTGAAAAATAATATAATATTAGCAAATGTACCAAGGCAAGGAGGCCAGAAATGGATGACAGGAACACACTGCTGTTCAACAGCGGAACACGCAGTGAGCGTACACCGAAAGAAATCCTGACCGATGTCTACGAAGCGCTGGATGAGCGCGGTTACAACGCGATCGACCAGATCGTGGGCTATCTGCTGTCCGGAGATCCATCGTATATTACCAGCCATAAGAATGCGAGAAACATCATTCGTCAGATCGATCGCGATGACCTGGCGGAAGAACTGGTACGCAGCTATCTGAACAAATAGGCGGCTCGATGAGAAAAATCGCCCTGGACGTAGGTGAGAAGACGATCGGAGTCGCTGTTTGTGATGCGCTCGGCATGACAGCCCAGGGTGTCACGACCATCCAACGAATCGGCATCAAAAAAGACACGTCAAAAGTGATCGAATATATCCGCGCCTATGACTGCGATGCGGTGATTGTCGGACTGCCGATCAGTCTCGACGGCAGCGACAGCCCGCAGACCGAAAAGGTGCGGCATTTTGCCGAAAAACTGCGCAACAAGATGAACAGCACAGGGCTGGCGGATGTGCCGCTGGTCTGGCAGGACGAACGGCTGACAACAAGGGAAGCCGAACAAGTGCTGATTGCCGGTGATGTGCGGCGCGAGCGGCGCCGCGAGGTCATCGACAAACAGGCGGCCGTGCTGATCATGCAGCGTTATCTGGATTCCCATCCGAACTCACAATAACACGGAAGCCGACCTGCCGGCGGCAGCCCGACAGCGGCTTGCCGGCAAAGCTCGTTTCTGTGCTCTGCCGCGCAGTCTGCCTGCATTGTCCGCTCCCGCGGTCTGCCCGTGCGGTCCCGCGGCGCAGCAGCGGCAGCGGCGGCAGCCGGAATAATCTATAAGCATGCTGGAGCTCCGTGCTCCGTGCTTAATATATTACTAACATGCTGAATTTCTGAGTAGCATCTACTCAAAGGAGGATTTGGCCATTATGAATCAATTCTACAGTGCTTTGGGAAGCATCAAGCTGAGGCATAACAAGAATACCGAAAACCAGGCCTCAACACCTGTTGAGGATCCGGATTTCGTAGCGATTCCTATGTCGATGCACATCGGTGCTCCATGTACTCCTACGGTCAAAAAAGGCGACCATGTAAAAGTAGGACAGGTCATCGGAGACAGCGAAGCTTTCCTCAGCGTGCCGATTCATGCCAGCATTTCCGGAGAGGTCAAGGAGATCCGCGAAATGCGCAACATGATGGGCGCGACTGAAAAACAGGTGGTCATCGAATCGGACCACAAAAAAGAAGTCTGGGAGGGAATTCAGCCTCCCGTCATCAGCAGCCGCGAGGATTTCATCAAGGAAACGCGCAGCAGCGGCCTGGTCGGACTGGGCGGCGCTTCGTTTCCGACTTTTGTCAAGTTCAATCCCAAGAACCTCGACGAAGTGAAGACGCTGATTGTCAACGGCGCCGAGTGCGAACCCTACATCACCACCGACTACCGGCTGATGATGGAGCGCACCGAGGAAATTCTCGACGGCATCGAGATCGTCATGAAGTACCTTGAGCTCGAACAGACGATCATCGGCATTGAGAGCAACAAACCGCAGGCGATCAGCCGTCTGACCCAGCAGATCGGCGAACGGGGACTGTCCGGCAGAGTGCGGGTGCAGACCCTGAAATCCCGGTATCCGCAGGGTGCCGAGCGCGTGCTGATCTACGAAACCTGCGGCATTCTTACCAATGCCGGCGTGCTCCCGGCCGAGGTCGGCGTCCTGGTTTCCAACGTCACTTCGATCGCGACGCTCAGTCACTACATCCGCACCGGCATGCCGCTGGTCAGCAAGACGCTGACGATCGACGGCACCGCCATTCGGCAGCCCGGCAACTACACGGTGCCGATCGGAATGAGCATTTCCGATGCCATCGAAGCGGCCGGCGGCTTCAAGGCGGAGCCGAAGAAGATCCTTATGGGCGGCCCGATGATGGGACGCGCCGTCGCCAGTGTCGACGTGCCGATCATCAAAGCCAACAACGCGATTCTCGCGTTCAGCGGCCCCGAAGCAGAAACACAGCCGGAGACGGCCTGCATCAACTGCGGCAAATGTCACGACGCCTGTCCGTTTCATCTGCTGCCGAAGGCATACTACGATGCCTACAAGATCGAGGACATTGAGAAAGCGCAGGAACTGAAGGTCATGCAGTGCATGGAATGCGGCAGCTGCTCGTATGTCTGCCCGGCCAGAAGACCGCTGAGTTTTGTCAACAAGCTGTGCAAGAATGCTATTAAGGGGGCGAGTAAGAAATGAGCAATAAATTAAACGTAACCTACGCGCCTCACATCATAGAGTCACCCAATACGCAGAAGATCATGCTGACGGTCCTGATCTCGCTGATACCGGCGATGATCGTGGCGGTCTATCAGTTTGGTGTGAGAGCGCTGCTGCTGACGATTTTCTGCGCGGTTGTCTGCGTCTTCTTCGAATGGCTTTTCAACCGCATTACCGGCAAGCCGCAGACCATTGCCGACTGTTCGGCGATTGTCACCGGCGTGCTGCTGGCTTACAACCTGCCGGCCAGCTTCCCGTTCTGGATGGCCGCGATCGGCTGCTTTACGGCGATCTTCATCGCCAAGTGCCTGTTCGGCGGCATCGGCCAGAACTTTGTCAACCCGGCACTGACCGGCCGTATTGTCCTCTTCGTCTCGTTTGCGACGGAGATGACGACCTGGCCGACGCCCAGAGGTCTGTCCGACCAGGCCGGCTATGATACCGCCACACACGCGACGGCGCTGGGTATTTTCAACGAGACACACAGCATGGCCGGCACACCGCATGTGCTCGACCTGTTCCTCGGCAACTGCGGCGGCTCCCTCGGCGAGGTGAGCGCGCTGGCGCTGCTGATCGGCGGCCTGATTCTGATCTTCACGAAGGTCATCTCACCGGTCACGCCGATCGCTTTTATCGGCACCGTGGCGGTGCTCGCCCTGGCGGCGGGCCAGAATCCGCTCTGGCACATCTGTGCCGGCGGCGTGATGCTGGGTGCGTTCTTCATGGCGACCGACTACGCGACGACGCCGAGCGACTGGCACGGCAAGATCATTTTCGGTGTCGGCTGCGGGATCATCACGATGGGCATTCGCCTCTTCGGGGCGTATCCGGAAGGTGTTTCCTTCTCGATTATCGTGATGAATATCATCACCCCGTTCATCGACAACTGGTGCAATAAAAAATTCTGCGGAGGTGATCTGAAATGAATAAGGCAAAACCAATCATCGTGCTGACCGTCATCTGTCTGATCACCAGTGCCTGTCTGGCGCTGACGAACTCCAAGACCGAGGACGCGATCGCGCAAGTCAACAAGCAGACGATCGAAGAAGCCAAGGCGCAGGTTCTGCCGAAGGGCACCGCGGGTGACGCGTATCAGGGCACGGCCAAGAGCTTTGGCGGCGACCTGACCGTCATGGTCGGCGTCGATACCAGCGGCAAGATCACCGGCGTGACGGTGACGGATCACAGCGATACCCCGGGTCTGGGCACGAAGGCGATGACCCCTGAGTATCTGTCTCAGTACAAGGGCAAGACCGCTGCCGATCTGAATACGCCGAAGATCAAGCAGAACAAGAAAATCGACGTCGTCACCGGCGCGTCTATTTCCTCCAACGGCATTTACAATGCGATTCAAAATGCGTTAAAGGAGGCGAAATAAGTCATGAATAAATTAGGCATACTGACAAAGGGCTTTTTTAAGGAAAATCCGACCCTGGTGCTGCTGCTGGGCTGCTGTCCGTTCCTCGCGACGACAACCTCGGCTCTCAACGGCCTGGGCATGGGCGGCTGTACGCTGGCCGTACTGTTCTGCTCGAATATCATTATCTCGATTCTGAAGAACGTGATCCCCGACAACGTCCGCATTCCGTGCTACATCGTCGTCATCGCTTCGCTGGTTACGGTGGTGCAGATGCTGATGCAGGCGTTCCTGCCGGAGCTCAACAAGTCGCTGGGACTCTATATCCCGCTGATTGTGGTCAACTGCATCATCCTCGGCCGGGCCGAAGGATTTGCCAATCACAATTCGGTCATCGACTCCGCGCTGGACGGTCTGGGCATGGGCATCGGCTTTACCATTGCCTGCTTCCTGATGGGCTCGATCCGCGAGATCCTCGGAGCCGGCACGATTTTCGGCGTCTCGCTCGGAGCGATGACGGCACACCCGATGATCTTCTTCATGCTCCCGGCCGGCGGCTTCTTCGTCTTCGGTCTCCTCAACGCGCTGATCCGCTACATTTCCGAGCACAACCCGAGCATCAAGCCGGTCAAGGACTTCAGCTGCGCCGGCTGCCTGATGGCGGGCACCTGTGAAATCCCCGGCGCCACCGACATGAAAGAAAACCTCGGCGGCGGCAAGCTGGCGGAAAAGGCGAAAGCGGAAGAAAACAGCAATGGAGAGGAGCGTGACGCATAATGAGAGAAGTATTGATGATTCTGTTCTCGATGGTTCTGATCAACAACTATGTGCTGTCTCAGTTCCTCGGGATCTGCCCGTTCCTGGGCGTGTCGAAGAAACTCGACTCGGCGGCCGGCATGAGCGTAGCGGTTATCTTCGTTATGCTGCTGGCGACGGCCGTCACCTGGCCGGTGCAGCACTTCCTGCTCGACCGCTTTGGCATCGGCTACATGCAGACGGTGGTCTTCATCCTGGTCATCGCTTCGCTGGTGCAGCTGGTGGAAATCATTATGAAAAAATACATGCCGGCGCTGCACAAGTCGCTGGGCGTATATCTGCCGCTGATCACCACCAACTGCGCGGTGCTCGGCGTGGCGATCACCAACATTGATAACGGTTATAACTACGGACTGTCTCTGGTCAATTCCTTCGGCGCCGGCGTCGGCTTTATGGTCGCGATGGTGCTGTTTGCGGGCGTGAGACAGAAGATTGAACACAACGATATTCCCAAAGCGTTCCAGGGCGCGCCGATTACGCTGGTCGCAGCCAGTATTCTGGCCATGTCCTTCATGGGCTTCTCCGGAATGGTTGACGGGATTTTCGGTTAAAAAGGAGGGGTACTCATGGTTATGCCAATTGTAATAACAGCTGTACTGGGCCTCATCTTCTCGATCATCCTTGTCGTGGCCAGCACCGTCATGGCGGTTCCGGTCGATGAACGCCAGGTCAAGGTCAGGGCCGTGCTGCCCGGCGCCAACTGCGGTGCCTGCGGCTTTGCCGGCTGCGATGACTACGCGGCGGCGGTGGCCTCGGATCCGGAAAATGTTCCGGTCTCGGCCTGCATTCCCGGCGGCGCCGACGTCGCTGCCAAGATTGCCGAAACGCTCGGTGTTTCCGCCGGCAGCGTGGTGCCGCAGCGCGCTTATCTGATGTGCTCCGGCGACTGCAATCAAAAGCAGGCTGTGGTCAACTACACCGGCAAGCAGACCTGCGAATCGGCCAGGCAGTTCTACGGCGGCCAGTGGTCCTGTGCGTCCGGCTGTCTCGGACTGGGCGACTGCATGGAAGCCTGCCCGTATGATGCGATTCGCATGTTCAACGGCATCCCCGGCATCGATCACGAACGCTGCGTGGGCTGCGGCATCTGTGCCAAAACCTGTCCGCAGGGTCTGCTGCGGATCATGGACTACGATCGCAAGATCAAGGTCTCCTGCAGCAATCACGAAGTCGGCAAAAAGGCTATGCAGGCCTGCAAAACGGCCTGTATCGGCTGCAAGAAATGCGAGAAGACCTGCAAGTTTGACGCCATTCACGTCGAAGACGGCCTCGCCGTGATCGACTATGAAAAGTGCAAGGCCTGCGGTCTCTGCGCCAAGGAATGCCCGACCGGCGCGATCGTTTTCGATCGCAGCAAGAAGGTCAGTAAGGCTTCCTGAAGGCCCGGCCGACAAACAGCCTGAGGGCGCAAACAGCCAAACGGTCGATCGGACCGGAACGGGCAGACGGAGATGTCGTGCTCAGACCGGCCGACCGCCTATGAACAACAAGAAATACTCTGCATAACAGGATGCAGCGCAGCACGACGGCAGAGAGCTGTCCCGTAATGAATTACGGTCGACGGTTCCGAGCCGCAGTGCGGCCGGACTGCCGCAGGCAGCGGGCCAGCCCATCGTGCCGGCATTCGCGAAAATGAGAAAGCCCCGGTTCGACCGGGGCTTTTTGGTACAGCGCGACAGCCGCCAGTGGAAGCAGCTGCCGGAGAGACGATCAGGGCAAGCCGGATCAACCTGCCGTGTTGACAGGCCTGCGCGTTTCCCTTAGAATGAATTCAAAGTAAATTTATAGGAATATGCGGCCGAAGGCCGCTCTCACCCGCAAAGAAAACGGAAAGGAGGGGAGGTCAGCATGAATTCGGAACTGCAGCAGCTCGTCGCGGAACTGGCGGCGCGGCACGATCTCTCCGATGCGGGACTGCTCCGCCTGCTGGAATGCTCCGACGATGATCTCAACGAGGCGCTGGCCCTGCGTGCACGGATGCTGGCGCAGAAAACCTACGACCATGAGATCTACATGCGCGGTCTGATCGAATTCACCAGCTTCTGCCGCAACGACTGCCGCTACTGCGGCCTGCGCTGCAGCAACGGAGAAACGGCGCGCTACCGCCTGTCGCCGGCGGAAATCCTCTCCTGCGCGGAGAGTGGACATGCGCTGGGGTTTCGTACCTTTGTGCTCCAGGGCGGCGAGGATCCGGGCTTTCCCGATGCACAGCTGATCGAAGTGATCCGGGCGATCAAAAAGAGCTGGCCGGATTCCGCCGTGACGCTGTCGGTCGGCGAGCGTCCGCGGAAGATCTACGAGGCCTTCTACGAAGCCGGCTGCGACCGCTATCTGCTGCGGCATGAAACGGCGGATGCGGCGCATTACCGGATCCTGCACCCGCAGCCGCTGTCGCTGGCGGAGCGCAAACGCTGTCTCTTCGATCTCCGCGACATCGGCTTTCAGACCGGCTGCGGCATCATGGTCGGATCGCCGGGCCAGACCGAACACACCCTGCTCAAGGACCTGCGCTTTATGCAGCAGCTGCAGCCGCATATGATCGGCATCGGTCCGTTTATAGCGGCGCATGGAACGCCGTTTGCCGCGGCTCCGGACGGTACGCTCGAACAGACACTGCGCCTGCTCTCGATGCTGCGCCTGCTCTTTCCGAAGGTGCTGCTGCCGGCTACGACGGCGCTGGGGACGATCGACCCGACAGGTCGGGAGAAGGGAATCCTTGCCGGCGCCAATGTCGTCATGCCGAATCTGTCGCCGCAGTCGGTGCGCGGCAAATACAGCATCTATGACAATAAGATCTTCACCGGACCGGAAGCGGCGGAGGGAAGCAACAGCCTCTCGACCCGTCTGCAGCAAATCGGATACCGGCTGGTCTATGCACGCGGCGATCATCCCGACTGTCGTTAGACGGAAGGGAACCGCAGCGGTGATCTTTACGAGCCCACCGCGGCAGTGATCTTTACGAGCACTGCGTTTACTCCGATCCGCTCATCGTCATTCGGAGAGGAACCGCGACGGTGATTTCTACGATCCTGCCGTTCACTCCCGATTCTCCTGCTGCTCCTTTCCCGAAGAGAAGTCATTAAAATTTTATTGTCTATTCAAAGCTCAGCGGGCGATGCCCGGGCATGAGGTGGTTATAAATATATTATGGTCGACCTGCCCGGCTGACGCACCGTGCTGCATCCTGCCCGCCCTCTGCTGGGGTCAGCCGCCGGACGGACATCTGCGGCAGAATCTGTGAAGGTTCAGTGAAGGTCTGCCGTTCGTTCGGTGAAATATTTCCGGTTTATGTCATTTCTGTGACGGTTTTTTCCCTCTCCGCACGCCTTTCTGAAAACTGTGTGATGACTTTTTCCTTCTCCTTACTCCGCTGTTTTACCGATGCTATAATTTGCACGTTGCCGAAAGCGACCGTGTGACGAAGAAGGAAAGGGCATCATGTACCCGCCTGTGCGGGTACGAGGAGAGGAGCTTTTGTTATGCACTTTTTTATTTTGCAGAACTCTGTTTCGCAGCGGCAGGCTCCGGATTTCGCTTTATCTGCCTCGCAGGGCGGGTACGAAAACTGCCGCAGTGCGTCCTTCGATGACAACGACGGCAGGAGGCGGCCCGGCTATTTTACAAACCGTATGACTGCTGTTTTCTTGTCTCTGCTGGTCGGCCTGGCCATGCTGGTTACTGGTTTTCCGGTCAATGTGATGGCCGAAACCGGTGATGCAGGTTCTGCGTCCGCCGTGACGGAGAACAGTCAGCCAGCTTCCGTCGGACGGAGCGGCGATGCCGCCACGGGCAATGCCGGACCCGCCGGCGGGGAAGACGGAATCAGCGCCGCAGCTTCCTCGGCTGCTGCGACTTCGCAGAACAGCGCAAACGGCGGTTCAGCGCAGACCGGCGGCACACCGACGGCGGATCTCAACGCCGCGGCCGTTCAGAATAAATTCGTCACTACCAGGATTCAGGGCGCTTCTCCCATGCTGGTACGGGTTCGGTTCGATAAGGCACCTTGTGATTATATCAAGGTCACGCATCCGCAGCACAGACTGCTGAAGCTTCAAGAGAAAACTTCGAGCGGCTGGAAAACCGTTAAAAGCTACCGACTGGCAAAGGGCAGCAGAACCGATCGGCTGAAGATCCGCTATCCGGGGAGCTTCCGGAATAAGGTGAAGACTGCATATCGTCTCCACGTTTCCGCCCTGACCGTTAAAAATACAGATACGAAAGTGATTTACAGCGTGGCTTCGGTTCGTACGAAAACCGTTTGTGAACGCTTTCTCTGGCCGCTGAAGAATAGAAGAAGGATTACTTCCAGCTACGGCGCGCGCTACTGCCCGTTCCACGGCAGAGAATTCCATTCCGGCGTCGACATCGCGGCGCCGACGGGAACGAAGATCCATGCGGCGGCTTCCGGCACCGTGATTTCCGCCGCGCGCGTACCCAGTTTCGGCAAGCGCGTGATCATCCGCCACGGAAAAGAGAAAAAAGTCTATACCTGGTATAATCATATGAACAGGATTTCAGTGAAAAAGGGTCAGAAAGTGGAACGGGGCCAGGTGATCGGCCGCGTGGGCAGCACCGGCGACGCCACCGGTCCGCATCTGGACTTTCGCATCTATCGCGGCAGCCGCTCGCTGAGTCCGCTGAAATATACCAGCAGACACTGATCGCGCAGCTCGCTGCCGGCGGAAGATGAAAGGAACAATAAATAATAATTAAGGATTGATGATTACAGAGCGGTTTTTCGGAACCGTTCTTTTTTTTCCGCCCTTTTCATGGTAGAATCAAGATATCGATTCAGGTCAGGCGGCAATGTGCTGCACCAAGGAGGTGTCTTATGACTAAAATTGCAATCAACGGATTCGGACGTATCGGCAGACTGGCGTTTCGGCAGGCATTTGATGACGCGGACTGCGAAGTCGTGGCGATCAATGATTTGACGGAACCGGCGATGCTGGCCCATCTGCTCAAATACGACAGCGTGCAGGGGAGATACAGCAGAGATCATGACGTAACATGCGATGATTCCTCGATCGCCGTGGATGGCGTGAGGATTCCGATCTATAAGGAAGCGGACCCGTCCAAACTGCCGTGGAAGGATCTGGATGTCGACATCGTGCTCGAATGCACGGGCTTTTTCACTTCCAAGGCGAAATCCCAGGCGCACATCGACGCCGGCGCCAGGAAGGTGCTGATCTCCGCCCCGGCGGGCAATGACCTGCCGACGATTGTCTACGGGACCAACCACGAAACCCTCAAGCCCGAGGACCGCATCGTTTCCGGCGCCAGCTGCACCACCAACTGCCTCGCACCGATGGCCAAGGCGCTGGCCGGCTACCGCGAACTGCGCACCGGCTTTATGACGACGATTCACGCCTATACCGGCGACCAGATGCTGCTCGACGGCCCGCACAAGAAGGGCAACCTGCGGCGCGCCCGTGCCGGCGCCGTCAACATCGTGCCGACTTCGTCCGGCGCGGCCAAGGCGATCGGACTCGTCATTCCGGAACTGACCGGCAAGCTGATCGGCTCCGCCCAGCGCGTACCGGTGCCGTCCGGTTCGCTGACCATTCTCGATGCTACCCTGAAGGATGAGACCGAGACCGTCAGCGCCGAAGGCATCAACGCGGCGATGAAAGCGGCGGTCAACGAGTCCTTCGGCTACACCGAGGAAGAAATCGTTTCCAGCGATATCGTCGGCATGCACTACGGATCTCTGTTTGACGCCACGCAGACGCTGGCCGAGCGCTGCGGCACGAAGATCTACGAAGTGCGCGTCGTAGCCTGGTACGACAACGAAATGAGCTATGTCAGCCAGCTGATCCGCACGATGAAGTATATGGGAACAATGATCTAGAAAATCTCTCGCGGCCGGCCGCTGCGACGGCCCCCGCGCAGCTTTGGAGATACGCGCCTGAAGCAGAACTACATACTCATTTTTGCTGAATGAAGAGAGAGGAATGGAAAGGAAAAGCGCGTTCCGCTCCACGAAAAGCCGGCCTGGTCCGGCTTTTCGACTGTCTGAAGAAACCCGGCCTGCTCCGGTTGCTGCGCATGCGCAGAAGCCTGTGATTTAATCCTGCCATGCGCGGAGGCGCAGGATCGTCCGAATCAGTCCGGCTTTTCCCGGTTCCGGCAGCACCTCCCATTGGATCCGGCGATTCGCGGAGCCTGAGGCAATCGGGTCCCGGCGGCGGCCGGGACGCCGGCGGCGGATGAACTCCGATTTGCTGCGGCCCTCTGCTTGCGCGAATTTGCTCCGAATTTCGCCGTACTGTGTGGACTTTTGGCATAAATCTGCTATAATGTTACTTCGAAACGAATATAAGGGAGTTGGAAGATATGACAAAGAAAAACGTGTACCGTACCAACGGACAGATGTACCGCCGTCAGACCAAGGCGGCACAGTTCAACATGATGAAAAAACAGCAGGAAGAAGATCAGGCCGAGGCCAAAAAGCAGAAGCGCAACCGCAAGCTCTTCATCGCCATCGCCATCGTCATCGGTGCGCTGATCGTCGTCTCGATCTTCTTTGCCAAGACCCCGATCACGATTGCACTGCTCTGCGTCTTCGGTGCTTTTGCCGCCTTTGTCTGGATCTACGGGCGCAGACAGCAGAAGAACGGCATACTGAGATTGAAAAAGCAGGGCTGGACCAAGGGGCAGTTTCTCAAGAGTCTGGAGATGCGCGGCGAAAAGCAGCGCAACATCGACGTTTACGCCAAGCTCTGGGACAAATACAAGGCGCCGTCTGCGGATGACTGATAAGCGGCCGGCGAACATGCCCGCCCGATGAACAGGCAGCGCCGGTGCAGGCGGCAGAACAGCGGAAAGCCGGGCGGCGGAACACCGCGGTAGCGGCGGCACGGTAAAGATGATATAATGAGCCATGTTGACAAACGGAGGTAACATGGCTTTTTTTATTGTACCGGCGGTGCTGATCGCCGCCGCGGCGGTCTTCGCTCTGCATCTCTTTCTCATTGCACCCAACCACGGGCGCCGGGCAGCCATGCGGCCCTATGAAGAAAACTTTCTCGCTCATCGCGGGCTGTTTGACAACCGCGGCGGCTGTCCGGAAAATTCACTGCCGGCCTTTCGCAAGGCCGTGGAAGCGGGATACGGCGTCGAACTCGACGTGCAGATGACCGCCGATGATCGTCTGGTGGTGTTTCACGATGCCGGACTGCAGCGCATGTGCGGCGTCGATCTGACGCTGACAGATCTGACCTGGGAGGAACTGCAGCGGTATCCGCTGCTGAACAGCGGTGAAACGATTCCGCTGTTTGACGATGTGCTCGACATTCTGGACGGCCGGGTGCCGCTGCTGGTGGAGATCAAGGCGGAAGGGGATTATCTGCGCACCTGCGCCGCCGCGGCGGCGCGCATGGACCGCTATCCGGGTTCCTATCTGATGGAATCGTTTCATCCGCTGGCGGTGCGCTGGTTCCGCCTGCACCGGCCGCAGGTACTGCGCGGGCAGCTGGCTTCCGACTTCCTCCGCGACCCGATTCCGGAGAGCCTGCCGCTGCGGTTCGGCGGCGCCAATCTGCTCGGCAATTTTCTTTCCCGGCCCGACTTCATCGCCTATAACCATCATTATGCCGATCAGCGCTCCTACCGTCTCTGCCGCCGCATTTTCCGGCCGGAAAACGCTGCCTGGACCGTGCGCAGCGAGGAAGAACTGCGGCAGGCGCGGAAGGTATTTCAGATCATCATCTTTGACAGCTTTCGCCCGCAGAGGAACCTGGAGAGGGCAGAGGAGGAAGAACCGCGGGGCTGACCGCGCCCGCGGCACGGATGCTTTCCGCGGCACGAAGGGGCTGCGCACGCCCCGTTTTTTACGTACTCGCTGCGAAATAAATTACCGCAAAAAAACTGAATATTATTAAATATTATTGAATCTTTAGACACTTCGACCTATAATAGTATCATAATTGAAACATTTTATTCCGCGTTGAGAGGAGGCGAAAACATGAGTGCCAAACTAAAAGCGGAAGCAATCGGCTTTAATCCGCGTCGTTCCATGATCGTGGTGCTGATTGTCATCGGAATTTCCTATTTGCTGACGCTGTTTACACCGGACAACGTCAAAGATTTCGGCCCCTGGTCGCTGGTTCCCGCCATATTTCTGATAGTTTATATTTTTGTAACCAAGCGTATCCTGGAATCTTTGGTCCTTGCTTCGGTGATCGGCTTTATCATGGTCGGCGGCACGAAGGATAATATCCTGCAGTCGTTCAGCGATTCTCTGCTGAAAGTCATGATGAGCGAAGACATCGCCTGGCTGATCATTGTCTGCGGGCTGATGGGCAGCATCATTTCCCTGATCCAGCGTGCCGGCGGTGCGACGGCGTTTGCCAACTGGGCCGCCAGCAAGGCAAAATCCCTCAAGAGCGCCCTGATGTGGACCTGGGTACTGGGCATTGTGATCTTTATTGACGATTATCTCAATTCCCTGACCGTCGGTGCCTGCATGGCACCGCTGACGGACCGCTACAAGGTTCCGCGGGAAAAACTCGCCTATGTGGTGGACTCGACCGCGGCGCCGCTGTGCGTGCTGATCCCGATTTCCACCTGGGCGGTCTTCTGCGGCCGCCTGCTGGAGAGCAACGGCTGGGCACCGAAGGGCGACGGCCTGATCTACTTCATTAAAACCATCCCCTTTAACTTCTACGGCTGGCTGGCAGCGATCATCGTACCGCTGGTGATACTCGGCATCATCCCCAACGTCGGCGCCATGAAGCGCGCCGAGGAGCGTGTCGCCAGCGGCGGTCCGCTGGCACCTCCGGGATCGGAGAAGATCGACATTCTGGCCGGCGAACAGGAAATGGAAATGCCGGAAAACCCGCGCATCATCAATTTCCTGCTGCCGATCATCGTGCTCGTCGCTTCGACGATCATCTTCGATGTCGACATGCAGATGGGCGTGCTCTGTACACTGGCGTTCATGTTCGTCTTCTATCTGGCGCAGAATGTCATGAAAGCGGAGGAGTTTGCCGACATCTGCGTCAAGGGACTGCAGAACATGATTCTGCCGCTGATGCTGATGGTGCTGGCGTTCCTGTTTGCCGAGGTCAACTCGCAGATCGGCTTCACCAAGTACTGCATCACCTCGGCCACAGCGATCATGACGCCGGAGATTATGCCGCTGATCATCTTCCTGGTGCTGGCCTGCACCGAATTCATCACCGGCACCAACTGGGGCATGTACGTCATCGCACTGCCGATCGTCATACCGCTGGCCCAGCAGATGGGAGTCGACATGCCGCTGGCGGTGTCGGCCGTGCTCTCGGCCGGAGTGTTCGGAAGCCACATCTGCTTCTACTCCGACGCGACGGTGCTGACGTCGGCGGCGACCGGCTGCAGCAACTTCGATCACGCCTTTTCACAGATGCCGTACGGCCTGATAGGCGCTTCCCTGACGGCACTGCTGTTCCTGATTTTCGGCTTTGTGATGGCCTGACCGGCTGACGGCGGATCACGCCGCGCCGGCGGCCGGCAGGGCGGCGGGACTGTGAAAGCGCCGTGCAGACATCTGCCGCAGGCTGCTGTTCCGCCCGCCGCGTGCAAATGCCGAAGGCTGCAGCAGACAGCGAACCGAACAGCAGACAGTCAACTGCAGACGAGGAGCTGCCGCATTCCCGCGGCGGCTCCTTTTGCGGTGAAAAGACGAGAAGGCGGGGCGAAGCAGAGCGGGACCGCCGCGGCCGGTTCTTATTGACGAACCGCGATCTAAGATATAATATATTTGTTGAAACGGACCATTCACTTTGCATGACAGGGAGGAACTCATGAAAGAATATAAACCGGTCAAAGAGGGCAAGGTACGCGAGATCTACGACGTCGGCGACAGCCTGATCATGGTTGCCACCGACCGCATTTCCGCGTTTGATGTCATCCTCAAGAATAAAATCGACAAAAAGGGGACCGTGCTGACGCAGATGTCGCGGTTCTGGTTCGAATACACCAGCGACATCGCCCCCAACCATATGCTTTCCGTCGATGTCAGCGACATGCCCGAATTTTTCCGGCAGCCGCGCTTTACCGGCAACAGCATGAAGTGCCGCAAGCTGACCATGCTGCCGATCGAATGCATCGTGCGCGGCTACATCACCGGCAGCGGCTGGGCCAGCTACCGGAAGAACGGTACGGTCTGCGGCATTCAGCTGCCGGCGGGTCTGCAGGAATCGCAGCAGCTCCCGGAACCGATCTATACCCCGAGCACCAAGGCGGAAATCGGCGACCACGACGAAAACATTTCCTTCGAGCGCAGCATCGAAGTGCTGGAACGGGATTTCCCGGGACACGGCGAAGAATACGCGGCGAAGATCCGCGATCTGACCATCGCCATCTACAAAAAATGCGCCGACTATGCCCGCTCCCGCGGCATCATCATCGCCGACACCAAGTTCGAATTCGGGCTCGATGAAAGCGGCACGATTGTTCTCGGTGACGAGGTGCTGACACCGGACAGCTCCCGCTTCTGGCCGCTGGAAGGCTACCGGGCCGGACAGCCGCAGCCTTCCTACGACAAGCAGTTTGTCCGCGACTGGCTGAAGGCCAATCCTGACAGCGACTACAGGCTGCCGCAGGACATTATCGACAAGACGATCGATAAATATATGGAAGCATACCGCATGCTGACCGGAGAAGATCTGAAATAAGAAAGATGGGTTCAGGACCGGGTCTGCCGCAGGGCCCGGTTCCCGTATAACATAAAGCTGCTATTTTGCAGTACCGCAGCCGCGGCGGCGCCATGCCTGCAGGGCCGGCAGCCGCAGCGGTACTGCTGTGCACCAAAGAGGAGACAAACGATGGAATTCAGCTACAGCGAGGAACAACTGGCACTGAAAAAGAAACTGAGGGAATTCTGCGAAAAGGAAATCCGCCCCGAGCTGGAAAAGATGGACCGGGAAGCGGTCTATCCGCTGCGCACGGTAAAGATGCTCGGCGAGATGGGCTGCATGGGCATGCCGTTTCCGAAGGAATACGGCGGCATGGGTCTCGATTACGTGACTTATGTGATGGCCATTGAGGAGATCTCGAAAATCAGCCCGTCGCACGGCGTCATCGTGCAGACGCACAACGCGCTGTCGGCCTGGCCGATCTTTACCTACGGCACGGAAGAACAGAAGAAGAAATACCTGCCCGACATGCTTTCCGGCCGCAGGATCGGCGCGTTCGGCCTCACCGAACCGAATGCCGGCACCGATGCCGCGATGCAGCAGACCACGGCGGTTCGCGAGGGTGATCACTACGTGCTCAACGGCTCCAAGATGTTCATCTCCGGCGCCGGCGTCGCCGACGTCTATGTCGTCATGGCCATGACCGACAAGAGCAGGGGCAACCATGGCATCACTTCCTTCATCGTCGAAAAGGGCATGCCGGGATTCGACTTCGGCACCAATGAAAACAAGATGGGCATCGGCGGCTCCACGGTTGCCGAGCTGCTGTTCGACAACTGCATCGTCCCGCAGGAAAACCTGCTGTACGAAGAAGGCAAGGGCTTCAAAGTGGCGATGAGCGCCCTCGACGTCGGCCGCCTCGGCGTGGCCGCGCAGGCGCTGGGCATCGCGCAGGGATCCTTTGATCTCGCCGTCCGCTATATGAAGTACCGCGAACAGTTCGGACGGCCGCTGTCGGCACAGCAGGCGCTGGCCTTCGAAATGGCGGAACTGGAAACCAAGATTGAAGGGGCGCGCTTTCTTCTCTACCGTGCGGCGGACGGCCGCAACCGGGGCGCCAGCGACAACACGGTCACTGCCGCCAAGGCAAAACTGGCCTGCGCCACGGTGGCGATGGAGACGACAACCAAGGCGCTGCAGTTCCACGGCGGCTACGGCTACATGAAGGATCTGCCGCTGGAGCGCTACATGCGCGACGCCAAAATTACGGAAATCTACGAGGGCACTTCCGAGGTCATGAAGCTGGTCATCTCCGGCTCGATCTTCGGCCGCCGCAAGAAGAAAGAAGAAAAAAAGACGGAGATGCTCAATTCTCCCGACGAGCTTTCCTCCCTGCTGCAGGTCTACAAGGACAGCAGTCTGCTGTGGGCCGGCGGCCGCGGGCTGCATGACGCCGAGGGCTTTGCGCTGCTCGACCGCGTGATCGACGCTTACGGCGGTGAGAAGGGCGCCAGCCGCGGCGCGGTCCGTGCCGGCCTCGCCGATGCTTCCCTGCAGGTCGGTCTGTCGGGGCGGCAGGTCACCCCGGACGTCTACATCGCCGTCGGCATCTCCGGCATGACGCAGCACCTGGCCGGCATCGGCAGCGACACCAAGGTGATCGCCATCAACCGCAACCCCGAGGCACCGATCTTCCGGGCCGCCGATTACGGCATTGTCGGCGACGCCCGGGAAATCCTCAAGGCGCTGCTGCCGGAGAAAAAGTAAGGACACGCCGCGATGACGCAGCCGCAGGAATTCAAAGAGATCCGCAGCCTGCTGCGCAGCCGGCTGGATGCGCATGGCTTTGACATGATCGCGCTGCCCGACGGGGAAGAAGAATGGGCGATCCGCGTCGAGGACGCCGAGACGGGCGATGCGAAAGGCGCCGCGGAGGAGAGCGGGGGAGAGCGACTCTTTGTCCATACTGCCGGCCGGGCGCCGAACGGCGAGGGTGTGCCGGTCACGGCCCGCCTGCAGCGGCAGGGAGGCCGGATCACGGCGCTGTATCAGCTGTCGGCTGCCGGCCATCTGCTGGAGAGCGCCGACGATCCGCAGCTGCGTCGCAGGCTGGATGCGGCCAGAACGGACCGGCAGCAGGAGCAGAAGCGCAGGAAGAGGACGGGGGTCCTCTGGTGGACCCTGGCGGTCCTCGCCTGCGCGGCCTGCGTCCTTTCAGCCGTCGCGCAGCACGGCGGACTGCCTTGACGGCGGGGGAACCGTGCGGCATCCGGGGAAGCAGTCTTTCACACCTGCCAGATGTTTCACAAAACGCTTGAACGCAAACCCGCAGAACGGAACTGTTTTGCGGTTTGCTGTCTTTTCTGCGGTTTGCTGTCTTTACCCTTGATTTCCATCGGCTGCTGCGCTAGAATATGGAATGATGTGATTCATCACAAAATCTACAAAAAACTTTTACATATATTTAGCCCGCACAAGGGGGCGGCCTGTCTCAGAAGGCAGTTTTGCACAGGGAGATTACGTTTATCATGAATAAGAAAAAGAAAATCCTGACGGCAGTCGTCTGCTGTGTCGCGGCGGTGGCTGTGGGGCTGACGATTTACGGTCATTCGGAAGCATATGCCGAAAAAGCCAGTCATTTCCCGCAGAACACGTCCATTAACGGCATCGACTGCTCGGAGCTGACGGTGGAGGAAGCGGCCGCCAAGCTGACCGATACCTGGCAGAGCAGAAAGGTGACGGTCAGGGAAGACGGCAGCACCGTCGCGACCTATTCACTGAAAAACACCGAATACAGCATCAGCGAGCAGCTGCAGGATCTGATCGGCAGCAATTTCTTCAGCGTGATGAAGAACCATGCCGGCAGCGGTGAAAAGAGCTACAAGGTCAGCATGAAGATGAAGAACAGTCCGGCCTTTGACAGGAAGGTCAAGGCGTCTCCGTATCTGCACCGCGATTACAAAACGAAGACAAAGAACGCCTATGTCGAACTCGAGGACACCAAATTCACGATCATCAAGGAAGTCTACGGTGACAACGTGGACGCCGATCGAGTGCTGAAAAAGCTCAAATCGCTGGTCGCTTCCGGCAAATTTGAGCTGGATTACTCGGCTGACAAGTTCTACGAACTGCCGACGGTCAAGAAGGGCGATGAATCGCTGAAGGAAGAGCAGGAATTCGATAAAAAGCACTATTCGCAGAAGATTGTCTACACGCTGTACAACGGCAGCTATCAGATCAAGCCGAAGGATCTGAAAAAGATGATGCCGGCCGATGACAGCGGCAATGTCAGCGTCAGCAAAAAGGGCGTGAACAATTTTGTCAAGCGGCTGGCCTGGAAGGTCAACACCCAGTATTTCAACCGCAAGTTCAAGACCACCAACAGCGGGACTATCACGGTGTACGGCGGTTCGTACGGCTACGCGCTGGACAAGACCAAAGAAGCAAAACAGCTGACAAAGGATCTGAAGGCCGGCAAGGACGTCAAGCGCAAGCCGAAATGGGCACAGGAAGCTTACTACACCGGCACCGGCAAGTCCGACATCGGCAACAGCTATATCGAAGTCAGCATTTCCCAGCAGACGCTCTGGCTGTATAAAAAGGGCAAATGCATTCTCTCCACAGCAGTCACCACCGGACAGAGCGGACATCCGACCGATCCGGGCTGCTACTTCATCGAGTACAAACAGCTGGGCGCCACACTGACCGGCCAGGGATATTCCAGCCCGGTCACATACTGGATGCCGTTCAACGGCGACCAGGGATGCCATGATGCGCCGTGGCGCAGCGATTTCGGCAGCGGTGCCTATACCAGCAACGGTTCACACGGCTGCGTCAATATGCCGTATTACGCGGCACAGGAACTGTACAACCAGATCGAAAAGGGATATCCGGTCGTCATATACTAAACCCTGATAAAACCTTGATGTGCGGGCCTCCGTCATCGACACCCGCACATTCCTCATGTGCGGACTGCCATATCTGGAAAGACATGACCATGACAATGCATCACTCAACGGGAAGCGCTGCGCCGCTTCCCGCTTTTTCTGCGGGCATCCCGGTTTCGCGCAGCCGCATATCTCCCGAAGGCAGGAAGGGCCAGCCGGTATGAAGATACGAAATGCCGAAAAAGAAGAGGCGAGGACATGCTATCGATGCATCGAAGATGCCAGAACCTATCATAAGTCGCTGGGGTTTGAACAGTGGCATCCCGATTATCCGACCCTGCAGACGGTCCTTGATGATATCGCGAACGGTACAGGATATGTTTTTGTCAGGGGGCGGGAAATCATTGGATACTGCTGCCTGCTCATCGGTGAGGAGCCGGCATATCATGTCATTGACGGAGCGTGGCAAACAGACAGACCGTATGCGGTTATTCACCGGATGGCTTTCAGCAGCAGGGCACGAGGCGGCGGGCTTTCAAAGGAGGCTTTTCATCTGATGAAAGATCTGTGTCGGGCGAAACATATTGATGCCATCAGAGTCGATACCCAGAGCGAAAATAAAGTGATGCAGCATATTCTTGCCAAAGAAGGCTTTGTATACTGCGGTCTGGTTCAGTTTGACGGTGGTCCGAAACTGGCATATGAATGGGATCGATGATGATCAGTGCGGAAAAAGAAACCGAGAAGAGCTCGTCCGGGGTCATGAGGGGAGACAGCTTATCCACAAAACTTATCCCCATTTTCTGATTTAACTATTCCTAAAATCATAATTTTGGGAAATGTTGAACCGGAAAGTGGGGAAAACCCTGTGCAGAACCCGTGTCCGACGCACGCCGAACCACACCGGATTCCGTATCGCTGCTGCATGATCCGCCTGGTTTCGCATTTCACTTGTGATCAACGTGTTTCCTTAAATCCATGTCTCCTGATTCGATTCGGGAATTCGATCCAGAGCCTTTCCTGAGCGCTTGACAGCCGGTCCGCCTGCGCATCCGGATATCGTATTCTCCGCAAGTCAGCCTTTTCAGTAAATCTCGGCATCTTATTTCTCGGCATATTCCCGGCCGTTCTCGGCATGGCTTCCCGATATCCGTCTCGCTGCCGGCACGCCGTATCCGCATCTGCAATGATAAATAGTATGGCTGAAACTCTTAAAACGCCTCTCAGGCGCTTCTGTGCCTTCACTGCTGCGGAGGTTCCTTCATACATGCGCATCATTGACGGCGCGCCGCACGGATCGCGTCGTTCGCTGCTGAACCGACGTCAGGCATCCGCGGCATCATCGTCCGTGCGCAGCGGCATGCGATTCGCGGCAACATCGTCCGTGCGCAGCGGCATGCGGTTCGCAGCATCATCGTCCGTGCGCTTCCGTATCCCGCGGCATGCTGCTCCGCAGACCCGAAGAGATGGTGTACATGGGCCGGCAGGCGGAAAACTGCCGCCCGGCCGGCTGCATCTTCGGCGGCGCATCGTTGTGTCAGAAAATCTTACCGGATGTCTCTCTGCAGTTCCCCGGCTGTCCCGCTGCTTCCCCACCCTTAATGTTGCCGTAACAACTATATGATGCCGACAGGGGGCCCGCTCTCGTTCGCCGCACGAAAAAGTGAGCCTGCGGTGGAGCGCTCAGCGCTGCGCGGCTCACTCTTCAGTGAAAATAGAGATAAACTTTTGTGGAGATATCTGGATTATTTGCTGCGGCTGCGATCGGTCCCGGATATGTCAGGATGTCTTCGCGGACACCGAGTGCCCTTCTGCAGCTGCGTTATGGGCCGCTTCCTTCGTCAGCGCAGCCGATTTCTTCGCCAGATCCGTGGCATTCTGGGCTGCTTCCTTCGTCAATGCGGCCGATTTCTTTACCAGACCCGAGGCAGTCTGCGCGACCGCTGTCTGATGGTGTGTCACCGTTTCGGCCGTTCTGGATGCGGCGGTGCGCACGCCGTGCCGGGCGCGCTTCCAGATCGGCTTGCGTTTCTTCTTTTCAGCCGGCTCTTCGCCGTAGTGCTTGAGCTTGTAGTACGGCGAGATCGGGAAATGATCGGCGGCGACGTGTGCGCCCCAGGCACCGAGCTTTGTCGAGAACCAGAGACCGAAGCGGCGGGCACCGTATTCCCGGCCGAACAGGCGGCTGATCTTCTTCACCGAGGCCAGATCGTAAAAATGTCTGGCGCCGTTGTAGAACTCCTCCTGCAGTTCCCACGGGGACATGTTTTTCGGCTGGAACGTGACGTTCATCATATCGTAGGAAGACCAGTTCTTGTGCAGCAGGCGCCCTTCCTTCTCGAACTGCTCGAAGACCGGGGTGCCCGGATACGGCGTGAGAATGGCCGGCTGCAGCTGGTAAGCGTTGATTTCCTTGGCAAATTCAATGCTGCGCCGCATATCTTCCTTGCTGTCTTCGTCGAGGCCGAGCACAATGCTGGCGATGACGCGTATATGGTGATCCGCGCAGGCCTTGGCGGCGTCCTTGATGTTCTGGATGCTCTGGCCTTTGTGGATCGAATCGAGCGCTTTCTGGTTCAGCGATTCGATGCCGATCAGCGTGCGCGTCAGATGCGCATCGTGCAGCAGCTGCAGCATTTCCGGATCCTCGGCCATGTCGGTACGGCCGAAGAAGAACGTTTCCTTGAACAGCAGGTCTTCGTCGATCATGCGCCGGCAGATCTCCTTGGCGCGTTCCTTGTCGGCGGTAAAGTTATCGTCTTCAAAGTTCAGGTACTTGAAGCCCATCCGCTTGTACATGCGGATTTCTTCGATGACGTTGTCGACACTGCGCTGTCGGTACGGCGCAAACATCCGCGATGTAGTGCAGAAGGTGCAGCGGTACGGACAGCCGCGGGTGGAGATCACATTGGCGGCCTTGCACGGCGTCTTCAGGATCGAGTAATCGGGGAACGGCAGCCGGTCGAGATCCTCATGGACTTCGCCGCGGATGATGCGGTCGGTAGTGCGTCCCTCAACCACGTCGACGATGACGTCCTCCCCTTCGCCGACGATGATCTGGTCTGCATGCTCCAGCGCTTCCTCCGGCATATAGGTCGGATGGATGCCGCCGATAATGACGCGGGCATCGGTTTTTTCGTGAATCAGATCGGCGAGTTCATAACCGCGCTCAACGTTGGAAGTCATCAGCGACAGGCAGAATACATCTCCCCTGCGAAGCAGCCTGCGAATATTGACACCGGCATTTAATTCTTCGTATACTTCAACATGGTGGCCGGCGCGTTTGAGAATGCCGCCCAGAATCAGCGGACCAGTGATCGAATTGGACTGTCCGTAGATTTTGCCGCCCCAGCGATAGAGCGGTATGCGCCGCAGAGCGGAAGTTGGCGTAATGAAAATAACATTCATAAGGCATTCACCGTTTCTGTAAATTTCACTAAAAATAAGTTGTACAACCGTATAACTAATGATACAATGACACTGGTAATATCCCAAATACAAATTGACGAACTTGTATAACTAATTTGAAAATTATTCAAATTGCCGGAAAAAAACAGAGAACCTCTGTTCCATGACGTCCGCAGAACATCGACGGCCCCGCAGCGCAGTGATCGCTGTGGAAGCTGCCGGATCGAAGCAGCCGCTGCCGGCACATTGAACCACAATAAACCTTTACGGGAGGGAACGACAAAAAACCATGGAAGACAAACGTGTGTACAAAACCAAGAAAAACCTGCGGGAAACTCTGGCATCACTGCTGGAGGAAAAGCCTTTTCATAAGATCACGGTCACGGAAATCTGTCAGCGGGCACACACCAGCCGCATCACCTTTTATATTCACTACAGCGATAAATACAACCTGCTCGAGGATCTGTTTCAATCGATGTATGAAGAAATGATGGCGCGGTTCGAGGAACTGCAGGAGTCCAATCCGGACAAGGACGATCCGGCCGTCAGCTATCAGAATCTGCTCGATACAACACTGGAGATCTACTATCGTTTCCGCGATCTGCTGCAGATCACCGCGGAAAGCCGCGATGATGTACTGATCCATTATTACTACTTTTTCCTGCGCAAATGCGTGGATCAAATCGCACTCCGCCATGCCGATACCATTCAGCCGCGCTATCCTCAAAAACCGATGAATTCCATGCTGGTCATCGGCCTCTGCGCCTATGTGCATACGGCCGATGAAGAAGGAATGTCGCGGGAGGAAATCAGATCCAGCGCCTGTGACATCATCAGCGATCTGGTCAACAGCAATCTGTACATCCACCATCAGAGCAAAAAGCCCCGCGGCGGCAGCGGCAAAACCGGCACCATGCAGTATCTGTCCGGCAAGAGCCGTACGACCACTTCGACCACGCAGCGAAAAAAGCGCAGCGGCGGCCGCGTGAGCGGAACGAGAAGCAGCGATCACGCCGGGAGCAGAAGCCGGCAGAAGGAAGAGGCACATAAGCCGACGAAGAGCCGAAAGCATGCATGATACGGAAACGCAGAAAGCGAGCCCTGACGATGGGCTCGCTTTTTTGTCCCGGCGGCTGCCGCCCGGGGCTTCGAGCGCAGAGAGGCGGCGGCTTCGTTCTCGCCGGCAGTGTGAGCGACAGCTGAAGCTGTATCCATGGCATTGCAGACAGCATCCGCGTTCTTTCGGAACGCAGAAACGGCGGCTGTGTTCGCCCCGCCAGCAGAAACAGTTGTTCTTTTCCGGGTTATTCTGTCTTCCGCTTAGCGGCCTGTTCACGCTGCATGGTCCATAGAGAAAGACAGCGCCTCGGATGGAGGTGCTGTCTTTCGGACCAGTTGAATTTAGATATGTTAGGTTATTGAACGGGCACTTTCAGTACGTCTCCCACCTGGAGCTGCGAGGAGTCCAGATGATTGACCTTCTCGAGCCGGTAGACCGCTTCGCGCGTATCGACGCCGTCTGCCTTGCAGTCGGCGGCAATGGACCACAGCGTATCACCGTCCGAGACCGTGTAGGTTGTGTATTTGCCTTCCGTACTGCCGCTGGCATTGAATCCGCCCAGCATCGTCGCGATGCCGTAGGATACGAGCAGCAGCAGAATGGCTGCAAAGATGCAGAATCTGAATTTAGACTTGATGCGGATTTTTTTGGTCTTCCCCATGTTCCCCCTCCTCTCGATTCAGAACATCTGTTCGTTGTCTATATCTTAACCGAATATATGTTCGATGTCAAGAGAAAGAAGAACATTTGTTTGCAAAGAAATTTACCGGGAAATTTTCCCGGAATTTCACCTGAAGAACATGACTCGAAAAAGAGACACCGGGTGCTCTGCTGCCCGGTGCCTCATTATAACAAGCCGTATTGACTATTTAACAATTACTATTTGACCGTTACTTTGACTTTTGCGGCCTTGCCGCTCAGCGCAGCAGCAGAGCCAGCAGCACGCACATGCTGCCGCATTCCGTGATCAGCGGCACCATCGCCATGCGGTAGGCGGTCACAGGCTCCATGCGGTAATAGAGAACGTAAAAGACCAGACTGCTCACCACGGCGGCTGCCAGGACCGCGATCATGACGGCAAAGCGAAAATCCGTAATAGCGCCGGCGCCGTTGAGTTTGCTGAGAAGCGCCAGTTCGAGCACGGCCCAGGCGACGATCAGGAACAGTTCCGTCGTGACGGGCCGATGGAGGAGCAGGCGGGTAATGAGAAGCAGCAGGACATATGCCGCGATGCCGCCGATCAGAATCAGGCTGCCGTTCAGCTTAGGCGCAGCGGCCTGCAGCCGGCCGTTTCCCAGCAGCGAGAAGAGTACCCCGGCAATGCCGGCCGCGGCCGTGACCAGCAGCAGCACGCCGCGGATCCCGCCGATGCGGCTGACGTCCAGACCGGGGCGATAGGATATGCTCCACCAGATCAGATAGAAAACGCAGCATACGATCAGCAGCGACTGTCCGAGGAGGATCTGCTGCGTGGGCGTCAGGGGCTGATGCATGGCTAATTTTCCTCCGTGTTTTCCGGGAGATCATCGACATCGAGGTCGTCGTAAAAATCACTGAACGGGTCGCACGGGTCGGGCAGGCCGCTGCGGGCGGCCAGCTCCTGCAGAACCGGATCGCTGACGCAGGTGTCGAGGTCGTCGATGTCCCGCCGGCGGAACGGCGCGGCAGTGCGGCGGGCTACTTCATCCATGAACGGCCGGTCGGTGTTCACCAGAGAAAGAGCGATTTCCACGCAGTCACGGGGCTGAAAGCGAATGCCGGCGTGGAGTGCCTTGCGTACCAGGCGGTGGATCGGCTCGTCCTCCATCATCGTTGTGCACTCGGCGATAGCGGACGGCGAAGCGGTTTCGATGTCGTCGATCTGCGCGATCCGGACCAGCAGCTTGTTGGTCGACCACTCCTGATAGTCCTCGAAGAAAATGGACCAGGACAGGTGTCCGGTGATTTTTCTTCTGTGCGGCGCCGGTGTTTCGTCGGTTTCCGGAGCCGACGCTGCCGGCGCATCCGGGTCGCTGCCGCTGCGGTCGTCCGCGGACTGTCCGGCCTGTACGGATTGTACGGGCTGTGCGGACGTCGCGGTTTCTGTGGAAGCCGCCGCTGCCGCGGCGGAATCCCGCTCGGCGGCCTTCAGCCCTTCCGCTGCCGGCATTTTGTGATGGCTGTCAGCCGGCTTGTTAACGTTTGCGGGCTGCTCCTGTTCTCTGCCGGCAAATTCGGGAGACGACTCCGTTGAAGTCGCGGCGGCTTTCGGCTGCGGCGCTTTTTCCGTCGCGCTGCCCTTCTTTTCCGCGTTGTTCGGGGGAGTCTCCGTTTGTTTCCCGATGATTCTCTCCGGCGTTTCCGTCCTTTTCGCTGTGCTTGACGGCGTTTCCGCCCTTTTCGCTGCGCTTGACGGCGTCTCCGCTTGTTCCGCGGTACGCGACGAGGCTGCGGGTTTTTCCGTGTCCTTTGGCGGAGTCGCTGCGGAGCCGGAGCCGGCACGGGTTCGGGCGGCTGTTCTGCGCTGCTCCGCGTCGAGGATGGCCTGCGCCCTTTCGATGCGCGCCTGCGCCGCCTCGATTTCAGCGCGCGTGGCGTCTATTTCCTTCAATACATCTTTTTTGTCGATCATGGATTTTCTCCTGCTGCTGCCCTGCATCGGACGGTGCCGGCCGATACGGATCAGCTCTCGATATACGCGCGATAGATTTCCCGGGCCCGCTCGGCACTGCCGGCCCGGCGGATGATGGCTCTGCCGTCGCGAAAGAGTTTGAACTGCACGTGTTCATCGGCGAAATCCAGCGCGTAGTCGTCGTTTCTGACGCGTCCGTGCCGGCGCAGTGCCGCGGCGGCACGGTCAAAGTCAAACGTCTGCGCATCATCCGGACGCACCTGGAAGGCGTCGGGGCCGCTGCCGTTGAGCGCGGAGACCTGCAGGCCTGCCGACGGCGCTGCCGCTTTCACCTGCGCGGCAGCTTCTGCTTCCGTTTCCGATTCTCCGCCGCCGGCCCGCTCTCCGCAGACCGGACAGTCCGGACGGCGCTCGATGACGGTTTCATCGACTTCGTTGTTCCAGAGATCGAGGTACAGCAGCGTCCGGCGTACCGCCGGGTCGCCGATCAGAATCTTGTAAGCTTCTGTGCATTCGATCGAAGCGATGACGGTAGTGACCGTGTTGAGGATGCCGGCCGTGGCGCAGGTCTCCTCGGGACGGGACGAATTCTTCTTCTGCTCGGGAAAGGCGCAGCGCAGACAGGGACTTCCGTCTTCGGGAAGGATGTTCATCGTCATGCCGATGGTGCTGAGGACGCCGCCGTAGATCCAGGGAAGGCGACGCCGATGGCAGACCTCGTTGATCAGCATGCGCGTTTCCATATTATCGGTGGCGTCGAGCACTAGGTCGATGCCGTCCAGCAGGCGGTCGATGCTGCCGCGGTTGAGATCGGTAATGACCGGCTCGATTTCAATTTCGGAATTGATGCCGCGCAGCGCCGCGGCTGCGGCTGCGGCCTTGGGCGTCTCCCCGGCGGCATCCCGCTCGGTATAGAGGAGCTGCCGCTGCAGGTTCGAAAGCTCCACTACGTCGCGATCGATCAGGCGCAGGTATCCGATGCCGGCGCGAGCCAGACGATCCGCCGCGGCGGAGCCCAGTGCGCCCATGCCGATGACGGCAACGCGGGATTGGAGCAGCTTTTCCTGCCCTTCCCTGCCGAATCCGTAGAGAATTTCCTGGCGAATGTATCTGCTGTCCATGGCTGTCGGTACTCCTTTTCTTCCTGGTTTCATGCTTCGTGTTTCCTGCTTTGCAGCAGCGTCCGCAGGCACGCCGCCCGCCTGTCGGCTCATCGATCCCCGGCCGTCGCGAGCTGATCCGCCGGCACGCTGTCTGCTGCGCTGCAGGCGCGGTCACTGCCGCAAGTCCGCTTCCTTGTCTGCAGCCGCCCGCTGCCTCTGCCGGTGCGGTCGCAGTCTCCCTTTCCCGCTGATGCGGCCACTCGTTTTCCTTTGCCGATGCGGTCACGTTTTCAACTGCCTTTTCGTCGTCTGCCGCACCTATCCGGACACCTTGTCATAGAAGTCATTGAACCACTGCATCAGGCGCTTGCGGAAGATCATGCAGAGCACAAAGAGGATCACGGCGATGACGGAGATGAGGATGACCACATTCCAGCGATGCGCGCCGACCTGCATGCCGATCAGAATCGATCCCATCATTCCCGGCGTGCGGCCGATCAGGGAAAACACCAGAAACGGCTTCAGCTTCATCTCGGAGAGGCCGGCCAGATAGCAGAGAATGTCCTTGGGAAAGCCGGGGATCAGGAACAGCAGGAAGACGATAATCATCGAACGCTTGCTGTTGAAAGCCTTGATATAGCGTTCCACCTTTTCTTCGCCGAAGAAGAGGTGCATGGCGTCGCGTCCGAGCCAGCGAGCCAGATAATAAGTCACCACGGCGCCGAGCGCGGCGCCGGTGATCGACCACAGATAGCCGCCCCAGAAGCCGAAAGCCAGACCGGCCGTGATCTGCATCCACTGCCCCGGAATGACGCAGATGATGATCTGGATCACCTGGGCGGCCAGGTAGATCAGGATCGACTGGGTCTGATAGCGCCGAAACAGCGCCTTGATGTTTTCGATCGAGGACAGCTGGTCGATCCACTCGTGCTGGAAGAAGTAGATGTAGAGCGGGATGCCGACGATGATGCCGATCAGGATGGCGAACTTCAAGATCGCCAGGATCTTTTTCAGAACCTGGTTGCTGCTGCTGAGAAGATGTTTCTTTTCATTCTTCTTCCGGCTGTTTTTTCTTCCGGCTCTCGCTTTCCTCTGTCATCCTGCTTCTGCCATCCTGCTGCGCGGCAGCCGGGTCTGCACCCGGCGGCCTGCAAGTGCCTTGTTCCGCGGCGGGCGGGTCCGCCGTGCTGTGCGTGCAGAGTCTCGAGGTCTCAACCCTGCGCCCAAACGTCTTATTCTGCGTTCAGCAGGCCCTTGTCGCGCAGGGCCTGCAGCGCTTTGATGACGCCGAATTTCGAGTGTTCGTAGGTCAGTCCGCCCTGAAAGTACACGTTGTAGGGCGGCCGGATCGGGGGCGTCCGCCGAGAGCTCGATCGATGAGCCCTGCACGAAGGCACCCGCTGCCATCACGACCTGGTCCTCATAGCCCGGCATGTCCCACGGTTCCGGCGTGACGAACGAGTCGATCGGCGCCGCCGCCTGAATACCCTGGCAGAAAGCGACGACCGCTTCCGGGCTGCCCAGCCGCACGGCTTCGATGATGTCGCTGCGGGTGTCCGTGGAAGCCGGACAGACCGCATAGCCGAGCTTTTCAAAGACCCGCGCGCAGAGGACCGCGCCCCGGACCGCGGCGTTGACCGTCTTCGGCGCCAGGAACAGTCCCTGGAACATGGTCCGCGACTGACCGAAAGTCAGCCCGCACTCGCCGCCGATGCCCGGCGAAGTCATGCGGTAGGAGATCTTGTCGATCAGATCCCGGCGGCCGGCGATATAGCCGCCGGTCAGCGCCAGACCGCCGCCGGGATTTTTGATCAGCGAACCCGCCAGGACATCGATGCCGGCCTCGGTCGGTTCGCGCGTGGCGAGGAACTCCCCGTAGCAGTTGTCGGCCATGCAGATGATGTCCGGGTTGATTTCCTTGACCGCTCCGGTCATCTGTTCGATCTGCTCGATCGTCATCGCCCGGCGCCAGCCGTAGCCGGTCGAGCGCTGGCAGCAGACCATGCGCGTCCTGCCGCTGATGGCCGCGCGCAGCGCCGGCAGGTCGATTTCACCGTCTGCGGTCAGTTCGATCTGCTGATAGTCGACGCCGAATTCGGCCAGCGACCCCTTGCCCTGACCGCGGATGCCGATCACTTCCTCGAGCGTGTCATACGGCGCGCCGGTGCAGTAAATCAGTTCTTCTCCGGGGGCGCATGATGCCGGTCAGGGTCAGCGTCAGTGCGTGCGTGCCGTTGACGATGATCGGCCGCACCAGCGCCGCCTCGGTGCGGAAGACGTCGGCATAGACCTTTTCCAGCGCCTCGCGCCCGGGATCGTCGTAGCCGTAGCCGGTGTTCCAGTGAAAATGCCGGTCGCTGATGCGGTTTTTCTGAAAGGCTTCCAGTACCTTGTACTGGTTGTACGCCATGATGTCGTCCAGTTCCGCAAAGACGCCGCGGAGCTCTTCTTCCGCTTCCGTGACGAGATCCATGATCTCCGGGTCGATGCCCATCTTTTCTGTCAGCAGCTGCGTGGTGCTGCTGTTTCTGCCCTTTTCGCTCATTGGTCCTCCTTGTCGGTGCCGCTGTCCGGCGTCGGGATTGATCGGTTCGCAGCGCCATGCTGCGTTCCCCGCGCTGCCCGCGCCGGCCCGTCGCTGTGTCGTAGTTTTGGCTTTATATATTCCGGCCGGGGTCCGCCGCGCTTCCTGCCGCCGTCCCCTTCCCCGTCTTCGCTTTCGTCCCCGGCTGCCGCCGCGCCGTTCCCGCTGCGGCCATCGTCTGTGCCCGCACTGTCATCATCGTTGATTCTGCGGCCGCTGTCAAGGCTGACGCGTTCTCCGCCGCGGCCCTCCTTTCTCTCTTCTTCCCACTCCATGTCGTTGACGAGGTCGCGCTTGACGTTCATCTTGCGGCGGGCGTAGAGCTGCGTCGTCGTTACCTGCTCGTGGTCGAGCAGCGCCGCCACGTCGTAGATCGAATTGCCGCGGCCGATCAGGCTGGTGGCCGCCGTCGCGCGCAGCTTGTGCGGACTGTATCCTCCGTCGCGGCCGGTATGCAGGCCGATCGAGGTGTATTTCTTGACCAGGCTGCGGATCGCCCGCTGCGTCAGGCGCCGCCCCTGCAGCGACAGGAAGAGCGCATCCTCGTCGCCGGCGGCGATTTTTTCCTTCGCCGGACGTTCGTTGTCGATGTAGTCGATCAGCACCTCGACGACGGAGCGGTTGAGCGGCATCGTCGATTCCTTGTCGCGCTTGCGGTAGATTTTGAACTCGCCGCGGCTGAAGTTAAAGCTGCTGAGATTCAGCTGCTGCAGTTCCGAGAGGCGCAGTCCGTAGGTCAGAAAGAGGATCAGGATCGCCTTGTCGCGGAGCCGGGTCTTCTTCCAGTACTGGTGCTCCTTGTCGGTGAGGCCGGCGCCGGTGGTCACGGCATCGAGCATGACCATCACTTCGTCGTCCTGCAGGGCCTTGATTTCGCGCTCCTGTGCCTTGCCGACGCGGATCGGATCAAAGCCGTCGGTGATGTTCACGGGCAGCAGCCCGTCGCGGTAGAGCTGCTTGAAAAGAACCGACAGCGACGACTTCTTGCGCGCCAGCGTGCGGTTGTTGTTTTCGTAATAATAGACGGTGTCCTCGGTTTCCACGGTGTATTCGCGGCAGTAATCAAGAAAAATATTGATGTCAACCGCCTTGATGGCGCGAAATTCGTCGAGGGTGATGGCACCGATGTCCTCCGCCTTCGTGAGATCGGTCTCCTCGACCAGATAGCGGCAGAAGAAAGTCACATCGTGCAGATAGGCGAGCCGCGTCATCGGCAGGACGTTGCTCTTCAGGTAAGCAAAGTAGCCGCGCAGAAAGGACGGCAGATCGCGCTCCAGCAGCCGGCACTGCCGATCCGTCTCGTGCTCGCGATAGACGATGTTGTCCGGCTTGTCGCTCTTATTATGGACTTTTATCTGTTTCTTCTTACCCAATCGAGTATTTCCTCCACAGCCGCTTCCTCCGAGACGGCCGCACTCAGATCAAACCACCGCATGTCTTCGTAGCGACGAAACCAGGTCATCTGCCGCTTGGCGTAGTGACGCGTGTTTTTCTGCACTTCGGCGATCGCGGTCTCGCGGTCTATCCGGCCGTGATAGTAAGCGATGATCTCCTTATAGCCGATGCCCTTCATCGCCTGGTCGTTTTCGTCGAGTCCCTTTGCCATCAGCGCGGCGACTTCCGCAAAGAGGCCCTGCTCGACGAGCCGCAGGACGCGCGCATCGATGCGCTGATAGAGTTCCTGCCGGTCGCGCTTTAAACCGATCAGCAGCGGCTCGTAATCCTTGACTTTTTCCCGCACCGTCGAGAAAGCGCCGATGCGTCCGCCGCTTTCCGCGGCCTCGAGGGCACGGATCAGCTTTTTGATGTTGTGCGGGTGGATGCGCTGCGCCGCCTCCGGGTCGAGCCGCGTCAGGCGGGCATGCAGCGCCTCGCCGCCCTCCTCGGCGGCGATCTCTTCCAGCCTCTGCCGCAGGGCCGGATCCGCTCCCGCCGGGCCGAAGTCCATCTCGTAGAGCAGCGCGTTGAGGTAGAGTCCGGTGCCGCCGACGATGACCGGCAGCCTGCCGCGGGAGAGAATGTCGAAGATCGCCGCGCGCGCCATCTCGCGGTAGCGCGCCGCCGTGATCGGCGTGCGGGGGTCGATTTCGTCGACCAGCCAGTGCCGCACGCGCTGCCGCTCTTCCGCTGTCGGCTTGGCTGAACCGATGTCCATATAGCGGTACAGCTGCATCGAATCGCAGGAGACGATCTCTCCGTCCAGTTCCTCCGCGAGGCGCAGGGCCGCCGCACTTTTGCCCACCGCGGTCGGACCGGCGACGACGAGGATTTGATCTTTCTTCATGCCCCCTCCTCGCTCACGTCCGACCAAAGCGCTTTTCGATTTCCTGCCGGCTGAGAAGCACGCACGTCGGCCGGCCGTGGGGACAGGAAAACGGCTGCCGGCAGCGGTCGAGATCATGCAAAAGGCGGCGGATTTCCGCTTCGCTGAGGCGGTCGTGCGCCTTGACCGAAGCCTTGCAGGCACGCATCGCGGCCTTTTCCAGCAGCGTGCGGCTGTGCCAGTCGTCTTCTTCGCCGGCGCCGTCGAGGTATTCGCGGAGGAACGCGTCTGCTTCGGCTTCCTCCATCTGCGCCGGAATCTCGCGCACCCGCCAGGTGTGCGGTCCGAACTCCTCGAGGCGGTAGCCGATCTGCCGCAGCGGCTCGAGCCGCTCTTCGTCGCTGAAGGAGACTTCCACGGTCTGCGGCAGGAGCAGCAGCTGCGACGCGCCGTCCGCCGTCTCCAGCTGCCGCATCAGACGTTCGAAATTGACGCGTTCGTGGGCCGCATGCTGGTCGATCAGATAGAGCCGGTCCTCCCTTTCCGCGATAATGTAGGTGTTGAAGGCAGCGCCGCGAATCTCCAGATCGGAAAAGCGCATGCTCTCTCCCGCGCCGGCAGTGCCCGCGTACGGTGTCTCGGGATCATGCAGCGCCGCCGCGCCGTCCCGTTCGCTGCGGTAGGCATCGAGCGCGGCGGCGACGGCGTCCGCCTCGCCCTGCGGACTGCCCTGCAGCGATGATGCGGGCTGTGCCTCCTGCGTTCCGCCCGGACCCGGAGCAGCGGCCGGATCCGGTTCATGCTGCGGGCTGTCCTGCTGCGAAGCGGCCGTCTCTTCATTGCGCGGGCTGTCCCGATCCGGGGCGTTCGCCGACCCGGACGGTCCCTGTGCCGCCGCGGCACCGTTGACATGTTCCCGTTCTGCATCCCGCACCGTACCGGCGTCACTGTCGCTGCGGCCCTGCGGATTCGGTGCCGCCGCGACCGCATCGCGCCGCAGAGCCCGTCCGCCCCGGCCCCGTCCTGCGCCGCGGCCGCCGAGGCTGAGCTGCTCTCCCTGCGCCCGGCCGGGCAGCTTTTCCGCTTCCACCTGTACGGACGGCATCGCATCCGGCACCGTCAGCGCGGCGGCGACAGCATTGCGGATAAAGGCGGTGATCGTCACCTCGTCGTCAAAGCGCACCTGCCGCTTGTTGGGATGGATGTTGACATCGAGTACCGCCGGATCGACATGGAGGAAGAGATAGACGATCGGACTGCGGCCGTGCGGCAGACGGTTGCCGTAGGCCTGCGAAACGGCCCGCTCCATGACCTTGCTGTCGACGGCGCGGCCGTTGACGAAATAGGTCTGATAGCGGCGGGTCGAACGGCTTTCCTCCAGATCGCTGATGTAGCCGCGCAGCGACAGTCCCCTTTCGTCGGCCTGCACCGGCAGCAGATGCCGCGTCCGCTCGCTGCCGTCGACGGCGGCGATGGTCTGCAGACGGTCGCCGCTGCCGCGAGTGGAAAAGAGGATGCGGCCGTTGCTGATCAGGCGAATGCGCAGCTGCGGGTAAGCCATGGCGATGCCCGCTGACCAGTGAGGTGATCAGAGCCGTCTCGGCGCTGTCCGACTTGAGGAACTTGGCCCGCGCGGGGGTATTGTAAAAAAGGTCGCGGACGATGATCGTGGTGCCGTCGGGGCAGCCGACGGCGCCTTTTTCCACGACCGTGCCGCCCTCGATCAGCAGCCGCGTGCCGGTCTTCTGCTCATGCGGCTTGGTCAGCATCTCCACCCGCGCCACCGCGGCGATGCTGGCCAGCGCCTCGCCGCGAAAGCCGAGGCTGGTCAGCCTGCTGAGGTCCTCGACGCGGCGGATCTTCGAGGTCGCGTGGCGCAGAAAAGCGGTTTCCGCCTCCTCGCGGGCGATGCCGCAGCCGTCGTCGGAGAGGCGCAGATAGGTCCTGCCGCCGCGGCGGATCTCGCAGACGATCTGTCCGGCTTCGGCGTCGATGGCGTTTTCCAGCAGCTCCTTGACAATCGAAACTGGCCGCTCGACGACTTCGCCGGCGGCAATCTTATCCGCTACCTGCTTGTCCAGTACTGTGATCATGCTGCCTCCCCTGCTGCAGCCCGGCACCGTCAGCCGATGCCAAAGCTGATCTGATGTCCGTCGGTGGTCATCTCGCTGCTGGCTTCCTCGAGCTGCTGCAGCTTTTCATTGGCGCGCTCGAGCACATCCTTGGGCACGCCGGCCAGCTTGGCGACCTGGATGCCGTAGCTGCGGCTGGCGCTGCCCTCGACGATGCGGTGCAGGAAGACGACTTCGCCGTTTTCCTCGGCAACGTCGACGGTGAGATTCTTCATGCCGTGCTGCTCCATTGTCGTCAGTTCGTGATAGTGGCTGGCGAACATCGTGCGCACCTGGTGTCCGTCGCGGCAGAGGTGCTCGATCACCGCCCAGGCGATCGAGAGACCGTCATAGGTCGAGGTGCCGCGGCCGATTTCGTCGAGGATGATCAGGCTGCGCTCGGTGGCCGAGTGCAGGATATAGGCCAGCTCGCTCATCTCGACGAAGAACGTCGACTGTCCGCCGGCGAGGTTGTCGGCGGCGCCGATGCGGGTGAAAATGCGGTCGACGGTGCCGATGACGGCGGATTCGGCGGGCACAAAGCAACCGGCCTGGGCCATCAGGACGATCAGCGCGGTCTGCCGCATATAGGTCGATTTGCCGGACATGTTCGGCCCGGTGATCAGCAGCAGCGAGGCGTCGTCGCGGTTCAGGAAGGTGTCGTTGCTGACGAAGACGCCGTCTTCGATCGTCTGTTCGATGACCGGATGGCGGCCGCGTTTGATGATCAGTTCATCGCTGTCGTTGACCTCGGGGCGCACGTATCCGAGGCGGTCGCTGACCTCCGCATAAGCCGCCAGCACATCGAGTGTCGCGATCGCCTGCGAAGTCTCCTGGATCTGCGGCGTCCGCTTCTTGATCTCCTCGCGGATTTCGTTGAAGATTTCGTACTCGAGACGGTTGATTCTGGTCTCGGCGTTGAGCACCAGCCCTTCCTTTTCCTTCAGTTCCGGCGTAATGTAGCGCTCGCCGCCGACCAGCGTCTGCTTGCGGATGTAATCCTCCGGCACCTTGTCGAGGTTGGATTTGCTGACCTCGAGGTAGTAGCCGAAGACCTTGTTGTAGCCGACCTTGAGATTGCTGATGCCGGTGCGCTCGCGCTCCACTGCTTCGAGATCGGCGATCCACTGCTTGGCGTCGCGGATCGAGTCCTTCAGGGCATCCAGTTCTTCGGAGCAGCCCGCCTGCAGCAGCCCGCCCTCGCGAATCGTAAACGGCGGTTCCTCGACGATGGAGCGGTCGATGCGTTCGTAGACATCGCGCAGCGGATCCATGCGGGCGCCCAGATCACGCAGCAGGGCGCTCCCGGAATCGGCGAGATCGAGCTTGATCTCCGGCACCACGGCGAGGGAATTGCGCAGCGCGATCAGATCCTTGCCGTTGGCGCCGCCGCAGGCGATGCGGCCGGTGAGGCGTTCAAAGTCGTAGACCGAGCGCATCGCTTCGCGGAAGTTGTTGCGCTCGATCGGTGCGTCGACCAGGGCAGCGACGGCGTCGAGACGTTCGTTGATCGCCGCGGTCTCGTTGAGCGGCTCGCGGATCCACTGCTTCAGCTTGCGGCTGCCCATGGCGGTGCGGCATTTGTCGAGGATGCCCAGCAGCGAGCCGTCGAGGCGCTTGTCGTAGAGCGTCTCGGTCAGCTCGAGATTGCGGATCGTGGCCTTGTCGAGAGCCATATGGCTGCCGATCTCGTAGACGTCGGGCTGCGTCAGATGCGTCAGCATCTGCTTCTGCGTCTCCTGCAGATAGAGCAGCATCGTGCCCAGCGCCGTCGCCGCGCAGCGCTTGTCGCCGAGGCCGAAGGCGTCGAGCGATTTTACGTCGTACTGGCGGTAGACGGCGCTGCGGGCGGCCGCCTTGCCGAAGAACTGATCGGGACGGACGTTGAAAAAAGCGTCGAGGGTGTTCTTCATCGCCTCGAGGTCGACGTAAGCTTCCCCGCTTTCGTTGATCAGCACTTCCCTGGCGCCGATGCGCACCAGTTCGTTGAGCAGCGTTTCGGTCGCGTCGGTGCCGCTGAACTCGCTGGCCGCCGTCTCGCCGGTGGAGATGTCGCAGTAGGCCAGACCGATGCCGCGCCGGTTGATATAGACGACGGCAAGGTAGTTGTTTTCGCGTTCGTCGAGCATCGCGCCGCTGGTAACCGTGCCCGGCGTGACGATGCGGATGACTTCTCGCTTGACCAGTCCCTTCGTCGCCGCCGGATCTTCGACCTGCTCGCAGATGGCCACCTTGCGGCCGCGCTCCACGAGCCGGGCGATGTAGCTGTCGGCGCTGTGATACGGAACGCCGCACATCGGCGCCCGCTCGTCGAGGCCGCAGTTCTTGCCGGTCAGCGTCAGCTCGAGCTCGCGGCTGACCGTGACCGCATCATCAAAGAACATTTCGTAGAAGTCGCCGAGGCGGAAGAACAGAATACAGTCCCGGTACTGCTCCTTGATGTCCATATACTGCTGCATCATCGGTGATAAAGCCATGTTTATTCAGTTCCTTTCCCTGGTGTCTGTCCGGGTCCGGCGCTGCCCGCAGCCGCGCCGGCATTTCCGCCGTCGCCGCCCGTCTCCCGCCAGACCGTCAGGCCGTGGCGCAGCAGCTCGGCGGCGCGGCGCATTTCCGCGCTGCGCAGCACATAGGCGATGCGTATCTCGTCCCTGCCCTTTCCCGGCGTCTGGTAAAAGCCTTCGGCCGGCGTGAACATGACGGTTTCGCCGTCCTCGTCAAAGCGAGTCAGCATGTAGCGGAGAAAGTCCTCGGAATTTTCAACCGGCAGTTTGAGCGTCATATAGAAGGCGCCGCCGGGCTTTTTGCAGACGATCTCGTCGTCCTTCATGATTTCCTCGTAGAAGGCGTCGCGGCGCTGCTCGTATTCGCGGCGTACGTCGTCGTAGTAGGAAACCGGCAGATGGTAGAGCGCTTCGGCGCCGAGCTGGTCGAGCGTGGGGCTGCAGAGACGGCCCATCGCCAGCTTCATCGCCGCGTGGATGAATTCCTCGTTCTTCGAGATCAGCGCGCCGATGCGGGCGCCGCAGGCCGAAAAGCGCTTGGAGACCGAGTCGATCAGGATAACGCGGTCGGCATATTCGGGCAGCTCGCCGAAGCTGGCCGGCTTTCGCCCGTCGTAGCAGAATTCGCGGTAGACTTCGTCGGCGATGATCCAGAGATCGTGTTCTCTGGCAAATTCGCCGATGACGCGCATCTCGTCGTGATCGAGAATGCAGCCGGTGGGATTGCCCGGCGTGGTGCAGAGAATGGCCCGTACCCGGTCATTGCAGGCGGCTTCCAGCCGCTCGCGCTCGGCATAGCGGTAGCCTTCCTCGGCGCGGGTCGGAATGGCGGCAATCTGCCCGCCTGCGGCCTGAACAAAGGTGTTGTAGTTGGTGTAGAACGGCTCCGCCGTCATCAGTTCTTCACCGCTGTTCAGAATACAGGTCACAGCCATGCTCAGCGCCTCGCTGCCGCCGGTGGTCACGATGATATCCGCCGGTTTCAGGGCAACGCCGTAGAGTTCGTAGTAGTCGCAGACGGCCTGCTGCAGACGGTCCCAGCCCGCCGACTGGGTGTAAGCGAGGACGTCCTCGTCAAAGCCGCGCACGGCGTCCATAAAGCAGGACGGCGTGGAGATATCCGGCTGACCGATGTTCAGCCAGTGCACATGCGTGCCGGCGTTTTCGCGGGAAAACGCCATCGCATTGAATTTACGGATCGGGGAATCCTGCATGTTTTGAATACGTTGAGATAATAGCATAAAACATCCTTTCTGTTCAGGGTACCGGTATCTGTCGGTGCGCCGCCGTTCGGCAGATCGGCAGCGCCTCCCGGACCGGAGACTTCATTTGTGCCGGGAAGCGGAATGTGCAGCCGCTCGCAGCACCTCGGAGCGTTACCCGGCGCCCGGCGAATCGGCGTCTTCGCCCGTGCCCAGCTGCCGCATCGCCGCTGCGGTAACCGCGGGAACGGCCTCGACGGGGTCGAACCCGGCATCCTGCCGCTGCAGGAGCAGCAGGTATTCGATATTGCCCCGGGCCCCGGTAACCGGGGAATAGGTCAGCGCCGCCGCCTGCAGACCCTGCTCCGCCGCGGCGGCGACGGTACGCGCGAGCACTTCGCGGTGGACGGCCGGATCGCGGACAATGCCGCCGCTGCCGACCTGTTCACGCCGTGCTTCGAACTGCGGCTTGACAAGGGCCGCGATCTTTCCCTGCGGCTGCAGCAGCGCCGCCGCCTTGGGGAGAATCAGCGCCAGCGAGATAAAGCTGACGTCGATGCTGATAAAATCGGCCGCCTCGGGGATGCGCGCCGTATCCATGGTGCGGATGTTCGTCCGCTCCAGCACCGTCACGCGCGGGTCGCGGCGCAGTTCATAGGCCAGCTGCCCGTAGCCGACGTCGATCGCGTAGACGCGGCGGGCACCGTGCTGCAGCATGCAGTCGGTAAAGCCGCCGGTGCTGGCGCCCATATCGATGCAGACCGCGTCCTGCAGCGTCAGCGCAAAGACGTCGAGGGCCTTCTCCAGCTTCAGCCCGCCGCGCGAAGCGTAGCGGCCGCCCTGCGTGCGGACCTCCAGCGACGCCTTCTCCGCCACCGGGGTGCCGGCCTTGTCGACCCGCTCGCCGTCGACGAACACGAGGCCGGCCATGATCTGCGCTGCCGCCCTGTCCCGGTTCTCGCTGAGACCGCGGGCGACGAGCAGTTCATCAAGCCTGCGTTTCGAACTCATCGCGAATCCTTTCTGCGATCTGCGGCGCCGTCAGTCCGTAGTGCCGGCGGATTTCCTCGCAGGAACCCTGGGGCAGGAAGACGTCGGGCCAGCCGAGCCGGATCACTTCGGCCAGGTCATTGCTGAAATCAATCTCGCGGGCGGCATTGTCGCCGAAGCCGCCGTTGAGGACATTATCCTCGAGGGTGACGATCAGCTTGGTGCGGCGGGCGCTCCCGATCAGTCCGGCGCGGTCGACCGGCTTGGCAAAGCGGGCGTTGACAACGCCTGCCTCGATGCCGCTGCCGCGCAGCAGCGAGGCCGCTTCCACGGCCGTGCGCACCATCGCGCCGATGGCCCAGATCTCGACGTCGCGGCCGGCCTGCAGCACCTGCGCTCCGTCCGTCAGCGGCGTCAGCGCGTGGCTGAGCGCATGGCTCTCGCCGCGCGGATAGCGGATCGCAGAGGGACCGTCGAGCTGCAGTGCGTAGTCCATCATCGCCTCCAGTTCGCGGCCGTCGCACGGCGCCATCACCGTCATGTTCGGCATCTGCGTCAGGAATGAGAGATCGAAGACCCCGTGGTGCGTCGGGCCGTCGGCGCCGACAATGCCGGCCCGGTCGATGGCGAAGACGACCGGCAGGTTCTGCAGGCAGACATCCTCGAGGATCTGGTCGTAGGCGCGCTGCAGGAACGACGAATAGACGGCCACTACCGGCCGCATGCCGGAGACCGCCAGCCCGCCCGCAAAGGTTGCCGCGTGTCCCTCGGCGATGCCGACGTCGTAGAGGCGGTGGGGAAAGGCGCGCTCAAATTCGTTCAGTCCGGTGCCGTCGGTCATCGCCGCCGTGATCGCCGTAATGCGCTCATCCTGCCGCGCCAGCTCGGTCAGATGATGACCGAAGATCTGCGAATAGCAGGGCTGCAGATGCGTCCTGCGCGGGCGGCCGGTCTCCGGATCGAAGGGGCCGGTGCCGTGAAAATGGCCGGGATGCTTTTCCGCGTTGCGATAGCCCCTGCCCTTGCGCGTGACAACGTGGAGGACAACGGAATTGTCGGCTTTCTTTGCGAGGCGGAGATTCTGCATCAGCTCCGTGAGGTTGTGCCCGTCGATCGGGCCCAGATACGTGAAGCCGAGCTCCTCAAAGAGGACGCCGTCGACCATCACGTACTTGACCATGTCGCGCATCTTGCCCAGACCGTGGTAGAGATGCTCGCCGACGCGGGGGATGCGCTGCACGGCCCCGCCGAGTTCCCGCTTGAGGCGGTAATAGCCGCTCGAAACGCGCAGCTTGCTGAGGTGGGTCGACATCGCGCCGGTGTTGCGGCGGATCGACATGCCGTTGTCGTTGATGATGATGATCGATTTGGCGTGCAGCGTACCGAGGTTGTTGAGTCCCTCATAAGCCGGACCGCCGGTCAGCGAGCCGTCGCCGATCACGGCCACGGTTTCGTAGTTTTCGCCCTTCAGCTCGCGGGCCGCGGCCATGCCGGCGATGATCGAGATCGAAGTGCTGGCGTGGCCGGTATCGAAAGCATCGCAGGGGCTTTCCTCGCGGCTGGGAAAGCCGCGCAGCCCGTCAAACCGTCGCAGCGTGTCAAAGCGGTCGGCCCGCCCGGTAAGAATCTTGTGGACGTAGGACTGGTGGCCGACATCCCAGACGATGCGGTCGTGCGGAGGATTGAAGACGCGGTGCAGAGCAATCGAAAGCTCAACGACACCCAGATTGGACGACAGATGGCCGCCGTTCCGGGAGACGTGTTCAATCAGAAAGTCGCGAATCTGCACCGCCAGCAGTTCCATCTCGGGAACGCTCATGGTCTTCAGATCCGCGGGAAAGTTATATTCTTCCAGTGGCTTGCTCTTCAATACTCTTCTCTCCTCTATCCGTGCGCGACCTCATTCCGGTCGCTGTTCCGTCCTGCTCTGTCTTATCTGCCGCCGCCTGTCCCTGCCGGCTGCCCGAGCGGCGGCGCGGGGGCTCCGGCGCCTTCGCTCTGCGGCATCCTCCCTGCCGCCGCCGTGTCCCGGTTTCCGGCCGCAGCTGCCTGCGTCCGGACTTTTCCTGCGGGGAGTCGGCTCCGCACTCAGCTGGTGCGGTTCTTCACCTTCTCGATGAGACGGGCAAAGAATTCGGCGTTGTCGTAGTACTCGGCGATGTTTTCCAGGGCGCAGTCGGTCAGTTCGTCGAGGCGCCGGCGCGAGGCTTCGAGGCCGTAGAGAGCCGGATACGTTGCCTTGTCGTGGGCGGCGTCGACGCCGGCTTTCTTGCCCATCACCGCCTCATCGCCCTCGATATCGAGCAGATCATCGGTGATCTGAAACGCCAGGCCGAGATTCTCGGCGTAATCGGTGAGGTGATCCATCGTCTCCGCGTCGGCGCCGCCGAGCTGTGCTCCGGCCCGCACGGCGGCCTGAATCAGCGCCCCGGTCTTGTTGAGATGGATGTAGTCGAGCATCTCGCCGCTGCAGCTGCGACCCTCATTTTCGATGTCCGCCACCTGTCCCGCCAGCATGCCGCCGCAGCCGGCGCCCTTGGCGATCTCATAGCAGGCGCTTACGCGGCGGTTGAGCGCTTCCTGGTCGTCAAAATAGAGCAGCATGTCGCGGCTCATGGCTTCGAAGGCCGAATTCAGCAGACCGTCACCGGCGAGCGTGGCGATCGCCTCACCGTAGACGATATGGTTGGTCGGCTGACCGCGGCGCAGTTCGTCGTTGTCCATGCAGGGCAGATCGTCGTGGATCAGTGAATAGGTGTGGATATATTCGATGGCGCAGGCATACGGCAGCGCGCTCTTGATATCGCCGCCGCAGAATTCGCAGGCGGCCAGCAGCAGACAGGGACGCAGCCTCTTGCCGCCGGCGGTCAGTGAATACTTCATCGATTCATAGACCGTGATGCTCTTGTGATCGATGTCGGGCAGAAAGTCGCTGAGATGCTCCTCGATGATCTCCGCATATTCTGCGTAGGTATGTTCACTCATCCTCTTCTTCCTTTCTGTAGGTTTCAATGGTCTGCTGCGCCGTGCGCAGAATGCGGTCGCACTGCCGGTAATAGGCGGTGCCGAGGCGGTACTGCCCGAGCGCCTCTTCGAGTCCGATGTCATCGCTCTCAAGGCGCTCGGCCGTCTCCTCGAGACGGCGCATCGCTTCTTCAAAGGAGAGGCCGGCAGCCGGATCGGCCTCGGAATCCGGCCGGCCGGGCCCTGACACCGCGGCCTTTTCTGCAGCCGCTGTCTTTTTGCGGTCTTTCTCATTCGTCATGGTGATCCACCTCCATAATTTCCGCTGCGGCGCTGCCGTCGGTGCCGTGCAGGCGGACGCGGTCACCGCGCTGCAGACTGCCGATGCGGCGTACCATTCTGCCCTCGCTGTCGGTCAGGGCGATGTAGCCGCGCGCCATAATCCGCTGCGGGCCGGCACCCTCCAGCCGGCTGCGGGCCAGTTCGAGACGGGCGCGGGCGTCGCGCCGGCGCGTCTGCAGGTGCGTCTCCAGCTCCTTGTGCAGCGTCGCGGCGCGCAGTGCGGAAAGCTCGAGTCGATGCGCGAGCCGGCGGCGAAGCCGCGGCGGTTCGGTGCGCGCCAGGCGTTCGCGGCTGCTGCGGCAGCGTCTTTCCAGCGCGGCCGGCATGGCCGCGCGCAGATCCGCGAGGTGCTGCCGGATCTCGCCGCAGTCCGGCACCGCGGCCGCCGCGCCGGCCGTCGGGGTCTCGGCGCGCAGGTCGGCGGCCAGATCGGCGATCGTCACGTCGGTCTCGTGGCCGACGGCGGAGATCACCGGAATGCGCGAGGCGTAGATCGCGCGAGCGACAACCTCCTCGTTGAAGGCCCAGAGGTCCTCGCGGGAACCGCCGCCGCGGCCGGTGAGGATGACGTCGACGTCGCTGAACTGCGGATCCTCGTTGAGATCGCGCAGTGCAGCCGCGATTTCTCCGGCTGCCCGGGGTCCCTGCACATAGACCGGGTAGAGCAGGATGTCGGTGACCTGATTGCGCTTGGTGAGAATGCGCAGCATATCCTGCACCGCATCGCCGCGTTCGGCCGTCACCAGTGCCACCCGCCTGGGAAAGCGCGGGATCGGCTTTTTATGAGCCGGATCAAAGATCCCCTCCCGCTCGAGGCGGCGCCGCAGCTCCTGAAAGGCGAGATCCAGGTCGCCCTGTCCGGCCGCCTGCAGCGTGCGGATGTTGAGCGAATAGCAGCCGCCCGGCTCATAGAGATCGATCCAGCCGCCGGCGATGACCTGCATGCCGTCGGTCAGTTCAAAGCGCAGTTCGCCGCTGTGCCGGGCATTGACAAAGCAGCGTATGCGGCTCCTTTCGTCCTTGAGACTGAAAAAGATATGGCCGCTGTTGTGGTATTTGAGGTTGGAAACCTCGCCGCTGACCACGACGTCGCCGAGCAGCGGGTCGGTACCGAGAACGCGGCCGATATAGGCATTCAGCTGTGAAACGGTGATCGGTTTTATGGCCATAGCTTCTCTCTTCCCAGGAGAGCGATGCCGACGGCGTTGTCGCGCCCCCTGTCGGTGTCGGAGATGTGCAGCTGCGGAGTGCGAACCGCGCTCAGTCGCTGCCGCAGCGTGCGGCTGGTGGAAACGCCGCCGACCAGCAGCACCCGGTCAAGGCCGGTTTCCGCCGCGCCGCGGCGGCAGATCGCTTCCACCGCAGCGCCGATGCGGGCAAAGAGTTCCGCTGCCAGCTGCGGCGCCGGCCTGCCGGACTCGAGCAGGCGGTGCGCGGCGGTCTCGATGCCGGAGAGGTGAATCCAGGCCCCCTCGGCGCGGATCACCGGCAGTGAACCGTCGGCTTCGGCTGTCAGCGCCAGCTCGTCCATCTCCCGGCCGGCCGGAAAGGCCATGCCGAGAGCTACGCCGATGCGGTCGATCAGCTGGCCGAAGGAGATGTCGCGGCTGCCGCCGACGATGCGGATCCCCTCCTCCGTGACAGCCAGCAGTTCGCAGGTGCCGCCGCTGTTGTGCAGGCAGAGAAAGCCGTCCCGCCGCCGCCAGCCGGTTTCCGGCTGGAGCGCGGCAATATGCGCCTCCTGATGGGAAAAGGCATAGTACGGCACATTCTCCGCGGCCGCGATGCTCTGTGCGGTGCCGCAGCCGGGCAGAAAGCACGGCATATAGCTGTCGCTGCGCGGGCGCGGCTTTTCACTGGCGGCCACGGCGGCGATGCGGACGTCGGAGCCGGTTTCCCGCGCTGTTTCCACCGCGGTGCGGACGATCTCCGGCAGGTGCACCACATGCTGAAAGAGCGCCTCGGACTGCCGCAGGCCGCGGGCGCCGGGTTTGACCTCGAGCAGGCGGCGGACGTCGGCGAGAACCTGCCCGTCGCGGTTCACCAGTGCCGCCGAAGTGGTATAATTGCTCGTGTCGATGCCGAGCACGCAGCGCATCTCAGCGCCCTTCCCGGCCGGCCTTGCAGACAGCGCCGGCCACCGCATGGATGAACGGGGCCGTCTGTTCCTCGCCGTAGCGCTTGGCCAGTTCCAGAGCCTCGTTGATGGCGACGGCGGTGGGGATGTCGTCACAGTAGAGCCCCTCGCAGACGGCCAGGCGGAGAATGGCGAGGTCGGCCTTCGGCATTCTCCTGACCTTCCAGCGCGGTGAATGGGCGTCGATGCGGGCGTCGATTTCCTCGAGATGCTCGCACAGCGTCTCAAAGGTGTCGAAAATATAGCGGCGGTCGCCGGGCTGCGGCTGCACGCCGTCATCGGTCAGATCGGCCAGCAGGCGCTCCGCGGCTTCCCGCGAGGTGTCGTGCCTGGCCTCCATCTGGAACACCAGGATCATCAGCAGTTCTCTCGCTTCACTTCGTTTCATGCTGTCCTTCCCCTTCCCCCTGCTGCGGTGATTTCTGTCTGGTGCTGCGCGGGTTCTCCACTCCCTGCACGTGGATGTTGACGGCGAGTACGCGGCGATCGGTCATCGATTCCAGTTCCCGCTTGACGTTGTTTTGAATGTCCCAGGCGACAACCGGAATCTTGACACCGTATTTGACGGTGACAAAGACGTCCAGTGACACGCCCTCCTCGGTCTGACTGACCTTGATCCCCTTGGAGAGCGAGTCCTTGCCGGTGATGGTCTTGGAGATGGTGTCGCCGAGCCCGCCGCTGAGGCCGGCCACGCCGGGCGTCCGCAGTGTAGCGTTGACGGCGCAGACAGCCATGACGTCATCGGAAATGCGCACGTCTCCCAGATTTTCCTCATGTATTTGATCGTAGTGATCCATCGGCATTACCTCGCCCTTCATTATAGCAGAAAAAAGGCGGATGTTGCCGCCTTTTTCATTACTTTTTCGTCATCAGCGGAGCCGTGCCGCAGCGTCCCGCAGAGAGGTCCTGCGGTGCCGCGGCAGCCATGTCCGCGGGCGCAGCCGCGCCGCGCGGTGCGGACCGGCATCCTTCGCCGCAGCGAACGGCCTCTTCTGCCGCGGGAATCTTTTTCCCCCATGATTCGCTTACTGAAACAGCTCCTTGAGCGTGTCGAGAAAGCCGGAGCGCTTTTTATAGCAGTCCGCATCGACCGTTTTGGCCATCGTCTGAATCGCTTTCTTCTGCTTGGCGTTGAGCTTTTTCGGCACCTCCAGGTTGGCCCTGACATAGAGGTCGCCGTGACGATTGCTGTTGACGGCTTTGACACCCTTGCCCTTGAGCCGGAAAATGGTCCCCGGCTGGGTGCCGGCCGGTATTTTGTACTTGACCTTGCCGTCGAGGGTCGGCACAGTGATCTCGTCGCCGAGCGCCGCCTGTTCAAACGTAATCGGAATTTCGATCTGCAGATCCTGTCCCCGGCGCCGGAAGAGCTTGTGCGGCCTGACCTTGATGACGATATACAGATCGCCGGCGGGGCCGCCGTTGCTGCCCGGTTCGCCCTGCCCGCGCAGGGTGATGACGTTGTCGTCGTCGATGCCCGCCGGGACGTCGACGCTGAGGGTCACGGTCTTGCGGATCCGGCCGCTGCCGCCGCAGTCGTGACACGGTTTTTCGATGATCTGACCGCTGCCGCCGCAGCGATCGCAGGGCTGCGAACTCTGAAACATGCCGAACGGCGTGCGCTGCTGGGTGCGCACTTCACCGCTGCCGCCGCACTTGGGGCAGGTCGCCTTGCTGGTGCCCGGCTCCGCGCCGCTGCCGCCGCAGGTCTCACAGACAACATGCTTGGTGAGACGAATTTCCTTTTTGACGCCGAAAGCGGCTTCCTCAAAGGAAATTGTCATGCTGTGCTGCAGATCGCGGCCCTGGGACGGTCCCCTGCGCCGGGGTCCTCCGCCGCTGCGGCCGCCGAACATGTCGCCGAACATATTGAAAAGATCATCAAACCCTTCGAATCCGGTATAGCCGGCGCCGCCAAAGCCGGCGTTGGGATCAACGCCGGCATGGCCGAACTGGTCGTATTTTTTCTTCTGCTCCGGGTCACCGAGAACGCTGTAGGCTTCGTTGACTTCCTTGAAGCGCTCTTCGGCTTCCTTGTCACCGGGATTCTTGTCGGGATGGTATTTCATCGCCAGCTTGCGAAAGGCGCGTTTGATCTCTTCATCGCTCGCGCCCTTCTGCAGGCCCAGCACTTCGTAGTAATCTCGTTTTTCTGCCATCCTGCTTTATCTTCCTTATGGTTCTTATTTCTCGTCCTTCTTATCGTCGTCGACGACCTCAAAGTCGGCGTCGACCACGTTGTCGTCATTGCCGGATGCACCGCTGTTCTGTCCGCCGGCGGAACTGTCCGTCTGGCCGCCCGCATTCGGACCTGCCGCACCGCCCATATTCGGGCCGGCACCCGCCGCGCCCTGCTGGGCCTGTGCCTGCTGGTACATCTTCTCGGAGATGGTGTGGAACTGCTCGGTCAGCTTGTCGATGCCGGCCTTGATCTCGTCCACGGTGCCGTTGTTCAGCGAAGTCTGCAGCGCATCCTTGGCGCTGTTGATGTTGTTCTTTTCCTCCTCGCTGAGCTTGTCGCCGAGATCCTTGACGTTCTTTTCGGTCTCGTAGATCAGGGTTTCGGCCTGGTTGCGAACTTCGACTTCTTCCTTGCGGGACTTGTCCTCGGCCGCATACTGCTCGGCTTCCTTGACCTTCTGGTTGATCTCGTCTTCCGAGAGCTTGTTCGACGAGGTGATGGTGATCCGCTGTTCCTTGCCGGTGCCCATATCCTTGGCCGAAACGTTGACGATGCCGTTGGCGTCGATGTCAAAGGTGACCTCGATCTGCGGCACGCCGCGCGGTGCCGGCGGAATGCCGGTCAGCTGGAAGCGGCCCAGCGTGGTGTTGCCGGAAGCCATTTCACGTTCGCCCTGCATGACGTGGATGTCGACGGCGGTCTGGTTGTCGGCAGCCGTCGAGAAGATCTGGCTCTTCTTGGTCGGGATCGTCGTGTTGCGTTCGATCAGCTTGGTGGCGACGCCGCCCAGCGTCTCGATCGACAGCGACAGCGGCGTGACGTCGAGCAGCAGGACGTCGTTGACTTCACCGGTGAGAACGCCGGCCTGAATCGCGGCGCCGATGGCCACGCATTCATCCGGGTTGACGCCCTTGAACGGGTCTTTGCCGGTGATCTTCTTGACGGCTTCCTGCACCGCCGGAATACGCGTGGAGCCGCCGACGAGGATGACGCGGGAGATGTCGCTGTTGGTGACATCGGCGTCGGCCATCGCCTTCTTCATCGGTTCGATCGTCTTTTCCACGAGGTCGGCCGTCAGCTGTTCGAACTTCGCTCTGGTGATATCCATGTTCAGGTGCAGCGGACCGGCATCGCTGACCGTGATGAACGGCAGATTGATGTTGGTCGTCTGCGAGCTGGAGAGCTCTTTCTTGGCTTTCTCGGCCGCTTCTTTCAGCCGCTGCATCGCCATATTGTCGGCGCGCAGATCGATCCCGTTCTCCTGCGAGAAGCTGTCCGCCATGTAGTCGATCAGCTTCTGGTCAAAGTCATCGCCGCCGAGTTTGTTGTTGCCGTTGGTGGCCAGCACTTCGAAGACGCCGTCGCCCAGTTCGAGGATCGAGACATCGAAGGTGCCGCCGCCGAGGTCGTAGACGAGAACCTTCTGCTGCGTATCTTCCTTGTCGAGGCCGTATGCCAGCGCCGCCGCGGTCGGTTCGTTGATGATCCGCTTGACGTCGAGACCGGCGATCTTGCCGGCATCCTTGGTCGCCTGCTTCTGGCTGTCGGTGAAGTAAGCCGGCACGGTGATGACCGCCTCGGTGACGGTTTCACCCAGATACGCCTCGGCGTCCCGTTTCAGCTTTGACAGAATCATCGCCGAGATATCCTGCGGCGTGTATTCCTTGCCGTCGATTTTAACCTTGTGATCGGTGCCCATGTATCTTTTAATCGAGGACACGGTACGGTCAGGGTTGGTGACAGCCTGCCGCTTGGCCGTTTCGCCGACCAGACGTTCGCCGTTCTTGGCAAAGCTGACGACGGACGGTGTAGTCCGGTTGCCTTCCGCGTTGGTGATGACGGTCGGATCTCCGCCCTCCAGCACCGCAACGCACGAGTTAGTCGTTCCCAGGTCGATTCCAATTACTTTTCCCATTGTTTATTTCTCCTTTTCACTTGATAATCTTTTTCAAATGTATTCTTCGGTAATATTTTATACGCTGCAAGGGGCGGCTAATTGGCCACCTTGACCATCGAGGGCCGGATGACCTTGCCGTTGAGCGTGTACCCCTTCTGCATCACTTCGGAAATCCGGCCGCTCTCCACTTTGTCGGTGTCTTCCATCATCACCGCGTTGTGAAAGTGCGGATCGAATTCCTCGGCTTCTGCCTTGATTTCCTCCACGCCTGAGCGCTTGAGGACATCCCGCAGCTGATCCAGGATCATTTCCATGCCTTCTTTGAAGTTTTCGTCGACGTCGTGGTCGAGTCCGCGTTCAAAGTTGTCCATGACCTCGAGCAGCTGGACGGCAATCTTTTCGTTGGCAAAGGCCCGGATATCATCCTTTTCCCTGGCGGCGCGGCGCTTGTAGTTCTGAAAGTCCGCCATCAGCCGCAGGTATTTGGTGTTCAGGTCTTCTTCTTCTTCGCCGCCGGACGCGTTTTCTTCCGCATCCGCTCCGGTCTCTTCGGATTCGGCGTCCGCGGATGCCTGCTCCGCGTGGTCCTGCGCTTCGTCCGGGGCAGTGCCCGCGCGGGACCGCTCTGCTTTTTCTCCGTCTTTTTCTTCTGTTCTTTCCTTCTCTTCCTGTTTTCTTTCGTCGTTTTGTTCGCGGTTATCGTTCGTCATCGTCGCCTCCTTCGTCGTTCATTTCGAATGCGTCTGTTATATGATCGGTCAGGTATTCGATGACCGAGGTGATTTCGCTGTATCGCATGCGCGTCGGTCCGATGACTCCGAGCTTGCCGACCAGTCTGCCGTCGATCCGGTAGGTGGCCGTGATCAGGCTGCAGTCGTTCATGTTCTCGTCCTCATTTTCCCGGCCGATGGTGATGAGCAGACCGTCGTCGCGGCTGATCAGCTTTTTGGTGAACTCTTCGCGGTGTTCGAGCATGCTGACAAACATCCGCGCCCGCTCGATGTCGTTATACTCCGGCAGATTGAAAATGTTCGTCAATCCGTTCATATAGAGGTGGACATTGAGCATATCCTCCAGCGTATGCATGAAGTCAGGCATGATGTCCTCGGCCAGACGGCTCATTGCCGAAATGTCGCTGCGCAGGCTGTCGATGATGTCGAGGCGCAGTGCCTCGTCCAGCGTCTTGCCGCGGTAGTTGTAAGTCAGCGACTTGGCGAGAACGCGCAGGTTGTCCGGATCGCAGACGTCGCGGATGCGCAGCGTCTGATTGGAAACCTTGCCGCTCTCGGCGACAATCATCAGCACAACCGTATGCTCATCGACCGGCATCAGATTGATGTATTTGATGCGGTCGTCCTCCTGACTCGGGGTCAGGGCAAACGCCGTCAGGTTCGTGATCTGCGAGAGCAGACCGGCCGCCCGTTCGATGGTCTTGTCGAGTTCCGACAGGTTGTCGTAGAGCTGTGAGGTGATCAGTTCCTTCATCTCTTCGCTCAGTTCGGTGCGGCGCATGATCTCGTCAACGTAGAGCCGGTAGGCCTTTTCCGACGGAACCCTTCCCGCCGAAGTATGCGGATGCGTCAGCAGCCCCATGTCCTCCATATCCGACATCTCATTGCGGATCGTTGCCGGGCTGACGCCCAGATCGTATTTTTTGGAAAGAGTCCGGGAGCCGACCGGTTCAGCAGTCACAATAAAATCCCTGATGATTGCCTGCAGTATTTTCAGTTTCCTTTCGTTCAGCTCCATAGCAGTACCTCTTTCGCTTGTTAGCACTCTTTTCGTTCGAGTGCTAATCTACATTCATTAATATAATACCGCAGTGCCGGAATGTCAATACTTTTCCGGAAAATTTCTTTCGCCTCGGCCTGCTCCCTGCGTCCTTCGACTGCCCCGCGTCTCCGGACTGGCCGGCCTGTCCCGCTCTCTTGACGAAAAAGCCCGTCCCATGTAAAATGAAAAGGCTGTTATTTCCGCAATCCGACGCGGTCTGCCGCTGCTGCCCGATCAGGCGCCGGCAAACCGATGCGATTGCCGTAAGGAGGAGTGTTATTCCATGGATCCAATTAATGTCGGCTTTCTTTCGATTCTGCCGCCGATCATCGCGATCGTTCTGGCACTGATTACAAAGGAAGTCATTTCTTCCCTGTTCGTCGGTATCGTCTTCGGTACCTTCACCTACGCGTTTGCCAGCGGCAGCGGCGTGATGACGGGCATCACGACCATCTTTGAACTGATGGGAAAGAAGATCAGCGACAACGCGATGATGATCCTCTTTCTGGCCTTTCTCGGCGTCCTCGTCGTACTGGTCACCAATGCCGGCGGCGCCTATGCCTACGGACGCTGGGCCAGCAAAAAGATCAAATCACGACCGCTGGCGCAGCTGGCGACGGCGGCGCTCGGTGTCATCATCTTCATCGATGACTACTTCAACTGTCTGACTGTGGGTGCGGTCATGCGGCCGATCACCGACAAGTTCCACATCGCCCGCGCCAAGCTCGCTTACCTGATCGATTCCACCGCCGCGCCGGTCTGCATCATCGCCCCGGTCTCCAGCTGGGCCGCAGCCGTCGGCTCGACGCTGGCGACGGCCAAGATCTTCGACAGCGATATGGCGGCCTTTGTTTCGACCATTCCCTTCAACCTCTACGCCCTGCTGACCCTGCTGATGATCTTCATCATGTCGACGACCAAGATCAGCTACGGTCCGATGCGGCATCTGGAAATTGCCGCCGAGCACGGCGAGCTCGGCGCGCTCGACAAGGCAACGGACGAGGATGAGGAGAACAGCAGGGGAACGGTCAAGGATCTGCTGATCCCGATCATTACCCTGATTATTCTCTCGGTGCTGTCGATGCTCTATACCGGCGGCATGTTCAACGGCAAGGCCGGCTCCATCGCCGCCGCCTTCGGCAACTGCGATTCTTCGCTGTCGCTGGCGATGGGCGGACTCGGCGCCATCATCGTCACCATGATTCTCTACCTGCCGCGCAGGATTATGGACTTCAAGGAGTTCATGAACAACGTCACCGAGGGCATCAAGATCATGGTGCCGGCCATCTCGATCCTGATCATGGCCTGGACGATCAGCGGTGTCTGCCGTGATCTGCTCAGCACCGGCGATTACGTCGGCTCCCTGGTGCAGAACGGACACTTCCCGATGGTTCTGATGCCGTGCGTGATCTTCATCGTCGCCGCCTTCCTTTCATTTGCGATGGGCACGGCCTGGGGCACCTTCGGCATCCTGATCCCGATCGTGGTCAACATCTGCGAACCGATGATGTCGTCGATGCCGGAGCTGATGACGATCACTCTCGCGGCCACGCTCGGCGGCAGCGTCTTCGGCGATCACTGCTCGCCGATCTCGGATACGACGATTCTTTCCTCGACCGGCGCCTACTGTCCGCATATGGATCACGTTTCCACGCAGATCCCCTATGCGCTGACGACGGCCGTCTCCTGCGTGGTCGGCTATCTGGTCGCGGCGATTACCGATTTCAACGTCTTCGCGACCCTCGGCAGCGGCGTCGCGACGCTGCTCATCATCCTCTATGTGATGAACCGTATCTACAAAGACAAAGAGCCGATCGGCAGCGACGGCGCGGCAGCGGGCACTGCATCCAACGCCTGAGCCTGCGCTGAGCAGGGCCCGCGGTGCCGGTTTTCCGGCAGTGCGGGCGGCAGCGATGCCGGTGCAGGCCGCCGCCCGGTACCGGGCCGGCAGGCTTCCCTGACCCCGGAGGCGGGCGGACAGCAGCCGCCTGCAAAAGTGAATGAAAAGCAGAAAAAAACAGGGCCTGAACCCTGTTTTTTCTGCGGCCGCAGTTTGCCGTTCATGCTCGCGCTGCCGGCCGTGACGGAACCCGGTCGGGACGCTGCCCGCGCGGGCGCGGACATCCTGCGCTTTCAAATTCAAATAAACAGCGAAATGTCGGCGCGCCGCTGGTACATCGCTTCGAGTTCGTGCTCGTGATAGAGGTAGCCGGGATCGTCGTAGTACCTGGCCTCTTTGGGACATCGCTTGATGCAGGCGTTGCAGTGCATGCAGATGCCGGTGATTTCGCGGACGTTGTCGCGGCTGATGGATCCGAGCGGACAGATATCGGCGCAGAGCTTGCAGTCGTCGCAGTTGTCGTTGACCTTGGGCTTGACTTTGCGGATGTCGATACCCTTGCCGTTGCGATCGCGCGGCGTATAGTACGGGCGGTACGGGTACGGTGTGCCGTCGACTTCGATCGGATGCCGCAGCGCGTCGGCGAGTTCCGGATGCGCCGGATCACCGATTCCCTCCACCTTGGTCCTGATGCTGGCGGCGAATTCCTCCGCCCGCTGCAGATCATCGTTGTCGGGACGTCCGGCGGCCAGCACCTTGGAAAACGAGTGTTCGCCGACGAAAGCACCGGCGGCGATCGTATGCAGACCGCCCTTTTCGAGGATGTCGCGCAGTTCGATCAGCGCGTCATCATAGCTGCGGTTGCCGAAGAGCACGATCGGCACGGCGAGCGCGCCGCCGCCCTCGATCTTTGCCAGATACTTGAGCAGCAGGTTCGGCACCCGCCCGGCAATGACCGGCGTGCCGAAGATGACGAGATCGCCGGCCTCATAGGTCAGCGGTTTCTGCCGGGCCGACGGCAGCGAAAAATCGTTGTCGATGTAGTTGGGATCGATCGACCAGGCGATGGTGGTGACAATTTTCTTCGTGGTTTCCGTGCCGGTGAAATAAGCGGCATAAACATGGTTGATGTGCATCGGTTCCTCCTCTGCATGAATGTATCGGGACGCGGCGCCGCAGCGCCGCGCGGTGTGTCGGTTTCGGACAGTCGTTATCGGTGTCGGCCGCTGCTGCCGGCCGTCAGATGAATTCGCAGGAAATTTCGTTGGCGTGGTCGACGCCGGAGGCGGTCAGAACCAGGCGCCGCGGCGTAATCCGCAGCCAGCCGCGCCGGCGGTATTCGTGCAGAATGTCCATCTGCTCCGCATAGACCGTCTCCAGCCTGCTGCCAAAGCGGCGGGCAAAACGACGCCGGTCGATGCCTTCACGGGTCCGCAGCGCAGTGAAGCAGAAGACCCCCATCGAGTCGCGGACATCCTCGATCTCCCAGGAACGCGGTTCGATCGGGCGCCGGCCGCGGCGGATCTCCTCGCTCCAGATGGTGATGTCGTCGCGATTGCGCCAGCGCTCGCCGCCGAGGTAACTGCTGGCTCCCGGGCCGAGGCCGAGGTATTCCTGCAGGTGCCAGTACTTCTCATTGTGGCGGCAGCGATGCCCCGGCAGCGCCGCATTGGAGATCTCGTAGTGCTCGTAGCCGGCGGCGGTCAGCAGCGCCGCGGCTTCGTGGTACATTGACCGCTCACTGTCGTTGTCGGGCAGGTCGATCCTGCCGCGGCGGTACTGCTCGTAAAACGGCGTCCCCTCCTCCAGCTGCAGGCTGTAAAAAGAAAGGTGCTCGGGGCGCAGGCGCAGTGCCGTATGCAGGTCATCGCGCCATTGCTGCGGTGTCTGCTCCGGCGTCGCAAAGATCAGATCGAGATTGACGTCGCAGCTGCACAGCGTGCGGACCCGGTCGATCTGCCGCAGTGCAGCGGCGCTGTCGTGCAGGCGCCCGAGACGATGCAGCGTACGGTCGTTGAACGACTGCACGCCGATGCTGATCCGTCCTACGCCGAGCTCGGCACAGGCGCGCAGAAAGTCGTCACTGAGCGAATTGGGGTTCGTTTCCACGGTGATCTCCGTTCGCGGAGTGAGCGTAAAAGAAGCCGCCAGAGCCTCGAGAATCCGGTACAGCTCGGCCGGTCGCAGCAGCGACGGCGTACCGCCGCCGAAAAATACGGTGTCAACGCGGCGGCGTCTGAGCAGCTGCCGCCAGAGCCGCAGCTCGGCACCGAGCAGCGCGGCGTAATCCTCGCGACATCGCCAGCGCGGCCTGGGCAGCGAGGCAAAGCCGCAGTAGCGGCACTTCCGCTCGCAGAAAGGAACGTGGATATAGATCCCCAGTGCTCCCTTCTCCGCTCCTGTTCCGGCTGTTCCTGCTTCTTTCCGTGTGTTTTCTCTTTCTGCTGTGTTCTTCATGGCCTCCACCCGGGTTCTCTCTGCCGTCGTACAGATGGCGTGTCCGAACAGGTCGGAACGCGGCAGTGCACGGCTGCTGCTATATGTCGTTACTTGTTGTCGTCGAATTTGAGGACGGCGGTAAACGCCTCCTGCGGCACCTCGACGGTGCCGAACTGACGCATTCTCTTCTTTCCTTCCTTCTGCTTTTCCAGCAGTTTCTTCTTGCGCGAAATGTCGCCGCCGTAGCACTTGGCGATGACGTCCTTGCGATAGGCCCGCACGGTTTCGCGGGCGATGATCTTCTGGCCGATGCAGGCCTGGATCGGCACCTCAAACTGGTGCATCGGAATAACTTCCTTGAGCTTTTTGCAGACAAAGCGCGCCCGCTGGTAGGCTTCGGATTCGTGGACGATCATCGAGAAAGCGTCGACCAGCTCCTTGTTGAGGAGGATGTCGAGCTTGACCAGTTTGGCCGGCTCGTAGCGGTCGAACTCGTAGTCGAGCGAACCGTAGCCGCGCGTCTTTGACTTCAGCGCATCAAAGAAGTCGTAGATCACCTCGTTGAGCGGCATTTCATAGTGCAGCTGAACGCGGTTTACATTAATATATTCCATGTTCAGCATCTTGCCGCGCCGTTCCTGACAGATCTCCATGATGCTGCCGACGTAGTCCTTGGGAATCATGATGTCGGCCTTGACGATCGGTTCCTCGATGTGATCGATCTCGAGCGGATCGGGCAGGTTGGTCGGGTTCTGCACCATCAGCACCGAGCCGTCGCGCTTGATGACGCGGTAGATGACGCTCGGCGAGGTAGTGATCACCGCCAGGTCGAACTCGCGCTCGAGGCGTTCGACGATGATCTCCATGTGCAGCAGACCGAGGAAGCCGCAGCGAAAGCCGAAGCCCAGCGCCGTCGACGTCTCCGGCTCGAAGAGGAAGGCAGCGTCGTTGACCTGCAGTTTTTCCAGCGCATCCTTGACGTTTTCGTAGTGCTCGCCTTCGGCCGGATAGATGCCGCAGTACACCATCGGCTGCGCCTGCTTGTAGCCCGGCAGCGGCTCTTCGGTGGGCCGGTCGGCCAGAGTGATGGTGTCGCCGACGCGGGCGTCGCGAACCTGCTTGATGCTGGCGCAGAGGAAGCCGACCTCGCCGGCGGACAGCTCGTCGCAGGGAACCGGTCCCGGCGACAGCGTGCCGACCTCGGTGACTTCATAAGTGGTGCCGGTGTTCATCAAAAGGATGCGGTCACCGGTGCGCACGCGCCCTGCAAAGATCCGCGTATAGATCACCACGCCGCGGTAATTGTCGTAGACGGAATCAAAGATCAGCGCCTTCAGCGGCGCGGCAGCGTCGCCCTGCGGCGGCGGAATGACGCGGACGATGTCCTCGAGCAGTTCGTCGATCCCCTGCCCGGTCTTGGCCGACACCAGCGGCGCCCCGGAAGCGTCGAGACCGATGACATCTTCGATCTCGGCCCGCACCTCATCGGGACGGGCGCTCGGCAGATCGATCTTGTTGAGCACCGGCAGAATCTCGAGATCCTCATCGAGCGCCAGATAGACGTTGGCGAGGGTCTGCGCTTCCACGCCCTGGGTCGCATCGACGACCAGCACGGCGCCCTCGCAGGCCGCCAGCGACCGCGACACTTCGTAATTGAAATCGACGTGTCCCGGCGTGTCGATCAGGTTGAGGATGTATTCATGACCGTCGGCAGCCCGATAGGACAGCCGCGTCGTCTGCAGCTTGATGGTGATGCCGCGTTCTCGCTCCAGTTCCATATTGTCGAGGTACTGTTCCTTCATGTCGCGCTTGGCGACGATGCCGGTACGCTCGAGGATGCGGTCGGCCAGCGTCGACTTGCCATGGTCGATGTGGGCGATGATGCTGAAATTGCGGATGTACTGCTGCGTGCTGCTCATGGTCTCCTTCTCCTGCTGGTTATCGCCTTCATTTTACTTGATTTCCCTCTTGAATTCAACGGGCAAATCCTCTATACTAATGTTTGCGAGTTTTTGCTGTATTTTATCAAAAGTGGGGTGAATTAGAACATGGCAAATATCAAATCCGCAAAGAAAAGAATCCGTGTCACCGAGAGGAAGACCGCGAGAAACCGGCGCGTCAAAGACCATCTCAAGGACATCCTCAAGAGCTATGATGCTGCTCTCGCAGAAGGCGATCTCGAGACCGCACGCGAACAGCTGACGCTGGCGGAAAAAAGACTGATGCAGGCTGCTGCCAAGGGTACGATCCACAAGAACGCGGCCAGCCGCAAAGTCGCCCGTCTGACCAGAAGATTCAACGAAGCCTCGCAGCAGGCTTAAGTCTCACCCGTCCCCACCTGTGTATAAGTTAAATACACATGCGACCCGAAGCAATTCGGGGTAATGAGCAAAGAAAAAGCCGGATGTGTCTCCCGGCTTTTTTTCTTTGCTGTTTTTGTCCGCTGCGGTTCGGTGCGTTGCGGGCGGTTCTTCCCGCTTTCCGGTTCCCGGCCGGCCCGGCAGCGTGCGGTTTATTGCTCCGTCGCCCGCACCCGTTCGCCTATTTGACGTATCGGCGCAGGTTCTTCAGCTCTTTCTGCGCTCCGCTGCGATAGAGATCGGCGCTGGTAAAGAGTACATACCCTTCCAGTTTGGCAGCGCGCATCTTCTTCACCTGGGTGCGCAGATTCGTGCTGCGCCAGCCCCAGCCGCGGTCGTCGCCGGCCTTTTTGCCGGTGCGGTAGAGCGCCAGACCGATATACATATCGACATTGCGCTTGTTGAGCTTTTTGAAGAGATTGAGGCGCGTGGTGAACATCTTCGTCCTGCCGCTGCTGCCCCAGTTGTCGGTCCAGTAGATCTGCGGTACCAGGTAATCGACATACTTCGCTTTCTTCGACTGCAGCCAGGTTTTGACGTCGCAGCCGCCGGACATGCAGTTTTCGTAATTGCCCTGCGGACTGATGCCGAAGACCCATCCCTTCTTCTTATGAACATTCTTGTATGTGGTGCGCACCATGCGGTTGACACAGGCCCGCCTGACCCTGGCCGAAGGCGTGCCGGCGGTATCGCTGCCGCGCACGCTGATCCTGTACGTCTGCCCCTTTGCCGGCGTGCGATAGTACCGCGTCGAGTGATAAAAGTAATCATCAAAGTGAATGCCGTCGAGGCTGTAAGCCTTGAGCTCGTTGACCGCACGGTTGATGCGGCTGGTGCTGCGCTTTGATTTCGGATTGAGGAAGCGGCTGTATGTTATGCGGTAGGGGTTGAGCCAGGCGTGGACTTTGAGACCGCGCTCATGGCCTTCGCGCACGACGATCTTCAGCGGGTCGTAGCTATAGACCCTGCTGGCTGTTTTCTTTGTCGAAGCTTTCGAGGTCAGATAAGCGCTGGCCTTGAAGGTCCTGGATTTCCAGGTCGCGTCATCGAACGCCCGGGCGTGCCAGTAAATCGTGTTGCAGCCCTGGTACTTCGCTCTGTTCAGAGCTTTGTCGAGATTTCTGGTAAAAGTTTTCTCGCTCTTGTTATAGAGTCCGAGCGTCTTGAAATCGCAGAAGGAAAACCATATGCCGCGTACTTCCGTTTTCCTGGTCGCGGCCCCGGCCTGACCGGTTGTCAGCGCCATGCAGCCGAACGCCGCAGTGAAGACGAGCACCGCCGTCAGCAGCCAGGAAATAAATTTTCTCTGGGCGCTGCCGCGCGGAAAAGATGTCTGGTTCATCATATTCTCCCCCTGTATCAGCCGAATCAACGTTTGAATGCATTGTAACATCGAGCCGTGTCAATGCAAGCAGGGGCGGAAAATCTCCACCAAATCTACAACTTTTATGCTATAATATACCCAATTTTGCGGCGCGGCAGACCCGCCCGCGAACGATGATCAAAGCAGTAACAGCGCATAACCGCCAGCAGACTCACGGACTGTCCGAACGGGCAGAACACGATAACTCAAAAGGAGGATTTGCCATGAGCACTCATATCAATGCCGCCAGCCGCGGCGACATCGCCGAAAGCGTCCTGCTTCCCGGCGACCCTCTGCGGGCCCGCTACATCGCCGAGAACTATCTCGAAGAGCCGGTCTGCTATTCCGACGTCCGCAACATGTACGGCTATACCGGCCGCTACCGCGGCGTGCCGGTCTCGGTACAGGGAACCGGCATGGGCATGCCGTCGATGGGCATCTATTCCTGGGAACTGATCACCGCCTACGGCTGTCAGAACCTGATCCGCATCGGCACGGCCGGCAGCTTCCGCGAGGAGCTGAAGATGGGCGACATCGTCTGCGCCATCGCCGCCAGCACCGACTCCAACTACCGCCACGCCTTCGACGTGCCGGAGGGCTACGCGGCCGCGGCCAGCTGGGAACTGCTCACCAAAGCCTATGAGATCAGCCGCGCCGAACAGGTGCCGCTGACCGCCGGCAACGTCGTCTCCTGCGACGTCTTCTACGAAACGGTCGACGGCTGGTGGAAGAAATGGGCCAATATGAACGTTCTCGCCGTCGAAATGGAAGCGGCCGCACTCTATCTCAACGCCGCCTACCACAACGTCAACGCGCTGGCAATGATGACCGTCACCGATCACTTCGTCACCGGCGAAACCGCGACCATCGAGCAGCGGCAGCATGCCAATGACGCCATGCTGGAGCTGGCACTGAAGGTCGCCGTCTCCTGACGGGAGCGGCCGCACCTCAGCGTCCGCAGCGGCGCAGCAGCTTCTCCCACTGCTGATCGACGTAGTCCTGCGCCTCGTCGATCATCCACTCATGCCCTTCCGCGAACATGTGGGCAAAGCGTCCCTGTTTTTTCAGGAACTCGGTGATCGGCAGCTTTTTCTTCGGCTCGTAGGTCAGGTGCCACCGGCCGTCGACGATCTCATACAGCGGCCAGGCGCAGGTGTCGACGGCGAGGCGGCAGATCTCCGCCAGTTCCTCGGTCTTGTAGCGCCAGCCGCGCGGACACGGCGAAAGCACGTTGAGAAAGCACGGCCCCTCTGTGTAGATCGCCTTGTGCGCCTTCTCGTGCAGGTCGCGGAAGTCGCCGAGGAAGGTCGTCTGCGCCGCATAGGGAATGTTGTGGGCGGCGACGATCTCGGTCAGGTCCTTCTTGTTCTGGATTTTGCCGTACGAAGCCGTCCCCACCGGCGTTGTCGTCGCGTCGGCAAAGCGCGGCGTCGCCGAAGAGCGCTGGATGCCGGTGTTCATGTACGCCTCATTGTCGTAGCAGACGTAGACCATGTCGTGGCCGCGCTCCATCACGCCCGAGAGCGACTGCAGGCCGATGTCGTAGGTGCCGCCGTCGCCGCCGAAGGTGATGAACTTGAAGTTATCGGTCACCCTGCCTCTCTTTTTCAGCGCCCGGTAGGCGGTCTCCACGCCGCTGCAGGTGGCCGCGGCGTTGGCGAAGGCGGTATGGATATAGCTGTCGGTGTAGGCGGTATACGGGTAGATGTACGAGGAAACCTCGAGGCAGCTGGTGGCGTTGGTGATCACCGCCCGGTCGCCCTCCTCGAGCGCCCGCAGCACGCCGCGCACGGCAATGCCGGCGCCGCAGCCGGCGCAGAGCCGGTGGCCGCCGACAAAGCGCTCCTTCTTGGACAATTCCTTCTTCAAACTGTATGCCATGTTCAGTACCTCGCATCTCTGACGCCGATATAACGGTAGACATCGCCGGGATCGTCGTTGTCGATGATCACGTAGAGATCCTGATAGATCTCGTAGAAATCCTCGACGGTGATGTCACGGCCGCCGAGGCCGTAGATATAGTTGATCGCGTAGGGCTTGTTGTCCAGGTCGTAGAGCGAATTGCGCGCCTCGTTGAAGAGCGGGCCGCCGCTGTTGGAAAAGCTCTCTGCCTTGTCCATGATCGCCACCGCCTTGACCTTGCACATCGCTTCGGCCAGCGGAATGCGCGGAAACGGACGGAAGACGCGCAGCTTGATCAGACCGACCTTCTTGCCTTCGGCGCGCAGGCGGTCGACCGCCTCCTTGCCGGTACCGGCCGACGAGCCGATCAACACCAGCGCCACGTCGGCATCGTCCATCTGATATTCCTCAAAAAAGCCATAGCTGCGGCCGGTCAGGTCCTCGAACTTGCGGGCGATGTCGCGGATCACCGGCATCGCGTCCTTCATCGCCTGGGCCTGGGCCCGCTTGATTTCCATATAGTACGGCGAGACGCCGTAGGGGCCGACCGCGAGCGGATTCTCGTGCTTGAGCAGATATTCCTCCGGTTCATAGCGGCCGACGAAGTCGCGGACCTTGTCATCCTCGATCAGTTCGATGTTGGAGACGCCGTGGCTGGTGATGAAGCCGTCCTGGCAGATCATCGCCGGCAGCCGCGTCGCTTCGGCGATCAGCACGCCCTGGATAAAGTTGTCGTAGACTTCCTGGTTGGTCTCGGCGTAGATCTGCAGCCAGCCGGAATCGCGCGCACCCATCGAATCGGAGTGATCGTTGTTGATGTTGATGGGGCCGGTCAGCGCCCGGTTGACGACCGCCATCGTCACCGGCAGGCGGCTGCTGGCGCAGACGTAGAGCAGTTCCCACATATAGGCCAGGCCGGCCGAAGAGGTCGCGGTGACGGCGCGGGCGCCGGCGGCGCTGGCACCCATGCAGGTCGACATCGCCGAATGCTCGGATTCGACGGCGATGAATTCGGTGTCAACTTCGCCGTTGGCGATGTACTCGGAAAAATACTGCGGGATCTCCGTCGACGGCGTGATCGGGAAGGCACCCATGACGTCGGGGTTGATCTGCTTCATCGCCAGTGCCACCGCTTCGTTGCCGGACAGTCTGTCTCGAATAGCCATTTACTTTACCTCCTTGACGAAATCGATGGCATCAAACGGGCAGACCTGCGCGCAGATGCCGCATCCCTTGCAGTGTACGAAATCAAAGTCCTCCCGCCTGCCGTCGCGCACCGGAATGCTGCTGTCGGGGCAGAACGGGACGCAGAGCAGACACTGCCTGCACTGCTCTTCCCTGAAGACCGGCACCATCACGCGCCAGTCGCCGGTATTGACCTGGAGACTGGTGGCCGGTTCGTAGATTTCGGCGCCGGTCGTCAGCTCCTGCCAGGTCGATTTTTCGTTGATATCCTGTGCCTTGAATTTGCGATTCATCTATCCCACCTTCACTTCTTCCATCGATTTTCTCAGCGCTTTCATGTTGCCTTCGATCACCTGCGGCTTGCGGGCGAACTTGTGACGGAAGGAACTCTCCATATCCTTGATAAAGCGGTCCTGCTCGATGACGCTGCTGACCTTGACGGCCGCCGCCAGCATCGGCGTATTGGGGAAGTTGCGGCCGAGCGTCTCCATCGAGATCTTTTCGGCGTCAAGCGCGCAGATCCGGCCCTTGTAGCCGGGCAGCATGCGGCGGATCTCCTCCGGTTCCTTGCTGCTGTTGATGATCAGTGCTCCGTCCTCGCTGAGGCCGCTGGTGACATCGACCGATTTCAGCAGCGTTTCATCGACAACCACGACATAGTCGGGAAAGTAGATATTGGAGTGCACGTTGCAGGGCCGGTCGGTGATGCGGTTGTAAGCCGTGATCGGCGCACCCATCCGCTCCGGTCCGTATTCGGGAAAGCCCTGCACATACTTTCCGGAGCTGAATGCGACATCCGCGAGCAGCAGGCAGGCTGTCTTCGCGCCCTGTCCCCCTCTGCCGTGCCATCTGATTTCCACTGCGTCATTTTTCATTTTTCTGCCTCCTGTTCCTCGTACGCGCCGGGCAGGATGCCGAATAAGAAAAGACCTTCGTCGCAACCGGACGAAGGTCTGAACCATCGCTATACCACCTGTTACTGCGTACTATCATACGTGCTTCCGATTACGGGGAAGAGCCGGCATTGCTTACTTGGCGAACCGTTCGGCGCAGCAACTCGGGAGTGATGTTCAATGACCGCTACTGGATACCGGGCTCGCACCGTTCCCCGGCTCGCTTCATCGTTCGAGATCATCTACTGTCTCCGTCAACGTCTTTGACTATTTAATTCTGCAATAATATTACTCGCTTCCTCTGCCGCTGTCAACACTTTTGGCGTATTTCACCATCGATCCGGCAAAAGTTTGTGCATTCTGACAATTTACCGCGGCCGGTACTCCACGTCGCAGTAGACGCAGCGGTAGATCTTCTTCTCGCGGTCGGCGAGACGAAAGCGGTGCGGAATTTCCTGCTCGACGCTGGTGATGCAGCGCGGATTGCGGCAGAAGATGACGTTGGTCAGTTCCATCGGCAGTTCGACGTGCTTTTTGCTCTGCAGCGCGCCGTCGCGGATGATGTTGACCGTGATGCCCGGATCGAGATAGCCGAGAATGTCCATGTCGAGATCGATCATCTCGTCGATCTTGATGATGTCCTTCTTGCCGTACTTGGTGCTGTGGGCGTTCTGGATCACCGCCACGCTGCAGGAGAGCTTGTCGAGATGCAGCAGCTCGTAGATCTTCAGGCTCGTGCCCGCCTTGATGTGATCGAGAACAATACCGTTGCTGACGCCGTCTATATTCATGGGCGCACCTCCTTATCTAGTCCCAGCATGGTGAGAATCAGTGCCATGCGGATGTATTTGCCGTTCAGTGCCTGGCGGAAATAAGCAGCCCGCGGGTCGTCGTCGACCGCCACCGAGATCTCATTGACGCGCGGCAGCGGATGCAGCACCGAGAGATCCTCGCGTCCCAGCCGCATCTTGGCAGGATCGAGGATATAGGAATCCTTGAGGCGGATATAATCCTCCTCGTTGAAGAAACGCTCCCGCTGCACCCGGGTCATGTAGAGGATGTCAAGCTTGTCCATGACCGCTTCCATTTCCTCGGTTTCCTCCCAGGCGGCGCCGGCGCGATCGAGATTGTCCTTGACGTAGTCGGGGACCCGCAGCTCCGGCGGGGCAATCAGGACAAAGCGTACATCCGCATAGCGCAGCATCGCGGCGATCAGCGAGTGCACCGTGCGGCCGAATTTGAGGTCGCCGCAGAGACCGATGACGAGGTGATCGAGACGGCCCTTCTCGCGCTTGATCGTCAGCAGATCGGTCAGTGTCTGCGTCGGGTGAAAGTGACCGCCGTCGCCGGCATTGATGATCGGGACGGTCGTCTTCGCGGCGGCGATCACCGGCGCGCCCTCCTTGGGATGGCGCATGGCGATGATGTCGGCGTAGCAGCCTACCGTACGGATGGTGTCGGCGACGCTCTCCCCCTTGGCCGCGGAGGAACTGGCCGCCTCGGAAAAGCCGAGCACGCTGCCGCCGAGCTCGAGCATCGCCGCCTCAAAGCTCAGGCGCGTGCGCGTGCTGGGCTCAAAGAACAGCGTCGCCAGTTTTTTATGGCGGCAGACCTCGGCGTAGCGTTCGGGAGCGGCGATGATGTCTTCCGCCAGTGCAATCATGCGATCGATCTCCTCCACCGACAGGTCGGTAATATTGATTAAATTGCGAAATGTCTGTTCCATATGGATTCAGGCTCCTTTTCTGCTGTCATCAGGTTGTTTTTGCGGTGAAATTTTCTTTTCACTCTGCCGGCCGCTCGGTATGCGCTGGTCCTTGTGCCGCGCAGCGTTCGGATCCGTGCCTCAGCGGTGCATCCAGCTCTCATCGGAGGGGTTGTCGCGGAAAGCCAGCAGGCGTGCCCGGTCGGCTTCCTCGATGTAGTGTTCGGCAGCCGCCGTGTCGACGAGGGTATCCAGGTCGCAGAGGCTGACATTGCGCACGCCGGCTTCGCGCAGCCGCTCCAGTCCCCGGCGCATGCCGTAGGTGAAGATGCTGGCGATGCCGAGCACCTCGGCGCCTGCTTCACGCAGCGCCGTCACCGTCTCAACCGCCGAGCCGGCCGTGGAAATCAGATCCTCGATAACGACGGCTTTCTGCCCCGGCTCGAGCCGGCCTTCGATGCGGTTGCCGCGGCCGTGATCCTTGGCGGAGCCGCGCACGTATCCCATCGGCAGCTGCAGAAGCCAGCCGCTGATGGCGGCATGGGCGATGCCGGCGGTGCTGGTGCCCATGAGGACCTCGGCGTCCGGATACTCGCTGCGCACGACCTCGGCAAGGCCCTGCTCAATGACCTCGCGCACGTCCGGCGCCGACAGCGTCAGGCGGTTGTCGCAGTAGATCGGGCTCTTGATGCCGCTGGCCCAGGTAAACGGTTTCTCCGGCCGCAGAAATACGGCGCGGATGCGAAGCAGATTGGCAGCGACGCGGCGCTGCAGCTGCGGATCAGTCATAGGGGTTCCTCCTCCTCGTTTTTTTCAATTCGATTGACAGGCTGCGCCCGCGGTCCGGCGGCAGGCGCATCTTCAGCGGCGGCCGCCGGAAAATTCCCGGCAGCAGCGCGCATAGGCGGCGGCCGGATCGGCGGCGCGGGTGATCGAGCGGCCGACGACGATCAGCGAAGAACCGAGCGCCGCCGCCCGGGCCGGCGTGGTGACGCGCACCTGATCGCCTTTGGCGTCTTCGGCAAAGCGCACACCCGGGGTGACGGTGAGAAAATCTTCACCGCAGCGGGCGTGGATGGAAGGCGATTCCAGCGGCGAGCAGACGACGCCGTCGAGTCCGGCGGCGCGGGAATTCTCGGCATAATGAAGCACGGTTTCCTCCATGCTGCCGGGAATCAGCAGCTCCTCGTGCAGACGTGTTTCGTCGGTGCTGGTCAGCTGGGTGACGGCGATCAGCAGCGGCCGGCTGCCGTCCGGGCGCGTCAGCCCTCTGAGGGCGGCTTCCATCATCCGTCGCGTGCCGGCGGCGTGGACGTTGACCATGTCGGCATCGAGTGCCGTCAGCGACCGCATCGCCCGCTCCACCGTATTGGGAATGTCATGAAGCTTGAGGTCGAGAAAGATGCGGTGGCCGCGCGCCTTGACTGCGCGCACGATCTCCGGCCCCTCGGCGTAGAAAAGCTCCATGCCGATTTTGACGAAGAGCTTTTCGTCCGCAAAGAGATCGAGAAAGTCCAGTGTTTCCCGCTTGCCGGGAAAATCGAGGGCGACGATCACAGCCCCGCTGCCGTTTCCGTTTTTTCCACCCTTCCCGTCGGCAGAACCGCCGGCGGAAATACTGCGCTGCTGTCTGTTCATGCTGTATTTCGTTCCTCCATTGTATTATTTATCTGTCCCGTAAAGGTTTGTCCCGATTCGGGTCACGGCCGCGTCCTCAGACAATGCCGCGGATTTCCGCAAAGTTTTCTATGCCGAGCTTCTCCATCAGCGGCGGCAGATCATCGAGTATGCGGACGCAGGCCCAGGGATCGACGAGACCGGCCGCGCCGATCTGCACCGCCGCTGCGCCGGCCATGATCATCTCGATCACATCTTCGGCCGAACTGACGCCGCCCATGCCCATCAGCGGGATATCGACCGCGGAGGCCGTCTGGCTGACCATGCGCAGTGCGATCGGCAGCACGGCCGGGCCGGAGAGTCCGCCATAGCGATTGGCGAGCACCGGCTGCCGACGGCGGATGTCGATGCGCATGCCGAGCACCGTGTTGATCAGGCTCAGACCGTCGGCGCCGGCCGCTTCACAGGCCCGGGCGATCTCAGTGATGTCGGTGACGTTGGGGCTGAGCTTGACGAATACCGGTTTATCCGTGACCCGGCGCACCGCGGACGTAACCGCTTCCGCCTGGTGCGGATCCTGACCGAACGCCATGCCGCCGCCCTGCACATTGGGGCAGCTGATGTTGACCTCGATGATGCCGACCGCCTCCTGTTCGTCCATCGCCGCCGCGCAGGTGACAAATTCATCGACCGAAAAGCCGCTGATGTTGGCGATCAGTGGTTTGTGAAAGAGGCGATGCAGGGCCGGCAGTTCCTGTCCGACCACGCGTTCCAGCCCCGGATTTTCCAAGCCGACGGAATTGAGCATGCCGCTCGGACATTCGGCAATGCGCGGCTGCGGGTTGCCCTCGCGCGGGGAGACGGTTGTGCCCTTAATGACGATGGAACCGAGGCGGTTGAGATCATACAGCTCTGCGAATTCGCGGCCGAAGCCGAACGTGCCGCTGGCGGGAATGATCGGGTTGTCGAGCGTAATCCCGGCAAGCTCCACGCGGGTATCTACCATGCTGTCTCCTCCTTTCGCAGTACCGGGCCGTCCTTGCAGATGCGCTTGCTGCCGAAGCGGGTGCGGCAGGAGCAGCCCATGCAGGCGCCAAAGCCGCAGGCCATCCGCGCTTCAAAGCTGTACTGCCCGGCTGCCGAAAGTTCATCGACGGCATGCAGCATCGCTTCGGGGCCGCAGGCGCAGACGTAGTGTCCGGGTGAAAGCCGGTCGGTGACAAAGCCGCCGACGCTGACTTCGGTGTCGAGACCGAGAGCGCGGAACTCATCGACCAGAAAAAGTTCATCCGGCTCGTTGAAACCGAGCAGCACCTGCGGACGATCACCGCGGGAGACAAGGCGCCGGGCCAGCCCGTAGAGCGGCGGAATGCCGGCACCGCCGCCGACGAGAACGGCGTCCTCGGGAATCGCCGCAAGGTCGTAGCCGTTGCCGAGCGGACACAGCACCGACAGCTGCGTCCCCGGCTCCATCTCTGCCAGCGCCGCCGTGCCGCGGCCGACGACGCGGTAGATCAGCGTCAGCGAATCCTCCGTCCAGTCGCAGACCGACAGCGGCCGGCGCAGATAAAATCCCGGCAGCTGAAGATTGACAAACTGTCCCGGTGCGGTGATGCCCGCTTCGCCGTCCAGCTCCAGGCACCAGGTGCCGCGGGCGACAGCCCGGTGGCTGCGGATACGCATGCGTTCTTCTTTCATGAGTGTAGTCCCTTCTCCGGCTGTGCCGCGGCACGAATCGGGTCAGTGCGCGGCATGGTTCGTCACCGGCTGCAGCATTGTTCGCTGCGGATGTGCTGATAGACGATCCGGCCGCCGCACATCGTCATCGTGATCAGACCGTGTACACGGCGTCCGGCAAACGGCGTTGCCCTGCCCTTGCTGAGAAAGCCGGCCGGATCGATGCGATACTCCGCGTCCGGCCGCAGAACCGTCAGATCGGCGGCCCCTCCTTCCCGCAGCCAGCCTCCGGTCAGACCAAAGCGCCGCGCCGGCGCCTCGCTGAGGCGCTCGATCAGCTGCGGCAGAGTCAGTTCGCCGGATTCGACCAGTTCCGTATAGAGCACGGGAAAGGCGGTCTCCAGACCGACGATGCCGAAGAGGCTGTCGGCAAAGGAACCGCACTTTTCGGCGCGGCTGTGCGGTGCGTGGTCGGTGGCGATCAGATCAATCGTGCCGTCGGCCAGCCCTTCTCGCAGCGCTTCCCGATCCGCCGCGGTGCGCAGCGGCGGGTTCATCTTAAAACGTCCTTCGTCGCGAACGTCGTCTTCACAGAGCAGCAGATAGTGCGGTGCGGTCTCACAGCTGACGTCAATGCCGTCGCGTTTTGCCTCGCGCACCAGACGCACCGATGCAGCCGTGGAAATGTGGCAGACGTGGTAGGCGCAGCCGGTTTCCCGGGCCAGTTTCAGATCGCGCTCCAGCTGCACGTATTCGCTGCGCGGGTCGGTGGTCGGCCAGCGCTCGTCCTCACTGTGCGCGACGATCATGCGGCCCAGTTCTCTGGCTGTCTGCATCGCTCTGCGCATCGTCGCTTCCTCCTGGACACCCCTGCCGTCATCGCTGAAGGCGACAACCCGGGCGGCCGTTTCCGCCATCGCGGCCAGCGCGCCGCGTCCCGACTGGGCGGCGGTGATGGTGCCGTAGGGAAGCACCCGCACGCAGGCGTCGCGCCGGATGATATCGACTTCCTGCTGCAGTGACGCGGCATCCGCCGGCGCCGGGTCGAGATTGGGCATCGCGCAGACCGTGGTAAAGCCGCCGGCCGCCGCCGCCGCTGTTCCGCTGGCGACGGTTTCTTTGTAGGAGGCGCCCGGTTCGCGCAGATGAACGTGTACGTCGATCAGACCGGGCAAAATAATAGAGCTATCGCAATCGATAACTCTTTCAAAAACTTCTCTTTCGCTCCCGGCCTTTTCGCTCGGGGCACCGGGTTCGGTGAGGGCGGAAATGGTGCCGCCGTCAACGTAGATGTCCATCTCACGCAGCCCCTGCGGCGTTGCGACTCTGCCGTCCCTTAAGACGATCATTTCTGCCTCCTTCCCTGTCCGAGCGGCCCTCGCACGGCCGCATTCTGCTTAAATCTTCAATATAATATCACGCACCCTGACGGTTGTCAATTGCGCTGCCGATGGTGTTTTTTCTTCTTGTTGCGGTAGCGGCGGCGTTCCTTGTTTCCGCCGCCGTGATGCGTGCTCGTCTTGCGCTCGACCGGCGGTACGGCCGGCATGTCGTGCTTGGTGATGTATTCGAACAGCTTGCGGCGTTCGGTGTAGGGGATTTTCTCGTTGGCTTCGGCGTCCCGGTAGAGCTGCTGCAGCTTTTCCCTGCCGAGGAACTGCACCGCAAACGGCGTCTGTTTCAGATAGCGATTGAAATTGCGCAGAACCGGTCCGCTCGGCGCGCGATAGTATTTGCGATACTGGTATCCCATCATATTGCCCGACAGCAGCACCCACATCAGGAAGACAATGACAATGTAGACGGCAAAAATCAGTATGCCCACGTTGAGGATCCGGGCGGAAGCCAGGAAGGTCACCGCCACGCACGCCGCCAGCAGGGCGCCGAAAATGATATTGTTTTTGATGTTCATCGCTGTCTGTTCACTCCTGTCTTCCTGGTAAATCGCGTTTGCTGCTGCGTCTTGGTCTGTGATGCTGCCTGCTTTTCGCTATTATACCGCATTCAAACGAAAAATGCATCTGCCGCCGGAGGATTTTCAGTGGAAAAACACGCCGGCGAATTTTCAGTGAAAAAACAGACGTAAACAGGCATCGAGCAGACAGCACTGACAGACACCGGCGAAACGGCAGAAAGCGAAACCCGATGGGCTTCGCTTTCCATAAATCCTGGGCATTAATCCTGTACTCCTGCCGGGGCCGCTTCGACCTGCGGGAAGGTTTACTTACTCCGGCCGCGCTTTCCGCGACGGATTGACGCCGTCATGATCAGCCCTGCCGCAAGGGCAAGGAACAGGTATCCGAGCGGTCCGAGGCGGTCGTCTCCGGTGCTGAAGAGGCCGCCGGAAGCCGTCGGAGTGCTGCCGCCGTTCGAGGTGCCGCCGCCCTTCTTCTTTCCAGGCTGATTTTTGTCACCCGGAGTACTATTGTCGCTCTTCTTTACCGTATTGGTGAAAGTCAGCGGTTCATCCTCCGTGCTTGTGACGTTCTCGATCTGCAGGGCACCGGTATCATCCTTGACGATTTTGACCTCGACGGTCTTGCCGGATGCCGCGTCCGCATCGTTGGTGATGCCGTCGACTTCGCCGGATTCCGTGATCCTGTATTTATACGTTCCTGCCTTTGTGAAGGTGATGTCGCTGAAATTGACCGTGCCGCCGTCGCTGTCCGGGTTGGGTTGTTCCGTTTCGGACGGCAGCGGCGTATCCGCCGCGCTGTCTTCGGCCGCAGCAATGCTGAAGGTGAATTTCCCGGAGATATCCGGTAAATTTTTATTGTCTTCCAACTCCGTGGTGAGGACCTTTTTCACCGGAATCTGTGCCTTGACAGCCGTCCTGGTGAGGGTAACGGTCAGCCCTTCTTCTTCTTTCGTATAGCCAGACGGAGTCAGATCATTCCCCTGTGCGTCGACTTCCTGCACGTAGAACCGATACGCCCTGCCGGCACTGTCAACCGCCCGCAGACCGGACCAGCTGGTCTCCAGTTTGCCATCGGGCATTTCCCTGAGTGCCGCGCCGGGTACCGGCTCCGCGCTGGCAGGCAGTGCCCTGGTCGTAGCCGCAGTATGGTATCTGGCTGCGGTTTTGCCGCCGGAAGCGATGCGGTAAAGCTTGAGATACACGGTTGGCTTTTTATAATCGTTCTCTGTCGTGCCGTCTGCATTGCGCCACTGCAGATGCGCCGTGAGGTCCTTCGTCTGCACCTTGTTCGTGAACGTCAGCGGGCTGTCAGAGGAGATGGCCGTATCGCCGCTCTTCATGCTCTTGATGCTGAGCGTGTGATCCGTGTTTTCCTCCACGACAATCGTCACCGTCTTTCCGTCCGAAGCGGCGGCATCGTTGGTGATGCCGGCAACCTCGCCGGACTCCGTGATCTTGTATTCGTACGTTCCTGCCTTTGTGAAGGTGATGTCACCGAAATTGACCGTGCCGCCGTCGCTGTCCGGGTTTTTCTTTTCGATCTCTTCCGGCATCGGTGTATTGTCCGCGCTGCCGTCGGCGGCCGCGATCTTGAACGTATATTTTTCCTTGATATCCGGCGCTTTTTCTCCGGTTATTGTTGTCAGTTTTTTCTGCACCGGAATCGTGGCCGTCAGCTTTTTGTTGGTTACAGTAAATCCCTCATCGGCGTCTCCGCTGACGATGCTGTAATATTTGTCGGAAGTCGGTTCCTTGACACTGTACTGATATGTCTGGCCCTTGGCATCTGTTTCCGGTACGCCCTTGAAGACACCGTTCCAGGCCGTCTTCTCTCCGTCGGTATCCGGAGTGCCGTCCAGTTGCAGGCTCTTGTATGTCGAGCCCGTGCCGCTTCCGTCAGAGCGATACAGGTCGATTGTCACTTCGCCTTTCTCGTTATCCGTGAAGGTACTATCCCAGTTTTTCTTTACCGTGATATCTTTCGTCTTTACCTTGTTCGTGAACGTCAGCGGGCTGTCGGCGGAAATTTCCGTATCGCCGCTCTTCATGCTCTTGATGCTGAGCGTGTGATCCGTGTTTTCCTCCACGACAATCGTCACCGTCTTTCCGTCCGCAGCGGCGGCATCGTTGGTGATGCCGGCAACCTCGCCGCACTCCTGGAGCCGCCTTGTCGCAGCTATATCTTCCTCGCTCGGCTGCGGCGACCCGGACGGGTGGTTGTGGACCGCGATGAACGCGGCCGCGTTCGAGAGGATGCTGCTCTTGAACACCTCTCTCGGACTCACCATCGAAGCACTGAGCGTACCGACGCTGCAGATGTTCAGATTGATCGGCTGCCCGTTCGTCTTCAGGTTCAGGATCGCGAATACCTCTCTGTCGTACTGGGAAAGTTCATCGGTCACGACACGGGGAACGTCCTCCGGCGTCGTCACAGACTCCGCCGCGTAGAGTGACGGTTCCTTCACCATGCGGATGCCGACGACTTTTACCTCATTCTCTTTCTTTCGCGGCATCAGACATCACCTCTCCAACGCTTATTGAGATCACCGTGCCTTCAGGCATATCTTCGACCATCACCCTGAGATCATCCAAACTATCGATCTCGATCGCCATATTCGTTCCAGTTACTGCTTCCGCCATCGCTTTTCACCTCCTCCTTCTTCATGATCCCTGCGATACAGACACCGCAGAACCTTTCTCCGCGGCGCAGATAAGGGCAGTTCTCCGGGATCGTGCAGTCTGAGCCACGTCAGGAGATCCATCTCCCTCGCTTTCGCGATCTGCTCTCTGGAACAATATGTCACCTGATCACCTCCTTCTCGCATACAAAAGGCGCCTCCGTCATGGAGACGCCATGTATCCTGATCTTTGCATCAGTTTATTTTACTGTAACTTTTGTTCTCGTCCACATTCCGTTCTGCGCGTAGATGTAGATCGTGCAGGTGCCGGCTTTTTTCGCCGTTACCTTTCCGTTCCTGTCCACGGTCGCGACGGACTTGTTCGTGCTCTTGTAACGGAAGAGTGCCGCGTGGGAAGTCCTGAGGAACCTGCGTCCGCTCTTGTACTTCTTCTGGGTCGCCTTGACGCGGACCTTCTTTCCGGCCTTGAGAGTCATGCTCTTCTTTGCCGCAGTGATGCTCTTCGCGTCGGTGTACCTCGAGTTGTATCCGCCCGCGATCGCGTGGGAGACGCAGGTCGAAGTGATATAAACCTTTTTGCCGTTCTTCATCTTGTATGCGCGGACTTTGTACTTATACGTCGAGCCTTTCTTCAGACGAGTCTTCTTCAGCGTAAGTGCCTTCGTCGACTTGATCTTCTTCACCTTGTTTCCGCATTTTGCGAAGTAGACGTCATAGCCCTTCGCACCCTTCACCTTCGTCCAGGCAAGTTTTTCAACGGTCTTGCCCGCAGGCCGTGCCCTGAAGTTCAAGATCGATGTCTTCTTTGCGACCGGGGTGACTGGCTTGTTTTTCTTATATGTCACTGTGACGGTGACGCTGCCTTCCGGCTGCTTGAAGCTGTAGGTGCCATCACTGTTTTTCGTTACATCGACCGGCTTGCCGTCCTTGTCGGTGACGGTGACGCTGTCGACCTCATAGCCGTCGTTTGGCGTCGGTGTGATCGTAACGGTTTCACCGGCTTCAGGATCCTTCTTATCCACAGTCGTCTGGCCGTTGTCGCTCGGGGTGACGGTCGGCTCGTAGGTCGAAGGCGGGATCGCTGTCCACTGCGCGTAGAGCGTCACTGTGCCCTTATTCTCGGCGGTCAGATTCTTGACCGATGCTTTATCGGCGTATTTATCGCCTGAGCCGTCCTTTTCAGTGTTCCAGCCCGAGAAAGTATACCCGGCCCTCGTAAATCCGTTTGCTGTCAGCTCCTGTGATTCGTCGTATTTCATCGACTTATCGGACATGGTGCCGCTGCCGCCGTTTCCATCGAATTTCACAGTATAGCTGTTTGCTGTCCACTTGGCGTAGAGGTTCTTGTCACCGGTGCTTCCTTTGGCGATCTTTGTGATCTTGTCTCCGGAAAAATCAGCGTTGCCGTACCAGCCGTCAAATGTATATCCTTTTTTTGTCGGATCCGCCAGGGTGATGTCCTTGCTCTCGATCGTATAGGTCGATGAATTGGTCTTTGCGTTCGTGCCGCCATTCAGCTCGTAATGGATCGTATAGTTGTTCGCTGTCCACTGCGCGTAGAGCGTCACTGTGCCACCATTCACTGCAGTCAGATTATTGACCGATTCTTTATCGGCGTATGTATCGCCTGAGCCGTTATTTTTTGTGTTCCAGCCCGAGAAAGTATACCCGGCCCTCGTAAATCCGTTTGCGTTCAGATTCTTTTCCGCGTCATACTGCATCGGCATGTCGGACATGCTGCCGCTGCCGCCGTTTGCGTCGAATTTCACTTTATAGGTGTTCGCTGTCCACTTCGCGTAGAGAGTCGTAGTTTCAGTCTTGTCCCACTTTTTCGCACTTGTGCCGTCGGCGTTGTAGTACTTCGTACCACCGGTCTCAGCGTCGAAGTATCCTTCGAATGTATATCCGTCTTTCTTCGGCATCGACGCGGACGGCATGTCCGAGCCGTACGTCGCTTCGACGTTTCCGGTGCCGCCGGTACCGCCTTTCTGATCGAGCGTCACATTGTATTTGTTCGCTGTCCAATGAGCGTACAGCTTCGTGTCATCTGTTGTCTTGTCCCACCTCTTCGCGCTGCTGCCGTCGGCATTGTAGTACTTCGTTCCATCGGTCTCCGAATCGAAGTATCCGCCGAATGTATATCCTTCCTTCTTCGGCATCGTCGCGGACGGCATATCCGAGCCGTACGTCGCTTCGACGTTTCCGGTTCCGCCGGTACCGTCTTTCTGATCGAGCGTCACATTGTATTTGTTCGCTGTCCAATGAGCGTACAGCTTCGTGTCATCTGTTGTCTTGTCCCACTTTTTCGCACTTGTGCCGTCAGCATTGTAGTACTTCGTTCCATCGGTCTCCGCATCGAAGTATCCGCCGAATGTATATCCTTCCTTCTTCGGCATCGTCGCGGACGGCATATCCGAATCAAATGTCGCATTGACGCTAGTATCGCCGTCTCTGCCGCCTTTCTGATCGAGCGTCACATTGTATTTGTTCGCTGTCCACTTCGCGTAGAGCGTCACTGTGCCGCCATTCACTGCAGTCAGATTATTGACCGATGCTTTATCGTCGTATTTATCACCTGAGCCGCCCTTTTCAGTGTTCCAGCCCGAGAAAGTATACCCGGCCCTCGTAAATCCGTTTTCAGTCAGATTCTGTGATTCGTCGTATTTCATCGACATATCGGACATGCTGCCACTGCCGCCGTTTGCGTCGAATTTCACCGTGTATTTGTTCGCCGTCCAATGAGCGTACAGCTTCGTGTCATCTGTTGTCTTGTCCCACTTATTCGCACTTGTGCCGTCGGCGTTGTAGTACTTCGTTCCATCGGTCTCCGCATCGAAGTATCCGCCGAATGTATATCCTTCCTTCTTCGGCATCGTCGCGGACGGCATATCCGAATCGAATGTCGCATTGACGCTAGTATCGCCGTCTGTGCCGCCTTTCTGATCGAGCATCACATTGTATTTGTCCGCTGTCCACTGCGCGTAGAGCGTCACTGTGCCATTTTTCTCGGCGGTCAGATTCCTGACCGATGCTTTATCGGCGTATTTAATACCTGAGCCGCCCTTTTCAGTGTTCCAGCCCGAGAAAGTATACCCGGCCCTCGTAAATCCGTTTTCAGTCAGATCCTTTGATTCGTCGTATTTCATCGACATGTCGGACATGGTGCCTGTGCCGCCGTTTGCGTCGAATTTCACAGTATAGGTGTTTGGTGTCCACTTCGCGTAGAAAGTTTTATCACCTGTGCTTCCCTTTGGAATCGCGACCTCACCAACCTTATTTGCCAGAGCAGCGTCGGTGTACCATCCTTCGAAAGTCCACCCTGTTCTCGTCGGATCTTCCAACTTGATATCCTCGGTCTCTACCGTGTACGCCGTCGGATTAGCCGTGTTGTTCGTTCCGTTATTCAGATCATAACTGATTTTATAGTTTTTCAGGACTTTGAACGTATATGTCCTGCTATTATAGTTTTGAAGAGAATATGATAGAGAATCTACCTTGCTCCCACCCACATAGCACGTATATGTATATCCGTCATTAGGAGTTTGATAATTTCTGTATTTACATATATCGCTTGTCCAGTTGCCGCCATCAGTGGCGTCTATGATTCCGCCACTGATAGTGACGGATCCGGCTTCAACACTGTTGACATCGCCGCTGCCTTTGCCGATTGCAAATTGATTTCCCTGACCGCCTCCAGTGGCTGTAATATCCCCGCCATTGATGATGATGGTTCCGCCTGAACCATTTGTAGAGCCGCCGATACCGGCTGCCCAGACACTGCCCTTAGCTTTGATCGTTCCGCCATTGATGGTAATCGTCCCGCAATTATACGCGTTCCAGCTCATGCCCGCCTCTTTGCTTGTTCCGCCGATGCCGGCACCCTCCTCAGGCGGATCAGCGGTCAGCGAACCCGGGCCGTTGATAATCAGGCTGTTGCTGCCAGCCACATGTATGCCTCTCAAACAGTTAAGGTTTGCCCCCTCTGAAAGATTAAGGGTCACGTTACCTGTAACGATGACGCGTTCAGACAGCGTTACATTGCCGGAGACTGTATATTCTCCACTCTCCCACGATGAGGTGTTTGTGTCTCCGTTGTTCGCAGTTATTCCGTCTGCCGCATATGTTCTCTGCATTCCTCCCGGCAGGATCGGCATCATGGCGATGACCATGATGACCGACAGGATCAATGCCGGTATCTTTTTCATGATTCGTCCAGTCATCTCTGTTCTTCCTTTCTACATCAAAGCATCAGCTGTTCTGTTCCGCATTTGCTTTCCTGCAGGCATTTTACCACTTCTAAGCAATCAACGCTATCGTCAGGAAAAAATGACCTGTAAATACGCAAAAAAGACCGCATAGTGTGGCATAATGAAACGATGACCGGCCACCGTCAGCCATGTACCGATCCCGCCCGCGCAGGATCGTTTTTCTATCTTTCAAAATCATGCTCCCGTCTGCCACTGTCCATAAGTCCGTCCCTCAGGAGGCTCCGGATCTCACCCGTCTCCCCTGCCACTATGATATGTGGTCGAGCATCTTGATGTTCATGAGCTCGCCGCACTCCTGGAGCCGCCTTGTCGTAGCTATATCTTCCTCGCTCGGCTGCGGCGACCCGGACGGGTGGTTGTGGACCGCGATGAACGCGGCCGCGTTCGAGAGGATGCTGCTGACCGTGTACCCCCTGCCCTTCACGAGGTTCGTGCAGGATACGGTGTCGACGATCTTCTCGTCAGTGCCCGGTACGCCCTGGCTGCTCATCGTGAGGGTCATCCCGGACGGCACCGTGTACTCGACGTAGTTGTCCTCGTGTCCCTTAGCGTGATCCTGTCGCTCTTGAACTCGCTGCCGTTCCATTTTGCGCTCGCGCGGGAGCCGCTGGTCGAGAAGAATCTGATCGACGAGTCGAACCCGGCCGAAACCGTTGCAGCGAGCCGGAATGCGGGCAATAAAAAGGCCCGGAAGGCAATCCTTCCGGGCCGAAATCATGGTGGAGATAAGGGGGATCGAACCCCTGACCTCAAGATTGCGAACCTTGCGCTCTCCCAACTGAGCTATATCCCCAAATCGGCGGCCGACGCCTATTATACACTAAGTCGGCCGCATAATGCAACGGTTTTTTTGAAATAACAGGGTTTCTCGGCAGGGTTTCCGGGTTTTGAAATGTCAGGATGTCCGGGCCGGAAGCCGTGCGGATCGCAAACGGCCCGCCTCGGTGCCGGCACGATCAGGGACCGGGACGACAAAACCGCTGCCGTTCTCGCTTCTCCGACATGCCGGACGCTGGCGGCCGGCGCTTATTTCAGCCGCTCCGGATTCAGACCTTCCAGTTCGGGGATGACAAAAAGCCCGTCTTTGCGGATCAGACGATCATCAAACCAGATCTCGCCGCCGCCGTAGTCGGCGCGCTGGATGCAGACGAGATCCCAGTGCAGCGCCGAGTAATTGCCGTTCGGAGCATCCTCGTAGCAGCATCCGGGCGTCAGATGGAAGCTTCCGCAGATTTTTTCATCGAAGAGCGTATCCTTCATCGGGCTGAGGATATACGGATTGACGCCGAGCGAAAATTCTCCGAAATAGCGGCTGCCTTCGTCGGTGTCGAGCAGCTGGCGGATGCGGTCCTCGTCATTGGCCGCAGCGCTGGTGATCTTTCCGTCGCGAATCTCAAAAGCGATCTTTTCATACGTAAACCCCTGCTCTTCCGAAGGCGTGTTGTAGGTGATAAAGCCGTTCATCGACTCTTTGACCGGTGCCGTATAGACTTCGCCGTCGGGGATGTTGCATTCACCGCAGCATTTGACGGCGGGGATACCCCGGATCGAAAACGTCAGATCTGTGCCGGGTCCCTTGATCCGCACGCGGTCGGTTTTCTCCATCAGTGCGGCCAGCGGATCCATGGCCCGCGACATCTTCGCATAATCGAGCGTGCAGACATCGAAGAAGAAGTCGGCAAACGCTTCCTGGCTGGTTCCGGCCCGCTGCGCCATGGCACCGTTCGGATAGCGCAGGATGACCCACTTGGTGTGGTTGACGCGCTGGTCGAGCACCGGCTGCATGACGCGATTGTAGAGGTTGAGACGTTCCGCCGGTACATCGGCCAGCTCGGCGCTGTTTTCGCTGCCGCGCACCGCGATATAAGCCTGCATGCCCTCCATGCGGGCCAGTTCCATGGCATTCTCAAACGCGATCTGGTCCTCACTGCATCCGAGCAGCACTTCTCGGGTCAGGGTCTCTTCGCGCAGACTGACATACGGCAGCCCGCCGGCGGCATACACATCGCGGACCAGCTGCCGGGCCAGTGCATAGGCGGCTCTGCCCTCCACATCGATCATCACCCGTTCGCCGGGCTGCACGCGGCACGAATACTGTACCAGCAGGCTGGATAATTTTTCAATTCGCGGATCCATAAATGCTTCTCCTTTATACATCTATACGTCGATCTGTACGACCATTCAGTCGGTATATTGCAGATATCCCGATGTTTTGGCGATCCTGCTGTCGGATGCCGGCCCGTCACCTTGACGCTCGCCGGCTGCATATCCCGGCCCCTGTTCCCGCACAAGGAAACCGCCAGGCGGACCGAACGATTCGATGCATCTGCGGCGGCCGGCTTTCATATGCCTCAGTGCGCGTACCCGAAGCCGCCTCGGCGGCAGGTTTTCGCACTCTTCAGTGCGTATAGCCGTAGCTGTCGTGGCGGCCGGCGTGGAACGTCACGTTGGCCTCGCGCAGCTCGGCGACGGCATTGCGAAAGTCCTCGAGGAAATTGGTGCACATCCGCTGGCTGAAATCAGCGCGGCAGACGACGCGCTGCACGATCACATCTTCCCGGTCAGCCGGCAGCGGATAGGCCGGGACCTGCCAGCCCTTCATCATCAGACGGTCGGAGAGATCGTAGAGCGTCCAGATGCGGGCGGGATCTTCGCGCAGCGTGTAGCAGAGTACCGGCAGATCGTAGCCCTTGTGCAGCACCTCGAAGTCTTCCATCTGCGCCAGCGCCTCGCTGATCTGCAGCGCCTTGTCGCGCGTCTGCCGGTGGATTTCCTCGTAGCCCTCATAACCGAAACGCAGATAGTTGTAGTACTGTGCGATGATCTGGCTGGCGCTGCGGGAAAAGTTGATCGCCATGGTCGGCATCTTTCCGCCGAGATAATCGACCTCAAAGATCAGCTCTTCCGGCAGGTAACGCCGGTCGCGCCAGAGAACCCAGCCGATGCCGGGGTAGACGAGACCGTATTTATGACCCGAGGTGGAGATCGAAACTACGTTGGGGAGCTGAAAGTCCCACTTCAGATCCGGCGAGATGAACGGCGCATAGAGACCGCCGCTGGCGCCGTCGATATGGATCACCAGCTGGTGCTCGTGTGACGCGTTATAGCGGCCGACCGCGTTGTCGAGCTCCTGGATGTTATCGTACATGCCGGTATAGGTAACCCCGAGGATGCCGACGATGCCGATCGTGTTTTCATCGACGCGCTCCATCGCGGCCGCGGCATCGAGCGTCATGTGTTCGGAGCTGATCGGCACCGAGCGCAGCTCGACGTCCCAGTAGACACAGAATTTTTCCCAGCATACCTGGTAAGCGGAGGAAATGACGAGATTGGGCCTGGTGCCGGTCACGTCGCGCCCGCGCTCGCGGGCCAGATTGCGCCAGCGGAACTTCATCGCCATTCCGGCCAGCATACAGGCTTCGCTGCTGCCGACCGTCGAAGTGCCGATGTATTCTTCGCTGCCCGGCGCATGCCAGAGACGCGAAAGAATATTGACGCAGGCGTTTTCCAGCTCGGCCGTCTTGGGATATTCCGATTTATCGATCGCGTTCTTTTCCAGCGTACGGCTGATCAGTTCCCTCGCTTCCGGCTCCATGACGGTCTGACAGAACGTTGCCAGGTTCTTGCGCGCCTGCCCTTCGCCGAGCAGTTCATCTTCGATGATGCTGATCACTTCCCTGGCCGAGAGGCTTTCGCCGCGCAGGCGCTTGGTCGGCAGGCTGCGCAGTGCGCGATACTTGTCTTTGGCACAATAGAGCATAGACCCTCCTTGTCCTTCTTTCCCCGATTTCCCGCTGTGAACATTATACCTGCAGGCGGACCGAATTGGCAATAAAAAACTGACCGCTGCCGTTCTTTCGACGTGCGGGGCAGCGGTCAGTCCGTCTTCGCGGCGCGTATTATTTCGGTTTGGTGCATTTTTTCGCCGGCATGCTCTTGTAGACCGGAATATAGAACACAGACGCATAGCTGCTCTTCTTGCGATAGGCATAGGAGAGAATGCGGCCTTCGCTGCAAGCCCCCTCTACATTGGTCATGTATTCGTGTTCCGCCACATTGGAACTGCCGTTGCAGACGTTGAATTTTTTCGTGTAGTAAGTGTACTGCTTTTTGCTGACATAGCCGCTGTAATAGAAGCAGGCGCCGCCGGTCATCGATTTCTGGCGGCTGTCCCATGGACGGCCGTAGCTGGTGCGGCCGCGTCCCTCGCCGCTCGCATACCAGAGACCGCGCTGCACGGCGTTCATGCCGCCTGAACAGTACGCACCGATATTGAAGTAGTTGTAATACCCCCTGTATCCGGAATAGAGGCCGGAAATCAGACTGGAAGTCCCCCGCCAGCCCTGTTCCTGAATGATCATCGCCGTCAGCACATTGGGGTTGACGTGCGATGTCTGCCCGGCTTTCAGCAGCCGCGACCAGTTGGTCGAATTGTCCAGAAAGCAGCTGCTGTTCATCGAGGTGATGCTGCGGATGGTCGACTTGTTCTGATAGTCGGAATTATATTTGTGACTCATGAACTGATAGATACCGCTGCTGTTGAGAAAATTGCGCGGATCCATGTAATATTTGATGATCGCATCGGATGCCTGATTCCAGCGTCCGTCAAAGGTCCGGTATTTTTTGGTCAGCGGGTTGTAGACTCGCAGACTTTTGGATTTATAGGACGAAGGTGAGTCCGGCTCGACCAGATTGTTGCCGATGGTTTTTTCTTTGGCAATCACGGTGCTCCATTTGAGACCGGTATTCTGTGCTTTGAAGACCCATTTAGGATGTGCCTTGTGCAGCTTGCGAAGATAGGGCTTGTAGCTGTCGGGGAAACCCTGTTTCTTCATGTACGTTTCAAAATCCACGGGCTGCGAAGAGGAACTGCCGCTTCCCGTGCCGCCGGATGCATCGGAACTCGAACCGCTCTGTGAAGAGCCGCTGCTGCTCGAATCGGAACTGCCGCTGTCTGCCGCAGGCAAGCTGCCGAGTTTCACACATCGAGCGCTGACGTAGCTGGTCTTGCCTTTATACTTGATCACGCCCCATTTTTTGGCTGCCGCTGTCGTGTGCCAGCCAAGAATCCGAATGCTCGTATTTTTCTTCAGCAATGCCGTTCTGGCCGCGGCCGAAGAAGGCTGCGGTCGTACCGAAACAGCGCTGACAGTGTAAGCTTCTTTGGCAATGCGGTAGGTGAGAACCGTACTCTGCAGCTGCAGATACCTGCCGCTGACATAACCGGTATGTTTGTTATATGTGATCTTATACCAGTACAGGCTGGTGCCGGACTTTTTCCGCGACGCCGAGACTAGTGTTTTTCCCTTCGGAACCGAACCGAGCACTTTGCCGGAAGAAGATGCCGTGCTGTAGATTTTCAGGGGCCCGTCCTTGGCAGTGATCGTATAAGCAGTGGTCGAGGCCGCTGCCCGCCCTCCGGAAATGAAAAATGGCTGTACGCCAATCAACGCCGCAGCCACGACAAAACAGAGCAGTAAACTACACACACGCTTTCCTTGCTTTACCATAATTCTCTCCTCGTAAGGTTCAAGTTATGGACCAGATGCAATTATTATACCGTATTCGGACAAAAAGTCAAATTCCTGCTCCGTCGCGCGGCCCGGCCGCGGGCGAACGGCGGCTGCCGCGCCCGCCAAAGCGTCTGTATAAATTTTATTGTATACCTTCCGGCCGGCGGCAGACAGCCCGTTCAGGCGCCGATCAGCTGCAGCAGCAGCGGATTTTGCATCGGCTGTTCATCCCCGATGTCAAAAGCTTGCTCCAGTTCTTCCGCCGCCGCTGTCAGTTTTTCTTCGCTGCTGCTGTAAATGACGGCCAGCGCTTCGCCGCACCGCACGGCATCGCCGATTTTATGGTTGAGTACAACGCCGGCACCGAGATCCGGCTCGTCGTCCTTGCGAACCCGGCCGGCTCCGCTGCGCTGGGATGCAAGGCCGACTCGATCGGCAAAAAGATGGCGGATATATCCGTCGCGCGGCGCCATGACCGTCCGCGACAGCGGTGCGGCGGCCAGTTTCTGCGGCTCAGCGAGCACCGAGTCATCGCCGCCCTGGCCGAGAATCATCGCGCGCAGCTTCTCCAGTCCGCTGCCGTCGTGCAGCGCCTGATCCGCCTTTCTGCGGCCGTCCTGCGGCGTATCCGCCAGTCCGCCCGCATAGACCATCAGTCCGGCCAGCAGCACCGACAGCTCGCCGATATCCGCCGGTCCCTCTCCGTGCAGAACCCGCACAGCCTCTCGCACCTCGAGCGCATTGCCGACAGCTTCTCCCAGCGGCTGATCCATCGCCGTAATGGCGGCAATGGTGCGCTTGCCGGCTCTCTTTCCCATATCGACCATCAATTCAGCCAGTTCGACGGCCTGCTCCCTCTCATGCATAAACGCGCCGGCCCCGCACTTGACATCGAGGATGATCGCATCGCTGCCGGAAGCCAGTTTTTTGCTCATGATGCTGCTGGCGATCAGGCTGATGTTTTCGACGGTCGCTGTCACATCGCGCAGCGCATAGAGCTTTTTGTCGGCACGGGCGATCTGTGCCGTCTGACCGATCACCGCAATGCCGTTCTCCCGGACCAGGCGGAGAAAGCGGTCCTCCGGAACCGCGGTCCGGAAGCCGGGGATGGATTCCAGCTTGTCGACGGTGCCGCCGCTGAAGCCGAGACCGCGGCCGCTCATTTTCGCCACCGGCACCCCGCAGGCCGCCGCCAGCGGTGCTGCGATCAGCGTGGTTTTATCGCCGACGCCGCCGGTGCTGTGCTTGTCGACCTTGATGCCGGGGATGGAATGCAGGTCGACGACGTCGCCGGAGCGCAGCATCGCATCGGTGAGTCGGTAGGTTTCTTCGCGGTCGAGACCGCGCAGGTAAATCGCCATCAGCAGCGCGCTGGCCTGGTAATCGGGAATGGCTCCGTCCGTGTAGCCGCTCACAAAGGCGTCGATCATTTCGCCGCTCAGCCGGCCGCCGTCGCGCTTGCGGGCGATAATATCATACATATTCATTCAGCGTCCCTCCCCTGTCAGCAGCGGCAGCAGCGAGTGTCCTTCACCGGTGTTTTCTGTACCGAGCCAGTCGCAGACCGTGGCGCCGATATCGGCAAAGGTATCGCTGTCCGGAAGCTCTCCGGGGCGCACGCAAGCACCGCTGACCAGCAGCGGAATGTATTCGCGCGTATGATCAAAGCCGCTGTGAATCGGATCGTTGCCGTGGTCGGCACAGAGCATCAGCAGGTCTTCCGGCTGCAGCGCCGCGCGCAGTTCCGGCAGGCGGTCATCGAAGGCCTGCAGCGCCTCCGCGTACCCCTGCGGGTTGCGGCGATGCCCGTATTTGGAATCAAAGTCAACGAGATTGGTGAAGAGCAGGCCGGAAAACGGTTCCTTCATCAGCCGCAGGGTCTGGTCGACTCCGTCCATATTATCCTCGGTGTGGACGCTCTCGGTCATGCCGCGGCCGTTGAAGATGTCGTGGATCTTGCCGACGGCCTTCACCTCCAGCCCGGCGCCGCTGATCAGGTCGAGCATCGTCGGCTGCGGCGGCGAAACCGCGTAATCGCGGCGATCGGCGGTGCGCTGCCGCTTGCCGTTGACCTTGATGTAGGGACGGGCGATGACGCGGCCGCAGGCCAGCTCGCCGTGCAGCATGGAGCGGGCCGTCTCGCAGATGCGATAGAGCTCGTCAAGGGGGATCACCGCGGTGTTGGCGGCGATCTGAAAAACGCTGTCGGCGCTGGTATAGACGATCGGAGAGCCGGTCGCTTCATGTTCGTCGCCGAGATCCTCGATGATGACCGTGCCGCTGGCCGGATAGTTGCCCAGCACGCGACGGCCGATCCGCTGTTCAAAATCATGAATGAAGGACGCAGGAAATCCGTGCGGATAGGTCTTGAACGGCGTGCGGTTGATGACGCCGGCGATCTCCCAGTGCCCGGTGATCGTGTCGCGTCCGGCCGCGCGCTCTCGCAGCCGGCCGTAAGCGCCGTTCGGTGCGGCGACGGCCAGGCGTCCGCCGGCGGCGCCGCGGATGTTGCCGAGGCCGAGTTCGCAGAGATGCGGCAGCTGCAGCGCGGGGCAGCGATCGACGATGTGGCCGAAGGTGTCGGCACCGGCATCGCCGAAATCCGCCGCGTCGGGCAGCGCACCGACGCCGAAGCTGTCGAGTACGATCAGTATCACGCGTTTTGTTCCAATGGTTTCCTGCATGGCTCTTCCTTCCTGTACCTGATGTCCATGTTATTCGTATCGTTTATAGTATTGCTGCCGACTGTCTCCTGTGCTGCCGACTGTCTCCTGTGCTGCCGACTGTCTCCTGCCCGCCGTCCGTGAGGCTGTGCTGCCGGGCGCGGAACCGGATGCCGCTGCTCCTACAGCAGCGTCGTTCCGTCCGTAATGCGGCGCAGATGGCATTCGAGAAAATCGAGCGACACCAGCTGGTAGCGCACGCCGTTGAGAATGCCGCGCAGACCTTTGCCGTATGATTCGGGGCCGTGCAGATGTCCGTAGAGGGCTGTTTTCACGCCGGCCTCGGTAAACATTTTCGTAAAGTCCGACGGCTGCAGCTTGTCGTTGGTCGGCGGATAATGGGTCACGGCAATGATCCGCTCCGCGCCGCGGCTGCGCGCAGCTTCCAGGCTGCGTTCGACGCGCCCTGTCTCGCGCAGGTAGATGCGCTCGTCGCTCTCGGTAAATCCCTCGCTGCCGGGGCAGAGCCAGCCGCGGCTGCCGCAGATGTACCAGCCCTCGGCCTCGCAGCAGGAATTCTGCAGAAAGGTCATATCATCAAAAAGCCGGTTAAGGCGGGTGATGCCGTTCCACCAGAGATCGTGATTGCCCTTGATCATCACCTTATGTCCCGGCAGTGCATCGAGAAATTCGAGATCCGGCATCGCGTCCTCGAGCTTCAGGCCCCAGCTGATGTCGCCGGCTACGATCACGGTATCCTGTTCCGTGACCTGCCGGCGCCAGTCTTCGGCGAGGCGCCGGTCGTGATTCTCCCAGGCGGCGCCGAACACGCTCATCGGCTTGTCGGTTTCGCTGCCGAGCGAAAGATGTACATCGCCGATCGCAAAAATACTCATCTCGCTTCCTCTCCGTCCCTTCTCTCTATTGTTCCCGCGCCGCGGTTTCCTTCCTGTTCTGCGTTCGCTGCACAGGCGGCCGGATGTTCCCGGCTGTCTGCGTTCCCTGCGCCGCCCGTGGCCTTTTCCCCGCCGGCTGCGGGTCTTTCTCCGCCGGCGGCCGCCGCGGCGGCGGACGCCGACTGCGATCTGTGCTCGTCGAGGCGCCGCAGGGTGCGGTTGATGCTGCGGGTGCGCACCCCGACCAGCGTGTCGAGCTCGCGGCCGGCCTGGTCGATCCGCTGCTGGGTTTTATCGAGTACCTCGCCGAATTTGGTGAACTCGCTGCGCACCGCGGCGAGCACGTCCCAGACCTCGCTCGAATGGCGGCGGATCTCGAGTGTGCGGAAGCCCATCTGCAGACTGTTGAGCAGCGCCGCCATCGTCGTCGGTCCGGCGATGTTCACCTTGCAGTCGCGCTGCAGCGTTTCGACCAGCCCGCGGCGCACGACTTCGGCATAGAGGCCCTCGATCGGCAGAAACATGATCGCAAAGTCTGTGGTTTCCGGCGGTTCCACGTACTTTTCGTGAATGTCCCTGGCGGCTTTGCGGATCGCCGTCTCCAGCTTTCTGCCGGCGGCGTCGATGCGCACCTTGTCGCGCGAATCGTACGCTTCCTCGAGGGCGCGGTAGGTGTCGCCGGGGAACTTGGCGTCGATCGGCAGCCAGATCGTGCCGTCGCCGCTGCCGGGCAGGCGAATCGCGAATTCGACGCGCTCGCTGCCGCGGCTGCGCGTGCGCACATTTTCGGCATACTGCTCCGGCGCCAGAATCTCGGAGAGAATCGCGCCCAGCTGGATCTCGCCGAGCATGCCGCGCGTCTTCACATTCGAGAGCACACGCGACAGATCGTCGACTTCGCCGGCCAGGCGGCGCATTTCCCCGAGGCCGCGGTAGACTTCCTCGAGGCGGTCGCTGACGTCCTTGAACGAGCGGCTGATGCGCTCCTCCAGCGTCTGCTGCAGCTTCTCGTCGACAGTTTCCCGCATCTGCTCGAGGCGCCGGCCGTTGTCCTCGCGGATGACGCCGAGGCTGCGCTCCATCGCCGCCCGCATCTGATCGAGCTTCTGCTCTTCCGTCAGCGTCATCGCTTCCATCTGGCGCGACAGCTCGGCCAGCCGCTTGTCCTGGCTGTCAGCCGAGGCGCGCTGCATCTCCACCATCAGATCGGAAAAATCGCGCAGACCGCCGGCCGCAGCCTTGGTGCCGGCACGCTGCGCCGCGCGGTTCTGCAGCAGCACGAGGACCAGCAGCGCCACCGCGGCCAGCAGCAGAAGAAGAATGGCGAGCGTCATTCCGTTTCCTCCAGATAGTCGGCCCATTTGACATCGAGAGCCCGCAGCAGACGATTGAGCGTCTCGGTCTCCTCGTTGATGCGGTCCATCTCCACCTTGCAGTCCGACATCTTCACCCTGCCCTTCCTGTGCGCCTTGTCGCGCAGCATCTCCTGGAGTCGGATCTGCGCCAGCGTCACTTCGCCGAAAACGTGACGGGCCCGTGCCAGCAGATCGATCAGCTCCTTCTCAAGTTCCGAGTCCGCCGTCAGATCGCGCGGCGCCAGGCGGGCGGCCCGCTCCCGCAGCGCTCCCAGCTGGGCGATGGCCTCGTCATAATGCTTGCGCCCGAAGATGCGGGAATTCTGGCGCACCAGCCAGAGCACTTCCTTGTATTCATCGATGACATCAAAGCTGAAGGCGTTGAAGAGTTCCTTCAGCTGCGTATTCTCCGTCATGGCCGTCCTCCGCTATTCCCCGTCCTCATCGAGCAGCTTCTGATAGCGGCGGGCGTCACCGTCGCTGAAGGCCATCAGCACCACATCCATATCGTGTTCACGGAGAAACGCGCGCACGGTTTCGACGGCGATCTGCGCCGCCTGGTCCTTCGGATAGCCGTAAACCCCGGTGGAAATCGCCGGGAAGGCGATGCTGCGAATGCCGGCGTCCCAGGCCGTCTGCAGACTGCTGCGGTACGCCGAAGCGAGAAGATCGGCTTCGCCGTGGCTGCCGCCGTGCCAGACCGGGCCGACGGTGTGAATGACATAAGCGGCCGGAAGCCGGTAGCCGCGGGTCAGTTTGGCCTGTCCGGTTTCACAGCCGTGGAGCGTGCGGCACTCCTCGAGCAGCTCCGGGCCGGCTGCACGGTGAATGGCGCCGTCGACACCGCCGCCGCCGAGAAGGCTGCGATTGGCCGCATTGACGATGGCCTCGATCTTCAGTTTGGTAATATCTCCCTGTTGTACGCGGATGCTCATAGTTCCTCCCTCCTTCGGTATGAACCGAGTATATCATAGATGATGCGGCTTTCGTATCCCAGTCCGGCAAGTCGGCGCCCGAGGCGCGCCAGCTGCTTTGGATCGATCTTCCCGCTGCCGGAAAGAAACGCTTCCGCCGCCTGCCTGGCCCGGCGCGGCTCCTCCTCGGCGAGGGAACAGCCGTATTCCTCCTCGTAGGCGGCTTCCCCGTCCTCAATCTCGAACGCGCCGACGCCCTTCTGCCGCAGCTCGCGGCGCACCCGCAGAAGGCCGCGGCCTCTGGCAAACGAGGCGGCCAGATACTGGCGGGCAAAGCGCACGTCGTCGAGCAGCCGCAGCTCGCGCAGCGCCTCGATCTCGGCTTCCGTCTCCTCTGCGGCAAAGCCCTTGCGGCGCAGATAGCGGCGCATCTCCTCCTCGGTTCGGTCGCGGTACGTCAGATAGCGCAGCGACAGATCACGCAGTTTCATCTTCGACCCTCTTTCTGCCGCTGAGGTTCATGCCGACCGCACCGAGAATGATCGCTGCTCCGAAGACGATGTGGTACCAGTGCAGGACCTCGCCGAGCACGACGACGCCGGCAATGACCGAGATCGCCGTCGAGACATTGCCGTAGAGCGAGGCGTTGACCGCCGGCATGTGCGCCTGCATGTAGGCCATCATCTGTGCCGAGAAGAGAATGCAGAAGATGCCCAGGTACGCGGTGGCGATCACGAAAGCCGGCTCGGAGAGCGGAGCGATGTAAAGCTGCAGCGGATGGCCGGCCGCCAGGCCGCGCACCAGCGAAGCCGCGTTGAAGAGCACGCAGCCGAGCAGGCAGATCATGAAGGTGATCTCAAACGGCGTATAGACGTCGCGCACAAAGCGCATATACACATTGTTGACCGCCATCGACAGCGAAGACAGCAGCAGGAGTGCGATGCCGGCAAGGTTGAACGACAGACCGCCGGCGCCGAAGGCGATCATCGCCACCAGCGAGCAGACCGATAGCAGCACGAAGAGATTCTGCAGCTTCGTCGACTTTTCTTTGAGAAAGATCTCGGCAATGATCTTGACCAGGATCGGGATGATCGCGAAGAGGATCGCACTCTCGGCCGAGGACGAAAAGAAGAGGCCGAGGCACTGCAGCACCATGAAGCCGATGTAGAACAGCGCCGTCAGAATCAGATCGCGCTTCGGCTTGTGCCGCATTTCGACGCGGCCCAGACCCAGGGCGAGAAAAACCAGCACTGCCAGCATCGCAAAATCATAGCGGATAGTCATAATCTGCAGTGTGTCGCCGTAACGCGTGCAGATCTTGACGCTGAGAAAGGAAAATCCGACCATGACCGCAAACAGGATCCCGGTCAGATTTGCTTTCTTCCACTCATTTCTCTCAGACATAGCTGCTTGATCTCCTTTGCCGCCACGGCGCCGATGATCGTCTCGCCGAGGCGGAATTCCCGCAGCGCGACGACTTCGCCGTGCCAGAAAACGCGGTCCTTCACGCCGCTCTCATCGGCAACCTGCGCGCGGCCGAGCAGGCGTGCCAGGGTGCAGTCGGCATATTTGACCAGCGCCTCCTTGCGCACCCAGATGCGGTAAAACATCTCCACCCCGCCGCGGCGGCAGCAGGCCGCCTCAGCGGGCGTAAAAAAGCGTTCCGCCAGACGGACGGCATCGACCTCGCGCCGCTCCTGAATATCGAGCCCGACGTTCTCGCCGGCAAAGCAGCAGGCCCAGTGCGGGCCGCTGTGGCTGACGGAGAAATGCGGTCCCCCGACCGCAAAGGAGGGCTTGCCGGCGGGGCTGCGCACGATGCGCCGGCGCTCCGGAGCCGCAGCGCCGGCTGCCCCGGCTGCCGCCGCATCCGCCTCCCTCTTTCCTTCCGTCGCCGCGATTCTTTCGCCTTCGGCGGTTTTTTTTTACGCCGCCGTAAAGCGCCAGCGCGATGCGGATGCGCTGATCCGGCTCCGCGGCCTCTGCCAGCGGCGGTGCATCCGTTCTCCCGCAGAGCACCTCGATGCCGTCGCCGTCATCGCGCCGGCGGTTCATCTGGTCTGCACCTTCACATAGTTCGAAGTGCCGCCGTAGAGCCGTCCGCCCTGGGCGTTCAGATACGGCCGGACCCGGACATAGTAGGTCGAGCGGCGGCGCAGATGGCTGAGCGTGATGCCGTCCGTGCCGGTCGTCTTGGTCGAAATCTTTTTTTTCTCTGCATTGCAAAGATCGACCCGGCAGCGCAGACCGGCCGCACTGGAGGGCGCCTGCCAGGCGAGTACGATGGTATTGCGGCCGCGCTTTTTTACCCTGATCGACTTCACCTTCTGCGATGCCGAGGTCGAGTACAGCGTATAGCTTCCGAGGATTTCCCGGTCGCTGACGTCGACGCAGGCTGCCAGAACATGGGATGCTTCGAGGTAATAGCTGTCGCTTTTGGCCGCCTTGTACGACAGCCTGCAGTACAGGTCATCGTTGTTGACGCGGCCGACGCTGCGCAGCCGGCCGCGGCTGTCGAACAGCAGCAGCAGGCAGGATATGCCGCTGGACGGCGACTGCATGCAGCAGCGCAGCCGCTGCCCCTTTGTCAGCCGAAAGCGGTAGACATCTGCGTAGGTTGTCTGCAGATTCAAAGCCTTATTATGCCGCATTTCCGCCACCTGATCGGTCAGCGTCAGACTGCCGCGAATCCGCTGCGGCTTTGTGGACATTGGCTGCGCGCCGGCGCCGACGGAGACGGAAAAGATGCGACGCACGCTGCCGACGACGGCAGTCACCGTCGTTTTTCCCTCTTTCTTTCCGCTGATGACGCCGTCGCTGCTGACCGTCGCGACGGCGGGATCCGCCGATGTCCAAGTCACCTGCGCGGCATCGGCATTGCCGGGAATGACTTTGTACTTTATCGCAGCGGTCTGCCCGGGATAGACAGTGACCGAGTCCCTGCCGGTCAGCAGCGCGGTCGGCGCCGCTTGCAGTCCGCTTTCCGCCGCTTGCTGCGCCAGGGTGACGGCTTCTTCGGCGTTGAGCATGCCAAAGCCGCGCTGCGGATGAAAGTCCACCCCTTCTTTGAGCTCCGCGGCATTGCAGAGCAGATTCCTGACGCGGCGGACAAAGGCACTGCCGCTGCCCAGGGCCTCTCCGCCCTCGGCAATCACCATGGCCGCCGTGGCGGTTACCAGCGGTGCCGCCATCGAAGTGCCGCTTTCGTAATGATAGGCGGTGGTTCCCGTGTTCCAGGTGCTGCACAGGCCGTTTGGATCATGCCCGTTCTTTGTCAGCGCTCCGCCCGGAGCCATCAGATCCTTGCTGCTGCCGTAATTGGAATAGGACGCCATGCTGTTGGCGGCATATTCGCTGTTTGCCTCGGTCAGCCGCGAATGGCCGGCAGCGATCACGGAGATCACCTCGGATGCATCAGACGGCGAATTGCGGCCCTGGCTCTTTACGTTGCCGGCCGCCGCGACGCAGACGATGCCCGCTTCGCTGAGGCTGTGGATTTTTGTTTCCATGAGACGATCATAGCCGGGCATGCCGAGACTCATGTTGATGACCTGCACCTGTTTCTGCTGCAGCCAGTTCATGGCCTTGACCAGATCGGAGGTATAAAAGGACTCGTCATCCGCCGCATCGGCGACGTAAAGGCTGACGCAGTTATAGGAAGCGCCGGCGATGCCGCAGCCGTTGTCAGTCTCGGCGGCGATCAGGCCGCAGACGTGGGTGCCGTGGCCGCTGGGATCCTGATACGTGTACTTGTTGAGACCGCTGCCCTTTCCGTTTTTCTTATAGGCATTCTGAGTCAGCTCTCTCGTTTCAACGCGCTTCGTACCGGCGACGGCCTGCTGCAGATCCTTGTGCTGGCGGACGACGCCGGTGTCGATGACACCGACTTTGACGCTGCGGTCATTTTTGTGCGTCATCTTCCTCCAGGCCTGCGGTGCGCGGATGCGCCAGAGATACCACTGCGCGGAATCGTTGTAGTTTTCATAGTAGTCCGAGGTCGAACTCGCGTTCAGGTACGGATCATCCGGCTCCTCGGCAGCGGGTTCCGAATCTGCGGCTGTACCGCTCGCTGTCGAGGCGGAGTCCGATGCGGTCTCGCTGCCCGATGCAGCCTCCTTCCCGTCCGCGTCACTGTCCGTACTGCTCCCGCTGAGACGATAGCGGTAGTTCGGCTGAGCGTAAAGCACCTGATCCTCGCTGCCGTAATCGTCCGCAGCCGCGGCCGGCGTCGTATCCTCATCGAGTTTGACCACCGCCATCTTGCAGTCGTCCACTTTGGTGATCGCTTCGCAGCTGTCGCCGTTTTCGTCGGCCAGATCGCGAATCTCCGCATTGCTGACGCTGTCTTCGGTCACGGCGAGGATTTCGTCGCCGGCATATGAAGCAGCGGTGCTTTCGCCGGCGTCTGCCGCCGCAGAAGCCTCTGCGGTGCCGGCGATCCTAGATTCTGTGCTCGCTGCGGCAGCGGGAACCGCAGTCCAAAGAACGCTGATCAGCATCATCAGCGCTGTGAAAATCGCTATGCGGCGGTATCGAATCTTTCTCATACTGTTTCCTGTTCCCGACCGGACGCCCGGACTGCGCTCCGACTCAGTCGTCCTGCCCGCCTCGGTCGTCTTCCTTCTTACTCAGTCTTCCCAGTACTCTCTTGTACCCGTCGGCGCCGTAGACCAGGCATTTGTTGATGCGGCTGATCGTCGCCGTGCTGGCGTTTGTACGAGCTTCAATTTCGCTGTAGGTCATCTTTTCATTGAGCAGTCTGGCCACCTGCAGCCGCTGTGCAAACGCCTGAATCTCGTTGATGGTGCAGAGATCCTCGAAAAAGCGATAGCAGTCCTCCTCATCCCGCAGGGTCAGAATGGCCGCAAAAAGTTCATCGATATCCTTCTGCTTGAATTTGGATGCATACGCCACAGTGTTCTCCTCTCCGGTGTCCTGCTTCTTTGCAGTACTCCCCTGCTTATTATATCAATCCGCACGCCGCTCCGCAAACGAGCCGGGCCGGCAGAACCGCCGGGCACGATCGAATCTCCTCTGCGGGCGAGCCGGGCCGGCAGAACCGCCGGGCACGGTCGAATTTCCTCTGCGGGCGAGCCGGGCCGGCAGAACCGCCGGGCACGATCGAATCTCCTCTGCGGGCGAGCCGTACGGCAAAGCGCAGGCGTGCATCCCGCCGGCACTCAGTGCCGCAGCAGCTGCCGGGCCTTCTTCATCTGTGCCGCTCTCCCCTTCACGACGTAGTCCGGCTTGACGCCCTTTTTGTGAATCGTGCTTCCCTTCGGCGAATAGTACTGCATCACCGTCAGCGTCAGTGCCGAACCATCCGACAGTTTCTGTGTTTCCTGCACGACGCCCTTGCCAAAGGTTGTCTGGCCGACGATCGGATTGTCGGTATTGTCCTTGACAGCGGCCGTGAGAATCTCCGCAGCGCTGGCACTGCTGTCGTTGACCAGCACGACATAGGGCAGCTTGGTGCAGCTGCTGTCGGAGCGGTAGTACTCCTTTTTGCCCTGCCGATCTTCGAGATAGGTGATTGTTCCCTTGCCCATCAGCCGATCGGCGATATCGACGGCTTCATCGACCAGACCGCCGCCGTTGTCGCGCAGATCGATGATCAGGCCCTTGTCATGCCGTTTTTCACAGCTCCGCAGGGCGTCCCTGAAATCATCGGCAGTGTTCTCTTCAAACGCACTGACGGTGATGAGACCAATCCGGCCCGAAAGCTGCTTTTCCTCGACGGTAATGGACTGGATCGAAGCGCGGGTCATCGTCACGCTGTGCTTTCTGCCGTCGCGTTCGTAGACGATCTTCACCCGGGTGCCGGCTTTGCCGCGGATCGCGTTCGCCATCGTGCTGCTGTCGTCGTAGGTTTTGCCGTCGACGGAGAGCAGGATGTCCTTCTTTTCGATGCCGGCCCGATCCGCCGGGGTGTCGGCAATGACCTTGAGCACGACCATGCGTCCCTTCTTGTCCTCGGCAAACTGCAGACCGATGCCGTCATAGACGCCCAGGGTCCCCGCCTCCCAGTTCTTGTATTCGTCTTTGGTCATGTAATTGGAGTACGGGTCATTGAGCCCGGCCACCAGTCCCCTGTAGAGGCTGGTTTCCAATTGACTGTCATCGACCTTCTGATAGTATTTGCTGTCGATGAGACTCCAGATCGTTTCCAGTTTATCGTAGCGGGTCTTCATATACTGCAGATCGCCGCTGCTGCTGCGGAATCCCGGACCGAGCAGTGATGTAATGCCCCAGCCGAGCACGCCGCCGAGCAGCATGAAGACAATCATCAGCAGGATGAAGGATTTTTTCTTGATTTTCATACAACCTCCGTTGCGCGCGCGGCACGCTTCCGTACAAGATCCTCGACGATCACCTGAACCCGGCGCCGTCCGTTCCAGCTGTCGACCGACAGGGTTCCGTAGACATCCAGCGGCTGCCCCTGCCGCAGGCCGCCGAGGAACTCCGCGGCGCGGCGAAAGAGCACGCACTGCAGCTCGCCGCTCTCGCCGCGGCCGGTAAAGCGCAGATGGTTATTCTCCTTTCCCATGGTCTGCACATCGCAGGGGATCATATCGCGAAAGCGGAAGACCGGCTGCGGGTTATCCTTGCCGAACGGCGCCAGCGCTTCCAGCGCCTCGGCCAGTTCACAGCTCGCCTCGCCGGCGGCCAGATCGAGTTCGGCATGGGGCCGGTGCTGCAGCAGCGCAGGGTCGACGCGCTGCATGTCCTCGTCGAGGGCGCGGCGCAGGCGGTTGAGATTTTCCCGCGGCATCGTCAGGCCGCAGGCGCCGCTGTGGCCGCCGAAGGCGGTGAACAGACTTTCGTGCGGTTTCAGCAGCTGATAGAGATTGAGCCCGTCGATGCTGCGCCCGGACCCCTTGAGCGCCTCCCCGGTCGGGGTCAGAACGAGGACCGGACGGTGCAGTCGGTCCTTGAGGCCGCCGGCTACAATGCCGATCACGCCCTCATGCACATCGTCGGCATCGATGACCGGAAAAAGGCTGTGGGGGCACTGCTCCCGCTGCAGCGCCAGGCATTTCTCAAAGGTTTCCTGCTGCAGTTCGCGCCGCTTCTGGTTGCAGCCGCGCAGCACCTCGGTCTGCAGCATAATCTCGTTGCGATCCTCGGCCAGCAGCAGCCGGAGTGCGTTCTCGCCGCTGGCCATGCGCCCGGCCGCGTTGAGATGCGGCACGATGGCGAACGCCACCTGTTCGGAGCCGATGCGGCCCGGCGTCAGCGAGATGCGTTCGCAGAACCTGCGCAGGCTCTCGCGGCGGCCGCTGTTGAGTTCACGCAGTCCGTACTTGACGATGGTGCGGTTTTCATCGACCAGCGGAACGATGTCGCCGATCGTACCGATGGCGACCAGATCGAGTATCCGGGCCAGCAGTTCATGCGGCAGGCCGCGCGTTCTCTGCAGCGCCTGCGCCAGCTTGTAGGCGACACCGCAGCCGGCCAGACCGTCGAACGGATAGCGGCTGTCGGGACGCTTTGGATCGATAAAAAGGCATGCGGGACTGGTGTCGGAACTGACACTGTGATGATCGGTGATGAGGATTTCCATGCCCAGCTCGCGGGCATAGTCGGCCTCGGCACGGGCACTGCTGCCGCAGTCGACAGTCACCAGAAGATCGGTGCCCGCGGCATGAATCTTCTCGATGGCACCGCGATGCAGACCGTAGCCCTCGTCAAAGCGCGAGGGAATGTACCAGCTCAGCCGCTCCGGCTCCGTCATCGTCCGCAGCACGGTGTAGAGAACGGCGATCGAGGTCACCCCGTCGGCGTCGTAATCGCCGTAGAGGCAGATGCTGCCGCCGGCGTCGATGGTGCGCAGAATCAGCTCCGTTCCTTCCTTCATGTCGGGAAGCAGAAACGGATCCCAGGTGCGCTGCGGCCGGGGAGAAAGATATTCCGCCTGTTCTTTCCCGCCCTCGATGCCGCGCCGTCGCAGCAGCAGCGTGATTAGTTCGTCGATCGTTCTCATGCCGTTCTGACCCCCCTGTGTTTGCAAAACACAATATATTCTACCACAACGCCAGCTCCTTAACAATATCGTCGATGAGATCGCCGACGGCGTTTTCGATCTCACGCTGCTCGAGCGGAAAGCGGCAGTGGTACTCGGCGCGGTAAAAGTGGATCTCCTTGAGCAGCGGCAGACGCGCGATCTCGCGCACGCGAATATAATCGCGAAAGCAACGGCGCAGCACGGCGTCGCTGTACTTGTTGATCACCCAGCGCACATCCCAGCCGTTTTCCTGCAGCCGGCGCATCTGCTGGTAGTGCGCGCGGGCGCCGATCAGCCGCGACGGCTTGGGATCGATGACGCAGACAATGCGGTCCATCTCCTGCAGCAGAGCGGGCGCGGCCGCGGCGCCGAGATCGGCGATGAGCAGGTCGCCGGCGAGGTTGTTGAGCAGCCTCGCCTGCTGCAGCTCGCTGAGTATCAGGCCGCGGTCCGCGGGCGGACACAGCGCCCAGTTGACGCGGCTGTCCATGTTGCGCGCTTCGCGGATATAGCGGCCCTCGGCGACGTGCCTGTGCACCGGCACGAAGCTGCGGCCGGCAAAGCGCCGGTCCATGCCGACGCTGTCGTAGAGCCACTGACGTCCGCCGATGCCGTCGGGCAGTTCGGCAAACGCCACCGCCCGCTCCTGCCGCGCGGCGCAGCGCAGCGCCAGAGAAGCGGCAAGAAAAGAAGCCCCGGCACCGCGTCCGGTGCCGAGGACTCCGATCTTCAGTCGTTCTCTGACCTGAAAGGCATCATCCTCCGCAAAGCGGCGTTCAAAGCGTCGTTTCATCTTCGTACCTCCGTCGCGGATTCAAGATACCATAATTTACCAGTTCTGTCAAACGGGTGCATGCACCCGCAAATCGGCGGTATGCCGTCTGCATGCCGTCTGCTGACTGCCGCGTCCGGGCCGTCTTCCCCGGGGCTTCGGCGCGGCGGCCGAACTCACAGAAAACAAGGCACAGCGGGCAGACGACGCGCAGCGGTCAGACGATGCACAGCGGGCAGACGACGCGCAGCGGGCAGGCGATGCACAGCGGGCAGACAACGCGCAGCGGTCAGTGGTCAGCGATCAGCGGGATTCGAGCAGGCCGCGTGCCGCGCGCACGATGTCCGCCGCGGTCATGCCGTATTTCCGCTTCAGTTCCTCCGGCTTGCCGGATTCGCCGAAGACATCCTGCTGCCCCACCATGGCCAGTCTGCAGGGGCACTCGCGCGCCGTCAGGCCGGCGACTGCTTCCCCGAGTCCGCCGATGACCGAATGCTCCTCGGCGGTGACGATGGCGCCGGTTTCCGACGCCGCCTGCAGGATCAGATCGCGATCCAGCGGCTTGAGCGTGTGGAGGTCGATGACGCGGGCATCGATGCCGTCGGCAGCCAGTGTTTCGGCGGCCATCGCCGCTTCGTTGACCATAATGCCGGTGGCGGCCAGCGTCACATCGCGGCCGGGGCGGACGAGACTGCCGCGGCCGATCTGCAGCTCCGCCTCTTCTCCATAGAAAATCGGCACGCCGGAACGGCCGAGACGGATATAGCAGGGTCCGTCGAGCGCGACCGCCTGGCGGATCAGTTTTTTCGCGCTGATGCCGTCCGACGGGTTGATCACCGTCATGCCCGGGATCGTGCGCATCAGCGCCAGATCTTCATAGGTCTGGTGACTGGCGCCGTCTTCGCCGACGGTGATGCCGGCATGAGTGGCGCAGATCTTGACGTTGGCGTGCATGTAGCCGATCGAGTTGCGGATGATTTCAAACGCGCGGCCGGTCGCGAACATCGCGAAGGTGCTGGCGCAGACGATCTTGCCGGACACGGCGAGACCGGCCGCGGTGCCGAAGAGGTCGGCTTCCGAGATGCCCATGTTGAAAAAGCGGTCCGGATAGGCATCGCGGAATTTCGCGGTGCGCGTGGAGCCGGAGAGGTCGGCATCCATGACCACCAGCTGCGGCAGTTCACCGCCCAGTTCGACGAGCACCTGTCCGTACGCGTCCCTTGTTGCCATCTTTTCTGCCATCAGAGTTCACCTCCCAGTTCCTTCATCGCCGTCGCGTACTGTTCGTCGTTCGGCGCCTTGCCGTGCCAGCCGACCGCGTCCTCCATAAAGGAGACGCCGCGGCCCTTCTGCGTCCTGGCGATGATCATCGTCGGCTGACCGCTGCAGGCATGTGCCTGCTCGACCGCACCGAGGATCGAAGCCATGTCGTGGCCGTCGCAGGAGAGCACGTTCCAGCCGAAGGCGGCGAATTTCCGATCGACCGGGGTGACGGTCATGACGTCTTCGTTGCGGCCGTCGATCTGCAGACCGTTCCAGTCGAGAAAAGCCGTCACGTGATCGAGTCTGTAATGCGCTGCCGACATCGCCGCTTCCCAGACCATCCCCTCCTGGATTTCGCCGTCGCCGAGGATGACATAGACGCGGGCGTCACTGCCGTTGAGGCGGTTGGCCAGGGCCATGCCGTTGGCGGCGGAAAGTCCCTGCCCGAGCGAGCCGGTCGACATCTCCACGCCGGGCACGAGCCGCATATTCGGATGCCCCTGAAAGCGGCTGCCGATCTTGCGCAGCGTCAGCACGTCTTCCTTCGGGAAATACCCGCGCTCGGCGAGCACCGCGTACAGCGCCGGCGCGGCGTGGCCCTTGGAGAGAACCAGTTTGTCGCGATTCTCCATCTGCGGGTGGTCGGGATCGATGTGCATGACTTGAAAATACAGTGCCGTAAGAATATCGGCACAGGACAGGGATCCGCCCGGATGTCCGGAACCCGCCGCGTGGATCGCCTTGATCAGGGTGATGCGCACCCGGCGGGCGATCTCTTCCAGCTCTTTGTTTTCCATACTGCTGTTCTCCTTGTAGTTTGTCTGGCTGTAACTTGCTTTCTATATGAGTACGTACTGCCGATCGTGACGTGTGCCTTCGCTGACGGTGCATATTGCCGATCCTGCCGCACACCTTCGACGCTGCAGCGTACTGTCACGCATGATTGTCTCTGACGCTGACATGCCGGCTCCGCGGCCGCAGCGAACGGCCCTCTTGCCGCGCTCAGTTCTCTTCGATCTCCCCGGCGGGATCCTCGATGAGGCGGCGCAGCGCCTGCGGAACGGCCGGGCAGAGGTCGCCGGCGATCAGACCGGCTTCACCGGTCTGCGCGGCGCAGAGATCGCCGGCAAGACCGTGCAGATAGACACCGGCCCGGGCCGCGTCGTAGGCCGGCAGCCCCTGTCCGGCCAGGGAAGCGATGATGCCGGTGAGAACATCGCCGCTGCCGCCGGTCGCCATGCCGGGATTGCCGGTCTCGCGATTGCAGCAGATCTGTCCGCCCGGCGCGAGAATCAGTGTCTCATGCCCCTTCATCACCACCGTCGCCTGCGTGCGCGCGGCCAGTTCGGCGGCCGCTTCGCGCCGGTCGTCGATGCGTTCGCGGCCGAGCAGCCGGGCCGCTTCGCCGGGATGCGGCGTCAGCACGACTTCGGGCCGGGCCTGGCGCAGGGCCGCGGCGAGGCCGAAGCGGGTGATATCATTGAGGCCGTCGGCGTCGAGCACCAGCGTGCCGCCGTATTCCTGCAGCAGGTGCTGCAGCAGCGGCGCATCCTCCCGATGATCGCCGAGGCCGGGGCCGGCGGCAATCGCCTCCGCAGGGGCTTCCAGCGCTTCTCTGCTGCGCGGCAGACAGGTTGCTTCGGGGACGGCGACCTGCAGGATGCTGCGGATCTCCGCCGGCACGCAGCAGCGCACCAGACCGCTGCCGGTGCGCAGCGCCGCGCGGCTGCAGAGCACGGCGGCGCCGGCCATGCCGACGGAGCCGGCCATGACCAGCACGCGTCCGTAATCATTCTTATAGCTGTCCGGTCTCCTTTTGAGCCGCTGCAGCAGCTGTACCGCCGCCGCCCGGGTCAGGGTCGGAATCTGTTCTGTATCTCTGCTCTGCATTGTCATACTGCCTTTCCTTTCATTGGCCGGAAAAGTTTTCTTCCGGGCCGGTCGGCCGTCCGAGCGTCGCCGTCCGTTCGCCCGGCCGCGCGCTTTCCGCTGCCTTCGTGCTCTCACAGAGCTTTGTCCCGCCGTTCCTCAGTGAATATGGAGGATCGTCGTCGCCAGCAGGAAGAAAGCGGTCACCGACACCATGTCGGTCAGCGAGGAAATCATCGGCGACGCCATCAGCGCCGGGTCGATGCCGATCTTCTTGGCCAGCATCGGCAGCATGCTGCCGATGCATTTCGCCGCCATCACGATCAGGATCGTCGACAGCGACACCGTCAGCGCAATGCCGACGCAGCGCGGATCGCTGTGCTGCTCGATCAGCACGCGGACAAAGTTGACCAGGCTGAGAAGAAAGCCGAGCAGCACGCTGACGCGCACTTCCTTCCAGAGCACCCGCAGCCCGTCTCTGGTGTCGATGTCGCCGACCGCCAGGCTGCGGATGATCAGCGTCGCCGACTGCGAACCGGAATTGCCGCCGGTCCCCATCAGCATCGGCATGTAGATGGCCAGACTGATGACCGCTTCCAGCGTCTTTTCAAAGCCGCCGATAATGGCACCGGTGATGATATAGACCAGCATCGTCGACAGCAGCCAGGGAAACCGGTTCTTGACGTGGGCCCAGACCGAGGTATCGAGGTAGGACGTGTTGTTGTCCTCGACGTCGACGACGCCGGCCATGCGCTCGATGTCCTCGGTCGTCTCTTCCTCGATGACGTCGAAGATGTCGTCCATCGTGATGATGCCGACGAGGCGGTTTTCGTTGTCGACGACGGGCAGCGCCAGATAACCGTACTTTTTGAACTGTTCGTAGACTTCCTCCTGGTCGTCGTAGACGTTGACCGAGACGAAATCCTCGTGGATCAGCTCGGACAGCGGCGTCTCGGCGGGGCTTGTGACCAGCGACCGCAGCGAGACGATGCCGATCAGCCGGCGGCCGGACGACTTGACGTAGCAGGTATAGATGGTTTCCGAATCCATGCCGGTACGGCGAATGTGATCGAGCGCCTCGGCCACCGTCATCGACACCTGCAGACTGATGTAATCGGGCGTCATCAGCGTGCCGGCGCAGTTGTCCGGATAATTGAGGAAGGTGTTGATCTGCTTGCGCTCGCTGCGCGGCGCCTTCTCGAGGATCTTGTCAACTACATTAGCAGGGAGCTCCTCGAGCACGTCGATCTTGTCGTCGAAGTCGAGCTCTTTGATAATATAGTCGATCTCGTGGTCGGTGATGCCGTTGATAATCTCCACCTGGTCCTCGGACGGCAGGTAGGAAAAAACGTCGACGGAAGTATCCTTCGGCAGCATGCGGAACATGATGATGGCCGCATCGAGGCTGATCTCATCGCGGATTTCCTCGATGATTTCACCGATGTCGGCCGCGTTGTAATCGAGCAGGATGGTGCGGGCGCGCACATACTGCTTGTTCTCGACCAACTCCAGCACTGTCTCGAGAATCTGCTTGACATCCTTTTTCGCTTCCATGCAAAACCTCCTCTCTGCCTGTGACGGTGCCGGCGTAAAACAGTAACAGTATACTCTATGAAAAGCGCGGAATGCAAGCCCTGACCGACGTCTTTTTCGCGCTCCCGGCGCAGCCGCGGAACGCCCTGTCCGCCCGTTCTCCGCACGCCCGCAGCACCGGTTTCGCAGAACCTGCCAGGTGTTTGTCCAGCGTTTCCGGCCGTACCCGGGCAGTGCGGCGGCGCACTGCCTCAGCGCTCTGTCTGCGGAGAGGAAGCCGGCGCCTCGCTGAGCCAGGGAGTGGCGCGGCCCCGAAAATCCTCCATGATGCGGCGGCCGAACGCGGCGGCCTCCTCTTCAATGCCGGGGATCGCGGCCACCGCATGGGGATCGTTGGCGGTCTTCATGATCGCAAAGCGCGGCGGCAGCAGGAAGGTCTTGTTCATGTTGAGACCGCTGATCAGCTGCTCGGCGATCAGGTCGCTGCCGCTGTAGCCGGAGACAATCACCGCGTAGAGACGCTTTTCGAAGAAGCGGTGGACGCGGAAGATCGCCGTCAGGCGGTTGACGAAGGCGGTCAGATTGGCGCTGATGGCGTCGTTGTAATTGGGGCAGATCATCACCAGACCGTCGCACTGGAGAATGTTCGGGTAGACATCGTGGGTGATGACGCCGCCGTAAAAGCAGCGCGACTGTTCGCCCATATGCAGGCAGGCCTCGTAGGAGCAGCCGCGGCAGTCCCAGACTTCGCCGTTGCGCAGGGAAATCTCGGTCACGTCGGCTTCGAGGTGCCGCTGCACCATATGCCACAGCGTCAGCGTATTCGAGGTCGCATGACTGCCGGCATGCAGCGCCAGCAGATTGGGACGGCGGTGCACCGGTTCCGAAAAGGAGAGCAGGCGTTCGACCAGGTCGCGGCAGGAGCGGCGGTAGGCTTCGAGGTTGTCGGTGCCGAGCAGGCTGGCGATGATGTTATAGTTTTTCAGTGTCCGCGTTCCCTCCACCAGCGGCCGGCCGGGGAAGGCGCAGCCCGCCATATTGGCGCTGAAAACCAGTTCCCGGGCCACGGACTTGGTAAAGAACTCGCTGCTGCCGTCGACCAGGATGGCACCGACGCTGCCGTCGAGCAGGTGCGGGCTGGTGCGGATCTTCTTCAGCAGAGCGTAAAACTCCAGATTAATGCCCGAGGCGCCGAGCGAGATGGCGAAGAGAATCCGCCGTCGGCGCAGATCGGCGCGGTCGATTTCCTCGTCCTCCTCCAGCAGGACATAGTCGTGTCCGGCCAGACCGGCGGCGAGCACGTCGTTGAGGCGTGCGGTTCTCTCGGCGTCAAAGCAGTGCGGCTTGATGACGACCAGACGATCGTCCCGCGCGCCTCGTTCCGGCGCCGCCGCTTCCCGGCTGTTCGGCATCGGATTGTTCGACATCCCGTTTGTCATCAGAAAATCTCCTTCAGATTTTGGTAGGCCTGTTCGATGCGCCGGTAAAGCCGGTCATCGAGGGGCAGGTTTTCGATTTCCAGACCCCGCGGCGTGCGCCGGTTCTTCATGCCGAGAAAGGCGCCGCGGCCGCCGCGGCCGAACCAGGCCGAGCTGTAGTGCCAGTGCCCGCGCAGGTTCTCGAGAATCGACAGCGCTCCCGAGGACACCGCCGGTGCGATATAGGGCTTGAAGCCGAGGGCGCGGGTGGCGCGGTTGGAATGTGCTGCGAGGCGGCTCAGCTGCCGCGAAAGGGCATCGTCGTAGGCGAAGACGCTGTCGGCAATGACGAGGTCCTCGCCGTGCGGTCCGAAGGCCCTGCCCTCCTCGAGGTAGCGGGCAAAGCGGCTGTCCCGGCGGGCATAGTAGGCGGCGCGGCCGTTCATCACACCGAGACCGAATCCCTGGATCTGCTGCGGCGCCAGGCCGGCCTGCAGAGCCGCCTTGCAAAGCGGGTCGACGGGGTCGGAGACGATGAAGAACTCGCCCCTGTAAGCCGCCGCGGCCGCCGCGCCGGCGACACTGCGCACCAGCTCGGCGTTGCGTTCGAGCTGCGCCATGCGCACATCGATGTTCCCCGCTTCCACCGGCGGCACGCCGCGGGAAGCGCAGAAGACAAAGGCGTCGCAGGCAAAGAGATCCTCCTCGCCGACGGGCAGCACCGGCGGAAACGCCCGGTAGTCGAGCGGCATGGTGATCTGGTTGAATTCGGTTTCAAAGCGCTCGACGACACGTTCATCGAGATCGCGGATGCCGATGGTTTCAATCGCGTCGCCGCCGCAGAGCCGCAGCGCCAGCGTCAGCGTGCTGCCGACATCGCCGAGGGCGAGGACGTGGACGCGCTGCCGGCCTCCGCTGCGGCAGGCATAGCCGGGCAGCGTAAAGCTGTCCTTTCCGGGGATGGCGTGTTCGCGGTCTTCATACAGCTGCAGCAGTGTCTTCATTTTCTCAGAATCCCCCTCATGCGGCTCAGCCGCTCGATGTCGTCCTCGACATAGGCGCTGGCCGCGATCGTGCGGTCAAAATCCAGGCAGTTGCCGACGTCGGTCAGCTTCGGTGAATTGACCGCCTCGGAAAGCCGCTGCAGTGTCAGCTTGCGCTGAAAGATTTTCTGATACTCCTCCTCCACGGTGCGGAGAATGTCGCGGGCGTTTTCCAGACAGACCATCGAAAAATGATACACGGCATCGCTGTCGACGTCGCTGAGGAACGGCGGCGACAGATACGGCAGAATCATGTTGATGGCCGTGAAGGAATCGTCGATGGTGCCGGTATGGCGCTCCACGCCGTCGCCGCCGATGAACGGATACTGCGAGGACTCGACAAACCAGGCCCGCAGATTGGGCACGAAATAGACGCTGTCTACCTCGGCGCCCTGCACGGTCATCAGATCCTTGCCGCGGCCCGAGAGCAGACCGACGATCAGCCTGTTCACCTCGATGTGGTTTTCGCGCAGCACCGGGTTGAGGCGCTTGATGCGGTAGCCCTTGTGGAGGATGTCGTCGACGAGAATCACCGGCCGCCGGAATGAACCGATCGTGCGTACCTGATCGTCGATGCCGGCGTAGAACGGATACTCGCGGATGCGGAACGAGGAGAGATCCGGGGTGAACGACTTTTCCATATGCAGCGTCTTGGTCACCGTGTTCGGCACCGCCATGCCGTTGAGAATTTTGCCGAACGGCACGCACATATAGGGACCGAGCCGGCGGCGCTTGCGCGGTTCCGCCGGCACACCGTTGGCGGCGGTGATCTTGCGGATCAGCTTGTGATACATGACCACCGAGTTGAACGACAGCACCAGACTGCCCGGATACATCGCCGTCAGGGATTCCTGCAGGCGATGATGGGCCCGGGTCAGCGCCTCTCCGACCGCTTCGTTCTTGTTGAACGGGTTCTTCAGCACCGTCCCCATGTTCTGAATGATCGTCACAGGGTTGCGCATGTCGACGGCATAGACGCCGGTCGGCGCGCCGTTGAGCTCGATTTCGCGAAAGCCCTGAAGCTCGAGAATGCGCAGGAAATGGCGGCCGTTTTCGCACGGTTCCTGCGGGTGGTAAACCGCGTAGATAAAGTCCTCCTTCAGCGCTTCGGCCAGCGTCTCGGTGAGGATCAGCTGCCAGGGATCGTCGTCGCAGGCATCCTCGTCGGCGTGAACCTCGCGGATGACGAGAATCTTGCCGAGCGCGTGGTCGCGGATATAGCCGGTCAGCTCCTGGTCGCGGAACTCGTCGAAGAGGTGGGCGGTGTCGACCTGGTGCACTTCGGAGGAAGCGATCAGGCGGTTGTTCTGCCCGCCGTCGGTGATCGTCACGCCCTCGAGGGCGCCGCGCTTTTTGCGCCGGCGGAAGCGCAGATCCTTGGTCGTCAGGATCATTTTGTACTGCGGCTCGCGCAGATACAGGGAATTGTCATAAATATAATTCTGGACAACCGGGTCGATCAGCGAGGATATATCGCGGTTGTTGTCGATATTCTCGCGAATGCGCGTCGAACTGATGTCCTCGAGCTGCGTCGGCAGCGTCAGCTCCACCACCTCACCGGTAATCTGCGCCAGTCTCTCCCGGTACCTGGCACCGGTGCCGCTGCCCTGCTCCTGACTGACGCGGCGGAAGACAATGTGATTCAGCGAGAGCACGGAATCCGGTTCCGGCTCCTGCTCCGGCTGATACGAACTGGCGTTGGCGATGACGTCGCTGCCGACGACCAGATAGACTTCCTTCTGCCCGAGCAGACGCCGCAGCGAGCGGATATCATCGGCGTTGGCTATGTTGATCGGCTCCTCGTCGGGAAAGATATAGACGCCGGTCTCGCTGGCGCACGACATCGTCATGATCTTGCGGCGATAGAGACGTGCCTGGGTGTTCTTCGACCAGGAAAACTCATCCAGCGCCAGATAGACCTCGTAGCCCATGTCGCGAATGGTCGTGACAATGCCCTTGTGGCTCAGCGAAAACGGATCGAAGGTGCCGGGGAAAAACGCGGCTTTATGGTTTTCGCGCAGCCGCAGCCGGCCGACGAAGAACTGGTAGTCGGAGATAAAGCGGTAGATATGGTTCAGCGCCGCGGCGTTGTTGTAAAAGCGCAGCGGCCGGTCCTTGTTCTCTTCGATCAGCGTCAGCATCTTCTTGCAGAAGCTGCGGAAGATCTCGTACTTCTGTTCGAGCGTCAGGCGCGTCGAGCCGAAGATGTTCTGGCCCAGCACCCAGAACGCTTCCTCGCTGACGGTTTCATGATAATCGGCCATTCCCCGCAGCAGCATGCCGATGATGCGCTCGCGGCGCTGCTCGAAAACCTCGGCCGGTTCTGCAAAGCGTTCGCGATAGGACGGATAATGGTTGAGCATTTCCCCCAGAGTATCCAGCGTCACGCCGGCCACCATCTGGTTGCTGCTCTCCAGCAGATGCTGCAGCTCATGGAGAATTTCCTCGAGTTCCTCCGGATGCAGCTGCATAATCAGCGGGCCGAGGTATTCGGGGATGTACTTGGAGAACTGATATTCGCCGATCTCCAGCCCCTTGGTGAGTTCGATCGCGATCTCATTCTTCTGGTCGCGGCTCAGGAGCGGCGCCAGCTCGAGCAGCCCCGTGCCGGCCGTATGGCGCACCGTCACCCGTTCGCTGACTTTGAGCAGGTTGGCCAGGTGGGTGGCGATGTAAAAGGCCTGATCCTCCTTGCCGTGCCGCAGTTCGTCGAGCATCAGTTCGATGTTGACGGCCTTCACCGTCCAAGGCGTATCGACTTTGAGGTTGCTGCGGAAAATATAGGAAGTATCTTCCTCGAGAAGATCGAGTTCATCGCGAAAGCGGCCGGTTGTCTGTCCGCACAGACCCAGCGCCTCACGGGCCTTGACCTTGAGAAAGACCACGCTCGCCGTTTCATCGTCGGCGACGCGGACGGAGAGCAGCGCCCGCATGCGCGTGACCAGATCCTCGTTCAGCTGGCCCTCGCCGCAGCTTTCGGCGAGCTTGCGGATCACCCGCAGCACGGCGACGCGCACCTCGAGTGCCTCGCGCCGGATCGCCCGCTCGCAGAAGCGGAGCAGACGTTCGATGTGCTGCGCTTCCAGCATCTCGACCGGCGTCTCCAGCAGCGTATCGAGGAGTATGAAGACCGTTGCATCCGCTGCATCCGCCAGTTCCTTCGTTTCCAGCACGTCGAGGAATTCGAGCAGAAACTGCCGCCGATGATCGTCCGGTGCCGACTCCAGCAGGCCGTTGAGCGTAATTTTCAGCGAATAGCCCATCCAGCGCTTCTGCCGCTCGGTCTTCTGCAGGTCGGGGAAGAGAATTTCGCGCAGGTATCTGCGCCAGATCGCATGGCTGTCCTGCCTGCGCGCCTCGCGGCGGACATCCTCGGGGAGTTCCTTCCTGTACTCCTCATCGTAGGTGGCGATGATCTCTCCGTTGAGCAGAGCCGCCTGCCGGCGGATATCGCCCTCGCGGTTGATCAGAAGTTCGCGGAGAAAGCCGATCGTCATCTGCTTCTGCTCGAGCGTCATATAGGTGTAGTATTCGGCCAGGGTATTGATATAGGCGCGAATGTTTTTCCACTGCTTTTCGCTGCGCGCATCCTCGAGCAGGCCGGCGAATTCGAGATCGCTGCCAAAGCGGTGCATGACCTCGATGTTGTGCTCGATGGCCAGGTACTTGAGCCGTTCCACGACTTCGCGGCCGTTGAGCAGCGCCGCGTCCTTCCAGTGACGTTCGCGCGGTTCCGTTCGTGAAAGCGAAACCGACACGCCGATGCTGTGCATGTAGTCGCGGAAATCGAGCAGTTTGGCGTAGACGCGCGTATAGCGGGCACGTTTTGCCTCATCGACATTGTCGAGTTTGTTGAGGATGACGTCGAACGCCTCCTCCAGGGTATAGAAATGTATGGTTTCGGTTCCGTCTTCGCTGCGCCGGCTCTTGACGCAGAAATCCGCGTAGATCAGCAGCAGTGATTCGACCGAGAGATTTTCCAGTTCCAGATCCCAGGTTGAATGATTGCTGGCGATGTGCGCCACCCGCGGCATGCCCAGCATCTTCAGACATTCGTCGGTATAGTAATAGTGCAGATACGGCACGCGGTTCGCTTCCTCGGGGCGGCAGCCGAACTTGCCGATGTCGTGGCAGACCGCCGCCGCCGAGATCATCGCCGGATCGACCGGTGCACCGAGCTGATAAAGCTGCCGCGCCGCATGCATGGCGACGTGGTGCACGCCGGCAACGTGACCGAGGGTGTCAAACGGAGTGATCTCCGCACCGATGCGCATGAATTCATAGATGTAATGCTGGTCTTCGATTTCCAGCATGCGCCGGTACTCGGCACCGGTCTGGCAGCCGCTGTACTCGTCTTCGCGCAGCACCGCAAAGTCCCGCAGCGGTGAAAACCTGCGATGACGGGCGTCAAAGCGCAGCGCCGTATAGAGCACGCGGTTGAAGAAGAGTGCCGCCCGATCGCGTTCCTCCGTTCGCGGGGGTATCTCGAGATGGGGAAAGAGAAAATGCAGTGCGGTATCATAGGTGTACTGCAGCCAGCCCTCCTCCGGCCTGTCCGCGAACGAGCGCAATGTTTCGCGGCAGACCGCTTCCACGTCGGCGCAGCTGAGCGGCCTCTTTTCGCTGAACGGCATCCGTTCATAGAGTTCGGCGGCTTGCTCTCGCCAGCGGCAGTCGGAAAGCAGCGTCATCATGCGGCGCCGCGACAGGCCGATCTGCCGCAGAAACGACCGCTCCGTCAGCGCCGCCTCGATCTCGCGATACAATTCCCTGGTCGGATTTTTTGCCATGCTGTATTCCCCCCTGCCGGCCCTCCCCGGCCGGCACGGCCGTTTCGGCCCGCACCTTTCTCTGAATGGTATATTGTACCATATTCCCGCCGCGGCGGACAAGCACACGCGTCCCGTTTTGTAAACCCGCCGGCACACCGCTTTTGCTTTCGCGGCGCACCGCTCTTGCTGCGCCGCCGGCACACCGCCGGCGCAGGCCGTACCGCCCCCGCTCACACGGTTTTCGACAGCGCGCCCCGGCGCTTGTTCCGATTGGGCCGCGGAGATCCGCGGCTCCGTTTTTCATCGCCGCGGCGAGCCCGCAGAAATCACGGAACGGCGAGGGTTTTCAGAAAATTATAACTTCCCGTTCAGATATTGAATTTCCGCCCTGTTTCTGATATATTTTTATCGGTGAGTTTAATGATCTCTAACGAACTATTTAATCTTCACAAGTATCTTTAAAGCACTTAAGCAAAGGAGAACGAAAAATGTCAAACTATGTTCAGAATTGCATTGATCTGTGCAAAAAGAAGAACCCTGGCGAAGTCGAATTTCACCAGACCGTAGAAGAAGTACTGACTTCCCTGAAGCCGGTCATCGACAAGCACCCCGAATATGAAAAGGCTGCTCTGCTCGAAAGACTGACCGAGCCCGAAAGAGGAATCACCTTCCGCGTTGTCTGGGTTGACGACAACGGCAAAGTCCAGGTCAACAAGGGCTACAGATATGAATTCAACAGTGCAATCGGACCCTACAAAGGCGGTCTGAGATTTGCTCCGAACGTCTATCCGGGCATCATCAAGTTCCTCGGCTTTGAACAGATCTTCAAGAACAGCCTGACCGGTCTGCCGATCGGCGGCGGCAAAGGCGGCTCCGACTTTGATCCGAACGGCAAGTCCGATGCGGAAATCATGAGATTCTGCCAGGCCTTCATGACCGAGCTGTACAGACACATCGGTCCTTCGACCGACGTTCCGGCCGGCGACATCGGTGTCGGCGGCAGAGAAATCGGCTTCCTGTTCGGCCAGTACAAGAAGATCGTCAACAGATTTGAAGGCGTTCTGACCGGCAAGGGCCTCACCTACGGCGGCGCGCTCGGCAGAACCGAAGCGACCGGCTACGGCATCGTCTGGTTTGCGGAAGAAATGCTGAAGGCGAACTCCGAAAGCATCAAGGGCAAGAACGTCGCGATCTCCGGATTCGGCAACGTTGCCTGGGGTGCTGCGCAGAAGCTGACACAGCTCGGCGCGAAGTGCATCACGATCTCCGGTCCGGACGGCTACATCTATGATCCGGACGGCATCAGCACCAAGGAAAAATTCGACATGATGCTCGAACTCAGAGGCAGCGGCAAGAACATCTGCTCGCCTTATGCTGACAAGTTCCCGAACGCGAAGTTCTTTGCCGGCAAGAAGCCCTGGGAAGCGGATGCGGATCTGTACATCCCGTGCGCGACGCAGAACGAAATCACGGCCGACGATGCGAAGTCGTTTGTCGACAGAGGCGTCAAGTTTGTCTGCGAAGGTTCCAACATGTCTTCGACCAACGAAGCGATCAAGATCATGCAGGACGGCGGCATCATCGTCGGACCTTCCAAGGCTGCTAACGCCGGCGGCGTAGCGACCTCCTGCATCGAAATGGGCCAGAATGCCGGCAAGACCGTCTTCACGGCTGAGCAGGTTCTGGAACAGCTGCACGGCATCATGGTCAACATCCACAAGAACTGTGCGGAAGCTTCTCAGGAATACTATGGCAAGTATGACCTGGTCAAGGGAGCGAACATCGCCGGCTTCATCAAGGTTGCTGACGCGATGATGGCGCAGGGTTTGGTATAATCAACTGAACAGGAATTGACATCAACCCTTTGATACTAAAAAGACACGGCTTTGCGCCGTGTCTTTTTGCTGCGTTCCTGCGCCGCTGCTGCTGTCTCCGCGATCATCGGCAGCGCCCGCTCCCTCTCCGCGCCCTCTCGGCGGCCGTGTCCTGCTGACCGGCGGTGCACCGGCGCTGCCTTCTACATCTGCACCAGCAGATCTTCGCTGAAAAGATAGAGATAGGCTTCATCGACTTCGCGGCCGGCGGCAGCCTCCAGCGCCCGGCGGTAGATGTCCATCTGCGTTTGATACTTTTCGCGAATGCCCTCGCTGGTATAGCTGGTCTTGTAATCGAGCAGCACCAGTCCCTCGTCGTCGCGGAACCAGCAGTCGATGATTCCCTGTACCATGACCTGAGAATCCGCCTGCGGCCAGCGCAGCGTGAAGGGCTGCTCGCGGTGCGCATGGCCGGCGGCGGCCAGCAGACGGCGCCCCGGACTGCTGTCAAAAAAGCGGGCTATCCGCGACGCGGCGATCTGTTCCGCTTCTTCTGCAAAGAGAATCTCCCGCTGCACCATTTCGCGGATCTGCCGCGACACTTCCTCCTCTCGTGCGGACGGGTCCGCCGCTTTGAGGCGCTCGAGGTCGAGATGCTCCATGACACTGTGATAAAGGGTGCCGATCTCCGCAGCGGTATAGCGATGGCGGCCGGCGAGAAACTGCGGCGTCCGCAGCTGCGGTTCCCGTTCGCCGGCGGTGGCTGCCGTGGCTGCCTCGGCAGCTGCTGCCTCGGCCGCGGCTGCTGTGCCGTCCGCTCCGCCGGGCCGCGGCTCCCCTGCCCCGCCGGCCTTCCGTGCCGCGGCGGCGTTCAGTTCACTGACCGAATATTTAACCCGCGTCTCCGCTTCCTCGGCATAGGGATAGGCAAACGAGAGCCGGCGATCGATCTCGGCATAGACACCGTCGCGCTGCGGCCGTTTCAGCAGCAGTTCCTGCACCGAAACGGCCCGCTGCCGCTGTATCTGCAGATAGCGGCCCAGTGACTGACGGTCTTCGCGGCGCACGCGGATGCCATGCCGCCGGATCGGGCCGCAGACGGCGTCAAGATAGCACGACTCCTCCCCGCCTCCCAGCTTTGCCTTCTCCAGATACTGATCGGGATTTTTCACAGCTGCGGTCAGCACCAGCTTATCCTGCGCCCGCGTCATCGCTACATAGAGGATGCGCAGCTCCTCGGCCATTTCGTCCTGCCGCGCCCGCTCGCGGATGACCCGCTCCGGCAGCGTATGCCGGAACCAGTGCTGCTGCGGCTCCACACGGGTCATCGCAAAGCCGAGATCCTTGTGCATGATGCCGCTCTTCGGAATCCCGGTGCGATGATACGTCTGCCCGAGTCCGGTGACGAAGACCACCGGGAATTCCAGGCCCTTGCTCTTGTGGATCGTCATGATGCGGATGACGTCGTCGTTTTCCGAGATCAGCCTGACCTGGCCGGTTTCGATGCGCCGCGATCCGGTGGCGTCGATATAGCGCAGCAGCGCGTAGATCGAGCCCTCGCTGCGGCGCCGGAATGCGGTCGTGCGGTCTACCAGCGCGCGCAGATTGGCCTGCCGCTGGCTGCCGCCGGGCAGCGCTCCGACATACGCGTAGTATCCGGTGTCGCGCATCAGCGACCAGATAAAATCGTCGAGCGGCCGGGCCAGGGAATCGCGCCGCCATTCCGCCAGGCGGCGCAGCGTCGCCGCCGCCCGCCGGCGCAGCGCTTCCTCGCCGCCCTGCCGGGCATACTGTTCGAGCGCATCGCGGAAGCTGCTGTCGCGGGCGGCCGTGCGCACGGTAATCAAATCATCGATGCTGTAGCCGAAGATCGTCGAGCGCAGCACGCTCAGCAGGGGAATATCCTGATGGCTGTTGTCGATGACGCGCAGCAGATCGGTGAAAGTCATGATCTCGAGGGTATCGAAATAACCGCCGTTGTTCTCCAGATAGGCGTCGATGTCGTGTTCCTTCAGCGTCTGATAATAGATTTCCGCACGGTTTCTGGCGCTGCGCATCAGGATTACGATATCCCTGCGCTGCAGCTTCCGGCGCCGGCCGAGCTTGCTGTCATAGATCTCCGTTCCCAGCAGATCCCGGATCTGCTGCACGACGGCCAGCGCCTCCAGCTCTGCCGCCTTCATCTCCGCCAGCGCCTCCCCGGACGCGTCCGATTTTTGTGCCGCCGTTTCCTCCGGGGAGACCGGTCTGCCTTCATCCGTTTTGTCCCTGTCCTCCTCTTCCGCCGGTTCCGCGGCGGGCGTCGCGTCGACGAGGGTCAGCTCCACCGGCATGACAATGCCGCCGTCCTCGGTGAGCCCGGCCTTCAGCGCTGCCCGCTCGTCGTATCCCTCCATGATATCGCCGAAGATATCGTTGACTGCGTCGATGACCGGCTTTTTGCTGCGAAAGTTGCTGTTGAGATCGATGACGCGCCCCTGTTCGCAGGATGCGGCGGAGTATTCACGATAGCGGTCGCGGAAGATATCCGGCTCGGCGAGACGAAAGCTGTAAATGCTCTGCTTGATGTCGCCGACCATAAAGACGTTGTCGGGACGGCGGATGCGGTGGATGATCGCTTCCTGCAGGTAATTGCTGTCCTGGTATTCATCGATATAGATCTGCTCGTAGTGCTCGCGGCATTCGGCGGCCGCTTCTTCGTTTTCGAGGATGCGCAGGGCAAAGTGTTCGATGTCGCCGAAATCGAGCCGGTTCTCCTCCTTGTATTCCCGGTAGACGACGTCAAAGCGCTGCAGCAGCTGCTGTACCATGCGGGCCTGCGAAGCCGTCCTGCGGGTATCGTCAATCTGTTCCCCGAGCGGCTGCGTGTAGTAGAGGGCGCAAAGATCAGCGACCTTCTTTTTGGCACCGTCGCGGAGCGCTTTGACCTGCTCACTGACCAGATCAAAGTCCGCTTTTTCCTCCTTTTTCGGCCGCAGCACTGTGCTCTTCCATCTTCCCAGCACGGCCAGCCGGGCATCGAACGAGTCCGCCTGCGCCGCTTCCTCGAGCGCCTGCCGGTCGCCGCGGACCTTTTCCGCCAGCCGCGGCAGATCGCGATCCGCCAGCATACGTTCGGCGGCGGCGATATCATCGGCGGCGCGCCGCAGACGGCGCGCGGTGTCCTGCTCGATGAAAGCCATCACCGGGCCGCCGGCAAAGTCGGCTTCCTCCTCGTCGAGGCGGCCGACCGCGCTCTCCATCCATTCGAACGGGTGCGGCAGACTGCGCAGCTTGTGGTAGAGCTGCAGCAGATTGTCCTTGAGGTCGGCCTCGCTGCGGTCGTCGCTGCAGCAGTCGAGAAAGCGAAGAAATTCCTCGTCTCCGGCTTCGAAATATTCCTCGAACACCTGATCCATGGCGTCGTGCTCGAGCAGCTGGGCCTCCGCCTCGTCGCAGACCGTCACGCCCGGGTCGATGTCGATCAGATAGTAGTAACGGCGCACGAGTTCGAGGGCAAAGGCCGAAAATGTATTGATGGACGCCCGGTAGATGCGGTTCAGCTGGTCGCGCAGACGGCCGGCACGGGAGGGATCGGACGCAATTTCCTCGCGCATCGCGGTGATCAGCTTTTC
>JBMNMQ010000001.1:0-88374 GCA_050953425.1 Anaerovoracaceae bacterium | reverse complement strand
GATTTGCAAGAAATACCGAGACCGTGCTTAAGTTTTCCAGAGAGATGAAAGAGCTCGGAATCGGTATTTTCTTTCAGCTTCAAAACATCAACACTCTGACACAAGAGGGGGAGCTCATGCTTACAATCCTTGCTGCCTTTGCACAGGCGGAGAGCGAATCCAACTCCGGAAACGTAAGCATGACAATCCAGAATAAATTCAAGAAGGGCGAGCCAGTATGGAACCTTGCAGGATTATATGGATATACGGAAGATAGAGATGGTGAAGTCATAATTGATGAAGACGAGGCTAAGGTGATCCGGCTTATGTACAATCTTGCAGAGGAAGGCATATGGGCGAGCAAGATTGCCGGGTATCTGAATGAGCAGAGACTCCTTACGAGAAAAGGTTGTAACTGGAGCGGCGGACAGGTCAGAAAAACTCTTTGCCATGAAGCTTATAAGGGAGATCGAATCCTGCAGAAGACCTTTAAGGATGCTCACCGCAAAACCAGAAAAAATACTGGTGAGAAGGATCAGTGGTATCTGACCGACACGCACCCGGCTATTGTTTCCCGGGAGCAATGGGATGCAGTGCAGAAGGTGCTGGATGCAAGATCTGAGACCTATACTCAGAAACAGCCAGTAGAAAAGAAAAAGCATCATCCACACAGTAGATACCCACTTTCCGGGAAGCTCTACTGTCCATATTGCGGCTGCCTTTTATATCACAAATGGGAAACGGATCAGAGCTTCGAATACTGGATGTGCAGCACGCGGCTCAAATGGTCACCGGAGAGCTGCCCGGGTGTTTATGTTCCGGCAAAGTTCCTGAAGGGCTGGGAGGGCATCGATGAGGAACTTGTGGTTGTCCAGTATAAAGACGAGTATGGCATGGATCGCGTCGAAGCCTATCCGAAAGTCGAGTGGGAGCAGGAGCATTCTTACCCGAACGAGTTTCATAGGCCGGAGCCAGTGAGGAAGGTGAAACCAAAGAAGCGTGATGTGATAAGGCGTAAGCACCCAGAAGCTCCGGAGGGAAGGAGGCATACCAGATCCACCTATCCGCATAGCAAAAAGCTCTACTGTCCATACTGCGGACGGGTGATGATCCACAAGTGGGATGGCGGAGTCCCGTACTGGCAGTGCGGATCACAGAAAAACCACTACCAACATCCAGACGAGCCAGTTTGCAAAATGAAATACCTGCCATGTGAGATATCGGACACATGGGGGAAGTTAGAAAAACCTGTTACGGTCATTCCATTCACGGATGATGTCGGTAACAGGTTTTTTACATACATGGATAAAGAAGAGTATGAGGCATCGGATGAATGCCCATACAGAAAGGACTGACTATGGCAAAAGAAATCATTCATATCCCTGCAAGTAAAAAGAAGGGAACACAGGTTGAACAGAAAAACAGGCTCCGGGTTGCGGCCTACTGCAGAGTGTCCAGCGAGCAGGATCAGCAGCTCAATTCTTTTGAGAACCAGGTGGCATACTACACCGAGTACATCGAAAGAAATCCGGAATACGTCATGGCCGGGATTTACGCAGATGAGGGGATCTCCGGCACCAACACCAGAAAGCGCAGCGAGTTTAATCGCATGATTCGGGACTGCGAGGCAGGGCTTATCGACCTGGTTATTACAAAGTCCATCAGCAGATTTGCAAGGAACACGCAGGACTGCCTGCATTACTCTCGGATGCTGAAGGATATGGGAATCGGTATCATATTTGAAAAAGAGAACGTAGACACCACAGCGGCATCCGGCGAGCTGCTCTTTACAATTCTGGCATCCCTTGCACAAGATGAGAGCCGCACCATATCGGAGAACGTGGTGTGGGGCAAACAGTCACTGTTTTCACAAGGGAAGTGGGCGATGTGCACCGATCGCTTTTACGGCTATGACAAAGACGAAGAAGGGAACCTTATAAAGAATCCAGAGCAGGCAGAGATGGTCAAGTGGATGTTCGATTCTTTCATTGCCGGGATGAACCCAGACATTATTGCACGGACGTTAAACGAGAAAGGCATCCCCGGAGCTATGGGAAAGCCAGCATGGAAAGTAAGCACGGTCAAGCAGGTGCTCAAAAATGAAAAGCATATGGGAGACGTGTATTTGCAGAAATGGTATACGCCAAACTACCTTGACGCATAAGATTGCAAAGAACGAAGGTCAGCTTCCGATGTACCACATCCGGGACGACCATGAACCAATTGTTGATAGAGAGCTTTGGGAAGCGGTACAGCTTGAGCTTGAGAGACGGGAAACCTTTATGAAGGAACATGAGCTGACTACAATGGGGCAGTTTACGGATATTAGGCCATTTTCACATAAGGTGATCTGCGGCTGTTGCGGCCATACTTATTCCAGAAGGACGCTTACCCGGAGCTGGGGAAAGGTGAACACATGGGAGTGTGGCCAGCGGTATAAAGAGAAAGGGACAGCGGCATTGCCTTGAGAGCGACATCCTTTATGAGGCAGAGCTCTTTGATGGCTTCATAGAGGCTTGGAATAAGATCCTTTCCCGGAGGAAGACCAACATGCGAAAGTGGGAGAGAATGGCCGAAAACGGCAATGCGCTGGAGAGAGTACGGGCAAAGCAGTTTATAGAAATTACGGATGGAATGGAGCCACTGACGGAGATGGATATAAGCCTCGTGAGCCGGGTGTTCGATCACTGCGTTTATTATTGCAGCGGAGACACGGAGTACCATTTCCTTGACGGAACAGTTATCAAAGTCCACACCAAGTCAAAAAGAGACAAGGCATATTTCAAGAAGGTGGCTCAGAAGTTATAATTCCGGGTCATCCTCTTTTGCCTTGGCAAGCTCCTCCTCGAGCTTCTGCTTTTTGGTAGGTGCCTTATGGGTGTAGAGCTTTTCAAAGCTGAGGGTTGTTTTCCGGTTCTTGTTATAGTTGATAATAAGTGTCTCCGCATAGCCAAGCGATCCTGCTTTCCGCTCACGGGCGGTGCGGCTGATCTCCCGGGGCGAGATGCGGCTGAGCTTTTCTTTGAAGATATCTTCTTTCAGGGAGTCCCCGTAAGCAAAGATGATTCTGGCAACACCGGAGAGCATGTTGGCAGAAAGGGAGTATGCTTCACCTTCCCAAGTGCCAACAATCATGCGAAGTGTCTGATCCAGAATGTGATACCCGTATTTGTCATAGATTCTTTCAACAGTAGAGATCGCGCAAATACCTCCGGGTGCGCTTCCCGGAGTGACGGTGAGGTCGTAAGATTCGACCAGGTCTTTTATGATAAGGTGCTTGTCGCTTCCAGCCTCAATATTTGCGATGAAGGTTTCGTAAGGCAGGAGAGGCTTTACATACTTCATCTGATTTGCGAAGATATCGGCTTCGTGCTCATATTCCAGATCGTCATAGATCATGCACCATACTGGTGTTTCACGGGAGCCGGAGACGAGGGCGACAATTTCGATTGTGTGCTGGCCGTTAAATACGTAGTTGGTTCCGTTTCTGCGGCTGACCTTCACTGGGTTGATTTGATACAGGTCGAAGTTGGCAGCGGCTTTCTTAACGTGGTTCATAGAGAGATGCCTCTGGTATCCTGGTTGGAGACCAGATTTTTTATTGGGATCTGCTCGAAGTACACATTAGGAACATACTGCAGTAGCTCATTCATGTTGGTATTCCTCCTTTAACGATGCTTGCATATCCAGTATCGCATTTTGTAATAGTGATAATTGCATGCTGACTTTATCTTTTGCACCGGATGTGGCTTTGGAAAAGTCAGTATTATTATGCGCTCGTTTGATCGAGCTCACCCACGTTGGGATGGTAAATATCAGGTTAGCAAGATCGGAGTCCGGATCGTAGGCTGGCATCTGCCTGATTGGTAGGCTGTCATCTTCCTGCTGCCGAGTTGGTGGCATGGGAATAGAGGGCAGGCTCTTTCCAGAGAAGCTCATGCCTAAAATCCGAATAGGTAATATGGTCAATATTGCTTTTTGACAGTGTATTGTTCAAGGCATGAAGCTCACGTGAGGGAAGCCGCTCCAGCTCTATGATATTTTCGTGAGAGATTTTCAGCTTTCCGGACAGAATCTTTGCTGCGATTTCCGGCTCCTTTTCCCGGAGGCTATCGATGCACTTGGTGAAGATCTCATACTTTAGTACCGTGCCTCGAGAGATTTTTAGCTCGTCTGCGATCTGCTGTGAGATCTCCTGCTTCCTGATAAACACGTCCGGGGATGTAGGGGTGCGTGCTTTCATTCTTGCTGCTGTACATCTGAGCCTTTCTTTCGAGCTCTGACTGATAGAGCCTTCCCGATCAGATACTTGTACATCTCGTTGACAAGGTCGCTGCGCTGTAATTCTTCCTTGCAAATATATCACGAAGGCCTCGGCCTTAGACCGGAACATGGAGTGCCTGATCTTAAACCGGATGTTGTTTTCCTTGCAGATGTTCATATCTTTTGTTTCCGTCGATAATGACCCCATGCCAAACAAGGATATGTTCCTTGCAGCCTTCAGTAAAAAGGCTATGCTTAAGGTTTATATAATCCCTGTCTGACAGGGGCTGTTTTAGTAGGAGAAAGTCCTCGTCGCTTTCAAGCAGCGGAGGAGTCCATTTGTTATCATTCATGTGCAAGTGCGTCCTCCATGAGTACAATGTCTTCCATAGGAACGAGGGCGATACCGGAGCTTTCGTTACATTCTCCATAGATCCGGTAGGAGCAGTTTGTTCGCCAGTCTGACCGGACCCTCTGGAGCGTTCGCATTAATTCCTTCGAATGGATTTCATAGCAGTTACCATCGGTGAGCAGCTCTTTATGAACCTTGAGGCCAAGATGGTCTTCTGGGATGGTTCCTTTGATCGCGAGCATTCCAGATTTCGGATTTACCAGAAGCTGTATGAAATCTGGGTCACCGAGCATGTGCAGTGTCACCTTATGGACTCGAATCCTGTTCTTCTTTAAATCAATACAGACGATGGGTTGTTGCGTTGCCTGACTGTTCATTTGTGGCTACCTCGCTTTCATTTTACTGTACTTTGCCCGGCAGGCGGATTGTTTCTTCTCCTTGAACGCCGAATATCGAATAGCCCTCAGAAATGTTGACCTGAAGATTCCTCTGGTGCTCCTCAACAGAAAGGCCGAACTGATTCTTCCAGTCTTCCGGGTATACACCGGGGTGCGAGAGGCTTTGACTTTTCCATCTTCGCTGACCTTGCGCTCGTAGATCTCTGGGTTTGCCAGATCAAAAGGTAAAGAGCAGCTCGCCGTTTGACCGGATGAGTTTTCCCAGCAGCTTGTACCTGTGGTTTGGGTTCCAGCCCATGAGAGCGAAAGATCTTACCGAAGAAGATCTTGCAGGTGACCTGCTTGGGCGCGACCTTCTTTGCCAGTCGAACACCAGCGGAAGGAGTCCTTTTCTTCCTCCATGCAAGGCCGGATTGCCAGCTTCTTCGTTTCGGGGTTAACAAGAGCCTGAACGTATTCCACGTCGGGGAGCTTGCGTATGCAAGCCATATTAACGGACACCTTATTCTGATTTAATGTAAATGATGGTTCGTATATGTGTGAGAAGAACTCTCCCCGGACAACCCTGAAAGACCTTCATAAGTTAAAACTGTCGTCCTCGATAATCTCAATATCCGCGGTTCTTCTTTTGTTTTCTGTTTCACTCATCGGTAGCGTTCTCCTTCATCTGTTCAATCATGGATTCAATTTCTGTTTTTATGGTTTCCCGATCGGTCACTTTGATATCGGGCTCCTTGTACGGCTCGCTTTGGTGTGCGATATTCCATGCGGCAAGGGCATCGTCGCTTTCTGCCTTCTCCTGCATGCGGTCGTAGTATTCGGCACCGAAGGAGTCTCCCCACTCGGAGGGGTAGGCCAGCACCTGCTTGGACTTTGGTGCGGTAAATGGTGTCAGGTCAGGGTTGCTGCTGTTTTGCTCACCAGCCTGATCGATTACGTGTCTTGGTATAAGGACCTCGGTATCTGCCAGATTGAAAATCAGGAACTGCTCGTCATCCTTTTTCTTCAGCGATCCAAGCAGCCTGATATTTGCATTCAGTCGCGCCAGCCCAGCAGCTTGAAGACGGTGGGAAGGCATGCCGTACCGCTGATTGCCTTGGATGCTAGTTTGCCGTTTGACGCAGATAGCCCATTCCACCGCGTTGACTAGTATCTTTGGGTACTGGCCGCACAGCAAGCAGCTTCTTTTCCGGGTGGATCAGAAGTTCCACGGTACGGGCGTCACCGAACTTGCGAATGGTTGGAATCGTGAACTTCACCTGGTCGTGGGAGATGGTAACGGTATTTCGTCCGGGAGTATCGAAGAACTGGCCGTGTGCAATCTCGTAGCCGCGCAGGTCAAAGTCTCCCTTACTTAACTGTGATCTCTTTTCCTTCAGCCTCCGGTACCATTCGCTGCCCTCATAGGCACTTTGGCAGGCCTCGTAATAGTCCTCGACCTTAAAGCCAGCCCATCGTGGGTTGATTGAGACAAAGCCTCGTAGCGCACCGTCCTTTACCACGTGAAGGGCAGGGAGAATGCTCTTGTTGCCGTATTTGGCATTTGCTATCAGCCGCTGTACTGCAATGAAATCATCCCGACTTATAATGCTTTCGTGATGATCGCGTTGGCGATATTGATTTCGGTCTTGCTTATTCTTTCGTGACTTATGATCGAGATAGTTAGGAGTCCACGTTTTACGGGCAAGCACATCTCCGCAGTGGCGTTCATTTTGAAGTATCTGCAGAATGCTGCCGGGAGACCAGGTGGTGTTACCTTTCTTTGTTTTCCTTCCGAGCTTGGTTAATATCTCAGCGATTCCCTGTGTGGAATAGCCGTATAGGTATAGGAAGAAAATGAGACGGACAGTTTGAGCCTCATCCTCGTTAATGACAAGGTTCCCGTCCTCATCAACGTCATAGCCGAGGAGAGCAGGAGTGAGGAAGATTCCTCGTTTAAAACGCATCTCAATGGATGCGTTCATGATTTCACTTTTGGTGTGGCTTTCTTCCTGAGCGAGCGTAGCAATAAAAGCCAGACTCATCTCGCTGTTAGGATCAAGCGTATATATGTTTTCAGTTTCGAAGAAGATACCGATGGGAGGCTTTTTTCCTTTGAGTAGACGGACATAGCCGATGCAGTCCATGATGTTTCTGGCAAAACGAGAGACGCTCTTTGTAACGATAAGATCGATCTTATCGTTGTTGCAGTCATCGATCATTCGCAGGAAACTGTCTCTGTGGTTCAGGGAAGTCCCTGAAATACCTTCGTCTGCGTAGATGTCTACGAGCTTCCAGTCCGGCCTCCGATTGACAAGGTCTGTATAGTGATTCTTCTGTAGTTCGTATGAGGAGGTCTGCCGGGGGTCGTCGGTTGAGACTCTGGCGTAAACAGCTACGCGCTTTTCCGTTGTGCCGTTATAGAAATCCTCTCTCGGGATGGCCGGGATTACATCAAGGGTGCTCTCATCGATCCCTTTATACCTTTCCCGGATCTTTGACTTTCTGTCCTGCTGAGGTAGGCTCTTTTCATTCTCATTCATAGACTTCATCCTTGCTCTATTAATTATGAATATCATATTGTTTTCGTAACGAATAAACCATTAACCAGAGGTAAAGCGTTTTACTTCCGGTTAATGGTAAGGGGCAGGTTTTTATGATTTATTTGATATCATCACTGCTGTGTGCGGATAGTTTCCAGCCGTTCTCACGTAGGATTTCCTTTGAAGAACGTAACAATTCGTATATGAATCTGCGTTCTTCAAGAGTACAATCATTCATAAGCTCGTCGATATCTGTTTGGTAATCTGTGGGATTGTGCAGCTGATTGCCTGACAACAATTCGTCGAGTGTGATGCCCAGCGCATTGGAGATCTTGAGGAGTGATCCAAGGCTGGGCTTCTTTTTGCCTGTTTCGACAAGGGAGATATAGGTGTTTGATAGCTCCGCATCCCATGCCAGTTGCTCTTGTGAGCAGCCCACTTCCTCTCGCTTCTCACGTATCCGCGTGCCGATTAATTCATAGTTGACGTCGTTCATGTCTTCTACCTCCTTGTGCGTTATTCGGGTGAATCCCGGCAAGATCCAGCCCGTGTCGTATCTATCGCTCAGGTCGGCAGATTAATCCACTTGTTTTCGAGAATAATTTAAAAATCAACGTTTCTTCATTCAAGCGGCCAACTTTCTACATTATTATATGTGGGATGTAAACATATTTTGATAATAGGAAAGAGCATGCTCACAGGGGTATCCCCGGGTAATTCGAGCAAATGTAGTTTTTCCTATTTAATACCCATCGGTAATTAGGGAGTATGGTTATTTGCTGATGAGTCTCTCTCCGGGTCGATGACAGGCGTCCTCTTCCTCGACGAATTCCCCCAGTTTGACCGTGCTTTGATCAATGCCCTGCGCCAGCCGCTGGAGGAGGGTAAAGTGACGATCGTGCGGCGCGACGGCACGGCGGTCTTTCCGGGACGATTTTTATTTATTGCCGCCAGCAACCCCTGCTTTTGCGGCTGGCGCGGCGATCCACGCCGCCGCTGCACCTGCACGGCCGGTCAGCTGGCTTCTTTTCATGCGCGTCTGTCCGGGCCGGTGCTCGATCGCATCGACATGCAGGTGGAGATTCCCCGCGTTGATCTGGCAGATACGGCGCCCGGTCTGACGTCGGCGCAGATGCGCGAGCAGGTGCTGGCTGCCCGAAAGGTGCAGGAACGCCGTTACCGCGGCAGCAGCATCGACTGCAATGCCCGTCTGCACCCCAGCGAACTGGACGCCTGCTGTCCGATGGAGGCGGCGGCCCGCGACCTGCTGCTGACGGCGTATCACGATCTGGCGCTGTCGATGCGCACCTATCACCGCACGATCCGTCTGGCGCGGACGATTGCCGACCTGGAAGGCAGTCCGCAGCTGTCCGTCGCACACGTGGCGGAAGCGCTGCAATACAGGAGGAAACAGAATGAAGATGACGGAACTTCGCTATAACGACGCACTCTACCCGGAGCGGCTGCGCGCGCTGCGAGATGCGCCGCGGCGGCTGTACTGTGCCGGGGATCTCTCGCTGCTGCGGCGTCGCTGTGTCTGTGTGGTCGGTTCGCGGCGCACGACGGCGTACGGCCGCCGGGTGGCCGCCGATATAGCGGCACAGCTGGCCCGCTGCGGGATCGCCGTGGTCAGCGGTCTGGCTCGCGGCATCGACGCCTGCGCTCACCGCGGGGCACTCGAGGTCGGCGGCGCGACGATCGCTGTACTCGGCACCGGCATCGACGTTCCCTATCCATGGGTCAATCGCGATCTGCGCGCGGAGATCCTTGACCGCGGTCTGCTGATCAGCGAATATTCCCCCGGCACGCCGGCGACACGGTATACCTTCCCGCAGCGCAACCGCATTCTGGCCGGCATTTCGGAGTGCGGCGCTGTGGTCGAGGCAGGGCATGCCAGCGGTGCGCTGATCACCGCTGAGCTTCTCAACGCCCAGAACAAAGATGTCTACGCGGTGCCCGGCTGCATCAACAATGTCTGCAGTCTTGGCTGCAATCAGCTGATCCGCGACGGCGCGATCATTCTCACTACTATCGGCGATCTGCTCGACGCGCTGGGGCTGGCGCGGCCGGATACGGACGCGCGCATCGCCGCGCTCGGCGAGGAGGAGAAAAAGATCTATGAGGCACTGCGGACAGGCGGCGAAAAGACGGCGGATGAACTCGCGCAGCTGACGGAACTGGGCGCGGCACGGGTTACGGGGCTGATCACAGTATTGGAAATCAAGGGCCTGGTCTATACGTCGCTGGGGAAAGTCGGTATTGCAAAATAAAGAAAATGTTGTATAATCTTCATCTAGTAGTACCAGATAATGTGAGGTTGCAGCAGCGCCGGCGAAAACGCGCTGATCAAATGTGCATGGCCCCGGCGATCACGCTGACGGCCGTGAAGAAAATGCAGAGGACAGCGCCGGCGAAAACGCGCGGATCAGATGTGCATGGCCCCGGCGATCACGCTGACGGCCGTGAAGAAAATGCAGAGGACAGCGCCGGCGAAAACGCGCGGATCAGATGTGCATGGCCCCGGCGATCACGCTGACGGCCGTGAAGAAAATGCAGAGGACAGCGCCGGCGAAAACGCGCGGATCAGATGTGCATGGCCCCGACGATCACGCTGACGGCCGTGAAGAAAATGCAGAGGACAGCGCCGGCGAAAACGCGCGGATTACACTGCGCGCGGATTACACTGCACACGGCCCGGCGATACAATACTGACGGCAGCCGGATTGAACGAAAAACAGCAGTACCGGCGGAAACGCATGGGAAAACCGTGCAGACCGCCTGAGACTCTATATATATCGGAAGGAAAGAAATGGCAACAGCAACAGCAAAAAAGAGCACGACCGAAACTGAAAAGACAGAGGCCGCTGCCGCCGGCGTAAAAAAGACCGCCGGCAGAAAGACGGCGAAGAAGACGGCTGCGAAGAAGAAAACAAAAACGAAGAAAAAGCTCGTCATCGTCGAGTCGCCGTCCAAGGCGAAGACGATCGGCCGCTTTCTCGGCAGCCGCTACAAGGTCATCGCCTCGGTCGGCCATGTGCGCGATCTGCCGCGCAGCAAGATGGGCATCGACATCGACAACGATTTTGAGCCGCAGTACATCAACATCCGCGGCAAGGGCGATGTCATCAAGGAATTAAAAAAAGAAGCGAAGAAGGCCAGTGCCGTCTATCTGGCGACCGACCCCGACCGCGAGGGTGAGGCGATCTCCTGGCATCTGGCCTATCTCCTCGATATTGAGGACGACGCGCCCTGCCGCGTGGCGTTCAATGAAATCACCAAGGCCAAGGTCACGAGTGCGCTCAAGGAACCGCGCACGATCGACCGCAGCCTCGTTGACGCCCAGCAGGCGCGGCGGGTGCTCGACCGCCTGGTCGGCTACAACATCAGTCCGCTGCTGTGGCGCAAGATCCGCCGCGGCCTGTCGGCCGGCCGCGTTCAGAGCGCGGCGCTGAAGATCATCTGCGACCGCGAGAAGGAAATCCGCGCCTTCGTGCCGGAGGAATACTGGACCATCATCGCCACCTTCGAAAAGGAGCGTACCTTCACCGCCAAGCTGATCTCCCGCGCGGGCAAAAAACTCCATATCCCCGATCGCGAGACCGCCGACCGCATCCTCGACGAGGTGCGCGGCGGCACTTTTACTGTCTCCGGCATTGAGTCCAGGGAACGCCGCCGCCGGCCGCCGGCACCGTTTACGACCAGCAGCCTGCAGCAGGATGCTTCCAATAAACTCAACTTCAACGCCCGCAAGACGATGCTGATCGCCCAGCAGCTCTACGAGGGCGTCGAGATCAGCGGCCGCGGCACGGTCGGTCTGGTCTCCTACATCCGTACCGACTCGGTACGTCTTTCCGATGAGGCCCGGGCAGCGGCCAAAGCCTATATCACGGAAAACTATGGCGCGGCCTGGCATGCCGGCAGCGTCTTCACGAATAAGAAAAAGGAAATTCAGGATGCGCACGAGGCGATCCGCCCCAGCGACGTAACGCTGACGCCGGCGGATGTCCGCGACTCCCTGTCGGCCGACCAGTACAAGCTCTATCGGCTGATCTGGTCGCGCTTTCTCGCCAGCCAGATGTCGGCCGCCCGCTATCAGACGATGGCCGTCGACCTCGACAACGGCGACTATCGCTTCCACGCGACCGGCTCCAAGCTGGAGTTCGACGGCTTCCTGCGCGTCTACGCGCCAGGGAAGGAAGAGGATAAGCTGCTGCCGCCGCTGGAGCAGGGCGAAGCGCTGACTGCCGCCGGCATCGAGGGTGAGCAGAGCTTTACCCAGCCGCCGGCGCGCTTTACCGACGCCAGTCTGGTGCGCGACCTCGAGGAGAAGGACATCGGCCGCCCCTCGACCTACGCGCCGATCATCGCTACACTGCTTGACCGCCGCTATGTGCGGCGCGAAAAGCGCAGTCTGGTGCCGACCGATCTCGGCTTTAAGGTAACCGAGCTGCTGGAGGAATACTTCCCGGACATCGTCGATGCCGGCTTCACGGCGGACCTGGAGGGCCGTCTGGACCGCATCGAGACCGATGAGCTGCCGTGGAAGTCGGTCATCCGCGATTTCTACGGCGGGTTCGAAAAGGAGATGGAACGCGCCGACAAGGAGATCGAAAAGGTCGAGATGGAGGACGAGAAGACCGACGAGGTCTGCGAACTGTGCGGCCGCCCGATGGTCATCAAGCACGGGCGCTTCGGCCGCTTTCTCGCCTGCAGCGGCTACCCCGAATGCAAGAACACCAAGCCGCTGGTGCGCACGATCGGCGTCAAATGTCCGCAGTGCGGCAAGGATCTCGTCGAGCGGCGCAGCCGCAAGGGACGGCTCTTCTACGGCTGCAGCGGCTATCCCGACTGCCGCCAGATCTACTGGAACAAGCCGATTGACCGCAAATGTCCCCGCTGCGGGGCGCTGCTCGTCGAGAAGGAAACCAAGACCAGCAAGTACGCGTGTTCCAACAAGGACTGCGATTACAAGGAATAACGAGGGAGGTACAACATGGTAAAATTTACGGCGACAACCATCGTCTGCGTACGCCGCGGCGAGGATGTCTGCATGGCCGGCGACGGACAGGTCACGATGGGGGAAACGGCGATCATGAAAGCCGGCGCCAGGAAAGTTTCACGAATTTACAAGAACAGTGTTCTGGTCGGCTTTGCCGGTTCGGTGGCCGACGCCTTCTCGCTGCGGGAAAAATTCGAAAAGAAGCTCGAGGAACACGGCGGCAACCTCAAGAGAGCGGCGGTTTCGCTGGCGCAGCTGTGGCGCTCGGACAAGGCGATGCGCAGCCTCGAGGCGCTGATGCTGGTCGCCGACAAGGAGGAAACGCTGCTGCTGTCCGGCAACGGCGAAGTCATCGAACCGGACTACGACTTTGTCGCCATCGGTTCGGGCGGCAACTACGCTTACTCGGCCGCCAACGCGCTCTACAACCACACCGACCTGTCGGCCGAGGAGATCTGCCGCGAATCGCTGAAAATCGCCTCGTCGATCTGCGTTTACACCAATGACCATATTTCTGTCGAAACACTGTAAGGAAGTGAGATCATGGCAAACAAACTGTACAGCATGACGCCGCGCGAGATCGTCGAGGCGCTCGACAAATACATCATCGGCCAGGATGAGGCCAAGAAATCGGTGGCCGTGGCGCTGCGCAACCGCTATCGCCGCAGCCAGCTGCCCGAGGAGATGATGGAGGAAATCACCCCCAAGAACATCCTCATGATGGGCCCTACCGGCGTCGGCAAGACCGAGATCGCCCGCCGCCTGGCCAAGCTGATGGACGCGCCGTTCGTCAAAGTGGAAGCCACCAAGTTCACCGAGGTCGGCTATGTCGGCCGCGACGTCGACTCGATGGTACGCGACCTGGTGGAAGCTTCGATCCGCATCACCAAGCAGAGCAAGCTCGAGGAAAAATACAGCGTCGCCGACGAGATTGCCGAGGAAAAGATCATCGAAGCGATTGTGCCCGGCAGTTCGCGCAAGAGCGAGCAGCATGCCAGCAATCCGTTTGACTTCATTCTCAACAGCGGCGGCTACAAAACCCAGAAACAGCAGTACGAAGAGGAGCAGAAGGAAAAGCAGGAAGCCGAAAACAACAGCAATGAGGATCTGCAGCTGGCCCGCGAGCAGGTGCGGCAGCAGCTGCGTGACGGCAAGCTCGAGGATCAGTACATCGAAATCCAGGTCACCGACAAGCCCAAGAGCAACGAGCTGGACATGAGCGAACAGGGCATGAGCATCGCGATCGGCAACATCTTCGGCGACAACATGCCCAAGAAGATGAAAAACAAGAAAGTCAAGGTCAGGGACGCCCGCAAAATTCTCCGCGAGGAGGAGGCGCAGAATCTGATCGATATGGACGAAGTGACCGAAGAGGCGCTCTACAACGCCGAGCAGAACGGCATCATCTTTATCGATGAGATCGACAAGATTGCTTCCGGCGGCGGCTACCGCTCCGGTGCCGACGTGTCCCGCGAGGGTGTGCAGCGCGATATCCTGCCGATCGTCGAGGGCAGCGTCGTCAATACCAAGTACGGCCCGGTGAAAACCGACCACGTGCTCTTTATCGGCGCCGGCGCCTTCCATACCGCCAAGCCGACAGACCTGATCCCCGAACTGCAGGGCCGCTTTCCGGTGCGCGTGGAGCTGGAGAACCTCACCGAGGAGAGCTTCCTCAAGATTCTCACCGAACCGCAGAATGCGATCATCAAGCAGCACAAGGCGCTGCTGGAAACCGAGGGCGTGGAGATCGAGTTCACCGACGGGGCACTGAAGGAGATCGCCCATATGGCGTTTCTGATGAACGAGCAGACCGAAAACATCGGCGCCCGGCGTCTGCACACGATCCTCGAAAAGCTGATGGAGGACATTTCGTTCAATATTCCAGACATGGATGAAGAGAAGATCGTCATCGACGAAGAATACGTACGCAAGAAATTCATCGAAAAAATCCACCCGGAGGATCTCGATCAGTTTATCCTCTGATCTTCTCTGAATTTGTCTTCTCAACGGCCGTTTTCGTGACCGGCCGGGCTTTCAGCGTCCGGCCGGCCGCATTGTGCTTTCCGATCCCGGGTTCCCGCCGGGACAGCGAAACCCGTGTCTTCCGGGTTTGCCGCGGCCGAAAACCGCAAAAAAGTCGAAAAAATTGTCGAAAATTGTAGAAAAACGTGGCAATATTCGAAAAAATCGTAATTTCTATTGCACTTTTATTTCGAGTCGGGTATAATTATAACGTTAAAAGTTTGTCAATTGCAAGATGTAACAGGACATAAGGAGTAGACACACATGTGCAATGAAATACTGGGTAAGGTGCGCAAACTGAACTGGGTGCTTCAGGAAGCGCCGAAAGGGGATTTTTCTTTTAATGATCTTTGCGGGGTATTGAGCGAACTGACAAATTCCAACGTTTATCTGGCTGATACCGAAGGCAATGTGCTGGGCGTACATTATAAAATCGAGCAGGATAAAAACACGGTGACAGATCCGGACGCCGGCATTGATAAATTTACACCCGAGTACAACGACGGACTGATGCGGGTCAAGGAGACGAAAGCCAATCTGCAGAACGAAAAGATTCTGGAGATTTTCTCTCACGACCTCGACACGCAGTCCAAATACCACACCATTATTCCGGTGACCGGCGGCGGCGAACGCTGGGGGACAATGATCATCACCCGCTATGAACCGGAATACAGCGAATCCGATCTGGTTCTCGGCGAAATCGGCGCCACGGTCGTCGGCATCGAGATCCAGCGGGTCCGGAACATCGAACTCGAAGAAGAAAAGCGCGAAGAAGAGGTGGTCAAGATGGCCATCAGCACGCTCTCCTATTCGGAGAACGAGGCGGTGCAGAAGATCTTTGAGGAACTCGACGGTGACGAGGGCATTCTCGTAGCCAGCAAAATCGCAGATCGCTCCCGCATCACCCGTTCGGTGATCGTCAACGCGCTGCGCAAGCTGGAATCGGCCGGCGTGATCGAATCCAAATCGCTGGGCATGAAGGGGACGCACATCAAGATCCTCAATCGCAAGTTCCAGGAACAGCTCGGCAACGCATAAGCTTTCATGAAAGAGCAGAGCGGCACGAGAGTGCCGCTTTTCCGTGTGCCCGGAACGACACCGATCCGGCAGCCGGCGAGCAGCGCATCGTCGCTGCCGCACCGCCGGATGTTCGACCGAGGCCGCGCCGCCGGTTTTCCGGTTGAAGCGTTGCCGCCGGATGTTCGACCGAGGCCGCGCCGCCGGATTTCCGGTCGAAGCGTTGCCGCCGGATTTCCGGCTGAGGCCGCGCCGTACGACCCGGCAGTATAAAAGCCCGGGCGGGAGGAACCCCATGATACTGTACAAAACTATTGCCGCCGAAGCGGAAGCGGCGACCGAAATCGAGCGCTCCCGCTTCCTTGCCCATATCAGTCCGGCTGCTACGCGGGAGGAGGCGGAAGCTTACCTCGACGACCTGCGGCGGCGCTATCGCGACGCCACCCATAATGTGCCGGCGATGGTGATCGGCGAGCACAGCGAGCTGCAGTGGGCTTCCGATGACGGCGAGCCTCAGGGCACGGCCGGTGCGCCGATGCTGCAGGTGCTCCTCGGCGCCGGGCTGACGAACGTCGTGCTGGTTGTCACCCGCTGGTTCGGCGGCATCAAGCTCGGCACCGGCGGACTGGTGCGCGCCTATACCGGCGCCGCCCGTGCGGTGCTGGAGGAAGCCGAGGTGCGCGCCGTGCGGGAGATCTGCGAGCTGACGGTGCGTCTCGATTACGGGGCCGCTGCCAGGCTGCCGCATCTGGCCTCGCAGGGTCTGTTTGCGATCGCCGGGTCGCGCTACGAGGAAGCCGTCACCGCCGTGCTGCACTGCGAAAAGGAGGACGCGCCGCGGCTGCGGCAGCTGCTGGCCGATCTGGCAGCCGGCGAAGAAAAAATTGTTTCCGAAGTCTTTAAAAAGTCTTGACAGCCGGCTGATGTTCCTGTATATTTAATAACTGTGCCGAGCAGTTCGGACGGAACACCGGGGCGTTTAGCTCAGCTGGGAGAGCATCTGCCTTACAAGCAGGGGGTCACAGGTTCAAGTCCTGTAACGCCCACCAAAACAGAACGCCCGCCGACGAGCGGTCTGTCTGTCGCAGCGACAGACAACAAGTATGGTCCGGTAGTTCAGTTGGTTAGAATGCCAGCCTGTCACGCTGGAGGTCGTCGGTTCGAACCCGATCCGGATCGCCAATTTATCTGTCGCCTGCGGCAGGACAACAAATATGCTTATGCTGGCATAGCTCAGCTGGTAGAGCAGCTGATTTGTAATCAGCAGGTCGGGGGTTCAAGTCCCTCTGCCAGCTCCACATGGATACGCAGTGTCTATGCTCCGGCGGCACGGCCAGCGGGCAGTATATACGGAGGAGTGCCCGAGTGGCTAAAGGGGGCGGACTGTAAATCCGTTGGCTCAGCCTACAGTGGTTCGAATCCACTCTCCTCCACCAAATGTATGCGGAAGTGGCTCAGGGGTAGAGCATCGCCTTGCCAAGGCGAGGGTCGCGAGTTCGAATCTCGTCTTCCGCTCCATTTTTTAAGAAGACGGGTGCAAGCGATTGCACCCGCACTGCGCGGATGTGGTACAATGGTAGAACCTCAGCCTTCCAAGCTGATGACGTGAGTTCGATTCTCATCATCCGCTCCAGCAGAGAAATCCCCGCAGGGGGATTTCGACAGATCAGTATGTGTGGGCTCATAGCTCAGTTGGATAGAGCAACGGCCTTCTAAGCCGTGTGTCCGGGGTTCGAATCCCTGTGGGCTCACCATATTTTTTGAACATACGATGGGGTATGGTGAAGCGGTAACACAGCGGACTTTGACTCCGTCATGCGTAGGTTCGAATCCTGCTGCCCCAGCCATTTTTTTCGCCGGGGCGGATAGATGCAGAGGTGCGACCCATTAGCTCAGTCGGCAGAGCACCTGACTTTTAATCAGGGTGTCCGGGGTTCGAATCCCCGATGGGTCACCATCATTATCAGCCATAGTCAAGGACCTCAGTTGGAGAGGTGTCCGAGTGGTTTAAGGAGCTGGTCTTGAAAACCAGTGACTCCGCAAGGGGCCGTGGGTTCGAATCCCACCCTCTCCGCCACAAAGCAGCGCCGCGGGCGCGTCACCGATTCCGACGAATGCGGGACAGAGCGTACGGAGAAGTACTCAAGAGGCTAAAGAGGACGGTTTGCTAAATCGTTAGGGTTCGAAAGGGCCGCGTGGGTTCGAATCCCACCTTCTCCGCCATTATTATCTGCGGAGCAATGCGGATGAAGGCATAGGGGTATAGCTCAGTTGGTAGAGCAGTGGTCTCCAAAACCACGTGCCGTGGGTTCAAGTCCTACTGCCCCTGCCAGAATACAGCCGGTGCCGGCGGAGATTGCGGATCGAGAGCCGGTACCGACGATGATCCCGCACGACACCGCCGTATATGATCGGGGTGTAGCGCAGCTTGGCAGCGCAACTGGTTTGGGACCAGTGGGTCGCGGGTTCAAATCCTGCCACCCCGACCAATTTGAGCATGGGGACCATTAGCTCAGTTGGTTAGAGCAGCCGGCTCATAACCGGCGGGTCCGGGGTTCGAGTCCCTGATGGTCCACCAGAATCTGCTCAGATAGCTCAGTAGGTAGAGCAGCGGACTGAAAATCCGCGTGTCCTTGGTTCAATTCCGAGTCTGAGCACCACAACGAAACCCTGAAACAGCAATGTTTCAGGGTTTCGCCGTAATAGGACAACGGGACGCCGCGAAGGCTGCGGCCTGAGAAATCGGGACGCCGCGAAGGCTGCGGCCTGAGAAAACGGGACGCCGCAAAGGCTGCGGCCTGCGAAATCGGGACGCCGCGAAGGCTGCGGCCTGCGGAAACGGAAAGGAAAGACAATGGCGCAGTTGTTTTTTAAATACAGTACCATGAACGCCGGCAAATCGATCGAACTGATCAAGGTGGCCTATAACTACGAAGAGCGGGGCAAGCGCGTGCTCGTCTTTACGCCCGCCATCGACACTCGCAGCGGCGAAGGGGTGGTCGCCAGCCGCATCGGTCTGCAGCGGGAAGCGCTGCCGATCGAAGAGGATACCAATATCCTGCAGCTGTTTCTGCGCGAGAACGCCAAGCACGAGATCGCCTGCGTACTGATCGACGAGGGGCAGTTCCTGAAAAAGCACCACGTGCTCGAACTGACCGAGATTGTCGACAGCTGCGGTGTGCCGGTCATGGTCTACGGACTCAAGAATGACTTTCGCAACGAACTCTTCGAGGGTTCCTACTATCTGCTGGTCTATGCCGACAAGATCGAGGAGATCAAGACGATCTGCTGGTGCGGCCGCAAGGCGACGATGGTCGCCCGGGTCAAGGACGGACGCATGGTGCGCGAAGGGGAGCAGATCGCGATCGGCGGCATGGATATGTACGTGCCGCTCTGCCGCAAGCACTACAACGACGGTCGGCTGAAGCCGGATGACGGTTCCGGCGGCTGAAGGCGGCACCCCTGCACGGAGTCCCGGCGCTTCATCTCGCGGACGATCCCGTTGAGGATCGTTCTTTTTTTGTAGCTCCACCACGGCGCCGCCAGCAGGGGGCGGGGCACATCGCCGTTGAGGCGGTGGATGGTGATCTGCGGCGGAATGATCTCCAGCAGATCGCAGACGAGATCAATGTACTCCTGCGGCGAGTCGAACGGGACGTAGCCGGGATAGAGACGCTCCAGCGCCGAGCCGCGGATCACGTTGAGCATATGCAGCTTGAGACCGAAGATCGGCGGCGTGCGGCCGGCGTCGGTCGGCCGGCTGCAGACATAGCGGACGCTGGCGGCCATGTCGGCACGGCTCTCGCCGGGCAGGCCGAGGATCAGGTGGGTGACGACGGGGATGCGGCGGCGTGCCAGTTCCGCAGCCGCGCGGTCGTAGACGGAGAGCGGGTAGCCGCGGTTGATGCGGTCCCCGTGGATCGTCTGCAGTCCCAGTTCCACCCACAGAAACGTGCGCTGTGCGAGTTCGCTGAGGAGATCGAGAACGTCCTCGCCGAGACAGTCGGGCCGGGTGGCGATGGCCAGGCCGACGATTTTTCCGCCGCCGGCATCGGCCGCGAGAGCGGCTTCGTAGCGCTGCCGGAGCACGTCGACCGGGGCGTAGGTGCCGGTGTGGCTTTGAAAGTAGGCGATGTAGCGGCGGACGTGCGGCCATTTGCGCGCCAGCAGACGGATCTGCGAAGGTACGTCGCCGGCGAGCTCGCCGCTGCCCTCGGGCGAGCAGAAAATGCAGCCGCCGGTACCGCAGGTACCGTCGCGGTTGGGGCAGGTAAAGCCGCCGTCGAGCGACAGCTTGACGACTTTTTCTCCAAACATTTCTTTCAGCCAGGCGCCGATCCGGTTGATCCGCTGCGGTTCCGCGCTGCCGCGGCCGGAGTGCTGCTGCTGTTCCGCCATGATGAACCTCCCGCTTCATGATAGCGCAGACCGCGCTTTTCGGCAACAGCCGCAGGCCGTTTCCAGTGCTGTCGCGCACGCTGCCGCCCGGCTGCTCCTCCGCTGCCGCCCGGTTGCTCCTCAGGGGTGTTCCTGCCGTCCGATTTATGCTATAATAAGTTTTCAGACGGCGTCAGCGACGCTGCGTGTTCGCGGCGGTTCTGCTGCGCTGAAACCAGTGAAGGGAACACGGAAATGTGGAAGAAAAAACAGAGCACGCCGTGTGACGTGCCGCCCTGCGGCAATCTGACGGGGGAAACCGAACGGCCGCAGCTCAACGATATGGACACGTGGACTGCCAGACCGTCCCTGCTGCTGCACAGCTGCTGCGGCCCCTGCAGTACGGCGGTGATCGAGCGCCTGGCGCCCGATTACGATATCACCGTTTTTTTCTATAATCCCAACATCACTGACGAGGAGGAATACCGGCGGCGCAGGGACGCGCAGCTGCAGTTTCTCCGCTGCTGCAATGAAGATCCGGCGATCCCCTGGCGAATCGGCTTTCGCGAGGGCCCCTACGACCGCCGGCGCTTTTACGCCGTCAGCCGCGGTCTCGAAAGAGAGCCGGAAGGGGGACGCCGCTGTCAGGAATGCTTTCGCCTGCGCCTTGATAAAACGGCGGAAACAGCCAGTCTGCTCGGGTTTGATCTGTTCACTACGACGCTGACAGTCAGCCCGCACAAGGATTACCGCGTGATCAGCAGCATCGGCCGACGCCTGGCGGCGATATACGGAGTCGGCTTTCTTGATCTGGATTTCAAGAAGAAGAACGGCTTTCAGCGCAGTGTCGAACTGTCGAGGCAGTACGGCCTCTACCGTCAGGACTACTGCGGCTGTGAATTCGCCAATTATCATCTACAGCGTCAGAAAAAGGGGGATAACCAATGTCAAACTTAATGATCCCGGAGGGGTACTCGCCGGTCATCGAGGGAATGGAGTCGCAGCGCGCGATCAAGAAGATCAAGGATTTCTTCCAGCAGGAACTGGCCTACGGCCTGCTGCTGCGCCGCGTGTCGGCGCCGCTGTTTGTCACACCGGAGAGCGGTCTCAACGACAACCTCAACGGCGTGGAGCGGACCGTTGACTTTACGATCAAGGATATGAACGAAGCGAAGGTAGAGATCGTCCAGTCGCTGGCCAAGTGGAAGCGCATGGCGCTGGGCCGCTACGGCATTCGCCCGGGCCACGGCATCTACACCGACATGAACGCCATCCGCCGCGACGAGGAACTCGACAACCTGCACTCGATCTACGTCGACCAGTGGGACTGGGAAAAGGTGATTACCAGGGAGCAGCGCACCGAGGCGTATCTCGAGGAAACGGTGCGCACGCTCTACACGGCGCTGAAAAACCTCGGTGATTTTGTCAACCGCCATTATCCCGAGCTGCGCACCGAGCTGCCCAACGAGATCTTCATTATTACCAGCCAGGAGCTGGAAGACCGCTGGCCGGACAAGACGCCGAAGGAGAGGGAGAACCTGATCCTCAAGGAAAAGCGCGCCGTCTTCATCAAGCAGATCGGCGCTCCGCTGCGGTCCGGGAAAAAGCATGACGGCCGCGCGCCCGATTACGACGACTGGCAGCTCAACGGCGACATTCTGCTGTGGAACGATATTCTCGGTCAGGCTTTCGAGATCTCCTCGATGGGCATTCGCGTCGACGAAACGTCGATGCGCGCGCAGCTGGAACAGGAAGACGCTCTCGATCGCGCCGAACTGCCGTTCCACAAGGCCATACTGGAAGGACGCCTGCCGTATTCGATCGGCGGCGGCATCGGCCAGAGCCGGCTCTGCATGTACTTCCTGCGCAAGGCGCATATCGGTGAAGTGCAGGCTTCGGTCTGGCCGCAGGAGATGATCGATCGCTGCGAAGCGGCAGACATTCATCTGCTCTGAGAGACATGAAGTACGTGAATCTGGTGATCGACAATCGCAGCGATCAGACGGATCAGTATTATACTTACGGCTGTGAAGATGAAAGCATCGAAGTCGGCCGAAAAGTCTACGTACCCTTTGCGCGCGGCCGCCGGCTGCGCGCCGGGTACGTCTTTGCGGTTCTGCCGCAGCCCGAGGAGCCGCTGCGCCGGCTGCGCTATGTGGATCACAGCGATGAGGAGATTTCCCTGACCGGGGAAATGGTGGAGACCTGCCGCTGGATGACGAAACGCTATCTCTGCCGCCGCATCGACGCTGTTCGCCTCTTTGTGCCCGCCGGCAGGGCCGCGTCCGGCGGCCGGGCGCGGCGAAAGCCGCTGGCCGAGCGCAGCGGCGAGCGGCAGGAAATCGCCGCGCTGACGGCGGAGCAGCAGCAGACGCTGCGCCGCATCTGCGAGGTACTGGACAGCCGCAGCCACCATCTCTTTCTGCTCCACGGGGTCACCGGCAGCGGCAAGACCGAGGTCTATATGCGCAGCATTCAGCACTGCTGCGAGCAGGGACGCACGGCGATCATGCTGGTGCCGGAGATCTCACTGACCAAGCAGATCATCGACCGCTTTATCGGCCGCTTCGGCAGCGAGCGGCTGGCCGTGCTGCACAGCCGCCTGACACCGCGCCAGCGCCGCGATGAGTGGCTGCGCATCCGCCGCGGCGAAGCCGATATCGTCATCGGCGCCCGCTCGGCGGTCTTTGCGCCGGCTTCCGACATCGGCCTGATCATCATGGATGAGGAACACGAGACCTCGTATAAATCGGACATGACGCCGAAATACGACACCGTGGAGGTGGCGATCAAGAGACTGGCGGCCTGGAACGGCGTGCTTCTCGCCGGCAGCGCCACGCCGTCGGTGGCGACGTACCAGCGCAGCCTCGACGGCATCTACGAGCGGCTGACGCTGCCGCACCGCTACAACCGCGTGCCGCTGCCGCAGATGGAGATCGTCGACATGCGCCGGGAACTGCGCAGCGGCAACACCTCGGTCATCAGCCGCCGGCTCTGCGAGGAAATGACCCGGCAGCTGCAGGCGGGCCGGCAGGTGATCCTCTTTCTGAATCGCCGCGGCTATGCGACCTACATCGCCTGCCGCGAATGCGGCCACGTGATGATCTGCCCGCACTGCGGCATTTCCCTGACCTGGCATCGCAGCAGCGGCACCGGCGTCTGCCATTACTGCGGCTATGAGGAGAAGATCCCCGAGCGCTGCCCGCAGTGCGGCAGCCGCGGCCTGCGCTATCGCGGCAGCGGCACAGAGAAGGTTGAGGAAGCGGTGGCCGCGCTCTTTCCCGGCATAACTTCCGCCCGGCTCGATATGGATACGATGAAGAAGAAGGGAGCGGTGGAGCGCATCCTCGACGATTTCGGCGCCGGGCGCACGCGCATCCTCACCGGTACCCAGGTAGTGGCCAAGGGGCTCGACTTTCCCAACGTCGGCCTCGTCGGCATCGTGTCCGCCGACGCCAGCCTGCACGTTCCCGACTACCGCTCTCCGGAACGCGCCTTTCAGCTGATCATCCAGGCGGCCGGCCGGGCCGGCCGCGGCGACGAGACTGGTCATGTGATCGTGCAGACCCGCTCGCCCGATCACTATGCGGTGCAGGCCGCCGCAGCGCAGGATTACCGGCGCTTTTTCCGCGCCGAGATCGAGGTGCGCCGGCTGCTCCGCTATCCGCCGTTCGCCGATCTCATTCTCCTGCGCATCATCGCCCCGCAGCGGGAAGCGGCGGCCCGGGCGGCGGCGTTCTGGGAAAAACGGCTGCGGACACTGCTCGGCAGCGAGCGCGCCGCCGCCATCCTGCCGGTGCAGGAGGAGGAACCGGCGCCGCAGGCGACCGACTTTGAGCGCCGCCTCATCATCAAAAGCGAGCGCGGTGAGCGCGGCCTCTTCATGGGCGCGCTGAAGGAGATCCGCGAGGAGGAGCGGACAGCGGTCAAAAAGAGCGGCAGCAGGAAGGACCATACGGTCATCATCGACGTTAATCCCTACAGCTTCTGGAGGAACTGACTATGGCTTTGAGAAATGTAGTAAAACAAGGAGACCCGATACTGACGAAAAAGTGCCGGCCGGTGGACGAGGTCAACGAAAAGATCCGCACTCTGCTCGACGATATGATCGAGACCATGCGCGCGAACAACGGTGTCGGCATTGCCGCGCCGCAGGTCGGCATGCTGCGCCGCGTCTGCGTCTGCGAACCGGAGGAAGGCCGGGTGATCGAGCTGATCAACCCGGAGATTCTCGAATCCGAAGGGGAGCAGGAAGGCTATGAGGGGTGTCTGTCGGTACCCGGCCTGGTGGGCTGCGTCAAGCGGCCGCAGCATCTGCGGGTGCGTACGCTCGACCGCGAGGGCGGCGAGACGATCTGTGAATTCAGCGATTTTGACGCGGTGGTCGCCAGCCACGAGATGGATCACCTCGACGGCATCCTTTATACCAGCAAGGCGGTCGATCTGCACGATCCGGCGCGCGATGAGGCGGAAGCCGCCGCTGTCGGCGAGAAAGCGGGAGAAAAGGAGCAGCGATGAAGATTGCGTTTATGGGCACACCCGATTTTGCGGTTCCCTCGCTGCAGGCGCTGGTGCAGGCCGGCCATGAGATCGGTCTGGTCATCACCCGGCCGGACGCCGTCAGCGGCCGCGGCAGAAAGGTGCATTTTTCCCCGGTCAAGGAATACGCGATGCGGCTCGACGCCGACATCCTGCAGCCCGCTTCGCTGCGCGGCAATGATGAGGTGCTCGACCGCCTCCGCCTCTACGCGCCCGATCTGATCGTCGTCGCCGCTTACGGCTGCATTCTGCCGCCGGAGATCCTGAACCTGCCGCGGTACGGCGCCGTCAACGTCCACGGTTCGCTGCTGCCGCGCCATCGCGGTGCTTCGCCGATTCAGGCCGCGATCCTCGCCGGCGACCGCATGGCCGGCGTGACGATCATGTACATGACCGAGGAACTCGATGCCGGCGACATGCTGGCCCGGGCCGGCACGCCGATCGACGGCAGAAACTTTGCCCGGCTGCATGACGAACTGGCGCAGATGGGCGCCGATCTGCTGGTGGAGACGATTGAGAGCATCGCCGGCGGCACCGCAGTGGCGGAGCAGCAGGATGAAGCGCTGGCCACCTATGCGCCGATGATCCGCAAGGAGGACGGGCATCTGGATTTTTCCGCCGCGGCGGAGGAACTCGAACGGCGGATCCGGGCCTTTGACCCCTGGCCGGGCGCCTTTGCCGATTACGGCGGCAAAACGCTGAAAATCTGGCACGCGGACGTGGCTCCCGGCACGGGAGCGGCGGGCACGATTCTCGATGTCTCCGACGACGGACTGCTGATTGCCTGCGGTGAGGACGCGCTCCTGGCCGATGTCATTCAGCTGCCGGGCCGGCGGCGGATGGCGGTGCGCGATTTTTTAAAGGGCAACCACGTTGATAAAACAGTGGTTTTAAGGTAAAATAGCGGCAGGTACGCAAAGGGGGATATACTATGTATTATTTCGGCCTCGGCTATGACCAGACCGTTCTCCTGCTGATCCCGGCGCTGCTGATTACGATCATCGCGCAGGCGCGGGTCAGCAGCATGTATCGTCGCTACAGCGCGGTGGAGAATGCGTACGGCATCACCGGCGCAGAAGCGGCGCGCAAGATTCTCGACGCCAACGGACTCTTTGATGTCACCATCGAAGAAACCGGCGGCAGACTGTCGGATCATTACGATCCGCGCAGCCGCACGATGCGGCTTTCCGCCGAGACAGCGTCCGGCGCCACGATCGCCGGCGCGGCCATCGCCGCGCATGAATCCGGGCATGCGATTCAGCACGCCCGCCGTTATGTGCCGCTGATGGTGCGCAATGCGATCGCCGTACCCGTCAATGTCATCTCTCATCTGTCCTGGTGGCTGCTGATTATCGGCATCGTTCTGATTCAGGCAGGGCGGATGACGCAGGGCAGTCTGCTCTTTGACATCGGCGTGCTGGCCTTTGCGGCGGTGGTGGTGTTTCAGCTGGTGACGCTGCCGGTTGAACTCGACGCCAGCCATCGGGCGCTCAAACAATTGAAACTCTGCGGGGTTCTCACCAGTGAAGAGGTGCATCCCGCGCGCAAGGTGCTGTCCGCTGCAGCCCTGACCTATGTCGCCGCGCTGGCGACGGCGGTGCTGAATCTGCTGCGGCTGCTGCTGATAAGGGAGCAGAACTAATGGATCGCAATCGCATTGCCGCTTATGCGGCGCTGATGGATGTGGAGAAAAAGCACGCCTATTCCAATCTGGCGCTCAATCATCAGATCGCGCTGCACCGGCCGTCGGCGCCGGCTTTTGTGCGTCGGCTTGTCTACGGTGTGCTGGAAAACCGCATGTGTCTGGATTACTATATCGACGCGCTGACGACGCGCGGCCTCGACAGGATCGGCCGGCCGGAGCTGACGATTCTGCGCATGGGCATCTACCAGCTGGCGGAGATGGAGAAAGTGCCGGAGTACGCGGCGGTCAACGAGAGCGTCAATCTGGCCAGGCGCTACGCATCCGGCGCGGCGGATTTCATCAACGCCGTGCTGCATGCATACATTCGCCGGCACCTGGAGATCCGGCTGCCGGATCGCACCAAAGATGAGGTGCGCTATCTATCGATCAAATATTCCTACGCACCGTGGATCATCCGCCTCTGGATGCGGCACTACGAGACCCCGTTTGTCGAGGAGCTGCTGCGCAGCGGCAACGAGACGCCGGCGACCGATCTGCGCCTCAACTGGCTGAAGATCGTCAAGGAGGATCTGATCGACCGACTGCACGCCAAGGGCTATGAAGTTCTCGAGGGACGGTTCAGCAGCAACGCACTGCATGTGCGGGGCGGCGACCTGCTCAGCAACAATCTCTACAAAAACGGCTTTTACTCGATTCAGGATGAAGCGTCGCAGTACGCCGTGCAGCTGCTGGCGCCGGCCAAGGGCGATACGGTGATGGATGTCTGCGCCGCTCCCGGCGGCAAGACCATGGCCATCGCCGAGCGCATGAACAACATGGGCACGATCATCGCCTCCGATATCTACCGCCGCAAGGTGGATCTGATCGACCGCGAAGCCCGGCGGCTCGGCATCACCAACGTCAAGACCCGCACCTGGGACGCCACGCGCGTCGACTCGTCGCTGGTCAGCACGGCCGACAAGGTGCTCGTCGACGCCCCCTGCAGCGGGCTCGGCGTAGTCCGCCGCAAACCGGAGATCAAATACCGCGAACTGACCGAACAGATGAAGACGCTGCCGCATACACAGCTGTCGATTCTTTCGGCCGCGTCGAAATATGTCAAGCCGGGCGGGGTGCTGATGTACTGCACCTGCACGATCAATCCCGACGAGAACGAATACGTCGTCAGCGATTTCCTGCGGCGTGAGAGCGGCTTCCGCATGGATCTGAGCAGGCAGCTGCTGCCGAATGTCGACGGCACCGACGGCTTTTACATCTGCCGCATGGTCAGGGAAAACAGCTTCCTCTGACAGACGGGTCGTTCGGACTGCAGGGGGGAAAACCCGGAGCGGGCCGCAGACGGAACTCTGCGTTTGTGCGGCCCCGACAGCCGCCGGAAGAGGATGGCCGGGCAGGACAGGCAGCCGCTGCAAGACGGCGGCCGGACGGAACAGACAGGCGCCGCCCCGCCGGCGGCGGCGAGCCGGAGAGCAGGAAGCCGCCGGCGAGAGAAAAGAAGCGACAAAGTACAATGGAGAAACAATGATAGAAAGCGGAGCAACAACCGATCGCGGCCGACATCGCACGCGCAACGAGGACGCCTTCCTGGTCATGGAGGACGAACAGGTCTTTGCCGTCGCCGACGGCGTCGGCGGCAGCAGCGACGGCCGCCTGGCCAGCCGGACACTGGTGCAGACCATGGAGGACTTTATCCGCCGCCGCGAGGTGGCGAAGATCGACGATCTGACGGAGCTGGCCCGGGCCATGCGGCAGTGTCTGCGGGAAGCCAATGAGAACATCCTGCAGCTGACCCGGGAGCAGCCGCAGTATCGCGGCATGGCCACCACAGCTGTGATCTGCTGCATCCGCGGGCATGAGGCCTGCATCGTCAATATCGGCGACAGCCGCCTCTATCTGCGCCGCGGCAGCTCGCTCTTTCAGATTACCGAAGACCACAGCTACGTCAACGCGCTGGTCAAGAGCGGTGTCATCCGTCCGGAGGACGCCGCCGGCCACCAGCAGGGCAACATCATCACCCGCGCGGTCGGCGCGACCGAGGACCTCCGTGCGGATTACTACAGCACCGACCTGGAGGACGGCGATGTGCTCCTGCTGTGCAGCGACGGCCTCTATCGGGAACTGAAGGAAGAGGTCATCAGCGACTGCATCAGGCGGGTTCCCCGCATGCAGGATCTGGCCGCAGCGCTGGTCGACCGCGCCAATGAGGCCGGCGGCCGCGACAACATCACCGCGGTCTGCATTCGCTATCGGGTGGAAGGAGAACAGCAATGAGCAGCAAAGTGATCGCCGGCAGGTATGAACTGCTGAACAAGATCGGAGACGGCGGCATGGCTGTGGTGTACCGGGCACAGGATCGGCTGCTCAACCGCTTCGTCGCCGTAAAAATTCTCAAGCCGGCCTTTATCAAGGACGAAAAATTCATTGAAAATTTCCGCCGCGAATCGCATGCGGCGGCTTCCCTGACCCACGCCAACATCGTCAGCGTCTACGATGTCGGCCAGGAGGGCAATATCAACTACATCGTCATGGAACTGGTGGAGGGCAAGGCGCTCAGCCAGGTCATCCGCGAAGAAGCGCCGATGGACTACAACAGGGTCATCGACATCAGCAAGCAGATTGCGGCCGGCCTTTCCGCCGCGCACAAGCACGGCATCATCCACCGCGACGTCAAGCCGCACAACATCCTCATCAACGAGGACGGCGTGGCCAAGATCACCGATTTCGGCATTGCCAAGGCGGTGACCGAGGGCACGATCGTCGACAACACCAATGAAAACGTGATGGGTTCGGTGCACTACTTTTCACCGGAGCAGGCCCGCGGCGGCTACGTCGATGAAAAATCCGACATCTATTCGCTGGGCATTGTCATGTATGAAATGCTTACCGGCAAAGTTCCCTTTGACGGGGACAATCCGGTTTCGGTGGCGCTCAAGCACATCAACGAAGAAATCGTGCCGCCGTCGCAGCTGACGGCCGGCATTCCGCCGAGCCTCGAAAAGATCGTCATGAAGGCGACCAGCAAGCTGCAGACGGACCGCTACGACAGCGCTGACGAAGTCATCGAGGCGCTCGATCAGGCCGCTCTGGTCAACCGCGTCGTCGGTCCCGGCGCGCAGCGGCCCGTCAGCGAAGATCCCTACGCGCAGGAAGTGGCCAAATACCGCGAAGAGGTGAAGGATCAGCAGAAAAAGACGCGGCGCATTATTGTGATCATCGCCATCGCCGTGGCGGCCGCTGCCGCGCTGTTCGCCTGGGGGTATTTTCACGACTGGTTTGCGGAGAAGGCCAGGATCCCCGATCTGCGCGGCATGACCTACAGCCAGGCGAAAAAGGCCGCGTCCGTCGACGGCTTTAAGCTCAAAAAGGGCGAGATGGTATACAATAAAAAATATGAAGCCGGCGAGATCACCAGCCAGTCGCCGACTCCCGGCACCGAGGCCGAGGACGGGACGGTGATCATCGTCAACATCTGCAAGGGAGAAGAGGAGGGCACGGTACCTAAGCTCGTCGGCCTCGACAAGGAAAAGGCCGTCGAGCTGATCAAGGAACTCGGCTTTGAGGTCGGACCCATTACCGAGCGGACCACTACGGATCCCGCCGGTCTGGTTCTCGAGCAGAATCCGGAGCCCGGCCAGATCGTCGAACCGGGCAGCACGATCAGCCTGATCGTCAGCGACGGGCAGGGCAAGGCGCAGACCACGGTGCCCGATCTGCTCGGCAAGACCAAGGCTCAGGCGATCAAGGCCCTTGAAGCGGCCGGCCTCAGCGCCGGCACGGTCTCCCGCAAATACAGCAGCGATTACGAAAAGGGACAGGTGATGGAGCAGCAGTACGGCGAAGGTACGAAGCTCGACGAAGGCAGTACGGTGAACTTTACCGTCAGCCGCGGCAGCCGCAATTCGACGGTGGATCTCTACATTGACTTTGAGGACGCCGAGGAGGAAATCTTCTATATGACCGTCACGGTCACCGACGACGACGGCACCCGCAACATCATCTCCCATGAGAAACGCGAGAAGAGCAGTGAAGGCGAAACGGTCAAGATCAAGGGCCGCGGCACCGGAACGATTACCGTCATCTTCGATGACAAGACAGTGATGCGGCGCAATGTCGACTTTACCACGGGGGATCTGACCTGATGCAGGGAACGATTGTCAAGGCACTGGCGGATTTCTACTACGTTCGGGTGCAGGAGCGCACCTGGCAGTGCAAGGCCCGCGGCATTTTCAAGAAACGCGGCATTACGCCGCTGGTCGGCGATGATGTCGAGATGGAGGCTCTCGCCGACGGCGAAGTGGAGGGCGTGGTCAATGAAATTCTGCCGCGTCGCAGCGCCTTTGTGCGTCCGCCGGTCGCCAACGTCGACCAGTTTTTCGTGGTTGCGGCGGCGGCCGAGCCGGATCCGGTGCTGTCGGTGCTCGACAATTTCCTCGTGACGGCGGAGTACCGGGATATGGAGATTGTGCTCGTCGTCAACAAGACGGATCTCGCCGCGGCGGAGAGCATCGAACGGCTGCGCGCCGTCTACGAGCCGCTCTATCCGTTTTATCCGATCAGCTGCCGCACCGGTGCGGGCGTTGAGGCGCTGCGCAGCCGGCTGGACGGCCGGCGGACCGCACTCAGCGGTCCCTCCGGAGCGGGGAAATCGACGCTGCTCAACTGTCTGCAGCCGGCGGCCGCGGCGCCGGTCGGCGAGGTCAGCGGCAAAACCGGCCGCGGCCGGCATACGACGCGGCACGTGGAGATTTTTCCCGTCGGCAGCAGCGGTCTGCTCTACGATACACCCGGGTTTACCGCCTTCGATCTGACCGCCATCGACGCCGAAGAACTGCCCGGCCTGTATCCGGAGATGCGCCCGCTTCTGGGCAGCTGCCGCTACGACGACTGCCGCCATCTGACCGAACCGGGCTGCGCGGTGCGGCAGCGGGCCGAGGCGGGGGACATCGCCGCCAGCCGCTATGCCTCCTACAAGGCGCAGCTCGCACAGATCGAGGCGCGGAAGAAATACTGAGGCGGCGCCGTCGCAAAAAGCGCCGGATCCGGCCCGGCATCGGAACACAGCAGAAGAGGGCAGCGGAAAATCCCGCCGCCCGGGAAAGGAAAATATGAGTAAACTGGCTCCTTCGATTCTCTCGGCGGATTTCGGCTGCCTCGCGGAAGAGGTGCGCTGCGTCGAACAGGCCGGCGCCGACTATGTTCATGTCGACGTCATGGACGGACATTTTGTCCCCAATATCAGCTTTGGCGCTGCCGTGATGAAGAGCCTGGTGGGGCGAACGGCGATGCCGTTTGACGTGCATTTGATGATCGAGGAAGCCGACCGCTATCTCGATGATTTTGTCACCGGGCAAACCGCTTGCATTACCGTACACCAGGAGGCCTGCGTGCACCTGAACCGCACGCTGCAGCGCATCCGCGACTGCGGCGTCCGGGCCGGGGCGGCACTCAATCCGGCGACGCCGGCGGCCGCTCTCGACTGCGTGCTGGCGGATGTGGATCTGGTGCTGGTGATGTCGGTCAACCCCGGCTTTGGCGGGCAGAGCTTTCTGCCGGCTTCGCTGGACAAGATCCGGCAGCTGGCCGATCTGCGCAGGACGCGCGGCCTTTCCTATGCCATCGAAGTGGACGGCGGAGTGACCGCCGACAATGCCCCCGACATCCTCGCCGCCGGTGCCGACATTCTCGTCGCCGGCTCCGCCGTCTTCGGCGCCGCCGACCGGCAGGCGGCCGTGCGCGCGCTGCAGGCACCCGGATGCGGCGGGGCGGCGGACGCAGGAGCGGAGTGACGCGAATGCGCAGGCAGTGCAGCCGCGCAGAAAAACACAATACATGACAAGAAGGAAATAAGAAGGAGAATTGCGTGATGGAACAGACTCAGGAGAGGCAGGAGGATCAGCACCGCCCGACAAAGCGCGACCGGCGTCGCAAGGGACGGCGCTGGCTCGTTATTGTGCTGATCATCGTCGCCCTTCTCGCGGCGCTGGTTGCGACCGGCGTCTTCCTCTATCATCAGGTCAGGAAGAAGATGGAGCTGCTGGACAGCCATCCGATCAAGAACAGCAGCCTCGACATCGACTCGCAGACGGCGAAGGATCTCTCCGGTTATCGCAACATTCTCCTTCTGGGCATCGATACCCGGGAAGGAGAGAGCGACGAAAAGTGCCGCAGCGATGCCAGCATCATCGTCAGCATCAATGAGAAGACGGGCCAGGTGCGGCTGATTTCAGTGGTGCGGGATTCCTATCTCGATCTCGAAGAAAACGACCGGCACGTGCTCGACAAGCTGACACACGCCCACGCCTATGCCGGCCCGACCAATACGATCCGTGCCGTCAATCGCAATCTCGATCTCAACGTTGACGACTATGTGCGCGTTAACTGGCAGACCGTGGCCGATGTGGTCGACGCCCTCGACGGCATCACGGTGGAGGTCAAGGATTACGAAATCGATGAAATGAACAAGTACATCCGCGACACAAACCGCAGCCTGCACGGCAGCAGAAAGCCGATCCGGCATGCCGGCCGGCAGAAGCTCAACGGCATTCAGGCAGTCACCTACTGCCGCATCCGCAAGGTCGGCGGCGGTGATATGGAGCGTGCCCAGCGCATGCGCACCGTCTTCAAATGCTGCTACAGCAAGCTCATGGACATGAATCTCTTTGAGCTCGGCGCCTTTGCCGACAAAGTGCTGCCGGAGATCCGCACCAGCATGACCGGGGAACAGGCACTGCAGCTGGTGCTGCGCGGCTGCCGCTATGATATTTCCGCCAGTCAGGGGTGGCCATACAATTGGGATGGTGCTACAATAGACGGAGTTTCCTACGATGTGCCGATCACGCTGGAATCCAACGTGGTGAAACTGCATAAGAAAGCGTTCGGGCAGAAGAACTACAAAGCGCCCGACCGCGTCAGGGAAATCAGTCAGCGCATCTGCGAGAGCTCCGGGTATTACGGCAGCGGAAGCAGCGGCTACAGCGACGGCAGCGGCAGCGGCTACAGTGACGGCAGCGGCGGCGGCTACAGCAACGGCAGCGGCGGCTACAGCGACGGCAGCGGCGGCTACAGTGACAGCAGCGGCGCGGCCTCGGAGACATACTGAACCGTTACGAGAACAGCATGAAAGAATTAGCGAATATCATCAGGGAACATATCGCCTGGCGGCCGCAGATCCTGCATCTGGCCTGGACCGATCTGAAGAAGACCTTCAGCGGCGCGGCCCTCGGCTGGTCCTGGGCGCTGATCAAGCCGGGAGTGACGATTTTCGTCTACTGGTTTGCATTTTCCAGCGGCCTGCGCCATCATGCCGGCATTGAAGGCTTCCCCTTTTTTCTCTGGATGATGGCCGGTATCATCCCCTGGTTCTACATCCGTGAAATGCTCAACAAGGGCACCAATGCGATGCGGCGCTACAAGCATCTGATCACCAAGATGAAGTTCCCGGTATCGACGATTCCGACGTTCATCAGCCTGGCGGAGATGATGGTGCATCTGTTTCTGCTGGCTATCACACTGGTCCTCTTTATCTGCTGGGGCTACACGCCGAACCGCTACTGGATCCAGCTGCCGCTGTACCTCTTTCTGATGTTCCTCTTCTGCACCGGCTGGGCGCTGTTCGGTTCGGTGCTGGCGGCGATGAGTCAGGATTTCCTCAATCTGGTGCGATCCTTTACGATGGCGCTGTTCTGGCTTTCCTGCATCATGTTCCCGATCACCAACATCAGATCGCAGACCATCGTGCGGGTCATGAAATGCAATCCGGTCACTTTTACGGTGGAGGGGTATCGCAACTGTCTTGTGCACGGCACCTGGTTCTTTGAGGATCTCAGCTGGCTGGCGGTTTACCTGATCGAACTGGTCATCATCTGGGTGCTGGCGGTCTGGACGTTCCACCGCATGAAGCGAGAGATGCCCGACGTCCTTTAGGCGCGGCGGCTTTCAGGAGTGCAGCAATGGCGGAAGTAGTAGTAGAATTCAAACACGTTACCAAAATCTATAAACTGTTTAAGAACGACAAGAAACGCTTGTTGTCGGTTTTCTTTAAGAGCATCCCCTATAAGGAAAAGCGGGCGATCGACGATATGTCCTTTCAGATTGAAAAGGGCGAGTCGGTGGCGCTCTTCGGGCGCAACGGCGCCGGCAAATCGACGGTTCTGAAGATGGTCACCGGCGTCACCTACCCGACCAGCGGCGAGGTGATCGTCAGGGGCAGGGTCAGCGCGCTGCTGGAACTGCAGGCCGGCTTTGACGGCGAGATGTCGGGACGCGAGAACATCTATCTCAAGGGGCGGCTGCTGGGGCTCGACGACGGAGAAATCCGCCGCCGCGAAAAGCAGATCATCGAATTCGCCGACATCGAGGAGTACATCGACCAGCCGGTGCGCACCTACTCCAGCGGCATGCGTGCCCGCCTCGGCTTTGCCATCAACGTCAACATCAACCCGGAGATCCTCATTATCGACGAGGCGCTCAGCGTCGGCGACGCCGCTTTCAAGGCCAAATGCGTGGACAAGGTCAACGAGATCATGTCGACCAGGGGGGTGACCCTGCTCTTTGTCACGCATTCGATCGGGGTGGCCAGGGAATTCTGCCGCCGCGGCATCATCCTGCACAGGGGGAAGCTGATCTATGATGCCGACATCGACGCGGCAGCCGAAAAGTACAGCGAAATGGTTTCAAAAGCAACAAACAAAAGGAAGCAGAAAAAATGAGTCAGGATAAACGCAATCTGTTGATCATATTCGGCGGAATTTCACCGGAACACGAAGTGTCCTGCTATTCCGCAGCCTCGGTGCTGCGGCAGCTGGACCCGGCAAAGTACAATGTGCTCACCGTCGGCATCCGCAAGGACGGCAGCTGGCTGCTGACCGGGGCCGATCCGGAGCAGATCGAGAGCGGGGAATGGGATACGGCGCGCGGCTGCAAGCCGGCCGTGCTCAGCCCTGATCGCGTGGTGCACGGCCTGCAGGCGGGACGCAAGACGATCCCCGTCGACGTCGTTTTCCCCGTGCTGCACGGCGAGGGCGGCGAGGACGGCAAGATCCAGGGCCTGCTGGAGATGGCCGGCATCCCCTATGTCGGCTGCGGCCCCGCGGCTTCGGTCTGCGGCATGGATAAGACGCTCACCAAGCTGATCGTCTCGCGGCTCGGCATCCGCCAGGCAAAGCATCTGGAACTCGACAGCCGGGATCTGCGCGACAGCCACGACAAGGAATGGCAGCGCATCACGATGCGCTTTCATGGCGTCTACCCGCTCTTTGTCAAACCGGCCCGTACCGGTTCCTCGGTGGGCGTCTCCAAGGTCAGCAGCGACGAGGAGCTGGAGCGGGGACTGCGGCTGGCGGCGGCCGAGGACAGCAAGATCCTGATCGAGGAAGCCATCGTCGGCCGGGAGATGGAGGTCGCCGTGCTCGGCAACCACAAGCCGGAGGCTTCGCCGATCGGGGAAATACTGCCCGCCGCCGAGTTCTATGATTACGATTCCAAATACGGCAACGACCAGACCCAGACCGTTCTCGTCACCGATCTGCCGCCGACCCGCGAATGCGAGATGAAGGACGCTGCGCTCAATATCTATCGCAGCCTCGGCTGCCGCGGTCTGGCCCGGGTCGACTTTTTCCTCGCCGAGAACGGCGACGTGGTCTTCAACGAGATCAATACGATGCCCGGCTTTACCGGCGACAGCATGTACCCGCAGCTGTGGGAAGCGGCCGGCATCGAGTACCCGGATCTGCTCGACCGGCTGATCGAACTGGCGCTGGAAGAGGAGTAGGGCGATGCATGGATCACGCATCCATCTGTGATCTGCGGCCTGCGGCGGCGACGGCTGCGACGGCTGCGATCGGCGGCGGCGACGGCTGCGACCTGCGGCTGCGACGGCTGCGATCGGCGGCGGCAACGGCTGCGGCCTGCGGCTGCGATCGGCGGCAGCAACCGGCGGACAGCCCACTTTCGGATCGCCTCCGGCAGGGATCCGACCGGCTGCATCTGACAAGGAAATTCACTTGACAGGCCGTCGGCGGCCGTGTTATATTGTTACGGTGACAAGCGCAGGAGCTTGACAGCGGAGGCGGCGAATATGGATGCATCGATCAGGTACAGTCTGCTGTTCGACTGCTACGGCGGGCTGCTGACCCGGCGGCAGCAGGACGTGGTGCAGCTTTACCACAACGAAAATCTCTCCCTCTCGGAGATCGCCGAAGAATTCGGCATCAGCCGGCAGGGAGTGCACGATGCGCTGAAAAACGCCGAGGCGGCTCTCGACGGCTACGAGGAAAAACTGGGTCTGGCCAGGACACTGCGCCGCCGCGAAGAAGCCATCTGCGCCATCGACCGGCAGATTGACGCGATCCTGCGCGACAACCGCACGAATCGCGGACTGACCAGCCGGCTGCAGCAGGTGCGCAGCATCATCGACCAGCTGGATGAATAGGAGAGATCATGGCATTTGAAGGATTGTCGGAAAAACTGCAGGGCGTGTTCAAGGACCTGAAGGGGCAGGGCTCGCTGACCGAGGCGGACATCGACAAGGCGATGCGCGAGGTCAAGCTGGCGCTGCTGGAAGCCGATGTCAACTTTAAGGTGGTCAAGGAATTCGTCGCCGACGTCAAGGAAAAGGCCCTCGGCGCCGACGTGCTGAAATCGCTGACGCCGGGACAGCAGGTCGTCAAGATCGTCAGTGAGGAGCTGACCGCTCTGATGGGCGGCACCGACAGCAAGCTGACCTATTCGCCGAGCGGCTTTACCGTGCTCCTGATGGTCGGCCTGCAGGGCACCGGCAAGACCACGACCTGCGGCAAACTGGCTTCCTGGCTGAAGAACAAGGGCAAAAAGCCGATGCTCTGCGCCTGCGACATCTACCGGCCGGCGGCGATCGACCAGCTCGAGGTTGTCGGCGCTTCGGTCGACACGCCGGTGTTTACGATGCGCGACTGCAGGGAGCCGGAGAAGATCGCCCTCGCGGCCCGTGCCGAAGCGGAGAAAACGGGCTGCAACGTGCTGATCGTTGACACCGCCGGGCGCCTGCAGATCGACGAGGAACTGATGGAGGAGCTGGAGCGCCTGAAAAAAGCGATCAAGCCCCATGAAATTCTTCTCGTCGTCGACGCCCTGACCGGACAGGACGCGGTCAACGCGGCGCGCGGCTTCAACGAAAGGCTCGGCATTGACGGCATCATCATGACCAAGATGGACGGCGATTCCCGCGGCGGCGCGGCGCTGTCGGCCCGCAAAGTAACCGGCAAGCCGATCAAATTCGTCGGCATGGGCGAAAAGATGGACGCTCTCGAGCCGTTTCATCCCGACCGCATGGCGCAGCGCATCCTCGGCATGGGCGACATGATGACCCTGATCGAGAAGGCGGAGGCGCAGTACGACGACGAGGAAGCGGCCAAGCTGGAGCGCAAGATCCGCAAGAACCAGTTCACTCTCGAGGATTTCCTCGACCAGATGGGACAGGTGAAGAAGATGGGCGGCGTCAGGAAGATCCTGACGATGCTGCCCGGCTACAACACCAAGGGCCTGCAGGACATCGATCTGGAGCGTTCGGAGAAAGAATTCGCGCAGATGGAAGCGATCATCTACTCGATGACCAGGGAGGAGCGGCGCGATCCCTCGATCCTCAACGCCAGCCGCCGCCGTCGCATTTCCGCCGGCTGCGGACAGCCGGTCAGCAAGATCAACGGTCTCGTCAAGCGCTACAACGAAGCCCGCAGGATGATGCGGCAGATGACCAGACCGGGCGCGCGCATGCCGCGGATGTTCCAGTAGCGACGGCGCCCGGAGAACGGGATCGTCGGCAGCGGCCGGAGCAGATCACGGCAAATATTTACAGCAGCAGACAATATGCATATTCCAAGTGGAGGTAACAACAATGGTAAAAATCAGACTGAAGAGAATGGGCGGACACAAAAAGCCGTTTTATCGCATCGTCGTTGCGGATTCGAGAAGATCGCGCAACGGCAGATTCATCGAGGAAATCGGCTACTTTGATCCCCTGGCGGATCCCGACGTCATCAAGATCGACGCCGAAGCGGCACAGAAATGGATGGCCACCGGCGCACAGCTGACCGAACGCGTCCGCAGTCTGTTCAGAAAAGAAGGAATTATTCAGTAGGAAAGCGGTGATAACGAATGACAGAATTGGTAAAAGTGATTGCCAAATCACTGGTGGATGATCCGGATGCCGTCGAGGTCACGGAAACCGTTGATAAGCAGACTACTGTCGTTCAGCTCAGGGTAGCTCCCGAAGATATGGGCAAGGTCATCGGCAAGCAGGGCCGCATTGCCAAGGCGCTGCGCACCGTTGTCAAGGCGGCCGCCATGAAGGCCAGAAAAAAGGTCGTCGTCGAAATCGTACAGTAGAGCCAAGGGCACATATTTCGATATGTGCCTTATTTGGTGGAGCAGCCGGGCTGCGGCAGCAGCGGGAAGGAGCAGGATGGCGGAAAGAATTCTTATCGGTACGGTGATCAGGGCAGTCGGCCTGCGCGGCGAGCTGAAGCTGCGCAGCTATGCGGAGGACCCGCGGCGTTTTGAGAAGCTGACGCATCTCTATCTGCGGGATACCGCTTACCCGATCCTCCGCGTACGCCGGCAGAAGGGCATGCCGGTCGTTCTCTTAGACGGCATCGACAGCCGCGATGCGGCCGAATCTCTGCGCGGCTGCGACGTGGAGATGGACGCCGCCGAGCTGGAAGAGACGTCACCCGGCGAATACTACATCCGCGATCTGCTGCATGCCGACGTTGTCCTCGAGGACGGCCGGCCGCTCGGCATCCTCGAGGATATTCGCACGGACAGCCCGCAGCCGCTCTGCTGCATCCGGCTGCGGGAGGACGGCCGCCTGATCTACCTGCCCGGCGTGCCGGCTTTCATCCGCGCCGTCGAGGCGGAAAAAGGGCGGGTCACGGTGCGGCTTCCGAAAGGGCTGCTGGAGTTATGAAGATCGACGTACTGACACTGTTTCCGGAGATGTTCACGGCGCTGCGCAGCAGCATGCTCGGCAGGGCCGGCGAGAAGGGGCTGCTGGAGATCCGCCTCACCGACATCCGCGACTACACGCTCGACCGGCACCGCCGGACTGACGATGCGCCGTTCGGCGGCGGTGCCGGCATGGTGATGACCTGCGATCCGGTCTTCCGCGCGCTCGAAGCGGTGGACGCCGCGGAAAAGCGCATTCTCTACATGTCGCCGAAGGGACGGATGCTGGACTGCGATCTGCTCGCCGAGCTGGCGCAGGAACCGCAGCTGGTGGTGCTCTGCGGTCACTACGAGGGCATCGACGAGCGCATCCTGACCCACTGGCAGGCCGAGGAGGTCTCGATCGGCGACTATATCCTCACCGGCGGTGAGCCGGCGGCCATCGTCCTCATCGATGCGGTGGCGCGGCTGATCCCGGGCGTGCTGGCCAGCCGCGCCTCGGCGCTCGAAGAATCGATCTACTCCGGGCTGCTGGAATATCCGCAGTACACCCGGCCGCGCAGCTACCGCGGTCTTGAGGTGCCGGAAGTGCTGCTGTCCGGCGATCACGCGGAGGTCGACCGCTGGCGTCTGGAACAGTCGCTGCGGCTGACCAGGGAGCGCCGTCCCGATCTCTTTGCGGCCTATCTGGAGCGCGCCGATGAGCTCCCGCCGGAGGAGAAAAAGATATTGGAAAAGATACTGGAAGGGTGTAAGATATAACTGGAGCCGCGTATGCCGAAATTGACGAAAAAGACCATATTTATTTATCTTCTGATCGTCGTGATACTATATCTTGTTATCGGTGTCATTCCTTCCGTGACCGGCGCGCTGACCAGTACGGAAACGGTCAAGGAGGGGACCGTCCGGGTGGAAGATGACGTCAGATGCTACGTCGTGCGCGATGATACGGTCTGCGCGGCAGCGCGCGACAGCAGTCTTTCGGACTGCACCAGGGAGGGAACTCTGGTCAGGCAGGGAACGGCTGTCATTGCGATCGCCGATGCTTCCCTCAGCAAGGACGAAAAGAACGAGGAAGCGAGCGTCCGGGAGATTGCCGGTCATCTCGGCAGCACCATGCAGTCCGCTGCAGACGGCAGCAGCCCGCGGCGCGGCACCTTTTCCCACTACGCCGACGGTGCCGAGAGTTATTTCTCGCCGTCCCGGCTGGATCGCATCACCGAGAACGGTGCGGCCGAACACCAGTGGAATTCCGTCAATCTGCAGCGCAGCAAGGCGGCGGCCGGCACCCCGATCTTCAAGATCAGCGATACGGCGGACTGGTATATGGTCTGCTGGGTGAAGGAGAGCCGCGTGGCTTACTACGAAAAGGGCGTCTCCGTCAGTGTCCGTCTGCCGCACGGCACGATCAGCGCCGTCGTCGACCGCGTCAGCAAGGAAAAGCGGCGCTGGAAGGTGGTACTGCACAGCCGACAGTACTATCGCGGCCTGACCCGGCTGCGCAGCTGCGACGCAAAGCTGATCGCCCTCGATGAGCGGGGACTCGTGGTCAGCAACAAATGTCTGACGCAGCGCAAGGGCAGAACGGGCGTCTACGTGCGTTCCGTCACCGGTGATTATGTGTTCACTCCGGTGCAGGTGCTCGGCACCGACGGGAAAAAGACCGTCATCGCCGAGGGCGCTTATGTCGATGCCCACGGCCGCTCCGTCAATACGGTCAACATGTACGATGAAGTGCTGCGGCATCCCAAAAGCGAAAAATCCGCCGGCGGCAGTGACGATCACTGAGCCGCGGCCTGTATAATACGATATTCCCTGAGAACGAGCCCGCAGGCAGCCCGTGCGGGCGGAGCAAAGAAGGCGAAATCCATGGAAGACATCAAGGGCAATCTGGAAAAAGTACAGAGTACGCTGAAGGACGGCGTGCAGCTGGTGGCGGTGACCAAGACCCACCCGTATCAGGAGATCAATCTGGCGATCGACGAGGGCGTCACCGACATCGGCGAAAACAAAGTGCAGGAGATACTCGACAAGTACGACCATGTCAAGCCGGTGCGCTGGCATATGATCGGTCATCTGCAGACCAACAAGGTCAAGTACATTGTCGATAAGGTGTCGCTGATCCATTCGGTCGATTCGCTCAAGCTGGCGAAGGAAATCAGCAAGCGCGCCGGACAGCACGACAAGACGATGGACATTCTGCTGCAGGTCAACGCGGCCGGCGAGGAGAGCAAATTCGGCATCCCTCCCGAGGAGACCGAGGGGCTGATCCGCGATATCCTCGACAGCTGCCCCAATGTACGCATCTGCGGCCTGATGTGCATCGCCCCGTTTGCCGACAATCCCGAGGAGGTCCGGCCGGTGTTCGCCGCCGTGCGCGAACAGTATGAAAAGTTCGGCGCGATCGATCACGAACGGCTGGATTTTCAATATCTGTCGATGGGCATGTCCCACGATTATCAGATCGCGATGGAGGAAGGATCGAACATGGTCCGCGTCGGCAGCGCGATCTTCGGCCAGCGCAATTACTAACGCAAATACAGATGCGGCGGCAGAGCGGCCGGACTGCGGCGCGGCGGCCATGCAGCGGCACTGCAGCAGAGCGGCCGGGCGGCGGCGCTGCCGCTTCTGCATCACGCAGCCCCAGACAGCAAGGAGGAAAACGTATGGGAGTATTCGATAAATTCAAAGACCTCGTCGGCATCGAAGAGTACGACGATGAAATCACCGAGGAGGAAATCCAGGAAACCGGCGCTCAGCTGGAGCGCAAGAAGATCGAGCCGCGCAGCAGCTACGCGCGCCGCGGCAAAGTCGTGGAGATGCCCGGCGACAGCCCCTTCAAGCTGGTGGTCACGCAGCCGGAAGGCTTTGAGGAATGCCAGAAGCTGGTTGATTCGCTGCGGCAGAAAAAGCCGATCATTCTCAATCTCTCCAGCCTCGATGCCGAAACCGGCCGCAAGATTTTCGACTTCCTCAGCGGCGCCGCGTATGCGCTCGACGGCAACGTGCAGAAGGTTGCCGAGAACATCTTTATCTTTGCGCCCGACAACGTCGACATCGCGGCGGCGGCGGAGAACAGCGGCTTTGACTTCTCCGGCGGCTCGGACACCTGGAGGTAGCGCATGATCACACCACTGGATATTCAGAACAAGGAATTTTCCAAGGCGATGCGCGGCTACAAGGTCGAGGACGTCGATCTCTTCCTCGATCTGGTGACCCTCGATCTGGAGAAGATCATCAAGGAAAACACCAAGCTCAAGACTGAAAACGAGAGCCTGCGCACCGAACTCGAGCAGTATAAAAAGGCCGAGGGAGAGGTCGTCAAGGTTCTGGAACAGGCGCAGAACCTGATGAACGACATTTCCAAGAGTGCGGAGAAGCGCGCCGACGTCATTCTCAAGAACGCCGGCATGGATGCCGAACTGGCGCTGCGGGAAGCAAAGGAAAAGGCACAGCGCCTGCTCGAGGAGCAGCAGCGCACGCAGCGCCGCTATGAATCGTTCCGCGACCGCTACCGGCACATGCTGGAGGAGGAACTGGCGCGGATCGGCCGCATGGATGACGATCTTCAGCCCGGTCAGGATGACAACCGTCTGGAGACGCTGCTGGCCGAGATGGAAGAAGAGCAGAACAGAGAAGCGAAACCGGAGGTCGGGAAGGAGCCGGAACCCGAAGACATCGGCAGTCTGGAGGACCTGAAGGCGATCACGGACGCTCCGGTCGACGGCGGTGCGGCGGCGGATGACAAGCGGACGACGATCATCGCCGGCGGTGCGGAAAAAGAACCCGAGACGGCGGCTTCCGCCGCGGCGGAGCGCACTGCCGCGGAGGAGGACAGCAGCCGCAGAACTATGGTGATCGACGTCGATGAAATCAACAAGGGAGGCGGAGAATGAACCTTCTCTGTACCGGGATATGCCCTGGTGTCTGATCATCGTCGCCGTCATCGCGGGCGATCACTGGGTCAAGCATATGGTGGTCGAACAGTTGGCGGCGGGAGAGAGCCGGCCGGTCTTTGACGGCTGGTTTTCTCTTACCTATCTGCGCAATACCGGCGCGGCTTTCAGCCTTTTCAGAAACCACACTTCGGTTCTGACGGTCGTGACCGCGGCGGTGCTGGTGCTGCTGCTGATCTATGTGATCCGGCACCGGCACGGGCATCCCGCCTGCCTGACAGCGCTGTCGCTGGTGATCGGCGGCGGCATCGGCAATCTGATCGATCGCGCGGCCCGCGGCTACGTCGTCGACATGTTTGATTTTCATTTCTTTCCGGTCTTCAACGTTGCCGATATCTGCGTCGTCGCCGGCTGCATTCTGCTGGCCGTTTACGCGCTGTTCCTCGCCGGCCGGCCCCGCCGCCGGCGCCGCACTGCCGGCCGCTCTCGCTGAGGGGACCCGCCGGAACACATCGCCCGGCACGCGGCCGGAATACATCGCCCGGCACGCTGCCGGAACACGGCCGGCGCACGGCGCAGCGTGCTGCGGCTGCCGGAATGATCTTCTCGGCGGCTGCCGGGAAAGGAAGCAGAATGACGGAAGAGCAGGTTTACGAACTGACAATCGGGGAAGAAATGGCGGCCATGCGCATCGATCGGGTGCTGGCCGTTCTTCTCGAGGATACCTCGCGCAGCTTCATTCAGAAGCTGATTGCCGACGGTCGTCTGACCGTCAACGGCACGCCGTGTCTCTCCAAAAAACAGAAAACCGCCGCCGGCGACCGCATTGTTCTGACGATGCCGCCGCCGCGGCCGATGACCGTGGAAGCACAGGAAATCCCGCTCGACATTGTCTACGAGGACGAGGAAGTGCTGGTCGTCAATAAACCGCGGGGCATGGTCGTGCATCCCGGCGTCGGCAATGCTGACGGGACGCTGGTCAATGCTCTGCTGTACCACTGCGGCGAGCACCTGTCGGCGATCAACGGCGTGCTGCGGCCGGGCATCGTCCACCGCATCGACAAGGACACCAGCGGTCTGCTGATGGTTGCCAAAACCGAACGCGCTCACCACAGCCTGGCGGCACAGCTGGCCGAACACAGTTCGCGGCGTCTCTATGAAGCTGTTGTCTACAACAATTTTCGTGACGATACGGGCACCATCGACCGGCCGCTCGGCCGCGATCCCCGCAACCGCCTGCGGCAGGCGGTCACCGATGCGCAGCACGGCCGCGCCGCCGTGACGCATTACCGCGTGCGCGAGCGCTTTGGCCGCTATACACTGATCGAAGCGCGTCTCGAAACCGGCCGCACGCACCAGATCCGTGTGCACATGAGCAGCATCGGCCATCCGCTGGTCGGCGACAGTCTCTACGGGCCGGCGAAGAATCCCTTCGGCGTCGAAGGACAGCTGCTGCATGCGGGGCTGCTCGGCTTTCGCCATCCGGTCAGCGGCGACTACATGGAGTTCACTGTACCGCCGCCGGCCGTGTTCCGGGATGTTCTGATCAGGCTGCGGCGGCAGAAGAAAGGATCCTGATATGAGCAGAACCACATTGAAACCGGGCGCACTGCTGAGCCCTCTGCCGGCGGTGCTGGTTACCTGCGGCAGCGGCCGACGGAGCAATGTGCTGACTATCGCCTGGACGGGCATTGTCAATTCCGCGCCGCCGATGACCTATATCTCCGTGCGCCGCGAGCGGTATTCCCATGCGCTGATCGCCGAAGGCGGCGAGTTCGTCATTCATCTCGTAACCGAGGAACTGGCCTTTGCCGCCGACTGGTGCGGTGTGCGCTCCGGGCGCGACGTCGACAAATTCGCAGCCATGCACCTGCAGACCACCGCTTCCCGGGTGGTTGCCTGCCCGACGCTGACCGCCTCGCCGCTGGCCCTCGAATGCCGTGTCACCGAGACCCATACCTATCCGTCGCACGACATGTTCGTCGCCGAAATCGTCGGCGTCAGCGTCGACGAAGACCTCCTCGACGACAAGGGCAGGCTGCGCCTCGACCGCGCCGGCCTGATCGCCTACAACCACGGCGAATATTTTCCCCTCCGGCAGCGCGCACTGGGCGGTTTCGGCTATTCGGTCATGAAGCCGAAGACGCGCCGCAAACGGGCGGCCCGGCGCCGCGCCGAGCATCGCCGTCGGCATCGACCCCGCAGCAGCGGGCAGTAAGCAGTCAGAGACCCGCAAACGAACAGAGCCGCGCGAACGGCTCTGTTTCAATTGCTGACTGTCTGTCTCCGGTATGCGGACCGGCGCGCTCCTTTCAATAATTGGCAACGACGTAATTCAGACAATTTTCACAGATACGGCCGCCGCGAAAGGGGATCGTCGCGTGCGTGCAGTGACAAATCGTACAATGCTGCCTCATTTGCTTCCTTCCTTTCTATACCGGTCATCCCTGACCCGATCTGACGCAATATTCGGACATCTCTTCGAAGAGGGTAGTCACGAGTATAGAGCATTGCTGCCGGCGGTGCAAGAGGTCGTGCGCGTACCCCTGAAGATAGTTCGCGGAATACGGCGCCGCGTGCGTGCGGATCCGTCCGGAGGTCTCACCCGCCGGCATTCCCGAGAGTGTGCGGCGCCGCGTGCGTGCGGATCCGTCCGGAGGTCTCACCCGCCGGCATTCCCGAGAGTGTGCGGCGCCGCGTGCGTGCGGATCCGTCTGTGCTCATTCCTGCTGCTGCGGGCAGCGCGGTGTGACGTAGAGGGTATGGTTGTCGGTGAAGATGCACATGCCGGCGCGGGCGCCGTTGGGCTTTTTAACGTGGCGCACTTCGGTATAGTCGACCGGCACGTTCTCCGAGGCGCGCGCCTTGCTGTGCCAGGCAGCCGTTTCCGCGGCCGTGCGGATGGCCTGTTCGGAGACGTCCCGCCCCTCGGTGAAGAGGATGACGTGGGAGCCGGGGATGTCTTTGGTATGGAACCAGAGGTCGTGCCGGCCGGCCGTGCGGAACGTTAGCTGGTCGTTTTCCCGGTTGTTGCGGCCGGCAAGGATGCGAAAGCCGTCTTCGGTGCGGTAGGTGTAGGGCGCGGCTTTCCTGCGGCGCGGCGGTTTTCTGCGCCGGCGGAAGCGGACAAAGCCGGCTTCCGTCAGTTCTTCGCGAATGGCGTCGATGGTGTCGGTGTCATCGGCGGCTTCGAGGAAGGCCGCCACCGATTCCAGATAGGTGATGTCGTGATCGGTTTCCTCGAGCTGGATGCGCTTTTCCCGCAGCGCGGTCTTCGCCTTGGAATACTTTTTGAAGTAGCGCTGCGCGTTGCGGGACGGTGCGTAGCGGGGATCGAGGGGAATGGTCACATCGCTGCCGTCGTAGTAGTTGGTTACGGTGACGGAGCGGTCGCCGGTCTGAAAGGCGTGCAGATTGGCGGTCAGGAGCTCGCCGTAGAGCTGGTATTTGTCCGCCTGCTGCGCCTGCAGCAGATCCTCGCCGAGGCGCTGCCGCTTGAGGCGGAGCTTTTTCAGCGCCGTATTGACCGTGCGGGTGAGGTCGGCCGCCTTCTGCCGCACGCGGTTGGAAGCGGCGCGGTGGGAGAAGTAATAGGAGACGGCGGCGCTGACGCTGTCGCACGGAAGCGGTCTGCGAGTGCCGCGGTATTCGGCGATCGGGACGACATGAAAGTCGGCCGGAGAACCGTCTTCGCGGCAGTAGACTGTCGGCGTCAGGTCGCGTTCGCGCAGGCGGCGGAGAATTTCGCTGAGGCGGCTGACCGGATCGGGTGCGATTTCCCGCGCGATCAGCGGCGAGATGCCCTGTATGTGCGCCAGCAGTCCGTCGGGATCGTCGCGCAGCCGCTCCAGCAGGGCGGGCGGCGCCTCGTCAAAGGGGATTTTGCCCTGATCCGGCGGATACTGATACGTCTGCCCGGGAAGGATCTGCCGTACACGGTTGACATCGATGGAGATGCGCTTGATGCTGTCGAGAATGCGCCGGCTGCGGAGATCGATGAGGATGATGTTGCTGTGCTTTCCCATGATTTCGATCAGCAGCCGTTTGTTTACCATATATTTCATCTCGTCAAACGTCTCGAAATCGATCTCGATGATGCGCTCGGCGTCGCGCTGATGGATATCGACGATGCGTGCCGCGGTCAGGTGCTTGCGCAGCAGCATGCAGAATGCGGAGGGCTCGGGCGGATTGCGAAAGGAAGCATCGGTCAGATAGATACCGGCGTGGCTGCTGCTGCTGCTGGCGTAAAAATGCTTTTTTCCGCTTGCTGTATGGAGAAAGAAGACCAGCTCATCGCGCTCCGGCTGGTAGATGCGTTCGACTTTGCTGCCGCAGAGGGCACTGTTGAGTTCCGCCGCCATGGCGCGGGTGACGACACCGTCAAAGGACATAAAACACCTTCTTCTCTTTCGTTCCGGAGTGTCAGTTTCTATTCCGTACCATGTTACCATATTCTGACGCGGATGCAAGATGCGGAGGACAGAGGACTTGAATGGTACGGGCGGACAGAGGACCTGAATGGTACGGGCGGACAGAGGTTCTGATCGGAACGGCGGACAGAGGTCCTGATCGGAACGGAGAACAGAGGGCTCGAATGGTCCCCAGCGGACAGAGGTCCCGGTCAGTATTTTTTATTTTGATGCGGGCTGTCTTCGTCCGGCTGACAGAACCGCCGCCGACCGCGGGAATGCGATCTGTCTTGACGGAAAGGCCTTTGTCCGACGGAAACGGTATGGCCGGGCGCCGGTGCGGGCGCAGAAGCATTGCAGCAATAGCGGAAGCGCAGGGATCGAGCGAGCGCTGCGGAGCCGGGCCGCTGCCGGGGAGGAAGGTATACCATAATTTATACATGTTAATGCCGCACCGCCGCCTCGGAAACAACCTGGAAGGCCGGCAGCCATGCAGTGCCGGCGGAACTTTCCGGCGCCGGCGCTTTTCCCATTGCCGGACGGGCAGAGGACCCGTGTCTGATCGGATGTATGCCGTGAAACCAGGCGGCGGGAGTGGAGCGGAACCAGGCGGTCCGGCAGCCGCGAAACCGGGCGGTCCGGCAGCTGCGAAACCAGGCGGCCCGGCAGCTGCGAAACCGGGCGGTCCGGAAGTCCTGACATCATGCTGTCCATATGTTCTGAAACCGTGCAGCTGGAAGGCGTCGTAAGCGAGCGGCTGAAAGCGGCAAACCCGAACGGCCGAAATCCTTGACAATTCAGAATATTTCGGTTATATTTGACTTGCTTTCTCTCAGACGGCAGCGGTACCGCAGGCACCGAAACAAGTTTGGGACAGAGGCGCGCGTGCAGGCCAAAGCTGATGCGCGGCCATTGGCAAGAGACCGAATTTATGCTAGACTTGCACATATGCTGACGTACCGCCGGAAGAGGCGGCCGAAAGCCGGCAGAAAAACGAATTGCAGAACAGAATCGGAGCAGCAGATGATCAAGAGCATGACCGGATTCGGCAGAGGCGAGAGCAGTGACGGAAAACGATGTGTGGTGTGTGAGATCAAATCCGTCAATCACCGCTATCTCGATATCTATGTCAAAGCTGCCAAGCGCTACGCCTTTGCCGAAGATGCGGTCAAAAAGGCTGTGCGCGAAGTGGCCAGCCGCGGTAAAATAGAGGTCTACCTTTCGGTAGAGGCAGTCACGGAAGAAGATACCCGTGTCACATTGAACAAAGCAGCCGCCGGGCAATATGTGAAGGCCCTGCGCCAGCTGCAGGAGACCTTTTCCCTGTCGGGCGAGATCAGCCTCGATCTGATTGCTTCCCAGTCGGATGTGCTGTCCGTAACACCGGACATCGGCGACGAGGAAGAGGTGACCAGAACGATCCTGACGGCGACGGAAAAAGCGCTGCAGGCTCTGGATGACATGCGTACCGTCGAAGGCGAAAAGCTGCGGCAGGACATCGCCATGCGGGGCGGCCTGATCCGCGAACGCGTCGACAGGATTTCCGCCCGCGCACCGAGCGTCGGACAGGATTACGCAGCGCGCCTCAATGAACGCATTGCCGAGCTTCTCGGCGACAGTGTTGAGGTGCCGGAGGATCGCATCCTTATGGAAGCAGCGATCTTTGCCGATAAGGCCGGCATCACCGAGGAACTCGTGCGGCTGAACAGCCATATCGATCAGCTCTACAGCATTCTCGATGCGGCGCAGTCCAGCGGCAAGAAACTGGATTTTCTCGTCCAGGAGATGAACCGCGAGGCCAATACCATCGGAGCCAAGGCCAACGACCTTGAAATCACCGGCGATATGCTGGAAATTAAGAGCGAAGTGGAGAAAATCCGCGAGCAGGTGCAGAATATCGAATAATGAAAACGAGGCGCCGTGAGGCCGACCGGCCGCCGTCTCTTTGCTTCCGCATCGCAGCTATCGCGGAGAATCCCCGAGAATCTTCGCGGCGGCAGCGTCCTGACCGCACCGGAACCCGGCGGCGCGGCCGCTGCAGCACCCACGCGCGCGGCCGCAGAAGCACTCCGGCCGGGAGTTGTCAGCGGCGGCAAACGGTGCTATAATATTGGTTCGTTGATACGCAAGAAGGAGCGAAGATGAACCGAAACGGCAGACTGTTGGTGATCTCCGGACCATCCGGTACCGGCAAGGGTACGATCTGTTCCCGTCTGACGACGGAGATGGAAAAAGTGCGGTTGTCGATATCGATGACGACGCGGAAAAAACGCGGCGGAGAGACCCATGGTGAGAGCTACTACTTTGTAACCAGGGAGGAATTCGAAGAAACCATAGAAAGGGACGGATTTCTCGAATATGCCAGAGTATACGACAACTACTACGGCACGCCCAGAGAAAAAGTGCTGCAGCAGCTGCAGGCGGGGTACGACGTAGTGCTGGAGATCGATACCCAGGGCGCCGAGAAGATCCACCGTTCTTTTCCCGGAGGGATTTTCATCTTCATTCTGCCGCCGTCGATGGCGGAACTGCGCCGGCGCATTACCGGCCGCGGCACCGACAGCGCGGAGGTCATTGAACGGCGCCTGGCCGAGGCGCTGTCTGAAATCCGCTGCGCTCGATGGTATGATTACTGCGTCGTCAACGACGACCTCGAGGAGGCCGTTCGGCGCGTCGAAGCCATCATTCTGGCCGAACATGCCAGAGTGGACGAGGGCATCGACAATGTGATCGCAAAGTATGAAGAGGAGGAACTCTGATGTTATATCCATCCATTAACGAAATAAGAAAAAAGGCAGACAGTCGTTATACTCTGGTGATCCTGGCGGCCAAGCGGGCCCGGGATATCATCGACGGCAAACCGATTCTGATCGAAAACCCGGAAAACGAGAGACCGGTGTCGATCGCCGCGCACGAAATCGCGGAAGACTATATTACCTATCGGCGCAGCGAAGACGACGAATAGCGCGTTTCGAGCACGAAGGGATTGCCGTATCCGGTTTTTCCGGTGCGGCTTTTTCTTTACACGCAAAGCAGAGAGAGGGTCGAAACGGACGGGGATCGCGACGACCGCGGGGCGGCATCCGCGATGCCGCGGCTGCCGGCGCATGCAGGCGCCGCCAGCGTGACTTCCTTGGTGCAATACGGAGAGGGGGGAGAGACATGCGAACACTCTGTGTCAGGGGCAAGGGCGAAACCTGGCAGCTTTATCAGACGGAAATCAAATACATCCGCCAGATCGGCAAAATGCTGGAAATCTGCACCGACCGGGAGATGATTTCCTGCCCGGGCTCGATCGCCGCACTGCAGGATCAGCTGGGCGAGGAATTCTTTCCCTGCCACAAATACTGCCTCGCCAATTTTTCCCGGATTCTGGTCATGCGCAACGGCGAAATCACCTTTGACACCGGTGATGTCCTGACGATGGGCATCAACTACTACCGCCGCACCCGCCGCGCTTTTCACGGCTATCTCGATCATCGGGAGCACATGCACCAGCCGTTTTCACAGACCGCCCGGGTGGCGGAGACGACGGTGCCCCGGGATGCCGCGCGCCGGCGAGACGATACCGGCGGCGCAATGACCGGCGGTGCGAAAGCCGGCGGCGCCGGGAACGACGGCGCCGGAACCGACGGCGTCGAAGACGGAAAAAAGAAGCCGAAATGACGGCCGACGAACCGCGTTTTCCTGCCCCGAACCGCTCCGGCGTTCCGGGAGTTGAACGCGGCAGTTGATAGGGCAAAAACGCAGAGAGGCAGGAGAAACAGAATATGTCAATGGAAAAAGCCAGAAAATTTCTAGCCGCAGCCGGTTATGCGGACAGACTGATTGAGCCGGAGGCTTCCACGGCGACGGTACCGCTGGCGGCGCAGGCGCTGGGAGTGTCCGCAGGGGAGATTGCCAAGACATTGTCTTTTTCCCTGGGTGAGAAAGCCATTCTGATCGTCATGAAGGGAGATGCGCGGATCCAGAACCGCAAGTTCAAGGATCGGTTCCGCACCAAGGCGAAGATGCTGCCGCCGGAGCGGGTCGAAGAGCTGGTGGGACACGAGCCGGGCGGCGTCTGCCCGTTCGGAGTCCGTGAGGACGTCGCCGTCTATCTCGATCTCAGCCTTCAGGAGTACGAATATATCTATCCGGCCGCCGGCAATGACCATTCCGCGGTCAAACTGACCCCGGAAGAACTGTTTCGAATTTCCGGAGCGGCCGGCTGGGTCGATGTGAGCAGGTAGCGGCGCTCCCGGGCAGCCGAAAGTCGTCCGCCGCCTGCTCGAAGGTCGATCGGCAGAATGGAAAATCCATGTAAATTTCAAGTAAACGCTCTCCGCCGAAGAGGGCGTTTTTCTGCACTGTCCGCGCGCCGTCCGCAGGGCGGAATCCGCTGATTTTTCGGGGAGCGGCGGACCTGCTGCGGCGGCGGCTGCGCGGCGGCTCAGGCGGCGGAAAAGGCCGCCGGGCGAGAGGGCTTGCCGCTTTACAATCTTTACAATCGCCGCGGCCCGTTGACAGGCGAATCGAAGAAAATTAAATTATAAGCGGGTAATCAGCTGCTCTGTTTAAACAACGAAAGTGAGGATTTACGAATGATGAAGAAAAAAGCGGCGGCAGCGGCGCTCCTCGCACTGGCGCTCCTGCTCGCGGTTCCGGGCGTCACCTTTGCGGCCGATTCGTCGGCCGCGAGCGGTTCCGCCGTGACGAAAAGTACGAAAACCGTGCAGGTCAAAACCACCGGAGAAGGGGTCATCACTCTGAAGGCGGCCGCCGATACCGTGGTCACCACCACTATCCCCGGTGAGGAGCAATACAATATGAACAATCATTTCCTGGATCATCAGGCTCATTTTATCGGCTTCCGCATCACCGACAAGACACCGAAGACCTACACGGTGTCCGGCGATATCTCCGACGTCAGCTTCTGTCCGGTCGGCGGACGCGCCGTCACCGCCGGCAGCACCGTTTTGGTCGGCACGCGCAGCACAGAGGGCATCGAGTACGAAGTCGATCACTTCACCTTCAAGGCTCCGTCGGATGGCTGGATCAAAGTCATCCCGAGCGGCTTTGAAAAAGGAGATGAGCCCTATTTCAACTCGCAGCTGGCGCTGAACGGAAAAAATATCAGCAGCAGCGACTTGTTCGATACTTTCCCCAATTCGGCGTCACCGTACCGTGCCTACGGGGTCAGAAAGGGTTTGAATTACACCATTCGCATCAAACCGGCTGAGACACTGTTCCCCGTCTTTGCCTACAAATTCCGCGTGACATTCAAGTCCGTGCCGAGCAGCCGCTATCACAGTTCGAAAAAGGCCAAAGCGATGAAAGCGAAGAAAAAGTACAAAGGCACGATCGCGGCCGGATCGAAAACGCAGGACTGGTATAAATTCAAGGTGAAGAAGAGAAAGAGCATCGACGTTACGGTTTTCGGTGAAACGAACAACAGCCTGAACGTCGTTGTCCGCCATAAGCATAAGGGAAAGACGCATAAATACATTGCAGCCATTTCTCCCTACAGCTATGGCAGGAAAAAAATTCATATCAGTGCAAAGAAATACACCGGTATCTCGACAAAGGGTACCTGGACCGTGCAGGTCTGCCGTGCCAACAGAGGTTCGAGCGGTTACTATGAACTGAGCTGGCGCTGAGCCGGGGGCGGGGGATCGCTGCTGCGGCGCTGCGGCCGGCCGGTCATGACCGGAACACGGCTGAGCCGGAACATTGCGCACGGCGCTGCCATTCTGCCGTTTCCGCGAAACAGTTTGATACGCATTTTCCTTTACCGGGCCGGGCGGCGTTCTGCGTCGCCCGGCCCGAGCTTCTGCAAGGCGGCCTTCGGCGCCTGTGAGCCGCGGGAAATCCGCCAAAATCCGCCAAAATCCGCCGCATGAGGACTTGCAAAGTGCACGCCTCTGTAGTATCATAATATTCGTGTCGCATTTCGGCGGCACGATTTCATCAATCACACCGCGGGTCGCCGCGTTCCGGTGCCGCACACGGGTTTGAAAGCCAGCCCGGGCGGTTGAATGCGGTACAGCCGGGCGGTGGATGTTCAACCAGGAGGAAGAAAAATGGCAGTCGTTTCAATGAAACAATTACTCGAAGCCGGTGTCCATTTCGGACACCAGACCAGAAGATGGAACCCGAAGATGGCGCCCTATATCTTTACGGAGCGCAACGGGATCTATATCATCGACCTGCAGAAGACCGTGAAGCTGATCGACAAGGCGTACGACTTCCTGCGCGAAGTCAGTGCGGCCGAGCGTCCGGTGCTCTTTGTCGGCACCAAGAAGCAGGCCCAGATGTCGATCGAAGACGAGGCGCAGCGCTGCGGTGAATACTACGTCAATCAGCGCTGGCTCGGCGGCATGCTGACCAACTATAAGACGATTTCGGCCCGCATTCGCAGGCTGTCCGAAATCGAAAAGATGGAGGAAGACGGCACCTTTGACAAGCTGTCGAAGAAAGAAGTGCAGACGCTGCGGCATGAACACGACAAGCTGCAGAAATTCCTCGGCGGCATCCGCGAGATGAAGGGCATGCCGGGCGCGATGTTCATCGTCGATCCGAAGAAAGAGAAAATTGCCATCCACGAAGCCCATATCCTCGGCATTCCGGTGGTCGGCATCGTCGACACCAACTGCGATCCGGACGACGTCGACTACGTCATTCCGGCCAACGATGACGCCATCCGTGCGGTCAAGCTGATCTCCAGCCTGATGGCCGATGCGGTGCTCGAAGGCAAGCAGGGCGAGAGCATGGCCGAAGCGCCGGACGAAGAATCCGAAGCCGCTGCGGCAGCAGAGATGGAAGCGGAAACCGTCGAGAGCGCGGAAGCCGCTAAAGTAGAAGAAAGCAGTGAAAATGAAACTACGGAGCCGGCCGCAGCCGACAGCGCGGCGGCTGAAACAGAGGAGGAAGCAGAATAATGGCAGTAACAGCAGCACTGGTAAAGAAACTGCGCGAGAAAACCGGCGCGGGCATGATGGATTGCAAGAAGGCCCTGGTGGAAACCGACGGCGACATCGACAAGGCGATCGATGTTCTGCGTGAGAAGGGCCTCTCCAAAGCTGCCAAGAAGGCCGACCGCATTGCGGCGATGGGCCTGGTGCGCACCGCGTTTTCCGCGGATCACAAGAGCGCGGCGATCGTCGAGGTCAACTCGGAAACCGATTTTGTCGCCAAGAACGACGAATTCATCAACTTTGTGCAGGCGGTTGCCGACCTGGCACTGAACAGCGACGCCGCCAGCATGGAGGAATTCATGGCTCTGCCGATGGACGACGGCACCCTGCAGGATGCGCTGCAGAACAAAATAGCCACGATCGGCGAGAACATGAATATCCGCCGCTTTGAAAAGCTGAATGAAGACGGCGTGGTCTACACCGGATATCTCCACGGCGGCGGCACCATCGGCGTGCTCGTCGGCATCCGCACCGACGCCGACAAGGATGCGATCGCGGTCTGCGGCAAGGACGTCGCGATGCAGGTCGCTTCGATGAGTCCGAAGTTCCTCAACGAGGAAGCGGTCGACCAGGCGTACCTCGATCACGAAAAGCAGATCCTCCGCGCCGAAGTGCTCAACGAGGGCAAGCCGGAGAAAATCGTCGATAAGATCGTCGACGGCAAGATCAAGAAGGAACTGCAGGAAATCTGCCTGACCGACCAGAAGTTCGTCAAGGACAGCGACATGACCGTCAAGCAGTATGTCGACCAGTGCGCCGGAGAAATCGGCAGCGAAATGACGCTGGCTTCGATGGTTCGCTATGAGGTCGGCGAGGGGATCGAAAAGAAGGAAGAAGACTTCGCGGCCGAAGTAGCGGCACAGATGAAGAAATAACATGGCTTCCACCGTCTCCCCGAGAGACAGCCAGAGTGAAGAATCGGCCCGCGTGTTCATGCACGCGGGCTTTCCGCATGCAGCACCGGGCTGTCGCTGAAGGGGCGCAGGGGCACATCGTCCGGGCGCATTCGGCTGCACTGCCGGGACGGGACTCCGGCGCGAACGGAGATTCGACTCTGGGCAGAGGCAGGTAGCTGTGATAAAATGGCGCTGAACGCAGCGGTGCACCGTCATCGCGCGTTTACGGCGGAGACAAACGTTGACAGGCGGCGTCGCACCGGCCTTCGCGGCAGGACGGCGCCGGGAACGGAGACAGAAGAATGAAGCAGAAAATGTCGGACCCGGCCTATATCCGGCTGATCGAGGAAATCTCGCTCAATGCCTGGCCGTCGCATAAAATGGAACTCTACGACGGCTGGCTGATCCGCTTCTCTCACAACTATACACATCGCACCAACAGCGTGCAGCAGGTCGGCGCTTCGGCGATTCCGATCGCGGAGAAAATTGCTTACTGCGAGAGCGTCTACCGCGCCCTGCACACGCCGGCGATTTTCAAGGTCAGCCCGCTGATCGACGCGGATTTTGACCGTTTGCTGGCGGAGCGCGGCTATCGCCGCGAGCACGATACCGAAACGCTGGTGCTGGAGATGGCAAAGCGGCGGCACTGGGAGCCGCAGGACGTCGAATATGAATTCTACGGCCGCAATTCGGGGCTGCCGTCGATCGTCGGCTATGAGAATGATGTAGTGGTGCAGCTGCGTGACCGCATTACCGATGACTGGATTACGGCGCTCTTTCGCCTCAACGGCACGACCAACCCGACGCTGCGGCGCATCGTTCCGTCGATGTACCGCGCCATTCCCAAGGAAACCATCGTCGCGAAGATTGAAATCGACGGCCGCATGGTGGCCAGCGGACTCGGCATCCTCGACCGCGGACACGCCGGCGTTTACGCCATCTATGTCGATCCGAGCTGCCGGCACAAGCATTTCGGCCGGGCCATTGTCAATACGCTGCTGATCGAGGCAGAGAAAAAAGGCTGTACGCGCGCCTACCTGCAGTGCCGGCAGGGCAATGTCGGCGCACGCCGCCTCTATGAATGGTTTCAGTTCCGCCACCTTTACGATTACTGGTTTCGCAGCAAGTCCACAAAGTAATCGCAGCCGGGTGCCGATCAGCTCTGCTGCGAGGCCGGTGCGGCCGGCGGAAACAGCGGGATGAACCCGTATACACCGGACCGGTCACCGGGTCAGCGTAGCGTGCCCTCGGCCCGAATCCAGTCCCCCTTGCGCTCGATGGTGCAGCGGAGGCCGGCACGTTCAAACATTTCGCGAAAATCCTTTTCGCCGGGAATAAACATGTTTCTGATGAGGGATTTCTCCTCCTCGTATTTTTCGGCGTCGCCGGCGTCGGCGTTGGCTTCGAGAACGATGCGCAGGGTGCCGTTTTTTTTCAGCACGCGGCAGATTTCGCGCATGGCCCTGTCGTAATCCTTCCAGTAATAAAAGGATTCCACACTGATGATCAGATCAAAAGAGCGATCCGGATAGGGCATGTCGCAGACATCGCCGTGGGCGATCTTCATGTGTCCGAGACGAATGGCCTCGCGGTTGTTCCTGCGTGCCACCTTGACCGAGTCCTTGGAGTAATCGAGACCGAAGTAGTGCGCGCTCTTATTGCGGCGGTAGAGAAAGCCGAGCGCATTACCGCTGCCGCAGCCGATATCGAGGACGTCACGGTGTGCCTTGCAGTCGAGGTCACCGAGGCCCCAGCGGATCAGTCTGCGGTGGCGCGTGTGCATGTGCTCCAGCATTTTCAGGCCCCAGGGACCGCGGGGGTTGTCGGCCACCTTGATCATATTTTTACGTTTTTCATCCATATTTTCGTTCCTCCGTCTGCTCCTGTGATTTTATCATAGCGCAAAGGCAGGATAAATTCAATTGACCCGTCCGGTCTGCAGACGAAATCTCCTGGCCCGTCCGGTCTGCAGACGAATCTGACGTCGAATGGGAAATCCATGCGGGAAGCCGCGGCCGCGTCGAAACACTCCGGGCAGGCGGATCGCTCGCCGGGGGAGAGGGCAGAGAGAAAAAATGTTTGCGTCGGCAAAGCCGGGGAATATAATAAGTACAGTAAACGGCGCTGCGCATCCCGCGGCCGCGGCTGCTCTCTGCAGCGGCGGCAGGGTTCGGAGGACGATCACCGCAGCGCGGGACCGATGCCGCGCCGTCACAGAACGACAGCTCTGACGGAGAAAATGGAGGAAATAACATGGCAGTGATGGAAATCACCAAGGATAATTTTGAACAGGAAGTGCTGCAGTCCGAGAAACCGGTGCTGATAGATTTCTGGGCATCCTGGTGCGGGCCGTGCCGCATGGTCAGCCCTCTGGTTGATCAGATCGCGGACGAACGCAGCGATATCAGAGTCGGCAAAATCAACGTCGATGAACAGCAGGAACTGGCAGTGAAATTCGGCATTATGTCGATCCCCACATTGATCGTTTTCAAGAACGGGGAAATTGCGGCCAAGCAGGTCGGCGCGGTGCCGAAGGAGACAATTCTGAGCATGCTGTAAAGGGGCGGGCCGGACTGAAAAAAAGCGGCAGGGGAGCGGCGAAGGATGAAAGCGGCGCTCCGATGCACCCGCGTTCGGAACGGCAGTCCGCAGCAGGACAGTGTCTGCGACAGAGCGGCTTCTTCGAAAGAGACAGCCGTTCTGTCGCTTTTTATACTCTTTTACTGTCAAATACGATGGATCCGGCAGAATTTGCAGGTTTTGCAGGGGTTCCAGAAATTGTGGCAGGGTGAAAAACGAGTATCCAGATGTTGCGCTCAGGGCGAAAATTATGAAAACGAAGGACAGGAAGTTCCGCCGCGAGGTTTACGATAACATATTTCAAGTCTATAAATTCGTTGACAGCAAAAAAACGACATGCTAAAATTGTTCCATAGGTCCATGTTGAACGGGGGAGTTTTTATGCAATATTGCAGAAGAACCGTCAGCATGATCCTGGCGATCATGCTGGTTTTCGGCGGCGGCATGCTGTCCGCCGAAACAACATCTGCTGCGTCGAGCAGCATGACTGTGACCGGAGCTGTGTATCCGACTCAGTTGAAGAAGGGAAGTCCGTATTCAATCAGCGGTGTGATCCGCTCGCGCTGCAAGTTGAAATCGGTTCACGTCGGCGCGAAGACGAAATCCGGGAAATGGGTTGCCGGTGTCAACGCGAAGGCTTCTCCCAACACGAAAACGTATAACATCAAGAAACTTGACACGTCCGTGCACTTTGCCAGGCTGCGGGCCGGGACATATTATTACTATATCCGGGCAAAGGATGCCAGAGGTACTGTGAAGACGCTGCTCAGGCATAAACTGACGGTCTCCAGCATCACGGCGAGCGGCGTCACCAAGCCCAGTCACCTTTACAAGGGAACCGGCTTTTTTGTCAAGGGCAGGGTCAAATCAGCCAGCCGGCTGACAATGGTGCGTGCCGGTATCATGACCAGCAGCAAGAAATGGATACACGGCAAAAACGTTATTGCAAACCCAAAGGCGAAGTCCTATAACCTCGCCCGTATGGACAGCGGCATCCCCGCCCGCAAGCTTTCATCAGGCATCTACTACTATACCGTGATCGCCCGGGACAGCAGCGGTGCGGAAGCGAAGCTGGTCCAGAAGCGGTTTTCGGTCTCTTATATGAAGACCTCCGGCTGCAGCTATCCGACATCGCTGTCAACGGGTCATTCCTTTTCTCTGAGGGGAACCGTCAAATCCGGTCTGCGGATGACAACCGTGAAAGCGGGTGTGAAGAAGAAATCCGGAAAGTGGGTTTCCAATGTTGTCGCTGTCGCGCATCCGTACAAAAAGAGCTACAGCATATCCGCGATCGATTCCAAGATCAAATTCGGCAGACTGAAAAGCGGTACCTATTACTACAGTGTGAAGGCAAGAGACAAAGGCGGCTATACAAAAACACTGCTGTATAAGAAATTTACTGTCGGCTCCTCGTCAGGCGGCAGTTCGGGCGGATCCGGCAACAGTTCCGACGGCGGCTCACTGCGCTCCGGCGGCAGGATTCTTTCTTACAATTCCAGCGTCATCAGGAATATCGGCGCCCAGCCCTATTCCGGCCCCTGCGGCATCTACGCGATGGCTTACTGCCGCGCGGTGCTTGACGGACACTTTACAAAGAAGAGATACCGCTCCATTTACAGACGCATCATCAACGAATACGGACATGGCAGCAGCTATGCTTACTGGTATGAAGCCGGCGGCTACTCCAGATGGTATTCTACGAATCGCAGCTGCTACAAAGCGGCGCTGAATCAGATTGCCAAGGGGAGGCCGTGCATCATCAACCTGCACAACAACGGCACCGGCAACAACCATTACGTAGCGGTGATCGGCTATTCGGCCGGTACCACCTACAGCAATATCAAGCTGGGAAGATTTTACGCGCTCGATCCGGGTTACGGAAAACTGCTTCACCTGTCGAACATGAATTATTCCAACAGTTCTTCGCCGCAGTGCATCACATTCTGAGCGCTCCGGCCAGGTATTCGTCGGCTCTGAAAATGTGGTTCCGTGCACGCAGACCCTGAGAAAACCGGTTCCGAGGACAGCGTCCGCGCATACAGACCCTGAGAAGACCGGTTCCGAGGACAGCGTCCGCGCATGCAGATCCTGAGAAGACCGGTTCTGAGGACAGCGTCCGCGCACGCAGACCCTGAGAAGACCGGTTCCGAGGACAGCGTCCGCGCACGCAGACCTTGAGAAGACCGGTTCCGCGAGAGCCGTATCCGAGAATGCCGGTCTCATGGATCGGCTCTGAAACCCCGGGAGACCCTCACCGACTTCGGTCAATAAAATCGGCAGACAAAAGAGCAGTCCATGATGTCATGCACTGCTCTTTTCTGCTGTGCGGACTGCCCGGCTCCCGTCCGCCGCTTTCCGTTTCTCCTGCTGCGCTCATCCGGGCGCCCGGATCTGCGGGCAGGGAATGCGCCGCTTCTGTCTCCGCGCTCCTTTGTGTTGCCGGGCATCCCCTGATCGTTAACCCCGGGGTCAGTAATTTTCCGGCTTGACCTGGAAGTAGGCCTGAGGGTGATGACATACCGGGCAGGTCTCCGGCGCTTCTCTGCCGACGACAAGGTGGCCGCAGTTGGCACACTGCCATACCACTTCTTCATCTTTGGCAAAGACCTTGCCGTTCTTTACGTTCTCGGCCAGCTTGCGATAGCGGGTTTCATGTTCCTTTTCGATGGCCGCAACGCCTTCCATCTGCGCCGCGATCTCCGGAAAGCCTTCCTCTCTGGCGGTTTCTGCCATTTCCTTGTACATCTCCGTCCATTCATAGTGCTCTCCGGCGGCGGCATCCAGCAGGTTCTCTTCGGTTGTGCCGATGCCCTGTGCCAGCTTGAACCACAGTTTGGCGTGCTCTTTTTCGTTGTTGGCCGTTTCCTCGAAAATTTTCTGAATCTGCACATAGCCGTCTTTTTTGGCCTGGGACGCATAGTACGTGTACTTGTTTCTGGCCTGGGATTCTCCCGCAAAAGCCGTCATCAGATTTTCCAGAGTTTTCGTTCCCTTTAAGTCTTTCATTGTGTTCCTCCGTTTCGTATCCCCGCCGTTTGGACTATGCGGGAGCAGCTGTGACGAATAGATTCAGGATCCTGTTTTGCGGTCGTCGAAAGGGCAGGAAGGGCAGCTTTCCCGGTTCTGCTGTTTCAGGCAGTTATTGCAGATTCCCTGTAACAGCGTCTTTTCGATGCGCACATTGCGCTCCGCGACGCCGAAGGCTTCGCGCAGGGCACGCCGCACCGGCTCCGTTCCTTCCTTCGCGGTCGGAACCAGGTCGAGGATTCTGCCGCAGCATTCGCATTGAAAGTGCAGATGCTCGTCGGTGCGCGCATCATAATGGACTTTGTTTCCCGCCGTCGTAATGGTTACGGCATGGCCGGATTTCACCAGGTCGTTGAGGTTGCGATATACCGTGGCGAGACCGATGCCGGGCATTTCCCGGCTGGCCTTCTGGTAGACCCAGTATGCCGTCGGGTGGATGTCCGTGCTCTTCAAAATGCGGTAAACCAGTTGTCTTTGCTTGGAATACTTCATTGCGTTTCTCCGTGCGTCGGCTCCGTAAACCGCTCTAAACAGAAATGATAATGATTATCATTATAATAATTCCGCAGACCCGTTCTGTCAAGCGCTTTTTTACCTATAATCCGTCGAATCGCAGGAGCTTGACCTGCCGCGTCGGCTGCCCGCCCGGCGGGGCAGCGAAGCGAACCCATTCCGCTGCCGAAGCCACGAGATGACCATGGCGAGAAAAAAATCCCATTGCCGGACAATCGATCCGGACAATGGGAGGTGATTCGGCGCTGCGCGCGTCTTTACTGATATTCGTTGGTGATGTCGGTGCCTTCGCTGGCGCCGTTGTCATCCGTGCCTCCGTTCTCGCCGGGGGCGTAGGATTTTTCGCTGTCGGAACTGTCGGAACCGCTGCTGTCGCTGTTCTGGTCGCTGCCGCTGTTCTGATCGCCGCTGCTTTGATCGGAATCGCTGTTCTGGTCGCTGCTGTTCTGGTCGGAACTGTCGGAACCGCTGTTGTTCTGCGTGCTGTTCTGCGCATCGCTGTTCTGCTCGGTGGTGGTGCTGTTTTGATTCTGAACCGCCTTGTAGATTTTCGGGCCGGCAAAAGCGGCAGCCGCCGCGATGACGATGATGACGATCACGACAGCAATGACTTTGCCAAAGCCGCCTTTCTTCTTCTTTTTCTTTCGTCTGACTTGTGTTTCCTCCACGATTGTTTCCGTGCCGGTACGGCGTCTCCCGGCATCCTCTCGCGCATCATCGGTGTATGTGTCTGCTTCCCGATTGTCGGTCCCGGCCGGGGTGCTCCGGCGGGAGGCGATCGGACAGCCGCAGTTCGGACAGCGGCTGGCGATATCGGCGACGGCATGGCCGCATTGCGGGCATTTGATCAGTGTCATGGGGCTGCTCCTTTCTTCAACTTTCCTAGTGCTATCTTAGCAAGCCGCCGCCTGTTTGACAAGCGGTGAAGACTATAAGAGAATCGTCACAAAGGGTCCCGTGCGGCTTTGCCGGCAGCAGCCCGGCGGCGGGCAGCAGAAGGCCCGCAGGATGCCTGCGGGCCTTAGTTTCATCGCTGGATGGGCTCCCGCCGGGAAGCGGGTCAAACGTCATGCCGCTCTTCTGACTGCAGACAGTGCAGAAAGCGATGCCGCTTTTCGGCCGGGACGCGCATCAGGGCGTGACGCCGCCATCGTCGCCGGTGCCGCTGCCGGAACCGCCGGAGCCGCTGCCGCCCGAGCCGCCGGAGCCGCCGCTGCCGGAGCCGCCGGAGCCGCCGCTGCCGGAACCGCCGGAGCCGCCGCCGGAACCGCCGGAGCCGCCGCCGGAACCGCCGGAGCCGCCGCCGCCGGAACCGCCGGAGCCGCCGCTGCCGGAACCGCCGGAGCCGCCGCTGCCGGAACCGCCGGAGCCGCCGCTGCCGGAACCGCCGGAGCCGCTGCTGCCGCCGCTGCCGCCGGAATTGCTGCTGCTGTTGTTTTTCTTTTTATTGGTGTCAGTCTTCTTGCTGTCGGAGTTGTTCTGGTCCGAATCGGTGCTGCTGCTATTGTCGGACGGGGTCGTGTAGTTGAGGCCCTCATCGGTGCTCTTTGTCGTATCCTGCTGCTTGCCGTTGTCCTCGGTCTGGACGGCGGGTTCTTTCGTTGCCTTGTCGTCATTGCCGCCGCTGCCGGCAATCGCCAGAGCGATCACGATGACCACCGCCGCGATGACAGCGATCAGGATCAGCATTGTGCGCCGTTTTTTCTGCTTTTTCCGGCGCCGGCGATGATGGATCAGTTTATCGGGTTTGTCGCCGGAGGTGGGGAAGATCTGCTGCTGTTCGCCGCCGGCCGCAGACATCCGGTCGTCTGCGTTGAGAGCGGAGGCGGACCGGCCGCGCTGCGCCGCCGCTCCGGCCCGCGCGGCTTCCGCTTCGGCCGGTTCGGCCGCCGCCTCGGCTTCCCTGCGGCGTCTGCGGCGCCGTTTGGCGGCACTGCGCTTTTCGCGCTTGTCGGCGAGGCGCTCGCGTACCTCGTCGCCTACGCGGGCGCGCGCCTTTTTCCGGCCGGCCTGGTTTGACGATTCGTCTTCGGACTGCCGGTTGTCGATGATATCGTCGGCTTCGTCGAGCTGACGCCGACCGCCGGCCCTGCGGATCTCCTCGACGGACATCGAGGCGATCGGATAACCGCAGGTCGGGCATTTACTGGCGATGTCAGCCACCGCGTGACCGCAGCGGGGACATTTGATCAGTGCCATGGGATCTCCTTTCTTTGTCCTGGTGCAGTGTTCATTCTATCAATTCCACCGCCGCATTACAAGGGCTGCCGGGTGTCGAAATTGTCATGTATGCCGGTTGTCGAAATTGTCCTGTACATGCCCGGAGATCGTAATTGTCAGCAGCATGCCGGGTGTTGAATTTGTCATGCCTCTCAGAAACCGGCCTCGATCAGGCGGATGACGGCCGCGCGGGTGTCAAAACTGTCATCTTCATTATCGCCCTCCGCGGCGGCGTCCGCGCGAGACCCTGCCGTCACTGCGATGCAGCGCCCGGGGGCTCGGCAGCAGGGGTGCCGCGGGGGTGCGGAGGGGACGATTCCGGGACCTTTTCGGTCTGTTCACGGTTGGGGAACTGTGCTATAATAGCCGTGACAGTTAATTCGAGAGCTGCGACACATTGACGGAGGGAGTGCATGGAACCGAAATACCGGCGAGTGCTGCTCAAGATCAGCGGTGAAGCGCTGGCGGGCAGCAGCAAATTCGGCCTGGATGAACCAGTTCTGACAACGATAGCGGAACAGATCAAGGAAGTATACGACTGCGGCGTGCAGATCGCCATCGTGGTCGGCGGCGGCAATTTCTGGCGCGGCCGCACCGGCGGCAGCATGGACCGGGCCACGGCCGATTATATGGGCATGCTGGCCACGGTCATCAACGCCATGGCACTGCAGGACGCCTTTGAGGCGCAGGGCCTGCCGACCCGCGTGCAGACCGCAATCGAGATGCGGGAAGTCGCCGAGCCCTATATCCGCCGCAAGGCCGTACATCACCTCGATACCGGCAAAATCGTCATCTTCGGTGCCGGCACCGGCAACCCGTTCTTTTCGACGGATACCACGGCGGCGCTGCGGGCGGCGGAAATCGATGCCGATATCATCCTGCTGGCCAAGAACGTCGACGCGGTGTATTCCGACGATCCGGCCGTCAACCCCGATGCCGTGCGCTACGACGCGCTGACTCATCAGGAGGTGCTGGAGAAGAATCTCAAGGTGATGGACAGTACGGCCGCATCTCTCTGTCGGGACAACAACATCGACATCCACGTCTTCGCCATTGCCGAACGCGGCAATGTCATGCGGGCCGTATGCGGTGAGAAAATCGGCACGATCATTCGTTAGCAGCGCAGGAGGTAAAAGATGAGTGACCAAGTACAGGCAACACTGGAAGAGAAGATTGCAAAAACAGAAGAAAATCTGAAGGAGGAACTCAACACCGTGCGTGCGGGGCGGGCCAACGCCGCGATCCTCGACCGCGTCAGCGTCGACTACTACGGCACACCGACGCCGATCCGGCAGCTGGCGAACGTTTCCACTCCCGATGCGCGGACGATCCTCGTGACGCCGTTTGATCCCAAATCCTGCGGTGATATCGAGCGCGGCATCGCTGCCGCCAACATCGGCATCAATCCGACCAACGACGGCAAGGTCGTGCGTCTGGCGGTTCCGCAGCTGACCGAAGAGCGGAGAAAGGAACTGGCCAGGCAGGTCAAGGCGATGGGCGAGGAAGCCAAGGTTTCGATTCGCAACCTTCGCCGCAAGGCCATCGACGATATCAAGAAAGAAGAGAAGGCCGGGGACCTGACCGAGGACGATTCGCGGGAAGACCAGGACACCGTTCAGAAGACGGTGGACGAGGCGGTCAAACGCATCGATGAAATTGTCGCCGGCAAGGACGCGGAAATTATGGAAGTGTAAGATGCCGGAGGAACACGGACTGCCGCGGCATGTTGCCATCATTATGGATGGCAACGGCCGCTGGGCCAGACACAGAAATCTGCCGCGGGTACTGGGACACCACGAGGGCATGAACACCCTCGTCGAAGTGGTGCGCCATTCCTCCGATCTCGGCATCCGGCACCTGACGGTATATGCGTTTTCTACAGAGAACTGGAAGCGATCCCGCGAGGAGGTAAGCGGGATTTTCTCTTTGCTCGTCAAATTCGTCGATCTCAAGATCGATGAACTTGTTCGCGAGCGAGTACGGGTGCGTGTACTCGGTGCTTACCGCGCGCTGCCGGAGAAAGCCGTCGGGCGGCTGGAGCGTCTGATGGAGCGGACGGCGGAGAACGACGGCATGCAGTTCAACATCTGCATCAATTACGGCAGCCGCGCCGAGATCATCGGCGCGGTCGTCGAACTGGCCGCTGCCGTGCGCGACGGCCGGCTGCAGCCGGAAGACATCACCGAAGAGCGCCTGTCGGCGCAGCTGCTGACCGGCAAGGAGCAGATACCCGATCCGGATCTGCTGATCCGTACCAGCGGAGAGGTTCGTCTCTCCAATTTTCTCCTCTGGCAGAACGCCTACAGCGAGATGGTGTTTACCGATGTGCTCTGGCCGGATTTTACACCCGCCGTCTATGATCGAATATTACAGGAGTATCAGGGAAGGAACCGCAGATTCGGCGGTCGATAGAAGTTACAGAATATGAAGAAGAGAATCATCTCCGGACTCATCATGCTGCCGCTGCTGATTGTGATTCTGCTCGGCAGATACATACTGTTCGGCGCCTGCTTTGTCATCGGCATCCTCGGCGTCTATGAATTTTACAAAGGCTTTCGTGCGGCGGACATCCATCCGTGCTTTCCGATTGCCGTCGGTTCGGCGATCGGCCTGTATGCGCTCGAACTGCTGATCCATGACTTTGGGATACTCGACGATACCGGGCGCTGGTTTATGCTCTGGCTCTTTGCCACGGTGCTCGCCTGCCTGCTCTATCTGTTCCGCATCGAAGAGCGGAAGATGGAGGACGCGATGGCGACGCTGATCGGCATCGTCTATGTGGTGTTTTTCATTTTCCACATGACGCTGGTCGACCGCAGCGGCGAGGACACGAAGATTCTCGTCTGGCTGGTGATCTTCGGCGCCTTTGCCACCGATGTCATGGCTTACTTTACCGGGGTCGCCTGCGGCAGACACAAGCTCTGCCCGAAGATCAGCCCCAAGAAGACGATCGAGGGCTCGCTCGGCGGGCTCGCCGGCAGCATCGTGGTCTGCGGCCTGTTCGGCTGGTTTCTGGCCCATGATCTCTTTCTCCACTGCGTCATCATCGGCGCCCTGTGTGGCGTGGTTTCGCAGTTCGGTGATCTGACGGCCAGCATCTTCAAGCGCAAGATGGGCATCAAGGACTACGGCAATGTCATTCCCGGACACGGCGGCATTCTGGATCGTTTTGACAGCGTACTCTTCACGGCGCCGCTGGTCTATTACTACATTGTCTTTATCATTCACTCGGGGGTGTAGAGAATGAAACAACTCGTGATACTGGGCAGCACCGGCTCCGTCGGCCGGCAGACACTGCAGGTCTGCGATGCGTTCAGCGATGACTTTGCGGTTGCGGCGCTGACCGGCGGACACAATGTCGAGCTGCTTTCCAGACAGATTACCAAGTATCGGCCGAAGCTGGCCGTGATCGCGGAGGAAGAGGATGCGGAGCGGCTGCGCCGACAGCACGGCGACGTCGAGATTCTCAGCGGCCGCGACGGTCTGGCGGCGGCCGCTTCCCGCGACTGTGATCTCGTCGTCAACGCCCTGCAGGGCATCGTCGGTCTTGAGCCGACCTGGCAGGCAATTCAGAGCGGTCATGATGTCGCACTTGCCAATAAGGAAACGCTGGTGGCCGGCGGTGAGCTGATCACCGCGGCGGCGCGCGAAAAGGGCGTGCATCTGCTGCCGGTGGACAGCGAACACAGCGCCATCTTTCAATGCCTGCAGGGCAGCGAAGGACAGCGTGTCGAACGGCTGCTTCTGACCGGCAGCGGCGGACCGTTTCGCACTTATGCTTCGGCGGCGCTGGAGCGCGTGACGCTGGAGCAGGCGCTGCGTCATCCCCGCTGGGAGATGGGGCCGAAGATCACCGTCGATTCCGCGACGCTGATGAACAAGGGCCTCGAGGTCATCGAAGCGCACTGGCTCTTTGATATTGAGTACGACCGCATCGAGGTCGTCATTCATCCGCAGAGCATCGTCCATTCGATGGTCGAGTTCTGTGACGGGGCCGTCCTCGCGCAGCTCGGCGTGCCGGATATGCGGCTGCCGATTGCCTGTGCGCTGAACTGGCCGCAGCGCAGGGCGACCGACTTCCCGCGGCTCGATTTTCGCAAGACGATGCATCTGCAGTTCGAACCGCCCGACATGGATAAATTCCGCTGCCTCAAGGCGGCCTACGCGGCGGCCCGGCAGGGCGGCTCCTTTCCGGCGGCGCTCAACAGCGCCAACCAGACGCTGGTTGAGCTCTTCCTCCGGCGCCGCATCCGCTATCCGCAGATCGCCCGCAGCCTGGAAGCACTGATGGGGCACCATCAGCGGCGCAGCTGCGGCAGCGTCGAGGACATCCTCGCCGTCGATGCGGAAATGCGCAGACAGACGCTCGAATACTGCGGAGTAAAAGAAGAATGACCATCCTCTACGCGATCCTGATGTTCTGCGCCCTGATTTTTATTCATGAACTGGGGCATTTTATCGCCGCCAAGCGCTGCGGCGTGCAGGTCAACGAGTTTTCTCTCGGCATGGGACCGGCGCTGTTTAAAAAGCAGAAGGGCGAAACCCTCTACGCGCTGCGGGCGCTGCCGATCGGCGGCTACTGCGCGATGGAGGGAGAAGACGGGGATTCCGACAATCCCCGCGCTTTCAATAAAAAGAAGGCCTGGCAGAAGGCGATCATCGTCTGCGCCGGCGCCGCCATGAACGTGCTGCTGGCGATCGTTTTGATGTGCATCATCTCCTACGCGGTCGGCGTGGCGACAACCTGCATCGGCTCCTTCGTCAAGGGCTCGCCGGCGCAGCAGGCGGGACTGCAGAAGGGCGACAGGATCGTCCGCATCGGCAGCCGGCCGATCGACAAGTGGACAGACGTCAGCGGCGCCCTCGAAGGATACAAAAAGGGCGACCGGGCGGCCGTGACCGTACAGCGCGGCGGCACAACCAGAACCGTGCATACAAAGCTGATGGAGACGGACGGCCGCGTGCTGATCGGCATCAGACCGAAGATGGAAAAGGATTTCTTCGGTTCCATCAAAAACGGCTTTGTTTCCACGATGGGGCTGACCGGGGATATGTACCGGATTCTCAAGCAGATGTTCACCGGACAGGTCTCGACGAAGGAACTGTCGGGACCGGTCGGCATTGTCGTACTCGTCGGCAGGTCGGCGAAAAGCGGCTTTATCTATCTGCTCTATCTGACGGCGCTGATCAGTCTCAACCTCGGTGTCTTCAACATGCTGCCGTTTCCGGCGCTCGACGGCGGCCGGCTCGTCTTTATCATCATCCGCCGTCTGACCGGCAAGGTGATCACCGATGAGATCGAGGCCAGGATCAACTACGCCGGACTGCTGCTGCTGTTCGGCCTGATGATCTATGTGACCTGGAACGATATTGCGCGCTTTATCATGCCGCATCTGCAGTAGACGCGGCGGCCGCGGCGGCTCCGCTGTGCCGGGCGGGCGAGGTACAGCGGCGGCCGGCAGAGGACCGAAACCCGTTTGCGGCGGCGGAAGGCGGTACGAATAAAGGAGGTGCCGGCAATGACCAGACAAGTATACTGCGGGACGGTGCCGATCGGCGGCGGGGCGCCCTGCACGATCCAGTCGATGACCAACACCGATACCCGCGACGCGGCGGCAACGATCGCGCAGATCCGGCGTCTCGAGGAAGCGGGCTGCGAGATCATCCGCGTTGCCGTGCCCGACCGGGAAGCGGCGGCGGCACTGCCGCAGATCCGCCGGGCGATTCACATCCCGCTGGTCGCGGACATCCACTTTGACTACCGTCTGGCGCTGGCCGCCATCGAGGCCGGCGTCGACAAGGTGCGCATCAACCCCGGCAACATCGGCAGCCGCGAGCGCGTGGCAGCCGTGGTGCGGGCCGCCAAAGAGCGGCACATCCCGATTCGGGTCGGTGTCAACGGCGGCTCGCTGGAAGCCGACATCCGTGAGCGCGAGGGCGGCGTCACCGCGGCCGGTCTGGTCGAAAGTGCGCTGCGGCAGGTGCGGCTGCTCGAAGAACTCGACTTTGCGGACATCGTCATCTCGCTGAAATCATCGGACGTCGTCCTCAACACGGAAGCGTACCGGCTGATCGCGGCGCGGACCGAATATCCTCTGCACATCGGCGTCACCGAGGCGGGCACGCCGGGCAGCGGCATGATCAAGTCGGCGGTCGGGCTCGGCACGCTGCTGCTGGAGGGAATCGGCGATACGATGCGCGTATCGCTGACCGGCGACCCGCTCGAGGAGGTGCTGACGGCGCGCAGGATCCTTGCCGCTGCCGGACGGCGGCGGGAGGAGATCGAAATCATTTCCTGTCCCACCTGCGGCCGCACCCGCGTCGACCTGCTGCGCATCCTCGATGAGGTCGAGCGGGCGCTGGCCGGCGTTCATCCGCCCCGGCACCTGCGTCTGGCGGTCATGGGCTGCGAGGTCAACGGTCCCGGTGAAGCGGCGGCCGCCGATCTCGGCGTCGCCTGCGGCCCCGGCCGCGGCCTGCTGCTGCGGCGCGGCGAGCCGCTGCACACGGTGCCGGAGGAGGAGATCGCCCCGGCGCTGGTGCAGATGGTGCGGGAGTGGCGGGAATAGCCGCCGCACGGAGGCGGCAGAAAAGGGACGGCGAAACAGCAAGAAACAGCGAAGAGAAAGAAGGTTACAGATGAAACAGTATCGATCGAGTCACATGATCCGCAGCGAGGATCTCAACCACCACGGCAATCTCTACGCCGGCCGCGCCATCGAATGGATGATGGAGTCCAGCTTTATCGCCGCCGGTCTGATCTACGGCAACGGCGAGGGGCTGCTGTACAAGAATACCCACCAGTTTGATTTTAAGAAGTCGATCCTGCCCGGCGACATCGTCACCTACGTCAGCACCGTGGTCCGCGTCGGACGCACCAGCCTGACGATGCACATCGGTCTCTACGACGAGGCCAGCGGCGACATGCGGGCCGAGGGCTACACCACCTTTGTCACCGTCGATCCCCGCGACCGGCGGCCGGTGGCGCACGGCCTGGCGCTCGATCCGGCGGCCGATGACGAGGAACGCCGCTGGCGGCGGGAAGCAGAGGAGTTTTTCAGGTAATGCAGCATATATTCGATTCATTTTTGCGGGAGGGGTACCGCTACCGGGTGACGCACGCGGCGGTGGCGCGCACAACAGGCGCGCTGCGGCTCGATGTCAGCCTCAATTTTGTCGTCCCCTACGACGGTCTGGCGGATGCCCGGGCGCGGGTGCGCGAACTGGTGCCGGAAACCCCGGAAGTGGAGCTGCGCTTTCACTACCACGATATGGCGATGTCCGAAGAGGAGATCGTGCACAGCTACCTCGACTACCTGATCGGCCAGACCGAGCGGCGCAGCAGCGCCCTCGCCAAAGCCATCGAGGGCGGGACCGCGCGCATGGAGGAGAACCGGCTGATCGTGCCGGTGCTCGGCAGCAGGGCCTGCACGGCGCTGAACGAGAAAGCTGCCGACGCCTATGCCGGCCGGCTGCGCAGCGCCTTCGGCATCGAGCGCGAGGTGATCTTTGAAAACGATGAGGAGACGCTGGCGCAGACCCGCAGCGACGTCGAGGCGGAACTGCGGCAGGCTCCGCAGCGGGCCGCCGAAGCCAGCAGGGCCGGTGCGAAAAAGAAGAAGACCCTGACCGGCGACCGCCTGCTGGGCCGGGAACTGCGCGAGGAGCCGGTGCCGATGAACACGATCGCTCCCGAAGACGAACACGTCGTCGTCGAGGGCGAGATCTTCCGCGTCGAAAGCCGCGAGATCAAGAAAAAGCGCGTCCTCGTCTCGTTTCTCTTTTCCGATCGTACGACTTCGATGTGCGCCAAATGCTTTCTCGGCAGCGCCCAGTGGGAAGCGCTGGAGCCGGTGCTCAAACCCGGCCTTTCGGTGCGTGTGCGGGGGAAGATGGAGTTCGACAGCTATGCCCGCAGCGACGTACTGATGGCTTCCGATATCCGCCGCGTGAACCGCAGAGTTCGCGAGGACAACGCGCCGGTCAAGCGCGTCGAGCTGCACGCCCACACCAAGATGAGCGCCATGGACGGCCTCAACGAAGTCGAGGATCTGGTGCGCACGGCCGCGGCCTGGGGACAGCCGGCGGTGGCGATCACCGACCACGGCGTCGTCCAGAGTTTTGCCCCGGCGGCCGACACGGCCGCGGCGCTGGCGGAAAAGGGACAGGAGATTCAGATCCTCTACGGCATGGAGGGCTACGTCTTTGACGACCGCGACTGCCGCCGCGCCGACGGCAGCATCGACTACAAGAAGAAAAACACCCATCACATCATCCTTATTGCACGCAATAAGACCGGGCTGCAGAACCTCTACCGCCTGGTGTCGATCTCGCATCTGCAGTACTTTTACCGTCGGCCGCGGCTGCCCAAATCGGTCATCGCCGCGCACCGCGAGGGACTGCTGATCGGGGCCGCCTGTGAAGCCGGCGAGGTCTTCCGCGCCATCACCGGCGGCGCCTCGGAGGAGGAACTGGCGGAGATCGCTTCGTTCTATGATTACCTCGAGGTGCAGCCGCTGGTCAACAACTCTTTCATGATCGGCCGCGAGGGCGTGCCCTCGGAGGAGACGCTGCGCGACTTCAACCGCCGCGTCGTCGCCCTCGGCGAACGCCTCGGCAAGCCGGTGGCGGCGACCACCGACGCCCACTACGGGGAGCCGGAGGACGCGATCTACCGCAATATTCTCATGGCCGGACAGGGCTTTGACGACGAGGGCGGACAGGGGCTCTATCTGCGCACCACCGAGGAGATGCTGGCGGAATTTGCGTATCTCGGCGAGGAAAAGGCCCGCGAAATCGTTGTCGAGACGCCGCGCCGCCTCGCTGCCCTCTGCGAGCACATCGAGCCGGTGCCGAAGGGAAAGTTCCCGCCCAAGATCGAGAACGCCGAGGAAATTCTCCGCGACACCTGCGAGAAAAACGCCGCCGCCCGCTACGGTTCGCCGCTGCCGGCGCCGATCCGGGAGCGCCTCGACAAGGAGCTCGATTCGATCATCGGCAACGGCTACGCGGTGATGTACGTGGCCGCCAAGATGCTCGTCGACAAGTCGATGTCCGACGGCTATCTGGTCGGTTCGCGGGGGTCGGTCGGCTCGTCGTTCGCGGCGACGATGGCCGGCATCACCGAGGTCAACCCGCTGCCGCCGCACTACATCTGCCCGCAGTGCCGGCACCTGGAGTGGGGCGACGAGAATGAGTACGACTGCGGCGTCGACATGCCGCCGAAGGCCTGCCCCGAGTGCGGCGCGCAGATGGAGCAGGACGGCTATATGATCCCGTTCGAGACCTTCCTCGGCTTCCACGGCGACAAGGAACCCGACATCGATCTCAACTTTGCCGGCGAGTATCAGAGCCGGGCGCATCGCTACGTCGACGAGATCTTCGGCAGCGAGAACGTCTACAAGGCGGGCACGATCGGCACGATCGCGGCCAAGACCGCCTACGGCTTTGTCATGAAGTATTACGAAGAGAAGGGCCGGGCGGTCAACCGCTACGAGGCCGACCGGCTGACGCAGAAATGCACCGGCGTGCGGCGCACGACCGGGCAGCATCCGGGCGGCATCATTATCGTGCCGCGCGGGCACGACATCACCGAGTTCTGCCCGGTGCAGCATCCGGCCAACGACATGACGACGGACATCGTCACCACCCATTTCGACTATCACTCGATCGACAAGAACCTGCTCAAGCTCGATATTCTCGGCCACGATGTGCCGTCGATCATCCGCCACCTGCAGGACATGACCGGCGTCGACCCGCTGACCGTGCCGCTCAACGACGCGCGCACGATGAGCCTCTTCACCGGCATCGAGAGCCTCGAGATCAAGGATCCGGACTATCGCTTCCGCCACGGCACCTACGGCATTCCCGAGTTCGGCACGCCGTTTACGCGGCAGATGCTCGATGACACCAAGCCGGACAAGTTCGCCGACCTGGTGCGCATTTCCGGCTTTTCGCACGGCACCGACGTCTGGGTCAACAACGCGCAGGAGTTCATCCGCAGCGGCCAGGCGACGATGAAGGAGGCGATCTCCACCCGCGACGACATCATGAACTACCTGATCTTAAAGGGCGTGCCCAAGGGCGAGGCCTTCCAGATCATGGAGAAGGTGCGCAAGGGAAAGGGACTGACCGACGAGCGCGCGGCGCTGATGCAGGAGCACGGCGTGCCCGAGTGGTACATCGAATCCTGCCGCCGCATCCAGTACATGTTCCCGCGCGCCCATGCGGTGGCCTATGTGATGATGAGCTTCCGCATCGCCTATTACAAGGTGTATTACCCGGCGGAGTTCTACGCCGCTTATCTGACCACCAAGATCACCGACTTCAACTGGGAGGTGATCCGCGAGGGCGGCGCGGCCTGTCTGGCGCGCATCGATGCGCTGCAGGCGCGCAGCGACCTGAGCGCCAAGGAGAAGAATGAGATCACGGTGCTCGAGGTCTGCTACGAGATGTACGCCCGCGGCTGTTCGTTCGAGCCGCCGTCGCTGGCGCACTCCCCGGCGCTGCGCTTTGAGGTGCGCGACGGCCGTGTGGTGGTGCCGCTGTGCGCCCTCGCCGGCGTCGGCGAGCAGGTCGGCCGGGCGATCACGGAAGCGGCTGCCGAACGGCCCTTTGAGACCGTCGAGGACCTGCAGCTGCGCAGCAAGGCCAACAAGACCGCGATCCAGGCCCTGCGCGATGCCGGCGCGCTTGACGGCATGCCCGAATCGGATCAATTCAGCTTTTTCTAACTGCCGCCGGGCGGCGGCGTTCCCGTGCGCAGGCCGCCGGCGAAAGCGAAGCCGAAACCGCGGCGGCGGACCGGGCCGAAAACGCGGCCGCGCCGACGGCAAAAAAACGCGCGCGGGGCTTGCAATCGCCGCACAAGTATGATATTATCATCTCATCTTGAAGAAGTTATTTCAGAGAGTGGACCACCGTCCACTCTTCTGTTTTGAAGAGGAGCAAATGGCCAAAGAAAACATTCGCGAGGCCGTGGCCGGTCTGCTGGACGACTTTCTCACCGAGCACGGATACGAACTCTACCATGTGGAATTCGTCAAGGAAGCGAGCGACTGGTTCCTGCGCGTCTACATCGACCGCAGCGACGGCGTCAGCGTCGGCACCGACGACTGCGAGACGGTCAGCCGCTATCTCAGCGACCGCCTCGATGCGGCCGGACTGATCCGCCGCAGCTACTATCTCGAAGTATCCTCTCCCGGCATGGATCGCGAGCTGATCCGCCAGGAGCATTTTGACCGCTATGCCGGAGAAATGGTCGAGGTCAGGCTCTACCGCGCGGCAGAGGGGAAAAAGGAGTGGACGGCGCAGCTGGTCGCCCGCACCGAGGATGCTCTGGTGCTGCGCGACGACGACGGCAAGACAGTCGAACTGCCGCGGGACCTTGTGGCCAAGATCCGCCTGGCAGTGATCATATAAAGGAGTATGCAGAAAATGAATAAGGATTTTATCGAAGCTGTTGACGAGCTGGAAAAATCAAAGGGAATCTCCAAGGAACTGCTTTTTGAAGCCATCGAAGCGGCGATGATCTCGGCGTATAAGAAGAACTACAACACCGAGGGCAACGTCGAGGTCAACATCGACCGGACGACCGGCGACATCGAGGTACTCTCCAAGCTGACCGTCGTCGATCCCGATGAGATCGAGAACGAGGATACGGAAATCACTCTCGAGGACGCCCAGGAGATCGATCCCGACTATGAGCTCGGCGACGAGGTGGTCTTTCGCGTCACGCCCGACGACTTCGGCCGCATTGCCGCGCAGACGGCCAAGCAGGTCATTGTCCAGCGCATCCGCGAAGCCGAGCGCGGGATCATCTACGATGACTACATCGAGCGCGTCGGCGACGTGCTGACCGGCACCGTGCAGCGCAAAAACGGAGAGACGATCTTTGTCAATCTCGGCACCGCCGAGGGCATTCTCTCCGTCCGCGAACAGGTGCGTTCCGAGCACTATCGGGTCAACGACCGCATCAAAGTCTACGTCATGGACGTCAAGCATACGACCAAGGGACCGCAGATCTTTCTTTCGCGCTCCCATCCGGGCCTTGTCAAGCGGCTCTTTGAACTCGAAGTGCCCGAGATCGAGGACGGCATCGTGGAAATCCGCAGCATCGCCCGTGAGGCCGGTTCGCGCACCAAGATTGCCGTGTCGACCGAGGACGAAAACGTCGATCCGGTCGGCGCCTGCGTCGGCACCCGCGGCAGCCGCGTGCAGAGCATCGTTGACGAGCTCTTCAACGAAAAAATAGATATCATCAACTGGAGCGACGATCCGGTGGAACTGATCGGCAACGTCCTCTCGCCGGCCCGCGTCGAGCAGGTGATGCTCAACGAAGAGGAGGGTATGGCCACCGTGATCGTACCGGACTATCAGCTCTCGCTGGCGATCGGCCGCTCGGGGCAGAACGTCCGCCTGGCGGCCAAGCTCTGCGGCTGGAAGATCGATATCAAGAGCCATTCGCAGTACTACGGCGAGGATGAAGAAGCAGCGGCCGGCGAGGAATCCTACGGCGAGGAATATTACGACGAGGACTACGCCGACGGAGAAGCCGGTGAAGAAACTGTCGAATACGAGACCGGGGAAGAGACCGGTGCAGAAGCCGGCGCGTTCGGCGCCGCGGCCGGAGACGAGGAAATCTTCGACGCGGAGAGCGATGAAGCGATGGAGGACGGCAGTGAAGCGGCCGCGGATGCCGGGGCCGAAGCAGCTGCCGAGACAGTCGCCGAAACCGCCGGCGCCGCAGATGACGACGGTGCTGCCGCAGAAGAAGAGGCGGCAGCCGACCCCGCCGCGGACGGGGAGGACACCGCAGCTCCGGACGCAGGCGCGGAAACGGCTGATGAGACGGTTGAAGAAACGGCCGCGGAAACGACTGATGAGACGGTTGTAGAAACGGCCGCGGAAACGACCGAAGAGGCGGCCGCAGCGGCCGACGAAATCGAGGAACCGGCGCAGCAGCCGGTCTGATGACGGGGAGATAAAGAGGAGATCAGGGCGTTGTGAAGAACAGCAGAAAAAAGGTTCCGATGCGCCGCTGCATCGGCTGCATGGAATCGAAGCCGAAAAAGGAACTGCTCCGCATCGCGTATTACGAGGGAGAACTGCGGCTTGACCCGGAAGGCAGGGCGCGGGGGCGCGGCGTCTATCTCTGCCGCAGCGCCGACTGCGTCGCGAAGGCGCGCCGGCGCGGTGCGCTGGCACGGAGCCTGCGGGCCGAGCTCAGCGCGGAGCAGGTGCAGGCCCTCTATGCACAACTGGAAGAATATGCAGAAAAAGAAGAAAATAGATAGTTATCTTGGATTCGCGAAGAAATCCGGCAATCTGGCGGCCGGCACCGGGATCTGCAGGATCCTGGCTGACCGGGGCAGACTCAGGCTGCTGATCGCAGCCGAGGACTGTGCGGCCGGAAGCCGGGAGAAAATGGAACGGCTGGCTGAGGCGAGAGACATTCCGTTTCGAGTTTACGGGTGTTCCGATCACTTGTCCCGCATGACGGGTACCTCCGGGAGAATGGTATTCGGCATTACGGACGAAAACTTTGCGGCAATGATCATCCGGGAAATCGATACGGAACGAATGAGTGACAAGGAGGCGTTTGAGTGACAATGGGAAAAAAGAATCAGGAAACGAAAATTGTCAAAGCTCCGCCCAGGAAACCGGGAGAGGACAAATCGACGGAGCCGAAGGTGAAGGTGAAAGCCGCCAAGGTCCAGCAGACACCGCGCAAGAAGGCGCACCGCGCCGCGCCGGCTGCCAAGGCGGCGCTGACTCCGCAGAACAGCCAGGAAGCGGCGGAACGAAAGCTGGGCCGCAGGCTTCCCGGACAGCCGGTCAAAAAGCGCAATGCCAGACCGCCGCGGGATAAAGCGGTTTCCAAGAAGGAAGCGGAGAGCGAGATCAAGGCCAGAAGCGAACGGGAAGCGCAGGAAGCAGCGGCACAGGAAACGGCCGCCGCCAGGACGCCGGATGCCGCACAGACTGCCGCCGCAGCTTCTTCGAGTACCGCAGGAAAGACCGCGGGCCGCTCCCGGACGGCCTCTTCTTCCTCTGCCGCCGGTGCCGGAGAAGCGCCGCATGCCGCCGCCAAGTCCAAGCCGAAAGCCAAAAAGCCGGCCAAAAAGCCGGTTCGCCGCGATCTCGACCGGCCGACTCGTCACCAGGAACTGAAGATCGTCAAGACGGCCGAGGAAATCAAAAAGGAAAAACAGGAACGCAGCCGGGCGGAGAAGGCCCGCCGCGAAAAGGAACGCACCGCCAGGCCGGCGGAGCGCCGTTCGAGCGGCGGCGGCCGCGCCCAGAGCGGCGGCAGCAGACCGGCACGCTTTGAGGGCCGGCCCGCGGCTTCGGGCAGCGGCGGCCACGGCAAGCGCGGCAGTTCGCGCCGTCACGGCGGCAGCCACCGGCAGGAACACGATAAGTTCAGCCGTCTGGAGAAAAAGCACGCCCACGCCGATCTGCGCTCGCTGGAGAAGAAGGCGCGCAAAAAGCACGTCAAGAACAAGCCGGCGCCGCAGCCGGAGGTCGAGGCCGAACCGCTGCCGACCGGCACCATCGTCATCAATGTGCCGATCACCATTGCCGGCTTCTGCGAGCAGGCCGGCGTCTCGGTAGCGAGCGTCATCATGACGCTGCTCAAGCTCGGCGTCGTCGCCAATCAGAATCAGAATATCGACGACGTCACGGTGACAATGATCGCCGAGGAAATGGGACTCAACGTCGTTATCGGCAAGGTCGAGGAAGAAGAAACCGAAGAGGGTCTGGATCTGCACGAGGACCGCGAGAGCGATCTCAAGCCGCGCGCACCGATCATCACGGTCATGGGACACGTCGACCACGGCAAGACGTCGCTCCTCGACGCCATCCGCAAGACCAATGTCACGGCGCAGGAATCGGGCGGCATTACCCAGCACATCGGCGCCAGCGAAGTGGAAATCAACGGCAAGAAGATTGTCTTCCTCGATACGCCGGGACATGAGGCGTTTACCGCCATGCGTGCCCGCGGCGCCGACATCACCGACATCGCGGTGCTGGTGGTCGCGGCCGACGACAGCGTCAAGCCGCAGACCGTCGAATCGATCAGCCATGCCAAGGCGGCCGGCGTGCCGATCATCGTCGCCATCAACAAGATCGATAAGCCGGGCGCCAATCCCGACCGCGTCAAGCAGGACCTGACCGAACACGGCGTCGTGGTCGAGGACTGGGGCGGCGACACCATCTGCGTCCCGGTCTCTGCCAAGACCGGCGAGGGCATTCGCAACCTGCTGGAGATGATCCTTCTGCAGGCGGAAGTGCTCGAACTGCGGGCCAATCCGGACCGCCTGGCGATGGGTACCGTGCTCGAGGCACGCCTCGACAAGGCCAAGGGCCCGGTCGCCAGTCTGCTGGTCAGCAACGGTACACTGAAAGCGGGGCAGAGCCTCGTGGCCGGCACCTGCGCGGGCCGGATCCGGCTGATGACCGACTCCCGCGGCGAGCCGATCCGCAAGGCAGGTCCCTCGACCGCCGTCGAAGTGCTCGGCCTGACCGATGTGCCGGCGGCCGGCGATTCCTTCAACGCGGTCAGCGAAGACCGCGTGGCCCGGGACATCGCCGAGCACAGACAGGAAAAGCAGCGTGAGGAAGTCATGGCCAAAAAGGCCGGCTCGACGCTGGAGGATCTCTTCAGCCAGATGAAGGAGGGCGAGGTCAAGGAACTGAACCTCATCATCAAGGCGGACGTGCGCGGCTCCGTCGGCGCGATCACTTCGTCTCTGGAGAAGCTGTCGAATGAGGAAGTGCGCGTCAACGTCATCCACGAAGGGGTCGGCGCCATCAGCGAAACCGATGTCACCCTCGCCAGCACCTCGCAGGCGATCATCATCGGCTTCAATGTGCGGCCGAGCGCGGCGGTTTCCGCCATGGCCGACCGGGAGGGCGTGCAGATCCGTACCTACCGCGTCATCTACGACATCATCGACGATGTCGAGAACGCTCTCAAGGGCATGCTCGAGCCGGAGTTCAAGGAAGAAGTTCTCGGCGAATGCGAAGTGCGCGAAACCTTCAAGGTGCCCGGCGTCGGCATCATCGCCGGCAGCTATGTCACCAGCGGCAAGATCGTCCGCAACGGAAAGATCCGCCTGGTGCGGGACGGCGTGGTCGTGCACGAGGGCGTCATTTCCTCGCTCAAGCGCTTTAAGGACGATGCCAGAGAAGTGGCGCAGGGCTATGAATGCGGCATCGGCATCGAAAATTACAACGACATCAAGGAAGGCGACGTCCTCGAGTGCTACCATATGGTAGAAGTGGCGCGCGACTGAGACGCACGGCGCGCGGCACGGGGACGCGGCAGAAAGAAAGGGAACAGCTATGGGCAAAGGTTACCGACAGGGGAGACTGGGCGAAGAAATTCGCAAGATCATCAGTGAGATGCTGCTGCGGGAGCTCAAGGATCCCCGTCTGGCGGATCGCATGATCAGTGTGACCGGCGTCGACGTGTCGGCGGACAACAGCTATGCGACGGCGTATCTTTCCGTCTTCACCGACAGCGACAGCGAGCAGGCGGCTGCGGAGCAGGAAGTGATGACCGCCATGGACCGCTGCCGCGGCGTCATTCGCCGCCGCATCGGCCGGGAAATCAAGCTGCGGCACGTTCCCGAACTGACGTTCAAACTGGATACCTCGCTCGCTTACGGCCGTCATATCGACGAGCTGCTCGAGCGGGTCAGACAGGAAGATGAGGCGAAGGAAAAGAGCAGTGACGAAAGCAGCAGTGAAGAAGAATGACAGCATGGCCGATATTGCGGCCGCACTGCGGGAAGCGGGCAGCATCCTGCTCTTTCCGCATATCCTCATGGACGGCGATGCGATCGGCAGCGCCGCTGCCCTCTGTCTCAGCCTGCGGGCCGCGGGGCATGAGAGCTGGGTCGTGATCGAGGATCAGATCGCCGCCAACCTGGCTTTTCTGGCGCACGGCACCTGTCTCAGGGTCGAAGAAGCCGCAAAACGGTTTCCGCACGGCGCCGATCTCTCCCTCTGCATCGACTGCGGCGAGGAGAGCCGCTTTCCCGCACGGCAGGAGCTCTACCGCGCCGGCCGGCGTTCCGTCTGTCTGGATCACCACCCGACTTCGGCCGGTATCGCCGATCTCAACTATATCGATCCCGCCGCCGCGGCCACCGGCGAGATTGTCTATGATCTTCTGACCGCCGGCGGTCTGCCTCTGGACCGCACGACGGCCGGATGTCTTTTTGCGGCCATTGCCACCGACACCGGCAATTTTACCTATTCCAACACCACCAGCCGCAGCCACGAAATCACCGTGGCGCTGATGGACTGCGGCATCGACGTCAACGCCATCTGTGTGCAGCTGTACGAGAGCATTCCGCTGGCAAAGCTGCGGCTCGAGGCGGCGGTCTTCGCCGAGCTGGAGCTGATCGCTGACGGCCGGGCGGCGATCGCGGCGGTGACGCGGGAGATGCTGCAGCGCTGCGGCGCGCGGATGGAGGACACCGACGGTCTGGTCGAGCGCATGCGCAGCCTGCGCGGCGTGCAGATCGCGGTGCTGCTCAAGGAAGTGGACGCCGAATGCATCAAAGCTGCGATGCGGGCCAAGACCCACGGCGACGTTGCCGCCATCGCCTGCCGGCACGGCGGCGGCGGTCACGTCAAGGCCGCCGGCTGCACGCTGCACGACAATCTGGCGGCGGTGCGCAGCCTGCTCGGCAGAGAGGTCGAAGAGGCGCTGGCCGGAGCGCCGGAGGACGGCGACTAAGCGGCCGCGGCCGCATCGCAGCGCCTGCACCGCGATGCATCCCGACGGATGCGCGGCAGCGGGCGAGCGGCTGTGCGTCCGTGCAGAGCGCGGCAGGCAGAGAGAGGAAGGGCATTGCAGGGCATTCTCAATATCAACAAACCGCAGCGGTTTACATCACACGATGTCGTCGCCATCATCCGCCGGCAGACCGGCGTCAAGCGCGTCGGCCATACCGGTACGCTGGATCCGATGGCGACCGGCGTACTGCCGGTCTGCGTCGGCAGCGCCACGCGCATCATCGAATACCTCGACGACGATAAAAAGCAGTACGACTGCCGTCTGCTGCTGGGCCGCACCACCGACACCTGCGACATCTGGGGCGAGACGCTGTCCGTATCTTCGACGGCGGACCTGACCGAAGAGACGGTGCGCGAGGCACTGGCCGCCCAGCAGGGAGAAATCGACCAGCGGCCGCCGCTCTATTCGGCGCGCCGGGTGAACGGCCGCCGCCTCTACCAGTATGCCCGCGCCGGACAGCAGGTCGAGGTTCCGCCGCGGCGGGTGAAGATTTACGAACTGACGGTGCGTGCGGTGCATCTGGCGGGGGCGGAAGCGACCGTCGACTTCCGCGTGACCTGCTCGCGCGGCACCTATCTGCGCTCCATCTGCCGCGATGCCGGCGCGGCGCTCGGCTGCGGCGGCACGATGGCGGCACTGCAGCGCACGGCCAGCGGCTGCTGGCGGATTGAAGATGCCGTCGACCTCGAGCAGCTGCGCGAGATGCCGGCGGCACAGATTGCCGCTCTGCTGCGGCCGCTCGATGAGCCGCTGCAGGCGTTCGCCCGCCTCGACCTGACAGCGGAGCAGGCCCGCGCCTTCTGCTGCGGGCAGCCGCTGACCGGTATCGGAACCGCGGCGCGATCCGGAGACGAACCGGCTCCGCGGCGCTGCCGCGTCTACAGCGGGGATGCGTTTCTCGGCGTCGGCGACCTCGACGCCCGCGGGCGACTGCAGGCGCACAAGGTCTTTGCAGCACGCTGAAACCGGGCGGCACGGCAAAGGAGGGCAGCGGAGCGAACGAGCTGCGCAGACAGTGAAGGAGACAGCAGATGAGAATATTTCAGACATTGGAAGAAATCCGTGACATCGAACCGACGATCGTCGCGGTCGGCAATTTCGACGGCGTGCACCGGGGACACCAGGAAATCCTCAAGCGCACCGTCAGCTGCGGCGCCATCGCCGGGCTGCGCAGCGCGGTCTTCACTTTCTCCAACCATCCGCGCAACATGATGGATCCCGGCGGGCCGGTCAAGAACATCCTCTACCAGGAGGACAAGATGCGCATCTTCGAGGAGCTGGGCATCGACGACGTCTTTTCGATCCCCTTCGATCAGCGGATCCGGGAAATGACGCCGCGCGACTACGTCGAGCGGCTGCTGATCAACAAGCTGCACATGGAGGAAGTCTTCTGCGGCTTCAACTATCACTTCGGCCGCGGCGCGGCCGGCGACGTGCAGCTGCTGCTGCAGATGAGTCTCGAGCGCGGCTTCAGCCTGCATGTGCTGGCGCCGTACCGTCTCGACGATCACATCGTCAGCTCGACGCTGATCCGCGAACTGATCGGCGCCGGCGAGGTCGACCGCTGCGCCCGCTATCTGGGCCGCTGCTACAGCATCGGCGGCGAGGTCGTGGTCGGCAACCGGCTCGGCCGCAAACTCGGCTTCCCGACCTCCAACCTGGCGATCGACGAAACCATGATCACGCCGCCCAACGGCGTCTACGTGACCTACTGCATCTACAACGGCCGCCGCTACCCGAGCATCACCAATGTCGGCGTCAAGCCGACCATCGGCGAGTACCGCAAGAACGTCGAAACGCACATCTTCAACTTTGACCGCGAACTCTACGGCAAGATGATCCGCGTCGAGTTCCTGCGCAAGATGCGCTCCGAGCAGAAATTCGACAGCGTCGAGGCGCTGTCGCGGCAGATCACCGAGGACTGCATCCACGCCCGCTCCTATCACCGCGAGCATCCGGACGGGCTGGCGGATCTGCTCGGCAGCTGAAGCCGCGGACGGAAGCGCGGAGCTGCAGGCACGGCGCAGATCGAACAGGAAACTGCGGAAACGAAAGGCGCGGGACAGGCCGGACCGTTCCTGCAGTCCGGGAACTGCTGCAATCCGGATCTCATAGTGCGGCAAATAGACTTGCCATTTAAGCGAAGGTGCGACAATGAACGCTGCAACCTGCGGGCAGACCGGGAACTGCGGAAAAGTCTTGCAATTGCCCGCGCCCCGTGGTAGGATTACTAATTGTTAGTGTTGCAATTGCCTTATCCTTCGTTTCAGGACCACTCCGACGGGGACGCAGAATAAGGTGTATGAAAATCAAAGGAGAACAACATGATTGATCAGGCAAAAAAGGCGGAAATCGTCAAGGAATATCAGCGCAAGGAAGGAGATACCGGTTCGCCGGAGGTGCAGATCGCCATTCTCACCTACCGGATCAACGATCTCAACGAGCACCTCAAAGTGCACAAGAAGGACCATCACTCCAGACGCGGTCTGCTGAAGATGGTCGGACAGAGAAGAAACCTCCTCAACTATCTGCGGGATAAGGATCTGGAGGGATACAGAAATCTGGTAGCTCGTTTAGGGCTGAGGAAATAAGTGACATTGACGAAGAGCGGAGCGTGATGCTTCGCTTTTCTTGTCCGGATAACAGGTTCCCGGCGCGGCGGCAGGCTGCCGCAGGGTTGTTATAGAACGGATGTGCGCGCGGCGCACGAATGGAAGGAGCATTAACAGGAGGTAGTTGTTAATGAAGTATGAAGATTACAAAACATATCGCATGGCACTGGGAGGCAGACTGCTGGAACTGGAAATCGGCAAGGTCTGCGAACAGGCCAACGGTCAGGTGATGGTGCGCTACGGAGACACGGTCGTTTCCGTGACTGCCGTCGCCAGCAAGGAACCGCGTCCGGACGTGGATTTCTTCCCCCTCAGCTGCAATTACGAGGAGAGAATGTACGCCGCGGGCAAGATCCCCGGCGGCTATATCAAGAGAGAGGGACGCCCCAGTGAAATGGCGGTGCTCTTTTCCCGTCTGATGGACCGGCCGCTGCGGCCGCTGTTCCCCAAGGGCTTTTACAACGACGTCCAGATCGTCGCGACGGTGATGAGCATCGATTACGATGCGCCGTCGGAAATTGCGGCGATGATCGGTTCGTCGGTGGCCCTGGCCATTTCCGATATTCCCTGGGACGGACCGACCGGTTCGGTCAAAGTCGGTCTGGTGGACGGAGAATTTGTCATCAATCCGACCCAGGCGCAGCGTGAGGAGAGCCTGCTCGATCTCACCGTGGCCGGTACCAAGGATGCCATCATGATGGTGGAAGCCGGCGCCAAAATTGTCCCCGAAGAGACCATCCTCGACGCGATTCTCTTCGGTCATGAAGAAATCAAGAAGATCGTCGCCTTCATCGAGGAGATCGTCGCCGAAGTCGGCAAGCCGAAGATGGAAGTCGAACTGGCGAAGGTGCCCGAAGATCTGGAAGCGGCGGTGCGCGACTATGCCGAGGGCAGAATGCGCGAAGCGGTGCAGACGGTGGAAAAGCAGGAGCGCCTCGACAACATGGACGCGGTCGAAGTGGAAACGCAGGAACACTTTGCCGAGGAATATCCCGAACAGGAAGCGGACATTGCTTCCGTGCTCTACGACATCACCAAGGAACAGGTGCGCAGCCTGATCCTCGATGACGGCATCCGTCCCGACAACCGCAAATATGAGGAAATCCGGCCGATCTGGATCGACACCGGCGTGCTGCCGCGGGCGCACGGCTCGGGCCTCTTCAAGAGAGGACAGACGCAGGCCATGTCGGTGGCGACGCTGGGCATGGTCAGCGAAGGCCAGCGTCTCGACGGCATCCAGGACATCACCGAAAAGAGATACATTCATCACTATAATTTCCCGCCCTACTGCGTCGGCGAAGCACGGCCGATCCGCAGCCCGGGACGCCGCGAAATCGGTCACGGCGCTCTCGCCGAGCGGGCTCTGCTGCCGGTACTGCCGAGCGTGGAGGAATTCCCCTACGCGATCCGCGTGGTCTCGGACATCCTCTCCTCAAACGGCTCGTCTTCGATGGCTTCCACCTGCGGCTCGACACTGGCTCTGATGGACGCCGGCGTGCCGATCAAGGCCCCGGTGGCCGGCATTGCCATGGGTCTCGTTTCGCGCGATGAACCTGACGGTTCGCGCAAGATCGCCATCCTCTCCGACATTCAGGGGATGGAGGACTTCCTCGGCGACATGGACTTCAAGGTCGCCGGCACCGCCGAGGGCGTGACCGCGATTCAGATGGACATCAAGATCCACGGACTCTCCCGCGACATTCTGCACGATGCGCTGCGTCAGGCCAGGGAAGGCCGCATGCACATCATGAAGGAAATGCTCGATGAGCTGCCGGAGCCGCGCAGGGAGCTGTCGCCGTACGCGCCGCGCATCATCACGATGCAGGTCGATCCGGACAAGATCCGCATCATCATCGGCCCGGGCGGCAAGACGATCAACGGCATCGTCGAGAAGACCGGCGCCAAGATCGATATCAACGAAGAAGGACAGGTCTTCATCGCTTCGCCGGATATGCAGAGTGCGGAAGCGGCCAGAAAAGAGATCGAGATGCTGACCAAGGAGGTCGAAGTCGGCGATGTCTACACCGGCAAGGTGGTGCGCATCATGAACTTCGGCGCATTCATCGAACTGCTGCCGGGCAAGGACGGCCTGCTGCACATCTCCAAGATGGCCAAGGGCCGTGTCAACAAGGTCGAGGATGTGATGAACATCGGCGACGAGGTGACGGTCAAGGTCGTCGAGATCGACAACCAGGGCCGCGTCAACCTGCGCCGCAGCGACCTCGACGGCAACGTGCTCTAGACGTCTGCAGAATAACGACGAAACACAGGGCGGGCGCGCTGTCAGCGGACAGCGCGCCTTTTCTCGAGACCGGCGGCAGCGGGAAGAGAGAGCAGGAGGAGCGTGAGCGTGAAAACAAGAGACTGCAAGGTCCGCGTTCTCTACGCGGACACCGATGCGATGGGCATCGTCTACAACGGAACTTATATCACCTGGCTGGAGAAGGGACGCACCGAATGGCTGCGGCAGATCGGCTATTCTTATCAGAGGATCGAAGAGAAGGGTCTGCTGCTGCCGGTCTCCCACATCGAAATCGACTACCGCCATCCGGCGCGCTACGACGATGTGCTGGTGATCCGCACCTGGCTGAAAAAGCTGAAGGCGGCGACCATCATCATGGCCTATCGGATCGACCGGGAGGAGAACGGAGAAACCTGCGTCGAGGCGACCAGCGTGCACCCGATCACCGACCGCAATCTGAAGCCGATCCGCGTGCGCCGCGACCTGCCGGATCTGTATGAAATTCTCCGGCGGGAGGAAGCATAACGGCCGGATCACACGAAGCGGCCGGAAATGGCGCAGAGAGGGGCGGCAGTCCGGCAGGACGAAAGGCGGATCCCCGGAGACGGAACGTGCCGCGGCGGCCGGCGGCGGAAGAGGCAGGGCAGCGGGAGAACGAAGCGATGACGGAGAAAACAGGGTCCGGGCAGTCCGAACCGGTCAGGATCAAAATTACCGATATGAGTGAACGGGGCCAGGGAATCGGCAGAGTCGGCAATCTGGTCGTCTTTGTCGACGGTGCGCTCTACGGCGATACCGTGACGGCGCGCTGGACAAAAAAGAAAAAGCGCTTTGCCCTGGCGACGACGATCTCCGTCGACGAACCGTCGCCCTGGCGGGTGACGCCAGACTGCCCGCAGGCGGCCGAATGCGGCGGCTGCATGTATGCGGCGCTCTCCCCGGCCGGGCAGATCCGGCTGAAGGAGCAGCAGGTTCGCGACAAACTGGTGCGTCTCGGCGGCTTTGCCGATCCGCCGCTGCGGCCGATGGTGCCGGCACCGGAGACGACCGGCTTTCGCAATAAGGCGGTGCTGCGTCTGGCCGGCCGTTCGGTCGGTTTTCTCCGGCAAGGCAGCCGCGAGGTCGTCGACTGCCCGTACTGTCCGCAGCAGACGCCGGCCGTGACCGCGGCGGCGCAGGCGGTGCGGGACAGCCTGGCGGAATTCGAGTTGACGGCGGAGGATCTCGGCCTCTCCGCCATGACGGTGCGCACCGCCTTCGGCACCGGCGAAGTCATGGTGATCCTGCGGACGGAGACAGCGCCGGACGGTGCGGGGACACTGCCCGCAGCGGAGCGGGAGGACGCGCTGGAGGAGCTGATTTACCGCCTCGATGAGGCAGTCTATAAAGCCGGTTTTTCACTCGAGAGCGTTGTCGCGGAAAGGGCCGGAAGCGGCGGCGCCAACGCCGACGGGGAACGGGAGTACACGGTTCTGGCCGGCCGGGATCACCTGCGGGACCAGCTGGGGAATCTGGATCTCGAGGTTTCCCCCGCCAGCTTTTATCAGATCAACCCGGCCATGACCGTGCGCATGTACGACTGCGTGAAGGACTTTGCGGCGCTGACCGGCGAGGAGACGGTGCTGGATCTGTACTGCGGCGCCGGTTCCATCGGTCTCTGGTGTGCCGAAGACGCAGCCGTGGTTTTAGGCATCGAAGCCGGCGGACAGGCGGTGCGGGACGCCAACCGCAACGCCGTGATCAACGGCATTGTCAACGCCAGGTATCTGCAGGGCGCGGCTGAAGAGGTGCTGCCGCGGCTGCTGCGGGACCGGGACGGGGAAGAAGCTGCGGCGCCGGCGGGCGGCCGCGGTGCGGCGGATCCGGCGCTGCTTCGGGCGGCGCGGCAGGCCGACGCGGCGATTCTCGACCCGCCCCGCGCGGGATGCCGGCCCGCACTGCTGCAGGCGGTGCTGCAGGTGCGGCCGGAGCGCATCATCTATATGTCCTGCGACCCCGCCACCCTGGCCCGGGATCTGCGGCAGCTGGCGGCGGGAGGATATGCACTGCGGGACATCGTGCCGTTTGATAATTTCTGCGGCAGCCGCCATGTGGAGACGGTCTGTTTGATGTCAAGGGTCGAAGGAAAATAGGCGCTAAAGCCCAGTAATACTGCGGTTTTCGGGCAATCGAACAAA